>JBEBVV010000025.1:0-10357 GCA_040392545.1 Pseudochrobactrum asaccharolyticum | reverse complement strand
ACACGACAATTCAAAAAAATACCAAAAAATCCAAACTTTCTTTCCACAGGGAAAAACGTGATATTTAAGGAGAAATTAAGAGCTGTCTTAACGTGCCATTGGCAGGATTCGCTGTGTATACATTATATATGGGAACGCCTGTTTGTGTCCGCAAGGCTGAAAGCGTCATAAGCGGCATATATTAATGCTGCGCTCCGAGCCTTTCCATCTCCTCTTCAGACAAGCCAAGGCTCTGGCCGATTTCATGCAATAATATATGGCTGATGATTTCGCCCAGCGTTTCAGTGTTTTCGCTCCAGTAATCCAGAATTGCCCGACGATATAATGTCAGCAGTTCCGGCCCTTCCTGTGCTTTCAGGTGAAAACGCTCACCAATGCCGCGACCTTCAAACAGACACAGAATATCGTAAGGCGTATCAAGATCGAGATCTTCCATCACCTGCTCATCAGGAAAATCACTGACTTCGATACGGATTTGCGGGCTGAGCGCACGAAAATCATCCGGCATATGCGCATAAGCATTGAGTGCCAGCGATTTTAACTCGTCTATCGACGGGGCAAGCCTGTCGCCCCAGTCTCCGCTCAGATCAGTCTGAACCATCTCTTACTTTTTGCCTCATTCTTATAAGCGGGTTAATGCTCAGGCTTTTCATGAAAAAACCACGCTGACAGCCATCTGCAGCGTGGTTTCGACTGTGATATAGGCATTTATAGTCTAAATGCCAAGAGATTGCCGGGAATCGCTCAGGCCCAAGGCCGTTCTTCAGAATTCTTCTCTTCGAAAACTGAAATATTGTCGGCTTTTTCCATCGTCAAACCAATATCATCCAAACCATTGAGCATGCAGTAACGCTTGAATTCATCCAGATCAAAGGTGATCGAACCACCGTCAGGACCGGAAATTGTCATGGTTTCAAGATCAATTGTCAGTGTCGCATTGGCACCGCGGGATGCATCATCCATCAGCTTCTCAAGATTTTCAGGAGAAACCTTGATCGGCAAAATACCATTTTTAAAGCAGTTATTATAGAAAATATCCGCAAAAGAGGTTGAGATCACGCAACGGATACCGAAATCCAGCAATGCCCATGGCGCATGTTCACGCGATGAGCCGCAACCGAAATTGTCACCGGTCACGAGAATCTGGGAATTGCGGTAAGCAGGCTTATTGAGAACGAAATCCGGATTTTCCGAACCGTCTTCATTAAAGCGCATTTCCGCGAAAAGACCTTTACCAAGACCTGTACGCTTGATTGTCTTCAGATAATCCTTAGGGATAATCATATCCGTGTCGATATTGATGATCGGTAACGGAGCGGCAACGCCGGTAAGCTTGGTGAATTTTTCCATCGGTCTCGTAACCTGTAAGTCAAAATGCTTGTCTGAATGTGCTTTACACCAGCTTTTCACAGAGTCAAAGGCCTGAAAAGGCCTAAATCTAACGCGAAGTGCCGCACCATTACCGGAATCGAACCATTGCTGTGCAAAACAACTGCTGTTTCATTGATTGCTTATGGCCCGCATTACGCACAAGATTCGGGAATTTTGAACCATAGTTCACGATCAAAAATAATACAGGCATTTATCCGGGGAGATATACCGAGTGACACATTATCAGCCGCGCCGTGCTGTTCTCTATGTACCGGCCAGCAATCAGAGAGCTCTGGCGAAAAGCGCCCATCTGAATGCAGATGCGATTATTTATGATCTGGAAGATTCCGTTGCCGCCGATATGAAACAGGCAGCACGCGATAATCTGCGCTCTCATTTTCGGACCAAGGATGCGACCACTTCCGAACATCACCCGATACAGGCATTGCGGATCAACACACTTGATACCCAATGGGGACGCGATGATTTGAAACTTGCCGCTGAACTTGCATTACAGGCTGTCGTGCTGCCCAAAACCGAAACCCCGCAACAAGTGATTGAGGCCGCCCGCCATCTGGATAATAGCGACGCACCGGAAGAACTTGGCATCTGGGCAATGATTGAAACGCCGCGCGGCATTCTCAATGCCGATGAAATTGCCCGTCTTGCACAAAAATCAGCGGCACGCCTGCAATGTTTCATCATCGGCACCAATGATATTGCCCTGAGCACCGGCGTGAAAACCACCAACCAGCGCAGCGCCCTGCTCCCATGGATGATGCAGATTATTCTTGCAGCCCGTGCAGGCGGCATTGATGTGCTGGACGGTGTTTATAATAATTTTCAGGATCAAACCGGTTTTAAAGCCGAATGCGAACAAGGATCCCTGCTCGGCTTTGACGGGAAAACCCTGATCCACCCATCCCAGATTGAGATTGCACTGGCCGCATTCACGCCGGATGCCGCCGAAACAGAATGGGCACAACAGGTTATAGCTGCATTCAACAAACCGGAAAACAATGACAAAGGCGCCATTGCCCTGAATGGGTCAATGGTTGAACGGTTACATATCCGTCAAGCCAAGCGCATTCTTGCGCGTGCCAGCTGATCATTATAGTTTTGCGTAAACAACAGGAGACACCCATGCAGCTTTATCGTTTTCTCACCGGCCCTGATGATTCTTCATTCTGCCACCGCGTTACCGATGCCCTGAACAAAGGCTGGATGCTTTATGGCTCGCCAAGCCACAGCTATAATGCGGAAGAAAAGAAAATGTATTGCGGTCAGGCCGTGACCAAGACCGTTGAAGGTCATGAATATTCGCCGGATATCAAGCTCAGCAGCTTCTGAAGGCAATGTGAAAAGAAAAGCCCCTGCAACTATTTGCAGGGGCTTTGTTTATTAAAGACCGCGTTTTTCGATCATCGCCTGCGGGCTTGGCATCCGACCGCGGAATGCCTTGTATAATTCCTCAGGGTCTTTGGAACCGCCGGCCGCGTAAATATGGGTTTTCAGCTTTTCCGCCAGTTCCGGATTGAAAACATCACCGCTTTCTTCAAAAGCGGCAAAAGCATCGGCATCCAGCACTTCCGACCACATATAAGAATAATAACCGGCAGAATATCCGTCACCGCTGAACACATGCAGGAAATGCGGTGTACGGTGACGCATGATGATCGCATCAGGCATATTGAGCTTTTTCAATACATCCGCTTCAAAAGCCAGCGGATCACCAACCGGCTTTTCACTGGTATGGAAGGCCATATCCACCAGCGCCGATGAGGTAAATTCCACCGTATTAAAACCGGCATTGAATGTTGCCGCTTTCAGTACCTTATCAATCAGCGCCTGCGGGATCGGTTCACCGGTTTTATAATGAACTGCAAATTTTTCCAGCACCGGACGCTCTGTCAGCCAATGCTCATAAAGCTGCGATGGCAGTTCCACAAAATCACGCGAGACTGCGGTGCCGGAAATTGCAGGCCATGTCACAGTGCTGAGCAAGCCATGCAGCGCATGACCAAACTCATGAAACAGCGTATGCGCATCATCAAGCGACAGCAAAGCCACCTCACCTTTCGGCGGTTTGGCGAAGTTCATCACATTATATATGATCGGCTGCTGGCCGCCATTCAGTCGATGGGACGATTGCAAAGCGCTCATCCATGCACCGGAACGCTTGCTCTGACGGGCGAAATAATCCCCCAGAAATACGCCGCGCCGTGAGCCGTCGGCATTCAGCACTTCCCAAACGCGCACATCCGGATGCCATGTCTGAATGCCTTGATGTTCTTTGAATGTAACGCCGAACAAACGGGTCGCCACGTCAAAAGCCGCTTCAATAATCTTATTTAACTGCAAATAAGGTTTGAGATCGCCCTCATCAAAAGCGAAGCGCTCGGCGCGCAGTTTTTCTGCATAATAGCGCCAGTCCCAACCGGCCACCGGATGGTTCAGCCCTTCACCGGCAATCAGCTTTTCCAGATCGGCCTGTTCTTCAGAAGCACGCTGTTTGGCTTTGTCCCATACCGGCAATAACAGATCCATCACCGCATCCGGTGTTTTGGCCATTGTGTCATCAAGCTTGAAAGCCGCAAAATTGGCATAGCCCAGCAGTTTGGCCTTTTCATCGCGAAGGCTGACAATCTCTGTCACCAAAGTCCGGTTATCGGTTTCGCCGCCATTTTCACCGCGTTTTGCCCATGCATCATAGGCTTTTTCGCGCAAATGACGCGCGGAAGAAAATGTCAGAAACGGCTCAACAATCGCACGGGACAGCGTAACCGCCCAGGCATCCTCACGACCGCGTTCCTCTGCTGCTGCTTTCATCGCAGCGCGTAACTGATCCGGCAGACCGGCAAGTTCGGCCTCATCCGTAATAAACAAAGCCCATGAAGCTTCGTCTTTCAGCACGTTCTGACCGAAACCGGCACCAAGACCTGCCAGTTTCTCATTAATATCCGCCAGCCGTGCCTTGCCCTGTGCATCAAGTTTTGCACCATTGCGCACAAAACCCTTCCAGCTCTTTTCCAGAACACGCAGGGTCTCGCCATCCAGACCAAGATCGGCGCGGTTCTGATAAAGCGCATCCAGACGGGCAAACAGCGCCTCATTCATCATGATACGGGAACTGTGACGCGACATTTTCGGCGCGATTTCACGTTCCAGCGCCTGAATATCTGGATTGGTATGGGCACCGGCACGCATCCAGAAAATTGCTGCAATATGCGATAAGTCACGACCGGAAAGCTGCAAGGCTTTCAGCGTATTCTCAATTGTCGGCGCATCAGGATTTTGAATAACAGCTTCAACATCCGCCCAGTCTTTCTCCAGTGCACTATCAAATGCAGCTTTGAAATCGGCATCGGTAAATTGACTGAAATCCGGCAAACCAAGCGGGCCGCTCCATTTGCTGAGAGCTTCATATGCGGGCGTCATCTGATTATCCTGCGACATAGGTCACGATCTCCGGTTCACTTGCACTATTGTCCTGCATTTAAGCAGCCCCGTTATCGGCCACAAGTCATTTATGCAGATAATTGACCCGTTGCAAAATAAATAGTAAGGAAACCTTATTATAAGGATACCTTACTATGTTTACAGGCAAATCCTACGATCCCGACAGTTTCGGCTTTGTTGTCTATGATATCAGCCGGTTATTCACCCTTGAGCGGGAGCGTAAAATCATCGCTGCCGGTCTGGAACTGACCGCATGTGAAGCCCGCACTCTGGTGCATGTGGCGCGTTACCAGCCAGCCCGACAGTCTGTTCTGGCCGAGAATATGAATATTGAAGCCATGACCCTGTCCGGCTATCTCGACAGATTAGAAAATCGCAGCCTGTTGCGCCGTGAAACCGACCCTGATGATCGCCGTGCCAAGCTGATTTTTCTCAATGATACGGCTGTGCCGGTATTGGATGCGTTGAAACGCATTGCCAAAGAAACCATCACCGATGCATCACAAGCCTTACCGCCGGAGGAATGGCAGACATTTCTCAAAAACCTGCTGACTGTGCGCGCGCATCTGCGGCAGATCAATCAGGAAAACCGCAAAGGCTGAGCCGCCGCAAACACTGCTCACCTGCATTTTATTCCGTCTTTCATGAAACATGCTGCCATGCACGATCAGACATCCCGTCCCTCCCCCCTCACTGTCATGTCCGAACGGCGTGTCGGCTTTGTCGGCGGTTTCCTTGCCGCCATCGGCCCGCTGGCCCTGTCGCTCTACACGCCGGCCATGCCGGATATTGTGACGGATTTTCACACCACGGAATCGGCGGTCAAACTGACACTCACCGCTTATTTCGGCGGCTTCTGTTTTGCGCAGCTCATTTGCGGCCCGCTGTCGGACGGTTTTGGCCGCAAGCCGATCACCATTTTATTCATGGCGATTTATCTTGCCGCCAGTATTCTGGCGCTGCTTGCCCCGACAATTGAAATCATGGTTCTGGCGCGGCTCCTGCAAGGGGTTGGCGCGGCTGTCGGCGTTACCATGTCACGCGCCATTGTGCGCGACCTGTTCACCAGCGACAAGTCGGCACGGGTGATGAACCTGATCGGCATTGTGCTGTCTGTCGGCCCCGCCGTCGGCCCCACGCTTGGCGGCCTGACGCTGGAATTTTTCGGCTGGCATGCGATTTTTCTGGTCATGGTGCTGCAAGGGGCAGCGGTGATTGCCATGATGCTGCTCTTCGTGCAGGAAACCGGCAAGCCAGACCGCTCGCGTATCCGCCCGCGCGCCTTGATCAAATCCTATTTCAGCCTGCTGAAAACCCCGCATTTTCTGCTTGCCAGTCTGGTGCTGACCGGTGCTACCGGCGCACTTTATACATCCGCAACGATCATGCCTTTCATTCTGATGACCCGCGTGGGTCTGTCGCCCAGCCAGTTCGGCATGGGTATGCTGCTGCAAACCGCCTTCTATATTTCCGGCGGTATTCTCTACCGGCTGTTGATGCAGAGGCTCAGCGTGTTTCAACTGTCCTGCATCGGCCTGCTCTGCACCTGTTCCGCCAGCCTGCTGCTGGCTGTGCTGCTGCGCATTTATGAACCGGGCTATCTTCTGGTGATGCTGCCAATGGGGCTGTTCGTGATGGGCATTGCCTTTCTCACCCCGCAAATGACCACGGCAGCTTTGGCGCCTTTTCCGCAGATTGCCGGTTCGGCCTCAGCTTTAATGGGCTTTTTCCAGATGGGCGGCGGCCTTGTCGGCGGTTTTATTTCCGCCTCCATGGGCGATCCGGTCATGGCCATGGCAACCTTATTGCCGCTGATGGGGTTGCTCGCCCTCACCAGCTATTGGCTCTGGCACCGCTTTAAACTGCCCGATCACCCGATTGTTCATAAAATTTCTGTAAAAGAATGAAATGTTCAGGCCGCAAACCAACAAGCGCTGGAACCACAAGGGGAAAACCGCAACCGGCACAAGCATATGCGTTAAGGGTTGACATCGCCTGCTCAACAGCACAAAAACACCGCAAGGCTGTTTTTTTTGAAAAGCAGGCTCATGTTAACCGGAGTTCTACTCTTATGCCCAGCGACAGTCACAGTCGATTGTTTATGCCGTCATCGGCAGACCTGACCTGATCGCAAAAGGCGGTTGGCTTGTCACGGTCTGTCATGACGGCGGATCGACAGAGAGGCAAGCCAATGAACAATAATATCGGCACCCATGGTGCTGCTCTCGATACAACCAATCTTGCAATTTCAGCCCTGCTTGAGCAGGTCGCACAGCTGCGCACCGGTGATGCGGTCGAGCTGATCAATGAGCTTGATCTTGATGATCAGGTGGCCTTATTCCGTTCTGTTTCAACAGATCAGGCCGTTCTGCTGCTCGATCAGCCGGAACTGCACTATGCCGACCAGATCGTTGACAGTCTGGATAATGCCCGCGCCGGTGCCATTCTCAATGGCATGTCGGCCGACCGTGCCACCGATATTTTTCACGAGCTGGACTGGCCGTCCCGCAACCGCCTCTTCTCCCTGCTGGCACCGGACACCAAAGCAGCCCTGAAAAAACTGATGGGTTATCCGGCCGATACGGCCGGTGGTCTGATGACCACGGAATTTATCGCCGTGCCGACCACATGGACGGTTGAGCAGACACTGGCACATATCCGTCAGGTCGAGCGCTCCCGTGAAACAGTCTATGCGATTTATGTGGAAGATCCGGAAAGCCGCGTTTTGCAGCATGTGGTTTCGCTGCGCCGTCTCATCACCGCCGATCCCCATGCCAGTATTGCCGAAGTTGGCCGCGATCAGGAACCGCTGACAATTCCGCCGCTGATGGATCAGGAAGAGGTTTCCCGCCTGTTCCGCAAACACGACCTTCTGGCGATCCCTGTTGTGGATGAACAGCATCATCTGATCGGCATTGTAACCGTGGATGACGTACTGGATGCCATGACCGAGGAAACTTCGGAAGATGCTTATAAATTCGGTGGTATGGAGGCTTTCACCAAGCCTTATATGCAGATCGGCTTTTTTGAAATGCTGCGCAAGCGCGGCGGCTGGCTGTGTATCCTGTTTTTGAGTGAAATGCTCACTGCCAGCGCCATGCAGCATTTTGAGGTGGAACTGGAAAAAGCCATTGTTCTGGCGCTGTTCATTCCGCTGATCATGAGTTCAGGCGGCAATTCCGGCTCGCAAGCCACCTCGCTTTTGATCCGTGCCCTTGCGCTGCGCGATCTGAAACTCGGTGACTGGTGGCGCGTGGCCTTGCGCGAACTGCCAACCGGCTTTGCCCTTGGCGCCATGCTCGGCCTGATCGGTTTTGTGCGCATTGCCATCTGGCAGAAAACCGGCCTTTATGACTATGGCGAACATTGGGTGATGATCGGTATTACGATCGGCGTTGCCTTGATCGGCATTGTCATGTTCGGTTCACTCTCCGGCTCTATGCTGCCGTTCATTCTCCAGCGGCTCGGGCTCGATCCGGCAAGCGCTTCGGCTCCCTTTGTCGCCACATTGGTGGATGTGATGGGGCTGGTGATCTATTTCAGCGTTGCGGTCATTTTCCTCACCGGAACCCTGCTTTAACACGACAAACGGCCGGAACTTTCCGGCCGTTTTATTCTTCAAAAATGGCACTTACAGGTTTTTATGCAAGCAATGCACGGCAGGTTTGAGAGAGATGCTACGCTAAAATCAGCCCTCCCCCTTTTAAAATTGTCGAAAAACCTGTAAGAGCGCCCCATTATCTGCGGCGTTCTCTCGGTTTTATCCTTAAGCGTCCCAACCCCCTATTCAGAGTGATACTCAATGCAATTGCGCAACATCGCGATCATCGCACACGTTGACCACGGCAAAACGACCCTGGTTGACGAACTTCTGAAACAGTCCGGTGTATTCCGCGACAATCAACGCGTCACCGAACGCATGATGGACTCCGGCGATATCGAGCGCGAGCGCGGCATCACCATTCTTGCCAAGGCAACATCCGCTGTCTGGAAAGATACCCGCATCAATATCGTCGATACTCCGGGCCACGCCGATTTCGGTGGCGAGGTTGAGCGTATCCTGTCGATGGTTGACGGCGTTGTCGTTCTCGTTGACTCCGCTGAAGGCCCGATGCCTCAGACCAAATTCGTTGTTGGTAAAGCTCTCAAGCTCGGCCTGCGCCCGATCGTTGCGATCAACAAGATCGACCGTCCGGATGGCCGTCATGAAGAAGTGATCAACGAAGTTTTCGACATGTTCGCAGCACTTGATGCAACCGACGAACAGCTCGATTTCCCGATCCTTTACGGTTCAGGCCGTAACGGCTGGATGGCAGAAAATCCGGAAGGTCCAAGCGATCAGGGTCTGGCTCCGCTTTACGATCTGATCGTTAAGCACGTTCCTGCGCCTAAGGTTGCAGAAGGTCCGTTCTCGATGATCGGTACCATTCTGGAAGCGGATCCGTTCCTCGGCCGCATCATCACCGGTCGTATTCATTCCGGTACATTGAAGCCGAACCAGTCGGTTAAAGTGCTCGGTCAGGACGGTAAACTGCTGGAAAACGGCCGTATTTCCAAGATCCTCGCTTTCCGTGGTCTGGAACGTACAGCCATTGAAGAAGGTGTTGCAGGCGATATCGTTGCAATTGCCGGTCTTTCCAAAGGGACTGTGGCTGACACATTCTGCGATCCGTCAATCAATGAAGCCATGAAGGCTCAGCCGATTGATCCGCCAACCGTGACCATGTCCTTCATCGTGAATGACAGCCCGCTGGCCGGTACTGAAGGTGACAAGGTGACCAGCCGTGTTATCCGCGACCGTCTGCTCAAAGAAGCTGAAGGTTCGGTTGCACTGCGCATTGAAGAATCCGAAGATAAAGACTCGTTCTACGTTTCCGGCCGCGGTGAATTGCAGCTTGCTGTTCTCATCGAAAACATGCGTCGTGAAGGTTTCGAACTGAGCATTTCGCGCCCGCGCGTTGTGATGCACAAAGACGAAAACGGCAATCTGCTGGAACCGGTAGAAGAAGTTGTTATCGACGTTGATGAAGAATATTCCGGTACTGTTGTTCAGAAAATGTCTGAACGCAAAGCGGAAATGGTTGAACTGCGCCCATCCGGCGGCAACCGTGTTCGTCTGGTATTCTTTGCACCAACCCGTGGTCTGATCGGTTACCAGTCTGAACTGATGACAGATACGCGCGGTACAGCGATCATGAACCGTCTGTTCCACGAATATCAGCCGCACAAAGGTGAAATCGGCGGACGTAACAACGGCGTGCTGATCTCCAATGATCAGGGCGAATCGGTTGCTTATGCAATGTTCAACCTGGAAGATCGCGGTCCGATGATTATCGATGCCGGCACCAAGGTTTATCAGGGCATGATCGTTGGTATTCATACCCGCGACAACGATCTGGAAGTTAACGTGCTCAAGGGCAAGAAGCTGACCAATATGCGCGCATCCGGTAAGGATGAAGCTGTGAAGCTGACCCCGCCGATCCGCATGACTCTGGAACGCGCTCTGTCCTGGATTCAGGATGACGAA
>JBEBVV010000024.1:0-12326 GCA_040392545.1 Pseudochrobactrum asaccharolyticum | reverse complement strand
ACCACATCGCCCGGCGCGGTAATGGCCTGCGCCATATTGGCGAAACCTTCCTTGGAGCCGAGTGTTGCCACCACTTGCGTATCCGGATTGAGCTTCACACCAAAACGGCGGGCATAATAATTTGCCTGCGCCTTGCGCAAACCCGGAATCCCTTTGGAAGATGAATAGCGGTGACTGCGCGGATCCTGCACAGCTTCACATAATTTATCGACAATGCTCTGCGGTGTCGGCAGATCGGGATTGCCCATGCCAAGATCGATAATGTCGGCACCCGCCGCTCGCGCACCGGCCTTCAGGCGGTTAACCTGTTCGAAGACATAAGGTGGCAGGCGGCGGATTTTATGGAATTCTTCCGACATAATCTTTCTTTCGTTTGTTAAAAATAAAGTGCAAAGAGTGCGAACCGTTCGGTTCACGGACGGATTTCATAATGAGCCCCGTCAAACTGAAATGGCTTACTGATCTGCTCTGAAATACGCGCCGGACGGAGAGCTAATGGTTCTGAATGATCTGAACCGCCCGCACATCCGGACTTGATTTGCGGATCTACTGACCTGCCTCAATTGCCTTCAAGGTGGCATCAGTTTCCGCCAGCAATGCGCGCTTGCGCGCTTCAATATCGGCACGGCTTGAGCTTGCAGCCGCCGCCCCGCCCTGTCGCGCCTTGGCGGCGCTCAGATTATTGGTGATCTGTTCTTTTTGCTCAAAAGTCAGCTGCGCGGTCTCACCGCGCGGCATCCGGCCAAAGGTCGGATAGGCACCGGTACGCAACGCACCTTCCTGCGGCACACCGGCAGACGGCCCTGAACTGCAGGCGCCCAGCGCAACAGCAGCCACGGCAAGCAGTGCAAAACGCATTGCTGTAATGTGTGATGTCTGTTGTGCGCTCATCGAGGACGTTCCCTGCAATTTGTAACCCTGAAACGGAAAACCCGCTTTATCTCATACTCTTGAAGCCGTTATCCCAAACAGTTTCAGCCGAATATGCGGACAATAAACGTATGGCTGCATTTCGCAACAGGAAGCTGCATCTGCGAACACGAAAAACACGATTATGCATAAGCGCAACGGCTTTCCGGCTGCATTTAAGACACATAACACTTATTACAGAATTGAAATGAATTGTTACATGGCGTAACTTGCGCCCAATTTAATAAAGAATTAACAATTTTTTTCTCGCAGAAACGGCGTTTTTCGGCGTTTTCAGTTATAATCATTTGGTGATTTGCGCGCAAACAGCTCATTTTCACAGCTCTTTGCGTCTCTATGCATACAGGAAACACGGCCTTTCTCTTTTGTTTCCGAAGACGCCCTGCGAAAATTCGCAGTATGAATAAGGGGTCGCTTTGTTCGATACGATAAAACGTATACGAGAAAAAAACGCTCAGCTTTTTTGCGGCTCGGCAATCA
Source organism: Pseudochrobactrum asaccharolyticum (assembly GCA_040392545.1). Lineage (GTDB taxonomy): Bacteria > Pseudomonadota > Alphaproteobacteria > Rhizobiales > Rhizobiaceae > Pseudochrobactrum > Pseudochrobactrum asaccharolyticum_A. Next base: position 10,916 of record JBEBVV010000024.1, on the reverse strand, counting down.
TTCTCGCCTTAAGCATCAGCGGTTGCACCACATCCGGCACCTCTCTGCTGGAAAATGTGGCCAGCGATGCGGCATTGGCTGACAATAAAAACGGTACAGCCGCACAAGATAATACACCGGCAACAGCACAGGCTGCTGCGGATCAAAAGGCAGGCGCTGCCACAATAGCTGCCGCCGAGATCAAAGCCGCACCGCAAACAGCCACCGCAGAGCCTGAAAAGCAAGCAGACAAAAAGGCTGAAAAAACAGCCTTGCTCGCTTCTGCTGATACTGCAATTGCTGCCACCAATCAGGTTATACAGGATGCGGAGTCCGCCCCTGCCGAACAGCCAAGCACATTGGCCGCTCTTTTCGGCACCCGCAGCAAGCCGACAGCGGCTCTCGCCGCTGTATCAGCGGAAGCAGAGCCAGTAAAACCGGCTGAAACCGCAGCAAAAGCACCGGCAGCAGCAGAGCCAGCACAGGACGAAGTCGCGGTAACCGGCAAGCCACAAGCCGCACCGCCGACAGACCGCACCAGCCAGAGCGCAGGCGCGGCGGCACGACTGTTCTCACCGGGAAAAAACAGTGTCCGCGGCACCGGCAAGCTGGAAGCAACAATAACCGCTTCTGCAGCGACCAAGAATACCAGCGATTACAATTATACTTTGCCGGGTGTGCGCGCCAATGGCGGCGTTGAAATCCGTCACCGCAATAAAGTTTTTGATGAAAACGATATTGATCTCGATGAAGATGATTACAGCGCACCGGTTACAATGGCGTCTGCCGGTGGCATGGCACGTCTGGCGCCGAATGGTCTGCGCACCCAGCATGATAAAGTGCAGGTCTCCTGCCTGAAGCCGCAGCTGGTCTCGATGATCAAACGCCTTGAGAGCCATTACCGCAAACCGGTGGTTATCACCTCCGGCTATCGCAGCCCTGCCCATAACCGCTCCGTCAAAGGCGCGAAACGCTCACTGCATATGTCCTGCTCGGCAGCCGATTTGCAGATTCCGGGCGTGTCGAAATGGGAAATTGCACGTCATGTCCGTTCATGGCCTTCGCGCGGCGGTGTCGGCACCTATTGCCATACGGAATCGGTGCATATTGATGTCGGGCCGGAGCGCGACTGGAACTGGCGCTGCCGCCGCGGCTGATACGCCTTCATCCACACTATGTTCTTCATTGAACAGGCAGGATCAGTATTCTGATTCCTGCCTGTTGTTTGTTTAGGGCTTGAGGCTTGTGGCTTGAGACAGGCCGGATGCCGTAGTGACGAAAAAATCCCCCATCATTGCGATAACTGATTCACCGCACATCAAACCGGCGGCTATTTTTCAGCCAATTCTGCGCATGAACCGAAGAAAAAACAGCCACACAATTGGCAATACCGGTTTATGGCACTGCAAATCTGCTCTAAACATTTAATTTCACTGGCAGAAATCCGTTTTCCGACCGGTTTATTCACAGGCGGATACGGGGCTGATGAAAAAAATATGCATTTTTTACAAATTTCCTGTTTTACCCACTTGCACGATAAATATCATGCCGCTATAAGCCGGTTCACCAGCAGGCGCCCATCGTCTAGCGGTTAGGACAGCGCCCTTTCACGGCGCAGACAGGGGTTCGATTCCCCTTGGGCGTACCATCTTCCCTCGCAATGGAAGAGCAAATTTAAAACCTGCTGACAGCTTTCCTCTCATAAAATTCGTACGATCATAATCATGCAATCTGCTGTTTATCCGGCACGTGTCGCATGTCTTTATATGCGTTCCGGCGTGATTTTTGTACATGCCTGCGACAGAGTGTCAATTTTCATAAGTCTCGGATTTTTTTCGCATATTTTATGTATTTTTCTGATTTTTCCTCTTGCGCATCACAAATGCCTTAGCTATAAGCCGCATCACCGGCAGGCGCCCATCGTCTAGCGGTTAGGACAGCGCCCTTTCACGGCGCAGACAGGGGTTCGATTCCCCTTGGGCGTACCATCTTCTCCCCCTTAAAATTCATTTTATACAGCGTTCTGAACCAACCGGTTCCGATCAAATCTGTTTTGCATTCGCACCGCTTATCCTTTAAGCAGACTTATGCTTTTCCCCTCGCCACTTATTCGCGGCACATTGCTGCAACGCTATAAACGTTTTCTCGCGGATATTCGTCTGGAGTCCGGTGAGGTAATTACGTCTTCAGTACCCAATACCGGTTCGATGCGCGGACTGACCACCCCCGGCTCGCCTGCATGGCTGAGCTATTCCGACAGTGCCACACGCAAATATGCGCATACACTGCAAATTGTTGAGGCAGAAAACACTTTAGTCGGAATCAATACCGGTCTGCCGAATAAAATTGCGGAAGAAGCAATTCTGTCCGGCATGATTCCCGAACTCACCGGCTTTTCCGCACTGAAGCGCGAACAAAAATACGGCCAGAATTCCCGCATTGATCTTTTACTGACCGGCGACAATGATCAAAAAGTCTATGTCGAGGTTAAAAATGTGCATTTCAAACGCACCGGCATGCTGGCAGAGTTTCCCGACAGCGTAACAGCCCGCGGTGCACGCCACCTTGCTGAACTTGGCACGATGGTTCAGGCCGGCCATCGCGGCGTTATGCTCTTTGTGATTCAGCGCAATGATTGCGATTCCATGTCGGTCTGTGCCGATCTTGATCCGGTTTATGCGGCAGCATTTGCAAAAGCACGGCAGCACGGGGTTGAGGCTTACGCAATTCGGTGCCACATAAGTCCTGAATCAATTATCGCAGATCAGACGGTTCCCGTCCTGACCATATAACATCACAGGGCAGCATAATGGCTGGCCGCAACATATAATAACGGATTATCCGATGGTTACCTATGTCGATGCAGCAAGCGCTCCGCTTAAATATACAGGCCAGATCAAGCTCTACGGCCCTGAAGGCTTTGCCGCGATGCGCAAAGTCTGCGCGATTACCTCTGAATGTCTGGATGCCCTGAATGATATCGTCAAGCCGGGCGTTACCACCAATGAAATCGACCGTTTCGTCTTTGAATTCGGTGCGGATCGCGGTGTGGTGCCTGCCACGCTGAATTATCGCGGCTATACAAAAAGCTCCTGCACCTCGATCAATCATGTTGTCTGCCACGGCATTCCGGATGACAAGCCTCTGCGCGAGGGCGATATTGTCAATATCGACATCACCTTCCTGCAAGATGGCTGGTATGGTGATTCCAGCCGTATGTATGCCGTAGGCCAGATCAAGCGCGCAGCCGAGCGCCTGATGGAAGTAACCTATGAAAGCCTGTTGCGCGGTATTGCGGCAGTGAAGCCGGGCGCCAAAACCGGTGCCATCGGTGCTGCCATTCAGACCTATGTGGAATCACAGCGCTGCTCGGCCGTGCGTGATTTCTGCGGCCACGGTGTCGGCCAGTTGTTTCATGATGCGCCGAATATTCTCCATTACGGTAAGCCGGATGACGGCGTGGAAATCCGCGAAGGCATGATTTTCACCATTGAGCCGATGATCAATCTCGGCAAGCCGGATGTGAAAGTGCTCAAAGACGGCTGGACCGCTGTGACCCGCGACCGGTCGCTGACAGCGCAATATGAGCATACGATTGGTGTGACCAAGGACGGCTGTGAGATTTTCACCCTGTCGCCGAAGAATATTTTCTACACCACCAATAACAGCCCTGCCTGATGCAGGGATTTGTGAGCGCCAATATGTAAATGGCGTTCTCACATTTTACTCAAATATAATCAAAAGCCGCTCCGCTCAAACGGGGCGGCTTTTGACATTTTGCGATAGACCGCCGCGTATAATTCCGCTTAATCTGTGTGCGGAAACCGCCGTTATGCGGTGGCCATCTGTAGATTCGGGGGCGTGTTACAGAATGGCGAAGGACAGCAGCATTGCGGATGCAGCGCATCCGCAGGAGATTGATGAAACGCGGTTTTTCTTACAGGAAAATCTGCCATCAGAGCAATTACAGACAGGGGCGGCAGCAATCAGCTCCTTTGCCTTGCAAAACGGCCAGAACGATACGGCTGCACAAAATGCAGCGCAAACCAAACCGGTCAAAGCCAAGCCGCATTATAGCGGCCACCGGCAGCGTCTGCGCCAGCGCTTTCTCAGCCATGGTGATCAGGTGCTGGCTGATTATGAATTGCTGGAACTGCTGCTGTTTCGTACCATTGCCCGTGCTGACACCAAACCGCTCGCCAAAGCATTGCTGAACCGCTTTGGCAGCTTTGCCGGTGTGCTGGGTGCCGAACCGCATCTCTTGCGCGAGGTGAGCGGCTGCGGGGAAGCCGTGGCGCAGGACATCAAATTGCTGGCAGCCTGTGCCCGCCGCTCGGGCAAAAGCGAGATCATGAAAAAAGACGTCCTGGATTCATGGAGCAAGGTGATTGCTTATTGCATGACCTCGATGGCCTATGAAAACCGCGAGCAATTCCGCATCCTGTTTCTGGATAAGAAGAACCGGCTGATTGCCGATGAAGTGCAGCAGGTCGGCACAGTTGATCACACGCCGGTCTATCCGCGTGAAGTGATCCGGCGTGCGCTGGAGCTTTCCTCAACGGCTTTGATCCTTTTCCACAATCATCCTTCCGGTGACGCCTCACCGTCACGGGCGGATATTGATATGACCAAAGTCATTATCTCCGTTGCCGCACCGATGAATATTACCGTGCATGATCATATTATTATCGGCAAAGCCGGTCATGTCAGCATGCGCGGTGCCGGTTTGATTTAAAGAACCGGTACCAATCACCTTCGCAAAAGCCTGCGCTTCTTCATGGTATCCGGCAGGATACCTCGTGCTTAACCCTTTGTTAATGATAAATAAAACAATAAAGCTTTATGGTAAAGATTATGACCGTTTTAAACCAAATTGGTCACAATTTACCGTCATAACCGGCTCAAAGGCGCGAGAGGAACCCAGACTCAGGCGCCCAGCAATTTTTTCAAATTGAACCCTTCCCGGGTAAAACGGAGCCGAACTTATGCGTAACTTCAAGCTTTTCGCCACTGCAGCCATCACCGTTGCTTTTGCTCAGACACTGGCACAGGCACCTGCCCTTGCCGCTGATGCTTTCAACAATGATTACAGCTATAACGACACAACAACCAGCTATGATGCTCCGGCAACATGGGAAGGTAATTATGTCGGTGCGCAGGTTGGCACCACCTCTTCCAAGACACCAAGCCCGTTCTCCAGCCGCACCTCGGCGCTGGGCGGCATCGTTGCCGGTAAGAATTTCCAGTCCGGTAATATTGTCTATGGTGGTGAAGCCGAACTGAATTTCGGTGAAGCTGAACACAAAATCCAGAATGGCGGCCGTCTGCAGCAGTCCTGGAATACAGTCGCCAAGGCAAAGCTCGGCTATGCCATGGATAAAACACTGGTTTACGGTACTGTCGGTTATGGTGCCACCAAGTTCAAACCAAAAGACAATGTAACCTCCGGCAGCCAGTGGGCGGGCGGCGTTCTGCTCGGTGCCGGTGTTGAACAGCAGCTTTCCGGCCCGTTCTCGGTTAAAGCCGAATATGACTATATGCGTCATAACGGTGTTAAGACCGATGTGAATGATGTTCGTTTCAAGAACAATCTCAACACCCATGCCCTCAAGGCCGGTGTGAATTACCGCTTCTGATTCTGCGACAATCTGAACTTTTACGCCAAAGGCGCCGTATCCTCACCGATACGGCGCCTTTTCTGTTTTTCACAAGAAAATGCTAAAAAACATTGATTTCATTATAAAAAACATAAGCTTGAATGTATAAATCCATTTTCAATATGCTTTGTTTTTTACGCATAAAACTATGCAATTAATGCATATCGCACTTGATTTTGTGAGAATTTTAACGGAATTTCACACAAACGCGCATTCTTTCCCGTATAGTTTAGCGACGAATGATGCAGCTCTCCCGTCTCATCAACAATGTGCTGAGCCCGATATATTGACTTAAACGGGCCGCATGATTTTAAGTCAGGCTGAGGAAATTGGGAATTTAAACATGCAAGCAGTATTCGATGGTCACAATGATGTTCTGCTTCGCCTGTGGGAGAACCGCAATAAAGGCGAAGATCCGGTAAAGGAGTTTATCGGCGGGACGACACAAGGGCATATCGATCTGCCGCGGGTGCGCAAAGGCGGCCTCGCCGGCGGTCTCTGCGCGATTTACATTCCCAATCCGGAAACGGGTGAAACCCTGTTTGATGAACCTGACAGCAACGGCCATTATGAAACGCCGCTGGCGACACCGATTGACCGTACCTATTCTTTCGATATTGCCAGTGAATTTGTCGATATTGCTTACAAGCTGGAACGTGCAGGCGGATGGAAAATCTGCCGTAGCGGACAAGATATCGACAATGCCATAACGGATGGTGATTTTGCTGCCGTTTTGCATATGGAAGGCTGCGAGCCGCTGGATAAAGACCTCAAGGCGCTTGAGCTGTTTTATCAGGCAGGCCTGCGCTCTCTTGGTCCGGTATGGAGCCGTCACAATATTTTCGGCCACGGCGTACCATTTGCCTATCCGATGGGGCCTGATACAGCCCCCGGCCTTACCGATGCCGGCAAAGAGCTGATCAAGGCCTGCAACAGCCTCGGCATTCTGATTGATCTTTCGCATATCACGGAAAAAGGTTTCTGGGATGTAGCGGCAATCACCAATCAGCCGCTGGTTGCCAGCCATTCCAATGCCCATGCTCTGACACCGGTTGCCCGCAATCTCACCGATAAGCAACTGGCGGCAATTTCTGAGAGCAACGGCCTTGTCGGCCTCAATTATGTCACCACCATGCTGCGTGAAGATGGACAGGTGAATACGAAAACACCTCTGAGTGATATGGTGCGCCATATTGATTATCTGGTGGAGAAAGTCGGTATCGACGGTGTGGCGCTCGGCTCGGATTATGACGGCGGGCCGATCCCTGATGATATCGCCGATGCTTCCGGCACCCAGAATCTTGTCGATGCGCTGCGCAAAGCGGGCTATGGCGAAGACGATCTGGCCAAGATCTGCCGCGACAATTGGCTGCGTGTTCTGCGCTCTGCATGGCATGAACATCGCTGAAAACATGCATAAAACCGGCCAAAAGCAGGCTGCGCGCCATCGGGCACAGCTAAAAACAACCGGAACAACATACAAGCATATGGCATTCAAGAGTATATTCTGAAAACGACATACTTCTGCCTGCTTGCGAAAGGGATATAAACCGGCATATTATGAGGGAATAATATGTTGCTTTATAAAAATACCAAATAAACACGGTGTGATAGACTTGCACACCGTCTCCTTTTAGCCAAACATATTGGGATGAAATATGGGGTATATGATGATTAAAAAAACGAACAAACTTAAATCTTTAAATCGTTTTGGCTATCTGGCAGCGGGCGCTGCTCTGAGCGCTTTTGTCAGCGTTGCCGCTGTTCAGGCAGCGACACCGGCTGATACACTGGTTCTCGGCTGGACATTTGACGATATGATCACGCTGGATCCGGCGGAATCTTTCGAGCTGTCCACCGGTGAAATCCTCGGCAACACCTATGACCGTCTGCTGCGTCTCGACCCGACAGATGCTTCCAAAGTTATCGGCGACGTTGCTGAAAGCTGGGATATTTCCGAAGACGGTCTGACATACACATTCAAAATCCGTGAAGGCCAGAAATTCGCTTCCGGCAATCCGCTGACCGCTGAAGATGTTGCCTATTCGCTCATCCGCGCCGTTAAGATCGACAAGAGCCCGTCTTTTGTTCTCACCCAGTTCGGTTTCAATCCGGAAAATGTGGAAGAAAAGATCAAGGCAACCGATGCGAATACGCTCGTCATCACTGTTGATCAGTCCTATGCACCAAGCTTTGTGCTGAACTGCCTGACCGCTGACGTGGCCGCTGTTGTTGACAAGAAGCTGGTTGAAGAAAATGCCAAGGATGGCGACTATGGTTATGGCTGGCTGAAGACCAACTATGCCGGTTCCGGTCCGATGATCATTCGCGACTGGCGCGCCAATGAAATCGTTGTTCTGGAGCGCAACGACAATTACCGCGGTGAAAAATCCCCGCTGAAACGCGCGATCTACCGCTATGTCAAGGAAAGTGCCACCCAGCGCCTGATGCTTGAAAAAGGCGATATCGATGTTGCCCGTAACCTTGAGCCGGGCGATATTGATGCGATCACCAAAGTTGACGGCATTTCCCTGAGCTCCTCGCCAAAGGGCACCATTTACTATTTCAGCCTCAACCAGAAAAACGACATCCTGTCCAAGCCGGAAGTTCGTGAAGCACTGAAATATCTCGTTGATTATGATGCGATTGAAAAAACACTGATCAAACATATCGGTGTGCAGCATCAGACATTCCTGCCAAAGGGTCTGCTCGGCGCAACCGACGAGAAGCCATATAAGCTGGATGTGGAAAAAGCCAAGGAACTGCTCGAAAAAGCAGGTCTGAAAGACGGCTTCACTATTTCCATGGATGTGCGTTCCTCGCAGCCTGTAACAGGTATTGCTGAATCCATTCAGCAGACTTTTGCAAAAGCCGGTATCAAGATGGAAATCATTCCGGGTGACGGCAAGCAGACGCTCACCAAATACCGCGCCCGCAAGCACGACCTCTATATCGGTCAGTGGGGTACAGACTATTGGGATCCGAACACCAATGCGGATACTTTCGCCAGCAATCCTGACAATGGCGATGATGCATCGGCAAAAACCCTTGCATGGCGCAATGCCTGGGATATTCCTGCGCTGACCAAGGAAACCAAGGAAGGTGTTCTGGAACGCGACACTGCAAAGCGTGAAGACATTTATCACGATCTGCAGAAGAAACTGCTTGATGACGGTCCGTTCGTTATTCTGTTCCAGCAGACCGAAGTTGCCGCTTACCGCGACAATGTCGAGAACTACAAGCTGGGCGTGACCTTCACCACCAACTCCGTCTACGACGTATCGAAGAAATAAACCGGTATGAGTGTAACTACAGTAACAACATCCGGGCGCCGAAACGCCCGGATCAGCAAATGGGCTCTCAATATCGGGAGCTTTTTGCTGGTCGTCATCACCACCTATCTCGGGCTTCTTGCCGTGACCTTCTTCATCGGTCGCGTGATCCCGATTGATCCGGTACTTGCTATTCTCGGTGACCGCGCACCGGCTCATGTGATTGAGCGCACCCGCGAAGAGTTAGGTTTTAATCTGCCTGTCTGGCAGCAGTTTATTATTTACGTTCAGAAAGCGCTTTCAGGCGATTTCGGCATGTCGGTTCTGACTTCCAATCCGGTCATGACAGATATCAAGCGCGTTTTCCCTGCCACGATGGAACTTGCAACCATCGGCACGCTGATCGGCGCTGTTTTCGGCATTCCGCTGGGCGTTCTCGCCGCTGTTAAGCGCGGCAGCTTTATTGACCAGCTGGTACGCGTTATCGGCCTGTTCGGCTATTCCGTGCCGATTTTCTGGCTCGGTATGATCTGCCTGCTGATTTTCTACGCAAAGCTTGGCTGGGTTGCCGGTCCGGGCCGTATTGATGTGGCTTATGAATATACATTCTCGCCGATCACCGGTCTTTATATGCTGGACGCGATCATTCAGCGTCAGTGGGATGCTCTGGGCAATATTCTCTCCCATATTATCCTGCCTGCCTCGTTGCTCGGCTATTTCTCGCTGGCCTATATCAGCCGTATGACCCGTTCTTTCATGCTCAATGAGCTGGATCAGGAATATATTGTTGCCGCCCGCGCTAAGGGTTTGAGCGAAACCAAGATTATCTGGGGTCACGCCCTGCGCAATGCCGCAGTGCCGCTCGTCACCGTGATTGCGCTGTCTTATGCCGGTATGCTTGAAGGCTCGGTTCTGACTGAAACCGTGTTCTCATGGCCGGGTCTTGGCCTCTATATCACCAATTCTCTGCAAAGCGCTGATATGAATGCTGTTCTTGGCGGCACCATTATCATCGGCTCTGTGTTTATTGCCCTTAATCTGCTTTCCGATCTGCTCTATCGGACACTCGACCCACGGACGCGCGCACGATGAGTGAGACGACTTTACCTAAAGAAACATTGCGCGAGTGGCTGCTCTCCGAGCGTCCGCAATCCCGCGCGCAGGCAAAACTCGGCCGTGCCTATATGGTCTGGCGCCGTTTTGCCTCCAACAAGCTGGCCGTGCTCGGTCTGGCAATTATCGGCCTTCTGGTCTTTGTTGCCGCCTTTGCCCCATGGCTTGCCCCTTATTCACCGGTTTCCGGCGATCTGGCAGGCTCGCGCCTGCTGCCTATGGGCTCGCCGGGTCACCTGCTCGGCACCGATGATCAGGGACGTGATATTCTCTCCCGTCTGATCTACGGCTCCCGCTGGACACTCTATGTGGTTCTGCTGGTTGCGATCCTGTCGGCACCGGTCGGCCTTCTGGTCGGTACAGTTGCCGGTTATGCCGGTGGCTGGGTCGATGCGCTTTTGATGCGTATCACCGATATTTTCCTTGCTTTCCCGAAGCTTATTCTGGCGCTCGCTTTTGTTGCGGCTCTCGGACCCGGCATTGAAAATGCGGTTATTGCTATCGCCATCACCTCATGGCCGCCTTATGCCCGTATTGCGCGTGCAGAAACGCTGACATTGCGTAATTCGGACTATATTTCCGCCGTGAAACTGATGGGCGCATCCCCTGCCCGTATCGTTATCCGTCACATTATGCCACTCTGCCTGTCCTCACTGATCGTTCGCGTGACGCTGGATATGGCCGGTATTATTCTGACAGCTGCCGGTCTTGGCTTCCTTGGCCTCGGTGCACAGCCGCCGCTGCCTGAATGGGGTGCAATGATTGCTTCCGGTCGCCGTTTCATTCTCGACCAGTGGTGGGTTGCCGCTGTTCCGGGTATGGCCATTCTCATTGTCAGCCTTGGCTTCAACCTGCTTGGTGACGGCCTGCGTGACGCTCTTGATCCGCGAGGCAA
>JBEBVV010000023.1:0-13879 GCA_040392545.1 Pseudochrobactrum asaccharolyticum | reverse complement strand
AAGCGGAAATAGACAATCGCATAGGCCGCCAGCATCGACAGCACGATCTTGCCGATGGCAAAACCGAAACCGAGGATCAGCGAATTCAACAACATCCGCGAGCCGGTAATCTGCCCGGTAAAGCCACCCTCACGGGTCAGCACTTTCTCATAGGTTTCCGCGAAATTATCGCCCCAGCTTAAAGACAAACCATTGGAGTGAATATCAGCGGCCGTATGGCTGGAGGTGGTGAAAGCCACCACCACCGGCAAAATCAGAAACAGCGCACCGGCAAGCAGGATCAGATGATCGGTAATTTTGGTTTTATGCATCTCTTCACCTGCTTAATTGTAATGAATACGCCGCTCGACAAAGCGGAACTGCACAATGGTCAGAACAAAGACCACCAGCATCAAAATGACCGATTGTGCCGAAGAACTGCCGATATCATTGCCGCGGAAACCATCCATGAACACTTTATAGACCAGCGTAATCGGATTATTGGCCGCTTTGTCCTTCACCATCACGTCAATCACGCCGAAAGTATCGAACAGCGAATAGGTGATATTGATGATCAGCAGGAAGAACACAGTCGGCGCCAGCAAAGGCAGAATAACGGTACGGAAACGACGTGCGCCGGAACGGCAATCCATCACTGCGGCCTCACGCACAGAAGCCGGAACAGCCTGCAATCCTGAAAGAATAAAAATGAAATTATAAGGAATTTGCTTCCAGACCGAGACGGTGATCATCGCAAAAGCAGTATCAAAATAATTGAGCCCGACTTTCATATCCCAGCCGAACCATGATGCCATTTTAACAAAAGGGCCGATATGCTGGTCAAACATCATCATTCCGATGAGGCCTGCAACCGGCGGCGCAATGGCATAGACCGAGATTAGCACGGTTTTATAAGCGGCATTACCGCGGATCACCGCATCCGCTTTAACAGCCAGCACCATGCCGATGCCCAGCGACAAAACCGTAACCAGAATAGTGAAGATCGCCGTAAAACCGGCAATGCTGCGATATTCGGGGCTGACCAGAACATCGGTATAATTTTCCATACCGACAAAGGTTGCGCCGAAACCGAACGGGTCTTCAATATAAAAAGACGACTGAATGGCCTGTATCGACGGCCAGTAAAAAAAGATCAGCACCACGGCGAGCTGCGGTGCCAGCAATAAATAAGGCAGCAGCCGCGTATTAAATTGTACACGCTTTGCCGGTTCTGCATTGCCGCCCGCACCGCTCAGGCGAAAACGGGACAGTAATTGCGAAATTTTTGAAGGCTGCGAAGTCTGGATATATGCCACGCGGCAAATCTCCGTGTTTTGAAAAGCCGATTGAAAACGGGGTCAGGCATGTTTCACGCCGACCCCGTTCGTCACAATGAGAGCAATATCTCAGCTTTTAGTTCGAGGTTTTAGCGAAGCGCACCAGAAGGTCATTGCCTTCTTTTTCAATGGTCTCGAAAGCCTGATTTACAGAGGTTTCATTAGCGAAAATACGGTTATATTCGCGTTCCATGATGCTGCGGATCTGCGGGTAGAAACCGAGGCGGTAACCCTTCGACCATTCACCCGATGGCAGCATCAACTGCTTGATGCCAACTTCGGCAACCGGTGTCTTGTCGTAATAACCTTCGGACTTGGCCAGTTCATAAGCAGCTGTAGTAATGGCCACATAACCGGTTGCCTGATGGTAATATTTCTGGATTTCCGGCGAGGTCAGGAACTGGAAGAAGTCAGCCACGCATTTGTTTTCTGCATCCGGCTTACCGGCCATGGCAAACAGAGCCGCACCACCGATAAAGGTGTTGGTGCCTGCGCCGTTAACGGCTTTCCAGTAAGGCAGGAAGTCAGCGGAGAAATCCATTTTTGCGGTTTTCTGCAGACCACCGAAAGAACCCGAAGAACCGATCCAGAGCGCAACTTTACCTTCATCAAAAGGCTTCTGATTATCGGCCCAGCCGGCACCGTAATAACCGAAATAACCCTTATCCGACCAGTCTTTGAGCTTGTCGAACATCATGATCAGGTTCGGATCAGTCACATTGAGCTTGGTGTCCTGAACGCTGTCATAACCATTATTATTATTGGCAAACGGAATATTCTGACGGGAGAAAAAGTTCTCCGTGAACTGCCATGTCAGCTGCGAAGCGGTGAGCGGAATATAACCGGCTTCTTTCAGCTTCGGCGCAATGATTTCAAACTCTTCCCAGGTCTTCGGTGCTTCAACACCGGCCTTTTTCAGCGCTTCGGTATTGATATACATGATCGGCGCAGAGGAGTTGAATGGCATACCGACGAATTTACCGTCCGGAGCCGCATAGAAATAACGTACACCTTCGATAAAGGCGTCGCGGTCAAATTTATAACCGGCATTATTGATCAGGTCTTCGGCAGGCACGGTTGCGCCCTTGGCATTGATGATGGTGGCAGCACCGGCATCAAAAACCTGCAAAATATTTGGCTGTTCACCGGAGCGGAATGCAGCAATGCCGGAAGCCAGTGCTTCTTCATAAGACCCTTTGGAAACCGGTGTCAAAGAGCAAGCCTGCTGAGATTCATTGAAGCGCTTGGAAACTTCATTGATCACATCGGCATTGGCGCCGCCCATACCATGCCACCAGCTGATATTGGTTGCAGCCATGGAAGATGTGGCAGAAACGGTAAGTGTCAAAGCGGCAATTGAAATTTTTCTGAACATTGCTGAACTCACTTGGTTGAAACAGTGGCTCCGCAATAGAGGGTGGATATGACAGTGACTTAACAGTTGTGAATCAAGTTTATGAAACACACTGAAACTGTGAAATTATCCGCCAGGATGCGCTGCACATCATTCCGCATCACCGGAACGCATGCAGCGCCAAATGACTTCAGATCGCAAAATCCAGCACGATTGTGCAGCATAACAGGCCGATCAGCACATATTGAAAATTCTTGCGCTCTATGCGCATTGCCAGCACAATGAACAGGGTTTCCAGCGCCAGAAGAAGCGGTTGCGCAATCATATTCACATAATCATCATCGACAAATGTCGTTCGGAATTCTTCAACTGACTGGATCGTATTGATGAAAATAAAGAACGAAAACAGCCAGATTTTTCGTAAGAAAAAATAGTTTTCATAATCGCCATATTCTTTCACATCATCCGGCGTCAGGGTAACGCAGATAAAGAACAGGCCGAAAACATAGGATAATTCCAGTATATATGTAATCACATCATAGGTTTTGTCGTTACTCTCGATGAGATAGTCCCACCAGAACTGAATGATCCACATAAAGACAATCAGCACCCAGCCGATATGAATATAGGAAACTTTGTGCTTATCCGGATGCTGAATGAACTTCGAAGCAAAAACCAGCAATCGTGACAGGCACAGGCTGATCCCCATGCCATTAATAATGCGCATATGCGTAAATACATCTGCATTGCTGACCAGTGTATCAGCTGCCATTCTACATGTCCCCCGCCTTGTGCATCGGTAAAAATGCCCGTCCCGTTGAACCGCCTCAAAGGCTCATTAAATCAATAAATAATCAGCTCGAAAAAGCTGGACATCGTAATGAAAAGAAAGCCCAGAATGGCGAGTACCAGACCGGTGCGGAAATGTTTGGAGGCTGTCAGCACATAGGCTTTGCCGGATACGGATTTTGCAGCATCGCTGCGCAATTCCGTTGAAAACAGCACAATAACCAGACCAACCAGCACCGCAAAGGCGCCCAGAGCCATCAGCACATCGCAGATAAAAAGTGTCAGATTGGTGTTTGTCATTAAAACCTCGTCATATCAATTTCAGGCAATCACCGGTGACTGCGCAATTGCGGCCTCTTGTTACAGGCCTTTCTTATCTACCGCCTTAACATGGGAACGGACGCACTCCAACCGGATTATTATCCTGTCACAGTAAATGGCAGTAACCGGCAGCCGCCTCCCCTGTACTGCGCAGAAACTATAGATCTCACCATAATGTGTGCGCTTTTCTGACATCATGCAGAAACAACACTGGTCTTGACTTGCAGCCATGCGGTAAAAGACCAGAAATCTTAATCAAAATGCACAAAGCATAAGTAAAAATACGGAGGAGCGCTCAAGATGCATTATGCACGGATTACCGAGCGTCTGGGCAATAAGGGATCACATAAATGGGCCGTACATATCCGCGCCCGTGAGATGAAGGCCGCCGGTGAGGAGATTATCGAGCTGACCATTGGTGAGCCGGATATTCCAACCCCTGCCGATATGATTGACGAGGCGGCGCGCGCCATGCGCGCAGGCCGCACCCGTTACACAGGCGGGCGCGGTGAGCCGTCGATCCTCGCCGCTTTGTCGGAAAAATATTCAAAACGCACCGGCCGCACCATCAGCCCGCAGCAGGTACTTTGCTTTCCCGGCACACAGAGCGCTCTGGCACTTGCCATGTTCGGTCTTGCAGAGGACGGTGATGAAGTTATCACCACCAATCCGTGCTATGCGACTTATGAAGGCGTGATCAAGGCCACCGGCGCCACACCGGTCTATGTGCCGGTGCATGAGAAAAACGGCTTCCGCTTACAGGCGGAAGATCTGGAAAAGGCAATCACGCCCCGCTCCCGCGTCTTGCTGCTCAACAGCCCGCATAATCCGACCGGCGCTATGCTGAGCCGGCAGGACATTGCCGCAATCGGTGAGGTTTGCCGCAAGCATAATCTCTGGATTATCTCCGATGAGGTTTATGAATTGCTGGTCTTTGACGGTGAATTTGCCTCGCCGCTTGATCTGCCGGAACTGGCCGAGCGCACTGTGGTGGTTGCCTCGATTTCCAAATCCCATGCGGCACCGGGCTTCCGCAGCGGCTGGTGTGTTGGGCCGGAAGAATTTACCGAACGGCTGCTGCCGCTGTCTGAATGTATTCTCTTCGGCATACAGCCTTTCACAGCCGATATGACCGCCTATGCGCTGTCACGTCCGGCAACCGCTGCCAGCCAGATGCTGGAAAATTTCCGCCGCCGTGCGGAGATGATCTCAGAGCGGCTGGATGGCCATGCCGGAATTGCCTGCAAAATACCGCAGGCCGGTATGTTCATACTGGCGGATATCCGCGCCACCGGTCTGACAGGTGCGGAATTTGCCATGCGTCTGCTGGAAGAGGAAAAGATTGCCACAATGCCCGGCGATTCCTTCGGCAGCAATCTGGTCGGCTTTCTGCGTCTGAGCCTCAGCATTGCCGATGCGCAGATTGATGAAGCCTGCGCCGGTATGGTACGGCTTGCGCAACGCATCAGCCTCGAAAAAGCAGCCTGATATTCTCTTCGCGCAATAAAAAGCCCGCCTCAGCAATGAGGCGGGCTTTGCTGTTTGATACACGCTTTTAGCGGATCAGCGTTACATTCTTCGCGCCGAATGCCCAGAGAATGCCGCGCACAATCAACAGTGCCAGCACCACAATCAGCATAATACAGACCGAGAATGCCGCCGCCTGATTGACCGCCCCGCGATCAGACAATTGCAGCACGGAAATTGAGGCCACCTGCGTTGCCGGTGTGGTGAGAAAGATCACCGCAGACAAAGACACCATCGTGCGCATGAAGAACAGCACCCCCACGCCCAGCAAGGTCGGCCACAGCAATGGCAGGGTTACTTTGCGCAATGTGGTAATCACGCTGCCGCCAAGCATGGTGGATGCCTCATCAAAAGAGCCGCTGATCTGTTTGAGACTGGTTGAGGAAATCAGGAATGCATGGGCGTGATTATAATAGACGCTGAGAATGATGATCAGGGCAAAGCTGCCATAGAGAAAATGCAGCGGATTAGACGGATTATTGAAGGCCAGCACATAGCCAAGCCCCAGCACCATGCCCGGAACAGCCGAAGGCAGGATAGCCAGAAAAGCCAGCGGGCCTGTCAGCGGATTTTTAAATTTCTGCACGGCAATGGCCGTCATACCGGCAACTGCCACACCGATCAGCGCTGTCGCCAGACTGATTTTGACACTGTTCCACAAAGGCGCGGTGCCGTTTTGCACGTCAAACTGATAATGCTGCAAAGTGAATGTCATATTATATGGCCAGAGCCTGACAAAACTTGCCAGCACCACAACCACAATCACGCTCATAATCAGCGCCAAGACAAAATAGGTGTAAAGCCCCAGAAACAGGTCGCGCTTGGGCGAGGCTTTTGCCACCATTGGTCGCGCCTGCGAGGTGAGCAGTGCCTGTTGCTGGCTGGTCAGCCGTTTTTCCAATATCTTGGCAAAAATCGCAGGCAGAAGCAGCACAATGCCGATCACCGCGCCAAGGCCGAATTGTGCCTGCCCGATCACCTGATTATAGACTTCCGTTGCCAGCACGTTGAAATCGCCGCCGATCACCATAGGATTACCGAAATCGGTCATCACCAGATTGAACACCACGAAACAAGCGGCCGCCAAACCGTAGCGTGTGGCAGGCAAGGTTTGGGTGCGGAAAATGCGCCACGGCCCTGCCCCCAGCACTTCGGCACTTTCATGCAAGCGGGCATCACTCACCGCCAGCGCTGCCGACAAGATCAGAAAAGCATAAGGGAAAGCATAGAGCGCATTGGCAATTACCACGCCCCAGAACCCGTAAATATCAATATCGAGATTCAGTTCACGATTGAGGATACCATTGCGCCCCAGAAGCAGTACCAGCCCCTGCGCCTGTACCAGCGAGGGCGCGAAAAGCGGCACCAGTGCTGCCATACGCAGCAAGGATTTGAACGGCACATTGGCACGCTGCAAGGCATAGGCATAAATATAGGCCATTACGGTTACGATCACCGTGCAGGTCAGCGCCATGCCAAGACTGTTCAGCACCAATGTCCAGAACCGCGCCGTGGTGAAAGTGCGGGTAAAATTGCCAAGTCCGAAACCATCCGGCGTGCTGAAACCCAGCACCAGAATAGCCCAGAGCGGCATGACCAGAAAGATCAGGATCAGGGCGGTCATGCCAATCGTTACCGCCCATGAGATCAGATTATCGCTGAAAATACCGCGTTTCAGACCGGCGCCCTTGCTCTGCGCAAGTGTCAGATCAGCGCTGCTCATGCCAGCACCCGCAGGGCTTTCGCGGGAAGATGAACGGTTACAGCATCACCGGCCTGCGGAACATGGCCGTCACTATTGAAAGCACCATGCATTTCCACGCTGATTTTAATATCCGGCCGGTTATTAGGCAGTACATCCAGCCGCGATATATGCCCGAGATAAGTGAGATCGCCGATGGTTGCAGGAAAATGATTATCGCCCGCAGCCTGTGCCGAGGCAGGGAAAAGGCTGACAGCTTCAGGGCGGATACCAACTTTTCTGACCAAAGACATATCCGTGTCCTTGTCAGAATTGATCTCAAGCTTCTGCCCTGCAAAATGCAGCCCCCCGCTCTGCTGCACATCGAGCGGCAATATATTCATACGGCCGATGAAGTCGGCCACAAAACTGGTAACCGGCTGCTGATACAGCATTTGCGGCGTGCCGACCTGTTCAATATGGCCGTCTTTCATCACCACAATCACATCCGCCATAGCCAGCGCTTCTTCCTGATCGTGAGTGACCATGATAGTAGTAATGCCGACGCGTTTCTGCAAAGAGCGGATTTCATTGCGCAATCCCTCACGCACCTTGGCATCAAGCGCCGAAAGCGGCTCATCCAGCAACAGCAAAGACGGATTAGGCGCAAGCGCGCGGGCAATCGCAATACGTTGCTGCTGCCCGCCGGACATTTGCGCCGGTAATTTATCAGCCTGATCAGCCAGATGCACCAGATCGAGCATTTCGCTCACGCGCGTTGCAATCTGTGCTTTTGTCCAGCGGCGGCATTCCAGCCCGTAAGCAATATTGCGGGCGGCGGTCATATGCGGAAACAGCGAATAAGACTGAAAGACCACACCGAAATTGCGTGAGCGCGCCGGTGTACGGGAAAGATCGGCCTCACCCAGCAGGATTGAGCCGGAATCAATATCTTCCAGACCGGCAACCGAGCGCAGCAAAGTGGTTTTGCCACAACCGGATGGCCCCAAAAAACACACCAGCGAACCATGCGGAATATTCAGAGATACATTATCAAGCGCTTTGACAGGGCCATAGGTTTTAATGATGTTCTGAATGTTTAAATCCATTGGTTCCGCTTCCTTTGGTATTTTGTTGTTGCGCGAAATTCCGATCTTCCGCGTCTTCCCCGTTTTATAATTATTTTATCTGCCCTGCCGGTGGCCTATGCGCAAACCGGAAATCATCCCGCCCTTATATTTCAGGCGCATCATATGGTCGGTCAGCGGCACATAGCGCCAAGCTTGAACCGGGAGTGCAGCAGTTGTTTCATCTGTTCTATAAAAACGGCAGACCACCGGATGATATGATCCGGTGGTCCGATGCATATCAGCGTTCGTATTTCTTCTGCCATGTATCAATGATCTTGGTGCGATCATCGGCAGCGGCTTTAAAATCAAGCGGATACATAACTTTCGACACATCTTCAGGCAGACCCGCCGCCTTGAAGTTTTCAGGCATTTCACCGCCCGGAATGGTCACAATCGCCTTCCACTTGTAATATTCATCCGCAGCAGGCTTGCTCACAGTCCAGTCCAGAAAGCGCTTTGCAGCATCTTTATGTTTGGATGTGGAAACCAGCGCATTGGCCTCCAGTTCATTGCCCGCACCTTCTGACGGGATCACCATGGTGATCGGATAGCCTTCCGCAATATTCTTGATCGCACGCAGCTCAAAAGACGCACCGACCGTATATTCCCCCATAGAGGCGACATTGCATGGCTTGGAGCCGGATTTGATATATTGCGCGACATTCTTGTCGAGACTGTCAAGGAAGGCCCAGCCTTTCTCGTCACCCATTTGCTGGATAAGCGAGTCAATCTGGATATAGCCGGTGCCGGACGATGCCGGATTTGGCATCACCACTTCGCCTTTAAAGGCAGGATCCGTCAGATCAGCCCATGATTTTGGCATGGTCAGACCTTTGGATTTAAGGCGTTCATTATTCACGCAGAAGGCGGCCATATAGCCGGTAACGGCAAACCAGCGATCTTCCTTATCGCGGAACTGTGCCGGAATAGCATCAATATTGGCTGGCTTATAAGGCTCCAGTGTTTTGATAATATCCGGATTGAACAGGGATGTTACAGCAACGCCCCACAGCACGTCATGCTGAGGATTGGCCTGTTCCGCGATAATACGGGCGATAAGATCGCCATTGGAAAGACGCAGCATATTAATGTCGAGATCAGGCAGCGCCTTCTTTGCCTCTGCCAGAAACGCCGCCGCTTCGTCTTCTTCATAAACGGTATAAACTGTAATGGTTTCCGCCAGTGCGGTGCCTGCCATCAATGTTGCCGCCAATGCACCCGCAACTTTCAGATAAGTTTTACGCATAAGAAAATCCCCTCGCCCAATAATTCTGTTACAGATTTGTGACATTGCGCGCATAATGATGAAAAGACAGCAGATATCAATGCGAAATTATAAAAACTTACGTGATGTCAGCCGCTAAACGGGGGTAATCCCCTGCGGTTTTTCAGTTTACAAGTCGATAAAAATTCAAAATCAAAATGTCAGCTTGGGAAGCTTTTGCGTTTAGTATCATGTGAGTTTGCCTGCCAGCCCTGTGCCATGCATGTCTGATTACGGCAAAAAACAGCGCAAAAATCACAAAGCATAATCGCGCCTTTCAAGGTGATGGCAGAATTACCATCACACGGCTTACAATCCGTTCAGGAACAGGCAACAAATAGCCCGAAAACATGCTCAGGCCGCATAGATTTCCACTCTGTTGCGACCGTTATTCTTAGCAGAATAGAGGCTGGCATCGGCTCTTTTGGTAATATCGGTGATAGATGCCGTGCCTGCGGCTGCCTGACAAACACCGGCACTGATCGTCAGCCGGATCAGATTGCCGCCATGCTCGAACACATCTTCCTCAATTGCCTCACGGGCACGCTCGGCAAAGTCAAAGGCCTCCTGCATCGTGGTTTCCGGCATGATCACCACAAATTCCTCACCGCCGATACGGGCAATAAAGTCGGTTTTACGAAACATCCGGTTGAGAATTGCCGCACAGCGTTTCAGGGCAATATCACCGGCATCATGACCGAAAAGATCATTGATACGCTTGAAATGATCAATATCGAGGATGATCAGCGCAAAGGAACCATCGGCAGGACGGAACTTGGCCAGCGCCACTTCAAAAGCCCTGCGGTTATAAAGATCGGTCAGCGGATCACGCAAAGTCATCTGCCGCAATTCAAACAGGCCGCGCTCATAGGCCAGAGAAATCGCAAAAGTACCGCTGGCAACAATATGCACAGACCCCAATAACAAATGAACAGTCAGCAATGTATCCTGCGGCAGAAAATGCAGAATTTGAGCATCGACAAACCAGCCCTGAATAATACGTAAGGCTGTAGACATCGCCATGATCCCATAGGCGAAAGCCAATCCCCAGCGCGATGGCAGGCTTTCACTCCGGTCGCGGAACAATTCATGAAGAATGAGGATAAATTCCGTAAGAATAATCGCATTCACAGCGCCGAAGATAAAATTATAATCCCAATAGGTATGGAGGATGTATATCAGCGCCGTAAAAGCACAAATACCTAATATCGCGATAAAACAAGGCGGGCGATAAAAAAACATCCGCACGGCCTGCCAGCGGAGCGCAACTCCCAGAACGAATAAAAGATTAGCCGCAGCATAATGCGTGATCTGACTGCGGTCCGCTGATGCAAAAACGATAAAAGACAGCGTCAGAATAATATTAGCAGTCATCCAATAGAGCCAATAGGTCTTGTCACGCTGCTTCAACCAAGCAAAAAAGAACGCGACCGCAAATGCCCCTAAAGAGATGGAGTTGGCGACGAATAATGATTGTGCATCAAAATTTAGAATATATTGAATGATCATCGACTAATTTTCCCCGGTCGATAAACAAATAGCCCCTCGAACCTCACATTCTCAAGCTATGCCGTATAAAAGGTCACAGCTCTTTTTGCGTAGTTTTTATTCAATCATTTTATATAGATAGCTTAACGGAAATGCGTAATTACCGCTTACGACATGATTCAAACAACAGTCAGTTATCACTTTTAAATAAAAAAAGCGATATTTTGATCAAGAAATAAAGTTTTATTCACATGCTAAAAAACAGCACGAACAAAATTTATTTAAACAAAGCTTTGTCCGTTAGAAATGTTCACAATATTTTTAAGATCGAACAAACATATATTTAAAGAATTCCCTATATTTTTAAAACCTAAAATACAAACAATTCCGTGATGTCGTCTTACGGCGCTGCCCTGCCCGCCATTTCAGACGACATAGACAGAAATAACAGCGCACTACAAAGCGCATAAAGTTTATTTATTGAAATTTACGGAAAGAAAATGGCCGGGGCATAGGGATTTCCGGCGGAGATATTTTTCTCAATATTTTCAACATGAAAAAATTTCTGCCACAAGACGGGTTATAATTGTGCGCACTATTTTCGCACTGCACTCAACAGGTGATTTTTGAGCGCCTAAGGGCACCATCATCAGCAGGTTTTGCATTAACCGCTCCGAATAGTCATATACCCGCAGTTCAAATATAGCGCCTCCGTCGCAGCAGGTGCTCTGCCTCGCGATCCGGCAACATACGGATCGCGCATTAACAGGCTTCAGGTGAAAACCTGTTCATTATTTTGCGCATAGCAGCACCATTTTTTAAAAATCAGCGCCTCCGGCAAACCCGATGCGGTTCAGACCCCAGTAACCACTCCCCTTAAATCGGGGAATATATATTTGCTCCCCTACATTGTAGTGGCTTCACTATATAGATTTCTAATTCACTCTGTTTAGCGCTTCTCGCGGCAAATGACTGCGGAGAAAATATTACCATGAGCCAGCAACCCACTCACCACACACCCCGCTTGAGTGGGATCATGACCACAAAAATGGCTGCACTTATGCTCAGCACGGCATGTGTTTTCACAGTCACTCAGACAAGTGCAGCATTGGCGGATACCATAAAATATGATTTTCCTGCCAATGGCGGCACAAAGACTATTAACGAAAGTAATACCGGGACACATGGTGCGGATGGCCTCAATCCGGGCGACAGAGGCAACAATGGCAGCATCTCCTGGGAATTCACGACCGACGAAAAAACGTCAAAAGATCAGAACATAGTTAAGATTGAGAGCCTTGATAGTTCCGCCAACCCTGTGAAGATCATTGGTGGTACCGGCGGCAAAGGCAGCAGGGGCGGCGACGGCAGCAATGGCAGCGATGGCAACTGGGGCGACGACGGCGGCAAAGGCGGCGACGGCGGCTATGGCGGTAATGCCGGTATCAGCAGCACCGACGGCGGCCATGGCGGCTGGGGCGGCAAAGGCGGCTGGAGCGGCAACGGCGGCAACGGAGGTATTGGCATTAGCGGTGATAACCTGAGCATTACCAATAGCGGCACGATCTCAGGCGGCGATGGCGGCGACGGCAGCAACGGCAGCAACGGCGGCGACGGCAGCAACGGCGGCGACGGCAGTTGGGGCAGCAAAGGCGGCGATGGCGGCAGGGGCGGCACTAGCGGCGATGGCGGCCATGGCGGCAGGGGCGGCACCGGCATTAGTGGGGACTACCTGACAATCACGAACAATCAAGGTGGCACGATCAGTGGTGGCGACGGCGGCAGCGGCAGCTATGGCGGCAAAGGCGGCGATGGCGGCTGGGGCGGCACTGGCGGCGATGGCGGCTGGGGCGGCACTGGTGGCTGGGGCGGCAAAGGCGGCAGCGGCAGCCATGGCGGCTATGGCGGCAGCGGAGGTATTGGCATTAGCGGTGATAACCTGAACATTACCAATAACGGCACGATCTCAGGCGGCGACGGCAGCAAAGGCAGCAAAGGCGGCAACGGCGGCAAAGGTAGCGACGGCGGCAACGCCAGCAACGGCGGCAACGGTGGCAACGGCGGCGACGGTGGCAACGGCAACTGGGGCGGCAACGGCGGCTATGGCGGCCACGGCATTAGCGGTGATAACCTGAGCATTACCAATAACGGCACGATTCGGGGCGGCGCCGCCGGCGGCGGCGGCAAAGGCGGCGACGGTGGCAACGGCGGCTATGGCGGCTATGGCGGCAACGGCATTAGCGGTGATAACCTGAGCATTACCAATAGCGGCACGATTCGAGGCGGCGGCGCCGCCGGCGGCGGCGGCAAGGGCGGCACCACCGGCGACAGCGGCGATGGCGGCAGGGGCGGCAACAACGGCGATGGCGGCAGGGGCGGCACCGGTATTCGCGGCAGTAATCTGACCATCATCAATAGCGGCACGATCGCTGGCGGCAATGCGGGTAACGGCGATGGCGGCAATGGCATTAGCGGCGCTGCGATCCACACTATAGGTGGCACAAACACGTTGACACTCAAAGAAGGGTCAGTGATCATAGGCGATGTGGTTCTGACGCAGGCTACTTCCGAAGTCGCCAACACGCTTTCCATTGTCAGTGCAGCGGCAACAACAATTACCGGCAACCTGACTGCGGCTGCCAATACAGACGTGTTTTTGTCAGGTAAAACTGTCACCTTCACTGGCGATGCCATGTTTGAACAATATGCTATCCTGACCTTTGCTGGTGAGACCGGCGATAATCCTGCGCTCAAAGTCAATAGTCTTGACGTTACCGGAGCTACCATTCAGGGCAGCATCACCAGCTGGAACCATGCTGAATACACATTGGTAACAACAGATGTGACGGCGGGTATCATCGGATTTAACGGTGAGATACAAAATACACTTTTGACGGCTGGAGCGGAAGCAAAGGACTATGCCGGTGCGTCTGTCACCGATGATGGCAAGGCGCTTGTTGATTATCACTGAGAACTGACCCGGTTTGGGCAGATATTTCCATTTAGAAT
>JBEBVV010000022.1:0-16184 GCA_040392545.1 Pseudochrobactrum asaccharolyticum | reverse complement strand
ACGGCATCGCCACGAAGAAGATCATGATCACGCCATGGGCGGTGAAGATCTGGTCGTAGTGATCCGGCGGCAGGAAGCCTTCATTGGCGCCGGAGGCCATAGCCTGCTGCGCACGCATCATCACGGCATCGGAGAAGCCGCGGAACAGCATAACAAGCGCGAGCACGATATACATGACACCGACGCGCTTATGGTCAACGGTTGTCAGCCAGTCGCGCCACAATACACCCCATTTACCAAAATAGGTGATCGCTGCGAGCAGAGACAAACCGCCGAGACCGATTGCGGCCAGAGTGACCATCACAATCGGTTCGTGGAATGGAATATCCGCTAGGGTAAGTTTTCCGAACATTTCTCTTACACTTTTAATGGCAAACCATCATGCGGAACGCGCCGCCAATGGTTTGCCTGCCTAAAATCACGGTACCTTGTCAGTTAGACTCAGGCTCCGCAGGCGATGTTTTCTTTACAGACGACGTAATGAACGGCGAGAGTTTCTGCACGCTGCCGCCACCATGGCTGACGCAAGGGGTTTTGCCGTCAACACAGCGACCGATAATGGCGCTGAACAGGCCAGGTTCGCTGGAAGCATAATGCGTGATCGGGTTCTTTTCCGAAGGCTTATCCAGTTCCAGATAGCCTGCACGGTTGAGAATCTTGTCAGAAGTACGAACTTCCGAAACCCATTTTTCAAAATCATCTGTTGTCTTCACGCGGGCGACAAAACGCATCTGCGCAAAACCGGCACCGCTGTAATTGGCGGAGATACCGTCATAGTCACCGATTTCATTGCCGATCAGATGCAACTTGGTCTGCATGCCAGGCATAGCGTAAACCTGACCGCCAAGCGCCGGAATAAAGAAGGAATTCATGATATGGCCGGAGGTGATGCGGAAATTCACCGGACGATCAACCGGCATAACCAGTTCGTTGACTGAAGCCACGCCCTGCTCAGGATAGATGAACAACCACTTCCAGTTCATCGCAACCACTTCAACCTCAACCGGCTTACCGGCAACGTCGAGCGGACGATACGGATCGAGCTCGTGCGTCTTAATCCAGGTCACATAAGCCAGAACGGCAACAACGATACACGGAATGGTCCAGACAAAAACTTCAATCTTGTTGGAATGATGCCAGTCCGGCTCATATTCGTTATTGTTGGTCGAGCGGTATTTATTGGCAAAATACAAAGTTGCAATAATCACCGGAACCACGATCAGCAACATAATCACTGTCGAGAAGATAATCAGGTCACGTTCCTGAACGCCGACTGCGCCTTTAGGAAACAGAACAACCTGCTGGCAGCCTGCCAGAATTGCCGTCAGCATCAGAACCGCACCGATACCGACCGACCGGAATAATCCATGTTTCATTTAATTTTTCCGTCTTGAATGTACCCGGGACAGGTCACATATCAACATTCACCAGAATGTTTCCGGCCTCACCCAGAACCCGGAAACATACGAACTAACCTGAAACGCCCTGTAATTCCGCATCCGTTCATATTTCGGACAAGGAAGTACATACAGTAGTTTCGGTAAATTCTGAAACTTATAGGCGGAAAGATGCTGCAATTCAACACCGCCGGCCTATTCACGGCATTTCAGAAGATGATGCAACCTGCACCCTACCGCTTCTTTTTATTATCCTGTGATGTGGCTCTGCTGCTCAGGGATAAATCCTCCGCAGCCGATTCATTTTATACCCCACAGGCTTTTTTGGGTTTCTATAAGCAGGAAAACATCTAAACAGCAAGGTGAATCTTAGTCACATTTTCGCGCGACAGCGGTAAAAAACGGCGAAAATCAGGGAAAAAACCGTATCAGTTTTCAAGCGCGACAAAACAACCAGCCTGAGCCGGTGCCCGTGCGGTTACAATGATCATCGGCAATACAAAGAAAAACAAAGCCTTTGCAGATAAAGGCCGCATCCATGCAGTCTGCAGCAGGCATTTTTCAAATCAAACGGAAGAAAAATACAATTTAAAAATGAAAAAGGCCGGGGATTTCCCGACCTTCCATGAAACGCTTCAAACCAGTGCCAGTACATCCGTGGTCAAAGGGAAAGCGAATTTTTAAACTTGAAACTATGTATAGTCTTGAATTGTTTCAAAACTATGACAGAAATCAGGCAACTGCGCGATGTGGCTCTTCATTATAAGAAGGTGCATCCTGCCGCGCGATATAATCGTAAACCTCATCCATGCATTGCTGCAGCAAATCCAGATCCACCGGCCCCATACGGCTCAGATAAATATCCATCTCATTTGCCGGCACACCGCGCTTAATCATCTCAACAATCGCCTGTACCACAATCGTTTTCTGATCAAATCTGTAACGCTGCATAGCCCACCTCATGCATCCCAGAGTGTTACTGCTATTTATGCCATAATATGGTTAACATGGTATAAACATAGCCGATTTGACAACAGAGAATTACTGTAAATTTTCAACAAGATAGAATATAAGCAATATTAATGGACGATAATAATAGACCTATTTGTATTATAAAATTCTCATGTAATATTTACTTCATAATTTCGTAAAAATTATCCCCGCCGGAAATGTTTCCGGCGGGGATAATATCTTTGTGCAAATTGCCTGATTATGGCCGGTGATTACATGCCGTCACTATGGCCGATAATCTCGCGCTTACCAACATGGTTGGCCGCACCGACCAGACCTTCCTGCTCCATACGCTCTACCAGAGAGGCCGCACGGTTATAACCGATCGACAGACGGCGCTGGATATAAGATGTCGAGCATTTCTTATCACGCAACACAACTTTCACAGCCTTTTCGTAGAGATCATCGCCATCTTCAGAGGCCATGTCGCTCTTGTCAAAGACAGCGCTGTCATCTTCCGCAGCTTCCATATCGTCTTCATCGGCAGTCACAGTCGCCAGATAATCCGGACGGCCCTGCTCTTTCAGATGATTGACAACTTTTTCCACTTCCTCATCCGAGACGAAAGGCCCGTGAACGCGGACAATACGGCCGCCACCGGCCATATGCAGCATATCGCCCTGACCGAGGAGTTGTTCTGCCCCCTGCTCACCGAGAATGGTGCGGCTGTCGATCTTCGAGGTAACCTGGAAGGAGATACGGGTCGGGAAATTCGCTTTGATCGTACCGGTGATCACATCAACAGATGGTCGCTGTGTGGCCATGATCAAGTGGATACCGGCAGCGCGCGCCATCTGTGCCAGACGCTGGATTGCACCTTCGATTTCCTTGCCTGCAACCATCATCAGGTCAGCCATTTCGTCGACAATCACGACGATATAAGGCATTGGCGTCAGATCCATTTCCTGTTCTTCATACAGGATTTCACCGGTCGCCTTGTCAAAACCGGCCTGCACGGTGCAGGTCACAGTTTCACCCTTTTCACGCGCCGCAGCTGCACGGGCATTATAGCCGTCAATATTGCGTACGCCGAGACGCGACATCTTGCGATAGCGCTCTTCCATTTCGCGCACGGTCCATTTCAGAGCCACAACGGCCTTTTTCGGATCGGTCACAACAGGGGTGAGCAGATGCGGAATACCGTCATAGATCGACAGTTCCAGCATTTTCGGATCAATCATGATCAGACGGCATTCTTCCGGCTTCATGCGGTAGAGCAGCGACAGGATCATGGTGTTGATCGCCACAGACTTACCCGAACCGGTAGTACCGGCAACGAGCAGATGCGGCATCTTTGCCAGTTCGGCAATCACCGGCTCACCGCCGATGGTCTTGCCAAGGCAGAGGGCCAGACGGCAATTGGTGCGCTCAAAGGCAGGCGATTCAATCAATTCGCGGAAATAAACCGTTTCGCGGATCGAATTCGGCAATTCAATACCGATCACATTCCGGCCCGGAACCACCGCAACACGGGCAGACAAGGCCGACATGGAGCGGGCAATATCATCAGCCAGACCGATCACGCGGGATGATTTAACACCCGGCGCAGGCTCGAATTCATACAGTGTGACCACAGGGCCCGGACGCACATGGATAATCTCACCACGTACACCGAAATCTTCAAGAATGCTTTCCAGAAGACCGGCACTGCGCTCCAGCATTTCCTGAGAAATGATCGCACCGTCTTTATAAACCGGCTCCTGCAGCAGTGCACGCGGCGGATATTCATAACCTTCAGACGACATGACTGTGCCGGTTTCAATCGCTGTCGGCGAGAAAATCGACAAGTTGATCGAAGCGGACGGGCTGCGCGGCGCGGCAGCCTGCGGCTGCTGCAGGATTGCCGGTTCGGCCACAGGTTCTGCAATTTCTTCCGCCACAGTTTCTGCAACACTAACGGCTTCTGCCTGCTGTTCCACCACTTCCGCAACCGGTTCAATAACAGTTTCCGCAACTGGTTCTGCAACAATGGTTTCAGTTGGTGCGGCTTCCGCCGGTGCTGGTACTGGTGCCGGCATCATCGTCATGCCTGTCGCACCGAGAGAATAAGCAGGCACCTGATAACCGGTCAGACCAAAGCTGAATGATGGCAGAAACGGATTGGATGCAACAGCCGGTGTTGTAACTTCCGCCACATTCTGCGGTTCTGCGAGCTCGGCAACAGGCTGCTGTGCTTCCGCCTCAGCCTCAGTCTCGGCCACTTCCATAACAGGTGCAGCAGTTTCAGCGGCCTCCAGAAGTTCCGTCAATTCTTCGACAATATCCCGTACAGCTTCTGGCTGTGCAACCTCAACCACCTCAGTTTCCGCAGCAGCACTTTCATGTGCCGGACGCCATTCAACGGTGCGGAACATGCTCAGAATTGAAGCGGCTTCTTCAACGGCAGCCGGTGCAATTTCAGACAGTTGCGCCACATCGGCCTGCGCAACCTGCGCCACAGATTCTGCAATCACAACCGGTGTTTCAGCCGCACCAGCAGCAGGGGCGACTTCCGGCAGACCGGCAAATTCCCAAAAAGCGAAATCCGACAGATGGCTGAGTTTCAAGCCATTATCCTGCGGCTCTGCAACAGCTTGCGGTGCAGCAACTTCTACGGTTTTCAATTCAGGCAGATGCGAGACAACGGCCGAAACAACAGCATTGACCACCTCGGCTTCCGGCACAACGGAAACCACCGGAGAAACCTGCTGACCGGAAAGCGGCGCAGCCGCTTCCACATGCGGGGCCACAGGCACGACCGGCAAACGCAGACGTGCGGCAACAATCACGCTCGAAGGGCCGCGCAGAACCGGTGTCTGACGGACAGGCTGCGCCTGAGCGACAGGTGCAGCGGCTGGCGTTGCAGCAACAGGCTGGGCAGGTGCGGTTGCTATGGCAGGCTTTGCAACTGCAACAGGCTGCGGTGCGACGTCTTCTTCCGCGCCGAATTCTTCAATCAGCTTGGCGCGCAGACGCATCAGCTCATTTTCAGGCGTACGGGTAAAGCGGACATTTTCCGCCAGTGCAAAAGCATTTTTCCAGACCTGCTCGCCGGAGCCGAATTGCTCACGCACAGACAAGCCCTGATAGGCAACATGCGGGCTGGCGACAATCATCGACGGATTGGCAGGTTTTGGATGAACGGGTACGGAAGGCACATCCGGTGCAACAGTCACAGCGGCTGCTGCCTGTGGCAATGCCGGTGCGGCAGAAACAGTCGGAGCCGCAACGGATGCGACAGCTGTCGTCTGCGCCGCCTTGTCTTCCCTGTCCTGATCCATCCAGTGTTTAACCGCAAAATTGTTGCTCATTTGCTTACTCCTAAGCGGGGATAACGGGATAGCTGATGAAGACGCAGAAGGCACTGCCGGTGTTGCCGGCACTGCATGCTCGGTCACAACGGCCGGCGCATAGCTGAGCGGTGATACGGAAATGTCCGATTCTGTGCTGGCGGAAGCAGCCTGCTGCGCGGATAAAGACGGATGAGCATCAGCAGCAGCAACGTCCGGTCTCTGCATTTCCTGATGCGGAGATACCGGTTCACGCATGCTGGCGGTGGCCGCGGCACGGCCGGACATTGCAATGGAGAAATTGGATCGGGGAATACGCATGGACCTGAAAAACCAAAAATACGCTACTGAGTTCTGTCCACAAAGTAATAAAAAATGAAGGTTAATAAGTTCCTTCCAAAACCGGTTTTAACCGCTCTGTGAACCGCAGAAAAAGCCGCATCACATATGGGTTTTGTCAAAAATAATTTATATTTATCAAATAATTATATTGAAAAAGACCCGGAGAAAGCATGAAAAAGAATATTTAAATGACCGGAAAGCAATGCCGCGCCCGGATTGCAGCCTGTGCTGTGCCTTTATGAGTCCGTCGGGACAGAGATGCCCGGTACAGAAAGATCAAAACAGACCGCCCCGCATAGCTGTAAATCGCCCTATAAACACTGCCGGTAACAGATATTTGCATAATTTCACGCTGTCTGCGCTGATTAGCGCCAATAATCCTCTCGCAATCATGTAGCTGGTGGGGTAAGGAGGCGCCAAACGGCATGTTGCCCGACGACTGCCAGACAAGACGTAACCGCTTACTTCACATATAGATGGTGATAATTATGTTTTCATATCAGCGTTATGCAGTTTTAACTTGTGTTGCGCTTTTGACAATTGTCTCGTTTATCGGCGCTGTCTATTACAGTCACTGGCTTCTCCTCATCACAGCAGTTTCAAGTTCTTTGCTCGGATTAGGCGTCCACGACATCTGGCAGCATAAACACGCAATTCTCCGCAATTATCCCATCATCGGCCATATGCGCTTTCTTTTGGAAAGCATCCGTCCGGAACTGCGCCAGTATATTATTGAGGGCGACCGTGATGAAGAGCCGTTCAGCCGCGAAATTCGCGGTCTTGTCTACCAGCGCGCCAAAGGCGTGGAAGACAAGCGCCCGTTCGGTACGATCGAGAATGTCTACCGCTCCGGCTATGCCTGGCTGACCCATTCCGCCCAGCCGACAGTGATCAAAAACACCGATTTCCGTGTGCGCATCGGCGGTTCGTCCTGCAAGCAGCCTTATGATGCAAGCCTGTATAATATTTCTGCCATGAGCTTCGGCGCCCTGTCGGCGAATGCTATTCTGTCGCTCAACAAGGGCGCGAAAAAAGGCGGCTTCGCCCATGATACCGGTGAAGGCAGTATCAGCCACTATCACCGTGAAGGCGGCGGCGACCTGATTTATCAAATCGCCTCCGGCTATTTCGGCTGCCGTAATGATGACGGCACTTTCTCGCCGGAGAAATTTGCGATTCAGGCTGCCGATCCACAGGTCAAAATGATTGAGGTCAAGCTCAGTCAGGGCGCCAAGCCCGGCCATGGCGGTATGTTGCCGGCCTCTAAAATCTCGCCGGAAATTGCCGAAGCCCGCGGTATTCCGATGGGCAAAGACTGTATTTCACCACCGGCGCACAGCACCTTCACCACGCCGATCGGCATGATGGAATTTATCGGCCAGTTGCGTGAACTCTCCGGCGGCAAGCCTGTCGGTTTCAAGCTCTGCATCGGCCATCGCCGTGAATTCATGTCTATGGTCAAAGCCATGCTGAAAACCGGCATTTATCCGGATTTTATCGTTGTTGACGGTAAAGAAGGCGGCACCGGTGCGGCATCGCTGGAATTTGCCAACCGCGTTGGCATGCCGATGCTGGAAGGCCTGACCTTCGTGCATAATACATTGCGCGGTGCGGGTATCCGCGATGAAGTGAGAATCGGTGCTGCCGGTAAAATCGTCTCGGCTTTTGATATTGCCCGTACTTTTGCGCTTGGTGCAGACTGGTGTAACTCGGCACGCGGCTTCATGTTTGCTGTCGGCTGCATTCAGGCACAGTCCTGCCACACCAATACCTGCCCTGTGGGCATTGCCACGCAGGATCCGCTGCGCCAGCGCGCCATTGATGTGGGCGATAAGAGCGATCGTGTGGCACGCTTCCACCGCAATACAATGCATGCGCTGGGTGAGCTGGCAGGTGCGGCAGGCCTGAGCGATCCGCGCGATTTCATGCCTTACCACTTCATGTTCCGCCAGAAGGATAATGAATTCCTCGACGGTAACGAAGTTTATCCTTACCTGCCAAACGGCTTTCTGGTTTCAGGCCCTGAAATTGAGGAGCTTTCCGATTGGTACAGCCGCTGGGATCGTGCCTCGGCTGAAAGTTTTGCACCGCCGGAAATTCCGCACGGCCCGTTCACACGCCGCAAAATTGCAGCCTGATTTCTGATAAAGAGCGGTTTCCTTGACATAGGAAACCGCTTTTTTTCATATCTGCTCTTCCCTGCCTCATATCTGCCAGTCAGTCATTTTTCTCATCAGGCATGAAAACCTGTTTGACATTTTCCATATATCCATTATTCTAGATATATGGAAAATGATGCAGCAATCACGGCATTGGCCGCACTGGCGCAACCGACAAGGCTTGAGACCTTCCGGTTACTGGTAAAATATGAGCCTGAAGGTGTGCCTGCGGGCGAGCTGGCACGTCTTCTTGATGTGCCGCAAAATACCATGTCGGCGCATCTTGCCACTCTGTCACGGGCAGGGCTGATCAAAGGTGAGCGCCAGAGCCGCTCGATCATTTACCGTGCTGATTTTGAAACATTTCAGGCACTTACCCTGTTTATGATCAAAGATTGCTGCGGTGGCAGTGCGCAGCTTTGTGAGCCGCTGATTAAAAGCCTTACGCCCTGCTGCACACCGCCGGACTGACAATCCGCCCTTCTCTCAGCCTGTAAGATAACAGGCTGAAGCCTTCCGACACAAAATCCGAACCGAGCCGGTCTCATCCCTGTCAGATGCAACCGGACAAGGAAAACGCATGTCTGTTTTTGAGCGCTATTTAACTCTCTGGGTCGCCCTTTGCATCATTGCCGGCATTGCATTGGGGCATATGTTTCCTGCCATTTTTCAGATAATCGGCACGGCAGAAATTGCCAAGATCAATATTCCGGTTGCCGTCCTGATCTGGCTGATGATCATTCCGATGCTGCTTAAAATCGACTTTGCGGCACTGCGCCATGTCGGCCAGCACTGGCGCGGTATCAGCATTACCCTGTTTATCAACTGGGCCGTCAAACCTTTCTCGATGGCTTTGCTGGGCTGGCTGTTTATCGGCTGGCTGTTCCGTCCTTATCTGCCACAGGATCAGATTGATTCTTACATTGCAGGACTGATCATTCTTGCAGCCGCCCCCTGCACCGCTATGGTGTTTGTCTGGTCAAACCTGATCAAAGGCGAACCGCATTTCACCCTGACACAAGTGGCACTCAATGATGCGATTATGGTGGTTGCCTTTGCCCCGATTGTTGGCCTGCTGCTGGGGCTCTCAGCCATTACCGTGCCATGGAATACGCTGTTCTTTTCCGTCGTTCTCTACATCATTATTCCGGTGCTTATTGCGCAGATTATCCGTCGCAGCCTGCTGTCAGGCCATGATGATCGGCGGCTGCAAAGCTTGCTGGGTCTTCTACAGCCACTGTCACTCACTGCGCTACTTGCCACGCTGGTCTTGCTGTTCGGCTTTCAGGGAGAGCAGATCATTGCCCAGCCCCTGATCATCGCCATGCTAGCCGTACCGATCCTGATACAGGTCTATTTCAATTCCGGCCTTGCCTATTATCTGAACCGCCTATCCGGTGAAAAACATTGCATTGCAGGCCCTTCGGCCATGATCGGTGCTTCCAATTTCTTTGAACTGGCCGTTGCCGCCGCAATCAGCCTGTTCGGTTTCAGCTCCGGTGCAGCCCTGGCAACGGTTGTCGGCGTGCTGGTTGAAGTTCCGGTTATGCTTTCCGTTGTCCGGCTCGTGAACTACTCGAAAGACTGGTACGAGCAAGGCAATCCCTCCTCAAAAACAGGTCAGATCTGATGTCCGTTACCATTTATCACAATCCGAAATGCGGCACATCCCGCAACACACTCGCTATGATCCGCGCCAGCGGTGAAGAGCCGGTGATTATCGAATATTTGCAAAATCCGCCGACAAAAAAACGGCTGCAACAGTTGCTGGCAGCGATGGACATGACACCGCGCGCCCTGCTGCGCGAAAAAGGCACGCCTTTTGCAGAACTGGATCTGGCCAATCCCAAATGGACGGATGATGAATTGCTGGATTTCATGGTGCAGCATCCCGTACTGATCAACCGCCCTGTTGTGGAAACACCGCATGGCATAGCATTGTGCCGCCCTTCAGAAAAAGTGCTCGATCTTCTGGATCATCCTGTCACCGCTTTCACCAAGGAAGACGGTGAGCAGATCAGCTATCAGCGAAAGTCGCTTTGACATGACACTGCCCAATCTTGATCAAGGCGCATTCTGCCTGCCGGACAATGCCCGGCTGCAGCCGCAATTTCCTGCACATAAGCCGCGCATTCTCCTGCTTTACGGATCACTGCGTGAACGCTCCTATAGCCGCTTTCTGACATTGGAAGCCCAGCACTTGCTTGAATATATGGGCGCACAAACGCGTATTTTTCATGCTGATGGTTTGCCTTTGCCGGATCACGGCACACCCGATCATCCAAAAGTGCAGGAATTGCGCGAAGCAATGCTATGGTCGGAAGCACAGGTCTGGACCAGCCCTGAACGCCACGGCGCGATGAGTGCCGTGATGAAGGCGCAGATCGACTGGATGCCGCTTTCCAGCGGATCAATCCGTCCGACACAGGGGCGCACACTGGCACTGATGCAGGTTTGCGGCGGCTCGCAATCTTTCAATGCTTTGAACCAGATGCGCATACTCGGCCGCTGGATGCGTATGATCACCATTCCCAATCAATCTTCCGTTGCCAAAGCATGGCAGGAATTTAATGAGGCCGGACGCATGAAACCCTCATCATATTACGACAGGGTTGTGGATGTCATGGAAGAGCTGATGAAATTCACACTTCTGACACGAGGCATATCAGAGCACCTGACCGACCGTTACAGCGAGCGCAAAGAACAAGCCGCACAATTGGAAAAACGGGTAGCATTGCAATCTATATGACCAGCCGCAGCCTGCCTCTTTTCGCCATTTGCAGCCTTGGTGTCACACAGATCATCGGCTATGGCACGCTCTATTATTCATTCAGCCTGCTCGCCCCCTCTATGGCGCGCGATTTTCAAACATCAGATGAATGGATATTCGCAGCCCTTTCCGCCGCACTTTTGGCAGGCGGGCTCCTGGCGCCATGGCTTGGCAGGCTTACCGACCGTTTTGGCGCAGCGCAGATCATGACCGCAGGCTCGGCTATTGCAGCTGCAGCCCTTATCATCTGCGCTGCGTCTGAAAACTCTTTAGCATTTGCGGCAACACTGACCGTAACAGAAATAGCGGCCAATCTCGTGCAATATGGCGCCGCCTTTGCGCTGCTTGTGCAGCTCAACCCGCTTGTTGCCCGGCGCAGTATTGTTTACCTGACCCTGATTGCGGGCTTTGCCTCCACATTGTTCTGGCCGCTCACATCATGGCTGCTGCACACGCAGACATGGCAGCAAATTTATCTGATCTTTGCCGGTCTTCATCTGTTGATCTGCCTGCCGCTGCATTATGCCCTTACCCGCTCCGTGGCTGCCGCCAGACGGCAGCAGCAGAATAATCCCGTGGCCGTGATGACAATCACAGGCGCGTTGCCTGCTTCGCAGCGTCATAAGGGCTTGATACTGCTTCTGGCAGCTTTTTCGGTGCAATCACTGATCTCATCCGCGATTCTCGTCCATATGGTGCCGCTGCTCTCTGCCTTGGGACTGGCCGGTTCCGCAGCCTTTATCGGCGCGGTTTTCGGCCCGGCACAGGTCGCCAGCCGCCTGATCAATATGCTGGCCGGCAACAATTTATCACCGGTGCAACTGGCAATCATTGCAGCCATACTCATGACATCAGCCCTTGCTGTGTTGATGAGTGGCGCACCTTTCATACCGGCAGCGATTCTCTTTACCTGCCTGTTCGGCTTCGGCAACGGCCTGTTCAGCATCATTTCAGGAACATTGCCGCTCTCCCTTTTCGGCAATAGCGGCTACGGCACAATGCAGGGAAAACTCATGTCGGCACGGCTGATTGTCTCAGCCATAGCCCCCTTTGCCATGGCAACCGGCCTGAGTAAAACCAATGCGCATATCACTCTGACTGTCATTATCGTGACAGGACTGACAGGTATTCTTTTTTATCTGCAAATCCGGAGATTGCTGAACACAGAAACCACAGAAAAATAAAGCTGTTAAGCCGTCTACAGAGCAGGTTCTGTTTTATCTGCATCAACTTTCAGGATGATTTTTGATTTGGTGGAGCCAAGCGGGATCGAACCGCTGACCTCTTGCATGCCATGCAAGCGCTCTCCCAGCTGAGCTATGGCCCCATTCCCGATCATGTTTTTGAAACATGCCGACCTGAGCGTCGGTTCCGGTGGTGCGAAGCAGATTGTGATCTGTTCGTGACGGCTACATAAATGGCCTTTTGCGGAAGATCAAGAGGAAAAATCAAACTCTTTCAAAGATATCCTGATTATTTTCAAAACTGTGGGCAAGCCCTGCCCTGACGACTTATAAAATAAACAAAAACACCCTGCATCAATGCTGATGCAGGGTGTTTTCAAATCTCAATGACAATCAGTGATTAGTTTTCGTCGTCATCGCCAACGGCACTGCCGCCGCCGAGAAGACCGGACATATCATCGTCTTCGTCTTCATCATCCGGTGTGAGGAACGGATCATCGTCATCGCCGAGATCCACATCATCATCATCCAGATCAGGAATGTCATCACCCTTTGCTTCATCATCCGCATCTTCCAGAGATACGAATTCAGGTGAATCCAGTGCCACATCCAGTTCTTCAGTTTCGACTTCTTCCTCTTCGGCGCGGGTGTCCAAAGTGGATTCGAAATAAGACAGCGGATAGGACTTGCCTGTATAAGGGGAAACAATCGGATCCTTATTCAGGTCATAGAATTTTTTGCCCGTTTCCGGATCAATACGTTTTGTGCCAAGTTCAGGTTTTGCCACGTCAAGCCTCATGAGTTGTGCCGGCTGCGGCATCCGCCCATCTCCTGAAACAAGAGATATAACCGGAACGCCTTTTCGGTGTTTTTTGGTGCATAAACGGATTTCGATGTCTTTGTCAAAGCCAAAGACGCATGTTTTACCAAATCGTCGCGGATTGCCAGCCCCTACAGCTCAAAATTGCAGCCATATTGCAGTGTTGCAACGTTTCGTCCATGTCGGGAACGATCATGGTAATTGCTGCAACACGACAAGTAACAGCTGTCACATTGCGGGATGACCTGCGGCAAAACCTATGCTAGACCTTGGCCACCTCGATTGACCGCGCTGTCTGAAACGCGTCTGAAGCTTTAAAAACGGCAGCACAAACTGACTGTAATATCATGTCTCATTCTCACGTTTCCCAGGCTCAGAAGCCTGCAATCTCCCGCCGCTCGCGCGATCTGAAAGGCGATATCCGCATTCCGGGTGATAAATCGATTTCACACCGTTCTTTCATGTTTGGCGGCCTTGCTTCGGGTGAAACCCGCATTACCGGCCTTCTGGAAGGCGAAGATATTCTGGCCACAGGCAAAGCCATGCAGGCCATGGGCGCGCAAATCCGCAAAGACGGTGATATCTGGATCATCAACGGCACCGGCAATGGTTGTCTGCTGGAATCAGAAACTCCGCTGGATTTCGGCAATGCCGGCACCGGCGCGCGCCTGACCATGGGGCTGGTCGGCACCTATGATATGAAAACCTCGTTTCTCGGCGATGCTTCCCTGACCGCACGCCCGATGGCACGCGTGCTCAATCCCCTGCGCGAAATGGGCGTACAGGTTGAAGCTGCGGAAGGCGACCGTCTGCCGCTGACATTGCGCGGCCCCCGCACGGCCAATCCGATCCGCTACCGCGTGCCGATGGCCTCGGCACAGGTCAAATCAGCGGTTCTGCTCGCCGGTCTCAATACGCCGGGCGTTACCACAGTTATCGAACCGGTCATGACCCGCGATCATACGGAAAAAATGTTGCAGGGATTCGGCGCTGATTTGAGTGTTGAAACCGACAAAGACGGTGTGCGTCATATTCATATTGTCGGTCAGGGCAAGCTCACCGGTCAGATCATTGATGTGCCGGGCGATCCGTCTTCCACCGCCTTCCCGCTGGTGGCAGCGTTGATTACCGAAGGCTCAGATATTCTCATCCGTAATGTGCTGATGAACCCGACCCGTACCGGCCTGATCACTACTTTGCAGGAAATGGGCGCCGATATTGAAGTGCTCAATGCACGCCTTGCCGGTGGCGAAGATGTGGCTGACCTGCATGTTCGTTCGTCCAAACTCACCGGCATTACCGTACCAACAGACCGCGCCCCTTCCATGATTGATGAATATCCGGTTCTGGCTATCGCCGCCGCCTTTGCGGAAGGTGAAACCATTATGGATGGTCTGGACGAGTTGCGCGTGAAAGAATCAGATCGCCTTGCAGCCGTTGCCCGCGGCCTTGAAGCCAATGGCATTGATTGCACCGAAGGCGAAATGAGCTTAAGCGTACGCGGCAATCCGTCCGGCAAGGGCTTTGGCGGCGGCACGGTTGCCACCCATCTCGACCACCGCATTGCCATGAGCTTCCTTGTGCTGGGGCTGGCCTCGGAAAAACCTGTGACGGTTGATGATGCCACGATGATCGCAACCTCATTTCCGGAATTTATGGATCTGATGCGCGGCTTGGGTGCAGACATCACTGTGGCAGAGGCCAAATAAAGCGATGCGGACAGAAGCCTTTATTATCGCCATTGACGGGCCTGCAGCTTCCGGCAAAGGAACGCTGGCCCGTAATCTCGCCAAGCATTACGGTTTTCACCATCTGGATACCGGTCTCACCTATCGTGCTGTTGCTAAAGCCCTGATTGATCAGGGTTTACCGCTTGATGATGAGGCAATTGCCGCACGTGTTGCACAGGAACTTAACCTGAAAGGGCTGGACCGCTCTGTGCTGTCCGCCCATGACATCGGTGAAGCGGCCTCCAAAGTTGCGGTGATGCCGGAAGTGCGCCGCGCTCTGGTAGAAGCCCAGCGTAAATTTGCACAAAATCTGCCCGGCACCGTGCTGGACGGCCGTGATATCGGCACGGTTGTCTGCCCTGATGCACCGGTCAAACTCTATATTACAGCATCAGCGGAAGTGCGTGCGCAGCGCCGCTTCAATGAAATGCGTGCAAAAAACGTCAATGCGGATTATAATGAAGTTCTGGACGATCTGAAGCGCCGCGACGAACGCGACATGAACCGTGTCGCGTCCCCGTTGAAGCCCGCAAGTGATGCGCACTTGATCGATACCAGTAAAATGGATATAGAAGCGGCATTTCTTGAGGCTCAAAAGCTGATAGATGCAGCATTGCGCAACTGATTATCCTCTGAATTTCAGAAATTACCGGATTGCGTTTTATAGATTACAAATTGTCTGCGTTCAGGCCATGCGCCGGATTGTTCTTTTAAAAGAACGGCTTGTCTTCAGACATTCTCGAAACACAAACCCCCGGCGCCGTATCGCGTGAATTTCACGGATACATCAGGAGTCTACATGTCAGATTTTAACCCGACACGCGAAGATTTTGAAGCTCTGCTGGCTGAGTCCTTCGCCAATAATGACCTTGCAGAAGGTTATGTTGTTAAGGGCCGTATTGTTGCCATCGAAAAAGATATGGCAATCATTGATGCAGGTCTCAAAGTTGAAGGCCGCGTGCCGCTGAAGGAATTCGGCGCTAAGGGCAAAGACGGCTCGATGAAGCCGGGCGACGAAGTAGAAGTTTACGTTGAGCGTATTGAAAACGCGCTTGGCGAAGCTGTTCTGTCGCGCGAAAAAGCTCGCCGCGAAGAAAGCTGGGTTCGCCTCGAAGAGAAATTCGGCAAGGGTGAGCGCGTTGATGGCGTTATCTTCAATCAGGTTAAGGGTGGTTTCACCGTTGATCTCGATGGTGCCGTTGCGTTCCTGCCACGCTCTCAGGTTGACATTCGTCCGATCCGCGACGTGACCCCTCTGATGCACAACCCGCAGCCGTTTGAAATCCTGAAAATGGACAAGCGTCGCGGCAACATCGTTGTGTCCCGCCGTACCGTTCTGGAAGAATCCCGTGCGGAACAGCGTTCTGAAATCGTTCAGAACCTTGAAGAAGGTCAGGTTGTTGACGGCGTTGTCAAGAACATCACCGATTACGGTGCGTTCGTTGATCTCGGCGGCATCGACGGCCTGCTGCACGTTACCGACATGGCATGGCGCCGTGTAA
>JBEBVV010000021.1:0-25185 GCA_040392545.1 Pseudochrobactrum asaccharolyticum | reverse complement strand
AGGCCGCAGGTTCAAATCCTGCCCCCGCAACCAAAATAAAGACTGTATATCAGTTGCTTATACAAAAGCTCCAATCTCCATGATTGGAGCTTTTTGCGTTCTAGGGGCAGAGTAGGGGCACCAATTATCAACACCAGACAATGCTCACCAATAGTGTCTACCCCGTTTCATCCTGAAAGACCGACACCAAACCTAGCTATTATGTCGCATCCGTTGTGACGGCGAAGCTGACTCTTGGCTAGTCTATAGCGACCTCTATGAAGATTGGTTTTGTTTCATCAGCTGTGTTGGTAGATCAACGTGAAAAGGGCAAAGAGCCGCTCTTGCCGTATACACAAGCTGTCAATGTAGTATACCGAATACCAAGCAGCTTCCTTTATTCAAAAGCAAATAATAAAAACAGTTCGTCGGTTTGAAGTGGTGCGGGTGAAAAAAGTTGCGAATTGCAACTTATCCCCAGCTGGGTGATTTCTACTAAATGATTTTTTATATAATTATATATGTATAGCGGTACCATTTATGCGTGATCGCGGTATCGTTTATGCGCAACATTTTTTGTGAGCGGCTGTGAGCTTCATTTTGATGCGTTACCGTTTATGCGTGGATAAAGTGAATAGCTCACAAGGTTATACCTCTACTCGCCCTTAAAGCGGGGGTATACGTGGGACTTTTAACTATATGTGGAAGACTAGTTTATGGGAAACCGGTATAGGAATGGCTGATCATTCTCTATGTGCTCGGACGGGTCACAGCTAATCTGGACTGCTATAAAGATGAAGTGTGAGTAGTGACGATATATAAAGTTGTTCAGCTGTGATAATGCCGTGTGGCTGAAAAGGTAGAGTAGAAGCTAGTAATTTCTGGGGGGAAGCTTTGACATTTAATTTTTCAATTCCGCGTACAGATGGTGAGAAACAATTCACTGTTGATCCGGGTAATGCACTAATTTTTGTGGGTGCGAACGGCGGTGGTAAAACAAGGCTAGCGGTGCATATTGAGAATGCCTTAGGATTCAGCGCTCATCGTATATCGGCGCATCGAGCGCTAAGTCTGAATCCGGGAGTACCTAAAATTAGTGAGAAGATGGCCTTGATGGGCCTTCGCACAGGCCATGCGGACGAAAACGCAAGAATAATCCATCGGGCAGGCAATCGGTGGGGCTCAAAAGAGGCTATCCAATTACTTAATGATTTCGACTACTTGATTCAGGCTCTTTTTGCTGATCAATCGAACACTTCGCTCAAAGCCTACAATCAATATAAGCCGGGATCAAAGTTAGATAAAGACGGATTTCAACTAACAAAATTTGACAAGCTGGCGGATATTTGGAGTCGCCTATTACCTCATCGTATTCTTCACATATCTGGCGATGACATCCTAGTCTCTGTTCCGAATTCTGACAGCCGATACAAAGCATCAGAGATGAGCGACGGAGAGCGTGCCATCTTCTACATGATTGGCCAAGTTCTGGTAGCTGAGGCCGATCAAGTTCTGATCGTCGATGAGCCAGAATTGCACGTCCATCGCTCGATCATGTCTAAACTGTGGGATGAACTTGAAGCGGTGCGGTCGGATTGCGCGTTTGTTTTTATCACGCACGACTTGGAATTCGCGGCTGCACGCGCAGCCCAGAAATTCGTGATCAGAGACTACGACCCTACTCCACGCTGGACCGTTGACGATGTCCCTGAAGACACAGGTTTTGACGAAGACTTGGCGACGCTAATTTTGGGCAGCCGCCGACCAATCTTATTCGTTGAGGGGGATCGGTCCAGTCTCGATTTGGCGCTGTATAGATGCTGCTATCCAGAGTGGACAGTGGTTCCTCGCTCATCGTGCACTGAAGTAATTCACGCAGTTGTCACTATGCGCGCCAACGCCAATCTCACCCGCATAACTTGCTCGGGTATTGTCGATGCAGATCATTACGACGATGACGACAGGAACTATTTGCGCGAGCTCGGAATCGAAACACTGACGGTATCGGAGATTGAGAATGTCGTCCTGTTGCCGGAAGTAAGCGTAGCTATTGCTCAGTCTGAAGGATTCAGAGGAGAAGAATTAAATCGACGAATCGCGTCGCTCGCTGATGACATTTTCCAGAGCGTTGACTCCGATGAGGCAATCGAAAAAGTTGCTGTCAGATATGCGAAGCGGCGCATTGACAGAATTTTGAAAAAGCTCGATTTGAGCGGCGCTCGCACGACTGATGAGATCGAAAATGAATACACGCAAAGAACGGGGGATCTTAACGTTCGCGGGCTTACTGAACGATTCAAAGACGAGATTAGACAAGCAATTGCAGATCGTGATCTTCCAAGATTGCTGGCCCTCTATGATAACAAGGGCTTGATGGCTCTTGCGGCATCAAAGCTAAAGTCATGTCGGCAGAAGGATTTCGAGAGTTGGTTAATGCGAGCATTGCGCAATAGGACGGCACCCGACGTGGTCGAAGCTATTGTGCGTTATCTGCCAACGATGACACCCGCCTAGTATCGCCTAGGAAAGCCGCCGGACATACTTTGCCATAGCTGAATTCGCTCAAGACAGACTTCAGCTCGGGCATTTCCATTCATGGGGTGCCGAGTAAATGACCGATTTTGGGCAGCTTAGGTAGAATTCCGAACAACCGTACTGAGGGGCGGAAGGAGATCGCTCGTTATCCCTATACCCATTCTTCGAACTTGTTTTCATCAGAACAATAAGGTGGTCGAAAGCTGGTGCAGCTAATATCCATCAGGCGTGGCCATAAGGAGCCTGTTTCACCAAAATCAACAACAGCGCGATAGCAAGACTGCATTCTTGTGTGCCAACGCAAATCGGAAATATCATCCCTGCTTTTTTTCTGATCATCGGTAAAATCTGTGACGAGTTTGGCATAGTTCAGATTATAGTGTTCAACATATTCATCCATGATACGCTCGGTTTCATAGCGTGAATATTCATTAAGATATGCGTTATATTTACCGCCAGGATTTATGAAACTCCACTCAAAGCCATCACGGTTGTTGTTCATATAAAGCGTTACTTCTGCTGTATATCCCTCGCTGATTTTACTAATCACGCAGGTTTTTTGATAGGAAAGAGCGCGGCCAATTTTTTGAACGATACTCTTGTGCTTCTCTGGCATTCCTTCGGGCGGAGTGGGTTCAAGTGTTTGTGCATTTGCATGAGAGATAATCGCAATGCTCATGGTTAAAGATAAAAGGAATGATTTCAGTTTTAGCATTTTGTGTTCCCCCGATTATTGGTAAATGCTGATAATGGAAGGTACGGTCTGGACGCTTAATCCAGCGCATAACCGATGAAACTTGCAGTTCTTGCCGCTTCATCGCGCAGGCATTGGGCTTCTAGCGCCATACCGGTCTGCCCGAATTGTTGTGTGTCCCGAAACACTGCGCATTTGATTTTGGCAAACTGCCTGCTTTCCTTGGCAAGCTTGGCGATATTTGCGGATAGGCTGGTGGTGTTATTCTCTTTCCAGCTTTTTACGGCGCGATCACTTAAAGTGTTCCATGCGCTGGCTTCATCCAGCAGACACTGGCTTTGTTCAGATATTTGAGGAAGCGGTGCCGCGTTTTCGGCTTTTTCTGCACATGGATCGGAATAGCGCCCGATGCAAATTCGTGTTTCGTCCGAACTGGTTTTGCCTTTGAGGCAAGCCGTCAAAACCTGTAATGCCTGCTTTGGTGAGGCTGAAGCATCAAGGGGCAGGCTGGATAAGGCGATCAAGGTGATCCCGAAGCCAATGAGTGAATATTTACGTGATCGCTTTGTCACAGCTTGCCCCTCATAGACCATTTA
Organism: Pseudochrobactrum asaccharolyticum; assembly: GCA_040392545.1. Classification (GTDB taxonomy): domain Bacteria; phylum Pseudomonadota; class Alphaproteobacteria; order Rhizobiales; family Rhizobiaceae; genus Pseudochrobactrum; species Pseudochrobactrum asaccharolyticum_A. The sequence goes on along the minus strand of JBEBVV010000021.1, from coordinate 21,381 downwards.
TTTGCCAAACATTGAAACGGCGACAAACAGACCAACAAGCCACATAACGGGCGACCCGAATATGGCTATCAGCAAAAGGCCAAGACCACCTTCTTTGCGCTGCATTTGCATGAGTGCAATGAGCATGGCGATCAAAATGAAAATGCCACCTATGAAGGTGGTAACGATGGGGAGTGGTGTGAAGAAAAACGCCCAACCGATCAGGAGTAATATCCAGCCTGACTTGCTTTTTGACGGCTGTAATGTCTGCGCCTGTTCCATTTCCCTGTTCCTTTCAAGACTGCCCGCTATAAGTGTTTGGGCAAAGTGATGGCGGTGACGTAGCTCAAGGGCCACGTCAGGATCGTGAACTGGCAGAGTGTGGGAATGTGTTGCTTGAACGGCACGCAGGTTTTACGAATTGCTGCATCTATGGAAAGTAATGCTGCAATAAAGAAATGATGCGTTGTAGCATAGGTATGAAAACGTTGGTTTTTGTCAAAGAAGAATTTGCCGCATTCGCAGCATTCAATGACTGGCAAACCGGGCGCTTTAAAGGCATGGCTAAAATAAAACTTGCAGCGGGCAAAAACGAAGGTTTCTGTCAATGCTGAAAACGCATTTGAGCCTCTAAATCATAATAATGAAAGCTCTTTCAATGCGAATTGGCTATGCACGTGTGTCTACACTTGAACAAAATCTTAAATTGCAACTGGCTGCGCTTAAAAATGCAGGCTGTGAACGTATCTTTGAAGACCTTGGCGTTTCTGGCAAGATCAATGAGCGCAAAGGGCTTGCAGCAGCCATGAAGAGCATGAAGCCCGGTGATACGCTTGTTGTTTGGCGGCTTGACCGCTTGGGGCGTTCTCTTGGTCATCTCATTGATCTCATCAATCGGCTTGCGGGTATGTTCTGCAAATTGTGCGCAGAACCAGCCTCTCACTCATTCACCGCAATGGCATCATTGGCGGAGAGGTAATAAACCGCCTTGCGAACTTCTTCTGCAGTTTTGAAAAGATGGAGTTCTGTCATCCGGCAGGCTCGTAAAGCGTTACGCTGCATAACGGCATCGTAAATTGCCTGATGTTCATCATGAACATTACGCCAGCCACGCGATGTATTCAAAGATACGCGCCGATAGCGTTCCGATTGCTGATAGAGCTGGTCGCGAACCCTGATCAGAATTGGTGAATTGGCTGCCGATACCAGAGCCGTGTGAAACGCCCTGTTACATTCTTCCCATTCTTCCAGTGTTTCTTGTGCAAGCGGTTCCGATGAGGATGGAAGCTTGGCTTCAATCTGTGTCAAAGCGTTGAACGCATTGCTGACCTCTTGTTCCCATTGCTCGTCGCCGTTGCGGATGGCTGCATTGATTGCTTCCGTTTCTATAAGCGCGCGAACACGGGTGATATCATTGAATTCATCAATTGATAAAGGCGCAACCCAATAGCCTCTCTGTCCCTCCGATACGACAAGCAGGTCACCGGCAAGTCTCGCCAGTGCTTCACGCAGAGGCGACATGCCAACGGCATAATTCTCCATCAGGCCTTCGAGCTTCAGCTTGCTGCCGGCAACGTGACGGCCTCCGATAATGTCTTCTCTTAATTGCCGGTAGGTCTGGTCAGCAAGTGTTCTGCCCTTATCCGAGGCCATTCGATATGCTCCCTTTTATAAATCTCCAAAATAGAAATATCATAATAATTTCGAAATTACAATGAAGGGTATAAAATTGAATTTTATAGAAATTTACATATCTATTTGAATTTAAATGATTTTAATAATGTCCCTTGTAGGGATGGAATTTCAGGATAATAAATTTTATCGTAAAATTTCGAAATAATATTGACAAAAGGCGTAGTTTCGTGAGTTGATAGGCTGCAACAGCGGATGGGAGCCGCTGGCGGAGGGATCAATGATAAACGGAAATAACTGGACGCGTCGCACGCTGTTAAAAGCTGGCGGCGCCTGCGCACTCGCAGGTACATTCGGCATGCCAGCTCTGGCGCAAAATGCCAATAAGCCACTGAAAATCGGTATGGTCACATCTTTGTCAGGGCCGTTTACCAGTCTTGGTGAAAGTATGCGCGCGGGCATGGAAATGTTGCTGGCAGAGAGCGGCAACAGTTTTGCCGGCAGGCCGGTTGAGCTGATTGTTGAGGACGATCAGGCAAAACCTGAAGAAGGTGTGCGTAAATTCCGCAAATTGCTCGGGCAGGATAATGTTGATGTTGTTTGCGGTGTGATCAGTTCTGCTGTGGCTCTGGCGGTGCGCGATGTTGTGGCCGAGGCGCAGGCGCTGACCTTTATTTCAGCAGGATCGGCCAATGATCTGGCGCGCAAGGCTGCGAGCCCGTTGATTTTCCGTCCGACGAAAACCAACTGGATGATCGGCTCCACAGGCGGCCAGTGGGCTGCGGAGAAGGTTTCCAAAACCGGTTGCCTGACAATCGGTGCAGATTATGCGGCCGGTCGTGAATATATCGGCGATTTTGCCGATACTTACCGCGAGCATGGTGGTGCGATTAAAAAGCAGCTTTGGGCGCCGCTTGGCACAACGGATTTCGGCCCGCTTCTGACGACGATACTCAGTGAACAGCCGGAATTTATCTATTCATTCTTTGCCGGTTCTGATGCCGTGCGCTTCCTGAAACAGATGCAGGAATACCGCCTGACCGGCAAGATCAAGCTGATCGGTGGCGGTGCATTGTTTGATCAGGAAGATGTTGTTTCTGCGGTTAAAAATGCAGCGCTTGGTGGCATCAATACCTGTAACCAGTCGCCGACAGCTGAAAGCTCGCTTGCTTTTTCAAAAGCCTATAAGGAAGCCAAAGGTGTGCTTCCGGGGGAAATGAGTACAGCCGGTTATGTGACGGGACAGGTCATCAAAGCTGCTGCCGAGCGTGTTGAAGGCGATCTTTCTGCCAAAGAAAAGGTGCGGGAAGCCCTGTTGGCCAATCCGGTTGATACTGTTTTTGGACCGATGTCTTTTGATCCGCGTAACAATCAGGCCATTCTCGATATCTATGTAAATGAAATTCAGGAGAGTGCCGACGGCCCTGTCAATCAGGTGATCCATACCTATAAGGCCGTTAAAGACCCGGGCCCCGCCGCGTAACGAAGGGGCTTGGATATGTCATTCTATCTCGTGCAAATTCTGAACGCCTTGTCGTTCTCCATGCTGCTGATGCTCACAGGGCTCGGACTTTCCATCGTTCTGAGCCTGATGAATTTTGTTAATCTGACCCACGGCTCATTCTTTCTGCTGGGGGCTTATATTTCTGTTTACTGGCTGGGTTCCGGTGCGCCATGGTGGATGGCGTTTCCGGTTGCCTTTTGTGCTGTTGCCGTGGCCGGTTTTGTACTGGAGCGCTTTCCGTTCCGGCTGTTTTATAACCGCACGCATCTGATGCAGGTGCTGCTGACCTATGGCTTGTCGGTCATCTTTGCCGATCTGATGCGCTGGGGTTTCGGTGCGCAGATCGTGATGCCGGAAATTCCGGAATCCCTGAGCGGTATTATCTTTGTCTTTGATATGCCGTTTCCGATCTATCGCTTGTTTATCATCGGTTTCGGCGCAGTGCTGGCCTTGGTTTTGTGGTTCCTGATCGACAAAACCATCTGGGGCGCAGTAGTCCGTGCCTGTGTGGTGGATCGCGGTTTCGTCGAAACATTGGGGCTGGATACCAAACGTATCTTCACTGCTGTTCTGGCGATTTCCGCCGGTCTTGGCGGGTTGAGCGGTGCATTGGGTGCCGGTGTGCTTTCCGCCTATCCGGGACTGGATGAAGAGCAGCTTATTCTGGCGCTGATCGTGGTTGTTGTCGGCGGGCTCGGAACCTTCCGTGGTACAATTTTCAGTGCTTTGCTGCTTGGTTTCACCATGACTTTTGCCAAGGTCTGGGTGCCTGAATTGTCGAATATTGTTTCGCTTACCATCATGGCCGTTCTGCTTGTTTTCTCACCGCAGGGCCTTATCGCAGCGAAAGTGAGACAGGTATGAGCCTTATTTTCAATAAATCCGATGTATTTACCGGCAAAAACCTGTTGCAGGACAAGGCTGTCTTTATTGTTGCCGGGCTGGCGGCCATGACAGCGGTCGCAGGCTTTTTCGGCAATGATTATCAGCTGCGCTTTCTGGCGGAAATCCTGATCTTCGGCACGGCAGTGCTGAGCCTTGATCTGCTCGTTGGTTTCGGCGGGCTGGTCTCGCTGGGCCATGCGATGTTCTTTGGCGGGGCGGCCTATGCCGCAGCGCTTGTGGCGCAAATATTCGGCGCGGATCTGTTTGTGATGCTGGCAACCGGAACCGTCGCCGGTGCCGTGCTGGCGCTGATTATGGGCGTTGTGGTCATGCGCACAATTGCCTTGTTTTTCCTGATCCTCAGTCTGATTGTCGGGCAGATCGGTTGGGAAATCATCTTCAACTGGCGTGATGTTACCGGCGGTGCTGACGGCTTACGCGGATTGCCGCCGCTGACGCTGCATCTGGGCTTTGTAACAGTGGAGCTCAATAGCGGGCTTGGGCTTTTTGCCGTGGCTCTGGGGCTGGGTCTGATCTGCTGGCTGGCGGCTGTCTCTTTTGTCAATGCGCCGATCGGACGGGCATTGGTCGGCACACGGGAAAGAGTGCTGCGCATGAATGCGCTGGGCTACAGAATACCGCGTATCCGTCTGATGGCGCTTGTGGTTTCCGGCGCGATTGCCGGTGCGGCAGGCTCGCTGTTTCCGTTTGTTAATCAGTATATTGGCCCGAATACGGTGCATTGGACGACTTCGGCCATGATGATCATCATGCTGGTGATCGGTGGTGTCGGCTCGCTCTATGGCGCCTTTATCGGGGCGGCGGTTTATCTCGGTATTCAGAACTATGTCTCGTCCTATACGGATCGCTGGCAGCTGGTGGTTGGCCTGATCTTTGTTCTGACCGTGATGATTATGCCGAAAGGCATCGTGGCAGGCGTAAAATCCCTGTTCACAGGGAGGCGTGGCCATGATGCATAATCACAGGGACGAAACCGTGCTGCGCGTGGATAACATAGCCAAGTCTTTCGGCGGGCTGAAAGTGCTGACCGATGTCAGCCTGACTGTCCGGCGCGGGGAACTGATGGGGCTGATCGGCCCGAATGGTGCTGGCAAAACAACGCTGTTCAACATTATTACCGGCTTTTTGAAACCTGACCACGGCACTATCGCTTATTGCGGCAAGGATGTGACCCGCCTCAAGCCCTATCAGCGGGTGCGCAACGGGATTGTCCGCACCTTTCAGAAAAGCATGGTCTTTCCTGATCTGACGGTTTTGGAAAATCTGGCTATGGCCGTGCGGTCAACAGATGGTGCCTATCGCTGGCTGGGCAGCAGCGCCGTTCTGCGCCGCAGTGACGAAAAGGCGATGCAATTGCTGACACAGGCCGGCATGCAGCGCCATGCGCAAAAGCCGGTTTGTGCGCTGTCCTACGGGGAACAGCGGATTATTGATGTGCTGATTTCTCTGGCGATGGAGCCGAAACTGCTGCTGCTTGATGAGCCGACTGCAGGGCTTGCCAAAGAAGAGGGGGAGCATCTTATCAGCCTCATTCAGAGCCTTGGTGAGGAGCGCTCCATCATTCTGGTGGCGCACGATATTGATATTGTTTTTTCCGTTTGTGATCGCGTGGCGGTGCTGGATCTCGGGCGTTTGATTGCCTGTGATACACCGGCAGCCATCCGCATGCATGAGGGTGCACAGGCGGCCTATCTCGGACAACGTGCAACGGAGGTTGCGCCATGAACCACACCATGAACAGCACCATGACGATCGCATCTGCTGAAACGGCACCGGTCACAGATATTGCCGTGCGTCATCTCAATGCCGGTTATGACGGTGTGGGTGTTTTGCATGAGATCAGCTTTGAGGTTCAGGGGGGCGAAAGCATTGCTCTTCTGGGGCGCAATGGTGCCGGAAAAACCACGCTTGCAGCTTCGCTCTTTGCCATGGATCCCGATATTGACGGACATATCGCTATTAAAGGACAGGATGTCAGCGGCTGGGCGAGCCATCGCATTGCGCGTCTGGGCATTGCCCTTGTGCCGCAGGGGCGCGGTGTTTTCGCGGATCTGACGGTTGATCAAAATCTGGATATGGCCGCTCTGTGGTCACGCAAAATGCCGGTGAAACGCTGGGTCAAGGAACGTATCTATGATATTTTCCCGCGGCTCGCTGAGCGGCGGACATTTTTAAGCGGTTCGCTAAGTGGCGGTGAGCGGCAATTGCTGGCCATTGCACGGGCGCTGCTGACACAATCGGACATCATTATTCTCGATGAGCCGAGCGAAGGCCTGTCCCCCCGCGCCATTGATGAAGTGCTGGTTGGCACAATCGGCGATTTAAAGGCGCAAGGCTATACATTGCTGATCGCCGAGCAAAATCTGGCTCTGGCGCTCGGACTGGCAGAGCGGGCACTGGTGCTTGATCATGGCAGGCTGGTTTTCGATGGTTCCTCACAGGCGCTGATGGCGGATGAAGCCTTCCAGCGCGAACATCTTGGTTTGTGAGGGAGCGGGCAGATGGCAGTGATCTGGATTGCGGGCGGTGGGCTGATCGGTTGCGGATGGGCCGTTGCTTTTGCCGGTGCGGGGCACAATGTGGTGGTGATTGATCCGGCGCCGGAAACGCAGCATCGTCTGGAACAGACATGGCAGAACGGGCAGGTTGTGCTCAAACAATTGGGGCAGTTGCAAGCCGGTGCTGTTGCCCCCTTATGGGCGACCTCTGCGGCAGAAGCTGGCACCGCGCCTGATCTGGTGCAGGAAGCTTTGCCTGAAAAAATTGCTCTGAAAGTCGCAGCGCTTGCGCAGCTTGAACCTTATCTGCGTGAAGATACGATTATTGCCTCTTCCTCATCCGGATTATCGCCGGATGCGATTGGTGCAAAGCTCTGTCATCCTGAGAGACTGCTGATCGCGCATCCGTGCAACCCACCTTATCTGATGCCGGTGGTGGAACTTTGCGGCGGGACGCAGACCGGTTCAGCCGTGCTTGAACAGGCAGAGCAGCTTTATCGTGCCATGGGTAAAACCGTCCTGAAATTATCGCGCCCCGTAGCCGGTCATCTGGTCAATCGTTTGCAGGCCGCGCTTTGGCGCGAGGCGGTACATCTTGCGGCAGAAGGCATTGCCTCGGTGAGCGATATTGAACGGGCGGTGATTGAAGGTCTGGCACCGCGATGGTGTTTTGTGGGGCCGACAGGCGTGTTTCATCTTGCCGGTGCCGAAGGCGGTATCCGGCGTTGTGTTGAACAATTGGGCACGGAGTTTGAACATTGGTGGGATGATCTGGGGGCACCGAAGCTGGATGCTCAAACCACAGATATTCTTGCGCAGGGCATGATTGCCCATGATCCGCGGCCGGTTGCGGCCATTGCTGCCGACCGCGACCGCAATGTGGCGGCATTGTTGGCCGTTTTGCACGGGAACAAGATGAAATCTTCGCAGGCGGGGAGCGCCTGAGCCGCAGATTTTTTGGAGGAATGAAGATGGGATTACAATATCGCGATTTGCGTTATCTGCGTGTGCCGGTGGAGGATCTGGGCGCTGCGGCAAATTTTGCATCGGACATTATCGGATTACAGGCCGCTGACCGCGACAGTGAGAATGCACGTTTTCGCTCGGACGCCCGCAATTATGCCCTGTGCTATACCGCCAAGGCCGGGCCTGCCGCCATTGCGCTGACTGTGGCACGCTCTGAAGATCTGGATCAGATGCTGGAGCAATTGCAAAAATGGCAGCCGCGCCGCCTCACGAAGGAAGAATGTGCGGAGCGGCAGATCAAGAGCGGCATTACCGTTTTGGCACCCAATGGTGTTGCGGTTGAACTGGTGTGGCGGCCGATGACATCCGGCTGGCGTTATCATGCGCCGCGCGATGCGGGCATTACCGAATTTCAGGCGGTACAGCTCGCCTGTAAAGACGTGTCTGCCAATGAGGATTTCTGGATCAAAGGTATCGGCGCTGCGGTGTCGGACTGGGTGGGCGATGTTGCTTTCCTGTGCATTGATGAAGCTCATCACCGTATTGCGCTCTATCCGTCAAAACGCGACGGCGTGCTGGGTGCCACATGGGCGGTGGAAGGCATTAATCAGGTCATGCAGGGCTGGTATTATTTCCAGTCTCGGCAGGTGCCGGTTGTGCATGGCCCGGGGCGCCAGCCTGCTTCCAATGCCATTTTTGTCACGGCCAGCGGGCCGGGCGGCATTTATTATTCCTATGCCGCAGAGACGGAAAGCGGGGCGCATATCGCAGCACGGGGCCCGCGCCAGTTTACCGATAATCCTGCATCACATTGCGGTTGGGGATCGCCCACAGATGTGCCGGAATTCATGGGAGGAGAGGACCAATGATTGAGCTGAAAGACGTTGTCTATTGCCGGTTGGGAACAAATGACCTCGCCGGTGCCGAATGGTTTGCCATTAATATTCTGGGGCTGGAAATTTCCGAGCGCCGGAAAGGTTCAACCTATTTCAAATCCGATGCCCGTGAACATACGCTGTGCTATTTCGAGGGGGACCCGAATGATCAGGTCACCGCTTTTGAAATCGGCTCATCGGATGATCTGCAACGTGCGGCCGCCACTTTGGAAGGTCTGGGGCAGAGAGTGCATTACGGTACCGCGCAGGAATGCGATGCCCGCCATGTGCGTGAATTTATCCGCTTTAATGATCCGACCGGCAATGGCATTGAATTTGTGGTGCGTCCGGCAGTTTCCGGCAAGCGCTATCACGGCACACGCGATGCCGGTATTACCGGCTTTTCCCATGTCGGCCTTTGCACCACTGATGCGGAGCGCGATGAGGCTTTCTGGACGCAGGTGTGCAATGCCCGGGTTTCCGACCGTATCGGGGATGCGCCTTTGATGCGGCTCGGCACAATCCATCATTCGATTGCGCTGTTTCCTTATCACAAAGCCGGTATCCAGCACATCAATCATCAGGTGGAAAGCGCCGATGATATCCAGCGCTCTTTCACCCATGTGCGCGACAATCAGGTGAATATTACTTTCGGGCCGGGGCGGCATCCGACATCTTCGGCACAGTTCCTGTATTTCACCGGTCCGGAGGGCATGACCTTCGAATATTCCACCGGCGTGTGTGAAATTCATGATGAGCCTTTGTGGCGTGACCGGCAGTTCCATTTCGAGCCGAAGGGTTTCTGCCATTGGGGCGCAAAGCCGAATATTGCTGCCTTCAAGGACTGATATCATGACAGATGCAATTGCTGTTGCCGTGCGTATGGCGGCACGCGCCATGGGGCGGGCAGGGCTGGTTCATGCCTACGGGCATTGTTCGGCGCGTTTAGATCAGGCGCAGTTTCTGGTTTGCCCGTCACGGCCGATGGGGCTTGTGGCGGCAGGCGAACCATGCCCGCTTGTGCCGGTTGAAGGCGCATTGCCGGAAGGTGTGCTGGGTGAAGTGCGCATTCATCAGCAGATTTATCAAGCACGGCCGGAGGCTGGAGCGGTGATCCGTTTCATGTCGCCCAATGTGATGGCTTTAGCGGCCATGGGCATCGTTCCGCAGATGCGCCACGGTTTTGGCACTTATTTTGCCCCCGCGGTCGGGCTCTGGAACGATATTCAGCTGATCCGTGATGATGGACGCGCCGCAGGCGTGGTTGCTGCCATGGGCGGCAGTGCCGGTGTGCTGATGCGCGGTAATGGTGCCGTGGTCAGCGGCAGAACCATTGAAGAGGCGACGATGCTCGCCTGGTATCTGGAAGATATGTGCCGCGTCGAGATTGCAGCTCTGTCCTGCGGAAAGGCTGAAACTGCCCCGCAGATCAGCGCGGATGCAGCAGCTATGCGTGCAATCTTCAGCGGCGGACTTGTTGAAAGAATGTGGGACTACCTGACAGCAGGCGATCCCGAGCGGGTCTGATGGCCGGCCAGCCACAGGCAAGAACCCACAGAAAGGACATTGTGTGAAAACATTTCTCAATTTTATCGACGGCAATTTTGTAAAGGGCAGCGGCGAGGTCTTTGCCAATCATTTTCCCTCGACAGGTGAAGTGATCGGCGAGATTTCCTCTGCCGGACGGGCGGAAGTGGATGCGGCGGTCGGTGCTGCTAAAGCCGCCTTGAAAGGCCCGTGGGGCAAAATGCCGGTTGCCGAGCGTGTGGCTTTGCTGCGCAAGCTGGCAGACGGCATTAATGCGCGTTTTGACGAGTTTCTGGCAGCCGAAATCCGCGATACCGGCAAGCCGCGTTCCATTGCCTCGCATATTGATATTCCGCGCGGTGCGGCCAATTTCAATGTCTTTGCCGATCAGATTTTGACAGCCTCTACCGAGACATTTGAAATGTCGACACCGGATGCAGCCGGTGCCCTGAACTATGCTTTGCGGGTGCCGCGCGGCGTGATTGCCGTGATCTGCCCGTGGAACCTGCCGCTGTTGCTGATGACATGGAAAGTCGCTCCTGCACTGGCCTGCGGCAATACTGTTGTCGTCAAGCCTTCGGAAGAAACACCGGCAACGGCCACGCTGCTTGGTGAGGTGATGAATGCGGTGGGCATTCCGCGTGGTGTGTATAATGTCGTGCATGGCAAAGGGCCGAATGCTGCGGGCGAATTTCTGACCAGCCATCCCGATGTGGACGGTATTACCTTTACCGGTGAGACCCGCACAGGAGAAGCCATTATGCGTGCTGCCGCCGGTGGTATCCGGCCGGTATCGCTGGAACTTGGCGGCAAAAATGCCGGTATTATTTTTGACGATGCCGATCTGGATGCAACGCTGGAGGGCATTGGCCGCGCCTGTTTTGCCAATACCGGACAGGTTTGCCTTGGCACAGAACGGCTTTATGTGCAGCGCGGTATTTTTGACAAGATTGCCGAAGGTCTGGCGCAAAAGGCCAAAACCTATCGTTTCGGTGATCCGTTTGATCCGGCAACCACAATGGGACCGCTGATCAGTGCGGAGCATCGCCAGAAAGTCCTGTCCTATTATGAAAAGGCCAGAGCCTCCGGCGCACAGATATTGGCAGGCGGCGGCGTGCCGCATCTGCAAGGCTATGAAGGCGGCTATTGGGTGGAACCGACCGTCTGGACAGGTCTGTCGCAGCAGGATGCTGTGGTGGTTGAGGAAATATTTGGCCCCTGCACCCATATCACGCCGTTTGATACGGAAGAGGAAGCCGTGGCCTATGCCAATGACAGCGCCTATGGCCTCGCAACCTCCATCTGGACAAGCAATCTTTCCCGCGCACACCGCGTGGCACGGGATATTGAGGTGGGCATTGCCTGGGTCAATAGCTGGTTCCTGCGTGACCTGCGCACGCCGTTCGGCGGCTCCAAGCGCTCCGGCATCGGCCGTGAAGGCGGGCTGCATTCCCTCGAATTTTATACTGAACTCCGTAATGTCTGCGTGAAGCTCTGAAAGGCCCCAGAATGTTGAATGAAGAAGAACGCGCCCGCTGTGTTGCCAGCCTGCTGGAAAGTCACCGCACTAAAATTCAGGGGCAGCGCCCGTCGGAAATGTATCCGCATATTGAAATTGCGGATTCCTATGCGATCTCCTCGGCGGTGGCCGAGGCACGGGTAAAGGCCGGTGCCAAAATTATCGGTCACAAGATCGGTCTGACATCCAAAGCCATGCAGGCTTCATCCAAAATTGATGAGCCGGATTATGGTTATATGTTTGATGATCTGGTGCTGGCAGATGGTGCGAAAGTCCGCTTTGACGATTTTTGTGTGCCGCGTGTTGAACCGGAACTGACCTTTGTTCTGAAAGAACCGCTCAAAGGCCCGAATATCGGGCTTGTCGATGTGATGCGTGCCACGGAATGGGTGATCCCGTCGATTGAAATTATTGATGCGCGGGTCACCGAGCCACGGCGGATCTTTGATACGGTGGCTGATAATGGTGCTGCGGCAGGGCTGGTGCTTGGTGGCAGACCGGTACGTCCGACAGATATTGATCTGCGCTGGGCAGGGGCAATTTTCTACCGTAATTCCGAGATTGAAGAGACAGGTCTGGCTGCCGGTGTGCTTGGCCATCCGGCGATGGCTGTGGCCTGGCTGGCAAATAAGCTGGCACCATTCGGCGTAACGCTTGAGCCGGGCCATATGTTGCTTTCCGGCAGTTTCACACGGCCGGTCTGGGCGAAAAAGGGCGATACGCTGCATGCGGATTTCGGCCCGCTCGGCTCCGTTGCCGTACAATTTGTCTGAGGTGAACCATGCTGACACCGAAAAATGAATTCAAGCGCCGCCTGCTGGCAGGGGATGTACAGCACGGCCTGTGGATGTCGCTGGCAAGCGCACCGGCGGCAGAAGGTCTGTCATTGCTGGGCTATGACTGGCTGTTATTTGATACGGAACATTCCGCGGTGGAAATCGCCTCGGTACAGCCTTTGTTGCAGGCGGCTTCTGTCGGCACTGCGGCGCTGGCCGTGCGTCCGGCATGGAATGACAAGATTTTGCTGAAACGGGTGCTGGATATCGGGGCGCAAACGGTCTTGGTGCCGTTTATCCAGTCGCCGCAGGAGGCTGCTGCCGCTGTTGCCGCCACACGCTATCCGCCGGAAGGTATTCGCGGTGTTGCCGGTTCCACACGGGCAAGCCGCTTCGGGCAGGCAACGGATTATTTCAAAGCGGCCAATCAGGAAATTTGTGTGTTGGTGCAGATCGAAACGCGTGAAGCGCTGGATCAGCTGGAAGCCATTGCGGCGGTTGACGGTGTGGACGGGGTTTTCATCGGTCCGTCCGATCTGGCGGCATCATTGGGGCATCTCGGTAATCCTGCCCATCCTGATGTGCAGGCAGTTTTGCAACAGGCTGCACAGCGCATTATCGCCTGTGGCAAGGCACCGGGTATTCTGGCGACCAATGCCAAGGATGCCCGCCGCTATCTGGATTGGGGTTATCGCTTTGTCGCCGGTGCGGTGGATATGGGAATTCTCATGCAGGGAGCCAAAACTGTTCTGGCGGATATGAAGGAATAAATATAATAAAAGCAGGAAGATACCGGCTAAGAAAATTCTGGCCAGAAAAAATACTGGCCAAGAAAATATTAGCATGGCAGCCGGTTCTTTCTGTTTATCGGAAACGTGTGGGGGAAGCGTGAAAAACGACGATTTAAACCTTGATCGCATTACCAGCTTGGTGGATGCAAAAGCCGGAAAATTCTGCGCCTTAAGTGACCGTATCTGGGCCGTGCCGGAACTTGCCTTTGCGGAAGAAAAATCCTGCGCGGAACATATCAGCGCCTTGCGTGAGGAAGGGTTCCGGATAACACCGTGTAAAGATGGTCTGGACACTGCTTTTGTTGCCGAATACGGCGACAAAGGGCCAATCATTGCTTTTCTCGGTGAATATGATGCCTTGCCGGATCTGTCGCAGGCCGAAGGGGCAACTAGTCATAATCCGCTGATTTCCGGCACACCCGGCCATGGCTGCGGGCATAATCTTCTGGGCTCGGGCGCGGCACTGGCTGCGGTTGCTCTTAAAGATGCGCTGGTTGAAGCCGGGCTTGAAGGGCGGGTGCGCTATTACGGTTGTCCGGCGGAAGAAAGCGGCTCGGGCAAAAGCTTTATGGCGCGCGCCGGTTATTTTGACGATGTGGATGTGGCTTTCTGCTGGCATCCGAGCGTGGTCAATGAGGCGGTCACCACTTCCAGTCTGGCCTTTTATCAGTGCTATTTCCGTTTCAGCGGCAAGGCGGCACATGCTGCGGCTTCACCGCATCTTGGCCGCAGTGCGCTGGATGCCGTGGAACTGATGAATGTCGGCGTCAATTATATGCGTGAGCATATGCCGTCTGATGCCCGCATCCATTATGCGATCACCAATACAGGCGGCATTGCACCGAATGTGGTGCAGGCCAATGCTGAGGTTCTGTATCTGATCCGCTCGCCTAAAATCGAAGATGCGGAAACCCTGTTTGCCCGTGTGAAAAAGATTGCCGAAGGGGCTGCTCTGATGACCGAAACCAGGGTCACCAGCCAGATCACCGATGCAGGCATGAATCTTTTGCCGAATAAGGTTCTGCTGCGCGTGTTGCACGATAATATGGTGCGCATCGGTGCGCCGGAATTTGATGACAGTGACCGCGCTTTTGCCCGTGAACTGCAAAATGCAGCCCTGTCGCGCGAGGATATTGAAGCCAGCGCTAAAAATCACGGTGATGATCTTTTGGAAACGGTTCTTCATGACGGCGTTCTGGATATGCCTGCCATTGAAACTGTGATGGCGGGCAGTACGGATGTGGGCGATGTGAGCTGGATTGTGCCGACAGTGCAGTGCCATGCGGCTTGTTTTGCCTTTGGTACGCCGTTTCACACATGGCAGTTAGTAACGCAGGGGCGCAAACCTGCCGCTCATAAAGGCATGGTGCTGGCTGCTAAAACCCTTGCCAGCACGGCAGCAGAATGTCTGCGCCGTCCGGAACTGATTGAAAAAGCAAAAGACGAGCTGAAAACCCGCACCCGCGGTCGCCCTTATATCTGCCCGATACCGGCGGATGTGACGCCTGAACATCTCAAACCGATGAATGGTTGAGAGAATTCAGGCCTAGTTTTTAAAAGATTATCAAATGGGGATATTGATGAAAAAACTTCTTATGACTGCGGGGCTGCTCTTGTCGTCCCTTGTTGCCACCTCTCAGGGTTTTGCTGAAGAGCGCTCATTCCGTATTGCAACGGAAGGTTCATTTGCGCCGTTCAATTTCACCCGTCCGGATGGCACGCTGGATGGTTTCGAGGTGGATCTCACCCGTGAATTGTGCAAGCGCATGAATGCAAAATGCGAGATTGTTGCGCAGGATTGGGACGGGATTATTCCGGGGCTTAATGCCAAGAAATTCGATGCCATTCTTGCAGGCATGTCCATTACCGAAGAGCGCGAGAAGGTTGTCGATTTCTCCATTCCTTATGAGCAGGGGCTTTTGGGTTTTGCCACGCTTGAAGGTTCGCCGCTGATGGAACTGGCGGGAACCGGTGAATCGCTGAATATCGGTACACGTCCTGAAGATCTGGAAGCCTTGCTGGAAAAATGGAAACCATTGCTCAAAGGCAAGACCATCGGCGTGCAGGGTTCAACAATCGGCGCGAATTTTCTGGATAAATATCTGGCCGATACGGTTGAGATTTCCGAATACAGAACCACCGACGAGCATGATATGGATCTGCTGAACGGCCGTGTGGATGCGATTTTTGCTGCCCAGCCGAATTTTGTGGCAACGATGGAAAAACCGGATTTTGCCACGATGAAAATGGTGGGCACGGCTCTGCGCGGCGGTGTGTTCGGCACCGGTGTTGGTGTGGCTCTGCGCAAGGATGAACCGGAAACCAAAGCGCTTTTCAACAAAGCAATTTCGGAAGCGATCAAGGATGGTACAGTCCGCGATCTTTCGATGAAATGGTTCAAACTCGATCTGACACCATCGGATGAGTAAGGCCTGTTCAGGTTAGACACAGAGGCGGCTTCCTTCGGGAAGCCGTTTTTCTTTCGCCGGTATTGGGGGATTTATGGTGCAGGCGGCGTGGTGAGAACCGGCTGAAAAGATGCACAGATGTCTTTGAGAATCCGGATCAGATGGCCGGAACGGCCGCTCATATGGATCATACCGAAACTCGGATTCCAGTAATCGGAAACAAGCGGTACGCGCGCCATCAGATTATCATAGCGTGTGCGGTTATCTGACAAAGGGCAGAGATTGAAAATCGAATAGCCGAGATTGGCAGAGATCAGACTATAGGCCATTTCACGCGTATCTACCGTATAGGTTACGCGGGGTTTGACATTATGGCGTTCAAACAGACCGCTGTAATAACGCCGCGCCCCGTCAAAATCGAGCAGGATATAGGGATCATCCTGTAACTCGGCCAGTTCAATCCGGTCGCGTCCTGCCAATGGGTGGCCGGGGCAAAGACCGGCATGCAAAGGTGTGCGGTAAAGTTCCACAAATTCAAGTGCGGGGTGCAGGTCATCATTAAAGGTAAAGGCTGCGGCGAGTTTTTCCGTGCGGATGGCTTCGGATAATTCCCGTGCGCTGCTTTCAATGATCTGAAAATGGGCATTGGGAATGATGCCCGAAATCTTGCGCAGGATTGACGGCATAATCAGCGAGCCGACACTTTTGAGCACGCCGATTGTGATGTCGCGGTTCCAGTCCAGCGGAATATCGGCGGCAGCTTTTTCAAAGCCGATATAGGAATTGAGAAAATCTTCGGCAAGCGCTGTAAAACGCTCGCCTTCACCGGTCAGTTGCATGCCTTTGGAGGGTGTACCGAAAAACAGCATCACGCCAAGGCGCTGTTCTGTCAGGCGAATGGCTTCGCGCACCGAGGAGACCGAGACGGACATAAGTTCCGAGGCTCTGGACAGGGAGCCTGTCTGTTTGACGGCAAGGATATATTGCAGATGTTTAACGGAATAAGGCACGGCCATTCTGATCTCCCCCAATCAGACGAAATGCGCATCTTCATACATAAAATGTAAGATTGGAATTAGATTAATGCATTTTTCAAAACAATCGTCTTTGTTTATTTTGTCGCACAGGGAGAAATAAAGGGGAGATACCAATGAACGGGACGTTGGAGAGTACCATTGCTGCCGGTGCAACCGGAGGGCTCGAACAGAGCAAGCCAGCAGCTAAAAACAATATTTCCAGTGTGGCGGCGGTAACGCTCGGCAATGCGCTGGAATTTTATGATTTCACGATTTACAGCATTTTTGCTGCGGTGATTGCACGGCAGTTTTTTCCGCTGGAAACACCTTTCGGCGGCTTGCTCTTGTCTGTCGCCGTGTTCGGCGTCGGCTTTCTCACCCGTCCGCTCGGCGGTATTGTGATCGGCGCTTATGCAGACAGGGCAGGGCGCAAAGCGGCAATGACCCTGACAATCCTGCTGATGGCGGCAGGCACCGGTCTGCTGGCGATTATTCCGCCTTATGCTTCCATCGGTATTGCCGCACCGATACTGGTTGTTGTGGCGCGTTTGATTCAAGGTTTCTCCGCGGGCGGGGAAATGGGACCGGCGACCACTTATCTTCTGGAGCGCGCGCCAAGCCATCGCCGCGGCTTCTATACAAGCTGGCAATCCGCCAGTCAGGGCATTGCGTTTCTGATTGCCGGTATTATCGGTTTTGCGCTGATTGAGGTATTGCCGGCTGAAAGTCTGGAATCCTGGGGCTGGCGTCTGCCATTCCTGCTCGGCATTCTGATTGCACCGGTCGGTATGTATATCCGTAACCGTTTGCCGGAAACGATTGAGCATGAACAGGCTCACAGCACAACCAAAGCCGTGCTGGCGGATGTGCTGACAGAACATCGCCGCACTGTGGTGCTGGCAGGTCTCGCCATCGCAGGCGGTGCCGTCACCATGTATATTTCCAGCTATATGACCACTTATGCCCTGACCACGCTGCATCTGCCGGCCGGTGTTTCAATGCTGGCAACCTTGGTAACCGGTCTGACAATGGCGGTGATGAGCCTTGTCGGCGGCTGGTTGTCTGATCGCTATGGCCGCAAAGTGGTGATGATTATTCCGCGTGTGCTGCTGGCACTGGCGGCCTATCCGGCCTTTATGCTGATCACCTATCAGCAAACCGGTACGGCGCTGTTGCTGATGGTGGCCTTGCTGGTGACGCTGCATTCACTTAATGCCGGCGTGATGCTGGGGATGATACCGGAATCCTTCCCGCGCCGTGTGCGCAGTATCGGCCTGTCGTTCTCCTATGCGGTTGCCGTAACGATTTTCGGCGGTACCGCGCAATTTGTGGTGACATGGCTGATCAGTGTGACTGGCAGCCCGATGGCACCGGCCTGGTATCTCGTTGTCGCCAATGCGGTGGCAGTGATTGCCATGCTTCTTATGCGGGAAACGCGCCATGCTTCCCTCGATGATTGATCAGATTTATGGAGACAGATGAAATGAATGATCGCTTGTCAGAAACGATCAGCAGCTATCTGCCGGAACTTATTGCTATCAGACATGATATTCATAAACATCCGGAAACGGCTTTTGAAGAACACCGTACCGCTGCGCTGGTGGCTGATACCCTGAAAAAATGGGGTATTGATGTGGTCACAGGCATTGCCGGTACCGGTGTGGTCGGCACGCTGACAGGCACAAAACCCGGCGCAAGGGCAATTGCCTTGCGGGCGGATATGGATGCGCTGGACATCGTTGAGGCAACCAATATGCCTTATGCCTCGGCAATTGAAGGCAAAATGCATGCCTGCGGTCATGACGGCCATACCACCATGTTGCTGGGTGCTGCCCGTTATTTATCGGAACACCGCGATTTTGCCGGTACGGTTCATTTCATCTTCCAGCCTGCCGAGGAAAAAGGCGGCGGTGGCCTATGCATGATCGAGGATGGTCTGTTTCAGCGCTTTCCGTGTGATGCCGTTTACGGGCTGCATAATGAGCCTGGGCTGGCACTCGGCAAATTCGGCATCCGTTCCGGCCCGATGCTGGCCAATGTTGATACATGGACGGTGGTTTTCAAAGGAACCGGCGGTCATGGTGCGGTGCCGCATCGCGCAACAGATCCGAGTGTGCCGCTGGGACATTTTCTGACCGGTATGCAGAGCATTATCGGGCGCAGTGTGCCGGCGCGGGAAACGGCGGTGATCAGTGCCGGATATATTGCCGGTGGTCATCCGGATTCCAGCAATGTCATCCCTTCCGAAATTACCGTTCACGGCACAGCGCGGTCATATGATCCGGCAGTGCGGGATATTCTGGAAAACCGTTTGTCTGAGCTGGCGCAGAATCTGGCGGCAGCTTACGGATGCAGTGCTTCTGTGCTCTATGAGCGAGGCTATCCGGCACTTGTGAACAGTGTTGAGCAGACAGCCATTGCTGCAAAGGCGGCTGTCTGTGTGACCGGTGAGGAAGATGTGAACAGCGATTTTCCGCCGATCACTGCGGGCGAAGATTTCGCCTATATGCTGCAGAATAAGCCGGGCGCCTTCATGCTGATGGGCAATGGCATGGATGAAAACGGACATTTTCATCATGTGCATACACCGCATTTCGACTTTAATGATCAGGCGCTGCCTTATGGTATTGCCTATTGGATTGCGCTGGTTAAAGCCGAATTGGGCTAAGCCAAATTCTCTAAAACTTACCCGCTGCTGATGCCGCGGGTAAGTTTCGTTAAATATATCAGATTGTTTTTAGCCTCGGAGCAAACGCGTTTTCGCCTTTTCTTTGGTGCACGCAGCCTGCAAAATTTCCTTTAAATTCAGTCATAAGAGCGGTTCTGGCGCTCAAAATCCGCTGAAAACAAACTGTGACTTTTATATTCGGCTCTTAAACTTTATATTTATATGAATATTGTAATGTAATAATTATATTGTATATCGAAATACAGTGTTTGCATGAGAGCGATATCGGGGGCGATATCACATGCATAAAACGATTGGGATCATAAAACTTCAAATAGCTGAATGGGGTAGCGACCGGAACTCTGGTACGCGCATGGATTTTGCGCATTACGTGTATTTTCTAAAACGTCGCTAAAAGGGGCATATTTGTGCAGGAAAGAGCAGCTGGGGCAGTTGCTTTCCATGATGTTACACATGTTGAAAGCATTGAAATTTTAAGAACAAGTACACAATGCGGCTGGCATAATGTGTATGTCTATACGGCTGCGGTACGGCCTTTCAGTTCCGGTTTTTCGGCCGTGGATTCGTTGCTGATTGTTATGGCTCTTGATGGTGATTTGCGCGGAACACTGCGGATCGGTAATCAGACGAGTGAAATATTTCTACAACCCGGTTTCATATTTTGTTTGCCTCCGGATATTTCATTTGAAGTATCCATATGCACACATGCGAGGGTTATCAGTATCTACATACCCAAAGACATGCTGAAAGATATTGCCTTTGAGTTTTCTGTGCTGACTAATACCCTGTTTAATTTGAATTATAATTTCCATATTGTAGATGATTTTCTTGAGAGTTTTATAAATTCGATAAATAATGCTCTTTATTCAGGAGAGCAGTTCTCGGCATTCGAAGTTCAATATGTTGCGCGCGCTATTGTCGCCCGTATGATTGCCAAATATTCAACACGTGCATCCGATGATCTGAATGCTGACGCAGGTTTGTCTTATCCTGTGTTGCAGAAGGTTTTTGCTTTTATTGATGATAATCTTCATCAGCGTATCAGCGCAGAACAGCTTGCACCTTTGGCTAGCGTGGGCGGGGCACAATTTTCCCGTCTGTTCAAGCGGGCAACAGATGTCACTTTACATCAATATATTATCAAACGTCGCGTGGATAAGGCACGCAACCTGCTGGCCGATACGACAATGCCGATCATTGAAATTGCGCAGGAATGCGGCTTTGCAGATCAGGTTCACCTCACACGGTTTTTCGGTCGTATTATGGGGGTGAGTCCGGCACAGTTCCGGAAGAAACAAAGATAGTTTATTAGGAAAATACAATTTTATTTAAAAATAAGTCGACTTTATACAAAACATGTTGGTTTCTTCATAGAAACGAATCCCCGGTTCACGGAATTGTATCGCAGGTAGGTATGACTCCGAGGGGCGGGCTTATAGACTATGGGGACGCATAATGTGAGGTAAACTCTCTTGAAGCAGATTTCATGAGAGGGTGAAGGGCTTTCATATTATGTTTGGCTTATGTCGGGTTATCCTGCTTAAGCCACTAATTTTCTTAATATTTTTTATCTCCGTAATGCTCCCTCTCCTCCGAGTTTAGTTTCGATTGAGGAGCAAATCATGGTGGCTGTTGTTACAGACAAGGAAAGTGGTGCTTCCCGCACCGTTTCCGGGAACAATATAGTTTTGTCGGCACCAAGCGTCGTCAAACTAACTTTGAGCCCGGATGCTGTAGCTGATTACCGGCGTGTGGGTGACGATCTTGTAATCCGGTTGAAATCCGGTGAGACCATCCGCATCGCAAATTTTTATGTGCACAATGCGAATGGCGAGGAAAGCGTTCTGGTTCTTGAAGACCAGGACGGCAAGCTTTGGCTTGGTCAGCATGGTGATGGCCTGGCTGATTTTAATTTTTCTGAAATTAAGTCGGTTGATCAACTGGCAGGCGCTGGTCGTGATCTTGGCCCTATTTTGCTCGGACTTGCAGCGATTGGCGGCGGTATTGCAGCAATCGCCGGTGCTTCCGGCTCCTCAGATTCTTCCGAGAATGACCCATTCCCTGATTTAGAAAGCGACGCTGACGCCGACGCTGATGCAGACGCTGACGCCGACGCAGATGCTGATGCAGACGCAGATGCCGATGCTGACGCTGATGCCGATGCAGACGCTGATGCCGACGCCGATGCAGACGCTGATGCTGATGCCGATGCGGACGCAGATGCCGACGCGGACGCTGATGCTGATGCCGATGCAGACGCTGATGCCGACGCCGATGCAGACGCTGATGCTGATG
>JBEBVV010000020.1:0-27009 GCA_040392545.1 Pseudochrobactrum asaccharolyticum | reverse complement strand
AACCTGAAGGCCGCAGGTTCAAATCCTGCCCCCGCAACCAAAATCCCCATAAAATACATCAATTCTTCAATTAGTTGGCTGTTGGTTTTTGTTTGCAAAAAATTACCAGAACACGCCAAAATCTCGTTTTATAAGCCATATCAAAGCTTTAGTAAAAACAGGTTCAAATCGAGGGTAATGGTAATCTTCCCGTTTTTAACGGGGTTCATTGATAGAACTCACGCGGCCATTTTCAGCTTCTGAACGGGCGTAATCCCGCCAATACCCATATTAGGTCGTTTTCGTTATTATATTGCCAAAGCCAGTTCGTGGCAAACGCTTGTGCTTCCTCAATGGTTTCAATGATGTGCTGATCGAGCCACTCGTGCCTGATCGTGCGATTATAGCGCTCGATATAGGCATTTTTTTGCGGTTTGCCGGGCTGGATATGGTTCAGCGCAATGCCCTGTTTTTCAGCCCATTCCAACAATTTGCCACTGACGTATTCAGGTCCATTATCCACACGAATGGCGCACGGTTTGCCGCGCCATTCGATGATCTGGTTGAGGCAACGAATGACGCGCTCTGACGGTAGCGAGAAGTCCACCTCAATACCCAGCCCTTCACGATTGAAGTCATCCAGCACATTCAGAAGTCTAAACTGGCGCCCGTCTTCCAAGCGGTCTGCCATAAAATCCATCGACCACGTCATGTTTGGCTATCTGGTACTGCCAGTTCAGCAGGCTTGTCCCGCTTCAAGCGCTATGCGGCTTGATGCGTAAATTCAGTTCCAGTTCACGATAGATGCGATAGACACGTTTGTGGTTCCAACGGTAGCCCTGAACATTGCGCAGAAACAAAAAGCAGAGGCCAAAGCCCCAGTTCCTTTTGACCCGTGTCAGCCCAATCAGAAGATCAGCAATCTGCCCGTTTTCATCATCCAACTTGCGACTGTAACGATAACACGTCTCACTGACATTGAATGTGCGGCAGGCCAGAGAAACACTCACCCCGCGTAACGCCACTACACACATGGCTATCTCCCGGCGTTGAGATGGCCGTTTCATTTTTTTCCAAGGGCCTCTTTGAGAAGTTCCACCTGCATGCTCATCTCTGCTTACATCTTTTTCAATCGGCGGTTGCTTCGCCGGGCAATTGATTCACTGGATCAATTGCTTGCCCGGCTTCGATCCTCCAGCGCCTTCATCTGGCTGATCATGGATGCATCCATGCCGCCATATTTCGCGCGCCACTTATAAAATGACGTATCGCTCATTCCATGTTCGCGGCAAAGATCAGCAACTGGAATACCGCCTTCTGCTTGACGCAGGATGGCAAGTATCTGTGCTTCGGTAAATCTGCTCGTTTTCATCAAAAATCCTCTCGTTCATAATGCCGAGAAAATTCTACTTTTGAACCCAATTAATTTCAGGGGGGATTACCCTTCCGAGTTGTTTTTTCATTTATAATGATAGGAAGATACTCTCCGTTGCGGCGCTGTTCCAGATATTTCCAGATCGGCTCATTGAGCATGTAATTTCGTGCTTTCCTATGAGGCGCTGGAACTGCTCGTTCATTTCGCGCCAGATTGGCATGATCAGTGTATCAGTGATGAGCGGCTTCGTTTTGAACGGTTATTTTAAAACGAGCCTGTTTTGACCGAGGAAATATTCCGTGGGAGAGTTTATAAGAGCTGATTTTAACTATAGCGCCATACGCCGTTTTTACAGCATATGGCGCTGGATTATGTCTCGGGCTGTGATTGTCAGCCAAGCCATCCATTGGATACTGCCCAGAACGCAATTGGTGCAGTGAGCAGAATGCTGAGTGCTGTGCGTATGTACCAAATTACGATCAGGTCACGGAATTTAAGCGGAATCGAAGTTGCCAGCACGCAAGGAATAGAAGCCGAAAGAAACAGAACCTGACTGACGGATACGACTGCTGCAACGAATTTCAGGGCAACATCCGCGTCTTTCAGCAGAATGGCCGGTAGAAACATTTCAGCAAAACCTGAGGCCATCGCTTTCGCAGCGAGCATAGGCTCGGTCAATTGTGCAGCCCATGTAAAAGGATAGAGCGCTAAACCGAGAATGTCGAAGATCGGCGTGTATTTCGAGGCGAGCAGACCAAGAAGACCGACAGCCATAATGCTTGGCAGAATCAATGCGGCCATGCGCAGGCCGTCGAGGAAGGTTGCCCACAATAGCGGTAAAAGCTTTGGAGCGCTTTGTGCCTGTTTGATGCCAGTGTCGATTGCGGTTTCAAGGCGGCCTTTGCCTGCGGGCAACGGAGTATCCTGATCTTTCGGATGGTTCATCCGGCTGAGCGGCCAGAGACGGGCTGCGATGGCTGATACGATGAAAGTGACAATCAAAGTGGACCAGAAATAAAGGTTCCAGGCATCCATCAAGCCAAGTGTTTTGGCGACGATGATCATGAAAGTGGCGGAAACCGTGGAGAAGCCGGTTGCGATGATTGCCGCTTCCCGTGCGGTATATTTGCCATCCTTATAAACGCGATCGGTAATCAGCAGTGCCAGCGAATAGCTGCCCACAAATGATGCTACAGCATCAATCGCTGACCAGCCCGGTGTGCGCCAGATCGGGCGCATGATCGGCTGGACAATGATGCCGGTAAATTCAAGCAGGCCGTAGCCGATAAGAAATGCGAGCGCCAGAGCGCCGATCGGGACGATCAGCCCGACGGACAGCACCAGCTTGTCGAACAGAAATGGCAACATGTCTGGTGTAAAGAGTGCTGCGGGGCCAATATTGGCCAGATACATACACGTTAATAGGAAGCCGACAATCCGCAGAACCGAGAAGATCATTTCTGTGGAATTGGCTTTCCATTTGCCGGTGAAGAAGGGAGCAAATGCGCCATAGGCAATGAGCACGCAGACGAAAGTCAGCGCAAAGGGGCGTAGCTGTGTTGCTAGGGCTGTGGCTGCATGGTCGAGCAGGATGGTTGATTTGCCGCCGATGGTGACGGGTACGAAAAAGAAGAAGATGCCTATGAAACTGTATAAAACCAGCTTCACGGCGGCAGAGCCGCGAGAGCTTTCATTACGGCCTAGTGTCGTGTCTGTCATTGAAGGTCCTCCCCGTATGCATATAGTCCAGCAATAAAAAAAGGCGACCCTGCGAGAGGGTCGCCTTTTTTATTGAGTATCAGTTGCCCAGAATGGCCGGCAGGCGCAGCCCCTGCTGTTTGGCCCAGTCCAGCGCAATGTCATAGCCTGCATCGGCATGGCGCATAACGCCGGTTGCCGGATCATTCCACAAGACGCGCCCGATGCGGCGGTCTGCATCTTCTGTACCGTCACAGCAGATCACCATGCCGGAATGCTGCGAGAAGCCCATGCCAACGCCACCGCCGTGGTGAAGCGAAACCCATGTGGCACCGGATGCGGTGTTGAGCAGCGCATTGAGCAGTGGCCAGTCGGAGACAGCGTCAGAGCCGTCTTTCATGGATTCTGTCTCGCGGTTTGGCGAGGCAACGGAACCGCTGTCGAGATGATCACGGCCGATAACAATCGGGGCTTTCAATTCGCCATTGCGAACCATTTCGTTGAAAGCCAGGCCCAGACGGTGACGATCACCCAGACCAACCCAGCAAATGCGGGCTGGCAGACCCTGAAACTCAATGCGTTCCTTGGCCATATCAAGCCAGTTATGCAGGTGTTTGTTATCCGGCAGCAATTCTTTGACCTTGGCATCGGTCTTGGCAATATCTTCCGGATCACCGGAGAGTGCTGCCCAGCGGAAAGGCCCGACACCACGGCAGAACAGCGGGCGGATATAGGCAGGCACAAAGCCCGGGAAAGCGAAGGCATCTTCAAGGCCTTCTTCCAATGCCATCTGGCGGATATTATTACCGTAATCTACTGTCGGAATCCCGGCATTCCAGAAGTCGAGCATGGCCTGAACCTGTACTTTCATCGAAGCACGGGCGGCTTTGGCAACGCCTTTCGGATCGCTTTCCTGTTTCGCACGCCATTCAGCAACGCTCCAGCCGATCGGCAGATAGCCGTGTACCGGATCATGGGCGGAAGTCTGGTCGGTGACGATGTCAGGGCGTACGCCGCGTTTGACGAGTTCCGGGTAAATCTCTGCCGCATTGCCGATCAGAGCGATGGATTTGGCTTCACCGGCTTTTGTCCATGCATCGATTTTCGCCAGTGCTTCATCAAGGCTGTGGGTCTTTTCATCGACATAACGGGTGCGCAGACGGAAATCGGCACGGGTTTCATCACATTCGACAGCAAGGCAGCAAGCGCCAGCCATTACGGCTGCGAGAGGCTGCGCGCCACCCATGCCACCGAGACCGCCGGTGAGAATCCATTTGCCCTTGAGATTGCCGTCATAATGCTGGCGGCCTGCTTCGACAAAAGTTTCGTAAGTGCCCTGCACAATGCCCTGTGCGCCGATATAAATCCATGAACCGGCGGTCATCTGGCCATACATGGCGAGACCTTTTTTATCCAGCTCATTGAAATGATCCCATGTCGCCCAATGCGGTACGAGGTTGGAATTGGCGATGAGAACGCGCGGTGCATCTTTATGGGTGCGGAACACGCCGACCGGCTTACCCGACTGCACCAGCAAGGTTTCATCGTCTTCAAGGGTTTTAAGTGTTGCAATGATGCGGTCAAAATCATCCCATGTGCGCGCAGCGCGGCCGATACCGCCATAAACCACCAGCTCATGCGGGCGCTCGGCAACATCAGGATCAAGATTGTTCATCAGCATGCGCAGCGGTGCTTCGGTAAGCCAGCTTTTGGCATTGAGCTCTTCACCGCGCGGGGCGCGGATTTCGCGCTCATTATGGCGTGGGTTCGACATGATATTCTCCTCCGGATTGTAGAAAAGCAGGCAGGGCTGCTCTGATGACTGATTTTAAAATCGGATATGCAGATAGAAAAATGGCCTGCATTCCATGCGCGCATTTGCTGCGCATGGAATGCTTGGGAGGCTTGCGTTTAAGCTTGCAGGGCAGGCAGCAGGCCTGCGGATACGGCACCGGCCAAAGCACCATCGGCAACCAGTTCTGCGGCATCGCGCAGATCATTGGCCATATAGCGGTCGTCTTCCAATGTCGGCACTTTGCCGCGCAGAACGGCAATGACTTTAGCCAGTTCAGGGCTGGTGGTCAGCGGTTCACGCAGTTCAACACCAAGCGCACCGGTCAGGGCTTCAATACCGACAATGGCATTGAGATTGGCGGTCATCTGCAACAGGCGGCGGGCGCCGTGGCAGGCCATGGAAACATGGTCTTCCTGATTGGCGGAGGTCGGTGTGGAATCCACCGAAGCCGGATGCGCCATCTGCTTGTTTTCGCTCATCAGGGCTGCGGATGTAACTTCCGCAATCATCAGGCCGGAATTAAGACCCGGTTTGCGGGCGAGGAAGGCAGGCAGACCGAATGACAAAGCCGGATCAACCAGAAGCGCAATGCGGCGCTGGGAAATGGCGCCGATTTCACACACGGCAAGCGCGATCTGATCGGCAGCAAAGGCAACCGGTTCGGCGTGGAAATTGCCGCCGGAAACGGCCTGACCGTCGGAGAGTACCAGCGGATTGTCGGTGACTGCATTGGCTTCAATTTCAAGTGTGCGGGCAGCTTGGCGCAGAACATCAAGGCAGGCGCCGTCAACCTGCGGCTGGCAGCGGATGCAATAAGGATCCTGAACGCGCTGATCACCTTCCAGATGGCTCTGGCGGATCACGGAACCTTCAAGCAGTTTGCGCAATGCGCGGCCGGTGTCGATCTGTCCCTGATGGCCGCGCAGCGTGTGAATTTCTTCATGGAACGGTGCATCCGAACCCATAGCAGCATCGGTGGAGAGTGCGCCGGTGATCAGGGCTGTCTGCAAAGCGCGATGGGCGCGGAACAGACCGGC
This sequence comes from Pseudochrobactrum asaccharolyticum, assembly GCA_040392545.1. Lineage (GTDB taxonomy): Bacteria > Pseudomonadota > Alphaproteobacteria > Rhizobiales > Rhizobiaceae > Pseudochrobactrum > Pseudochrobactrum asaccharolyticum_A. The sequence continues at coordinate 21,125 of JBEBVV010000020.1, read as the reverse complement.
CAGTGCCAGTGCGGTGGAGGTTTGGGTGCCGTTGATCAGCGCCAGACCTTCCTTGGCGGCCAGAACCACAGGCTTCAGACCGGCTTTGGCAAGAGCCTGCGCACCGGAGAGGCGTTCGCCCTGATAGAAAGCCTCGCCTTCACCGATCATGGCGGCGGTCATATGCGCAAGCGGTGCAAGATCGCCGGAAGCGCCGACCGAGCCTTTTTCAGGGATCATCGGGATCACGCCTTTTTCCAGCATGTCCTCAATGAGTTTGATCACTTCAAGGCGCACGCCGGAAGCACCGCGACCAAGGGAGATCAGTTTCAGAGCCATGATCAGACGGACGATATTTTCAGCCAGCGGTTCACCCACGCCGCAGCAATGCGACAGGATGAGATTGCGCTGCAGCGTGGCAACATCACCGGCGGCAATGCGGATGGATGCCAGTTTGCCGAAACCGGTATTGATGCCGTAAACCGGCTCGTCACCGGCAGCGATTTCCGCAATGCGGGCGGCAGCTTTTTCCACACCGGCATGGAAAGACGGATCAATGCGTACAGCGAGATGATCGCGGTAGATTTTTTCAAGAGTTGCGAGCGCAACGCTGCCAGGCTTGAGGGTGAGGGTCATGAAAGGCTCCATCGGGAGATAAAGGGGATAGGGTTGGAACGCAGCCTAAAAAGGGCAAAAGACCGGACAGATCAGGATGCGTGGTTTGATTCAAAATGCCGGATTGTTTTTATAAATCCGAGTTGGTTCTGAAATTTCAGAACCGGCCTTTGCAAACCCGTTTCCACAGCGGATTGAAACCGATGCGGTAGACAAGTTCGGCAGGACGGTCGACGTCCCAAATGGCGAAATCGGCATCTTTACCGGCTTCAATCGTGCCGGTCTGTTGCAGAATACCAAGTGCGCGTGCGGCCTCACGGGTCACACCGGCAAGACATTCATCAACCGTCATGCGGAACAATGTTGCCCCCATATTCATGGTCAGCAGCAATGAGGTCAGCGGGGATGTACCCGGATTATTGTCGGTTGCCAGCGCCATTTTGGTACCGGCCGCACGGAAGGCTTCAACCGGCGGTTTCTGGGTTTCGCGGATGAAATAATAAGCGCCCGGCAGCAGAACCGCAACGGTTCCGGCTTTGGCCATGGCTGCGGCACCTTCCGCATCGGTATATTCAAGATGATCCGCAGACAGTGCATTATAAGATGCAGCAAGAGCCGCACCATGAAGATTGGAGAGCTGATCGGCATGGAGTTTAACCGGTAGACCATGTGCCTTGGCCGCATCAAAAACACGGGCAATTTCATCGGGCAGGAAGGCAATGCCTTCGCAGAAACCATCGACTGCATCGGCCAGTTTATGCTGTGCGATTTCCGGTAGCATTTCATTGATCAGCTTGTCGATATAGGCCGCTTTATCACCGTTCATTTCCGGTGGCAGTGCATGGGCGCCGAGGAAGGTGGTGCGCACGGCAATATTGCGCTCCTGTTCCAGACGGCGCGCCGCGCGCAAGGATTTGACCTCGCTTGGTGTGTCCAGACCATAACCGGATTTAACCTCAACCGTTGTGACACCTTCTGCAATCAGCGCATCAAGGCGTGGCAGGGTTTCACGCACCAGATCATCTTCACTGGCGGCACGCAGATTTTTGACTGATGAAACAATGCCGCCGCCTGCGCGTGCCACTTCTTCATAAGATGCACCATTGAGACGCAGTTCAAATTCATGGGCGCGGTTGCCTGCATGAATGAGATGCGTGTGGCAGTCGATCAGACCCGGCGTAATCAGCCGGTTTTCACAATCAATAATTTTGCCAATAATTTCGCAATTTTCTTTAAGCGCGGCAGGCAGTTCACTTTCCGGTCCGGCATAGTCAATCCGCCCGTTGGAGGTCAGAATGGCTCCGTTTTCAATGATTTGATTGCCCTGAACATGGTCTTTCATGCTCAGAATGCGTGCATTCCGCCATAAAACCGGTGCAATCGGTGCGCCTGTGGCGCTGCCTGTTTTGCTTTGCATATGAACTTCCTCCAACTGCTTTATATGTATATACATAAAGAGTGCGTGGCAAGATAGTTTTTAAAGCGGGCCGTAAAATGTCATTGGGCAGAGAGAGGCTTCAAGCCTGCGCAAAATATGAAAAAAGCGCAGCCTTGTGAGCCGCGCCTTGTAAATTCTTGTAAAAACAGGGACGTGAATTACTGGGCCTGTGCAGTGGCCTGCGATATTTCCCGCGCGATACGGGCAATGAAGCGTGCTGCCGTGCGGGCGGTGCGGGAATCAATGTCATATTTCGGATTAAGCTCGGCAATATCTGCAAGGCGGAGCTTACCTGTTTTGGCCAGGGCCTTGATCACCATTTCGATCACCGCAGGCTGAATGCCAAAGGCTGCGGGTGCGCTGACACCGGGGGCAACAGCAGCAGGCAAGCCGTCCATATCAATGGTCAGATAAAGATGATCGACCTGAGCCGCAAAATCCTGCAATTTTTGCAAAAAGAAAGGGCTGTTTTCCGTCGCCATTTCATCATCATAGACAATGGTTGCGCCAATTTCGCTTGCCCGTTCAAACAGGCTTGCCGTATTGGCGAACAGGCTTGCACCAAGACACATATAATTGAAATTCCAGCCTTTTTTATCGCAATGCTGCTTCATTTGCAGAAAAGGAGTGCCGGAACTCGGGCGCGCATCGGCACGGATATCCAGATGGGCGTCAAGATTGATGATGCCGATTTTGGCAGGTGCAGATGTGTCTTCATCAAGATATTTTGCCAGTGCCGAGAAGCTGGCAAAAGCAATCTCGTGACCACCGCCAAGCGCAATAGGAAAGGCGCCGCTTTTCAGAATGCCGCTGACGGCCGTGGCATAATTTTCCTGAGCTTGTTCCAGAGCTTCACCCTGACAGGCAATATCGCCGAAATCCTTGAGCGATAATTGCGGCCAGACCGGCAGATTGGCGAGTGCCGCACGGATGGCCGCAGGCCCTTCAGCCGAGCCGGTGCGTCCGCCATTGCGCCTCACGCCTTCATCACATTGAAAGCCGACAAGCACAATATCGCCGGTGCCGCTTTGCGCAGACGGGGTGACAATCTGGTGCCAGCGCCGTCCGGAAATACCCTCGGCATCGTCCACACGACCTGTCCAGATATGTTTGATCGTCTCGTCAGATGGTTTCATGTCATAACTCCCCGCCGGTTATACCGGTATTGTTTATCCCGTCATCTTTTTAGGCGGAGAGATGTTAAATGTACATACATATTCGGTGCGTGATGAAAAGTGCTTAGGCTCATCCCATGAAGCGCGTGCCAATCGCGTGATGCCATCCGGTTCTGCACGATAGCTGTTGCTTTCAGTGGGAGAATGATCTGTCAAAAACAGACATATTCATAAATTCCCCGTCATATTCAGCGAGATAGATCAGGCCTTTTCGGTTCAGATACTCCACGCGACCGGATCTGAATATCAGCAGGCCTTCCTCACGCAATTCACGCAACATCCGGTTCATATGGATGGGGGTGAGGCCGAGCGCCTCGGCAAGCTGATATTGGGTAATGGGGCAGGGAAAACCGTCTTCCTCTCCCATACCGCAGGCTCTGGCGCGGTCTCCCAGTTCCAGTAATAAATGCGCGGTTCGCACCAATGCACTGCGGCAGCCGATATTGGTCAGATGTTCGATCAGCAGCGAGCGCTGGCGCGAGAATAATTCAATCAGGATAAAGCTGAGTTTGGGTGCCTGCGTAATTGCCTGCGCCAGTGAACTGAGCGGGATTTCAAACAGGCTCATCGGCGTGATAGCCGAGACCGTATTGTAACTGTAACCTGCGGCCGTGCGCAGACCGACAAAATCACTGCGCATCGGAAAATCGAGAACCTGGCGTTCTCCGTTGGAAAGATCACGGTAGACACAGCCCCAGCCGTTTTGCACCAGATGAAAACTGCGTATCCGGTCGCCCTGCGTAATGAGGATACTGTCCGCATCCAGCCGCCGTTCTTCAACCTGCAATGCCGACAAGGCGGCGATTTCGTCCAAGCTGAGATCTGCGGAAATGGGCGGGGCAGTAAGAAGCTCGATCAGCGCTTTGGTCGCGCTGTTAATCTGCGGCGGTTTATAATGCATAAGGCCCCCTGCTTTAAATCAAATGATGTAGCGCTTACCCCTATTTACGTATTTCAAATCTGCGATCCGTATTTATAAAATATATTGTTGCTAACATAGATTAAGGACAAGCTTAGTCCATAATCGCAATAATTCAAACCATCAGCATAAGCTTTGTTTAAACGACAAGCTGCCTTGCCGGCAGCATAATAATATTGTGTCCGAAACAGCCTGCCAAAAGCTGAAAAGATGAAAAGGTAAAGAGTAAGGGAGGAACGGAAGAATGCAATTCAGGGCGGCTTCCGAAGGGGCAGGAGAGTACAAGATGATGATCGCAGAGAATAATCTGGAGAAACATCTTGTCCTGATCTGCAAGAGTAATCTGGAGCGCGAATGTTTATATAATGGTTTGCTGGCAACGGGGCTGAGATTGCCGGTCGTCTGTTATGAAAGTTTTGAGCAAAGCGATCCGGAATGCGGCGGTATGAATGCAGCAATTCTCCTGCTGCATATCGGCGCTAAAAAAGTCACTGATCCTGAGATCGGTGCGCAGATCAGGGCAATCAAAACAGAATGGGATCCGGTTCCTGTTATTCTGTTGTCTGAGCGTGAGGAATGGGCGCAGGTTGTCTGTGCCATTGAGCTTGGTGCCCGCGGTTATATTCCCACATCCGTCGGCATCAGGGTTTGTGTTGAAGCGGTACATCTGGCGATGGCGGGTGGTATTTTTATTCCTGCAACCTGTATTGCAGAGAAAGCGCAACCGCTGAACCACCAGCCCCATGAGCTGAGCGGCCTTTTTACTGCGCGGGAAATTCAGGTGATACAGCTGTTGCGTCAGGGCAAAGCCAATAAGGTGATTGCCTATGAGTTGTCGATGAGCGAGGCAACGGTAAAAGTTCATATGCATAATATTATGAAGAAGTTCGGCGCCACCAACAGAACCGAAGTGGCCTATAAATTAAACAGCCTTTATCAAAATCTGTTTTGAAATTATGCCTCTTAAAGGTGCAGGAGTGGAACAAGTCCACTCCTGCGGAATGAGAGCGGGTATCCTATTGACTCGGACTCTCATTCTTTTCGAAACGGAAGAAATAAAAACCTTCCATTATAGGGCGCTTGGGTGGTGCAGAATAGGCTTCCTGATGCCGTCGGTTACCGCTGGCATCAAGATAAAACACGACCCATGAATAATCAGGGTTTGATACTGACAAAACCTGAGGAGGAGCCCATGGCACCGCCTGCTGCGCTGGCTGCCGAGCTGCCGCCGAAAAGGCCGGTGCTGGAATTGGCGAGAGCGCCTGACTGGCCGGAAATCCCGGAGCTGTACAGCGAAGCGGAAGCGCCGATGCCGAAGCCCGGTACAACAACACCGCCGCCGATACCGGTTGTGGTGGCCCAGCCATTGGTTGTGCCGAAGCCCTGAGCGGTTGAGCCTGCGCCAAGGAAGTTGCCGCCGCTGACAGCTGAATTACCCATGGACTGGCCGACAAATCCGCCGCCCCATTCCACGGTCTGGGCTGAAGCAGGCAGCGCTCCGGCGAGAGCCAGTGCCGCTACTGCTGAAAAAGCAAAAATTACCTTCATTTTTATATCCTCCAACTGTTATGGCAAATCTCCCGTTTGCCAGATATATCCGACGATATACCCCGCTGCCCATGGCCGTAGATAAGGCTGAAACCATGGGCAGAAGGCTATATCCACGCATGCAGTTTTTGCTGAATTGCGGATGGTTTTATGGATATTGCGGTTGCACACGTTACCGGCACTCACATCACCGGACGGGGACAGAACCATGCACGTCCTTTTTGCGGATCATTGCGCAAAGTGCAGCCTTTTGCTTCCAGATCACTGCTGGTAAGCCCAAGGGCTTTTGCAGAATAAGTCCGTTTCTTGCCCGCAGGGGCGGGGACAGAGGCTGGCTGATACCGCGGGGCAGGGGTAACCGCAGCTGCGGCGACTGCCGGGGGGACTGTGCGATAAGCCACCTGCCGTGCGGCCATGCCCTGAGAAGGGCAGACAACACCGGTTGCATTGAGCGCGGCACGCACTTCTTTATTCAGGCATACCAGATCAAGCGCTGCATTCTTATGGCCGAGCCCCGCCAGAGCGGAAGCATAGGCGCGCCGGTTACATTCTTTCATTTCATAGGTTGAACCGATGCCGAAGCCCCAGCCCGTTGCACCGACACCGGCACTGGCAGAACCGGCGCAGGAATGAACACCTGCTGCCACAAGACCGGGCGAAATTGCCGGAACCGTGGTTCTGATCTTATTGGGTGAGGTGTTGGAACTGCCGATCGCAATTGCGGTTGCGCCTGATGCAGAGTTTGAATTGGCATTATTGTCTATATTAAGAGACTGTGCCAATGCGTTGCCGCCAGTAAAGCTGATGATACCAGCGCACAACAGGATACCCAGTTTAGCCATAGCTAACTCCTTTCCGGGGCGTGCAAAACGCCCGGCTCGTGTGGCTTAGAAAGTGGTTTGATGATTAAATGCTGACAAAGCACGATTTGCTTTGCTGGGATTGATTGTATGTAAAATTCTGCGGTTTAAAGGCTATAAAAAGGGATAATCGCTTTAAGAATATTGGCGGTGAAATTTCCTAAACCGGTAAATTTTTCCCGTCTTATTGTGTAGAGACATCTGCCAATGATCCGGTTCTGTTACCGGTTCTAAATCTTTGGATTTAGGTGCAGTATGCACTGACATCAGGCCGCTTATGGCCATGAAACCGCAGCGGATGGGAAAATGGCTGTACCGCAGAATAAGAATGAGCTGATCAGGGCAATCGACACGAATTTTGATGCGCTGGTTAAGACTGTGCACATGGTGCCGCCAGACAGGTTTGATGAGAAAAGCCTTGAGGGGCATGTGAAGAATACGCAGATGAGCGTAAAAGATCTGCTCGCTTATCTCACCGGCTGGAATGAACTGGTGATCAAATGGCTGGAGCAGGATCGCGCCGGTGTGCCGGTTATTTTTCCGGAAGCCGGTTTTAAATGGAATGAATTGGGCAGGCTGGCACAGAAATTTTATAGTGATTATGCCGCTTTGTCTGCGGAGGATGTTTTCGTGCGCCTGCAAGAGGCCAAGGCAAAGATCCTGCTCCTGATCTGTGAACGCAGTGATGAGGCGCTTTATGGCAGGCTTTGGTACACGAAATGGACGATGGGACGCATGATCCAGTTCAATACGTCATCACCTTATGCCAATGCCCGCACACGTTTGCGTAAATGGCTCAAAGCCTCAGGCTCGTGAAGGTAAAGCGGAGCCGATCGATTGCACTTTTATTCTCCGGTCATTTTTTGGGCAGGCTGCCTTCTTTATCCAGCAGGCTGCGTTTGCGCTCCACCCCCCAGCGATAGCCGGAAAGGCCGCCATCATTGCGCACAACGCGGTGACAGGGCACGGCAACGGCAACAGGATTGGCGGCGCAGGCGCCGGCAACAGCACGGGCGGCTTTGGGCATACCGGCACGGCGTGCAAGCTCCGCATAGCTGACCGTTTCCCCCGGCGGAATCTGGCGCAAAACCTGCCAGATTTTTTGCTGAAACACTGTGCCGTGAATATCCAGCGGCAGCGGGAACTGGTTTTGCGGCTGGTCGATAAAGGCGATACAGGCCGTCAATGTTGAACTAAAAGCTGCATCAGCGGCTTGAATTTCAGCCTTGGGAAAGCGCGTTTTGAGGTCCTTGAGCAAGTTTTCAGCATCGTCGCCGAGCAGAATGGCGCTGATGCCTTTATCTGTGGCGGCAACCAGAACTTGTCCCAATGAGCAGGAAGCTGTGGCATAGCGGAGCATGATATTGAGGCCTCCTTTTTTATAGGCAGATGCGGTCATACCAAGAGGCTTGTCTTTGGCCGCGTAAAAATTGCTGCTTTCATTATAACCTGAATGATAGATGGCATCTGTCACCGATATATCGCCTTTATGCAGTGCCTGTTCCAGTTTTTGCAGGCGCAGGGACTGGGCGTAATTTTTAGGTGTAATACCGGTAACCTGTTTAAACAGCTTGTGAAAATGTGAAGTACTGAAACCAGCACAGGCAGCCAGATGACTGAGATCCGGTGCGGTTTCATGATCGCGTATCATGCGGCAGGCATCTTCGATGATACGGGTTTGTTGCTGCTGCAAGGTCTCCGATCGCTCCGGATGACAGCGCAGGCAGGCGCGAAAACCCGCCTGTTCAGCCTGCTGCGGCGTGTCGAAAATCTGCGTATGTTCAGGCTTCGGCCTGCGGGACGGGCAGGTGGGGCGGCAATAAATACCGGTGGTGCTGATTGCATAGACAAACCGGCCGTCTGCCGCATTGTCACGATGCAAGACAGCCTGCCAGCGCGGGTCATTTATGCATGTCTGTGCGCGCAGATTGACGGGTTTATGCACGTTTGCGGCCTTTCCGGTTACGGGCGAAATATCTGAAACACAGATTATTGCATGGAAAGACGCGATACACCGCAAATCTTATTTTCAAATCAGGCGGCTTTCCTGAAAGTCAGATTGATACGGGCGCGGCCAAGCAACGGATGGTCTCCATCTTTCAGCGGTGTGATGCCGTGATAATAAAGCCGCGACGGCCCGCCCCATACAACAATATCTCCATGATGCAATGCATATTTATGCACGGGATCGGTGCGGCTCAAGCCGCCAAACTGGAATGTGGCAGGCAGACCCAGCGATACTGAGACAATCGGATGCTCGGGGCTTTTTTCATCTTTATCCTGATGCAAAGAGAGCTTGGTCTTCGGCTCGTAACGGTTGATCAGGCAGGCATCGGGTGTGAAATCGGCATAGCCGGCCTTAGCCGCAGCCTCTTGCGCCAGTTGCAGAAAACATGCGGGCATGGAAGGCCAGTTCAAGCCGCTTTGCGGATCAACCGGACTGTAGCGATAACCGCTGCGGTCGCTGACCCAGCCGAGCGGCCCGCAATTGCTCATGGCGACAGACATGGTGAAGCCGCCGGGCGTTACCATATGGCGGAAGGGGGCCTGTGCGGTAATGCCTGCCAATGCCGCCAGCACGTCCTTTTCTGCGCTCAGCGCTTCACCGCGCAACAGGATTGCGCCTTCGGCAAGGACTTGCCTTGCAGGCGCGGATGGCATCAGATTTGAAAACAGGTCTTGCATCGTATCACCGGATAGAGGGAAGCAGCCGAACAGAAGATGCGCAGCATTTTATCATAGTCGCGGCTTTTGTTGTGCTTTTTTAAAAACCGGCAATGTGTGATGGCCGGTTTGACCGTTGAGATCTGCGCTGTCTTATTCACCTTGGCGAATTTTTGGATATCCAGCACGGTATTTTGAATGCGTGTATGCTGATGCACAGCTTTGCGGCCGGATGTAATGGCCAGACTATAAAATCATATAAAGTTTTCGTAGAAATGCTTTGCTGCATCAGGATATCCTTTTACAACATCTATAAGTAAAAGGATCAGATATTCGCCTGTATCCATGATTTGGACAGGCAGGAATACAGAATGCCGTTACAGGATGAAAAATATGCGGTGTTCAGGGGCATATCGGGAGTGAGGAAATGACGAAATTTGACTTCAGCAGCTTTTTGCCGGAGCTGATTAATATCCGGCATCAGTTGCATGCCATGCCGGAAATCGGGCTGTCGGAATTCAAGACATCCGAATTTATTGCGCAGCATTTGCAAAAATGGGGTTTTGAGGTGACACGCGGTCTGGGGCAGACTGGTATTGTGGGCACATTGCGGCGCGGCAACAGCAACCGCTCGGTTGGTTTTCGCGCAGATTTTGATGCATTGCCGATTTTCGAGGAAACCGGTCTGCCTTATGCCAGCCAGCATACGGGCGTGATGCATGCCTGCGGTCATGACGGGCATACGGCAATGTTGCTCGGCGCAGCCTATGCTTTGTCGCAGGACCCAGATTTTAACGGCGCTGTGCATCTGATTTTCCAGCCTGCGGAAGAAAATTTCGGCGGCGGCAGAATGATGATCGAAGATGGCCTGTTCGAGCGTTTTCCCTGCGAGCAGGTTTTTGCCATTCACAATATGCCGGGGCTGGCGACCGGTGTGTTTTCAGCCAAGGCCGGAGCCATGGCTGCCTCGATTGATGTGCTGACATTGACTGTGAAGGGCAGCGGCGGACATGGTGCCATGCCGGAACTGACCGTTGATCCAGTTGTCGTGGCATCCAGTATTGTTATGGCATTGCAGACGCTGGTTTCGCGCAATATTTCGCCGCATCAGCCTGCTGTTCTCACGGTTGGCTCTTTCCAGTCCGGCTCTGCCTGCAACATTATTCCGGATACGGCTGTGCTTGAACTGTCCATGCGGGCAACGAACCCGTCTGTGCGCACTGCTTTGCGGGAGCGGGTTGAGGAAATTGCCCGTTTTCAGGCCAAGAGCTATCAGGCAGATGTGCAGTTTGACTGGGCGGTCGGCTATCCGGCGACCATTAATAACAAACAGGCCTATGAGCAGGTGCGGGATGTGGTGACGGCCGGTTTCGGCGCCGATGCTTTTGAAGAGCTGGACGTGCCGATGATGGGCAGTGAAGACTTCTCCTTCCTGCTGGAAGCGGTACCGGGTGCCTATATTTTCCTCGGCAATGGCGACAGCAGCGGTTTGCATACCAGCCGCTATGATTTCAATGATGAGATCCTTGAACGCGGCGCTGCCTTCTTCCACCTGATGGCAAAATCAAGCCTCGTCTGACGCGAAAATCTTACGAATCTGCCCGCAAAAATGCGGGCATTTTTTCTGATATATTTATCGAATTCCTGCATAGCCTCATGAGGGGTATGCATAGGGTGGTGTTGAAAATTTAAAAATCGTCGAAACGCAGTTTTATTGCGCGAAATGACGTAAAAATATCAACTGATTTTAACAAATGCGCAGCTTGCTTTTCATTTCGTATAATGGTTGGCTCATTATAACAAACAGACAATGCCGGTGTTACGGCTCTTTGAAAGAGCGGATATCAAACGGCATGACGGGAAATAACGATAATACTGCAAGGCACAGTGCATGACACTGAAAGCATAATCTGCCTGCAGCAGCATGAAGGGGAGGGCGCATCCATGGCCGGAAGCCGGATGATTATTGCCGACAAAATTTTATATAACGGTACCATCTGGTGCGGTTATGAAGAGGGAACTGCAGAGGCGCTTGCCATCTGGCAGGGCAAAGTGCTGGCCAGCGGCAAAAGCGAAGATGTTTTGCAGTTTCAGGGCGAAACAACCGAGCTGATTGACCTGAAAGGTGCTTTTGCCACGCCGGGGCTGAATGATGCCCATCTGCATCTGATTTCTACCGGTCTTTCCTTAAAAAGAATTGATGCAACACCTGCCGCATTGCCGACACTGGCTGATTTGCAGGAAGCGATCCGCGCCAAAGCCGCAACGCTGCCGAAAGGCGAATGGATTTTGGCGCGCGGCTATGACCAGACCAAACTGGATATTGGCCGTCATCCGCATAAATCCGAGCTTGATCAGGCAGCGCCTGACCATCCGGTCTACCTGACCCGTGCCTGCGGTCATGTGGCCATTGCCAATTCTTATGCCTTGAAACTGGCCGGTGTTGATGAAAAAACGGCCGTCCCGGAAGGCGGCCTGATCGAGCAGCATAATGGTATCATCACCGGTATGCTGGCAGAAAATGCGCAGGATCTGGTGCGTGCTGTTATTCCTGAACCCAGCGAAGAACAGATTATTGAAGCCATTGAAGACGGCGGTAATATGCTGCTGTCCTACGGTATCACCTCCTGCATGGATGCGGCGGTCGGCCAGATTGCCGGTTATAAGGAAATCCGCGCCTATAATATTGCCAAGCGTGACAACCGTCTGCCGGTACGTACATGGCTGGTGCTGCTCGGCGATCCGGGCAAATCCGTGGTGCCGCAATGCTATGAGAGCGGTCTGGTTTCCGGTGTCGGCGATGATATGCTGACCATTGGCGCGGTCAAACTGTTTCTGGACGGTTCCGCAGGCGGTAAAACCGCATGGATGTCGGTGCCCTATCATGGCGATGATGTGAATAATATCGGTGTGCAGATTCTCAGTGATGAAGATTTGCAGGCGATGGTGATGGATGCCCATGCCAAAGGCTATCAGCTCGCCTGCCATGCCATCGGCGATATGGCGATTGAACAGCTGATCACGGCTTATGAAAAAGCGCTGGAAGCCTATCCTGATCCTGATCGCCGTCACCGTATTGAACATTGCGGTTTTTCCAGCGATGCCCAGCATCAGCGTATGCTCAAGGCCGGTATTTATCCGTGCCCGCAGCAGGTTTTCATTTATGATTTCGGCGATGCCTATATTTCCGTGCTGGGGGATGAACGCGCCCGCCCGAGCTATCCTTTGAAAACCTGGCGTGATCTCGGCTTTAAGCCGGCAACCGGCAGTGACAGCCCTGTCTGCCATCCGAACCCGTTCCCGAATATCTATACAATGCTGACCCGCAAAACATGGAAAGGCACTGTCATGGATGAAAATCAGCGCGTTTCCATTGAGGAGGCTTTGCAGGTCTATACGGAATATGGCGCATTTTCACAGAAGATGGAAACTGTGAAAGGCAGGCTGGTTGCAGGACAGGTTGCCGATATTGCCGTCTTCTCGCGCAATATGCTGGAGGCAACGCCGGAGGAAATTCTCAACGACACACAATGCATCATGACATTGCGCGGCGGTGAGGTTGTTTTTGCACGCTGAATAAACAGCGGCGGAATTTCAGGCTGCGGAACCGGAGGCCGCAGTCTTGAAAGCTCAGAAATTGAGCGCCGGATTGTTGCTACAGCACCGCATAAAAATAGGGATCATGCTGCATGGCTTAACCGATGTGCAGCCTGTTTTCAGAGTGAATTCCAGAGGAGGGGATATTCTCAATGATCAAACGCTTTGCCTTAATCTCGACAATGGCGGCATCCTTGCTCGCCGGTGTTGCCATGAATGCGTCGGCGGAAGAACCGCGCCAGGGCGGCACGATTAATTTCGTCGCACCTTACGGCTCCAGCTTCGGCACGCTGGACAATCAGGCAACCACCGCGACACAGGACGAATTTCCGACCAAGGCGCTGCATCGCCGCCTTTATACATGGGATGGTAATGCCAACAAGCCGCAGCTTGATCTGGCAACAGATGTCTCTGTTTCGGATGATCGTCTGACCCATACTTTCAAGCTGCGTCAGGATGCGTTTTTCCATAATGACAAGCAGATGACCGCGGATGACATCATCTACAGCTATAAGCGTGCGATGAGCCCGGGCAAAGCCTATACGGGCGCGCGCTATATCAGCAATATCAAGGGTGCGGATGCCTATTCGGAAGGCAAGGCACAGGATATTGAGGGCCTGAAAAAGATTGACGATTTCACGCTGGAAATCACCCTGAATGAAGCGCTCGATCCGGGCTTTATCTTCATGCAGCCAAGCACCGTGATTTACCCGGATGGCGAAGCCGATAAAGACAGCTTCAAGAGCCATCCTGTCGGCCTTGGACCTTATAAATTTGCCGAATATGTGCCGGGCTCCCGTCTGACAGTTGAAAAATGGGATAAATTCTATCTCAAAGACAAGCCTTATGCCGATAAGATCAATATTATGCTGATGGGGGAAGCCGCAGCCCGTGACGTTGCTTTCCGCAATAAGGAAGTGGATGTTTCGATCCTCGGCCCTGCACAATATGTGACCTATAAGAATGATCCGGAACTGTCGAAGAACATTCTCGAAGTGGCGGAAGTTTACACCCGCGCTATGGGCTTCAATCAGGATGTGAAGCCGCTGCAGGACAAGCGTGTGCGTCAGGCGATCAATTATGCGATTGATTCCGATCTGATCATCAAGCGTCTGGCCAAAGACAAAGCCTATCGCGCTGTGAGCTGGCTGCCATTGTCGTCTCCGGCTTTTGATAAGGATGCAAAGCCTTATCCTTATGATCCGGAAAAAGCGAAGGCTCTGCTTGCGGAAGCCGGTTATCCGGACGGGTTTGAATTTGAACTGACCGCAACGCAGAATGAAAGCTATGGTCTGACCATTGCCGAAGCCATTATTCCGATGCTGGATAAAGTGGGTATCAAGGTCAAAACCAAGCCGGTTGAATCGGCTGTTCTGTCTGAGGTGGTTCCGGGCGGTGACTTCCAGTCCTTCATGTGGTCGCTGGAAAGCGGGCCGGATCCTTTGACCGCGCTGCAGTGTTTCTATTCCAAGACGCCGCAATCTTCCTGCAACTATACCAAATTCAACAATGCTGAGTTTGATAAGCTCTATGAAGCAGCTCAGAAGGCCACGTCTGAAGACGAGCGCAATGACCTGCTGCGTCAGGCCAATAATATTCTGCAGGATGAAGCGCCATATTGGTTCTTCAATTATAATAAAGCGGTTATTGCCTATCAGCCTTGGCTGCATGGCTTGCAGCCAAACTCTGCAGAACTGGCCATTCAGTCTTATGAGGACCTTTGGGTTGACGACAGCGTGCCTTCAGGCCGCTAAGTCCTCGTAAACAGACGAGTACCGGAGAGCGGCTTTCTGCTCTCCGGCTTGAATGACAATATTTACAGCATGATGTTTCCGGCCCGTGTGAGGCTAAGAGCCTGACGCAGCTGACCATTTTCAGTGCGCTTGTCACGATTGCGGGTTTTCAGAAATCTGCAGTAGATGCGCTGGTCAGAGGCGATGTGCTCCGGTGCCAGTACCGGCCGAGAGTGACGTTTTTCGCACATGCTAGAGGAAGGGGCACGCAGGTTGCTTCGATTTGTTATCAGGCGGGTTTTGCAGATGATACCGACCATTCTGGCTGTATCACTGCTTATCTTCGTCATTTTCAGTGTTATTCCGGGAAGTTTCACCTCCAGCCAGATTGCCGATGGTAAGGGGCGCAACGATCCTAAAGTTGTCGAACAGATGAATAAGGAATTCGGCCTTGATAAGCCGGTTTATGAACGGTTCGGCTCTTATATTATCAATCTCGTGCAGTTTGATCTCGGCAAGTCATTCCGTACCCGCCAGCCGGTCACGCAAGTGCTGACAGAGCGCATGTGGCCGACCATGAAGCTGGCCATTGCCGCCATGACGCTGGCTGTGCTGATCGGTGTGCCGCTCGGCTTTATTGCAGCACTACGACCGGGCAGTCTTCTTGATACGGTGACGATGATCGGCGCGGTTTCCGGCCTGTCTTTGCCGCAATTCTGGCTCGGCCTGTTGCTGATGTATTTTTTCGCGCTGACTTTGGGCTGGCTGCCGAGTTTCGGCTATGGGGATGGCGGTATCCGCAATCTTATCCTGCCTGCGGTCACTTTAAGTGTTGCGCCGCTGGCTTTGCTGGCGCGCACCACGCGTGCTGCGGTTCTGGAAGTGATGGGCGCGGATTTTATCCGTACTGCACGTTCCAAAGGCATGAATGCCTATCGTCTTGTTACCTGGCATCTGGTACGCAATGCGCTGGTTCTGATTATCACCACTGTCGGTCTGCAATTCGGCTCGCTGATGGGGGCCGCTGTGGTGATTGAAAAACTGTTTTCATGGCCGGGTCTGGGTTCGCTGTTGGTGGACAGCGTGTCAATGCGTGATATTCCGGTGGTGCAGGGCGCTATTCTCATGATCGTTTTGTGGTTCCTGATCATCAATACGATTGTCGATATTCTTTATGCGGTCATTGATCCGCGCATCAGCCACGAGTAGCCCCATGAGATTACGTTTCAATCTGTTATTTGGCGGAGTGCTGTGTGTGGTTATTGTGGCCGCCGCAATTTTCGCTCCTCTTCTTACACATTATAATCCCGTACTTGATGCGGATCTGATCAATGCGGAACTGCCGCCGGATGCTGATTTCTGGTTCGGCACGGATGCGCAGGGGCGTGATGTGTTCAGCCGCGTGCTTTATGGTGCGCGTGTTTCGCTGACCGTTGGCGTGGTATCGCAGCTGATCAATACAATGATCGGCCTGACCTTGGGCATTTCTGCCGGTTATATCGGCGGCCGCTGGGATGATCTTGTCTGCGGCCTGACCAATGTGATGCTTTCTATTCCTTCGCTGATTTTTGCCCTGGCGATTATGGCTATTCTCGGCCCTGGTCTTGGCAGTCTTTTGATTGCCCTTGGTATGACCAACTGGTCATGGACCTGCCGTATTGCGCGGTCATCTGCTTTGTCTTTGAAAAAACAGGGCTATGTGCAGGCCGCAAAAACGCTGGGTTATAGTGATATCCGCATTATGATCACCCAGATTTTGCCGAATATGATCGGCCCTGTTCTGGTGATCGGCACGCTCGGTATGGGCGATGCCATTCTTGCGGAAGCGGCTTTGTCCTATCTGGGGCTTGGTATTCGTCCGCCATTTCCGAGCTGGGGCAGCATGCTGACCGATGCGCGTGAGCTGATTGCGATTGCACCATGGGCCGCCATTTTTCCGGGTGTTGCGATTTTCCTCACGGTTCTTGGTCTTAATCTTTTTGGTGACGGACTGCGTGATGTGCTTGATCCGCATATGAGGAGCCGCAAATCATGACCAAAACCATTCATGAGGCACCATTATTAGAACTTAAGAACCTCCATATTGATATGGTTTCCGGCGATACCCGCTTTAATGTGGTCGAGAATGTTTCATTTGCGATCGGCGCGGGGGAAACCTTCGGTCTGGTTGGTGAATCCGGTTGCGGAAAATCCATTACATCTTTGTCGGTTATGGGGCTCTTGAACCGTCCGCTGCAGGTCAGTTCCGGCGAAATCCTGTTTAAAGGGCAGGATCTGCGCAAATTGAGCAATCGCGATATGCGTAAATTGCGCGGCAGCCGCATTGCCATGATCTTTCAGGAGCCGATGACGGCGCTGAACCCGCTGGCAACCGTGGGGCGGCAGATTGCGGAAATGTTTGTGCTCCATCAGGGCGCAACATGGCATGAAGCGGAGAAAAAAGCAGTTGAAGCGCTGGCGCAGGTGCATGTGCCCGCACCGGAAAGCCGTGTGAAAAACTATCCGCATCAGATGTCCGGCGGTATGCGCCAGCGGGTGATGATTGCCATTGCGCTGGCCTGCAATCCTGATCTTTTGATTGCCGATGAGCCGACAACGGCGCTTGATGTGACAGTACAGGCGGAAATCCTGAAACTGATGCAGGAATTATGTTCTTCGCGCGGCACATCCGTACTGATGATCAGCCATGATCTCGGTGTGATTGCCAAAATGTGCAAACGTGTCGGTGTGATGTATGCCGGTCATCTGGTGGAAGAACAGGCCGTGACGGATTTGTTCAACCATCCTGCGCATCCCTACACCCATGGTCTTTTAAGTTCCCTGCCGGTTCTGGGGCAACGCCAGCCGGGCGACCGCAAGAAATTGCAGGAAATTGAAGGTGTGGTGCCGTCTATTTCTGCTTTTCCGAAAGGTTGCCGGTTTCAGCCGCGCTGTTTAAGGGCGACGGATATATGTCTGAAACAGGTTCCGCCGCAAACGGAGCTTGAAGCCGGTCTTGTGGCAGGCAATGCAGAGACGGGTTCCGCAGGCGGTTTCGTGAGGTGCTATCATCATGAGTGATCAGAACACGCCGCTGTTGCGTATCGAAAATCTCAATGTTCATTTTCCGGTTGCTGCCGGTCTGTTCCGCAAGTCGAAACAGGCTGTGCGGGCGGTCAATAATTTCAGCCTTGATTTGCATAAAGGCGAATGCCTTTCCATTGTGGGGGAGTCCGGTTGCGGCAAGTCCACATTGGCACTGACAATTTTAGGATTACAAAAGCCGACTTCGGGTACGATCTATTTTGAAGGGAAGCCGATTACCGGAGATAAAGGGCCGAGCCGGCTTGAGCGGGCGCAGATGGCACAGATGGTTTTTCAGGACCCTTA
This sequence comes from Pseudochrobactrum asaccharolyticum, assembly GCA_040392545.1. Taxonomy (GTDB): domain Bacteria; phylum Pseudomonadota; class Alphaproteobacteria; order Rhizobiales; family Rhizobiaceae; genus Pseudochrobactrum; species Pseudochrobactrum asaccharolyticum_A. The sequence goes on along the minus strand of JBEBVV010000020.1, from coordinate 3,228 downwards.
TGCATCACTCAATCCGCGCCAGACAATTTATACCTCGCTGGCAGCGCCGCTGCGCCTGCAAGGTGTGACGGCAAAATCCGAACTCAATGACCGTGTTGAAAAAACCATGAAACTGGTCGGGCTGAAACCGGATCAGGCCAAACGTCTGCCGCATGAATTTTCTGGCGGCCAGCGTCAGCGTATCGGGATTGCCCGCGCGCTGGTTCTCAACCCTAAAGTGGTTGTGCTCGACGAGCCGGTTTCAGCGCTTGATGTTTCAATCCGTGCGCAGATTATCAATCTGCTTCTGGAGCTGAAAGACGAGTTGCAACTGTCTTATATTATGATCAGCCATGATCTGAGTGTGGTTGAACATATGAGTGACCGCGTTGCCGTGATGTATTTTGGTCAGGTTGTTGAGCAGGGCAACTGGCAGAGCGTTTTTGCCAGCCCGACACATCCTTATACGCGCCGTCTGATGGGTGCCATTCCTGACCCTTTTGCTATTGTGAAAGGGGAGGAACTGGTAAAGCAGGAGGAGGCACCGCCGCCACCGCAGGGATATGATTATTATCCGCGCGAATTTGGTAAACATGATGTCTATACAGTGCCGCCGGCAACCGAACTTCTCACGATTGGCGATGCACATCAGGTGCGGTTCATTGCCGGTTGATTGTATCGCTGCCGGTTCACAAGGGAAACATGTGATAAGATGAGAAAAAGGCCATGAACCGGGATACGGCTCGTGGCCTTTTATTATAATAAGAGCCATCATGGCTGAAAGAATGAATGAGGGCAGGCACGTGTCAGTACGCCGGAAACTGGAAGCAATTTTACAGCGCCTTGAAGATCGCAAGGCCAGTGAAGCTGTTTATGTGAAACTTTATCCTGAAACAGCGCGTGCGGAGGCTGATGCCGCCGATCAGCGTGCGGCACGCGGGGACGTGCTGGGGCCGCTCGACGGCAAAATTATCTCTGTCAAAGACTTGTTTGATGTGGCGGGTGAGCCAACTCTTGCCGGCTCGGTCATACGCAAGTCCGCAGAACCGGCGCGTCAGGATGCGGTGATTGTTGAGCGTCTGCGCAAAGCCGGAGCTGTTATACTCGGCAAGACGCATATGACCGAATTTGCCTTCACGGCAACCGGCCTTAATCCGCATTATCGCGTGCCGGGCAATGCTTATGATGCCCGTCTTGTTACCGGCGGCTCTTCATCTGGTGCTGCGGTGAGCGCAGGCGAAGAAAGCTGCGATATTGCAATCGGTTCGGATACCGGCGGTTCGGTGCGTATTCCGGCGGCGCTCAATGGTGTTGTCGGTTTTAAGCCGAGCCATGGCCGTGTTTCTCTGGACGGGGCATTTCCTTTATCGCCGAGTTTGGATTCTGTCGGGCCATTGGCCAAAACTGTTGCTGCCTGCGCGGATGCCGATGCAATCATGGCCGGTGAGGTGCCGCTGCCATTGCCTCACATTGATCTTGCCGGGCTTAAAATTGGTATTGCGCAAGGCATTGTGCTGCAGGACATGGAAGACGATGTTGCCGCAGCCTATCAGGCTGTGCTGGACAGGCTGAAAAAAGCCGGCGCAGTTTTGACGGAATGCAGCTTTGATACGCTGATCAAAACCTTGCGCACAGGGCCGAATAACGGATCCATCGTTGGTATTGAGGCGGCAAAGATTCACAAGGACTGGCTGGGGGATTTATCCGCACCGGTTGATGAGCGCGTCAGTGTGCCATTGCGTGATCGTTTGACAATACCGGATGCTGATTATCAGGCGTTGCAGGCATTTCGCGGCGGACTGGTGAAACAGGCTGATGATATGATGGCGGGTTTTGATGTTGTTCTGATGCCGACAACGCCGGTTAAGGCCGTGGCCATTGCGCAGGTGGAAGCGGATGAAGCCGCCTATGATCACTTTGAAACGCTTTATTTGCGCAATACGCAGATCGTTAATCAGTTTGCGATGACGGCACTTTCAATCCCTATGCCAATGCCGGAGCGTCCGGCAGGTTTGATGCTGGTTGGCTGCAATGGCTCAGACCGCAAAATTCTGGCGATTGGTGCTGCGTTTGAAACTTTGCTGAAAGGGTAAATGTTTCACGGGAATCATTAAGTATAAAAAGCGCCGCAACGGTCATCCGTAGCGGCGCTTTTCGTTTTCTTGTGCTGTATATAATGTCAGCGCTTTAATTCACGCTCCGGCTGCACCACATAAATCAGCACGGCCAGAATCGACATGTAGAATTTGAAGGCTGCATCCTGACCGTTCCATGTCTGTGACTGCCACATCAGGAACCATTCGCCGCCGACAACCATGAAGCCGACAAACCAGACAAGAAAACCGATTGTTGCACCGGCAATGGTCCAGTTCTTGGCAGTGTTGAAAGCTTCTGCGGACTGATTGCGTGCAGTCAGTAATTTAATGCCGCCGATCAGTAACAGAATGAAGGTGAGCGATTCACCGGCAATGATAAACCAATAGCCCACATGCCAGATCGCAGGTGTGGTAATGGCGCGATACATAGCGGCATTGCCGGGGAAAGTCGTGTCCATGCTGAAAACATGCTGAACAAAGGCGAAGTTCGAGCCATAGTCAGTAATGTTATTGAAAGACACCATGAAGGCGAAGGCTGACAAAGCCAGCACCAAAGCAGCTTTTGAAAGACGTGTAATCACGGTTTTTATCCTGTAATCGCAAATGTACCGGCACGAATGGTACCGGAAACGATTTGGCTGAGATTGATCTTTTAGAATTGGCGCAGAATTAGAAAGGCGACGGGCAGGTTTATTGATATTTTAGTTGTGCGGTCACTCATGCATATGATCCGCATAAAAGCGGATATTTCAATTCTATTTTTCATACCTGTTTATAGAGACAGGCACTGTAATCTAACGATTAATTTTCCTTCAGGGAAGGGCATGTGAGTGTCGGGCACCATGTCAGACATTATATAGAGTGCGGATTTGACCAAACGGCAGCATTTGAACTGAGCCTAATGGTTACAGTGTTTACACTGGATGCCTTGCCTGCAGCGGCTTTGTTATGGAATCAGGATTTTCAGCAAACTGAAAATCAAAGCGATAAGACGGTTCTTGTTCGTGTGGAGCGTAAAATTGTGAAAGTTTCCCGTGAAGCTGCACTGATGATCCGGTTGTTCTTTGATTATCCGGATAATGATTCTTCTTTTTTGCCCTTTTTTGTCGCTTGATTCTGGAAATTTGAGTCGGAACAATGGGTTGTGAGCGGT
>JBEBVV010000019.1:0-28315 GCA_040392545.1 Pseudochrobactrum asaccharolyticum | reverse complement strand
TGTAGTTAAGGTCGATTAATTCACTCATTTTGAATCACCCCACACCTAGGAGACGTGGCGCCTTATAGGTCTATAAGAAGCGTGACACAACCATAAAAAACACAATATCAAGTATTTTTGTGACCTCAGGAAAAAATCGCGCCCAATATGACAAGTTATATAAAACTCAATTCTGCATTTTTCAAAGCATGACAAAAAATTAAAACTAAAGTATTTAGTTATTACTTCAAAACAATATAATTCAATACCAATGTATAAAATTCTTCTCTCAAATCTTAACGCTTCTTAAGAATGTGTTTTTTCTATCGTTTCATGCAAATTAATCATCGCACATAAAAGCTAGATTTTATCGCTCAAGATTTGCACTCACCGCAAAGCGCTCTGACGGTAAAAACAGCGCCAATCAGATATATGAACACTACACGTATAATTTCCGGCACCATTATGCAAATTTGCAACACCGGATAAAGGAATAACAACCTGTGGTATAAAGCGCAGGATGATCTGGCCTCATATGCCTCCCAGCAAAAGCCTCTTTCTTTTCGCCGTAAAAACTGCCAAACAAAGTCATGCGCACAATTATTCTTCTCCGGCATGCTCACGCCGTTCTGCCGGGCAGCAATGGCAAAGATTTTGACCGCCCTTTAAGCCAGAGCGGCGAAGCTGAAGCGGCCTTGCAGGCTCAGCATTTGCTGCAAACCGGCCCGCGGCCGGATTTTGTGCTTTCATCCGCAGCCACCCGTACAATGCAAACCGCTGAAATTTTCTGCGACGCGCTGAATGCAGCCGCTCCGCACAACCCGCTTGTCATTCATGAAAGTGCAGCGCTCTACAGAGCGGATGCCCAGGGCTATTTGCAGGAAATCCGCACAATGGCACCCGAAAATGCACAATGCGTGCTGGTTGTCGGCCATAATCCGAGCATTGAAGATTGCGCCCTGCTCTTCACCCGCGGGCATGATGACTTCTCCGGCGCGTCAAGTTTCGGCTTCCCCACAGCGGGACTGGCTATAATTGAAACGGTGCAAGCCCTCTCCGCTTTCAGCCCGCAGACAGCAGAGCTTACAGCCCTTTATTTTCCTGAACGCGGCTGAAACCCGAAGCTTCATATTCTCCCCCATATTCTCTTATGCCTGATATTGTTTTCAGTAGCCGGATTAGACATATATAATACAGTAACAGTGATGACGGGGGCATTTTTGGCCAGACTGACAACTCTGACGGATGAAGCCAAAATCGCTTTTGATACGCTGATGGAGCGTAGCGGCAATCTTGTCACCCCGTCTTTAAGGCTTGGCGTTACCGGCCTGTCCCGTGCGGGTAAAACCGTTTTCATTACCTCGCTGGTGCATAATCTGACACAGGGCGGCAGGCTGCCATTGTTTGATGCTTATGCATCCGGCCGCATTGCCCGCGCCTATTTACAACCGCAGCCTGATGATGCCGTGCCGCGTTTTCAATATGAAGATCATCTGGCCGCACTGGTTCATGACCGTATCTGGCCGGATTCCACCCGTGCTATTTCCGAATTGCGCCTGACAATCGAATATCAGTCGGCCTCTTCATGGGGGCGCATGTTCTCCTCCGGCAAATTATCCATTGATATTGTCGATTATCCGGGGGAATGGCTGCTCGATCTGCCGCTGCTCGGCAAAACCTATGCTGAATTCTCCCGCGATTCCTTCACACTGGCCAATGAAGCCGCGCATCTGAACTTTGCCGGTGCATGGTTGCGCGAAGCAGCTTCGGCAAATGCCAATGCCCCTGCCGATGAAATGACCGCGCAAAGGCTGGCCCGCAGTTTCACAGATTATCTGCGCGCCGGTAAATCCGATGAGCAGGCTTTATCCACGCTGCCGCCCGGACGTTTTCTGATGCCCGGCGATCTGGAAGGCTCTCCCGCTCTCACTTTTGCGCCTTTGCCAAATTTACCCGAAGGCAGTTTCAAAAGCGGCTCCCTCGCCGCTATGATGGAACGGCGCTATGAGGCCTATAAGACCCATGTGGTCAAACCGTTTTTCCGTGAGCATATTGCCCGCCTCGACCGGCAAATTGTGCTGGTGGATGCCATGCAGGCCATCAATGCCGGCGGCGCGGCTGTGCGCGATCTGGAACGGGCGCTGACAGAAATTCTCGCCTGTTTCCGTGCAGGACGTTCCAATTTCCTCACCGGCCTGATCCAGAAACGCATCGGCCGCATCCTGATTGCCGCCACCAAAGCCGACCATCTGCACCATGAAAGCCATAACCGCCTTGAGGCAATTGTGCGCAAGCTCGTTGACCGCGCTGCCCGCAATGCCGATATGTCCGGCGCCGAGATTGATGTGCTGGCCATGGCCGCCGTGCGTGCGACCAGAGAAGCAACGGTTTCGCAAAATGGCGATACGCTACCGGTCATTGTCGGCACACCTTTAAAGGGTGAGATTATCGACGGCGAAATCTTTGACGGGGAAACTGAAACCGCTATTTTCCCCGGCGATCTGCCGCATAATATTCAGGATATTTTTGATCAGCCGGTTCTGCCTCCGCAGGAGCGTGCGCATCAGGCACCGATCCGCTTTGTGCGGTTCAGGCCACCGCATATCAAAGCAGATCTTGATACAATACATCTGACATTGCCGCATATCCGCCTTGATCGTGCCATGCAGTTCCTGTTTGGCGACAGGCTGGCCTGAGGAGCGCCCGATGACAGAAACACCGGAAAACGGCGACAAACCACGCAAGCCGATGAGCTTTACCATCAAGCCATCCGCAGACAGCACCACACAAGCCGCACCGCGCAAACCGGTGGCCATCCGCGATCTGTCCATGGTAACGGTTGAAGATGTGGATGTGTTTGAGCAGGAAGCCATGGATGCCGGTGTGCAACTCACCCCGCCGCCTGCCAGCCTGATCAAGCGCCGTTTCACATTGCGCAGCGTGTTTTTTACCGCACTTGGCCTGCTGGTCAGCTTTGCTGTCGGCATCTGGACAGAAGATCTGATCCTCGCCATGTTCAACCGCGCCGGATGGCTGGGCTGGCTCACTCTGGCCGTGGCCATTACCGCGCTCATCTCGCTGATTGCGCTGCTGATCCGTGAAGGACTGGCTCTGCGCCGCCTCTCCGCCGTGCAGGATCTGCGCACAGCTGCAGCGCAAGCCACAGAGCGCAATGATGCCGGTAAAGCCCGCAAAGTGACCGACAAATTGCTGGAAATCACCACCAGCCTGCCACAAACCGCCCGTGGCCGCACCACGCTGGAAGCCTTGCGCGGCGATATTATTGACGGGCGCGATCTTATCCGCATCACCGAGCGGGAAATTCTCCATCCTCTGGATCGGGAAGCGCGTATGCTGATCCTCAATGCCGCCAAGCGTGTTTCCATCGTCACGGCTGTCAGCCCGCGTGCGCTGGTGGATATTGCCTATGTGATCTTCGAATCATCGCGGCTGATCCGTCGCCTGTCCGAACTTTACGGCTGCCGCCCCGGTTCTTTCGGCTTTTTGCGCCTTGCCCGCAGCGTTATCGCCCATCTGGCGGTGACCGGAACGCTGGCAATGGGCGACAGTGTGGTGCAGCAATTGCTGGGTCACGGGCTGGCCTCACGCCTTTCCGCCAAACTCGGTGAAGGTGTGATCAATGGTATGATGACCGCACGTATCGGCATTTCCGCCATGGATATTGTGCGCCCACTGCCTTTTGATGCGGAAAAGCGACCGAATATCAGTGATTTCGTCGGCGATATTGTAAAAGCCACCACGCAGAAAAAACCGGACTGACAGTTTTACAGATCCGGTACCGGCTCCATGCTTATTCTCAGAAAGAAAACGGCCGGTTGCATCACGCGTCTCGCTGATCCTGTTGTAATAACCAGATTATTAGACAATGCGACAGAACTAATAATCTTCGACGTTTTTCCGATTGATGAAACAGGAAAACCAAACTAGAAACTTCGTATTAACCATTCCAGCCGATTATAGGGGCTGGCTCTGGTGTTTTGTTTGACAGGATTCTGCCCGCATCAATTGCGCAGCCTCAAAAACAGACAGCCATTGAAGTCACCTTGTAATTTTATCCGGAACAGAGTTCTGTCATGATCAAATGTGCCACTGCCGCCTGCTTTTTCCTGCTTGCTCCCGCAGCCAGCACTGTCTCTGCAATGGCATCGGACAAAGATGAAATCTTCTTCCGTAATGTTGAAGGCCAGTGGAGCGGCCCGGGTGAAGTGGTAGCCGGTAAATACAAAGGTACCAAATTCATCTGTAATCTGTCCGGCTCCACACCGGATGCAGCCGTTGGTATGACACTCGACGGCACCTGCCGCGTCGGCGTGTTTTCCCAGCCGATGAAAGCAACCGTTGTGCGCACCGGCAAAAGCTATAGCGGCACATTCAATGACGGCGCTGAAGGCAAAGGCCTCAATGTCACCTCAGGTTCGGTCAGCGGTAACCGTGTTGTTTTCGCACTCAGCCGCAAACAGCTCAACGGTGCCATGCTGGCCCGTGTAACAGACCAGAACACCATGAATGTTACCGTATCCGTTAAAGTGGAAGATACAATGGTGCCGGTTGTCGGCATGAATTTGAAACGCGTGGACGGCGGCGCAGTCAGCAGTATCGCCCGCAACTGAAACACCTTTCAGGGATCGAACAAAAAACGGACTGGCGACAGTCCGTTTTTTATACGCTTTAAAACAGATAAGGCGTTTCAGCGCACAAGAGCGAGCACAAAACCATCCCAGCCCTTGGAACCCACAGTCTGCAAAGCTGTGGCTTCAAGGCGTGGTTCCTGCGCAATCATCTCAAAAAAGTGCCGCACACCTAGCACATTGGCATCACTGGATTGCGGATCACACACCGCACCCTTACGCACCACATTATCGCCGATAATCACGGTGCCTTTGCGCGCCAGTTTCAGCGCCCATTCCAGATAAAGCGGATTGTTCGGCTTATCAGCGTCAATGAAAATCAGGTCGTAAGGCGCATAATCTGCGCAATGCGGCAGGCTTTGTGCTGCCGCGCCAATGCGGATTTCCACTTTATCCGCCACACCTGCATCATTCAGATTTTGCTGTGCAATCTCCGCATGACGGGCATTGGCTTCAAGCGTGATAAGTTTACCGCCCTCAGGCAGTGCCCGCGCCAGCCAGATTGTGCTGTAGCCACCAAGTGTGCCGATTTCCAGAATTGTTTTTGCACCACACATTTGCGCATAGAGATTGAGCAATTTGCCCTGATTGGCTGCTACATCATGGGCAGGCAATCCGGCCTGCGCATTGCGCTGCAACACGGCCTCCAACACCGGATCCGGTGTAATCAGCGCCTTTGCCATATAGGCATCAACCTGCGCCCATTGCTCTTCTGCCTGCGTCATGCAGATCTCCCGTAACATTAAAAATCTATTTTAAGTCAATGAGATTGCAGCATGATGACAGTTTGACAGAAGCGCAGACTATCGCTCAGAACGTGCTTTCCTGCCACCAGCGATGGCCATAGCTCAACTGCTGGATTTCACTGCCGTCGACTTTTTCCAGAAGATTGGCAACCGTTTCCCCGCGGATTTTCAGTTGCGGCGCGATTGTTGCCAGCGGCACCAGCACAAAAGCCCGCTGTTCAATGCGCGGATGCGGCAAAATCAAATCCGGTGTTTCCAGCGCGAAAACCCGCTCATAGGCCAGCATATCAATATCAATCGTACGCGGTCCCCAGCGCTCACTGCGCACACGCTGCAAGCGCTTTTCAATGGTCTGGGTTACCACCAGCAATTCCGCCGGATTGAGAAGCGTCGAAATTTCTGCACAGGCATTATAAAACCAGTCCTGATCGGTTTTACCCCAGGGCGGTGTACGAAAAACCGGTGAGACCGCAATCACACGCACATCCTGCCGCTCATCAAGCAGTTGCAAAGACTGCGCCATGGTTTGCACCACATTGCCCACATTACCACCCAGACACAGCCAGGCTTTATGAACCTCGCGTGCCTTCATAGAGCAGGCCACCCGACCGTCACTTCAACATGATCCAGCACACCGGCCACAGGCGCATTCGGCTTGCGTACGGTGATTTCCGCTTTGTGAATTTGCGGAAACGCGGCGCACAGCGCCTTGGCTACGTCCAACGCCAGTGCCTCAATCAGATAACGGCGTTTTCCGGTGACAATTTTCTCGATCATGGAAAAAACAATCCCGTAATGCACAGTGCCTTCAATATCGTCATTTTCAAGAGAACTACCCGGATTAACACTCAGCACTGCATCCACATAGAAACGCTGGCCGAGCTTCGTTTCCTCTTCAAAAACACCGTGATGCGCAAAGAAGGCGCAGTTTTTCAAACGGATCGTGTACAAAAGTCCTCATTTCTTCCGTTGCCGGAAAAGTTTAAACAGAAACTCTCAGTGTTTTTCTGTTTCTCATGCAATTTGCAAACAGAGAAGCGCAACTGTCAACAGTCTCTCGCAGTTAAACCGGACTGCGCCTGCCCTTTGAACCGCACAAAGGCAGTTTTCGTGTCATTTATGGTGCTGTGCCAGCACGGCATCGGCCATCAGCAAAGCATCGCGGTTCATCGCAACATTATGAACTCTGAATATATCCGCCCCTTTCAGGCGCAGGATCACACTGGTGGCCGCCGTTGCCGCATCGCGCTCGGATGCAATGTCCCGCCCCGCAACCGCACCGGTAAAACGCTTACGTGATGTACCGGCCAGCCAAGGCAGATCAAATTTTTTCAGCTCATCAAAGCGCGCCATTAATTGCAGATTATCATCCGTATCTTTGGCAAAGCCAAAACCCGGATCAAGCATAATCTGATCATGATGCACACCTGCATCTTTGGCAATCGCCAGAGAGCGCTGCAAAAACACATATTGATCTTCAATCACATCAGGCAGAACATCGCGCTCACGCCCTGTATGCATAATCACCAGTCCGGCACGCGTTGCAGCCGCCAGATCAGCAATATCCGGCTCGCGCTGCAAGCCCCAGACATCATTGACAATATGGGCGCCTGCAGCAATGCCAAGTTTTGCGGTCTGTGCGCGATAGGTATCAACCGAGATCAGGCAGCCGAATTCTCTGGCCAGCGCCTCGATCACCGGCAGCACGCGGTCCTGCTCCTCGGCAGCACTGACCGGCACCGCATCAGGACGGGTTGATTCACCGCCCACATCAATAATCACCGCGCCCTCATCAAGCATGGCGCGGGCGGAGGCCAGTGCCTTATCCTGTGCCAGATAGGCGCCGCCGTCAGAAAAAGAATCCGGCGTGATGTTCAAAATCCCCATAATCAATGCCTTGCCGCCAAGTTCCAGCTTTCGTCCATGGGCAAGCTGCCATTGTCTCATCATAGGGGATCTCTTAATCATATTTGCAATTAACCCTTTAAAACCGCACTGTTTTAAAAGTAGGCTACAGGTTCTTTACATATTTCACGGACTGTTAAAAGTCACACGATCTTGAGTAAATCAGCCTGTCAGAACATTTCTGCCGCATTTCACGTTAGAGTGCAGCGCAAAAGCAGAAAGCGGTTTATGCAACAGGCTTTTGTCATGATGACGCCCAGCAAAGGAACAGAGAATGTCCGGTAAAATATTCAGCATCACCCTCACCGGTCTGCTTCTGTTAGCTGTCAGCGATGCCAATGCCGCATCTGTCACCCGCAAATACCGCTATTTTCCGGTCTATGGCAAAACGGCCGAGCAGCTTGACAAATCACTGGCGAAAAACGGCCCCAAACTCAATAATGGCGGAGAAAGTCATCCGGGCTCCACGAAACTCGCCTTTGATGCGCGCGTCAAATATAAATCCGACGGTAAATATTGCCGCGTTTCCGATGTGCAGGCGCATGTGCGCGCCACAATCAATCTGCCAAGCTGGCAGAGCCGCCGCCGCGCCGCACCGGATACAATCCTTGTCTGGGATACGCTGGTCAAAGATATCCGTCGTCATGAGGAAAGCCATATTGTGATCGCGCGCGCTCATGCATCCGAACTGGAGCGGCGGGTACGCAGTATGCGTTATGAGCGCGATTGCGCCACATTGCGCGCCAATGTCGATAAGATCACCAATGATATTTTCGCCAGCCATGACAGGGAGCAGCAGCGTTTTGACCGTGTGGAAACGGTCAATTTCGAAACGCGCTTTGAGCGGTTGCTGACACAAAATCTCGAAAAACGCTGGCAGCAACAGCAGCAGAAAAAATCCTGACCATCCGGTCTCCAAAAGCCCCGCACCAACCATGCGGGGCTTTTTCATATGGGCAAGACACAACGTGCCAATATGTAAATCCTGAAATAATCGACAGTAGCAAAAACCATTGCACGCCGTATTCTGAAGCCACGAATTGATCATAACCACAGAAATTTTGATCAAACCGGCCAGTAAAAATATCTGAAAATCCGGAACCATATTTGAGCGCATATCTTTGCGCCACAGCATTTTTTTGCCTGAAAATCCGTCCACAACCCGTCAGCCTGAGCGAGAAAACACCCATGACCGGTAAAACATTTTTTTACAGTTCCGCCATCATGCTTGTTGTAATGTCGGGCGCTCATGCGGCGGATACGATCATCGCACCGGAGCCTGAGGCCGTTGAATATGTGCGTATTTGTGATGCCTATGGTGCCGGTTATTTCTACATACCGGGAACGGAAACCTGTCTACGTATCGGTGGTTATGTCCGCTATCAGGCAGCAGCCGGAGATGATCCTTATACAGGTGACAAGCTGGGCTATACGGATGCCAATGGCGACCATCGGGATACATGGGACAAGCTGGCACGCTTTACCCTGAAAACCTACACGGTTTCAGAAACAGAACTGGGCACGCTGAAAACCTATACGGAAAACCGATTCAATTTTTCCAATGGTTCGCAAGCCGCACATACATTGAATTTCGCTTATATGCAGCTTGGCGGTTTGCGCATCGGGCTGGATGAATCGGCCTTTCATACATTCACCGGCTATCTCGGCGATATTATCAATGATGATGTGGTCGCCGCCGGTTATTACCGCACCAATCTGATAAGCTATACTTTTGCGGCGGGCAACGGCTTCTCAGCCATCCTCTCTTTTGAACAGGGCGGCGATAAGGGCCAAAGCAATTATTATAATGATGCGTCCGGCTTCTGGCTGCAACGCGATTACGACAATCGTATCGACAGCTATATGCCGCATGTTGTCGGCGGTTTGAAATTTGCACAAGGATGGGGCGGGCTTGCAGCGACAGTTGCCTATGACTCCAATCTTAAAGAATGGGCCAGCAAAGTCCGGCTTGATGTCAATGTAACCGATGCCTTCTCGGTATGGCTGCAAGGCGGTTATGCCTCCTATGATGAGAATACCGGCATGTATGGCAGTTGGGGCGGCAAATGGGCAGTCTGGGGTGGCGCCAAATTCAAAGCAACCGACAATGCCACATTTAACCTGCAAGCGGCTTATGAAGACTGGGGCAAGACTGCGGTTGCCGCCAATGTCGCCTATCAACTGGTTTCCGGCTTCACGATTACCCCTGAATTCAACTATACCACATGGAAAAAAGACCATCCGGTGCGCATTCTCAGCGGGGAAAAAGATGCTGTTGGCGGCGTTATCCGCTTCCAACGCTCTTTCTGACATAGAGGATTAAGGAGATCACTCCCCAAATTGATCTCCTTATAAAACGCGGCAGTTTCATGGTTCTTCTGACCTCCAGTCCTTGAACAACTGATAAAACAGAGCCGCGTTTGCAGGGCACGATGGAAAGGAAACTTTTCATCGTGCCTTTTTATTGAGCACCGCTTCCCCTCACATGTCTGTCGCCTGCCCGTTTGCGCGATCTATAAACGAAAAGCCCCGCATCATGGATACGGGGCTTTTCATATTCATCTCATGCAAGAGCTAACACCAAAGGTGCCATTTACTAACCCATGACACCAAAGGTGTCGGAGCCGCGATGGCGTTTTTAATTAACGCCGAGCTTCTTCTGCAGGCTGGTCGACGATGTTGTATATTGGAACACAACGCGTTCGCCCGGGCTGATAATACGCTTGGCAGCCTGTGTCATCAATGCGGCTTCGTGAAAACCGGAGAGAATGAGCTTCAGCTTGCCCGGATACCAGTTGATATCGCCGATCGCGAAAATACCCGGCTCGGAGGTTTCAAACTTCTCTGTATCAACGGTGATCAGGTTTTCATGCAGGTTCAGACCCCAATCAGCAATCGGGCCCAGTTTCATGGTCAGGCCGAAGAATGGCAGCATGCGTGTGGCAGGCAGAACAGTTTCACCTTCGCCACCTTTGATCTTAACGCCGGAAAGGTCACCGTTTTCGCCTTCAAGACCGGAAACCTGACCAACTTCAAAGCGGATTTTACCGGCATCAACCAGCTCAAACATCTTCTTCACGCTGTCCGGTGCCGCGCGGAATTCCGGGCGACGATGCACAACGGTCATGCTTTTAACAATCGGTTGCAGGTTCAGCGCCCAGTCCAGCGCACTGTCGCCACCGCCGACAATCACCACATCCTGATCGCGGAAAGCTTCAACGCGGCGCACGGCGTAATAAACGCTCTTGCCTTCATAGGCTTCAATGCCCGGTACAGGCGGACGCTTCGGCTGGAAGGAACCGCCACCGGCAGCAATCACCACAACCTTGGCTTCAAACACTTCGCCTTCATCGGTTTCCACATGGAAAGAACCGTCTTCCAGTCGCTCAAGCTTGGTGACCATACGGTTGAAATGGAACTGCGGGGAGAATGGCTTGATCTGTTCCAGCAGCTTGTCGGTCAGCATCTGACCGGAGATTTCCGGCCATGCCGGAATGTCATAAATCGGCTTTTCAGGATAAAGCTCGGCACACTGACCGCCCGGACGGTCAAGAATATCAATCAGATGGCATTTCAGGTCATAAAGACCCAGCTCAAAAACAGCAAACAGCCCAACCGGACCGGCACCGATAATGACAACATCCGTGCGGATAACTTCGCTCATATCTTCAATCTCGCTGAATCATAACAGCTGCGCCAGCCATTACGATCTGTCACATTAATCTTATGCTCTGCCAGCTGTCACACAGAACATGCTCTGTATTTGCTGCCCTCGGGATGAACAGGCAGCATAAATGGCCGGAAACCGGCTGATCCGCATGCAAGAATCCGCTGAAACTTCAGTCGGAAAGCACCGGACAAAATTCAATACGAGTTCTATAGTCAAGTTTGTGACAAATGCCTATAGTTTTTGCGGCTTTCGCCCCGAATAATCACCTGTCGTTTTTACAGGCTGCGGTTCCGCATAGTCTACATGCCCGATAAGAGTGTTGAAATACAAACACAAAACCGTGTTTATAAGGTGCAATCCGCAGGCGCATTGTTCTCGATCAACGCAATAAAAAAGCGGCTTGCTTTATGCAAACCGCTTCATAATTTTTCACCGGATATATTGATCTGTGTGATGCCTCAGCCCTGACGTTCCGGCATCTGTACCACCAGACCTTCCAGCTCGTCCCGCACAACGATCTGGCAGGACAGGCGCGAATTGGCGCGCACATCATAGGCAAAATCGAGCATATCTTCTTCCATAGGCTCCGGCCCGCCCACAACATCCGTCCAGTCTTCATCCACATAGACATGGCAGGTGGCACAGGCGCAGGCACCGCCGCATTCGGCATCAATACCGGGAATACCGTTACGAATGGCATTTTCCATCACTGTGGAACCGTTTTCCGCTTCAACCACGTTGCGGATCGCGCCGTCAGCCGAAACAAATGTAATCTTGGTCATTTATTTATCCCGATAAAAGCCCGCATATAAATCCCTGCCCGCCCTTCAAAAAGCTGAACCGGTGATGCCGACAATATAAAAGACTATGTGTTGCACGGCAGATACGTGCTGCAAGCTGTGAGTTCAAGCGCCAATTCATGCCAGATAAGCGGGCTGCGTCAATAAGAGGCTGCTTATAGCCTCAAGCCTTTGCTTAACATAGTAACCACAGGCCTATCATCCTGCCCCATATGACAGTGCCCGCAATCTCTTGCGCACTTGCCCCTTTAAACCGGCGCAACAGCCTGTTGCACCGAAAATCAACCTATAGTCAACGGGCAAAACAGGGTATAAAACAGCGGTGAAAAGCCACAAAATAGTCATATTGCACGCGGCAAAATTTAACCGGAAAAGATTTCCACAATTAGCTAAGCCTTAAAAAACCGCGCATTTGCTTGGTTTCGTTAACTTTATAAAGCACCGCGTTAACCTTATCTTTAAACATTTCATCAACCGCAATTTCCGCAGTTCCCATATGGCTCCGGAAGTTTTAACCTATAGACTGCGCAACATGTCTGTTACCGGCCTGTTGTATAAACCGGCTGCGCGGCAAAACATGATTATCTGCGTAATTGTATGAGTACGGGGTAAAAACGGCTATGGCACAAAATACAAAAGCACAAAAGCTTGAGCTTGATATGGAACAAGCCCTTTCAGACGGGCTGGATCTGGATTTCAACGATGATTTTGAGCTGGATTTGAATTTTGATGCGCCTGAGGTTGAATTCTCGCTGGATGATCTGGAAAGCCAGATTTCACGCGCGGCTGAAGAATTGGCACAGGAACAGAACACAACTGCTGCAACGGCAGCCGTTGCCGCTGTAACCACTGCTGCCGCTGTGGCTGCGCCGGTTGAGAAAAGCCCTGAAGTCAAAGCGCAGAAAAAAGAAGTTCAAGCCAAAGAAACCCCGGCTACAGAAATTAAAGCCAAGGCTGATATTCCTGCCGCTCCGGTCACGCCAGCCGCGCCGCCTGCAGTTACCCCGTCTGCAGCCGCCCCTGTTGCACCGGAAAGCAAAATTCAGGAAGCAAGCAAGCCTCAGGAAAATACGACTGTTTTGCAGGCTGCCAATCAGGCAGAACCTGTTCCGGCAATCGCGGATATTGATGATCTGAATGATTTCGCTGCGGAAGCCGTGCAGGCGGAAGCTGCACAAACCACAATTTCCCGCACTGCCGCCAATCAGGCAGCACCGGCAACCGCCGCTCCTTTCAAACCGGCCAATGACGATCTGCGCAATGAAAACCTGTTGCTGCGCCGCACAAACAGCCGCTCTTCCAGTGTTTTCTGGACAACAACCGCTGTCAGCGGCCTTTGGGCTGCCGGTGGTCTTGCGCTCGGCCATGCGCTGAGCCCGCAGGGTCTCACCTCATTCCAGGCGGTCAAAGATTTCTTCACCACGCCAACCGGCGTCGGCGTTGCTGCCGGTATTGCCATTCCGGTGGTGATGTTCTGGGGCTTTGCCCAGATGGTGCGCCGCGCACAAGAACTGCAATCCGCTGCCCGTCAGATGACCGCAGCCGCCCTGCGCCTTGCTTCGCCTGAAGCGGCAGCCGGTGACCGCGTTTCCACCCTTGGTCAGGCTGTGCGCCGTGAAGTCGCCGCCATGAATGAAGGGATTGAACGCACCCTCGCCCGTGCGGTTGAGCTTGAAACCCTTGTTCAGACCGAAGTGCATCAGTTGGAACGCGCTTACAGCGATAATGAAGTGCGCATCCGCGCTCTGATTGCCGAGCTTGGCAATGAACGTGAAGCAGTCATCAGCCATGCTGAACGCGTACGTTCCTCGATCTCCGGTGCGCATGAACATCTGAAAACAGAACTGTCTTCGGCCAGCGATATTATCCGTGACAATGTTCTCACCGTCTCCAGCGAGCTGACCTCGTCGCTGTCGCATGCCGGTGAAACCATGATCAACCGCCTCAATGAAAGCGGCACTGCGATTTCCGAGGCGATTGACAGCCGCAGCACCGATATTTCCACCCGCATCAGCGCCTCGGGCGGCGATTTTGTCGAAATTCTCGATACACGCATTGCCACACTGGAAGAACGCTCGCGCAATCTTTCTGAAACGCTGGCGGAAGCACTGGATGCCCGGACATCCAATATTGCTTCGCTGCTCGGTGATGCAACCATGAATATGGTGACAGAGTTTGACGAACGTCTCGCCAATCTCAATGCCACACTGGCAGCACGCGGTCATTCGCTGCTTACAGAATTTGAAGGCCGTGCGCAGGCAATCGACAGCAGCACTGAAAAACTCAATGCCGCTCTGGAAGTCCGCTCGCGCCAGATCAATGAAAATCTGATTGCGCGCACCCGTGAGATTGCTGAAACTTTCTCCGGCGTCCGCTCGTCGATCAGCACTGTTGTTGATGAAACCAAAGAAAAACTCGGCGGCGAACTGTCCGGCATCACCGATTCCGTTGCCGGTCTGCTTAATGACCGCGCCGGTCATTTCATCTCGCAGATTGCCGACAGCCGCGAGTCTCTATCCTCCACGCTTTCCGGTGAAGCCGAGCGCATTGCTGCCGCCATGCAGCAGCACAGCCAGACGATTACCGAGCGCGGTGCCGATATTGAGCGCGCCATTGCCGGCAATGCCTCTAATCTTGATCAGACAGCCAGCCAGCATGCCGCTATTCTGGAACAGCGCACCAATGATATGCGTGAAGCCATGGCAGCGCATAATGCCAAGCTGAATGATATTTTCAGCGAGCAGGAAGGCCGCTTCGAAGACCGTGCATCCTCGCTCAAAACGACGCTCGATCAGCAGCATTCGGATTATGCCCGCGTGCTTGATGAGCGTAATCAGCAATTCGCTGAATCTCTCAACCATAACAGCAGCTCTGTCAGTTCCCTGCTGAATGAGCATATCAGCACTGTCGGCAACCGCGCCGCAGAATTGCAGGCAGCCATGCAGAGCACATCAGAAGCACTGGATGCCAATCTGCGCCAGCACAGCGACACGCTGGTACAGCGCACTGTTGCCATGCAGGATGCTGTTGCCAATGCAACCGGTATATTGCAGAGTACATTCGACAATCAGACCGGCATTATTGATGAACGCACCTCCACAATGGAACGCGCGCTCAGCATCGGCGTTGATAATGTGCGCAAATCGCTGGAACAGAGCGCTACGGTTGTAGCCGGTGCCCTGCGTGAGAAAATCACCGAAGCTGCCAGCTCACTGACTGCGGAAGCTGCCAAGGCCGGTGATGCCCTGCACGGCTTTGGTGAAAACTTCAATGACCGCCTGATTGAAAACCTGGCCGGAACGGAAGCCCGTCTCGGTGAACGCGCAAGCCAGATTGCCAGCGGTCTTGAAGCGATTGAAACCCGCCTTACCGGTGAGCTCAGCGGCATTGAAACCCGCATTGCCGAAACCGCAACCCGCACCAGCGATGTTCTTGGTTCCCATAGCGAGGCCTTCAGTGCCCGTGTTCTGGAAAATCTCTCCGGTACCGAAGCACGCCTGACAGAACGTGCGGAAGCCATTGCCTCCGGCATCAGTGAAGTCAGCACCCGCCTCACCGGCGATCTCAGCGGCATTGAAACCCGCATTGCCGAAACCGCAGCACGTACCAGCGATGTGCTTGGTTCACATAGTGAGGCTTTCAGCGCGCGTGTTCTGGAAAATCTCTCCGGCACCGAAGCCCGCCTCACAGAACGTGCGGATGCGATTGCTATGGGTCTGGGCGAAATCGGCTCGCGCATTACCGGTGAACTCGGTGTGATTGAAGCACGTATTGCCGATGCCACACAGAATACATCCTCGTCTCTGGAAGAGCGCACCCGTGAACTGAATGCGGTTCTCGCTGCCCGTTCGCAGGAAATCACCCGCATTCTGGCCGATACAGCCGAGCCTCTGGTGCAGCGCCTTGCCGATAGCGGTCAGGGTCTTGCCAGCCAGCTTGAACAGGCCACCCATGCAGCGACCGATCGTCTGCGTTCTGAAAATGCGGCTCTGGTCAATGCCCTTGCCAGCCGGACTGCTGAAACCATCTCGGCCGTTCAGGAAGCGAAATCCAACCTGTCCGACGGTGTGGGCGGTCTGATTGACCGTCTGGCCAATTCCAATGCGGAACTCGGCCAGCTGATCGACAAGGCAACGCTCAACCTCAACAATATCGACACACGTCTGGTTGAAACCACATCGAGCTTTGCTGAAAGCACCAATAAGGCTGCGCAGATTTTCTCGAATTCCAGCACGGTAATCGACAATAATATCGGTGCGTTGAATACACTGTCCGGCAATACGCTGGCGCAAATCACTGATATTGCCAAGCGTTTTGAAGATCACAGCGCGGTTCTGTCCCGTGCCTCCGATCTCATCAATTCAGCGCAGAACGGTCTCACCGATACGCTGGCTGACCGCCATGATGCGCTGGAACGTCTCTCGGCCGGCCTGATTGCCAAGTCTGAAAATATTGAGAAAGTGATGCAGGGCTTTGAAAGCCTCGTCACCACAGCTCTGGAACGCACAGAAGGCCGCACCCGCAACTCCACCGAACAGCTGCGTGCAGCGATCTCGGATGTTGTGGAACAGGCCGCGCAGAAATTTGCCAGCGCCACCGATGAAATCCGCCGCTCTGCTGCGGAAATCCGCGGTGAACTGGATGCAACACGCGGCGAACTGAAGCGCGGTGTGCTGGATATGCCTGCCGAAGCCAAGGAATCGACCACAGCCATGCGCAAGGCGGTTTCCGAGCAGATCAATGCGCTCAAAGAACTGGCTTCTATCGTCAACAAGTCTGGCCGTCTGGTGGATGTGGGCGACAGCCGCGCAGACCGCAGCACCGCCCGCCAGCAGCCTGCACAGGCTCAGGCCCAAGCTCCGGCACAGGTTCAGCAGCATGCTGCACAGCCAGCGCAGAGTTTTGCACCGGCCTATAATGCACCGGCACCGGTTGCTGCAACGCAGCCTCAGGAAGCACCGCGCGGCGGCTGGGTCTCCAATCTGCTGGCACGCGCTTCTGCAGATGAAGAAACAGCAGCACCTGCCCCGCGCAGCCAGAGCAATGTTACCCCGCAGCGTTCAGCCGCCCATGTGGTGGACAGCCTGAACTCCCTGTCGGTTGATATTGCCCGCGCGATCGACCATGAAGCCTCGGTTGAATTGTGGGATCGTTACCGCCGCGGTGAGCGCAATGTGTTTACACGCCGCCTCTACACACTCAAAGGCCAGCAAACCTTTGAAGAAATCAAACGCAAATACCAGATGGATGGCGATTTCCGCCGTGCGGTAGACCGCTATATGGATGATTTCCAGCGTCTTCTGGAAGATGTGGCACGCAACGACCGCGATAATATGGTGACGCAGACCTATCTGACCTCCGATACCGGCAAGGTTTACACCATGCTGGCTCACGCATCGGGACGTTTGCGCTAAACTGTAAAACCTATTGAAAAGGCGGGATTTTCCCGCCTTTTTTATTATATGCCCGATGGATCAGACACAGCGCTGCTACAGCCGCATCAGCGAATTTGCATCCCGCCAATTTATACCTTGCCAAGCCATTGATACGCTTTTTATAGTGGCATCTATAGAATGCGGCTTAACCACCGCACAGACAGGACATACCGGAGGAACCATGTCACAGACTGCACCGCGCTATTCCGATACCCAGCTTCTGATTAACGGCGAATGGCGCAACAGCTTAAGCGGCCGCACCATCAATGTTCTCAATCCGGCAAATGGCGAGATTATCGGCACAGTTGCCCATGCGGAAAAGCCGGATCTTGATGCGGCACTTGAAGCTGCGGAGAAGGGCTTCAAAATCTGGAGCGCGACCTCCCCTTATGACCGTTCCAAGCTGATGCGCCGCGCCGCAGAATTGCTGCGTGAACGTGCTGATGAAATTGCGCCGGTGCTGACCCTTGAACAGGGCAAGCCATTGCCGGAGGCCAGGTCTGAAATTATCTCCGGCGCCGATATTATTGAATGGTTTGCCGAAGAAGCACGCCGCACCTATGGCCAGATCATTCCGGCACGCGCTGCCGGTGTGTCGCAAATGGCTTTCAAACTGCCGGTCGGCCCTGTTGCCGCTTTCACCCCGTGGAATTTCCCGATCAATCAGGTGGTGCGCAAGCTCTCGGCTGCCGTTGCCGCCGGTTGCTCCATCATTGTTAAAGCACCGGAAGAGACACCGGCTGCGCCTGCCGCGCTGATCCGCACATTTGTCGATGCTGGTATTCCGGCCGGTGTGGTCAATCTGGTCTATGGTGTGCCGTCCGAGATTTCCGAATATCTGATCCCGCATCCGGTGATCCGCAAAATCTCTTTCACCGGCTCCACACCGGTCGGCAAAATGCTGGCAGGCCTTGCCAGCCAGCATATGAAGCTCTCCACCATGGAACTGGGCGGCCACGCACCGGCAATCATTTTTGACGATGCCGATGTGGAAAATGCCGTCAAAACACTGGCTTTTTCCAAATATCGCAATGCTGGTCAGGTCTGCGTATCACCGACACGTTTTCTGGTGCAGGAAAATGTCTATGAGCAGGCTGTTGCCTCTTTCACGGAAAAAGCCAAAGCGATCAAAGTCGGCAATGGTTTTGATGACGGCGTGCAGATGGGACCGCTGGCCAATGAACGCCGTATCCCTGCCCTTGAAGCCCTGATTCAGGATGCGGTTGATCATGGCGCAGAACTGACAACCGGCGGCCGCCGTATCGGCAATACCGGCAATTTCTTTGAGCCGACAGTGCTGGCAAATGTGCCGAAAACCGCGCGTATCATGAATGAAGAACCTTTCGGCCCTGTCGCCGTCTTCTCCTCATTCAAAACACTGGATGAGGTGATTGATGAGGCAAACCGTCTGCCATTTGGTCTGGCATCCTATGCCTTTACCCGCTCGGCTGAAAATGCCCGTGAACTGGGTCTGCGCATTCAGGCCGGTATGACAACCATCAACCATCTTGGCCTTGCGCTGCCGGAAGTGCCTTTCGGCGGCATCAAGGATTCCGGCTATGGTACAGAAGGCGGTTCAGAAGCGATCAATGCCTATATGGTCACTAAATTCGTGACCCATCTGGTCAATTAAGAGATTTATCTTCAGATCAAACCGCTAAAATTCCAGTAATAACAACCCTGCCGGATCATTCCGGCGGGGTTTCTTGTTTGAGCATGGCTTTAATTGAAGCCGCCAGCCTGTCTGCCACCAGACGCACACGTTGCGAACGCCGCACATCCGGATGCATCACCAAAAATAAAGGCCGCAGAAACGGGCCGCTTTTTGTTTCAAGCCTTGTCAGGTTGGCGTATTTTCTGACGAGGAAATCCGGCAGCAAAGCCACGCCATAACCATTTTGTGCGGCATGCAGCATCGTCATCATATCATTGCTGCGCAACACAACAGGCCGCCCTGCCGCCTCGGCCTCAACCCAGCGCCTTTGCGGCAGATCAGGCATACTGTCATCAAAGCCGATGAAAACATGCTCTTGTGCCGTGCAATCAGCCTTATCCTCATGCGTATAAAACCCGTAAGAAATTGTGCCCAATGGCTGCATCACAAGATCATCCACCCCCGGCTCCCCAAGGCGAATTGCAATATCAACCTCAGCGCGGATTAAATCCGCATCGCGCCGCTCGCCGATCAGTTCCGGTATCAAACCGGGATGCTGACTGTGCAAATCATGCAGGTTGTTCAGAATATAATGGTTGAGGATGACCGGTGGCGCAGAAATCCGCACAGTGCCGAATAAAGGATCAATACCCGACGCAACGCGCCTGAAGCTGAATATATCCTGTTCAACCTGTTCCGCATGATGCAGTAAACCCTGCCCTTCATCGGTCAGCGCCCAGCCGCGCGCCAGCCGGTCAAAGAGACGCAATGACAGAGCCTCTTCAAGCTGGCTGATACGCCGTGAAACTGTGGAATGTTCAACCCCGAGCATTCTTGACGCGGCTGAAAGGCTGCCCATACGGGCAAGTGCAATAAAAAAACGGCCGATCAAAGGATCGGCCGCTTTTGTTCGTAAAAAATCACATGTCTGAATGATGTTCAGGCTGCTTTTTCTGTTGCAGCAACACTGTTTGGCAATGCAAAAATCAGGTCAAAAATATACGTAAAAACAAACGTATAAATCAGGAAAAACAACAAGAGCACAGCTTCCATCTGAAAGGCTTTCCAGAAGCCGACAGCATACCATGCCATATAAATCGGGATAATGATCACGCAAAGGCCGAATTCAAAGCCGAATGCATGGCTGATACGCACAGCAAGGCTGCGATCCGTTGCTTTACGCTTGGCTTCCCATTTTTCAAACATCAGATTGTAAGTGTAATTCCATGTCACAGCGATCAGGGAAATCACCACGGCAACCGGCAGAGAATTTTCTGCACTGCCGCCGCTGAGCACCATCAGCAATAATGTTGAAGCGATAATGGCAATAATTTCAAAAACTGAGACATAGAGAATACGCCGCTTAAGCGGGTGAAGAACGAACATTGTCAGCTCCATAGCTAGGAAATCTAACTTGCGAGCCGGCACGCCCCGGCACAAATATAAGGGAGAAAATATCAGCAGATCGCGGTTTTCCATCTGCGTGACGGCAGAAATAAGTTTCAGAACCGGATATGTCAACACTTGATGCGCGTGCAAAATCATCACGCTTCGGTTAGCGCTGCATGCGCAAAACGCTCAACGACCGCACATAGAAGTGCGATTGTCGCTTGTTTTACTGCGCATCCAGAACCGGTACGGTGAGGCACCGGTTCTGGTCTGCACGACAATACTCAGCTTTTGATAACAGGATTGATATGTGTTGCAACCTGAGGATAAGGAATGCTGATACCGGCCTTGTCAAAAGCCGTTTTGGCCTGTTCGGTCGTATGACGCACAACAGCCCAGTAATCGTCGATTTTGATCCAGTAGCGGCAGCAAATAATAACCGCACTGTCAGCAAGCTCCGCCACAAATAATGTCGGCGCCGGATTGGTGAGAACTTCCTTCTGTTCAACAATCACGGTTTTCAGAATTCGCATTGCATCCTGAATATTATCTTCATAGCCAATACCGATTTTAAAATCATGCATACGCACTTTGAGGCGGCTGTAATTGGTAACCGGCGTATTCCAGAGCGATGAATTGGGCGCCAGCACATAAAGCCCGTCATAGGTCTTCAGCTCCGTGGCAAACAAGCCGATTTCTTCAATCGTACCGGTTATACTGCCCGCGCTGATGGATTCCCCCACTTTAAAAGGCCGCAACAGCAACAGCATAATGCCTGCCGCAATATTCTGCAGCGTGCCCTGCAAAGCCAGACCAATGGCAAGGCCGACAGCGCCCAGAGCCGCAAGAATAGAGGCCGTTTGAATGCCAAACTGGCCGAGCACCATCACCAGCACAATGATAAGAATACCATAGCGGACAGATGCGCTTAAAAAGCCGATCAGGGTTTTATCGAAGCCTTTTAACCGGGAAAGAGACTGACGGGTCCATTTATGCGCGATGCTGGCAAGAATCCAGCCAACAATGAGAATGACGATCGCGCCGATGGTTGAAACGGCATAACTAACAATCAGATTAGAAATTTGAAGGGCAAATTTATGAGAGTTTTTAATTAATTCCGCAGTTTGTTCTTGCATAATATAACTTCTGCTCGTGTGAAAACTGTTCGCGGCGGTCATCCGACTGCCGGAAAAGTATGTAAGGCAGAGCTGTTCAATGGCAAGGCCAATTCATGCATAAAACTGTGTATCTGGTCGTCATTTCAATATTATAATGCATTATAGCAGCATAGAAGCGCCCTACCCTGAATAGATATGCCTCATCTACAGGCCGGAACCAACTTATTCTTGGAATTTATAGAATTTGACAGTAATCAGTCATATTTTCCAAATGAATATGAAATTTTATCATCAAGTGGTCTGCTTGCCCAACAAATTGGCCTTCGATAAATATGGGCAACGCATACCGCTTTTATCTTACCGCACATCAGCAATCATTAAATTTTCGAGCTTATTCCGCGAGGCTGGTTTCCCCTCATCCGGCATGCTCCATGAAAGGGATTTCATGTCTTCCGTTCTTCGTTTCGGGCTTCTGACCCTCGCCCTCAGCATGCCTGCTGCCGGTCTTGCCCAAGATTTACAGGTTTTCACAGCATCCGACGACAGCTACAGGTTTCAATATCCGCAGGACTTCACGCTGAGTCATATGTTTGCCGATGGAACAGGTGATGTGATGGGTATTACAGCGTCAAGCATGGATAATGGCGATGTGAATATCACTTTTCTCGGCCCCCGTGATCCCGGTGATATTGAAACCGTGAGCGAGCAAAACCAGCAGGCTGTGGTTGATGAATTCACCAAAGCTATCGCAGTTATTCCGTCGATCAAATTCAAATCATCAGCAATGACAACAATGCTCGGCCAGCCGGCCGTGGATATGGTTTTCACCAATAAAAGGTTCGGTTCAGTCGCGATCAACCGCTATGTCTTTACGGTACGTGACGGCAAAGCCTATAATTTCGAATGTATCTATAGGGAAGAAAAAACGGAACAATTCGCGCCTGCCTGCGACCTTGCTGTTTCGAGCGTTGAACTGCTCGATATTAATGCAGGTTCACCAGAAAATGCACAGGAAACCGGCAGCAGCAATACAGTAGAAGCCGGAGCCTGCACCGAACTGGAGTTGAACCGCCGTACGACCGAGGTTGTAGAACTGAGTTCCAACCTACTTATGAAAGACCAGTCACCGGCGACAATTGAGCGGGTGAAAAAAGCGCATGATGCCGCCTCTTCTGTCGAAGCACGTGCGGGCTCCCAGCCCTCTGATCAGGATTGCAAAGATGTCGATGGAATTATCGAAACACTCAAATAAGTGAGTTGTTCCGTGCATAAGCACACCTCTAAATGAGGTCAGTATATATCTTGCCGGTTAATCGGATAAATGGTTGATATAAGCCCAGAACGATGACTTAAATTTAATTCTTAGGTGTCCTATGTCAGAACAGACCTATGCATTAAAGATTTCAGAACCGTATGCTGAGGTTGAAGACAAAAATTCCGGCAAGATTTTCTCGGCAAAAGAGTGGAGAGAAAGATTATGGAAAGAACGCACGCTTTCTCTCTGGTCTCATGATGATAATAACAACAAGATTGGCATTCCATCGAAAGCCATAAGGCATGTGACACTTTATACGATCTCTGATCGAGTGGGTGATCTTGGTGACGTGTTAGCCGAGGGTGTCTATTGTATTGATCGCATGGGATCAAAAAAAGGCTACATAATCACTGGCTGTAATGAAATTTTGAAAGCCACGCCCAAAGACACCAATATCCACGTCCGTTTTCGTGATCCGTGTGGGCGCGAGGTTGCTGACTGGCTTGAGCAAAATTTCGATCCTGAAAAAAAAGCGACCGGTGCAATCCTCGGTGAAATGTGTGCGGTTACGGAGCAGGCTAAGGCTGAAATCACCTCACTCATCAACACAACGAATGAAAATTTAACAGAGTTAAGAACCTTACATCATCGAATTATTGAAGAAAGCAGAAAGTCCGAGAAAGAACGTCTGAGCGGACTGAAAGCGAGAAAAAGCGGATTAATGGTTGCAGTGGCTGCTTTTGCTCTGGGGGCTTTGTTGGATATTGGCCTTTTAGAGGATCACGGCATAATCACATTGAGCAATTATGAAATCATCGGCCTTTTAATTATACTATTTATCTTCATTTTGTGTCTCGGAGCGCCGGTTATTTGGAAAGTGATTAAATCAGAGCAGAATGAATAAAGTCGTGAAAATGTCTGTAGCAAATTTCTTACAGAGCCATAGCTGCACCATGACCCGACATTTTGCACATATTCTGCAATAATTTATCCTTTGCCCCATTGATGCAGTGCAAAGCATCGGTTAGAAGCTTTGCTATCCGTAAGGCATTGTGCCCGCTACGCACCCGTAGCTCAGCTGGATAGAGTGCTGCCCTCCGAAGGGTCCGAAGGCCGCGATCAAGCTCTAAAACCTTCCTATTATTTCAATACTTTAAAAAATGTGACTACGCTTTTATAACGTCATAATTATATTCAGGCGCATCCCCGCCACTCAGGCAGACAAGCGCAGTTACTGTCCATGTTAAGTGGCACTCTACGAGTAAGAGCTGCCCTGAAAATCAGGATGAAGCGATTTTAAAAACCTTGATTTCCTCGATGTTCCGATGTGTTTTCCAGTCATAAAGCGGGTCAATCGGCACAACCTCGCCACTCTCCTCGACACCTATGTTTCCGGTCTTCCGATCATGATGCAAGGCCTGACAATGCAGTCAAGCTCACGTTCCGGTTTCCTCCTTGGCACCCATAAAGGGGCGTCCTAGAGACTATAGAAATACCGGATGGAGTTTCTATGGCTACAATTCGTAAATTACGCGGACGCTGGCAGGCACAGGTTCGCCGTAAGGGGCTCAAACCACGAGCCAAGAGTTTTGATACCAAAGCCGACGCTGAGAAGTGGGCGCGCAATCTCGAAACAGAACTGGATCGCGGCGGTGGTTTCATAGATACCCGCCTTGCCGAGAAAATGACACTCCGGGAATTGCTTGAGCGCTATCTTACAGAGATTACGCCGCACAAACGCAGTGCTCAGACTGAGACCTACCGCATTCGTGTGCTTATGAAGCATGAAATCGCGTATCGCACGCTTGCTATGCTCAGCCCTACAGACATTGCTCTTTATCGCGATGAACGGTTAAAGGTTGTTGCGACGTCCACAATACTTAAAGAGCTGAATACGCTCGCGCACGCCATAGACATTGGTCGTAAAGAGTGGGGTGTCCATCTAATGCAAAATCCTTGTCGGATGATCAGGCGACCATCACCGCCGCGTGGACGAGAGCGACGTTTAGAAGAAGGTGAAGAGAAAAAACTTCTGGAAGCAGCAGACACTGCTCGCAATCCTTATATGCGTTCGCTAGTTATTATCGCACTCGAAACAGCCATGCGCCAAGGCGAAATTCTTTCGCTAGAGTGGCAGGACATTGATTTCAATCGCCGGATCGCACATTTAGATATGACTAAGAACGGTGAAAGTCAGGACATTCCACTGTCACAACTTGCTTTACGAACCCTCGTAGAACTTAAAGAGGGCAGCACTGATCAGCGTGTATTTCCATTAACAAAATCAGCCGTAGGACAGGCGTGGGAGCATCTTCGTGTTCGTGCTGACATGATTGACTTCCGGTTCCATGATCTGCGTCACGAGGCAATCTCGCGCCTTTTAGAAAAAGGTCTGAACGTCATTGAAACTGCAACCATTTCTGGACACAAAGAACTGCGCATGTTGCAACGCTACAGTCATCTACGTGCTGTCGATCTCGTTGATCGTTTAGGCTGAGTGGTTATGGATAGCAACTGCGCATTCGAAATACAACATGAAGTGGCAACACTATCGTGTATTTAAATTCTATTACCCCGTAAATGCCATATAGCTAAATTAATATATTAATACAGCAACGATGCTGCACATCTAAACTTTCAAACAGACTCTGTTGACAGCATCTCATCTAAGGCCAGGCTCTAGTCGTAAAGAGCAAACTAAGTGATCCTGCGGTCTTGCGTCTCACGACATCAATCCAGTTGAAAACTGCAAGAAAACTTCCTACTCAATGAAGCAATGGGGGACATCGCATGGATGCAACAGTTTTTAATGTTGATAAATACTGGCAGCAATATGAGATTACGGTTAGTTCATTCCATGATCTACATGATAAAATAAAAAGTCTCACTACAATTCATACAGAACATAATCGCGAGTTAGTATGGCGTGGCCAAACAAATGCTGCTTGGGGACTTATGAGCAAGCTATATCGTGAGTTTCTAAACTCCAATCCTCATCGTTTAACTGAGCACAGTTTTACCCAACTCGAACAGCAAATTTTAGGTTCCCTGAGAGATTGGGGGCTGCACTCTCAAAAACTAACAGGACGCTTATCCATTTTATCACAAATAGCTATGCTTCAACATTTCCAATCTCCTACAAGGTTTATTGATGTTAGCTTTAATTCTTTGGTTGCAGCTTTTTTTGCAACAGAACAGGATCCGGATAATGATGATAAAGATGCGCGTTTATTTGCTATAGATACTTCTGGACACCTTATAAATTCAGAAAAAAAACTCCGGGAATGGGAGGATAGCTTAGATACCCCATGGAGCGAAAGCTACATCCGCAAAGAATACTACAACCCTCAACATCCATTAGGAGTTAAAGCAGCACGAATAGACGACAATGAACATCTAAATAATTTTATGCGTAATTGGCGGTCCGAGTGGACCAGCCATTATTATGTATGGAAACCACCGGCGCTTGACTCTCGTATTGCAGCTCAAAATGGCGGTTTTCTATTCGGAGGTCTTATCGGGAGTGAATATCGAGAAGGCTATTTAAACTCAATAAATCCAGAGAAAACTGGAAAGTTTCAGATCCAGTCTAAACTTTTGCGTTCTGATGCTGATATCATACAGAATGACCACACACCTTCCCAGAAAGATATAAAGTCCCTTTATATTGATGAGGCAAGACAAGTAACTTGTGTAGCAATTCAACCCCAGAAATTTGAAATGCGGAAAATCCGATCAGATCGTAAAAGCGCACTATATACGATCAGAATTTTGGCTGATGCAAAACCTGATATCCGCGAACACTTAGAAAAGATGTATGGCTTCACCCATGCAACAATCTACCCTGATTTCCCAGGTTTTGCAGCTCATGGCGCCGGAAAAATATTGCGAGACTTAAAGAAGCCTAAAAAGGCATAATATAGTGGAGATAGCGTCTAGCTCTCCTAGAAACATCATATATAAGCTCAAGCGCTATCCTATTTTCTTCATCTTACTCATTCCGGATAACTAGCGAGGAATATTCAGCTATTCCGAGATGAAGATACCCATTCCCCTCTTGACGAAAAGGAACCCTTTCGTGCGGCATGGGTTTAGTTGTTGACCGTTTAAGCCTGCCTATAAAAATCAAGGACTTCCGGTCATTAGAAAATAGCTATTCAAGCAGTAGGAGAAGGGTTCCCTTTTGTGCAGCACTTTTCTTGCACATCTGGAGATAAAATGGACGCGCTTCTATTCTCATTCTTTATCGCCGCGGTCATCATAGGTGGTATCGTATGGCTGATGTCGTCTTTCAGTAAAAGCAAAGAAAACTACATTGATCAGCGACTTCAAGGCATAGAGAATTTTTCTGCTGACCTAATTTTCAAGTCCGGCATTTGTGATAATGCAATTGCACTTGACCGTAACCGTAAGAGAATTGCGGTCGTGTTGAACGCGATCAAAACTATGTCCATGTCCCTCGAGCCTATTGTTTATAACTTTGATGAACTAATTGCGGTTGAAGTCATCAAAGATGATATGAGCGTCACTAAAACCAACCGAGGTAGCCAAATAGCTAGTGCGGCCGTGGGCGGCATTTTATTAGGTTCAGCAGGATTATTGCTTGGTGGATTATCCGGTTCTAAACGTCATGAAAGCAAAATCTCAAAACTCTCGTTAAAGCTATACAGCAGTGATTTAGCATTTCCTGTCCAGGAAATATATTTCTGGGACAGTGGAAGCAACGGTGTCGATCCAAGTTCTCTGCAACCAGTAATCGCAGAAATGGATCAATGGTATGGGCGACTTCGTGTTATCGTAGAGACACCTAAAAGTGACGTTTCATAATATATAGCGTAAGAGACGACCGTTATTTTGTGTTATTAGGGCTGCTAGCTAAGTTCGAAAACTCAATCACTTTGCACGTATCAAAACCAGTGATTCGCACTTCATGAAGGTAATTGTCAAATTTTAGCAGTAAATTCATACCCATTAACCTGTTGTTTTTATTAAGAAATTAAAAAACCGCGAAAAACCATGCGAAATCCCTGTTTTTCTGTGACAGATGAATAGTCCTAATCTTTAATGAAAGGACATATACATGCTCACTACCAGCCACAGCAAAAAACAAAATGATCTCGTAATTGATGGATCCTATAACGATGAGGAGCTTGATGCGGCTCTTGCAGCGCTGGATACCAAGAGTCCGGAGACAGCCCTCGTTCCGGTATCTGCATCTATTTTCAACTATGCAACTATCTCAGAATCTACAGTTAGAAAACAAGCACAAGATGCTGCTACCCGCATTCGCGCAAAACTGGACAAGGCAAAAGCCACTTTTCTAGAAATCGGTCGCGATCTTCTCAGCATCAAAGCAAAGCTTGCACATGGTGAATTCAGTAAATGGATCGAAGCTGAATTTGATATGACCATCAGAACAGCTCAAAATATGATGAATGCCGCAGAACTGGCAGACAAACACGAAGCCCTTTCAGTTTTGTCCCCCACGATCATTTACAAACTAGCCGCCAAGAGCACGCCCGATGAAGTTCACACGGAAGTAGTATCCCAAATTAAGAATGGCACGATTCCTCATGCAAGAAACATTGATGAACTCATTACGAAGAAGAAAGCTGCAGTGCAGCAAAATAAAGAGCTTCAACTCCAACGAAAAGCTGCGGTGTTGATTATCACTGAGAACTGACCCGGTTTGGGCAGATATTTCCATTTAGAATT
>JBEBVV010000018.1:0-31466 GCA_040392545.1 Pseudochrobactrum asaccharolyticum | reverse complement strand
CCAAGGAAGGTTTCGCCAATATGGCGCAGGCCATTACCGCGCCGGGCGATGTGGTGCTGTGCCCTGATCCGACTTATCCTATTCACTCCTTCGGCTTTATCATGTCCGGCGGGGTGATCCGCTCGATCAGTGCTGCGCCGGATGATCAGTTCATTCCGGCACTGGAACGGGGTGTGAAACACTCTATTCCAAGCCCGATTGCGATGATTCTGAATTTTCCGTCCAATCCGACGGCGCATGTGGCTACGCTCGATTTCTACAAGGATGTGGTGGCCTTTGCGCGCAAGCACAATATTATCATCCTGTCTGATCTGGCTTATTCGGAAATCTATTTTGACGAGAATAATCCGCCGCCTTCGGTGTTGCAGGTGGATGGCGCAATGGATGTGGCTGTGGAATTTACCTCCATGTCCAAGACATTCTCCATGCCGGGCTGGCGTATGGGCTTTGCCGTTGGCAATGAAAGACTGATTTCCGCGCTCACCCGCGTTAAATCCTATCTTGATTACGGTGCTTTCACCCCGATTCAGGTGGCGGCAACAGCGGCACTGAACGGTGACGGCAGCGATATTGAATATGTGCGCAATGTCTATAAGACGCGCCGCGATATTCTGGTGGAAAGTTTCGGCCGTGCGGGCTGGGATATTCCGGCACCAGCGGCGACAATGTTTGCGTGGGTTCCGATCCCTGAGCGCTATCGTGCGCTCGGTTCACTGAATTTTTCCAAGTTACTGATCGAAAAAGCGGATGTAGCTGTTGCACCCGGCCTTGGTTTCGGTGAACATGGGGATGATTTTGTGCGCATTGCGCTGGTAGAGAATGAACATCGCATCCGTCAGGCCGCGCGTAACATCAAGCGGTTTCTGGGGAGTGCTGAAACATCTTCCTGAAGCAGACAGCGTGAATAAATTGCGGCGGGGGCATTGCGCTTCCGCCCGATCTGAATGAGTAGCTGAATATATATGATATTTCTGAGGCACGATAATGAGTAATGCATTGCGGATCGGTGTCGCCGGACTTGGCACCGTAGGGGCATCGGTTTTGCGCATCTTGCGCGACAAAGCCGAAATGATGACAAGGCAATGCGGACGCGAAATTGTCGTGACTGCGGTCAGCGCCCGCGACCGCACCCGTGACCGTGGTATTGATCTGAGCAATGTGGCTTGGTTCGACGATCCTGTTGCACTGGCTAAATCAGACGATATTGACGTTTTTGTTGAGCTAATCGGCGGATCAGAAGGCACAGCCCGTGCTGCCGTGGAAGCCGCGCTTAATGCCGGACGCCATGTGGTCACAGCCAATAAAGCGCTTCTTGCTTATCACGGTGTGGAACTGGCCAAGATTTCTGAAGCCAAAGGCGTATTGCTGAATTTTGAAGCAGCGGTTGCCGGTGGTATTCCGGTGATCAAGGCCATGCGTGAATCGCTGACCGGTAATACTGTGTCGCGCGTTTATGGTATTATGAACGGCACCTGCAATTACATCCTGACCCGTATGGGCGAGGAAGGGATTTCGTTCAAAGACTGCCTGAGCGATGCGCAGCGTCTCGGTTATGCGGAAGCTGATCCGACTTTTGATATTGAAGGCAATGATACAGCGCATAAGCTGGCATTGCTGACCAGTATTGCTTTTGGCACGCAGATTGCTGCCGATGATATTTATCTGGAAGGTATCAGCAATATTTCGCTGGCGGATATCCGTGCGGCGGAAGAGCTGGGCTATAAAATCAAACTGCTCGGCGTAGCGCAGAAAACCGAAACCGGTGTGGAACAGCGCGTGCATCCGACATTGGTGCCGACATCTTCTGTTATTGCGCAGGTGCATGGCGTGACCAATGCCGTTGCGATTGAAACAGATTTGCTGGGTGAATTGCTGTTATCCGGCCCTGGTGCCGGTGGCAATGCCACGGCTTCTGCCGTGATTGGTGATATTGCTGATATCGGCAAGAGCCGTCCTGGTTTCCAGCATGGGCCTGTATTCGGCACGCCAGCCAAAGACCTGAAGCCGACAGCAAAGGCAAAGATGCGCTCCCATGCAGGCGGCTATTTCATCCGTCTTAATGTGCATGACCGTGCGGGCGTTTTTGCAACCATTGCCAAGCGCATGGCGGAAAATGATATTTCGCTGGAATCCATCGTACAGCGCGGTGCCGGTGCCAATATTGACAGTACCGTGGTGAAAACTGTGGTTCTGGTCACCCATGCCACCACGGAATCAGCTGTCAGACAGGCTTTGAAAGCGATTACCGAAGATGGTGATCTCTATGACAAGCCGCAGATGATCCGCATTGAACGTGCGGGATAAGTGAGTTTGCTTTCTGCAAAAGCCGCCGGCATGTCCGGCGGCTTTTTTGTATGTGCTTTTTCTGCTTATTTCTTATGTTCACGTCATATTTATTGTTTGGCACCGGTAGATAGCTTGTTTGCTGCGTTGTTTCTTGTTAAAAATCCCGCAGGTTTAACAACAGTTCAGAAAAGGAGGGCCGTAAGATGTTATCTCTGCGACATCAGCATCATCACACATTCGGCCCTGATTTCGCCCTGTATCAGTAATCTGTGCAGGGCCGATTAAGACTGTAAAATCTGTCTTTCTCAGCCTTTTTTGTAAGGCGCTGTCAGTCATTACCTGTGTAATTTTACTGTGCAGCAGCCATTCAGCCCTTTTCCATTGCGGCCATGCATTATGATGCGGATGATCCGGCGGTTAAGGGCTCAATTCTGAGCTGAATCCATGTCTTTACTTCATCTTCAAAATCTTTCTCTCACGCTGTCCGTCAATCTGTTCCGTCATTTAAGCCTCGTTGTCGGCGAGGGCGAGCGGCTTGGTGTGGTTGCCGCCAACGGGCGCGGCAAATCAAGCCTGATGCGGATAATCAGCGGTGAACTGGAGCCGACAGACGGTGCGGTGACACGCGCCCGTGGTTTGAAAGTCGGTGTCGTGCCGCAATATGTGCCGCAGGACTGGTTGGATCTGTCCTTATATAATGTCGTGCTGGGCGGGCTGGATGAGGATGCGCAGCTGCATGAAAGCTGGCGCGTGGATATCATCCTCGATGATCTGAGCGTGCCGCCGGAGATGCGTGATCGTGCATTGCGGCATTTGAGCGGCGGTTGGCAGCGGCTGGCGCTTTTGGCGCGCACACAGATTGCCGAGCCTGATTTATTGCTGCTGGACGAGCCGACAAACCATCTGGATCTGGAAAAAATCGCGTTGCTGGAAGGCTGGTTGAATGATCTGCCGCGCTCGACTGCGGTGATCATGTGCAGCCATGATCGTGCTTTTCTCGATGCCGTAACCAAGCGCACACTGTTTTTGCGGCCGGAAAATTCGCAACTCTATGCCTTGCCTTACAGTCGTGCCCGTGCGGCACTTGATGAGGCGGATGCGGCGGATGCACGCCAATATCAGAAAGATATGAAGACGGCACAGCAATTGCGCAAGCAAGCCGCTAAACTCAACAATATCGGCATTAATTCCGGCAGTGATTTGCTGGTGGTGAAAACAAAGCAGCTCAAAGACCGTGCGGAAAAGCTGGAAGAAGCGGCAAAACCCGCGCATCTGGAGCGCTCTGCGGGCACAATCCGGCTGGCGGGGCAGGGCAGCCATGCGCGTGCTTTGGTGACGATTGATACGCTTGACGTGACCACACCGGATGACCGCCTGCTTTATAAAACCGGACGGTTGTGGATTAATCCCGGCGACCGCATTGTGCTTCTGGGTGCCAATGGTACGGGAAAAACGCGGCTTTTAACGCTGGTGCGCAATGTTATCAGCGGCATTGAGCCGGAAAGTGCAGCGCTCAAAGCCACGCCGTCTCTGGTGCTGGGCTATAGCGATCAGGCCTTGTCGGAGCTGAATGACAAGCATACGCCGCTTGAAACCATTACCCGCCGCTTTGACATCGGGGATCAGAAAGCGCGTTCGCTTCTGGCCGGTGCCGGTATGGTGATTGAGATGCAGGGCAAGCCCGTTGCGCAGCTTTCCGGCGGGCAGAAGGCCCGTCTGGCAATGCTGGTTCTGCGGCTGACACAGCCGAGTTTTTATATTCTCGATGAGCCGACCAACCATCTGGATATTGAGGGGCAGGAGGCACTGGAGGCCGAGCTGATCAACAGTGACGCGGCCTGTTTGCTGGTGTCCCATGACCGCAGTTTTGTGCGCAATACCGGCAATCGTTTTTGGCAGATTGTTAAAAACAAGCTGATTGAGGTGGAAACACCGGAGGCATTTTTTGCTGAGGCCGCTCAAGTTGCCGGATAAAACTGGAATGCCCGATTAAAGGGATGCCGGTGGTGTATGGGTGGTCTTTGGGCTGAGAAAATACACCGCCGGTGTCATTCGTTTTCAAATGTGATGGTTTTTCAACCGAGTATAATCGATTTACTTTTTATCCCCGCGCTTTGTCTCTTGCGATGCGTGCCCGACTTTGACAAAAGGTGGCGAACATGCCTGATAATCTGTTGTCATTAATTTCGGGTACCGGTTAGGCCATATTGATGGCACCGTGACCTGAATAAGATTGCAGGCATATCTTTCGAAAACGAATTTAGGACTGTTTAAATGGCCAATTCTGCAGAGCAGACCCCGCATGGGCTCGATCGTATTCTGACACTTGAGCTGGTTCGCGTGACCGAGCGCGCGGCTGTGGCTGCTGCCCGTCTGCGCGGCCGCGGTGATGAAAAGGCTGCGGATCAGGTTGCTGTTGATGCAATGCGTCAGGAACTGAACCGTCTGCCGATTGCCGGTACTGTTGTGATCGGTGAAGGCGAACGCGACGAAGCGCCGATGCTCTATATCGGTGAAGAAGTCGGCACCCGTAACGGCCCTGAAGTGGACATCGCTCTCGATCCGCTGGAAGGCACCACCATCTGCGCCAAGAACCTGCCGAACTCGCTGGCTGTTGTGGCCATTGCTGAAAAAGGCAACCTGCTTTACGCACCGGATGTGTATATGCAGAAAATCGCTGTTGGTCCCGGCTATCCGCGCGGCGTTGTGGATATTGATGCTTCCGCAACCGAAAACCTGCATGCTCTGGCCAAAGCCAAGGGCGTTAAGGTCAATGAAATCACTGCCTGCATCATGGATCGTCCGCGCCATGCCCGCCTGATCGAAGAAGTGCGCGCAACCGGTGCCGCTATCCGTCTGATCGGCGACGGTGACGTGGCCGGTGTTATGCACACCACCAATCCGGATGAAACCGGCATTGATATTTATATCGGTATCGGCGGCGCGCCTGAAGGCGTTCTCGCAGCTGCAGCCCTGCGCTGCATCGGCGGTCAGATGCAGGGTCGTCTGCAGTTCAACTCCGATGATCAGATTGCCCGCGCTCTGAAAATGGGCATCACCGATCCGAACAAGGTCTATCTGATGGAAGAAATGGCCAAAGGCGACGTGCTGTTCGCAGCTACCGGCGTAACCGACGGCAACATGCTCTCCGGCGTTAAATTTGCCCGCGATTACATCCAGACCCACACCATCGTCATGCGTGCACATTCGCAGACTGTGCGTGAGATCAAGGCACGTCATCAGGACCTGTCCAAGTTCTCCTGATAAAAACCGCCAGCTTGGTCTGCAAATGGCAATTTCTGTGCTTCCGGTGCTCACGTACTATCAGTACGCTCCGCTCCGGTTCTCGAAATCACCATTTTCGCCGCAACCTGACGATTTTTAGCCTCTGCGCTACAAGAGCAGCTACGAGAGTGGCGCGACAATTAAATTCTGCTATAAGGCGACATCGGAAGATGTCGCCTTTTTGCTTGTGAAAACAGGAGTTGCCCGCGTGGATATGAATGAGCGTTTGTTTCTCGGAATACGTTCTTCTGCGACGGGTATGAAATGGGTCGACCGCCTCAACCTGCGCGAAGCCAATATTGCTTTGGCCATTGCCCAGAATTACGGCATTCCCGATCTGGTTTCCCGCGTTATGGCAGGTCGTGGTGTCGGCCTTGAAGAGGCTGAGGAATTTCTTAATCCCAGCATCCGCTCCTTAATGCCTGATCCTTTGACTTTGACGGATATGAAACAAGCCGCAACCCGTATTGCGGATGCCGTTGAACGACATGAAAATGTTGCTATTTTCGGCGATTATGATGTCGATGGTGCCTGTTCTTCCGCGCTTTTATCGCGCTTTCTCAATGCCTATGGCATTAAAAACCTGATTTATATTCCTGATCGTATTTTTGAAGGTTATGGCCCCAATCCCGATGCCATGCGGGAACTGGTGGCAAAAGGGGCTTCGCTGATTGTGACCGTCGATTGCGGCACCAACAGCGCGCCGTCGATCAGTGCTGCCAAACATGCCGGTGCCGATGTGGTGGTTCTGGATCACCATCAGGTTGGCGGTGCCTTGCCGGAAGATGCCGCCGCAATTGTTAATCCCAATCGTGATGATGATATTTCAGGGCAGGGGCACCTCTGTGCTGCGGGTGTGGTGTTTCTGACCTTGGTGCAATTGGCGCGGGAATTGCGCGAGCGCGGCATTAAAGCTGTGCAGGGCACACCGGATTTGCTGATGTTTCTCGATCTCGTCGGGCTGGCAACGGTGTGCGATGTGGTGCCGCTGGTTGGTGTTAACCGCGCTTTTGTGGTGAAAGGGCTGCTCGCTGCCCGCAATCAGACCAATGCGGGGCTGGCGGCTTTGGCGCGGGTTTCCCGTATCGGTGAGCCGCTTAACAGTTTTCATTTCGGTTTTCTCATCGGGCCGCGCATTAATGCAGGCGGACGTATCGGCAATGCTGCTCTGGGCAGTCGTTTGCTGACGCTGGATGATCCGGTGGAAGCCAATAAAATTGCCGAAGAGCTTGACCGGCTGAATGCCGAGCGGCAAGCGATGGAAGCGATTATGCTGCAACAGGCCGAGGCTGAAACTGCCGCCGAACTTTCAGGGAAATCCGGCCCTGCGGTGCTGGTAACCGCTAATGATGACTGGCATCCCGGCATTGTCGGCCTGCTCGCCTCGCGTCTGAAAGACCGCGCCAAGCGGCCGGTTTTTGCCATCGCCTTTAATGCCAATGGCGTGGGCACCGGTTCTGGGCGTTCGATCAGCGGGTTTGATCTGGGTAAATTGGTGCGCAAAGCTGTGGAGCAGGGTTTGCTGGTTAAAGGCGGCGGCCATGCTATGGCGGCGGGTATCACCGTGGAGAAGTCCAAACTCGGCGCTTTGCGGGCGTTTTTCGAGGAGCAGGCCGCGGAACAGGTGGATGAATTGCGTGCCGAGCAAAGTCTGGCAATTGACGGTGCGGTTTCTGCAACCGGTGCCACAGTTGCGCTCTATCAGGCATTGGAAAAGGCCGGGCCTTATGGTGCAGGCCATGCCCAGCCGATGCTGGCTCTGCCGAACCACACGATTGCCGATGTGCGTATTGTCGGGCGCGATCATGTGAAAGTGGCTTTGAAAGGGCTGGACGGCAAAAGAGTGGATGCGATTGCCTTCCGCGCTGCCGATAGTGATTTAGGGCGTTTCCTGTTCGATCAGGCCGGACATATGGTGCATATTGCCGGTAACTTATCGCTTAATCACTGGAACGGCTCGGTCTCGACACAAATCCGCATTGTGGATGCCGCCAAGGTTGATCTGTCCCGCCAGTAATAGTTGATTTTAAAGACGGCTGACATCTGGGAAAATGACGATGTCAGCCGCTTTTTATTTCAGGCGCTGTTCAGCTTACCAGCTGCTTTTCCTGCTGGCAGCTTACCAGCTGCTTTTTCTGTTGGTCAGCTTACCAGCTACTTTTTCTGTTGGTCAGCTTACCAGCTTCCGGTATTCTCCATCGAAACCCATGGTTCCTGCGGTGCCAGTCTTTCGCCCTTTTGCAGAATTTCGATGGAAATACCGTCCGGTGATTTCACAAAAGCCATGCGGCCATCACGCGGCGGACGGTTAATGGTAACGCCTTTGTCTTTCAGATTCTGGCAGAAATCATAAATATTATCGACCTCATAAGCGAGATGGCCGAAATTGCGCCCGCCGCTATACTCTTCCGCATCCCAGTTATAGGTCAGTTCAAGCTCCGGCGCGCGGCTGGTTTCTGCATTGTTTTTATCATTAGTGGCGCTGAGAAAAATCAGCGTGAAACGTCCCTGTTCATTTTCCGTACGACGCGTTTCTGTGAGGCCAAATTTGTTTACATAAAAATCCAGTGAGTCATCAATGTCACGGATACGAACCATTGTGTGCAAATAACGCATAATATGTTTCCTCATAAATAAGCCGGTTTTTACATGGCACCGGTGCCGCACAACTGCAAATTAATTCAGGGGAAATGACGGGTAAAACCCGTGAAGCTGGGCGCTGGTCGCCTGATGACAGCCGATAAATGCGCCATGCCGTTTCAGCTTTGCTGCAGACTGTGATTTATTTGTTGCCGGTCAGGCGGAACTGCAACGCTTCCCTGACATTTTTACAGGTGTACACATAAAGTCTGTGATCGAAACAGTAATAATGCAAGTTTGCTCTTGCCGGACATGGTTAAGGAAGTGTTATCTTGGGGACGAGAATCAACCTGATTTGCCCGGCAGATGAAAGGAGGAGCGTGCCATGACTGACAAACCTTTGTCCCATGAATTGATGGATGGTACTAACTCCGCTGAAGACGCATCAGATATTGTCGAGATTTCAGGCGCCATTAAATGGTTTGATGTCGCCAAGGGCTACGGCTTTGTTGTGCCGGATCAGTCCGGTTATGGCGATATTCTTGTTCATGTCACAACTTTGCGTCGTGATGGTTTTCAAACTGCACAGGAAGGCGCACGCGTTATCTGCGAAATTCGCCGTGGCGAACGTGGCTGGCAATGTTTCCGTGTCTTGTCGCTTGATCTTTCCGAGGTTGCGCATCCGTCAACTTTGCCGCCTGCACGCACCCATGTGGTGGTAACGCCGTCAAGCGGGCTGGAGCGGGCGATTGTGAAATGGTTCAACCGTACCAAGGGCTTTGGTTTCCTGAGCCGCGGTGAAGGTACGGAAGATATTTTCGTGCATATGGAAACGCTGCGCCGTTTCGGCATGATGGAATTGCGTCCGGGGCAGGTGGTTCTGGTGCGTTTCGGCAATGGTGAAAAAGGGCTGATGGCTGCGGAAGTCCATCCGGATATTGGTTCGCCTTTCACAATGCCGCATTAATATGGCTCCCCCGCATGAGGGTATGGTTTCTCTCTTGCGGCTTATTTTTAAAAACATAATTTGGTAACCGGTCACTGGCCGGTTTTTTTATGGGCTTTCTTGACCTATAAATATGCAATTCCCGGCGCAGCCATTGTGGTTGCAGATCTGATTGAGGGATGATTTGATGAAGCAATGGTTGGGTAATATGGGGCTCAAGGCTTTGAAAACCGGTGTTCTGGCCTTTGTGGCTACGCTGTTTCTGACTGCGGGTTTTGCTGGCGCGCAGCAGCCGATGCAAATGCCGGTGGATGCGCAGAAGCTGGAAATTACAACGGCTTCCGGTGAGAAATTATTTGCGCTTGAGATTGCCGATACGGATGAGAGACGCAGTGCCGGCCTGATGTATCGCACGGATTTCGCGCCGGATCGCGCCATGATTTTTGTGTTTGATACTGTCAATCCGGTGATGATGTGGATGGCCAATACGCCTTTGCCGCTGGATATGTTATTTGTGCGTCAAGACGGGACAATTGCGCGGATTGCAGAAAATACCAAGCCTTTCTCCAAGGATATTGTTGCCTCCGGTGAGCCGGTTGCTTTCGTGATTGAGGTGAATGCCGGTACGGCCGACAGGCTGGGTATCAAGGTCGGAGACCGGCTGCGCCATCGGGTCATATGCGGACAATGTGAGTGATGCTGTGATTGCCTGCTTTGGACAGGCCTGTGCTCACATTGTTTTGTCGGGCAGGTTTCAGGGTTTTCAAAAGCAGGCGGGCGCAGTAATAAGGCAGAAATGCCTGACATTTGCCGGTTATGCGGCAATGTCTGAGGCCGCAGCAGCGGCAGAATAACAGTTTCGGAAGTGAATTATGGTCGTGAATGTGAATGAGGTCCGTTATTTCGAGCATGACGGATTGAAGCTGGCTTATCGGGATGAGGGCCCTGATCAGGGTAAGGGTGAGCCGGTTTTGCTGATCCATGGTTTTGCCTCTTCCGGCATGGTCAACTGGCTTAATCCGGGCTGGATCAAAACGCTCACTCAGGCCGGTTACCGCGCCATTGCCATTGATAATCGTGGTCATGGCCGTTCCGACAAGCCGCATGACCGGGAGCTCTATTATCCGTCAATGATGGCAGCTGATGCGGTGGCATTGCTGGATCATTTAGGGATCGATAAAGCCCATGTAATGGGCTATTCCATGGGCGCGCGCATTACGGCTTTTGCTGCGCTTGAATTTCCGCAGCGTGTGCATAGTGTGATTTTCGGCGGTTTGGGCATTGGTATGGTCACCGGTGCCGGTGACTGGGATCCGATTTATGATGCGCTGCTGGCGGAAGATGTTGACAGTATCACGCATCCACGCGGCTTGATGTTCCGTAAATTTGCTGATCAAACCAAGAGCGACCGCTATGCGCTGGCGGCTTGTGTGATCACGTCGAAAGAGCTGATACCGGCACAGGCCATGGCGATGATCCACCAGCCGGCGCTGGTTGCTGTGGGTACAAAGGACGATATTGCCGGTGACGGGCAGGACCTTGCTGATCTGATGCCGGATGCTGTTGCGGTGGATATTCCGGACCGCGATCACATGCTGGCCGTGGGGGATAAGGTCTATAAGCAGGCTGTGCTGGAATTTTTGAAAAATCATCCTATCGGCTGACGGTTTTAAACAGGTGCGTTTCTAATTTTGCAGCAAAACCGGCAGAGGTATTTTCATCTCTCGCAATGAGAGGTAAACTGACAGCTATGGATGCGGTAAATAACGGCAGGAAATACAGATAAAATAATTTATAAATTTAGATTTTGTAAGATTTTATTTTGTATTTCAATATGTTGGATATTTTCTGTCGAATGAAGAAATGCGCAATGCTGTAACGCCAGGAGTAACGCAATGGCTGCACATAGTTCTGTTCAGGTGAACAAGGTCGTCGATCATATGGATCCGATCTGGTATTCCGTGCGGGCCGAGGCGCAATCCGCTGCGTTGCAGGAACCTTTGCTGGCGGCTTTTCTCTATGCCACGGTTTTGAACCAGAACAGCCTTGAAGATGTGGTGATGCACCGCATTTCCGAGCGTCTCGGCCATGCCGATGTGCCGGCTGATTTGCTGCGCCAGACTTTTGTGACCATGAGCAAGGCTTCGCCTGAATGGTCGCAGACTTTGCGCATTGATTTGCAGGCGGTCTATGACCGTGATCCGGCAACCAACCGTTTTCTTGATCCGCTGCTTTATATGAAGGGCTTCCACGCTATTCAGACCCATCGTCTGGCACATTGGCTGTGGAAGGAAGGCCGCAAGGATTTGGCTTATTATTTGCAGAGCCTGTCTTCCTCGGTCTTTCAGACCGACATTCATC
Source organism: Pseudochrobactrum asaccharolyticum (assembly GCA_040392545.1). GTDB lineage: Bacteria > Pseudomonadota > Alphaproteobacteria > Rhizobiales > Rhizobiaceae > Pseudochrobactrum > Pseudochrobactrum asaccharolyticum_A. Next base: position 20,008 of record JBEBVV010000018.1, on the reverse strand, counting down.
CGGCGGCGAAATTCGGCACCGGCATTTTCCTTGATCACGCAACCGGACTGGTTGTGGGGGAAACCGCCGAGATCGCCGATAATGTGTCGATCCTGCATGAGGTGACACTTGGCGGTACGGGGAAGGCGGGTGGCGACCGCCATCCGAAAATCGGTTCCGGCGTGCTGATCGGTGCGGGTGCGAAAATTCTCGGCAATATTACTGTGGGCGCCTGTTCCAAAATTGCTGCCGGTTCGGTTGTGCTGAAAGCCGTGCCGGAAAATGTGACCGTTGCCGGTGTTCCGGCGAAAGTGATCGGCGGTTGCGATTGTGCTGAACCATCGCGGGCGATGGATCAGCTGATCAGCGCAGCCGAATAATCTTAAATACAAAATATATATGGTGCAGATGTCTTGAATGCAGACGGCTGCGCCATATTTGCAGCATTTGGAAGCCCGGCGCTGCGAAGCATATACGGGCGATCAATGTGTGTTTTTAACAGGGGCAGATGCGCGGTGCTTTTTCGCCTTTGGCGGATATATTTTATGCCGGATTTGTTATCCGGCCGTATTTTCAGGCTCTCCGGTTCATCCGGCTTGACTGCAAAATGCACCAGCGACATGTTGCCTCTTTACATATATGGCACAGGGGCGCATGAGACAGCCCCGTGAAATTGAAACAGGAGAATCCGTTTGAAACCCGATGAAATCAAGAAGCTGGACGCCTATTTCAAGCGGACTTTTGATAATCAGAACCTCACAGTGAAAGCACGTCCGCGTAAGGATGACTCTTGTGAAGTTTATATGGATGATGAGTTTTTAGGCATCATCTATAAGGATGAAGATGAGGGCGAATTGTCCTACAATTTCTCCATGGCCATTCTGGATATGGATCTGTAATTTTTCAGCAAGTTTTTGCTGTGATGTAAAAATCTATAAATTACAAATATTTACGGCGGTTTATGCATGAAGAGATTCATTCGCATAAGCCGCCGTTTTATATGCACTGGTGACGGTGATGATGTGCGGCGTAAAAGTCGCAGCCCGATTTCCTGAAATACTCTTGCGATATGTTATACTATAACATATCAATTCGCCTTTCCTAAAGGCGGATATGGCTTTGGCATGTCTGCCTGCCGGTGCAATGCGTGATTTTCAGGAGATATTATGGATCAACGATTACCTGTTACGGTTCTGTCCGGCTTTTTGGGAGCGGGCAAAACAACCTTGCTCAATCATATTCTGAATAATCGCGAGCAATGCCGTGTGGCGCTGATTGTCAATGATATGAGTGAAGTGAATATTGATGCGGCTTTGCTGCGGGATGGCGGTGCCAATCTGTCCCGCACGCAGGAGCAATTGGTGGAACTTACTAATGGCTGTATCTGCTGCACATTGCGAGATGATTTGTTGCAGGAGGTGACAAGCCTCGCCAAGCAAGGGCGCTTTGATTATCTGCTGATTGAATCAACCGGCATTTCCGAGCCTTTGCCGGTGGCTTCCACATTTGAATTTCGCGATGAGCAGGGCTTCAGCCTGTCCGATGTGGCAAGGCTGGATACGATGGTTACGGTTGTCGACAGTGCCAATTTGCTGCGTGACTATGCTTCGCAGGATTTTCTGCGTGATCGCGGTGAGGTTGCCGGTGAGGGCGATGAGCGCGGGCTGGTTGATTTGCTGGTCGAGCAGATTGAATTTGCCGATGTGGTGGTGCTGAATAAAATCAGCGAGGTTTCCGCTGCGGGCAAGCAGGATATTTATAAGATTGTCCGTGCGCTCAATCCGGATTGCGATGTGGTGGAAGCGGATTTCGGGCAGGTGCCACTGGCGAAAATCATGAATACCGGCCGTTTCAGCTTTGAAAAAGCCGAGCAGCATCCGCTGTGGTTCAAGGAACTTTATGGTTTTAAGGATCATGTGCCGGAAACAGAGGAATATGGCATCCGCTCTTTTGTCTATCGTGAGCGCCGCCCGTTTGATCCGGCTAAGCTGCATGATTTCATTCAGAAAAGCTGGGCAGGGCTGATCCGCTCCAAAGGTTTTTTCTGGCTGGCGACACGGCCGCGCTATGTGGGTGAACTCAGTCAGGCCGGTGCTTTGCTGCGCACAGGAAAACGCGGGCTGTGGTGGGCCTCAATCCCGAAACAATATTGGCCGGAAGATGAGGGCTGGCGGCAATCTATGCAGCCTTATCTGGACCCGTTCTGGGGCGACAGACGGCAGGAACTGGTTTTTATCGGAACGGACCATATGGATGAGGCGGCTATTCGCGCAAGCCTCGATGCCTGCCTTGTTGAGGCGCAAAATTTTGTGCCGGATGAATGGGCGGCACTTTATGACCCGTTTGAATCCTGGGAAAGAGCGGCATAAAAATATTGTAAAACAATAAGTTGCGGCGATGTTCTTGGAATTAGATTCATGTTTCATTGCTTCTTTTCCGCTGCAACAGGTGGTTTCGGTTAATATAGTTACTGCCGGCGGATGTGTTTCGCTGATTGCAATGGGCGAATAAAACTGCTTGTAAAATTTAAAATTTGGCACCGGCCTTTTTGTTTCCGACAGAAAGGCCGGTGCTTTTATTTTATGGGGAGCAGATTCTTGTTGACGAAATTTACAACCTAAGGTAGCTTTGATGTTATATTGAAATGCATATTTTACCTAGTTATATTTGACCTAAGCATAATATTTTTCTTAAATTAATTGCTTAAGAAGATCAGGACGGGAGCATTTAAACGGATTTTACAGCCCGCCTGGCAATTTTAAAATGGATATTTAAAAGCCCGGATCTGTTGTGGATTCGGGTTTTTCTTATTCAGAATTCTTTGTTAATTCATTGTAATTTATTGATATTTAAATGGATGCGGAGCGTTGGTCTGTGTGCGGGCGTAAAAGTTGCGGCATGCAGTGTGGTAATATTTCCGGCTCAAATTGCGCGTTGATTGCGTTTCGGCGTAGCAGCCCGTCGAGTTTCAGGTTTACGATTTTTAAATACATCTTAAGATTGTATTTTTGTGGGCGCAAAATAAAATTTTACACCTGCATTCCGGTCATCATTTTTTTGTTGCAAGGGGCGGCAAGCAGCGCTAACTTCAGATCCATGATTAAATTACGCTTTGCATCTCTTGTTTGGTGGTGGGCTCGCTTTTAGCGGCCACGCAGGCATTTGCATAAGTGTCATTTCAGGTCGCTCAAGGTTTTACCGGGCGGCCGTTTTTATTTCCTGCCCTTAAAATCCTGAAAAACCTGATCACAGCGCATCATGCGTTCGGGAGATCATATGCGTTGTTGCGGTTGTTAAAGCCGCAAGCTAGCGCGGGACGTATAGAGGAAAATACAGAGAGCCGCAGGCAATCTGATGAAAAACGGGTGCGAAACCGGCCATTTGGCAGTATAGGGATCGCAACAACAGGAGCAGGGCGATTATGGCAAAGACTGCCGATCACGAACAGCAGATTTATAGCACCGAAGGCGGTGTTACCATCAGCCGCAGCCGTCATGCGGTGGATTATAAAACCGCCATTGATCAGCGCATTGATGCGCTGGATACACGGCGTGGCGCGGTATTTTCCTCCAATTATGAATATCCGGGTCGTTATACGCGCTGGGATACTGCCATTATTGATCCGCCGCTGGTGATCACCTCCAAAGGCCGCACCATGCGCATTGAAGCGCTGAATGCGCGTGGTAAAATTTTGCTCGGAGCCGTGCGCCCTGCGGTTGCTGCTTTGGAAGAGGTCACAATTACCGGTGAGACGGATGTGCAGCTCAATCTGGCAATTGCTGAACCAACGCGCCAATATATGGAAGAAGAACGCTCGCGTATGCCGTCGGTCTTTACGGTGCTGCGTGCGATTGTTGCCCTGTTCTATTCGGAAGAAGACAGTAATCTCGGTCTTTACGGCGCCTTCGGCTATGATCTTGCTTTTCAGTTCGAGCCGATTACCTACAAGCTGAAACGCCCTGAAGATCAGCGCGATCTGGTACTGTTCCTGCCGGATGAAATTCTGGTGGTTGACCATTATTCTGCCAAAGCCTGGGTCGATTCTTACGATTTTCAGGTCGGCAATCAGAAAACCGATGGCCTGCCGCGTGAAACGCCTGCCGATGTTTTCAAGGCTGCACAGAGCGTTAGCAAACGGGGTGATCACGAGAAGGGCGAATATGCGGCTCTGGTTGAACGCGCCAAGGAAAGCTTTAAATGCGGTGATCTTTTCGAAGTGGTGCCGGGGCAGATTTTCTATGAGAAATGCGAAAATCAGCCATCCGCCATTTCCCGCAAGCTGAAAAGCATCAATCCGTCACCTTATTCTTTCTTCATCAATCTGGGTGAGCAGGAATATCTGATCGGTGCCTCGCCGGAAATGTTTGTCCGTGTGAATGGACGGCGCATCGAAACTTGCCCGATTTCCGGCACCATCAAACGCGGTGAAGATGCGATTTCGGATTCCGAGCAGATTCTGAAACTGCTCAATTCCAAAAAAGATGAATCAGAACTGACCATGTGTTCCGATGTCGACCGCAATGATAAAAGCCGCGTTTGTGAGCCGGAATCGGTGCGGGTGATCGGTCGCCGTCAGATTGAGATGTATTCCCGCCTGATCCATACGGTTGACCATATTGAAGGCCGACTGCGCGATGGTATGGATGCTTTTGACGGTTTTCTCAGCCATGCATGGGCGGTTACGGTTACCGGCGCACCGAAGCTGTGGGCCATGCGCTTTATTGAAGAAAACGAGCGCAGCCCGCGTGCATGGTATGGCGGCGCGGTTGGCATGATGCATTTCAATGGTGATATGAATACCGGTCTGACCCTGCGCACGATCCGCATCAAGGATGGTGTGGCGCAGGTACGGGCAGGGGCAACATTGCTCTATGATTCAAATCCGCAGGAAGAAGAAGCTGAAACCGAGTTGAAAGCCTCGGCCATGCTGACAGCAATCCGTGAAGCGCATATCCGGCCGGCACAGAAAGAAAAGGCACAGGCGATGAAAGCAGGAACCGGAATTTCTGTTTTGCTGGTGGATCATGAAGATTCTTTTGTTCACACGCTGGCCAATTATTTCCGCCAGACCGGTGCCACTGTGGCAACGGTGCGTTCGCCGGTGAGCGATGAAATTTTCGACCGTTTCAAGCCTGATCTGGTGGTTTTGTCACCGGGGCCCGGCACGCCGAAAGATTTTGACTGCACCAATACAATCCGCAAGGCACGGAACCGTGATTTGCCGGTATTCGGCGTTTGTCTTGGCCTGCAGGCGCTGACGGAAGCCTATGGCGGTTCGCTGAAACAGCTGGATATTCCGATGCATGGCAAGCCGTCACGCATTAAAATCCTGCAAAACGGCGTGGTATTTGATGGTCTCGGACAAGAAGTGACTGTCGGGCGCTATCATTCGCTCTATGCGGATAAGGCCAATTTGCCTGCCGATTTCATCATCACTGCGGAGAGCGAAGATGGTGTGATTATGGGCTTTGAACATAAGAGCGAGCCGGTGGCTGCGGTGCAGTTCCACCCTGAATCCATCATGACGCTGGGCGGCAATGCCGGTATGCAGATGATTGAAAATGTGGTGTCAAAACTGGTGAAGAAGTAAGTTTCCAAACCGTTCAAAGAAAAAGCCGCAGAGGAAACTCTGCGGCTTTTTTTGTTTTTAGATCCAGGCTTCGTCGCCGGTAAAACTGACGGTAATCCAGCGCTGCGGGCCTGCGCCGCCGATTTCCTCACCGATCTCCTCGCGGATCGCATCCAGCGTTGCGATGGAGGCAATCGGGAAATGTGCCGGTAAGACAATGTGGATTTCAATGAAACGCGCACGGCCGATTTTGGCAACATAGCTGGCATATTTCTTAAAGCCGTGTTTGGTCTTCATCGCATCCATAATGTTGCGTACGCGCAAATCCATGCGTTCCGGTGTAACCAGCAGAATTTCCCGAAATGCGGCGGCAACGGTTTTCATCGGTACAAAAACCAGACCGGCGGAGAGAACCAGCAGAATGGCCGGATCGACATAGACTGTCCACGGTGCCAGACCTGTGCCCTGCAGCAGCCATGCGGCACTGAAGGCAATGAGCAAGGCCAGTGTAATCAGGGCTGTCATCAGCCAGCTCTGGGTATCGAGCAGAATGAAGCTGGATTTCAGGCGTTTATTGATGCGGTGCTGGTAGGCCATCATGGCAAAGCAGATAATGCAGACAATGGCTGCATAAATGATCGCCCAGTCGAAATTTAACTCAGTGCCACCCTGCAACAGCGTGCTGACAGCATTGATGAATGCATAAAGACAGAACAGGATCAGCACCACGCCGTTAAAGGCCAGCACCAGCGGCTCAATATGCCAGAAACCATGCTGAAAACGCCGTGTGCCTTCGCTGGTCAGCAGGCGTGCCACAAATAAAGCGAGGATCGACATGGCAGCATCGGTGGAGGAGAACATGCCGTCAAAAATAACAGCGCTCGAACCGGAGAGCAGCCCGAAGACAATGCCGAAAAGGCCGATAAAAATTGTGACAAGAATAGAGCGTCGTAAAATCAGTTGTTCAAAACGTGCAAGACGTTGCATTTTAACTTAACAGCCTTTCGGTTGCTGTTTTTGTCAGTCCAGTGCCCTATGCGGGCACAATGTCCTGATGATTTATTTTACCGCTGGCACATCAGCGCCGGGTATAAGCAGTGCAAGTGCTGAAACCCGATGAACTGAACCGCATAATGGGTTCCGGAAACCGTAAAGGCTCACCGGAATGCGCTGCAGAAACGGTCAGGTTCTGCGCTATGCATAAAGCTGTTTCAGTTTTTGGCCGCATCGTCACGGCATAAACAGCTGCCGTTACGTGTGGAATGATCCGGTCTGTGCGGTGCCTGGCGGCTGCTTATGATCGCAGCTGCGCGAGGAATTCGGTTGCACGCAACTCTACCGGTTCATTTTGCCGGATGGTGCAAAAGACCGGTCCGGTGCTGATGGTGCGGTGGTGATAACACGCTGCTTATAACCTGTATTCCTTAAAAATTAAAGCCGTCTCGTTTTTAAGCGGATTTTTGCCGGTGCGTTCTGTGGCTGGATTATGATTCGAGCGGGTGTGACGACCGCATGGTTTTTTGCAAATGATTTGCAATACAGTGCAATTTAAGCCGCTGAATTCATTCAGATAATCCTGATTGCCCGCTTACTGGAAAGCAGTTGCAACTGGAGCATAAAAACTTGACTAAAATTGCAGGCTTCGCGCTTTAGGCATTTGGAATTTGCCGGAATTGGTTTAAAGAAGACCCGTCTCAGCCTGTGTTGCCCGTTGCAGACTGTGCTGAATGAAAATGATTTTGAATGAGGCGGCGATCCCGGCTTGTCCGTAATATGTATCGTCTGCCTGAAAATTATAAACTGCATCATTGAATTATTATGACTGCATTTGCCGGTCATGTTTCACCATGTACCGCATTTGCACCCATGACATAGGCTTGGGCCTGATAATGCATGCGCCTTTGCGGCTGTGGCATCGCGGGTGGTTTGTAATTGAACTAAAAAGGTTTGGATATGGACGCTAATCTCAGAATCCGGCGGCTTGCTGCCTGGACGATCCCTGTAGCCATCGGGGTCATGGCGCTTAAATATCTGGCCTATCTTCTGACCGGCTCGGTTGCGCTTTATTCGGATGCCCTTGAATCGATTGTCAATGTGATCGCCTCGGTGGGCGCATGGTGGGCGATCAGCGTCAGCATTATGCCTGCCGACGGCAATCATCCTTATGGTCATCACAAGGCGGAATATCTCTCGGCTGTGGTGGAGGGCGTGCTGATTGTTGTGGCAGCCCTTCTGATCTGCCGCGAGGCATGGAGCGCGCTCAGCCATCCGCGCACAATGGATGAACCGTGGATTGGTTTGGGCATTAATCTGGTCGCCGCGATTATTAATATGCTGTGGGCGGGGCTTTTGATTCGCGCCGGACGCGCGCATAAATCACCGGCACTGCTGGCCGATGGCAAGCATATTATGACCGATGTGGTGACATCTGCGGGCGTATTGGTGGGCTTGATTGCTGCCATTATCACGGGCTGGACGATCCTTGATCCGTTGCTGGCGATTATTGTGGCGCTGAATATTCTCTGGCAGGGCTGGCATGTCATCAATTCTTCGGTGCAGGGATTGATGGATATGGGCGTGGAGCCGCAGGAGGAAATGCAGATCCGCGATATTATTTCCACCAATGCGGAAGGGGCGCTGGAAGTCCATGACCTGAAAACCCGCATTGCCGGACGGGTGACATTTATCGAGTTTCATATGGTGGTCACGGCGAATATGACAGTGGGCGACTCGCATATTATCTGTGACCGGATTGAAGATGCCTTGCAGGAAAAGTTTGAAAACTGCCGCATTGTTATTCATGTCGAGCCGGAAAATGAGGCCAAGCTGCCTTTGGGGACCGCGGCGGTTCCTTTCGCCTGACATAGTATAATTATCTGATTTTATTATTGAAAAGCGCCGCATTCTATTTTGCGGCGTTTTTTTGTATCGCGCATCGGTGCGCCGAGAATATCTTCAGATTTAACGGGAAGTCTCTTGCAACTTGGTTTCAAGCTGTATAGCATTTGTCCCATGAACAACGCGCATCAACATATCGGCTCTTATCAGAGCTTCGGAGCAGATCAGGGCTTTGCCGCCGCTGATGCTTGCGCGCGTGAATTCTCGCTTCTACTTCTCCTCGGCCTTAGCGGCGATCGCCGGGCTCGTTGATTGGAGCGTCCGGCGGTCGTAAAGAGCCGTCAGACTCATGCTCCGGTCAGTAAACCCGTTTCGATTGTGCCCGTGTCACAACTGTAATTTCCGTTTCAAAAATTGCACCGACAGGGCTTGTTACAGCAGATTATTCCATATCTGCTCCCGCTGATGAGACTTTAAGATGACCAATATTATTTCCGCACAGAAATCCTCCCGCAAAGGCATGCCGATTGCGGCAGAAAAATATACGCCTTTCAGAACAACAGTTTTGCAGGACCGTCAGTGGCCGTCCAAGATGATTGAAAAAGCACCGATCTGGTGCTCGGTTGATCTGCGTGACGGCAATCAGGCGCTGATTGATCCGATGGGTCATGACCGCAAGGCACGTATGTTCCAGTTGCTGCTGGATATGGGCTTTCCGGAAATTGAAATCGGTTTCCCTTCGGCGTCCCAGACAGATTTTGATTTCTGCCGCTGGTGCATCGAGCAGGGCAATGTGCCGGATGATGTGGATCTGCAGGTGCTGGTGCAGTGCCGTCCGGAACTGATCACCCGCACATTCGAAGCGCTGGAAGGCGCAAAAACACCGATCATCCATTTCTACAATTCCACCAGTGAATTGCAGCGCCGCGTGGTGTTTGGCAAGGATGTCAAAGGCATCAAGCAGATTGCCACCGATGCTGCCAAGATGATTATGGATATGGCTGCCAAAGCCGGCGGCGGTTATCGTTTCCAGTATTCACCGGAAAGCTTTACCGGCACCGAACTGGAAGTGGCGCTGGAAATCTGCAATGCCGTGGCTGAAATCGTCAAGCCGACAGCTGAAAACAAACTGATCCTCAATCTGCCTTCAACGGTGGAAATGAACACGCCGAATGTGTATGCCGACCAGATTGAATGGATGTGCCGCAATCTCGATAATCGTGAAAATCTGATTATCTCCCTGCATCCGCATAATGACCGCGGTACCGGTATTGCGGCCACCGAATTGGGTCTGATGGCCGGTGCTGACCGTGTGGAAGGCACATTGTTCGGCAATGGCGAGCGCACTGGTAATGTGGATATTGTGACGCTGGCGCTGAACATGTTTACGCAAGGTATTGATCCTGAACTGGATTGCTCGGACATTAACCGCATGAAGGAAGTGTACGAATATTCCAACCAGCTGGTTATTCCTGAACGTCATCCATATGTGGGCGAGCTGGTTTATACAGCCTTCTCCGGTTCCCATCAGGATGCGATCAATAAAGGCATGAAAGCCAAGAAGAGCGCCAACACCCCGACCTGGGAAGTGCCTTATCTGCCGATTGACCCGCAGGATGTCGGCCGTTCCTATGAAGCGATCATCCGCATCAATTCCCAGTCGGGCAAGGGCGGTATCGCTTATATTCTGCAGCAGGATTACGGTTTGAATATTCCGCGCAAGATGCAGGTGGAATTCCGTGAAATCATCCAGCAGATCACGGATGATGAAGGCAAGGAATTGCAGGCGCAGCGTATTTATGAAGAGTTCAAAAAGACCTATGTGAGCCAGCCGGGTTCACGTCTGGAATTTGTTGATCATCACACTTATGCCGATCCTGAAAACAAATCCGTCCGTATTATGCAGGCCGATATTATCGACAATGGCGTGACCAAGACCATTGAAGGACGCGGTACCGGCCCTGTGGACGGCTTTATTGATGCTCTGTCCAAACATATCGGCATTGATATTTCTGTCGCGGATTATTCGGAACATTCATTGCAGCGCGGTTCTGATGCATCGGCAATCAGCTATGTGGAACTGGCACATCCGAAGGGTTCCGTCTTCGGTGTCGGCGTCAACCACAATATTGTGACATCGTCACTGGCGGCGATTGTTTCGGCTGCAAACCGTCTGATCAAATAAAGAGCGCTGTTCTTTTGACAAAAAGCCCGAAATCATCCGGTTTCGGGCTTTTTTATTATTTGTCACCTTTAAATTCATAAATTCGCCATGCAAGTTAGAGCGGTCATTATGGCCAAGTCCGGCATATGGGGCTCTGAAGTCCTTCAACCTGAACAGGATTAAAAGGCGGCGGCATGAATAAAAGCGATCAGGATTTTACTGCTTCACCGCTGAAGGGGACGCAGGCTGCACCGGAAGTTCCGGAAACACCGGTTGCAGGCGACGAGCGCCTTAAAGCGGCAATCCGCCAGATTCGGACGGATGAGGCTGACCGGCTGGACAGTATGACAGATATGCGCGAGGCCGATATTGCCCGCCTTGAGCTTTTGCTTGAAGACTTGCAGCCGGTTTTTGATGCCGTGCCGGCAGATGATGCGCAGTGGGATTTTTGTCTGGGGCGGGGGATGCAGCCGCGCCTCTGGCTCGACGCCAGCGCTTTTGTGATGATCGGCCGTGACCGGCGCAGCTATCATTTTGTGCGTGATACGCGGCTTGGCCGTGTGATACTGGCTGAAAATACCGATAAAGACCGGATTACGGATGCGGTGACACGCTATATTGCCGCGCGCATCGTGGAGCGGCAGAGGCTGATGGATGAGCCGCTTGCTGCTCTTGCGCAGCCGCAGACAGAAGAAACCGGACAAAAGAGCGATATTGCTGCATCACAGACAGGTGAGCACAAAGAGCAGTTCTGGGGCGGGATTTTCTGGTTTGCCATCGGCGCCTTGCTGGGCTGCGCGGTTCTGGCACTGATTTTCCGCTTTTACGGCATCAGCCTGTCATTACCACTGTAAAGACCGGGCCCCTGTAAAGACAGGGTCACTGTAGAGACTGGGCCACTGTAAAGGCAGGCTCAAGCCGTTTGCGTCTGTTCTGCCTGTGTCATATGGCCGAGTTGTAAAACCCGCTCATCAATCAACTGCACATCAATGCTGTTGCCGGTAAAACCATATTGCTGCCACAGGCAGCTCCAGCTTTGCGGTTGCTGTGCCTTTTCAATGGAAAACAGATTGTAGCGTGCAGGCGGTTTGCGCCCTTCATGCCCCGGCGGATAAGGCGCCTGACTGGCGGAAGGCACGCAGATAACCGGCACAGTGGTGCCGTTTGCGCCTGCCATTTCATTATAGGTTGCCAGATGAGTATGGCCGTGCAGGATCAGTTCGGCACCGGCCTCGCGGATAACTTTCTGAAACCGTGCAATACCAAACAGCCGCTTATAGGCAGGGGTTGCATTGCGCACCGGCGGATGATGGATCATCACCACACGGCACAGGCCTTTTTCTCCGGCTTCAAGCAAGAGTTCTTTCAGGCGGGCAGCCTGCGACGGCAGGAAATCACCGCTGGCCATAAACGGGCCTGTGGCGCGTGCCGAGCTGACACCGATCATCGCCACACCGTCACGTTCTCTTATATAGGGAAATTGCGGGCGCTTGCCGTGATTGTCAATGCCGTCGCCGCGCATCCATGGTTCCCATTTGCGGCAGGCTTTTTCCAGTGCTCCGGGCACATAGGCATCATGATTGCCGGGGACAAAGGAAACATCCTCCGGTTTCCCCAGCTGTTGCAGCCATGTATAGCCGTTATCAATTTCCAGGTTGAGCGCGAGATTGACCAGATCGCCGGTCACAGCAATATGGTCGGGCTGGCGGGTTTTCAGATCGCTGATCAGGCTGGCAAGCACCCAGTCATGCATCGCGCCTTTGCGATGCCGCTTCCAGTTGATGTAACCGGTGATGCGTTTGGATACCAGTTCGTGCAAGCGCACCTGCGGCAGGGGCGCCAGATGAATATCTGAAATATGAGCCAGTCTGAACATCGGAGAATGATTTAGCTTTCAGCCTTGTATAGTCAATTAAAAACGCTCACAAAGAACAGATTAACAGCAAATGCCCCGTGATTTTCCGGTGTCGGCTTCTGTAAAGGCAGTGAATGGGAATGAGAAACTGGTGATGAAAATTAAAAGCTGGTTGTTTCATAGCTATTTTTTGCTGCGCCGCCCGATGACACTGGGGGTGCGTGCCATTGTGCTGGATGAAACAGAGCGGCAGGTTTTTCTCGTCCGGCATACTTATGTCAAAGGCTGGCATTTTCCGGGTGGTGGCGTGGAGCGCGGTGAAACTTTTGCACAGGCGCTGACCAAAGAACTGCGTGAAGAGGGGCATATTGAGCTGGATGCAGCGCCGCAGCTTTTCGGCCTGTATAAAAATAATCATGTGACCAATCGTGACCATGTGGCGCTTTATATTTGCCGTTCATTCCGGCAGACAAAACCGCGCCTGCCGGACAGGGAAATTGCTGAAGCGCGGTTTTTTCCGCTTGATGCCTTGCCGGACGGGGTGACAAGCGCCACGATGCGCCGTCTGGATGAAGTGATGCGTAACAGCCCGCCGGATGCCTATTGGTGAGCGGGTCATAGTCTGAGTGCGTGATAAAAGGAGACATGCATGCCTGTTTATGTTCTGGACGGCCACGCCCCGCAATTTGACCATAGGCCAAGCAACTGGATTGCACCGGATGCGACACTGATCGGTAAAGTGCGGCTTGGTGAAAATGCCGGTCTCTGGTTTGGCGTTGTGGCGCGCGGCGATAATGAGCTGATCCATATCGGCAAGGACAGCAATGTACAGGAACATTGTGTGCTGCATACGGATATCGGTTTTCCGCTGACCATCGGTGAGGGCTGCACAATTGGCCACCGCGCTATGCTGCATGGCTGCACGATCGGCGAGAACAGCCTGATCGGTATTGGTGCAATTATTCTGAACGGTGCTAAAATCGGCAAGAATTCGCTGGTCGGTGCCGGTACGCTGGTGACAGAGGGCAAGGAATTTCCGGATAATTCGCTGATTATCGGTTCGCCCGCCCGTGTGGTGCGTGAACTGACTGAAGCGCAGATTGAGAAATTACGGGCTTCTGCCCAAAGCTATGTCGCCAATGGCAAGCGCTATCAGCGCGGTATGGAAATTGCACCATAAAGAAGGGTCAAAAAACAGACCCGGAAATTGATGTGAAAAAAGCGCGGCTCCTGAAACAAGGCGCCGCGCTTTTTCATTTTTACAGGGAACTCAGTTGCCAAGTGCGGAGGTTGCAATATTGCTCATCAGCATTTGCGGATCATGGCGGATATCAACCCACTGGCCGCTGTGACGGGCAGACTGGCGCTTGAGGAAGGTATAACCGGTCTGATTCCACGCTTTAACGCTATCTTCCAGATTATCGAGAATGAAATCACCACGGTCGGTGCGGATGGTCAGGACTGCATGGCCTTCACCATTCGGCTGGCGCACCACAGTCATCAGCAGGGTGTTGACCGGAAAACCGGCTTCAATCAGCATACGGCGCTTGAGCAGGGCATAATCCTCGCAATCACCATATTGGGTCGGATAAGACCAGACTTCTTCCTTGCCCCACATTTCCATATCGGTGCGTGGTTCAATGGCCGCGTTAACTGCCATATTCACCTGCTGTATTTTTGCCCATGAGGCCTGTGTGAGTTTCAGCGGGGCTTCCGAACGGCTGATCTGGTTGCACTCATTCTTATAGAGTTTGCAGAAATCATAATGTCCGACAGGCTGGGTGGTGCGGCCTGCGGTCTTCATCCACGGATTGGCAGCCTGTCCGGCGAGAGAGGCTGCGGCTGTGCCGAAAAATGTCATTGTAAGCAGCAGAACTGCAACGGCCAGCTTCTTATGTGCTGTTGTGCCATATGCGCTCTTTTTATGTGCTGTCTTGTCATACATTGTGACGCTCCTTGTTGAGGGCACAATGGCAGCGAGACATTGACAGGTTCCAAAGGGATATGAATAAGACAAAGTAAACAGAAACGTGAAGATTTATAAACCTTAACTGCCTGTAAAATCAGTGTTTTAATGAAAATTAGGACTTACTAAACGCAAAATTCACGCAAGTTGCCTTTGTGTGAAATCTTGCGGTTAACAGAAAGTGTTCCGGTTAATACAGGGTTGAAAACGGGTGGTTTTGCACAGGCGCTGGTTAACAGGGCGTATCGGCGCATAGCGAGATGTAAAGCTTGTATTTACCTGAATATTTTGTGCCGGTTAACATTCCGCGGCAAAGAGTTCAGCCTTTGATAACTATAAAAACGCTTCTGTTGATAAAAACCGGTAAAAGGCATTCATTTCTCGGATGATTTGCGCGGATTTTGCCCGATTTGCATAAAAACCCATGGCAAAATTGCCTGAGAAAAACTGATTCACCTGTAAATTTTAAAAGATCAGGCAATTTTACGGCTGCGTTTAAACAAAAACGCCGTCAGACCTGAACAGCTGACGGCGCAATGAAGCTTGTTTTAAGAATTAAGATTATTCAGGCGGATGGCAGTGTGGTTTGCAAGACCAGAAACTCAAGACCGATACCGTCATCAAAATGGCGCATGACTTTTGCCTGACTGTTGCCGAGCGTTACAATGCTGCGCAGCGGCGGGCGCAAACTGGTTTGCACCGCAGCACCGGATAAAGACAGGTCGAGAATTTTACATTCATGTTCTGTGCCGTCCGCCAGCGCCAGCACAGCCTCGGTGCGGGCAGGGATATAGCGGTTGTGGCGTCTCTGATCGGCTTCATTATTGCCAATATTCTTTACCAGCCATGCGATTTTGCTCGCCAGCTTGTTTTGCTGACGGGTGGTCAGCTGTAATTTGAGGGTAAAACCATCCTGCTGCTGACTGAAAACTGTGCCTTCCAGCCGTCCGATCTCGTCAATATAGGCAATAATCCGGTCACCGGCGGCAAGCTGCGCCTGATCCTGCGGTTCAGGCAGGTTAATATCGGCAAAATGAATCGAGACCCGCCATAGATCACATATATGTTCGCTGCCGTCAGCGCACATGAACCGGCCTTTGAGCGGTGATTTTAAAGACAGTCTTACCGATATATCAGGCTGGCGGGGTGTTTGTTCCGGCATTATCCCTGAAGAAGATGAAGATGGAAGTGTTTCTGCCGACATATTCTTTTGGGTGCCCCTGCATGATTCTGTATATTGAATACCGGCCTGTACCTCCCGCCGGATATTTTTAAGCTATCGTAATTTTTATCAATAGGCTACTGAAAGCTTATTTTAGAATATATTGTTATAATGGATGTTCTGTACTGTGAGTCTTTATAAAATATCATTGTAAATAGCACGCGTTTTATTGTCAGCGGCAGGACATAACTGCTGATATATCGTGGTCAGGAATGATCTTTACCGCCAGTAATCAGGGTCAGGCGTGTGGACTTGCGCTGCTCCTGTACCGGTTGCGTATCCGGCGCCGCATTGTGAATGCTGCGGATCAGGTCGGCAACGGTGAGCGGCGCTGCGGGATTGCTTGCAGCAGCAGGCAGCGGAGCCGGCGGTGTGGCTTGCTGGGGTGTCGACCGCGCTGAAGGCATTAAAGCACCAAGCTGCGGCAGCAATTCACGGGCGAAAGCTGTATCCGCCACCGGAATATTGGCATTGCCGGCCTGTGTCGTCAGCGGTGCCGTTTCGCGTGCCTGCAAGCCGGAGGCTGCGGGCGGGGAAGCTCTTTCGGCATTGGTGACAGCAGGATTTGGCTGCGGGGATAATTCATGGTGGCGGTCAAGCAGAACCTGCAAAACCGATTTCATACCTGTTGCAGGCTGCGCATCAGCACGCGGTAACAGTGAGCCGGTTTCCGGTTCAAGTCCGATCAGATTGCTGATCAGCGGCTCGCTGCCGAGCCAGAGCGGTTGCTCCAGCGGCACCATACTGCCGATCCATGCCGGTGAACCATCGGCCTCATGCAAAGGCAGCAGCAGGGTTTCAAAATGACAGGTCTTTTCAGCCAGCGTTATGCCGGTATGTTCTAAACGCAACGGACGGTAATCCAACCCTGAAAGATGCAGCTGTTCAGAAAGCCACGGGCGGATATCATCATGCCAGAGCGAGAGAAAGCGCGTATTACGCAATTCGCGGCCGTATAATGTGCAAAGGCGGGTGCCTGCAAGACGGAACTGCCATTGGCGGGCAGGGGGAATATGCGGCGCACCTGCACCGGAAACTGACGGCAGGGTTTCTCCGTCACCATCGCTGCGCAGAATGAAAATATTGGGCAGCTTGCCGCCAAGCGCGCGAGGGCTGATGTCACGCCGGTCCGGCGCTGCGCGGGTGCCGCGCAGCCTGTCCCAATATGTGAGCAGATCAGCTGTCCAATCATGTTTCATGATCTGACTTTTATCCTCGCCATGCTTTTCTTCCGTTTCAGCCGCTCTGTGCCTGTGTCTGAAGCACCGCGCCTTAGCACGGACTTACGGCAAAACGGGGGCTTTCGTCTTTCAAAATTCCGGGCTGCCATATCAAAGAACTGAGACGACAGTGTTTTTCTGTATCAAGGGCATTTATTTGCCGCATTTCCGTGGGCAAAACGATGTTCATACATCGCTCAGTAAAGCTGCAACCGGTCATGCGAATGCGTTGGCGATAATATGCGCATATGAATGTAAACAAGCCATGTTTGAGCCGGCAACATCCACGAACAATAAAATTTATGGTTAACGCTTTGCTTTAATTGCATTCATTAATTAAATATGATTTGATCAATTTCAGCAGCAGTTATCCGCTTTTTTAAAGAATAGCAGATTGCATCTGATGCTTTGAACTCCAGAATTATGATGCGGATTCTTTGTCCGTTCGCCGCCTGTCTGACAGGCGGTTTTTTCTTGTCTTGATTTCGCTTTGATCCTCGCCCACACAAGAGACAGAGATTTTCTGCCGGGCTTATGACCGGAACATGACGCGCCAGCCTGTTTTAAAGCGCTTGTTTCACAGCTCATGCAATAAATACTATGAGGACAGAATGCAGAATCCGGATTACGAAACGCGTTCAACCAGACGACAGCAAGACTCCCAGCCGGTGTTTAATATGCCGCCGGTGGTGGTGGGGCTGATCGGTCTGTGCGCGGCGGTCTATCTGATCCAGACTTATCTGGTCAGCGATTCGCAATATATCTGGATGATGGACAATCTGGCTTTCATTCCGCTGCGTTTCAGCCTTGGTGACGGTTTTTCAGATCCGTCTGCATGGTTCACGGCACTCAGCTATTCTTTCATGCATGGCGGTATTGCGCATCTGGCGGTGAATTGTGTGTGGCTTGCAGCTTTCGGCTCGCCGCTGGCAGGGCGCACGGGAACGCGGATTTTTCTTGTTTTCTGGGCGCTGACAGCCATTATTGCAGCTTTTACCCATTTCGCTCTGCATCCTGAGAGCAATATTTCGCTGGTCGGTGCATCGGGTGCAATATCAGGCATGATGGGGGCGGCTGCCCGCTTCGGTTTTCGCCGTGTGACATATTACAGCGATAAAGGCCGTGAGGTTCCGGCCTTTGGCGGGCCGATTCTTTCGATAGGCCAGACATTGCAAAATCGCAGCGTGCTTATTTTTGTCGGCTTCTGGATGATTATCAATGTGGTGACAGGGCTTTATTCCACGGGGCCGGGGGAACTTTCAGGCATTGCATGGGAAGCGCATATTGGCGGATTTTTTGCCGGTTTCTTCGGAATCGGTTTGTTACTGCGCGGCAATCGCTAATATAGCAGCCTGAATAAAAAAGATTTTTTGATTATTTGACCGCGTGCTTCCGTGGCTGGTTTTTATGCCTTGGATTGAAGGGCGGGCGCTCTGCCGCACTTGCCTTATGGCTTTACGCACTTATGTGCTATTTTGTGCAGGGGAATATAAGCAAAATAAACAGCAGGGCGCTTCTGATAATATAATTGACAACCGGAGCTGCTCTGACGGGAGGAAATAATGACTGTAAGGGCAATTCTGGAGCAAAAAGGCGGCACGGTTTTTACTGTTCCGGCCGAGGCTGATCTTGAAACCGCAGCAAAGCAGCTTTCAAAACATCGTATCGGTGCCTTGCTGGTAAAAGACGGGCAGGGCAAATTTACCGGCATTCTCTCTGAGCGTGATATTGTGCGCGCCTGTGCCAATCATGGTGTGCAGGCGCTGCAAATGCCGGTTTCGCAGGTCATGACCACCAAAGTGCTGCATTGCAAGCCGCAGGATACGGTTCATTATGTCATGGAGATGATGACGCGGCACCGTTTCCGTCATTTGCCGGTTGTGGATGAAACGGGCGATCTGGCGGGAATCATTTCTATCGGTGACGTTGTGAAACGGCGGATTGAGCTGGCCGAGCAGGAAGCGGAAGAAATCAAACACTATATTGCGACGGCCTGAGGCTCTGTCTTTTCATAAAAGCGTGGTCTTTGACGCTTAACGACGAAAAAGCCCTGCATTTATTGTATGCAGGGCTTTGTCTTTTATTTGGTCAGGAAACGCTGTGCTGCATAAAGAGAAATGGCGGCCGCATTGGAGACATTGAGCGATTTGATCGCGCCCGGCATATCAAGACGTGCCAAAGCTGTCACTGTTTCGCGGGTTTTCTGACGCAGGCCTTTGCCTTCCGCGCCCAGCACCAGAGCGAGTTTATTGCCTTTAAGCGTATGTTCCATTTCCAGCGGGCCTTCAGAATCAAGGCCGATTGTCATGTAACCCAGCTCATGCAGCTCAAGAATCGCTTCTGCGAGGTTGCGCACTTCAATCTGGTCAATCATTTCCAGCGCACCGGAAGCGGATTTGGCCAATACGCCTGATTCCTGCGGGCTGTGGCGCGATGTGGTGATCAGCGCATCCGCACCGAAAGCCACGGCAGAGCGCAAAATTGCACCGACATTATGCGGATCGGTCACCTGATCCAGAATCAGAATGAGATTCCCTTCTTTAAGATCGTGCAATTTACGCGGTTTCAGTGGGGCAGCTTCCAGCATAACGCCCTGATGCACAGCTTCCGAGCCGGTTAAAGCATCAATATCGCGTGGTTCCACGATTTCCGGCGCAAGGCGGGCAAGTGTTGCATCATCCAGTTCAAGGCGTGCCAGCGCATTTTTCGTCACTATCATGCGGAAAATCTGCCTGCGCGGATTTTCAATGGCGGCTTTAACGGTATGCAGACCATAAAGACGGATTGTACCGTCTTCCGGTGCCGTGCCTTTTACAGGTTTGCGCCTGTCAAAGCGTCTGGCAGAGGCAGATTGATCGCTGCCACCGGATTTTTGATCGCGAAACTGGCGCCGCAGACGCGCATAATGCGAATCTTTAGGGCTGCCGGAGGAGGTGCCGGATGCGTCCGGTGACGATTTTTTGTCTTTCATGGGCTTTCTATACCGATTTTCATGCGCGCAAGGTAGCATCTTTCGGTAATCAATGACCGAAAAGTTTCAAGCAACGCCATATCTTAGCAAAATCTGCACCTCTGAAACCGCGCATATTGTGGATTATTGATAAGCCTGTGAAAATTTTGTGCATTTTTTTCAAAAAGACCTGTTGACTTATCAGGGTGTTATCGGCATAACCCGCCTCGTTCACAGCGACAAAC
>JBEBVV010000017.1:0-64326 GCA_040392545.1 Pseudochrobactrum asaccharolyticum | reverse complement strand
AGCTCGACCGACATCAAAATGACGATCACATTCTTACGGTTGAGGAAAACCCCGAAAACGCCAAGCGTAAACAGGATCGCCGACACGGTCAGATAATGTTCGATACCGACTACCATCATGAGGCTCCTGTTAAATACCCTTGCCTGTTTCGACTTTTTTGATCTCGATTGCGGTTTCCGGCGTACGGGCAACCTGCGTCGGGATCGACTGGCGCTTGACGCCTTCTTTATGACGCAGGGTCAGCACAATCGCACCGATCATCGCCACCAGCAGGATCAGACCGGCAATTTCGAAGTAGAAAACGAAATCCGTATAGAGAATATCGCCCAGAGCCGCTGTGTTCTGACGTGTTGCCGCATCAGGGATCGGATAAGCCGCATTGTCAGCAATCTTCGGCGAAAAGATCGTGGAGGAAAACACCAGGATCAGTTCTGCCAGAAGCACCACACCGACCAGAGCCCCGACCGGCGCATGTTTCAAAGCGCCCTGTTTGAGTTCCGCGAAATCCACATCCAGCATCATGACGACGAAGAGGAAGAGAACCGCCACAGCACCGACATAAACAACCACAAGGATCATTGCCAGGAATTCAGCCCCCGTCAGCAGGAACAATGCCGCTGCGTTGAAGAAAGCCAAAATCAGAAACAACACCGAGTGAACGGGATTGCGCGCGGTGATGACCATCAGCGCACTCGCAATCATGATGAAGGCGAATAAATAGAAAAACGCCGCCGCTATACCTGTCAGCATGGGGTTCCCCAATATCCTTTAATTTGGCAAGACAACTTGCCTGTCCGACCACCTCATATCCTGCAAATTTGTGCGGGGATATGCGGCAAAACTTCAAGCACAACAACCAAAAGCGTCAAAAAGCTCAGGCACTTGCACCAACTTAAAATTTCAAGCCCCTGCCCTTGCAGACAGGGAATGCACCATAGAAACCCGGTGGGCTAAGCCCGCCTTAGCGATCCGGTGGGCAAAGCCCACTTTAGCGGTAAGGTGCATCCATCGCGATATTGCGCGCAATTTCACGTTCCCAACGGTCACCATTGGCGAGCAGCTTGTCCTTATCATAGTAAAGCTCTTCGCGGGTTTCCGTGGCGAATTCGAAATTCGGGCCTTCAACAATCGCATCCACCGGACAGGCTTCCTGACAGAAACCGCAATAGATGCATTTGACCATATCAATGTCATAACGCACGGTGCGGCGGGTTCCGTCATTGCGGCGCGGACCAGCTTCAATTGTAATTGCCTGTGCCGGGCAGATCGCTTCGCAAAGCTTACAGGCGATGCAGCGTTCTTCACCATTCGGATAACGGCGCAGGGCATGTTCACCGCGGAAACGCGGTGAAACAGGACCTTTTTCATGCGGATAGTTCAATGTTGCCTTAGGCGCAAAGAATTGACGCATGGAGAGAAAGAATGCTCCGACGAATTCTTTCAGAAGCAGTGATTTAGCGGCTTGAGCGATAGAAGCCATGTTATGTCTCCTTAACCTGCAAGGCCGGTGAATTTGAGGAATGCAGCAGTTACCACAACCATGAACAGCGAGATCGGCAGGAATACTTTCCAACCCAGACGCATCAGCTGGTCATAACGGTAGCGCGGTACAAATGCCTTAACCATCGCGAACATGAAGAAGCACAGGCAGAGTTTCAGCATGAACCAGACAATGCCCGGCACCCAGCTCAGGAACCATACATCCACAATCGGCAGCCAGCCGCCGAGGAACAGAATGGTCATCAATGCGCACATCAGCGTAATGGCAACATATTCACCGAGGAAGAACAGCAGGAACGGTGTTGACGAATATTCGATCATGTGACCGGCAACCAGCTCGGACTCCGCTTCCACCAGATCGAATGGCGGACGGTTGGTTTCAGCCAGTGCCGAGATGAAAAAGATCACAAACATCGGGAACAGCACGAGCCAGTTCCAGTCGAGGAACGAGTTCGGCAGACCAAGCGATGTACCAAGACCGGTGGACTGCGACAGCACAATATCCGTCAGGTTCAGCGAACCGGCAACCAGCAAGACTGTAACAATCACGAAGCCGATCGAAACTTCATAGGAAACCATCTGCGCTGCGGAGCGCAGAGCGCCAAGAAACGGATATTTCGAGTTTGAAGCCCAGCCGCCCATAATAACGCCATAAACTTCCAGCGAAGATATAGCGAGAATATAGAGGATACCGACATTGATATTGGCGATTGCCCAGCCTTCACTGACCGGAATAACCGCCCATGTGGCCAGTGCCAGCAAGGCCGAAATAAACGGCGCCAGCAGGAATACAGCCTTGTTTGCGCCCGAAGGAATGATCGGCTCTTTGAATACGAATTTCAACAAATCCGCAAAAGCCTGAAACAGTCCCCAAGGGCCGACAACGTTTGGTCCCCGACGCAACTGTACCGCAGCCCAGATCTTACGATCCGCATAGAGCAGATAGGCCACAACAATCAGCAATACGACGAGCAGAACGACTGACTTCAGCGCTATGATCAGCGCCGGTAAGACGTAAGCTGCAAAAATACCGTCCATTTTCCCGTCTCTCTCTTACAGCACTGCACGGGTTGAAATCCGCACAAGGGCAAGCTGTAAACCTTATTTTTCAGAACCGTTTCACTGACGTGAAAAATGCTCTGTTTTTGTTTTACGCAATTTCGGACGGAAACACAGTTTCCACTTCTGCCGCAAAATTGCTTTGCAAGATCAGCTCCTTAAACCCGAAAGCTTAAGGAGCTGTTTGCGTAAGATGTTTATTCGGCTGCCTGCTGGAAGCCGCCTTTTGCCAGTGCAGAACATTCAGCCATCACGGCTGATGCACGGGCAATCGGATTTGTCAGATAGAAATCTGTCACCGGCGAGCTAAAGGCAACGCCTTTAACCGCAACAGCCTTGACACCGAGTGCAGCAATATCTGCAACCTGACCGGCAGCAACTGCATCAATTGCAGCCATATGCGGATAGTCCGCATAAAGTGCAGCGCGCAGCTGAGCCAGACTGTCAAATGGCAGTTTTGCACCCAGAACTTCAGACAATGCACGCAGGATCGCCCAATCTTCCTTGGCTTCACCCGGCGCAAAACCCGCACGATTTGCCAACTGAACACGGCCTTCCGTATTCACATAGGTACCGGATTTTTCCGTATAGGTGGAACCTGGCAGGATCACATCAGCAGCATGGGCTCCGGCATCACCATGGGTGCCGATATAGACCACGAAGCTCGAACCTTTGTTGGACAGATCCAGTTCATCTGCACCGGCGAGGAACAGCACATCCATCTGGCCGACCATATCGGTTGCCTTGACACCGCCCTCACCCGGCACAAAGCCGAGATCCAGAGCGCCGACGCGGGCAGCTGCCGTGTGCAGAACGCCGAAGCCGTTCCATTCTTCTGTCAGCGCACCCACAGCATTGGCAAGTGCTGCGGCCTGCGCCAGAACAGCTTCACCACTTTCGCCGGTCAGGGCACCCTGGCCGATCAGGATCAGCGGGTTCTTTGCATTTTTGAGAACATCAAAGAACTTGTCTTTACCGCTTGCAACCTGAGCCAGCGTATCAGAACCGGCACCGAGATAGCTGTGGTCATAACGCAGATCTGCCGCTTCGCCGATCAGACCGATCGGGAAACCGCCCTGACGCTGACGCTTACGGATACGTGCATTGAGCACGGAGGCTTCAAAGCGCGGATTGGAACCGATGATCAGCAGGGCATCAGCCTGTTCAATACCTTCAATCGTCGGATTGAAGATATAAGAAGCGCGACCCTTTGCCGGATCAAGCGCAACACCATCCTGACGGGCGTCAATATTGACGGAACCGAGTTTGGTCATCAAGCTCTTCAGCGCATAAAGCTCTTCAACATTGGCCAGATCACCGGCAATGGCGCCGATTTTGGCAGCAGAGGTTTTAGCAACCGCCGCTTTGACAGCCGCAAAAGCTTCAGCCCAGCTTGCAGGCTGCAAACGACCATTGACGCGCACATATGGACGGTCGAGGCGCTGGGTGCGCAGGCCATCCCAGATGAAACGGGTCTTGTCGGAAATCCACTCTTCATTCACCTGCTCATTGAGACGCGGCATGATACGCATCACTTCGCGGCCGCGTGTATCCACACGGATCGCAGAGCCCACAGCATCCATCACGTCGATGGATTCTGTCTTGGTGAGTTCCCAAGGACGCGCCTGAAACGCATAAGGCTTGGATGTCAGCGCACCGACCGGGCACAGATCAATCACATTGCCCTGCAGTTCCGAGGTCATTGCGCGTTCGAGATAGGTGGTGATTTCAGCATCCTCACCACGGCCTGTGAGGCCGAGTTCGGAAATACCGGCAACTTCCGTGGTGAAACGAACGCAGCGCGTGCAGTGAATGCAGCGTGTCATGATCGTTTTGACCAGAGGGCCAATATATTTATTTTCAACAGCGCGCTTGTTTTCCCGATAGCGCGAACCATCGGTACCGAAAGCCATTGCCTGATCCTGAAGATCGCACTCGCCGCCCTGATCGCAGATCGGGCAATCCAGCGGGTGATTGATCAGCAGGAATTCCATCACACCTTCACGGGCCTTTTTGACCATAGGTGTGTTGGTGAAAATTTCAGGCGTTTCGCCGTTCGGGCCCGGACGCAGATCGCGTACGCCCATGGCGCAGGATGCAGCCGGCTTCGGCGGTCCGCCCTTCACTTCAACCAGGCACATGCGGCAATTGCCGGCAATGGAGAGGCGTTCGTGGAAACAGAAACGCGGCACGGTAGCGCCAGCCTCTTCGGCTGCCTGAAGAAGCGTGTAGTGATCGGGTACTTCGATCTCGTTACCGTCAACTTTGATCTTTGCCATCGCTTGTCCAAACCTGCGGCATCTGCCGCATAATTTTAAAACCTGCGGCGTTAGCCGCTATACTTCATATTCACGGGCAGACCGTCACAGCCTGCCCAGACGCTTATTCCGCAGCTTCGAGCCGGATATTGCGGCTCTGCACAGCATTGCGTGTATAATCATCAATACGCTTTTCAATTTCCGGACGGAAATTGCGGATCAGGCCCTGAATAGGCCATGCAGCCGCATCACCCAGAGCGCAGATGGTGTGACCTTCAATCTGCTTGGTCACATCAAACAGCATGTCGATTTCACGCTTCTGCGCGTTACCCTTGACCATGCGTTCCATCACGCGCCACATCCAGCCGGTGCCTTCGCGGCACGGCGTGCACTGGCCGCAGCTCTCATGCTTGAAGAACGCTGCCAGACGGGCAATCGCCTTGATGATGTCGGTGGACTTGTCCATGACGATCAGGCCGCCGGTGCCGAACGACGATTTCTTGTCGCGCATTCCGTCAAAGTCCATGATGGCATCCATCATGTCTTCGCCCTTGATGACTGGGCACGATGCACCACCGGGAATAACCGCAAGCAGATTGTCCCAGCCGCCGCGAATGCCGCCGCCATGCTTTTCGATCAGATCGCGGAACGGAATGCCGAGGCCTTCTTCGATGACGCAAGGCGTATTCACGTGGCCCGAAATCTGGAACAGCTTGGTGCCGACATTGTTCGGGCGTCCGATGGACGAGAACCATGCCGCACCGCGACGCAGGATCGTCGGCGCAACGGCAATCGATTCCACGTTGTTCACGGTCGTCGGGCAGCCATAAAGGCCCATATTCGCGGGGAACGGAGGCTTGAGACGCGGCTGGCCCTTCTTGCCTTCAAGGCTTTCGAGCAGAGCCGTTTCTTCACCGCAGATGTAAGCACCGGCGCCGTGGGATACGAGAACATCCATATCCCAGCCGCACTTGTTGCCCTTGCCCAGCAGACCGGCTTCGTAGCACTCGTCGATTGCTGCCTGCAGGGCTTCACGCTCACGCATGAACTCGCCGCGAATATAAATATAGGCGGTGTGTGCGCCCATGGCGCAACCGGCGATCACGCAGCCTTCGATCAGCGTATGCGGATCGTGGCGCATAATATCACGGTCTTTACAGGTGCCTGGTTCCGATTCGTCGGCATTGACGACGAGATAATGCGGACGGCCATCGCTTTCCTTCGGCATGAAAGACCATTTCATACCGGTCGGGAAGCCCGCGCCGCCACGGCCACGAAGACCGGAAGCCTTCATCTCATTGATGATCCAGTCCCGGCCCTTCTCGACCAGACCGCGGGTATTATCCCAGAGACCACGCGACATGGCACCTTTCAGTGACTTGTCTTTCAGGCCATAAATATTTGTAAAGATGCGATCTTTATCAGCCAGCATCAATCAGCCCTCCGCTTTCGGATTGCCATTAGTCAAAGATGTCAAACCACCGGCAGGTGCCGAAAAATCGCGTTCGATCTGCGGACCCGGCTTGATGGTGTCGCCCTTGCCTGCCTCGAAAGCATCAATGATTTCTTCGAGACGCTCAGGTGTCAGATCTTCATAAGCGTCTTTGAAGATCATGACCATCGGCGCATTGACGCAAGCACCCTGACATTCCACCTCTTCCCAGGACAAAGTGCCCTCAGCATTGAGTGTCAGCGGGTCGTGATTGATTTTGTGTTTGCACACTTTCATCAATTCTTCCGCACCGCGCAACATGCATGGTGTGGTGCCGCAAACCTGAATATGGGCGCGTGTGCCAACCGGCTTGAGCTGGAACTGGGTATAGAAAGTTGCAACTTCCAGAACGCGGATCAGCGGCATGTCCAGCATAGCTGCAACATATTCAATAGACGCCTTGGTGACCCAGCCATCCTGTTCCTGCGCGCGCATCAACAGCGGGATAACTGCTGACTGCTGGCGGCCTTCAGGGAATTTCTTGATCGTTTTTTCAGCCCAGGCCAGGTTTTCCGCATTGAAGGAAAAGCTGGCTGGCTGAACAGAATCATCTGCGAGACGACGGACGGACATCAGCGGTCTACCTCACCAAACACAATATCAAGTGAACCAAGGATTGCGGAGACGTCGGCCAGCAAATGACCGCGGCACAGGAAATCCATGGCCTGAAGATGAGCAAAACCCGGTGCACGCAATTTGCAACGATATGGTTTATTGGAGCCGTCAGACACCAGATAAACACCGAATTCACCCTTCGGCGCTTCAACTGCGGCATATACCTCGCCTTCCGGCACATGGTAACCTTCAGTGTAAAGCTTGAAATGATGGATGAGAGCTTCCATCGAGCGTTTCATTTCGCCGCGTTTCGGCGGAACAATCTTATTGTCAGTATTCGACACGGGGCCAACGCGCTCTTTTCCGAGCAGCAGTTCACAGCACTGGCGCATAATATAAGCTGACTGGCGCATTTCTTCCATGCGGATCAGATAGCGGTCATAACAGTCGCCGTTCTTGCCGACAGGAATGTCGAATTCCATTTCGGAATAGCATTCATATGGCTGGCTCTTGCGCAGATCCCATGCAGCACCCGAACCGCGCACCATCACGCCGGAGAAGCCCCATGCCCATGCATCTTCCAGAGACACAACGCCGATATCAACGTTACGCTGCTTGAAAATACGGTTTGGCGTGATGAGATTATCCAGATTGTTCAGCGTCTTGAAAAACGGATCAATCCAGTTGGCAATATCCTGCACCAACTGCTCAGGAATATCCTGATGCACACCACCCGGACGGAAATAGGCTGCGTGCATACGGGCGCCGCAAGCGCGCTCATAGAACACCATCAGTTTTTCACGCTCTTCAAAGCCCCAGAGCGGCGGTGTCAGCGCACCAACGTCCATAGCCTGTGTGGTAACGTTCAGAAGGTGATTGAGAATACGGCCGATTTCCGAATAGAGCACACGGATCAGCTGACCGCGCTTCGGCACTGTAATGCCAAGCAGGCGTTCAACAGCCAGCGCATAGGCATGTTCCTGATTCATCGGCGCCACATAGTCGAGGCGGTCGAGATAAGGCACGGCCTGCAAATAGGTCTTGGCTTCCATCAGCTTTTCGGTACCGCGATGCAGCAAACCGATATGCGGATCAACACGGGCCACCACTTCACCATCCAGCTCCAGCACCAGACGCAGAACGCCGTGCGCCGCCGGATGCTGCGGGCCGAAGTTAATATTAAAATTTCTTACTTGTGTCTCAGCCATTGTCGGCATCCTGTGTAGAGGCATAAGCTGCCAGAAACTCTGCTTCCGTCATTTTGCGCGTATCATTGGCAAAAGCGTAACTTTCAGGTTTACGGTCGATGAAAATTTCCGTCGTGAACCTGAATTGTGCCGGATTTTCAAATGCCTGAATGGAAACAACGCTATGGGAGCCATCCTGCATACGCCACATCAGCGACGAACCGCAGGCCTTGCAAAAACCGCGCTCACCCCAAGGGGAAGAGCTGTAAAATGCAAGATCATCACCTTTGGTGATTTCAAGACTGTCGCCGCAATCCACACTCAGGAATGTACCGCCGGTCCATTGACGGCACATTGAGCAATGGCAGACGCCCATCTCATCATTTACAGGCTTCGCCGAAAAGCGTACCGAGCCACAGAGGCAGCGACCTTCCAACTTAGCACTATCAGACATTTTTAATCCTCACGTTTAACGTAGCAGATCAATTAGCTTTGGCTTTTTCATCACCCGGAAGCACATAGTCCGTTGCTTCCCACGGCGACAAGAAGTCAAAATTACGGAACTCCTGACGCAGCTCAACCGGTTCATAAACCACACGTTTGACCTGATCGTCATAGCGGACTTCAACAAAACCGGTCAGCGGGAAGTCCTTGCGCAGCGGATGACCTTCAAAACCGTAATCCGTCAGAATACGGCGCAGATCCGGATGGCCGGAGAACAGAATACCGTACATGTCGTAAGCTTCGCGCTCATACCACAAGGCACCCGGATAAATACCGGTGATCGATGGCACAGCACCATCTTCATCGGTCATAACACGGACGCGCATGCGCAAGTTAAGGCGCGGCGACATCAGCTGATAAACAACATCAAAACGGTTGGTACGCTGCGGATAATCCACACCGCTGAGATCCGTAAAATTCACAAACTGACACTGCACATCATCGCGCAGGAATGTCAGCACAGAAACAATCTGGGAAGCAGGCACGGTGATGCTGAGTTCACCATAACGAAGCGATGAAGCCTCGATCTTCGATCCGAGGCTTTCTGCCAGATAGGAGGAGAGTTCGCGGAGAGCTTCTTCACTCATAATTTCAAGCCCCCTTAACGCTCAATTGTACCGGTACGGCGAATCTTCTTCTGCAGCATCAGAATGCCGTAAAGAAGCGCCTCAGCGGTCGGAGGGCAGCCCGGAACATAAATATCCACCGGCACCACACGGTCACAACCGCGCACAACAGAATAGGAATAATGGTAGTAACCACCGCCATTGGCGCATGATCCCATGGAGATCACATAGCGCGGCTCAGGCATCTGGTCATAAACCTTGCGCAGTGCCGGAGCCATTTTATTGGTCAGCGTACCGGCAACAATCATCACGTCGGACTGACGCGGAGATGCACGCGGCGCAATACCGAAACGCTCGGCATCATAACGCGGCATGGAAATATGCATCATTTCCACCGCGCAGCAGGCCAGACCGAAGGTCATCCACATCAGCGAGCCGGTGCGCGCCCAGGTGATCAGCGCATCAGCGGAGGTAACGATAAAGCCCTTATCAGAAAGCTCGTTATTCAGCTCACCAAAGAATGCATCATCCTGACCGATCGGCTTACCGGTATTCGGATCAATAATACCTTTCGGGCGGGGAGCAATCAGCGTCCCGCCTGTATTGGCATTCGGAGAAAGCGTATTTGGGCCAGAGGTCAATCCCATTCGAGGGCTCCCTTCTTCCACTCATAGATGAAGCCGATGGTCAGAACACCAAGGAAGACCATCATGGACCAGAAACCGAACATGCCGATGGAACCAAAGGACACAGCCCAAGGGAACAGGAAGGCGACTTCAAGGTCGAAGATGATGAAAAGAATGGACACCAGATAGAAACGCACGTCGAATTTCATACGTGCATCATCGAATGCGTTGAAACCGCACTCATATGCAGAGAGTTTCTCTGGATCCGGCTGTCTGTATGCGACCAGGAACGGCGCTACCAGCAACGCAATTCCGATCACCATTGCCACGCCAATAAAAATGACGATAGGCAGATAGGAACTTAAAAGCTCGTTCATTATCCTATTTCCGGCTTCAAGATGTAAAGTTGTGCACTACATAAGCCATTTGACGGCTACAGCCATGTGACACATTGCACCTTACATACAATCTCGCCCAAACAGCTTCAAATGGCGTGCCGTGCGAATACAGTGCTTCGTGTGGGGACGGTTATCGCAGTCAACCCGATTGCGCAAGCCTTTAAAGCGCATGTCTGCCATGCGCTCACACGGATATGATTAATAAAAGCCAACCTGTTAACAACTCCGCCACTCCGGCAAAGCACGCAACCGTGATCAGCCCTCCTCGCGCAATTTTACGCAAAACCGGCCCTGATACAGGCAAATCAGCTT
This sequence comes from Pseudochrobactrum asaccharolyticum, assembly GCA_040392545.1. GTDB lineage: Bacteria > Pseudomonadota > Alphaproteobacteria > Rhizobiales > Rhizobiaceae > Pseudochrobactrum > Pseudochrobactrum asaccharolyticum_A. Next base: position 53,869 of record JBEBVV010000017.1, on the reverse strand, counting down.
TTAAAACCACCGCACGATTATACAAAAAAGAATCAAAAAAGCATCTGCCGCACAACAGTGCGGATTAAGCCGCACAGCACCTGCAATCGCGCCGGTGAAACGGATGCCCGTTACACGGAAATATGTCAGCTGGCACCGCCTCGCCGCACGCTTAGAATAAAGACATCCGCATCAGGACAAAAACCATTCCGGCGAAGCACAGTCTATGGATAGGACACCCATGCGCGCACCGATCGGCACCGTTCCCGGCCTCTGCACAATTGCCGCGACTTATACAGTTTTCGGTATTGGCACTATTTTCTACTTTATCACAGAAGCGACAGCGAAAATCACTCCGCTGATTTTCGCAAGCCTGACACTCATGACGGTTGCAATGTTCTTTATCAGCCGCATCCCCCTGCTGATTACCAGCCCCGTGGAAAATGAGAATATCATCAATCCCCAGCCCGCTCGTAAAAGCCTGCACACAGGCACGATGCTGTTTCTGATCGCACTCCTGCTCATACTGGCTGAAGACATCAGACAAGCAGCAATGAAGACAACACCCGATAAGGCGGGACAAATCTCAGAACAATTAAAAGGGAAATAGAAGGCGGGGTGCGCCACTTTCTCAAAGCTAAATTCAAAAGAGAGAAAGTGGCGCGAGTGACGGGGCTCGAACCCGCGACCTCCGGCGTGACAGGCCGGCACTCTAACCAACTGAGCTACACCCGCGCAGTGCCTCTGTGAGGCGAATTGGTATGTACCCTGATTCATTTTTAAAATCAAAGGGTTTTGCAACAATCTTTACAGATAAATGAAGATTTTTTTAGCCTGTGGATATTGCAGTCAGACAAGATCAAAAGGGGAAATAACAGGCGGGGTGCGCCACTTTCTCAAAGCTAAATTTTAAAGAGAGAAAGTGGCGCGAGTGACGGGGCTCGAACCCGCGACCTCCGGCGTGACAGGCCGGCACTCTAACCAACTGAGCTACACCCGCGCATTGTTCAGACATTCATCTGAGCGCTGAAACGTCAGTCGTTTCAGTCAACCGGCGTTTCCGTCCGGTATGGGCGCTGTCTAATGTGTTCACGGGGAACTGTCAAGCGAGCTTTTTAAAGTTTTTACATAAGTTTTGGGACAAAGCGGCAGAAAGCGATCATATCGCACTTTATATATATAGGCGCTTTGCAGGACGTGATTTTTATCTGCATTTATCCCGTCCCTGCCCCGTATTTTTCAACCTTCACCATGAGCGCGGCATCATATTCTGATCACCACACGGTCTATAAACCGGAAAACGGCGCATGAACCCAAATCACAGCGGATGATTCATCGTGTGATTCACACTGTTCAGCCGGAATCATATGAGATTCCCATAAGCTCACGATCCGTGAGAGGCGCTTTAAGCGTCTGAATTCTAAGAATCATATTCCGTCACCGGCTTTCAGGGCACCAGATACGGCCTGGGGACAAATTAATTCATATTTCTGTTTTATTTTTGATTTTTGCTCTTGCACTCCAGACAAGAATTCCGTAAACGAGCCTCACAGCCGCTTACGTAGCGAGCGGGCGATTAGCTCAGTTGGTAGAGCGCTTCGTTTACACCGAAGATGTCGGGAGTTCGAGTCTCTCATCGCCCACCATTCTTTAAAGACCTTGTGCTTGTCTTTATAGAAAATACCTAAAGCACTAACCGCTTTTAAGCGAGCGGGCGATTAGCTCAGTTGGTAGAGCGCTTCGTTTACACCGAAGATGTCGGGAGTTCGAGTCTCTCATCGCCCACCATTCTCCCCCTTTTCATTTCATCTGTTTTCCATAACACTATATCTAGTGTCTGCCTTCAAACCGCACCTGCCGGTTCCGTTGCGCTTTTCCCCATGTAAAATGCAGAATCATGGCATTTGATCTGCTTTATTAGATTTTACGTACTTATCTAAAAGGCAGAATCAGACCGGCCATCCAAAGGCATGTGTAAAGCGGGGAATCTTTCAAAAAACGCAAAGTTTCTGCCCCAAAACCGTTGATTTCTTATATGCTGAGGTAAGAATCAATACGAGCGGCGGCAGCATTCCTGTCCGCCCTATGCGGTGTTTTTTCCCCTTCTTTCCCCACTCATTTTTTTGGCTGTGTATAGCGGGTAAAATCGCTGAAGGAACACCATAGGTATTGACGAAAAATTCATACCATATACCATATATAGTGTTTCGAGCGTATTTTTCGATTCTGCATTAAAAGGCAGCGAAACATGGTCGAAACCGTTTTATCAGGCACAGGAAATACAGGGCTTCCTTGTACAAATGTGCCAATCTTTTTGCCGAAATTCAGGGTTTGCCCGGATTTCAGCTCAGGAATCGGAACCCGTGGTCAAAAAGCTGGTTCCGGCAATGTTGAAGACGGAAGAAACGGAATGCGTAATGCAGATCGGCTGCCCTGGCAGCATATCCGCAGAGCACATTTTCTTAAGGCTACAGGAATCAGGTTATGCGCAAGGTCAGAGCTGCTTTTCAGACATTCGGGAATCAACCGGCATGCAGTCCGGTCGGTCAGAATGTTGCGGCAGATCTTACTTCATCCGCAAGATTGCACGTGGCTTATCCGCCCGCGACGAATCTCCGGCCGATGGCGCTTTACGACCATCCCTGATCCGCTGCCCCGCTCCGGGGCATCTCAGTCTCTCCGCCGTCCATTCAGTTTATATAGTTTTAGCAAGTTCACTATGCGTTTTGCGGCTCTGCCGCAGTTTCATGCAACAGTTTCAGGTGCAGTTTTCGGGCTGCGCCTTCTCAACAGCCGCGCGGGTCACCGCACAGAACAGTTCAGGCGGCTGTGACAGAGTTCGGGTTGAGTTCAGTTTACCGGTTTCTGCAGCACAAGCTGCGCAGGGCCGAAAACAGATACAGGGCAGCGCCACAACAGGGTTTTGAGGGCACAACGCTCCGGAACCGATAAGTGCCGGACAGGCACAGAAAATATGATCAGCGCCACTGCGGCGCCGGGAATAAAGCACCGCAAGGTGCGATGTAACCAAGCGCTATACGGCGCAAAACAGACACTGCGCTATACGGCGCAAAACAGACACTGCGCCATAAGGCGCACGATGAGCAAAGCACCTTATGGTGCGCAACAAAAAGCGCCGCAAAGCGCGAGACGAAAAGCACCATCCGGTGCGAGAGAATAAGGCACCGCAAGGTGCACCGCATAAGCACTGCAAAGTGTTCCGCATGACGCCCTGACGGGCAGTAGCCCCCGCTACAATGTCTATGATCAAGCCAATTCGGCAATGATTACAGGCATATAACACATAGAAGGCTCTGGGATATGCATTGCAGCATATCAGGCCGCTTAAGAAATGAGGAAGCCGATGTCCATTACTGTTTACAGCAAGCCAGCCTGCGTTCAGTGCACCGCCACCTACCGCGCTCTGGAGCGTCAGGGAATCGATTTCAACATCATTGATATTTCCGCAGATGCGGAAGGCCTCGATACAGTTAAGCGTCTTGGCTATATGCAGGTGCCGGTTGTGGTTGCCGGTGATACCCATTGGGCGGGCTTCCGTCCGGACATGATCAGCACCCTGTCTTAAGACCATCGCTTAAGACAGAGTCTGGAATGTCCTGATAACGGGATGATGATCAGCCGGGCCTTGTGGCATCACTCAGGTTCCGTTTCATCAGCTGCCCGCCTCCTCTTCAATCAAGTGGCGGGCAGTTTTATGAACCAGCAGATCCTATTATCCGTAACAGCTGCACGCCTCTTTATATAAAACCATCATTCATCATCGCTCCGGTTTTTCCGGCTTATCTTTCAGGCAATCGCCGCATAAGAGCCGCTGAAATCTTCGCAGCGATAAAATGCAAATTCCGTTTACCGGCGCTGCATTTACATGAGGACGATCTTATATATTGAGGAACCGTCAGGTTTCAGGTTTCACCGGTGATTTTGCGAAAGGGAAAAGGCTATGAGCCTGCTCGTTTATTTTTCCAGCGGCACGCAGAACACGCATCGTTTCATTACCAAGACAGGCCTGCCTGCCCTGCGCATTCCGTGCAATATGAAGGCAGAACTGTTGCAGGTAACCCAGCCATTTGTGCTGGTACTGGCTACTTATGCCGGTGGTGACGGGCGCGGCGCTGTGGCCAAACCGGTGATCCGCTTTTTGAATGACAGTGCCAACCGCTCGCTGATCCGCGGGGTTATTGCCAGCGGTAACCGTAATTTCGGCGCAACCTATTGCATTGCCGGTGATGTTATCGCCGAGAAATGTCAGGTGCCGTTTTTATACCGCTATGAACTGGCCGGAACGGATGATGATGTGATGAATGTCCGCACCGGCATGCAGAAATTCTGGGCTGCCGCCGCCTGATGGCCGCCTGCACTGCCAAGGCGGTGAGACAAACACGCCGGCCTAAAGGCTGGCAGTCCTAAAGATGTAAACGGCAGGTTTTGTAAAACCGCGATGCCGCAAACCGCGTAAAAATATGAACAGGGCAGATATGGGATATTTCACCTCCCCCTCATGCCCCGACAAGATGAATTGGAAAAACCGTGGCGACTCTTGAGCTTGAACGAACAGAAAAGAACAACACAAACGGTTCAAACAACGGGAGTTCTAAAAAGGACACTCCGGCAATGGACTATCATGCGCTGAATGCCATGCTTAACCTGTTCGGCCCGAATGGTGAGATCCAGTTTGATATGGATCGCAAGGCCGTCCGCCAGTATTTTCTGCAGCACGTAAACCAGAACACGGTTTTCTTCCATAATCTGGAAGAAAAGCTCGATTATCTGGTCACTCAGAATTATTATGAAAAAGAGGTTCTGGATCAGTATTCCTTCGAATTCGTCCAGAATCTGTTCAATCTCGCTTATAAAAAGAAGTTCCGCTTCCCGACCTTCCTCGGTGCGTTCAAATATTATACCAGCTATACGCTGAAGACCTTTGACGGTCTGCGCTATCTGGAACGCTATGAAGACCGCGTTTGCATGGTTGCCCTGTCGCTGGCACGCGGTGATGAAGCTCTTGCAATCTCGATCATGGAAGAAGTGCTTTCCGGCCGCTTCCAGCCGGCAACACCAACCTTCCTCAATGCCGGTAAGAAACAGCGCGGTGAGCTGGTTTCCTGCTTCCTGCTGCGCATGGAAGATAATATGGAATCGATCGGCCGTTCGATCAATTCCGCGTTGCAGCTCTCCAAGCGCGGCGGTGGTGTGGCCTTCTCGCTCACCAATATCCGTGAGCATGGCGCGCCGATCAAAATGATCGAAAACCAGTCTTCCGGTATTATTCCGATTATGAAGCTGCTCGAAGATGCGTTTTCTTATGCCAATCAGCTGGGTGCGCGTCAGGGTGCCGGTGCGGTTTATCTCAATGCCCACCATCCGGATATTATGCGCTTCCTCGATACCAAGCGCGAAAATGCCGATGAAAAAATCCGCATTAAAACCCTGTCGCTCGGTGTGGTGATTCCGGATATTACCTTTGAACTGGCGAAAAATGACGAGGATATGTATCTGTTCTCGCCATATGATGTGGAACGCGTTTACGGCGTGCCTTTCACCGAGATTTCCGTGTCTGAAAAATACCGTGAAATGGTTGATGACGGCCGTATCCGCAAGCAGAAGATGAAGGCGCGCGCCTTCTTCCAGACACTGGCGGAAATCCAGTTTGAATCCGGCTATCCATATATCATGTTCGAAGATACCGTGAATGCGGCCAATCCGATTGCCGGTCGTATCACCATGAGCAATCTCTGCTCGGAAATTTTGCAGGTCAGCGAAGCCAGCACCTATAAAGACGATCTGAACTACGAACATATCGGCAAAGATATTTCCTGCAATCTCGGCTCGCTGAATATTGCAATGACTATGGACAGCCCTGATTTCGGCAAGACTGTTGAAACCTCAATCCGTGCGCTGACCGCTGTATCGGACATGAGCAAGATCGATTCTGTGCCATCCATTGCCCGCGGCAATGATGAAAGCCATGCGATCGGCCTTGGCCAGATGAACCTGCATGGCTATCTGGCACGTGAGCGGATTTTCTACGGCAGCCCTGAAGGTATTGATTTCACCAATATCTATTTCTATGCCGTGACCTATCACGCAATCAAGGCTTCCAACCATATTGCTATGGATCGCAAGGCAAGCTTTGTCGGCTTTGAAGATTCCAAATATGCCGACGGCACTTTCTTCGATAAATATACGGATAAAGTATGGGAGCCGGAAACAGAACGCGTGCGTGAATTGTTTGCCAATGCAGGCGTCACCATTCCGACACAGGCCGACTGGGAAGAGCTGCGCAAATCTGTCATGGCGCATGGTATGTATAACCGCAATCTGCAGGCTGTACCGCCGACAGGCTCGATTTCCTACATCAATAATTCGACCTCTTCGATCCATCCGATTGCGTCGAAAATTGAAATCCGCAAGGAAGGCAAGATCGGCCGTGTCTATTACCCTGCCCCGTTCATGAGCAATGACAATCTTGAATATTATCAGGATGCCTATGAAATCGGTGCGGAAAAGATCATTGATACCTATGCCGCCGCAACCCAGCATGTGGATCAGGGCCTGTCTCTGACATTGTTCTTCCGTGATACCGCAACAACACGCGATATCAACAAGGCGCAGATCTATGCATGGCGCAAAGGCATCAAGACAATCTACTATATCCGCCTGCGCCAGATGGCTCTGGAAGGCACACAGGTAGAAGGTTGCGTTTCCTGCACCCTGTAAAACTCGTTTTTCTCTTCAATAGTACCGTCTGCCCTGAGGCAGACGGTCTGTCAGCACAAATTCAGAGCACGTTATGAACGCCCAACCGAAACTGATCTGCGCCACCAAGGCCGTTAACTGGAACCGCATCGAGGATGAAAAAGACCTTGAAGTGTGGAACCGTCTGACCGGAAATTTCTGGCTGCCGGAAAAAGTGCCGCTGTCCAACGATATTCCTTCCTGGGGCACACTGACACCGGCAGAAAAAACGCTGACTATCCGCGTTTTCACCGGCCTGACCCTGCTGGATACGATCCAGAACACCATCGGCTCCATCTCCCTGATGCCGGATGCTGTTACCCCGCATGAAGAAGCTGTGCTTTCCAATATCAGCTTCATGGAAGCGGTTCATGCCCGCTCCTATTCCTCGATCTTCTCCACACTTTGCTCGACGCCGGATGTGGATGATGCTTATCGCTGGAGTGAAGAAAACCCGCATCTGCAGCGCAAAGCCGCCCTGATCGTCAACGAATATAAAGCCAGTGATCCGCTGAAGCGCAAAATCGCCAGTGTTTATCTGGAAAGCTTCCTGTTCTATTCCGGCTTTTATCTGCCAATGTATTGGTCAAGCCGCGCCAAGCTTACCAATACGGCTGATCTTATCCGCCTGATTATCCGCGATGAGGCCGTGCACGGTTATTATATCGGCTATAAATATCAGGTTGCTTTGGAAAAAGAGAGCGAAGAGCGCAAACAGGAACTGAAGGATTTCGCCTTCTCGATGCTGCTCGACCTTTATGAAGTTGAAACCAAATATACCGAAGCACTTTATGACGGTACCGGCCTGACCGAAGACGTTAAAAAGTTCCTGCATTATAATGCAAACAAAGCGCTGATGAATCTCGGCTATGAACCGCTGTTCCCAAGCACTGTAACTGATGTTAATCCGGCGATCCTGTCTTCACTCTCACCGAATGCCGATGAGAATCACGACTTCTTCTCCGGCTCCGGCTCCAGCTACGTGATCGGTAAGGCCGTTGCCACCGAAGACGATGACTGGGATTTTTAATTTTTAAAAAGAATATCTCTTAGTTCCGGTTATTTTTCTCAGGCGAGACCGGTTCAAAAATCAGAAAAAGCCACCGCAAACCCGTGCTTGCGGTGGCCTTTTTTTTGCCGGAAAATATTAAACCGTTGAAAACATGCGACATTCATTTTCCATATAAAATATGAGAAAATTATCATATACGGAGAAGTAATTCATTAAGCAAATCCGACACTTAAACTTCGTTTACTATGTAATTTAAGCCTTGCAAAACACTCCTTCTTTATAGCTTGCATCAGGTCAGCAAGACCACAACAAAAAGAACTATCTGGAGTTAAGGCAATGAACGCAATTTTCAAACGTTTCCGTAAGAACGAATCCGGTGCAACTGCAATCGAATACGGCCTGATCGCCGCTCTTATCGCTGTTGTGATCATTGGTGCAGTAACCGTACTCGGCACACAGATCAGCGCATCTTTCACTTCAATCGGCAGCGCGATCGAAGAAGCTAACGGCAGCAACTAAGCATCGCTTGAGTTAAACCTCAAAAATCAGATGACCGTCCGGCATTGCCGGGCGGTTTTCTTTTCCCGCTTTTCTGTTCATAGGCTGCAACATGTTCCGACTATGCTTTCTGCGCTCGCAATCCGGTGCCACTGCCATTGAATACAGTTTGATCGCAGCTTTTATCGCTCTGGTCATTGTCGGGTCACTCCTGGTTCTCGGCACCGTCATCAATGAGCCGCTGGAGCAGATCAGTGAGGAACTCGCCCGCCAGTCTGCCGGCAACTGATCGATTACCGGCAATTCGCCGCATAGCGTGCCGCGCTTTGTCACGCTGCACAATGCCTTCATCTGCTTTTATAGTCGCACCATTGTTCAGAATAGTAATGCGATGAAAGCCTGATGAATCACATAACAAGCGCCCCTGTAAAACCCGATTATCTTCATTTCGACCCTGCCAGCCGTCATGTGCGGATTGATCCGCACAGGCAAGAATTTGTGCAAAACCCTTACGCAGCTTATGCATGGCTGCATCACAATGCGCGGGTGTTTTTCTGGGAAGATTACGGTTTCTGGTGCTTTGCCGGTTATGACGACATCAACAAGTTGCTGCGCGACCGCCGTTTTGGCCGCGAAGAACCGGGCGGTTACCGCGCCAATGCAATCAATCGCGACCACTTACAAGACTTTGACGGTGTTGAGCGTCATTCCATGCTGGAGATTGAGCCGCCGGTGCATACCCGTTTGCGCACGCTCGTTAACCGCGCTTTTGTCTCCCGTCAGGTTGAGCGTCTGCGCCCGCGCATTGAAAAACTGGCCAATGAGCTGATTGACGGTTTTGAACATCAGGGGCATGTCGATCTGATGCCGGCTTTCGCCACCCCTATTCCGGTTGTGGTGATTGCCGAAATGCTGGGGGTTCCGGTTGATAATGCCCCGCAATTGCTCGACTGGTCGCATCGCATGGTCAATATGTATATGCACAATGCGACCCGTGAAGTGGAAGACAGCGCCAATCAGGCAGCGAAAGAATTTTCAGATTATTTGCGCGATTATGCCAACCAGCGCCGCAAAAATCCAGGTGATGATTTGCTGAGCCTGCTGCTCGCCGCGGAGGAAAATGGTGCCAAACTCTCCGAAGATGAGCTGATCACCACCTGCATCCTGCTGCTCAATGCCGGACATGAAGCAACCGTCAACCAGACCGGCAATGCGGTTAAAACCATCTTGCAAAGCGGGCTGGATCACCGCACGCTGTTTGCAACGCCTGAATCCACTGCTGCAACGGTTGAAGAAAGCCTGCGCTTTGACGCGCCGCTGCATATGTTCACCCGCTATGCCTATGGTGAGACTGAGATTGCCGAAGGTGTAACCCTCAAAGCCGGTGAACAGCTTGGCCTGTTGCTCGGCTGTGGTAACCGCGATTATCAGGCTTTTGAGCAGGCAGACCGTTTCTGGCCGGAGCGGCCGGATCAGAAGAATGTGACATTCGGTGCCGGTATTCATTTCTGTATTGGTGCGCCGCTGGCACGTCTGGAAATGCAGGTATCATTGGCAACCTTGTTCAAACGCCTGCCGAATATCCGCTTTGCCGAACCGCCGCTTTACAGCGACACCTATCACTTCCACGGTATAAAAACACTGAAACTGGAATGGTAAAAACAAAAACGCCGCGTCTCATCAGACGCGGCGTTTTTTTATGATGAAATTTTACTGGAACGCAGCAAAAGCGGCATCATCAAGCGATCTTGGCAAGAGCCTGTTCGAGATCGGCAATAATGTCATCTGCATCTTCAATACCAATTGACAGACGCACCACTTCCGGACCTGCACCGGCAGCAACTTTCTGCTCATCGGTCAGCTGACGGTGTGTCGTGGAAGCCGGATGGATGACCAGCGAGCGGGTATCACCAATATTGGCCAGCAGCGAGAACAGTTCCAGCGAATTGGCGAATGTCTTACCGGCTTCATAGCCGCCCTTCAGACCGAAGGTGAAAACAGCACCGCCGCCTTTTGGCGAATATTTCTGCTGCAATGCGTGATATTTATCGGTTGGCAGACCGGAATAGCGGACCCAGGAAACTTTTTCGTGTTTTTCAAGCCACTGGGCAACTTTCAGAGCATTGTCGCTGTGGCGCTGCATACGCAGCGGCAATGTTTCAATACCGGTGAGAATCTGGAACGCATTGAACGGCGAAATTGCCGGACCAAAGTCGCGCAGACCCAATGTGCGGGCAGCAATTGCAAAAGCAATATTGCCGAAAGTCTTGTGCAGTTCCGCACCGGCATATTCAGGGCGCGGTTCGCTCAGCATCGGGTAATTGCCGGATTTTGACCAGTCGAATGTACCACCGTCAACCAGAATACCGCCCATGGAATTGCCGTGGCCGCCGATGAATTTGGTCAGCGAATGCACAACAATATCTGCGCCATGTTCAATCGGACGGATCAGATATGGCGAAGCCATTGTATTATCAACGATCAGCGGCAGACCATGCTTATGGGCAATTTCCGCAATCGCGGCAATATCAACAACAATGCCGCCCGGATTGGCCAGACTTTCAATAAAGATGGCACGGGTTTTATCGTCAATCTGCTTTTCAAAGCTGGAAACATCATCCACATCGCCCCAGCGCACTTCCCAGCCGAAGGATTTGAAAGCATTGCCGAACTGGTTGATCGAACCGCCATAAAGTTTGTTCGCAGCGATGAAATTTTCACCGGTGCGCAGCAGATTGTGAAATACCAGCAGCTGTGCGGCATGGCCGGATGCGGTGGCAACAGCGGCTGTACCGCCTTCAAGCGCGGCAACACGTTCTTCCAGAACGGCTGTGGTCGGATTGGTCAGACGGGTATAAATATTGCCGAAAGCCTGCAGGCCGAACAAAGCCGCCGCATGGTCAACATCGTCGAAAACATAAGATGCAGTCTGATAGATTGGTGTGGTACGGGCACCGGTGGTCGGATCTGGTTTTGCGCCTGCATGAATGGCAAGTGTTTCAAAACCGGGGCTGCGCTTGGACATTCTCTACTCCCAAAGTATAAAATTTGGTTCAAGTTAGAATGTTACTTCCGTGTAAGCAAAGAAAAAGATTCCGCTTTTACCCATAATACACGCAAACTATTATCAATTTGCGCGCAAAAACCTATCAAGTCCTGATCTGAAAACCCGCAGGCGAACAGAACCGCACCCCTGATGCAAAATATGCAGGGCACAGCAACAGCGCCCGCCCCGCATGATATGAGTAAGCCATTCTGATCGTTGCAAGCAAAACCGGCCTGAAAATCAGCCCAAGATCAGGCGCCGATGAGACGCTGATGCTGCTGTTTGGTGCAAAGATTGCTCACAACCTGCAATCCTGCCTGCCGCGCCTTGGCTTCTGCCGCCTCATGGGTGATTTCAAGCTGCAACCACAGTACATCGGGCTTGCTATCCAGCGCCAGAACCTCGTCAACAATAGCTGGCACCGCATTGGAGGCGCGGAACACATCCACCATATCCACCTTGTGCGGAATATCCGCCAGTGAAGCATAAACCGTCTGCCCCAGAATTTGCTTGCCCGCCGGCCCCGGATTGACCGGAATAACCTGATAGCCATGCGCCAGCAAATAATGCATCACACCATAGCTCGGCCGCTCCTCATTGGGGGAAGCGCCCACCAGAGCAATGATTTTTGTTTTTTGCAGAATTGATTTGATTTCGCTGTCATTCATCTGGGCACCTGTTTTCTGCTTGGTTCTCTCCTACTTTATATAGGGAGGATTCTTGCTGGTAAAAGCAACGGTAAAAGCGCTGGTAAAAACCCGGTAAAAACAATGTCAAAACAAACAGCACATGCCCGCTGCAAGCTGGTCTATGCCACAGAAACAGGTTTAAAGACTGATATTTAATACGGTAACATAATACCGTAAACTTAACTCATTGATTTTATTTATATATTTTAAAAGTTAGGCAAAATGCACGGCTTGACGCATTGCAGCAGACACTGTAATGCAAAGCCGGAAGCCAGCTCTCATTCCGAAGGTATGGTTTTTATTGTTCCGGTCGGGCTTGCCTGACAGAACACAAGCAACAAAAAACGCCTTAGTTCAGAACTTCTGACTAGGGATTATTCCAAGGATTAACTTCAATGGCAACTTTTTCCCAGAAGCCAGCAGAAGTGGTGAAGAAGTGGGTCTTGATCGACGCTGAAGGCGTTGTTCTCGGTCGTCTCGCTTCTCTCGTCGCAAACATTCTGCGCGGTAAGAACAAACCAACCTTCACGCCGCATGTTGACGACGGTGACAATGTCATCATCATCAATGCCGATAAGGTTGTTCTGACCGGCAAGAAGTACACCGACAAGGTTTACTACTGGCACACCGGCCATCCAGGCGGTATCAAAGAGCGTACAGCCCGCCAGATCCTCGAAGGCCGTTTTCCGGAACGCGTTGTCGAGAAGGCAATTGAACGCATGGTTCCGCGCGGTCCTCTCGGCCGTCGTCAGATGAAGAACCTGCGCGTATATGCAGGCGCTGACCATCAGCACGAAGCACAGCAGCCAGAAGTCCTCGACATCGGCGCTCTGAACAGCAAAAATAAGAGGAACGCATAATGGCTGAGCAGCTCAACTCGCTCGAAGAACTTGGCACAGTTGCAGCAGCTGCTGCTCCTGAAGCTCCTGTTCATGTTCAGAAGATTGACGCTCTGGGACGCGCTTATGCGACCGGCAAGCGTAAAGACGCTATTGCACGCGTCTGGGTAAAGCCAGGCTCCGGCAAGATCGTTGTGAACGGCAAAGAGTTCAACGCATATTTCGCCCGTCCGGTTCTGCAGATGGTTCTGCAGCAGCCAATCGTTGCAGCAAACCGCGCTGGTCAGTTTGACATCATCGCGACTGTTGCTGGCGGTGGTCTGTCCGGTCAGGCCGGTGCGGTTCGTCACGGCATCTCCAAGGCCCTGACCTACTACGAACCAGCTCTGCGCGCAGTACTGAAAAAAGGTGGCTTCCTGACACGCGATAGCCGTGTTGTAGAACGTAAGAAATACGGTAAGGCGAAAGCCCGTCGTTCTTTCCAGTTCTCCAAGCGCTAATCGCGCTTTGGGGCCTAGTTCTCCAAGCGCTAATATTTTATCGCTTACACACATCAAGAAAGCGGGTCTTCGGATCCGCTTTTTTATTTCTGCGACAGCATAGCGGATATTCATCATCACCAGTCCTGATAACGTCGCGCAAGACGGACTCACAGTTTCAGGCATATCCCATGCAACAGCACTCTCCTTTCGCCCGCCTTCCCGATGCGTCTTATTACATCGTTGCCTTTTCATCCCAGCGCACAGCGCATGATGATCAGGGCTATGGCGATATGGCCGATAAGATGGTGGAACTCGCCGGGCAGCAGGACGGCTTTCTGGGTGTTGAGAGCGTGCGCGATGCTTCCGGTTTCGGCATCACCAATTCCTATTGGCGTGATGAAGAGAGTATCCGGCAATGGAAACGTAATGTCGATCATCTGGCTGCGCAAAAACAAGGCCGTGCCATGTGGTATGAGGCCTATGCCCTGCGCATTGCCCGTGTTGAGCGCGCCTATGATTTCTCCCGCTCCCAAATATAAGTCCTGAAATGTAAGGCAGACTAAAACAAAATGACAGCAAACAGCTTTACACTCCGGCAACTGGATTTGCAGGATATGGCGCAGGCAGCGCAAATTCATCGCGCGGCCTTTGATGATCGCCTGCCATGGCTCAAAGACCTGCACACACCGCAGGAAGACCGCTGGTTCTATGAGAATTGTGTTTTCCCGCAATGTGAGCTCTGGGCAGCCTTCGTGCCTGAAATGGCCGGTATCATCGCTTTCAAAGACGGCTGGGTCGAACAGCTTTACATTCTGCCGCAATTTCAGGGGCAAGGCATCGGCACAGCCCTGCTCAGACAAGCGCAAAGCCGCTTCCCACAGCTGCAATTATGGACATTCCAGCGCAATATGCAGGCGCGAAAATTCTACGAGAAACATGGTTTCATTACAGTTGAAGAAACCGACGGCAGCCGCAATGAAGAGAAAGAGCCGGATATACGCTATCAATGGCAGGCACCTCAAACCTGACCGGCACGGTTCCACATCACAACGGCTTTTTCCCTCTTCTGCCTAAAACTGAGATCAGAACAGCCTGCACCAAACACACAAAACGGATGCGGCGTCATAATTCTGCACATCCGCTGAAAACTGCCATTGCAGGCAAAGGCATTGCCATGCATTATCCGGCCTGACTTGCGCAAATACAGGCTGCAAGCTAAAGCCTCACATTATGAATCAACTGCTTGACAGAAAGATTCAGAAATAACAGCCAACACACTGAATTTAAGGCAAAATTCAAATGAAACCGAAAATCTTTATTGACGGCGAGCATGGTACAACGGGTCTGCAGATCCGCACACGTCTTGCCGGACGCACTGATCTGGAAATCCTGTCTATTCCGGAAGAAGAGCGACGTAATAAAGATTTGCGCGCTGAATTGCTGCGCACGGCGGATATTGCCATTCTCTGCCTGCCGGATGATGCCTCGCGTGAGGCCGTGATCCTGCTGGAGGGCCATAATACCCGTATTATCGACACCTCTACCGCGCACCGCACCCATTCCAACTGGGTCTATGGTTTTGCGGAGCTGGAGCCTTTGCAGGCACAGCGCATCCGTGAAGCGCGTCTGGTGGCCAATCCGGGCTGCTATCCGACCGGCGCAATCTCCCTCATCCGCCCATTGCGCGATGCAGGGCTGCTTGGCGGCGATTATCCGGTCACGGTCAATGCCGTGTCCGGTTATACCGGCGGCGGCAAGCAAATGATTGCCCAGATGGAAGATGTGAACCATCCCGATCATATGGCAGAAAACCACTTTCTTTATGGCCTGACACTCAAGCACAAGCATCTGCCGGAAATGCAGGTTTACGGCAAGCTTGACCATGCTCCGGTTTTTGCGCCAAGTGTTGGCCGTTTCCCGCAGGGTATGATTGTGCAGGTGCCGCTCCATCTGGATCTGCTCAAAGGCAAGCCGACATTGCAGGAAATTCATCATGCGCTGAAAGTGCATTATTCCGGCCAGAAGATCGTCAATGTTGTACCGCTTGAAACAAGTGCTGCATTGCCGCGTATTGATGCCGAAATGCTGGCCGGTACCGATGGCATGAATCTCTATGTCTTCGGCTCCGAGGGCGGCAAACTGGTTAATCTCGTGGCTGTTCTGGATAATCTTGGCAAAGGTGCATCCGGCGCTGCGGTGCAGAATATGAACCTGATGCTGGGGCTCTCCTAAGCCCCATGGCTTTGCCGGAAGTGACAAAACCGGATTTTTCGGCAGAGTGGCAGATTGCGTCTGCCACGCTTCTGGCCGATACAAATTCCAGCTATATCTGGAAAGCTGCAATCACCGGAGACACCTCTCCGGTGATTGTGAAAGCGCTGAAACCTGACGGGTTTGAGGAATTACGCGGCGCTTATTATCTGCAAGAGCGCAATGGCAATGGTGCAGTAAAGCTGCTCGGCCTTACGCATGAACCGGTGATGATGCTGCTGGAATATGCCGGTGATTATGATCTGAAAGCCCATCTTGAGGCCGGTCATGATGCGGAAACAATCCGCATCGCTGCGGATGTAATCCGTGCGCTGCACAGCCCCTCTGCAAGACCGCCACATTCTGAGTTGCAACCATTACGCAGACATTTCAAAAGCCTGTTTGATCTGGCTGAAACCTCGCATGGCATTTACGCCGAGGCTGCCGCATTGGCGCAGCATTTGCTGGATCAGCCGCATGAAATAATCGCTTTGCACGGCGATCTGCATCATGAGAATATTCTTCGCAGCCCGCGCGGCTGGCTGGCTATTGACCCGCATGGCCTGTGCGGTGATGCGGCTTTTGATTGCGCCAATCTGTTCTATAATCCGCTCAACCGTGATGATGTCTGCCTTGATATGCGCCGTGCGGCAGATATGGCTCAGCATTTTGCCACTGTGACCGGCAAGTCAGCCCAGCATATTCTTGATTATGCGTTTTGCTATGGCTGTCTTTCAGCCGCCTGGCATTGTGAGGATGGCAATCAACCGCAAGAAATGCGGGCGCTGAAAATTGCCGCTGCTTTACGCGCCTTGCGCAATCAGTCCTTTTCATAAAAAAGCCCACGATCATCTCGCGGGCTTTGATCTTTTATGCAGGGCTTCTCGCATAAGCGCCTTTACAGCCACGCCAATGGGCCACAGCAAAGCTCAGTACCACCAGCGCAAAGCCCTGATGTGCCAGCCCCCATTCAATCGGCACCATGGTCAGCAGCGCAACAATGCCGATGGCAGCCTGCAACAGGATAAGCCCC
Source organism: Pseudochrobactrum asaccharolyticum (assembly GCA_040392545.1). Classification (GTDB taxonomy): domain Bacteria; phylum Pseudomonadota; class Alphaproteobacteria; order Rhizobiales; family Rhizobiaceae; genus Pseudochrobactrum; species Pseudochrobactrum asaccharolyticum_A. The sequence continues at coordinate 37,285 of JBEBVV010000017.1, read as the reverse complement.
ACCAGCACCAGTGCACGGCGGGCATGGGTTGTGCCTGCGGCATGGCGCTGTGTCTGCACCGCATGCAGAACCGCCAGTACCAGCACCGTATAGGCAAACATACGGTGAATGAATTGCACGGTTTTCGGATTTTCAAACAGGTTGCGCCACAAAGGCTGATGGGTCAGCAAATCTGCCGGAACAATGGCACCATCCATCAGCGGCCATGTATTATAAGTCAGGCCTGCATGAAGGCCGGCCACCAGACCGCCGAGATAAATCTGCACCAAAACCGCTGCCACCAGCCATCCGGCAAAGCGCTGGATGCAATGCGATGCAGGGCCTTGCGTATAGTCTGCCAGACCGCGTGCCACATAAAACACAGCCGTAATAATGATACAGGCCATGGTCAGATGCACAGCCAGACGATATTGGCTGACCGAGGTTAAAACACTTAAGCCCGATGCCACCATCCACCAGCCGATAGCGCCCTGCAAACCGCCAAGCGCCAGAATGCCAAGCATCCGCGCTTTCAACCCGTCCTGCAAACGACCGGTCACCCAGAAAAAAATCAGCGGAATTGCCACCAGAAAGCCGACAAAACGCGCCAGCATACGATGCGCCCATTCCCACCAGAAAATGAACTGGAACTCTTCCAGCGACATGCCTTTATTGATCTGCTGATATTGCGGAATCTGGCGGTATTTATCGAATTCTTCCAGCCATTGCGCATGATTCAGCGGCGGAATCACACCATGGATCGGTTTCCACTCGGTGATCGACAGGCCGGAACCGGTCATACGGGTCGCACCACCCACCATAACAATGGCAATCAGCACCACGAAAACAGCATAGAGCCACCAGCGCACCAGTCTGCGGTTTTTATCCTGCGTGGAAGATGCAACCTGACCCGCGCCCGCAGATACAGCATAATCCGTGATCATAAATATACTCCGCATAATGTGACACAAGGTGATGCCCGCGATACATGCCGCATGCTGCCGGTGAAAACAAGATAAGCCCACGCGACACGCAGCCGCGACAGTTCAATTTTCTGTGGCTGCATATCTGTGCCGCAGCCTATAGAATTAAAACCTGAAAACAGTTCAGATTCACCGCAGCTTATTGTATGACGATCAGGACGGAGGAAGAAATATGCCTGTACGCCTGAAAAAACTGATCGGAACCGTGCTGCTGGTGATCCTGATTGCGGTTTATGCTTTGCTTGCCACCATCATTGCCGTGGCGCATCTCGGACAAAGCTCCGTCTGGGTGCAGCTTGCTTATTTCTTCTTCACCGGCTTCCTGTGGATTCTGCCTGCCATGTATCTATTATGGTGGATGGTTCAGCCGCCTAAAGCCCGCTAAATCATGTTTCGTATTGCCTGTTACACTGCACTAGAAGACGCATTGCCGCTCTGGCAGAACAGCCAAGCTATGCATGCCCAAGCCGTGTATGGCCAAGCTGTTTATGGCATCGCGCAATCTGCCCTCTGGGTTCAACACTGGCAGCGCAATGTCAATCCGGACTGCCTCGTGCTGGCGCTGTTTATTGATGAGCAACCGGCTTTGCTGCTGCCGTTGGAGGTCGTCCGCCACAAGCGCATGAAGATTGCGCGTTTTACCGGCGGCTCCCATGCCAATTGCAATTTTCCGGTTCTGTTTACCGCCCATGCCGGTGCAATCAGCACAGAGCATATTCAGGCACTGATCGCCTGCCTGAAACAGCAGCGTCCGGATATTGCCCTGCTCTCCTTGACCCGCCAGTCAGAAAGCTGGCTGGGCTATGCCAATCCGCTGCTTGTCTTGCAGCACCGGCGCAATCCCAATCCCGCACTCATGGCCTCGCTGCCGGATGATTTTGATACGGTTCTGGCGCGCAGCAATGCCGCGCGCAAACGCAAGAAACACCGTCATCATGCCCGCCGTTATGATGAAACCGGCGCATGGCGCATTTATACAGCGCAAGGCGAAGCGGAAAATAGTGCGGCTTTCGAGGCGTTTTACGCGATGAAGAGCGAGCGCTTTGCCATGCAGGGCATTGCGAACAGTTTTGCTGAAGATGCTGTACAGCGCTTTTTCCGCGCATTATTTGCCGATGCGCGAAATGAAGAGCACAGGCAATATCGCCTGCATGTTCTGGAAGTGGCAGGCAAAGCACGTGCCGTCATCGGCTGCTCTTACTGGCAGGGGGTGCCGGATGCGCCCTCCCATATGCAGCCCCATGTGCAGCCCCATATGCAGTACGGTCTGACTGTGGAATTCGGCGCTTTTGCCAATGATGATCTGGTGACGGCAAGCCCCGGCGATTTTCTGTTTTACGAGAGTATCGCTCGTGCAATTGCTGAAAAGCTGGATTATTTCAGCTTCGGCATCGGCGAGGAAAAATATAAACGCGACTGGTGCGATATTGAGCAGGCGCTTTATGACAGCCATATTGCTCTGCGTTTCAGCGGGCAGATCAGCGCCGTAAGCAGCCGGATACGCTCGGAACTGGTTTACCGTATCAAGAACAATCCGCGTCTTTGGGAGCTGGCCAAAAAACTGCGTCAGAAACTGCGCCGCAAATCCTGACAGGGTCTAACTGATCAGGACTGCGGCACCATCAGAATAATCACATCTTCCTGCCCTGCCTCATGCAGAGCCAGAGCAGTTTGCGCAACATCCTGATTTTCACTGTCAGCCACATTCATAATGAACACGGTTTCATCGCTGTTGAGGTTCAGCACCTGTTCGGCAGTTGCCGCACCGGTTTCCACCAGCACAAAATCATAGGCCGTTTCCAGCGCCTCAAAGATCACCGGCAGGCGTTCGGCCAGAGCCATTGCCGCACGCGGATCGGAATGGCCGGTCGGGATAACATCGGCCTCGGAATAAAGGTCGTGATGAATAACATCAGTAAACTGCTTTACACTGAGCAGAAGATCGGTGATCCCCGCAGGCTTGCTTCCGTCCAGCATCGCCGCGCTAATGGCACCTGTACCGGTCAGATCAACCAGCAGCACCCGCAGGCTGCGATCAGCCAGTTCGCGCAACAAATGCACACTGCCCGCAGAACCGATATCGCCTTCCGGTGCAATCAGCACAATGCGGCGGCGCTCCTGCAACATGAGACGGCTGGCAATCGCAGCAATGCCGTTCGGCGCATAAATATCATCGTCTGCCTGTGGTGCGTCCGTTGCCGGTTCTGCCGCAACAGCAGGCGTATAGCTGTCATAAATGCGCTGGATCGTCTCAATATCAATATCCGGACGATTCATCTGACGCTCATTCATTTCTATTTCATCCGAAACTGGAGGCACAACAGGCTGGATAATGGGCGGCGCATCATGGCGGGTGGCATTATCGCGGACAGGCTCTGCCCCATAGCCATATTCATCACCCCAGAGCGATTTTGCCCTGCCCCGTGCGGCTGGCACCAGCGCACGACCGCTGAATAATTCACGCAGCAGCACAAAGACAGACAACAGCAGCAGGCCACCGGCAAAGCTCATACCGACCATTGGCAGAACTTTAGGGAAATAAGGTTCACCGGCCACGCGGGCGGGCGAGAAAATACGCGCATCGGCAGGCTGGTTGGTGCGGTCCTCAACGCTTGATGCCTCGCGGAACCGTGCCAGATAGGATTGCAGCAAATCGCGCTGCGCCGCAGCCTCACGCTCCAGAGCGCGCAATTCCACTTCCTGACTGCCGGCCTGTGCGGCCTGTGCTTTCAGGCGGTTCAGCTCACGATTTTGCTCCTGCTCGCGGCTGCGGGCAGCGGCCACCTCATTATCGAGGCTTTTGAGAATTGTATTGCCTTCCTGACGGATCTGACGATCCAGATCAGACAATTGCGCGCGCAGCCCCTGCAAGCGCGGATGCCCGTCCAAAAGGGTTGTCGACAGATTGGCGATCTCGGCCATCAAGGCACCGCGCCGCTCATTAAGCTGCAACATAATACCTGATGACATTACATCCGGTAAACTATTGACCGAAACACCGCTTTTCAACGCTGTACGGATGCTTTCCGCCTTGGCCTCACTGGCGGCACGCTGGGCTTTCAGGCGCGATAATTCCGACGAAATATCCGACATTTGCTGTGTGGCCAGCGATGTATTGCTACTGGTATTGAGCAGATCCGTTGCCGCGCGGAAATCCGCAACCTTGGTTTCTGCCTCACGTACCTTTTTGGTCAGCCGCTCAATCTCCGGTGCCAGCCAGCTTGTGGCATCGCCGGTCAGCTGGCGCTTGGCTGCCGCTTGTGTAGCAATATATTCATCGGCGATTTTATTGGCGACAGACGCAGCGGTCTGCGGATTTTTGGCGACAAATTCCACCACAATCACCCGCGAGCCGGAAACATTATAGACCTGCAAATGATCCCGCATCCGCGCCAGAACCTGATCGGCAGCGGGAATCATACGCGGATCAGGTCGAAGGCCGAGAGCAACCAAGACCTGCTTTACCGGCGACATGGTCTTCGGATAAAATTCCGCATCATCAGCCAGTTTCAGATCATCGGCAACTTTGGAGAGAATCTGCTGCGAGGCAATCAGTTCCACCTGACTTTTCACGGCTTCAGGATCAAGCAAAGGCCGGTCAGATTCGGAAACACCATTGGGACGGGTGAAAACCGTTTCACGCATTTCAATGAGAATACGGGCTTCAGAGCGGTAATAAGGCGTTAAAAGCTGCGCAACACCCCATGCCAGCAAGGCAAAGAGCAGCGCACCCAGCAGAATGAACAGCCAGTTCCGTTTCAGTGCGCCAAACAGCGCCCCGATATCAATATCCGCATTTTCAGCCTCAGCGCGCATAAATGAACTGACCCCAATACTCCAGACCTGCACAATATGGTAAATCAGCAAGGTAACCAGAGGGTTAAATAATAAAATTCATTTACCGCCCCTGCCCCTGTTCCGCAGTCTTGCGTACTATGCAAGGCCTCTCCTCATTTCGAAGTCGGCATATTTAAGGGAGACGCATATAAAACCAAGCAGTCACAAGGTTTTATATGATTATAAGTGAATATAAATAGCAGTAAAATTCCGGCAAAGAACTGTAATTGACCCTTGGTTCTTTACGCCATATTAACCCTAATAATTCAATAATTCTCCCAAGAGTCATGGCAGAACTGCGCCTGCATACAGGGGCGTTTTGTTCTATCGCGCGAAACAATGAGCAACTGTCCGTGCGCTTTGAAAAGCAGATGAGGAAATAAGCGGAATGAAAACACGCGTTTTTATGGCGGCTTTAGGAGTTACCTGCCTGGCATTGTCCGGCTGCTCCGGCTATCGCCCTGCTCCGCCTGCTTTTCACGAGGCGCTTAACCAGCCTTATATTCTCGGCTCCGGCGATCAGCTGCGCATTACAGTTTTTGAACAGGCCGGCCTGAGCAATACCTATTCCGTTGACCAGTCCGGTCATATTGCCTTCCCTCTGGTCGGCAGCGTACCTGCACGCGGCAAAACCGTAAAACAGCTGGAAGCCAACATCGCCACCAAATTGCGTGCCGGTTATATCCGCAACCCCGATGTGAGCGTGGAAGTGGCACGTTACCGTCCGGTCTTTATTATGGGTGAAGTCGGCGGCGCGGGACAATATTCCTATGTGCCGGGCATGACAGCACAGACAGCCATTGCGGCATCAGGCGGTTTTACCCCGCGCGCCAATCAGGAAAGCGTGGATATTACCCGCCAGATCAACGGTAAAATCTTTACCGGACGAGTACGTATTACCGATCCGATCCTGCCGGGCGATACGCTCTATGTTCGTGAGCGGCTGTTCTGATCAGCCGACCGGTTTTTCAGGACAGGCGCACATCATCTGCGAGGCGATTGTGAAACAACAGAGCTTGCGGATTATTCATTGCTTCCGCTCCCCTGTCGGCGGTGTGTTCCGTCATATCCGCGATCTTGCTGCCATGCAAAATGCCGCCGGTCATCAGGTGGGCGTGATTTGCGAAGCCTGCGAGGACGGCGCACTGGAGCAACAACAATTTGCTGCCATGCGGCCGGATTTAGCCCTTGGCCTGCACCGTATTCCAATCGCCCGCCAGATCGGGCTTGGCGATATCAGCGCTCTTTTGGCCACCCGCAAATTATTAGCCGCACTCAATCCGGATATTGTGCATGGGCATGGCGCCAAAGGCGGCACCTATGCCCGTGTCGGCGCGCGCATGATCCGCAGGTTAGCGCAAGAGCGACGCATCAAAAGCTTTTACTCCCCCCATGGCGGCAGCCTGCATTATGATGCCGCCTCACTGGCCGGTAAAATCATATTCGGTACGGAGCGCTGGCAGGAAAGACTGACCAGCGGCCTGATCTTTGTCTCAGCCTATGAGGAAAAGACCTATCACAGCAAAGTCGGTACACCGCGCTGCCCTGCAACAATCATCCGCAATGGTATCAGCGTGGAGGAATTTGCACCGGTAACGCCTGCAGCAGATGCGGCAGATTTTCTGTTTACCGGCACAATGCGCGACCTGAAAGGGCCTGACCTTTTCATTCAGGCATTGGCAGAGCTTCATGCGCACCAAAAAGCACGAGGCACCTCACCGGCAAGGGCTGCAATGGTGGGTGACGGCAAGCAGAAACAGCTTTACGAAACACTGGCCGCACAGCTTGGCCTTGCAGATTATATCCGCTTTTATCCGGCAATGCCGGTGCGGGAGGCACTGGCATTGGGGCGGATATTCGTCCTGCCGTCACGGGCGGAATCCCTGCCCTATATTGTGCTTGAAGTGCTGGCAGCGCAGCGCAATGTCATAGCCACACGAGTTGGCGGTCTGGCCGAAATATTCAGCACCAACAGCAAAGCCCTGTGCAATCCGGATGCAGCTTCCATTGCCGCATCCATGCGCGAAGCCCTGAATGATCCTGCGGGTTTCAGCCGGTTCATGCCTGATATTACAGAATTGCGCAGACAATTCGGCCGCGAGATAATGGCATCAGCAACGGAACAATTTTACCGTAATTGCTGAAGCACTCATTTGCCTCTCATCATTCCCCAATACATCTGCTATTGTCATTTTAACAGGATTTAAGGCCATATAAAATTGATAATCATCAGAATATCTTTATAGGCTATAATACTGAAATACCTGAATAAATAAAACAAACCGGCCGTTATATTTACGATCCGGCAACCACAACGCATGAAATAAGCTGTATTTATAACTGAAATCCGCATTCGTTGCGGAAAGATAAGAAATTCACAACTCTCATCACAGATAGATTGCTGATATTTTCTTGTGAGCAACAGTTTAAATGACGCCGGTAAGCCAATGACTGAAAAAAAGCATAGAGGCAGTTTTGACAGGCGGGTTTTGCAAAAACCTGCCGGTGAAGATTCTCATTTTGCCCCGACAGACAAGGTTACGCTGAGCCCCCTTGCCTTGCAGGTTGCCGATCAGTACCGCAGCGAGAGCATTTCTCCGGCGTTGTTTACCGGCCTGATGCGGCTGTGGGAGTTTGTACTGGTTGCCCTGTGCGGTACTGTCGTCTATCTCGGCTATGTTGGCTTACAAAGCGCACATTTGATGGAATATATCGCCGCTAATTTTCTGGCAGCTTTCATCTATGTGATTTTTGCACAATTCAGTTCCGGCTATCGTCCGTCCACCTTGCGCAAGCCGTTGCGCTATATCGGCCGCTTGCTGGTGTCATGGGCGGGTGTTTTTGCTGTTATGGCCATTGTGGCGTTTCTGCTCAAGATTTCCACGGTCTATTCCCGCGTCTGGTTTACCAGCTTTGCCGCCACGGGTTTTATTGCGCTCTTTCTTTCCCGCCTTCTGGCCGCCAAGATGATGCGCGTGCTTGCCCGCAGCGGCCGCATGGAGCGCCGTGCTGTAATTGTCGGCGGCGGTAAAAATGCAGAAGAGCTGATCCTCGCTCTGAACCAGCAGCCGGATAATGACATTCGCATTTGCGGGATTTTTGATGATCGCGGCGACCGCCGCTCACCACCGATTGTGGCCGGCTATCCGAAACTCGGCAATATTTCCGAGCTGATCGAATTTGCCCGCGTTGCCCGCATCGACATGCTGATCGTCTCCCTGCCGATTACCGCAGAAGAACGCGTTTTGACACTGATGCAGAAATTATGGGTTTTGCCGGTGGATATCCGCCTTTCTGCCCATGCTGCCAATATGCGCCTGAGCCCGCGTACTTATTCCTATATCGGTTCGGTGCCGATGCTGGATATTCTCGACAAGCCGATCAATGACTGGGATGCCATTGCCAAGCGCATTTTCGACATTGTGTTCAGCCTGCTCGGTATTGCGCTGTTTTCGCCTGTCATGCTGGCGACCGCCATTGCTATCAAGCTTGACAGCAAAGGTCCGGTAATTTTCAAACAGAAGCGCCACGGCTTCAATAATGAAGTCATCAATGTCTGGAAATTCCGCTCCATGTTTACGGATCAGTGCGATCCGACCGCAAGGCTGGCCGTGACCAAGAATGACAGCCGCGTTACCCGCGTCGGGCGCTTTATCCGCAAAACCTCAATTGATGAATTGCCGCAATTTTTCAACGTATTGGGCGGCAGCCTTTCGCTCGTCGGCCCGCGCCCCCATGCTATCAGCGCCAATTCCAACAATATGCTGTATAATGATGTGGTTGACGGTTATTTTGCCCGCCACAAGGTCAAACCCGGTGTGACCGGCTGGGCGCAGATCAATGGCTGGCGCGGTGAAATCGACAAGCCGGAAAAGATCGTGATGCGCACGGAATATGACCTCAATTATATTGAAAACTGGTCATTATGGTTTGATCTGAAAATCCTGTTTCTCACGCCCGTACGCCTGCTGAATACGGAAAATGCCTATTGAGCGTACCGGATAAAAATATCAGCACGGCGCTTTTATCCGCGCAAAACTGTCCCGCAGCCCGTGAGCGGCAGCGGGCAGCAGTGCAATTGCTGGCTCGTTTTTCGCTGGCCAGCGGGGTATTTTTCAGCGGATTTGTGCTGATTGAACCGGGCCCTTATGAAATTCTGATGCTCGGGCTGATCAGCCTGTGGCTGCTGTTCGGCTTGCGGCTGAGCGCCTATGCGCTGAGCCTGCTTCTGCTGCTGACCCTGTTTAATATTGGTGGTATCTTGTCGGTCTTTCAGATGGCCGATCTGAAAAAAGCCCCGCTCTATATTGCCATTTCCTATTTTCTGGCACTGACATCCGTGTTTTTCGCCGCCGTGACCGAGAGCGACTGGCGGCGGCTGCAACCGCTGTTTTCCGGCTATATGGCAGCGGCACTTATCACCAGCCTGCTTGGTATCGGCGGCTATCTCAATCTCATCCCCGCCGCTGATCTCTTCACACTTTATGGCCGTGCCAAAGGTGCTTTTCAGGATCCCAATGTTTTTGGCCCTTTTCTGATCCTGCCGGTCACTTGGTGCATTTATCAGGTTTTGACCCGCCCCTTCTCCCGCGCTTTGCTCTATTGGTTTTTTCTGACCATTCTGACACTGGCCGTGCTGCTGTCCTTTTCGCGTGCGGCATGGGGCATGTTTGCCCTGTCTTTACTGCTGGTGCCTGCATTGCTGTTTCTGCGCAGCAACAGCACGCGCTTTCGCGGCAAAATCCTGCTGATCAGCATCGGCGCGGTTCTGGTTCTGGCCATTATTCTGCTCATTGCCCTGCAAATCCCGCAAATTGCCGATCTCTTTGCCCAGCGCGCCCGCCTTGAGCAGGATTATGACAGTGCGCGCAACGGGCGTTTTGCACGCCATTGGCTGGGCTTTCTTCTGGCGATGGAAAAACCGTTCGGCATCGGCCCTCTGGAATTCGGCCCGCTCTTCGGTGAGGATACCCATAATATCTGGCTCAAAGCGCTGCTTGATTATGGCTGGCTCGGCTTTATCGCTTTTATCATTCTGATTGTGCTGACACTGGCTTTCGGCTTTCGCCTGATGCTGCGGGAAAGGCCGTGGCAGCCTTATCTGATGTGCAGCTATATTGCCTTTCTCGGCCATGTCATGATCGGCAATGTGATTGATATTGATCACTGGCGGCATTTTTATCTGCTGACCGGTATTATCTGGGGCTGCGCCGGTCTGGAACAGCGCTATCAAAACCGCCTGCGGGTATAGCCTGTCATGCACACGCGGCTTTTAGCTTCGTGCAAGATAATTATAATTCGGAACCAAATCCCTGCCCCCGACGTTACACCTTTATAAAAAACAAAGGAGAACGCTATGCTACGGGCAGGTATTTTATGGATGATGGGAGTTCCGTTTTTCGTTGTGCTGCTGATCTGGTACTTTTTCTTTTAAACGGCACTTATAACTACAGAGAAGCTCACGCGCCTTACCAAAGCCGCGCAAGCCATGCCTGTTGCTATTTTCAGGATGCAGACTGCGTGCGGCAGCTGCTGAAAATATCCAGCGAAGTGTCATAAACCGATGTTTTGACACCCATCAGCCCCAGCACGGAATGAAACAGATTATCATGCGAGGCAGGCTGTGCCGCCAGATCGCTGATGCAGCTTGCCTTCAGCGCATCCTGTTTCATAAAATCAGGCGAGAACCAGCTGACAAAGGGTATATAAGTCTGCTCACGCGGTGCGAGAAAATACGGCATAGCGTGAAGATAAAGTCCCTTCTCACCCAGTGACTCCCCGTGGTCTGACATATAAATCATCGCAGAGGCGAATTCATTTTCCTGCGCTTTCAAGAGATCAATCACTTCCGCAAGAATTTTATCCGTATAGAGGATCGAATTATCATAGGCATTGATAATTTCCTGCTGAGTGCAATCGGCAAAATTGGACGTGCGGCAGGCAGGCTTGAAAACCTCCTGATCCTGCGGGTAACGCCGGTAATAAGCGGGGCCGTGGCTGCCCAGCATATGCAGCACCACAACCGTATTGCCCGTAAAACTGTCCAGGCGTGATTTGAGCACATCCACCAGCACCTGATCGGTACATTCTCCCTCATCGCAATTCGGATTTCCCTCCTGAGACAGGCTCAGATCAACCACTTCCATCCGGTCGGCCACACGTTTGCTGCCGGTATTGTTCTCCACCCACAGGGTCGCAATACCGGCATGTTTGAGCACATCCATCAAATTTTCCGACTGGCGGAATTTGGTACTGCTATAATCGCGCCGCGTGAAAGGCGAAAACATGCATGGCACGGAAACCGCTGTTTCAGTGCCGCAGCTCGATGTGTTGGTGAAATTAAACACGTCCCGCGCACGCAATTGCGGATTGGTATCACGCGCGTAACCGTTCAGGCTGAAATTCTGACCGCGTGCGGTTTCACCCACAACAATCACTGTCAGGCGTTTTTTAGCACTATCTGCCGGATGATAGGGCTGCAATTGCATCGCATCCGTGCCAAGCGGTGCGGCCACATAATTGCGCTCAATATTGGCACGCACGAAATAGCGGATAGCGCTGCTGACCGGTGCCAGCGGATTAATGCGCCCGACGATTTCTTCTTTCTTCTCGCGGAACATCGACGAGAAGGTTCCGAAATTACTGAGCAACACAGCGACAGCCACCAGCAGGCTGCCGCTGATGACCAGCGTATTCACCCACAATTTTTGCGCAAAGCGGCGATGATTGATCCGCACCCAGCCAATAAACAGTGACGGCAAAATACCGGACAACAGAAGATAGATAATAAAATGACCGTTGATCAGATGGCCGGACTCTGCCTGCGTTGTTGTGGCGGCATTTTCAATCATATTCGGCGTAATAATCACCCCGAAATGATCAATAAAATAGGCGGATGCCGAAGAGACCAGAACAAAGAATATCAATGCAGGCTTTATCAGATAAGGTGCCGAGAACAGAACCATCAGTGCGAAAGTCAACAGCAACTGAGACAGGATGATAATACCCGTATTAAGAGCATCACCTGCGAGATGATCATAAATAAAGGCAAAAACCGTATTGTTGAATAGCGCAACAATATAAACAGATACTATTAAACATAAAAAATTACTGCTTACAGAAATTCTTTTGAATTTCATAACTCACCTGCATTGATATTTAAAACATTTTTCTTGCAGCATTCCGTCAAGATTATGTGTGCCATAATACGGTTTTTAGCGAATTTTCAATTTGCTACACTCCCAAATCATTGGGAACTGTCAAGTTTTCATAATCAATTTGTCACATTCACATTGCACGGAAAGGTTGTTTTGCGCCAAAGCAGCAGAATGCCTGCATCAAAGCAATTTTGTGGCGGCGGCCTATTTTTCTGCAATCCGGCAGACCGGCAAATATTCACGAAGATATTCGCGCGTTACAACAAAAAGCCTTGCTATATCCGGCAACAACAGGACTATAATATCGTCACAAAAGCCGTTGATATTAAACAGAAACAAAACAACCCGGCTCTGCCATTATTTTGTTTATGCAAGCCCTGTCAGGCTAAAACTGTATCAGAGAGGAGTATCCGCGATGATTACCGGTCCGCAATGTAAAGCCGCCCGTGCGCTGATTGAACTGAGCAGAGAAAGACTGTCATCTTTTTCAGGTGTAAGTGTTGATGTCATCCAGAGCTTCGAGCGCAAACTCGATACGCCGGATGCCTCTGTTCTCAAAGCGCTGGAGGAAGCCCTTGAAAGCGCAGGCGCTGTTATGATTCCTGAAAATGGCGGCGGTATCGGCGTGCGTCTCAAATTCACCCGCTCTGAGGCGAGACGTATTTCCATGCTGGAAAGCGAAGGCGGTATTGTCGCTTATGATGAAGTGCCGTAACGCAGGCTACGCTTAGCCCTATGCATATACAGATAAGAAAAAGCCCCGCTATAGCGGGGCTTTTTCCTGCTATTAAACCGTGATCAGAGTGTTTTGCGTTTGCGTGTGGAAAACAGCACCAGAAACCCTGCTACAACGCCATATGCCGCCCATTTAAATGGCAGCAAATCAGCGTCTTCGCGGCGGATAGCACGCACAGTCACACTGCCCGGACGGGTACTGACACCCGGCTGCCCGCTGTTGCGCGCTTCTTCAAGCTGCTGCGGCGAAACAAGCCATTCAGCGCCGGTATATTTATCATAAGCCATGAAGCCGAAGCCCACAATCACAGCGATCACAAGGGCAGCTATCCAGCGGATTTTATTATTCATAGCAATTCCTTCAAAATATGCAGGGAGGATAATAAAGCGTGATATTGATCTCATTATAGCGAACATCATGGCATGCTGTAAGCAGCAACAAAACCGCCTATAGTGCTTGCCTGCGATAATTTGCTGACAGCTGCAGCTTTCGCCTCTTGCCAAAAAATCCTTTATATCCTAGGGATTCTATGTGTTCGGAGCGTAGCGCAGCCAGGTAGCGCACTTGACTGGGGGTCAAGGGGTCGTGGGTTCGAATCCCGCCGTTCCGACCATGTTTTCAGTCAGTCAGCGCGAAATAAAAGCGCTCTAACGGCTTCAAAATTCATCAACATGGACAAGCTGCATATAAAGCAAAGCGCGCTCATTAACGTGCGAGCCTTTATTCTGTTCACTTCAGTTCCAACAATTGATGCGATACTTCTCCGCGGAAAAAACACGCCCTCCCGCGAAGAATATTGCATATGCACCGCTAAAATCCGGTGTCAGCCAATAGGCATTCAGCTTATTTGATGAGGTCCTGAATGCGCTTGACCGCAGCGGAAAAGCCTTCAAGCGGCACGTTAAATTTGAATTCCTGACCATCCAGCGCCTTGGTGCGGATAAACAGAACCTTGCCCTTATTAACGGCATCGGTTTGTGCAGCGTCAAAATTCACCGGCACAATACAACCCGCAGGCAAACAGGTTGAGAACGGGCTTTTAATTTCCGTTTTGCTTTCATCAATCTGGAAAGTAGCACCGGCAGAAAGATTAAGGCCGAATGGCAATATAAATCCGCCAGCCACACCGTTTTTCACCGGTGCCAGTTCGGCTGTCAGTGCGCGCTGGCCTTTTTCATCAACCTGCTGCTGTGTCATGGAGCAGGCAACATTCTTCGCCTCATCCTTGGTGACAACACGGCAGGAAACCGTCCAGTTTACAAAAGTTTCAGTCAGCGAAGAGGCGCCGCTTGGCAGGCTGGTTGCAGCCTGTACCGGAGAAACAGTTGAAGCGGCAATTGCACAGCTGAAAGCAATGGCAGGGAGCAATGCATTACGTTTAGCAGAATATTTCAAATCAGCATTCCCTTATTTAAAAGTCCCGATTGGAGTATAATCATCTTTTTTCCTGACAATGAAGAGGTATGAAGCAGATATTCCGGCCAATCGGAAAGATACTGATAATAATATCAATATCAGCGCTTTGCCTCAAAACTGAAAGCCGCCATACAGGCGGCTTTACAAGTCAATCACTGCGCAAGACGCTTACCATTTCACCCTGAAACCAACCGTGCCTTTATAGCTGTAGCTGTCGCCGAAATGGTTGAGGCTGGTATTGACCGATCCTTCGCCAAAAATGGAATACATATCATCATTCCAGTTATAGCTGCCGCCAAGTCCGATCCCTGCCCAGAGCCGCTCGCTCTTATTGGTAAAGCGTACTGAGGAGACATCAACCTGTGTGCCGTTGAGGAACTCGTTGTAAAGATTGGCAATACCATAGACCGAACTGCGATTGAGGCCGCCTTGCGCATTGCGCCATGCGTTCTGATATTCTGCGCTCATGCCAAGGCGCAGTTCCAGACTGGCTGCCCGTTCGCGCGAGACGTCTGCATCGAAAACATCCGTGAAACTATCAAAATCCGCATTGGAATAACGCAACTGCGCCTGCGGGGTAAGGATCCAATGATCATCAAGCGACATGCGCTTGCCGATTTCCGATGAGATTGCATAGCCAATGCCGTTATTCTTGCCGTCTGTCAGCGCGGTCTGGCCACCCTGATAGCTCAGAGCACTGCGATACCACGTCACCTGCGCCTGATTATCGGCATAGAAACCATGATCGCCATACCATGTCAGCGTGGCACCCAGACCATAGCCGTCGGTGCTGATACGGCCACGGCCGAGATCGGAATCATAAGGCGACCAGACACTGGCCAGACCATGAGCATAATGGCCGGTCAGACCACCGATCAGCTTGCCGGTTTCTCCTTCGCGCAACAAGCCATCCACACCAGCCTGCATCTTGAAGATATTGTAATCATAGGCCGCATCCGAGGTGGAAACGCGCGGCTGCATTTTGGTGTAAGAGCCTTCCATGCGGCCCCAGACACCATTGCCTTGCGTGAAACTGCCTGCCTCTTCTGCCGGTGCATAAGGCACAATGGCATCGGCACCCTGGCTCAGCTGCGGATTACCTGCACCGGTCCAGTAGCGGTTGCCCACGCGCTGCTGCAAGGTTGGCAAAGCGCTGAGACCAAGCAAAAATTGCGGATAGATTTCATAAACCGGCGCGCCGGACTGATATTGCGGCTTATCGCCAATCAGTTCGGAACGCAAATACCAGTCACCATCAGACGGAGTGCTTACCCCGCCCTGAAACAGCTTATAGGCATAGGCACCATTGGCAATAGCGGTTACCCCATTATGCTGATAGCCGCCGGTCAGAGAGAATGTACCAGCCGATGTGCCGTCAACTTCAATCAGCTTGATACCTTCAACCGTCTGGGCACCGCTGCCACCAATATTATTAACTGTTACCAGACTTGTGCCTGCCGTATTACCGAAGATATGCAAATAGTTGGTTGATGAGCTGTCGCCCTCCAGAACCGTATTAAAAACGATCAAACCGCCATTGCCGGTATAATTGCCGTCAATATTCAGGGAACCGTTTAAATTTGCTGCCTCAGCTGTTCTATTTTTACCGAAGTAAATCTGCCCGTCATTGACGACATCACCGATAATGAAAGAATCGCCATTTGCAATCAGCGTTCCCTGCGCGGCAACGCTCATAATGCCGCTATCTGCCACCGCCACATCATCACGCAGATAGAATGAAGCATTATCGAGTATCAGCGTTCCGGCATTAATTTGAGCCGTCAGAAATGCGTCATCTGCATCACGGTCATTCGCACCCGTGATAAGCCAACTGCTGTTACCGTTTTTGGTCAGAGTTCCGAAACCGGAAAGACGGGTTTCATCACCATCATAGTCGGCGTCCTCACGATTATCGATGCGGGATAAATCAAATCCGGCCTCCCCCTCTCCGGAAAACACCAAATGTGAATTGGCAAAGTCATAGACTTCGTCGACAATTTCATTGCCACTTTCAGTCTGGATGATCTGCTGAAGGGAGCTGTTAACCGCGCCGATCAATTCGTAGCCGGTGCCCAGTTCCAGTGTTGCAGTCTGTGTCGCGACTTCTGAGCCGGCAGAAACATTATCGGCAATGCCACGCACCATGCGAACCGCATGCGCACGTTCAGAGGAAACCTGTCCGTCGATTTTAACATGCTGGTTAGCTTGCTGAGCGTTAATCTCAATCCCACTGTCACCAGCCTCAAGCTTCCCTTGAGAGTGAACGAAGATTTCAACATTCCCATTGTCAGGATTATTGTTCACTACATTTTTTACGGAGATACCGACGTCACCGGACTTAATATTATTAGACAGCACATTAATGCCGACAGAATTCCATCCGGACTGATTTTGAAGATCGTTGGAAACATCAATTCCGTTTGCTGCACTCGTCACCTGACCTGAAACAGCAACATTGACCTGCAAATCATGTTTTTCACCGGTCAAACTTTCGATTCTGCTGGCAACGCGCACACCATCACGTTCACCATCAACGTCAGTTAATTTAACATTGACATCACTCTTGCTGCCATTGGTATTGTTGTTATAAACCTCAACAGCTGCGGTTTCTGTAAGCCCTTTAACCAGACCGGCAGATTCAACATATATATTTGTTTTGCCATCCGTCACATAAGATTGAGTAAATATCCCTTCAATAACACCACCGACTTTGTCTGCGACAATGCGAGTGCTTCCGTCACCCACTGCGGTAAGGTCGTTGAATAAACTTATGGAAGAGCTACCAGAGACATTAGGATTAGCCATAATGTCTCCAGAAATATTTATATGTGAGAATGTTTCCTGACCGGGCTCAGCAGCAACACCAGATGTTGCAATAGAAACGTTTGAAGATCTGCTAATCAAACTATTGATATTAATGGTTGTTTGCGCTGCAGCTACATCTGATCTGTTTGAAACAGAAAAACTCACATTCTCCATCACCCCGCTATTATTGAAATCAACAATATAAGGGCTGGTATCTGCACTCGGCTGATTGGGCGACACATTTTCAATCGACCAGCTAGCATCATTCTCATCCACCCCCTTAAACACAGTATCAGAGCCGGCATTAAAAATAACACCGCCCGTCCCCTTCAGTGACATTATAGAATATAAGGCCATAGGGTCTGTATCCAAAGGTTTAACAGTGGAGCCCGGTTCAAAATTGACGGTCAGAGTTTCGCGTACATTCTCGTCTGTCTCAAACGCAATGCCGTCTTCATGATCCCCGCTGCAAGTGTAAGTCAGGCCTGAAGCATCCGGCGTACAGACACCTGCCGCAGAAGCCTGCCCCACCAGCACCGGCACCAGAAAAGTTGAAAGCAGTAAAGCTGATATGTGACTGTTTTTTATTGCAAGATTACGACGCATTGTGCAAACCCACCTAAAGTCCGATTTGCCAAAACCATAAACAATAAAGCCTTCATTACAAATATAAGAGCATGATTAATTACTTTAAAAGAATTTAAATAAAAACAATGCAAAAATATAAAAGCGCGATCACTATATCAATTGTTTTAGATCATATAAATTATTTCAATTCTAAAATTAAATAAAATTTTCCCCCATCATCATCTCTCCTCCCCGCAAATACGGGATTGGGGAATGCCCTCATTTCGTTATTATATTAGCAGCAAGATTGTCTCACCCCCGTAACAATCAATGCACAAAACCCCGGGCTGACCTCCGTCTGGGGTTTTTGTTGTGTCATTCAAAGCAGCCACATACGCACAATTATGCGCAGGCACTCTAATGCAGCACCGCGAAATGTCTGAGTGTAAATGTCAGCTGATAAATCAAAGCCGCAATTGCAAAAAATGTATGAAATTTAAGATTGGGCGTTATCGCCGCAATAATGCTCAGGATAATAAAAACTCCGGCCTGTATGGGATATTCCAAGCCATATAATTCATAATGGCTCCAGCCTTTCAGCAAAGTATCGCCGATATCTGTCAGATAAAGCACTGCCAGCAAACTGAAGAACCACGTTCTGCGTGAGATGAAATAATCCTGATAGCCGCTATATTCTTCAATACTGTCCGGAAACAACAGCGTGCAGAGCATGAAATACAGCCCTGCATAAAAAATAACGAACAGATATTTCTCAAATGTCCAGACCGGAACGGAACGCAGGCCGAATTCCAGCCACCAGAAATGCACCACCGACAACAGCAAAAAACCGACCCACGCCAGATGGACGAGATAGATTTTCTGTTTGCCCGGATGCTGGATAAAGCGTGCAGCGCCGGTCAGCAAGCGAGAGACGCAAAGCCCCAATATGATACCGATAATCATGCGCACATGCGTAAATGCTTCCGCTGAATGCGTTGCCGTTTCCATCCCCTGCTGCATACCAGCCCCCTCACTATATTTCGGCCATTGCGGTCAAGATCAGGCTTTTGCCAAGCCCTTCAGGCCACATTGCCCCTCAATTCATGACCTCGTCAATGAAATGAAATCAAGTCGTTTCTGCCTGTAAAATTGCCGCCTGACCCTGCAAATAAAAATATCCATATTTTATTACGATAAGTATTATTCCTTTAAAATATGGATCAGATGAATATCCTCCGGCTCCAGCGCAAACAGTGCCTTATCCGGCTGCGACGTGACTTGTCCGCCCTGATGCATATAGAATTCCACTGTCCGGCGCGTTGAGGTGGAGGAAATATAAAGCCCCTCCGCCCCCATATTACAGGCCGTTTCCATACAAAGCTGATACAGCAGTACAGCCAGACCTTTGCCACGCCAATGATGGCTCACATGCAGAAAGGCCAGCTGGCGCAATTGCGGATAATCCGCCACCGGACGTGCCTCCACAACCGCTGCGGCAATCAGTTTAGTGTCGCTGAAAACACCCCAGAAAACACCACCATGATCGAAACAATCTTCCAGCAGCGGTGTGTAAAGCGCAGGCTCACCATCCGGCCAGTCGCGGGTGTCGAAAAAGGCCGGTTGCAATTGCAGCACGCCATCTATCACACGGTAAATCTCTTCAACAATTTCACGCCGCTCGATCTGCCACACATCCGGCACTTCACTGCGCTCAAGACGGCGGATAGTGATATTCTGCATTTAGAAAAGACCCTGTTTATTGTGCCGCTGCCGTTATATCCACTTTCACCACCACCGACATGCCCGGTGCAAGGCGTTCGGCCTCCGGCTGACCGGCATCAATGGCAATGCGAACCGGCAGACGCTGCGTAACCTTGATGAAATTACCGGTCGCATTATCGGCTTTCAGCACGCTGAATTCAGACCCTGTTGCCGGTGAAAAGGCCTCAATCCGTCCGGTCATCTGTGCATGTTCCAGCGCATCCACAGTGAATTGAACCGGTTGCCCGATCTTCATACCATGAAGCTGGGTTTCCTTGAAATTCGCCACCACCCATTTTTTGTCCGGCACCAGCGATGTCAGTTGCGCACCGATATTCACATATTGCCCTGATTTTGCACCGATTTCCCCCAGAACACCATCCTGCGGGGCGGTGATTTTTGTATTGCTCAGATCAATTTTGGCAAGATCAACCGCCGCTTCCGCATTGGTGACTGCCGCCTCCAGCGAATGACGGCGCACAATAATAGCCCGCACATCCTGCTTGTTCACATCCAAAGCCGCTTCCGCCTGACTGACCGCACCGCGTGCCTGTTCCAGTGCCGATAAAGACTGGTCTTCATTGCTCTGGGTCATCACCCCGCTTTTGCGCAAAGGCGTTACACGGTTATAATTGGCCTCAGCCACTACCAAGGCAGCCTTGGCACTATTCAGCACAGCATCAGCGGCACGGCTGCGGGCTTCTGCGGAAAGCCGGTCCTGCTCGGAATTGGCCAAAGCAGCTTTTTGCGTTTCCAGCATGGCTTCCGCTTGTTTAAGCTTTTGCACATAGATGCGGTCATCCAGAGCAAACAGCACATCACCCTTTTTCACGCGCAGATAATCACGCTCCGGCACTTGTGTAATATAACCGGCAAGCTGCGGGCTGATCATCGTAACCTGCCCGCGAATATAGGCATTTTCCGTCATCTGCACGGAAGAGCGGAACGGCGGCAATTGCCATGCATAAAGAATGAGCAAAACACCACACAGGCCGATTGCAAGAATAAAAAGACTTGCCGAATTACGGAAAATTTTCTGCATTTCAGATACTTTCAAACAATCAAATCAACCATCAGAGCGCCGTGTGCCAGACTTGATACACAAGGGTCGCTCCAACACTTTAAAATGAGAGCATATTTCCCCTTAAACTGATCCAGCTTTAAGGAATTATGCTCGAACAGGCACAAGATGACGGCTGCGGACAAAGCGCCAGAGTGCTGCCAGCGCAGGCAGCACCACACGGCGGCCAACCAGAATGGCCAGCGCCGTTGCAGCCAGTGCCGCAACCAGCAAAAACAAATCATTATAGGAGAGCACGGTTGCTTCTTTCACCACCTGCTGACCTAAAAGCGCCACGCCTTCAGCCTGCACAAAAACCGGATCTGTAATAACTTTGGAGGTGGCAGCAGCAAGCTGGGCAATACGCTGCGCTACAACCGGATCGCTCAGCACAATCTGATCGTAAAGCGCACGCAGGTGATATTGCTGCCGCCAAGTGACGAAACTGCCGAAAACAGCCGAGCCGAACAGTCCGCCCACGCTCTGCGTGAAAATGAAGATCACGATAAAGCTGGTAATATAAGCGGGGCCGTTTTTCAGTGCGCTCATCAGCCCTGCGGCCATTGCCGGCGGCAGGAACAGTGCACCTCCAAAAGAAATCATCGCCTGACTGAGATACATCATCTCCGGACGGGTCAGATTATTGGCATGACCATCCATGAAAGCACCGGTGATAATCAGCAGCAATGCCACCGTATAGATGTAAAATTCCCGTCCCGGACGGATCACCATCGCACAGATAATACCGCCGAGCAGCGAAGCGATAATCAGCACCCAATAAAGGCCGGTGCTTTGCTCATTATAAATCCCCAGCGCCTGAAACATGCCCGTTGCACCGGCTGTCTGCTCTGACAGCACAACGCGGAACACCAGCAACATACCGGCAAAAGTAAGCGTCTGGCGACTTGTCAGCCAGCGAATATTGATCAGAGGATTTTCGCGGTTAATCTCAATGGCTGCGGCCAGTGCCAGTGAACCAAAGGAAACAGCAAGGCAAATGCCGATCCAAGGCGCTTCAAGCCACCAGTAAAGCCGCCCGACAACCAGCATCATCGCCAACAGGCCAAAGCCGACAGCAATCAGCGGATAGCTGATAAAATCCAGCTTTTCGAGCACTTTCTGGTGCGGAATAGGTGTGAGTTTCAACATATAGACCGTTGCAAAACACATCATCGCAAGGCCGATTTCCAGCATATAAAGCTGCTGCCACAGCCCCATATCCAGCAAAGCGGGTGAGATAATACGCGCCAGCGGTGCACCAAGTGTGGTGCAGGTCAAAGCCAGACACAGGCCCCAGCTCATCTTCTTGCTCGGCGGGAAAGCCTCGATCATATAGAAGAAGCCCAGCGTCGACATCGGCGATGCCGCAGCACCGGAAAAGAAGCGCACAATCAGCGCCGAGTTCAGATCATGGATAAACCAGTGCAAAGATGTGGCAATCACAAAGGTCAGCAGTCCGAGCTCCGTGAATTTGCGCAAGCCATATTGCGTGCGGATTTTCATCAGAAACAGCGTGAGGCTGACATTCGGCGCCATATAGGCGGCCATAAGCCATGTGGTTTCAGCAGTCGTAGCGCCAAGCCCGCCCTGTAATTGCGGAATATTGACCGCAACCATATTCATGCCGATGCCCTGCGTGATCCACATCAGAAAGGACGCGGCAACAAAGGCGGCAGCGAGCAGAAACGGCTTTGGCGGCGGCAAAGGTGCGGCAGCAGCGGGCGGCTCGCCAGCGGCAGGCACTTCCACTTTTTCTTCCACCATTGCGGGGCGCGTTTGCTCTTTCTGCGCCTCAGGCTGTTCCGGCTGTGCGGCAACCTCCCCCGTGCCGTTTACCGGGCGCGGGGTCGGGTTCAGCTCTGCTTCCTTATCATCATGAGCCGCCTTGCGCTCATCCGTCATACGAATTGTATCTGCCATTTTCACACACTCAGAGCACGGTCACGCCGGAAACAGTTTTGGACAAAGTGCCTCAACTGATCGCATCCATATTTTTCAGAATGATCCGTAAGATCCGCAGCCCCTCATCCAGATCTGCCTCACTCAGGTCTTCCAGAATGCGGATACGCAGCAATTCAGCCACCTGCTGCAATTCCTCAACCTGTTCATGGGCAGCTTCCGTGAGGCTGATATGCTTGGCACGCCGGTCGCCTTGCACATGGCTGCGCGTAACAAGACCTTGTTTTTCAAGCCCGTCCAGCAACCGCACCAATGTCGGCGTTTCAATTTCCAGCGCTGCGGCAAGTTCGGTCTGCGTCATGCATTTATGATTGGACAGCAGAAACAAGGCGCGTGCCCGCGGCAGCGTCATGTCATGCTCTTTTGCAAAAGCATCGAACAAACGGCGTAGTTTGCGCCCTACCACCGACATATCGGTGAGCAGATCAGCACGTTTTTTTATAATCTGATTTTCCATAAGCACACACATAGATAGGATGCTAACAATTAACGTGCTATATAATTTATTTTCTAATGGATTACAATCTGCAAGGATTAATGTAACCTGCACCTATTCAGTCAATTTTTTGTAATGAGGAATAATATGCCATCCAAAGCCATTTATTTTATCAAGTCAGCAATGATCGCCGCAGGCCTGCTTTTGGGCGGGCTCAGCACTTCATATGCAGCGGAAAATGGCATTCACGGCAATTGGATTGCTGAACGTATTCAAGGTCATAAGATCAAAGGAAAAACCCAGTCCACACTGGATATTGCCGAAGATGGCAAAATCTCCGGCACCGGCGGCTGCAACCGCTATATGGGCGGCATGGAAATCACCGGCAACACTGTCAAAGTGTCGCCGGTTGGCGCTACCATGATGGCCTGCGCGCCGAAAATGATGGAACAGGATGCCAAATTCCATGCGGCGCTGCGTCTGGTTACCAACTGGAAAATCAAGCGTAATCACCTGATCCTGATTGATGCGAAGGATCGTGAAGTCCTGCGTCTGAAGCGCGCTTAACGGATTAACATATACAGATATGAAAATGGCGGGTCTGACCCGCCATTTTTTTTTAAATAGTTTCTGGTGATGCGATCAGCGCACCTGATCCAGCAGACGCTTGCATTCCAGCAGATCAAACAGTGCTTCCTGCAGTAAAGTGCGGTTATCCTTATTGAGGCGCTTATTATCTGCCCCCATCGGGCCGTCTTCATCGCCACGCAGCAGGCCGAATAATTTGCGCCCGCCGGAAGGCTGGCGCGGTTCTTCCGGATCATAATCCTCAATTGCCGCATCCTGCGCCGCTACAGCCTGTTTCTGGCGTGTAATCGCTTCAACGGCTGCCACATCACCATTGCCCAGAGCAATGATAAATTGCGCATTATTCTCACGCAGCAAACGCTGCACGCCTTTGATTGTATAGCCCTGATCATAAAGCAGATGACGGATGCCCTTGAGCAGTTCCACATCCTGCGGCCGGTAATAACGCCGTCCGCCGCCACGTTTCATCGGTTTAATCTGGGTAAATCGCGTTTCCCAGAAACGCAGCACATGTTGCGGCAGATCCAGATCGTCTGCCACCTCACTGATCGTTTTAAACGCATCAGGACTTTTATTCATGTACCGCCCCTTTCCGGTCATAAAGGAGTATCACTCAAACTGCATAGCGGGCAGCTTCATCTTTCGATCAAAAAAACTGTCGCGCTCTTTAATTCATTGTATTTTTGCCAAAACAAGGCAGCTGCACCGCAAAACTGTAAAATAACGGATTATGCCTGACAGCAGTAAATTTTGCAGGATCAAGTGCGCACTGTTTAGCAATTACAATGATTCTTATTCTTGCAGAGCATAAAGCAAAATGCCTAAGCTGCATAATATCTTACACAAAAAGCGCTTGAAGGTTTAAATTTTTTATCACCGCAGTTTAGAAAAATGCGGATTTTGCAGCCCAAAATCAGACGCCGCGATATGCCCGGTAACTTCTAGCCACGATCGGAAATGGCGGCACACGCCCTGCCCGCCGGATACAGTCAGACAGCAATAGGCTTGCTGCCCGCATTTATTACGGCAGACAGCAAACAGAAAAAACACCGGTCGCAGAACAACCGGTGCCTTATATTTTGGAAATTCACAGATCAGGCTTTGGCCTTTTTGCCCTGACGTGCAAGATGCTGATCCAAAATGCGCTGTTTCAGCACATTAGACGCCTTGAAAGTCATAACCCGACGGGGAAGGATCGGAACCTCTTCACCGGTTTTCGGATTACGGCCAATGCGCTCATTCTTGTCGCGGACCTGAAATGTTGCAAAGGATGACAGCTTAACTGTTTCACCATTCACAATTGCATCACAGACTTCGTCAAGAATCATTTCAACAAGCGATGCGGATTCAGTGCGTGACAGCCCTACCTTGCGATAGACAGCTTCGGCCAGATCAGCGCGCGTGACAGTCTTACCCCCCATGATGAACCTACTCGGCTAGCGTTAAAGGTGATAATCTCTTGTATGTGCAACAGGTTACACAGATGCGAGGCCGATGGTCAAGCAGACTTTTGCCTTGTCTTGTTATTCTTTTGGAGTGCCAAACTATTGAAATGCCTTTTCTGCGCCCTACCAGCGCAGCAAAACCGCGCCCCAGGTGAAACCACCGCCCATTGCTTCAAGCAAAATCAGATCGCCTTTTTTGATGCGACCATCATTAACAGCAGTTGCCAAAGCCAGCGGAACAGAGGCCGCAGACGTATTGCCATGCTGATCAACGGTGATCACCACCTTATGCTCGGCAATATTCAGCTTCTTGGCGGAAGCATCAATAATGCGCTTATTGGCCTGATGCGGCACGAACCAATCAATATCTTCGGCGGTCAGGCCGGTTGTGGCAAAAGAAGCCTCAATCACATCGGTGATCATACCCACCGCATGTTTGAACACTTCACGGCCTTCCATGCGCAGATGACCAACAGTCTTGGTGGTTGAAGGGCCGCCATCCACATAGAGCTTTTCCTGATGCGAACCGTCAGAACGCAGATTCGCAGTCAGCACGCCGCGGTCAGATGTCAGACCATTGCCCTCACCGGCTTCCAGAATGATAGCACCGGCACCGTCACCGAACAGAACGCAGGTTGTGCGGTCGTTCCAGTCGAGAAGACGGGAGAATGTTTCCGCACCGATCACCAGAACGCGCTTGGCCATACCGCCGCGAATATACATATCCGCAGTGGTCACGGCATAAACAAAACCGCTGCACACGGCCTGCATATCAAAGGCGAAACCATGCTTCATGCCCAGCGCATGCTGAATTTCAACCGCGCTTGCAGGGAATGTGTGATTTGGGGTGGATGTGGCAAGAATGATCAGGTCAATATCGGCAACCGTCAGACCGGCATTATCCAGCGCAGCCTGTGCCGCCTTGGTGCCGAGCGAAACCGTGGTTTCATGATCACCGGCAATATAACGCTGGCGGATGCCTGTGCGCTGAACGATCCATTCGTCTGATGTTTCAACAACACCTTCCAGCTCAGCATTTTTTACAACGCGTTCCGGTGTTGCCGCACCAATGCCCTTTACGACGGATCTGATCATCAGTAATTTTCCTGTCTGACATATCGGCCATGCTCAGCGGTAAGTGCTGTTTATAATGCCGGATACATATATATTTAATCTTCAAATATAGTGCCAAAACACCACGCATCATTGTGCAGGCATTATGTTTTTAAGCACTATATATCTTGTCAGTCATAACAAAACCCTACCGGTCAGGCGATGGCTGACAAAGTGCTCGCTTATATGAAAATCATATATGGCGAATTTGGGATCAAAACTGCGCCCCGCATTCAAAGGCGCAGCCCTGTTTAAAACATCTCAGGATGCCTGCGGTGCATCTTTGCCCGCAGTATTTTCCTGCGCGTTTTCTGCATCGGCCGCAGCTTCATTCTCTGCATGGTAATGGCTGTAAAAAGCGGTCAGGTCAGCATCAATTTTCTGCAACAGACCGTTGCGCACCATGTCATAGCCCACTTCAATCGCCGAGCAGAAACCTTCCGCATCCGCACCGCCATGGCTTTTAATGACCACGCCGTTGAGCCCCAGAAACACGCCGCCATTGACCTTGTTCGGGTCCATTTTCTCACGCAGGCGGTCAAATGCACCTTTGGCAAGCAGATAGCCAAGACGCGCCATCCATGTGCGGCTCATCGCGGCACGCAGATAGGAAGCGATCTGTTTGGCCGTACCTTCAGCGGTTTTCAGCGCAATATTGCCGGAAAAACCTTCCGTAACCACAACATCCACCGTGCCCTTGCCAATATCCGTGCCTTCAACAAAGCCGCTATATTCAAAGCCCGGCAGCGGTGTGGCCTTCAAAGCAGCTCCCGCTTCCTTGATTGCATCAAGACCTTTAACCTCCTCAACGCCGACATTCAGCAGGCCGACCGTCGGACGGTTGATCTCGAACAAAGCGCGCGCCATACCGGCGCCCATCACCGAATAGTCAATGAGCTGGCGGGCATCCGCGCCGATACTGGCGCCCACATCCAGCACAATGCTTTCACCGCGGGCTGTCGGCCAGATCGCCGCAATTGCCGGACGCTCGACATTGGAAATCATGCGCAGGCAGAATTTGGCCATTGCCATCAACGCACCGGTATTACCGGCGGAGACGCAAACATCGGCCTCACCGTTTTTAACCGCTTCAATGGCCTGCCACATGGTGGATTTGCCACGGCCGCTGCGCAGCGCCTGACTTGGCTTATCATCCATCTGCACAGCCATTTCGCTGATATGCAGCGTGGAAGCAGCTTTTAATTTTGGAAATTTATCCAGAAAGGGTTCAACCTTACCGGCCAGCCCGTAAAAAATAAAACGAATGTCGGGATGACGCTCCAGCGCATTCGCTGCAGCCGGAATAACCACTTCGGGGCCGAAATCGCCCCCCATAGCGTCAATAGAAATTGTGACCACTTGATCGTCCTGTACCGGTCCCTGCAAACCCGGACGGATTTGCCGTAAGTGTTTGCCTGCCGGCATGATTTAAAACATATATTCCGCAGTCATAAAGGCTGCAACGAATATATCTTATGTCAAAGAATTTGCATAACTGCCGCTGTTGCCAACGAGAGCCTGCCCCGGAGCACTGTATATCCGACCGGATATAAGGGCACTCCAGCATTTTAACGAAACAGCGGAATAAACCGGAAAACGAATATATTTTCCTGTCAGCTGCCCCAGATTGCGCAAAATAGCCTTTTTGCCCGCTCACACAACTTTATTTTTACTGATCATCCCATCAGGCAACAGCTCTCAATCCATGTTCTTGAATATAAAGCACTTTAAAGCCCGCGAACCTGTATTCATCACAGGCGGACAGGCTTTAAAAACAGGGTTCAGTTTTTATCGCGCAATTTTGCAAGTCCGGCAAAAGGCGAATCCGGTTTGACAGTTTCCGCCTCTTCATCATCGGTATTTTCAATGATTTCGATATAACCGGCATCGCTTTTGCGCGGATAAGGATCAATCGCCAGTTCAAAAAATTCCTCGGCAACTGCACCGAGATCAATCTTGTCGCCGGCATAAGTTTCCGGCATATCCGGCCCTTCCGCATCAATCAGCATTTCACCGCTTTCATCAAGGCGGATGCGGGCAAGGCGTGAATTTTCCGGCACAAAAACCGTATCTACATCCTGTGCAATCACCGTATCAATCGGCTCCAGCGTCGCAACGCAAGCCTGCACAATCGGCGCCTCAATATGGCCACGCAGCCTGATACCGTCTTTTTTCCACGGTGTGATCAGGAAATCCGCTGTGAAAGAAGCCACGGACAGCAATTCATGATTTTCGGCCAGTTGTGCCAGTTCCTGATCATTGGCCTCAATTTTAACGGTAATGCCCTTTGGCGGCACATGCGCCACCATAACCGGAAATACCAGTGCCGCTCCGTCCGGCGCATTATGTTTTGTCATGTCAGTTCCAACTCTGTTTACCGGACATTCCCCGCTCCTGCCGGCGGTCAGAATATCCGTATTGATTTGCGCATAGCCCAGTCTTTGCAGCGGTTCCAGCGCTGTTTGCCTGATTGGCAGCCCGCAATGGCGTGTTCTGCGTCTTATCCTCGCAAAACCGCTTTGCGCTTTTCATCCGGCAATAATTTAAGAAAACACGAAGCTGCCATCAAGATAGCTGCTATCCGGCTGGGCACGCAGATGATCGCGCATTTGTGCAACATAGGCTGCCAGTTCCTGGCTTTGCGGCCAGTCTTCACCTGATTCCGCCAGATCCGGCCGCACATTGCGGGTCAGCGCTTCGGCCAGTGCCTGCATATTATTGCTGTCCAGTGCCTCTTCATAGGTCAGCACACGGCCATAATACATCCGCGCCAGCTTTTTCATGCGTTTCGGCACACCCTGATCGCCGATACCAAGCTCACGCAGCGAATGATCGACATCCTTGAAAAATTCCTCGGCAATATCCTGCCCCAGCTGTTTCAGCGCCGGTTCATCGGATTTCAGCCGGTGCATCAGTAAAAAAACATGTAGGGACAGCATCTCATACCGCCCGATCGGCGTATCAGGCACAAAAAACGACGCATAGAAGCGTTTTTGTCGTGCTGCCGCCACGATTTTCTCATAAGCGGACAATGTAATCGCTTCATTTACTCGGGATTTGCGTCTTAATAAATTAAGAATCATTGTTTTACGCCCATGCTTTTGTTGCATCCGGATGCAAGGTGGTTTACCCAAGTTCATCAGGATACGGAAGTACCGTTGGGATTTTGGTTATGGAGATGTCGTCGTTGCAGCGTATTTTCGCAAAGAACCGCAGCAGAAGCTTGCTTGCTACAGGCGCAGTCATGCTCTTTTCACTCGGGCTTGCCGGTTGCAATACCGCCAGCACGCTCAATCCTTCAGAAACTTTGACTGAAGGTTACGTCCTTGATGAACAGGCGCTTGATTCTGTTCCTGTCGGCTCCAGCCGTGAGCAGGTTCTGCTGACGCTTGGCACACCGTCGACAACCGCTACATTCGATAATGAAGTCTTCTACTATATTTCGCAGAAGCGTTATCGCGTGGCGCAGTTCATGACGCCGAAAATCATCGACCGCCGCATTCTTGCTGTTTATTTCAACAAGGACGGCAAGGTTTCACAGATCGCCAATTACGGTATGCAGGACGGCAAGGTCTTTGACTTTATCTCCCGCACCACACCAACCGGCGGTAAGGATCAGAGCTTTATCGGTCAGCTTATTCAGGGCGTTGGCAAAATGCCGACCTCCCTGCCGGGCACCATGTAAAGCAGGCGCAGGCCTCAAAAAACGCTTTAAAAACGCCGGTGAGATCATCTCACCGGCGTTTTTTCTATTGATGCGCCAAAACTGCCAGCAGCAGCAGCGCCACAATATTGGTGATCTTGATCGCCGGATTAACCGCAGGCCCTGCAGTATCCTTATAAGGATCGCCCACCGTGTCACCGGTCACGGAAGCCTTATGCGCTTCCGAGCCTTTGAGATGTTTCACCCCGTCAGCATCGGTAAAACCATCCTCAAAGCTCTTCTTGGCATTATCCCATGCGCCACCGCCGGAGGTCATGGAAATGGCCACGAACAGCCCGTTCACGATCACGCCGAGCAAGGAGGCACCAAGCGCTGCAAAGGCAGAGGCTTTGGAGCCGGATATCAGAAGAACGCCGAAATAGACCACCAGAGGCGCCAAGACCGGCAAAAGCGATGGCACGATCATCTCGCGAATCGCAGCTTTGGTGAGAATATCCACGGCACGGGCATAATCCGGCCGCTCCATGCCGCTCATAATGCCGGGCTTTTCGCGGAACTGGCGGCGCACTTCCTGCACCACGGAACCGGCTGCCCGCCCCACAGCTGTCATGGCGATACCACCGAAGAGATAGGGAATCAGCCCGCCAAAGATCAGCCCCGCCACCACATAAGGATTGGACAGATCAAAGGATACCGCTCCCATATCGCTGAAATACGGATAGGTCTGGCTGTTGGCCGCAAAATAGCTCAGATCATTGGAATAAGCGGCAAACAGCACCAGAGCACCCAGCCCTGCCGAACCGATGGCATAGCCTTTGGTGACCGCTTTGGTGGTATTGCCCACGGCATCCAGCGCATCTGTTGCTTTGCGCACTTGCCCGTCAAGTCCGGCCATTTCCGCAATACCGCCCGCATTATCGGTCACAGGGCCGAAGGCATCGAGCGCTACAATCATACCGGCAATGCCGAGCATGGCAGTGACTGCAATCGCCGTGCCGAACAAGCCCGCCAGCTGATAGGTGGTGATAATACCAAACACGATAACAATGGCAGGCAATGCCGTTGATTCCAGCGAGACAGCCAGCCCCTGAATGACATTGGTGCCGTGGCCGCTAACGGATGCCTGTGCAATGGAATTGACCGGCCTTTTATTGGTGCCGGTATAATATTCCGTGATCACCACTATCAGGCCGGTAACAACCAGCCCGATCAGACCGCAGATAAACAGGTTGGTGCCGGTAACAGGAACACCGCCTGCGATGCCGATCTCCCCCCAGCCCACGGTCAGCGTGGTAGCCAGTGCAAGGCCGATCACCGATAACAGGCCGGTGGCAATCAGCCCTTTATAAAGCGCGCCCATAATCGAATTATCCGCGCCGAGCCGCACAAAAAATGTACCGGCCACGGAGGTGAGAATGCACAGCCCGCAAATGGCCAGCGGATAGAGAATAACCACCGGCAAAATGGCATTGCCCGCAAAGAAGATTGCCGCCAGCACCATGGTCGCAACAACGGTGACGGCATAGGTCTCAAACAAATCTGCGGCCATGCCGGCACAATCACCGACATTATCGCCCACATTATCGGCAATGGTTGCTGGATTGCGCGGATCATCTTCAGGAATACCGGCTTCAACCTTGCCGACAAGATCGCCGCCGACATCCGCACCTTTGGTAAAAATACCGCCGCCGAGACGGGCAAAGATCGAGATCAGCGAAGCGCCGAAGCCCAGCGCCACCAGCGCATCAATCACCACGCGGTCGCCTGCGGCATAGCCCATGCCTGCTGTGAGCAGTGTATAATATCCGGCCACACCAAGCAGGGCCAAGCCTGCCACCAGCATTCCCGTGACCGCACCGGCGCGAAAAGCAATTTCCAGCCCGCCCGCAAGGCTTAGGCTTGCAGCCTGTGCCGTGCGCACATTGGCACGGACCGAGACATGCATGCCGATAAAACCGGCAACGCCAGACAAAACCGCGCCGATCAGAAAGCCGAAAGCCGCATAGCTTCCCAGCAGCCACCATGTGAGAGCAAAAACCACCACGCCGACGAAAAAGATCGTCATATATTGCCGCGCCAGATAGGCCTGCGCACCTTCACGGATGGCTCCGGCGATTTCCTGCATCCGCGCATTACCGGCATCTGACGCCAGCACCGAACGGATTGCCCAGCCGGCATAGACCAATGCCAGCACACCGCAGATAAGAATAAGTATGAGAACTGCCATGCGACTTCCCCTTATAAGTCCGGTATCAAGCCGGATTGCCGGAGCAAATCGCGTTTATCATTCTTGTTGCGCGTGCTCCGAATTCTTGCATCTGCTGCATAGTCGCCAATATCCGTGAGGACAGAGCGACATGCTTTGAAAGCGGAAAACGGGCACAAGGCAAGGTACAGCAAATCAGAGGAAGCGCTGATGCGCTTTCAAAAAATGCTCTCAGTCTGCTCAGACAGAAACAGAAGGCTGCACGTCATATTTTAGTTCAGAGTCCGGTCTTTATCCTTCAAAGGGGCATGTTTGAAAATCGCACATGATCCCGCTTTGATTATTTCGAGCATCTGTCTGATCAGCATGCTTCAGGCTTATCTTCCGGTATTCTGCGTGAAGGATGCGAAAGCCTGCGGCAAACGTCAAGCACCTGTTTTGAAAACAGGAAGCGCCCTGCCCCTGAATATGAAAAAGCCGGTGCAAAATTGCACCTAAATATGAAAAAGCCAGTGCAAAACTGCACCGGCTTTCAAACCATTATACGAAGCCGCAGAGTATCCTCTCCCGGCCGAACACCATCAAACCCGCCTTTTAGCGGGGTGTTTTTCTGGTGCCGCGGCTTTCACCACGGATTTCAAAGGCCAGACGGTCAAGAACCGCATTGACCAGTTTCGGCTCATCTTCTTCATAAAAAGCCTTGGCAATATCGACATATTCCGAAACGATCACAGCCACAGGCACTTCTTTTTTGCTGCGCAATTCCCAGATACCGGCACGCAAAATTGCGCGCAATGTCGAATCAAGGCGTGACAGCGGCCAGTCTTCCGTCAGCGACTGGCGGATCATCGGGTCAAGCACACGCTGATCAGCCACCACACCGGCGATAATGGCGCGGAACCATTGCGGGTCGGCATCCAGATATTGATCACCGTCAATATCCTTGCCGAGGCGGAAATTTTCATATTCAGCAGCAATGTCCAGCACGCCGGTGCCGGTTACTTCCATCTGATACAGGGCCTGAACGGCAGCGAGGCGGGCTACGCCTCGCTTATTGGCGGTGCGCGGCGCATTTTGCGGCGTCGCATGGGAGGCGGTCATATCAGACTCCAAGCTTTCTTTGTAATTCAATCATCGTCAGAGCGGCGCGTGCAGCAAATCCGCCCTTGTCTTTTTCACTGCGTTTTGCGCGAGCCCAGGCCTGCGCTTCATTCTCAACGGTGAGAATACCGTTACCGATCGCAATGCTCTCGGCCACGGCAAGATCCGTCAGCGCACGGCAGGATTCATTGGCAACAATATCAAAATGATATGTCTCACCACGGATAACCGTGCCCAGCGCCACATAACCATCATATTCAGTACCGCCACCGGCTTCGGCATCCAGCGCAAATGAAATTGCAGCCGGAACTTCCAGCGCACCCGGTACCGTCACAACCTCATAGGTCGCACCGGCTTCATCCAGTGCAGCTCTGGCACCTTCCAGAAGCGCATCCGAAAGCGCGTCGTAAAAACGGGCTTCAACAATCAGAATATGCGGCGGATAAGCCAGATTCCCTGTCATCTCAATCTCCATAACCAGCGGCATCAAGCCGGCTGAACCCACGACTATTGATCAAAACACTGTGTTGCCCCCGCAAACACCAATATTTGCAGGAACAGACATAAATCATATTCTATAGAAACCTGCGGCACTTACAATGTAAGTGCCGGTACATTTTTCAATATCTCAGCCCGTCCTTACAGGACTGCAAAATCATCCTGCTGTGCGGATAAGCGGCACCTGAAAGACAGAGCTGTTGCTCTACAGCATTACAGCAAAAAAGTAATCCCCGTTCGCATTATTTCAGCAATTTTGTCGCGTTTTAGCGCCGTTGCATTAAAACAGCGCGGCCGGAACCGGTCTGATTGAAAAATATCCGCGTGCCTTGTGCAACATCTGATCGGGCGCATGCGCTCTAAAACAAAAACACCACATATCCGCAGATATGTGGTGCTCACTGCTCAAAAGTGCTGGTGATCCGGCCTGTCCCCTACATTGCCCGTAAAGGCAGGGCGCGAAACTCAGCCTTTAAACTGCGCCAGACGGGCGGCATAGCGAGCCAGTTGATCAATCTCAATATTGATCTTGTCACCGGCTTTACGTGCGCCCCAGGTTGTAACCTCCAGCGAATGGCGGATCAGCAGCACATCAAATTCATTGCCATTCACGCCATTGACGGTCAGCGAAGTGCCGTCGAGCGCCACAGAACCTTTTTGTGCAATAAACGGTGCCAGCGCTTCCGGTGCGCGGATGGTAAAGCGCACGGCTTCGCCTTCCGGCTCAACGCGCATAATCTCCGCCATCGCATCCACATGGCCGGATACCAGATGACCGCCCATTTCGTCGCCCAGTTTCAGGGAGCGCTCAAGATTGATTTTGCGTCCGGCTTTCCATTCGCTGATAGTTGTCAGCCGCAGGGCTTCTTCCCATGCTTCCACCTCAAACCAGCGCGCATTGCTCTCCGTATCCGGCAGGCGGGTTACGGTCAGGCACACGCCTGAACAGGCAATGGATGCACCAATCTCAATGGTCTTCGGATCGTAACTTGTGTCAATCCGCAGGCTGATGCCCTCATCCAGCTCTTTCACTTCCGCGACTTCACCAATATCGGTCACAATGCCCGTAAACATCTGTCACTCTCCGCTCATTTTCCGGCTTCATGCCGTATGCAAATGCTTTACCTGTTATTTCCGCGTCTTCCGCCTCAGCCTGCTGCGCAGCTGTTATCGGCGCTTATATTCGCTCAAAACATCCGAGGCAAAATTCATCTCGCCGGTTTTGACAAAATCGGCATCAATAAAGGCCTGCAAACCTTCAACCGCCAAAGCCTGTCCGTCGCCATTCGGCAGGATCGGGTTCGGGCCGTCAAAAATCATCAAACGGTCAATCAGCCCTTGCGCCAGAAAAGCCTGTGCGACCACCGCACCGCCTTCCACCATCACTGTGGCAATGCCCTGCGCCGCAAGATCATCCAGCAATTCCGGCAAAGCAATCTTATCATTCTCGCATTCAGTGGCCAGAATACGGCATCCTGCTTCAATCAACTGCTGACGCTTGGCCGGATCGGCATCATTATTGGCGGCAATCCACAAAGGAAACTGCCGTGCCGAACGTACCAGTTTGGAGGTCAGCGGAATGCGCAGATCACTGTCGAGAATAACGCGGATCGGCGAGCGATCCTGCAAGCCCGGCAAACGGCAATTCAGAACCGGATCATCTGCAATCACGGTTCCCGCACCGATCAGAATGGCATCGGTCTGCGCACGGCGCATATGCACCTGCGCAATACTGACGGCACCGGTAATAGCAATCTGCCCGCGCCCGACACAGCCCACATAACCGTCAACCGACAATGCAAGTTTCAGCATGACTTCCGGACGCTTGCGGAACGAGCGCGACAAATAACCGGCCAGTTCGTCATCGCCCTGCTCACGGCAAACACCGGTTACAACCTCAATGCCCGCATCGCGCAAAATCTGATAACCACGGCCAGCCACACGCGGATCAGGATCACTGGTGGAAGCAACAACGCGTTTAACACCGGCATTGACCAGCGCCATAGCGCAAGGCGGCGTGTGTCCGTGATGTGCACAAGGTTCCAGCGTCACATAGGCCGTAGCGCCTCTCGCCAGTTCACCGGCCTCGGCCAGCGCCTGTGTTTCCGCATGAGGACGGCCGCCCTCCGCTGTCACGCCGCGCCCGACAATCACCGGCCCGAAACCATTATCCGCCACAATCAGCGTCGCAACAGAAGGATTGGTTCCGGTAATGCCAAGATGACGGCGCGAATAGCGGATCGCCGCCGCCATATAGCGCTTATCCAGTTCCGAAACATGTCCCTCGCCGGATGTGGTGTGGCCGGCTATCGCGTTCTGAGCTTCATTCATATGCAAATTCCAGTACGGAGCGTTTTGTGAAACAGATCCGGCATTTTTGCTGCCTGTTCCGTTTCGTCATCTCTTATTCCATGTCCTGCCGCAATTGCCTTGCCGGCATTTCACCCTGCAATATCTCACCCGGCAGGCGCATGTCGGTCCCAGTTACGATACCGGCCACGCCCTGTCTTTTACCTTTTATGGTCACTCATCCGGCACTTCGGCCAGAGCTTCCGCATTACCGATTTCATCAATCACATTGTGGAAATCCTTGGCCACGCTGAAATTGCGATAAACGGAAGCAAAGCGGATATAGGCAATATCATCCACGCCTTTCAGCGCTTCCATTGCTAAGCGACCGATCTCTTCAGACGGAATTTCAACCTCACCGGAGCTTTCCAGCTGGCGCACAATGCCGGATACCGCACGTTCCACACGTTCAATATCCACCTCACGCTTGCGCAATGCAACCTGCACCGAATGCATCAGCTTATCGCGGTCGAAAGGCACGCGGCGTCCGCTCTTTTTCACCACCATCAATTCGCGCAACTGCACGCGCTCAAATGTAGTGAAACGACCGCCGCATACGGGACAGACCCTGCGTCTGCGAATGACAGAACCGTCCTCCGCCGGACGGGAATCCTTAACCTGCGTATCTTCAGACTGACAAAACGGACAGCGCATGGCTAAATTCTCACTTAACTTTTCACCGTGCAACACGGATAAATCGCTCCGCACTGCAGAACAGGCGGAAACGAGCATAAATCATCAGACACGGATTATCTAAAGCAGATAAATCCCTTTGTCATTAATATATGTCAGGATATCCATCCGGTACGGAATATATGTCCCGATATCCATCCGGTATGAAATATATGCCCCGATATCTATCCGGTATGAAATATATGCCCGGAGTTTTATAAAAAACGCCGCGTAACACGGATGTGATACGCGGCGCGGGATCGTCATAAACCGATCAAAACCGGCTTAGCCGAGATAAGAATACATTGGGAAGCCTTCGGTCAGCTCCACAACCTTCTTCTGTACGGCGGCTTCAACAGCTGCATTGCCTTCATCGGAATTGGCGGTTTTCAAACCGTCGAGAACTTCAGTGATCATATCACCGATCTGTTCAAATTCCTTGATGCCGAAGCCGCGTGTTGTACCGGCCGGTGTGCCGAGGCGGATACCGGATGTTACAAAAGGCTTTTCAGGATCAAACGGAATACCGTTTTTATTGGTGGTGATATTGGCGCGGCCAAGTGCGGCTTCCGCACGTTTACCGGTCGCGTTTTTCGGACGCAGATCAACCAGCATCAAGTGGTTGTCAGTGCCGCCGGAAACAATATCCAGACCGTTCTTCTGCAAATTGGCAGCCAGCGCCTTGGCATTGGCAACAACATTCTGCGCATAGAGCTTGAATTCAGGCTTCAGCGCTTCAGCAAGTGCAACGGCCTTACCGGCAATCACATGCATCAGCGGGCCGCCCTGAAGACCAGGGAAAACAGCCGAATTGAATTTCTTGGCCAGATCACCGTCATTGGTGAGAATCATACCACCGCGCGGACCACGCAGGGATTTATGCGTGGTTGTGGTGCAAACATGGGCATGCGGCACAGGCGACGGATGCACACCGGCAGCAACCAGACCGGCAA
>JBEBVV010000016.1:0-69786 GCA_040392545.1 Pseudochrobactrum asaccharolyticum | reverse complement strand
GTCTCCTAGGTGTGGGGTGATTCAAAATGAGTGAATTAATCGACCTTAACTACAAACCCACGGACGACGAACCGTTCATGAATGAACGGCAGAAGTCATATTTCCGTGCCAAGCTTGTTGCTTGGAAGAATGACATTTTACGGGAAGCACGGGAAACGCTGGAAGCTTTGCAGCGTGAAAATGCTAACCATCCTGATCTGGCTGACAGGGCCTCGTCAGAAACAGACCGGTCTATTGAGCTTCGCGCCCGCGACCGGCAGCGTAAACTGATTTCCAAAATTGATGCTGCTTTATTGCGTATTGATGAGGGGACATATGGTTTTTGTGAAGAAACCGGCGATCCGATCAATCTGAAGCGTCTGGATGCTCGTCCGATCGCGACTTTGTCGATTGAAGCGCAGGAACGTCACGAACGCCGTGAAAAAGTTTATCGCGACGAGTAATTGCAATTTTCGCTGATGCGGATCTGCAAATTTTGAGATTAAAAAACGCAGTGCTGGAGGGCACTGCGTTTTTTTGTTTTTGTTGTTTGATTTTGGGCGGAATGTGAGCGGGGCGGCTGGCCGAAAGACAGATACCCCGCAATATCACTATTCGCGCGCAGAAATATTGAGCATGCCGCTTTGCGGCTTCTCAGACTGCTGTGCCGGTTTTTCACTCTTGGCAAAATGCTGATCCATTTCGGAAGACAAGAGGTCTTCAAAGGAAATATCAGCTTCCGCAGTCAGGTCTTTGACGGACAGGGCTTCAGCAACCGCATGTTCCAGATCAAGTTCGAATTCCGGCTGCGGGCCAGATTCCGGTGCCTGTGTTGCTGCAGATGCTTCAAAGGCCGGTTCCTGTGCAGGGCGGTTCATCTGAGGCGTTGCGCGCTGCAAAACCAGTGGTTTGCTGTCTGCCGGTGCGGAGCCGGGGCGCACATCATCGAGGGACGGCGTGCTGCGGCTATCGCGCTTTGCAGCGGCGATCAGTTCCTGCTGGGCGGCATTGTTGGCGGCTGCAAGGCCGGATGTGGCGGCGATAACGCCGCGTGAAACCTGACCGAGCGGATAGGCCGGATGCAGTTTTGGTGCTACCGGTTCAGTACTGCGCGGTGCCTGTGCCGGACGGGCTGCCTGTTGCTGGCGGGCGGCGGCAACCTGCTGCGCATGGGTCTGTAATGGTTGTGCTTGCGGTTGTTGTTGCGGCTGCTGAGGTTGGGCGGGGCGTGAAGCCTGTGCCGGAGCTGCTGCCTGCGGGGCAGTTGCAATGCGCGGCGCGGTGCTCAGATTTTCTGCTTCCGGCTTATAAGGCGGTACAGCGGAAATAATATCCGGTGCAGCTTCATAAGGCTGGACAGGGGCAGATTCTGCGATTGGCCGTGCGATGCTGATTTCCGGCACGACGACAGAATTTTGCGGCTGGGCAATGCGTGCCGTATTGACGGCGACAAAATCATCCTGCCGGTTGCGGGCAGGCTGCGCATCCTGACGGGATGGCTGATGACGGTTAATATTGGTTTCAATAACGATATCGGACGGCCCGCCGATCAGGATCAGATGTTCCACATCATCGCGGCGCACCAGAACCAGACGGCGCTGGCCGTCAACGGCAGCGGCATCAGTCACAGTCAGGCGCGGCGCAGCATCATGATTTTTACTGACATAAGTGCCTGCTGTCATGCGTTTGATCACAGCAAAAATAATCAGAACCACGACCAGAAAAATCGCAAAAAGCCCGATAAAGCTGATTATATGAGCTGCATTTTCACCAACAAGCCCGCTCAGCCAGTCCATCATATCCAATCGTCCTTATAAGAATCATATAAATACCCGCACCGTCTCATAAACGGTTAATCCGGATATTTACATAATTTACTGATTTAAATGCCGCCTGTCAGACATTGCCTGCATGACATAGCGGATCATTAACGCATTCCGGCAAAACTGTGCAGCGGTTTTGATCGGGCCAATACGCAAACTATTTCGAAAATCCGGTCAGGTCGCATTTGCGCAGCCTGAAGGACGGCACTGTGCATGATAAATGTAAATTTTTAAGGCAGAGAAAAGTTTAAAGCATAATTGCCGTTTTGCCTATCCGGTTAAAACGGACCTGAAACAGCGCGGTTTAACGCTGAAAAATCAGCTTTTATTGCAAATTATGGTCTGAAATTAAGGGCTTGTGAAGACTGTACGGCTGATAATGCTTCGCGGCATTATTCTTTATATATGGAAAGCACCCGCAGGAACCATTTAAGAGAGCCGGTTGTGAATATTGGCCCGCGGGGTTGCAGGACAGCAATCCGGCAGTTCGAACCGGTAAGCGCGGGAGAATTCCATTTGACTGAAAGATGCTCTAAAGCATAATCCGGAAATGCTCTAAACGTAATCATAAGGCCGTATCAGATGGCCACTTCGCTTATAATGCGGTTGCGGCCTGCAGACGGCATGATCTGCGGTGTAATCTGTTGAACTGCCGGATGTTCCGGCACAAAAAAAGGGATATTGGGGCTTATGTCTCAGCCAGCACGGACAAAATCTTTTCAGAAAACCACAGAGCCTGCCAAAAAAAATCCCGCTGCCTTCAGATTGCTGACGCTGGGTATTTTGCTGATTGCCGTTGCCGGATTTTATTTTGTGTTCCGTGAGCAGCTCGGGGATGCGTTCCTGCTGATTTTACTGGGGCTTCTGTCGGTCACCGGCGTGTTTTGTCTGATCGGCTGGGCAACCGGATTGTTGCAGTTCAGCCCGCGCGAAGAGCATGATGATGTGGTCGACAGCCTGTTGGATTCTATGCCGGAAGGCACTGTGATTACCGATGCCAAAGGCCGCATCGTCTATGCCAATCAGGCCTATGC
Source organism: Pseudochrobactrum asaccharolyticum (assembly GCA_040392545.1). Lineage (GTDB taxonomy): Bacteria > Pseudomonadota > Alphaproteobacteria > Rhizobiales > Rhizobiaceae > Pseudochrobactrum > Pseudochrobactrum asaccharolyticum_A. The sequence goes on along the minus strand of JBEBVV010000016.1, from coordinate 66,950 downwards.
GCAGATGATGGGGGCGGAAAGCCCTGCGGACTTGCAGACACTGGATGCCGTGCTGGCCGGTGAACCTTCAGCGCTTGAGGCCGTGTACCGGTTGAATAATGCCGTGCGTGACGGCCTTGCGGCGCAGGAAGAAATCCGCCTGATCAGCCCTGCCGCCAAAGGCATGGAAACTGCCGCATGGTACCGTGTGAAAGCGCGTCCTGTGATTGCGCCGCAGACCAATCCGCTGGGTGAGGCGGCGGGCCCGCTTTTTGCATGGCAGATTACCGATATTTCCGAAGAACGCGCTGAACAGGAGCGCTTTTTTCAGGATTTGCAGGAAGCGATTGACCATCTTGATCATGCGCCAGCCGGTTTCTTCTCGGCTGATATGCATGGCCGCATCATTTATATTAATGCGACATTGGCGGAATGGCTCGGCATTGACCTGACGAAATTTACCGCCGGTTCGCTGACCATGCAGGATATTGTGGCAGGCAACGGCATGTCGCTGATCAATGCGGTGCGTGCCGATCCGGGTTCCAGCCGCAATACGGTGATTGATCTTGATCTGACCAAGAGCAATGGCCAGAGCCTTGCCGTGCGCTTTTATCACCGTGTGCAGCAGCCGCGTGACGGGTCGCGCGGTACCAGCCGCACAATTGTGCTGAACCGCGCCGAGGGCAATGATTCATCCGCCGCACAGCGTTCGGCAGAAGTGCGTTTCACACGTTTCTTCAATTCCGCACCGATGGCGATTGCTTCGGTGGATGTGAATGGCCGTATTCTTTCCACCAATGCGCGTTTTCTGGATATTTTCGGCTCGGAAGTGGAGCGCGACGCACTGGATCAGCAGGTCTCTTTGGAAAGCGTGGTGCATCCGCGTGACCGTAAGGCAATTTCCCATGCGCTGGCTTCGGCTTTTGACGGGCAGGCACGGATTTCGCCGATTGATACAGTGCTGCCGGGCAATGAAGAACGCCATATCCGCTTTTATGTCAGTCCGGTTTCGGATGTTGGCGGTGAAGCGGTTGAAGAGGCGGCCATTGTTTCCGCCGTTGAAACCACCGAGCAGAAGGCACTGGAAGGACAGATGGCGCAGAGCCAGAAAATGCAGGCTGTGGGGCAGCTTGCAGGCGGTATTGCCCACGACTTCAACAATGTGCTCACTGCTATCATCATGTCTTCCGATCTGTTGCTGAGCAATCATCGTGCATCGGACCCGTCTTTCCCAGACATTATGAATATTAAGCAAAATGCCAATCGTGCAGCCGCATTGGTACGTCAGCTGCTGGCCTTCTCGCGCCGCCAGACCCTGCGTCCGGAAGTGCTGGATCTGACCGATGTGCTGGCTGATCTGCGTATGCTGCTGACACGTCTGGTTGGCACTGATATTGCGCTGAAGATCGAACATGGCCGTGATCTGTGGCCGGTTAAGGCTGATATTGGTCAGTTCGAGCAGGTTGCGGTTAATCTGGTGGTGAATGCCCGTGATGCAATGCCGGAAGGTGGCTCGATCACAATCCGCACCCGCAATGTGGAAGAAAAGGAAGTTTCCGGTCTTGCCTATCGGGAACTGCCGCAAGCCGATTACGTGCTTTACGAGGTTGAAGATTCGGGTACCGGTATTCCGGCGGATATCCTCGCCAAGATCTTTGAACCGTTCTTTACGACTAAAGAAGTAGGCAAGGGCACCGGTCTCGGCCTGTCCATGGTCTATGGTATCATCAAACAAACCGGCGGTTTCATTTTCTGTGATTCAACGCTTGGTAAGGGCACAGTCTTCCGCATCTATCTGCCGCGCTTTATCGAAGAAAAAGCACCGGTTACATTGGATGCCAATGGCCAGTCTGATGAACAGGCCGTGGTCGTTAAAAAGCCTGCCCCCGTTGAAAAGAAAGCAGAAAAGCAGCTCGACCTGTCCGGTTCCGCCACTGTTTTGCTGGTTGAAGATGAAGACGCCGTGCGTATGGGCGGCGTGCGTGCTTTGCAGACCCGTGGCTATACAGTTCATGAAGCATCGTCCGGTGTTGAGGCGCTGGAAGTGCTCGAAGAGCTGGAAGGAAAGGTCGATATTATCGTTTCTGATGTGGTCATGCCGGAAATGGATGGCCCGACACTGTTAAGAGAGTTGCGTAAATCCTATCCAAACATTAAGTTTATTTTCGTTTCGGGCTATGCTGAGGATGCTTTTGCAAAGAATCTGCCAGAAGATGCTCAATTCGGGTTCCTGCCGAAGCCATTCTCACTCAAGCAGCTGGCGACAGCTGTGAAGGAGATGCTGGAAAAGGAAAACTGAGTTTCTGAACGGTACTAACCCGTTCGGGCACCGGCAACGAAACCGTCACGCGACTATACGCGCGGGGGCTTTAATGTTTTACGGATGTCCCGTGACGGGACAGTATTGGAGGAAGAAATGCGTCTGTCTTTGTTATCCGGGGTCGCTTTTGCTGCAACACTTGCATTTGCCTCCCAGGCTCAGGCCGATATTACGATCGGTTTGATCGCTCCTGTAACCGGCAGTGTGGCTGCCTATGGTATTCAGGTGAAGAATGGTGCGGAAACTGCCGTTGAAAATATCAATAAAAACGGCGGCATTCTCGGTGAAAAGGTTGTGCTGAAACTGGTGGACGATGCTGCTGATCCGAAGCAGGGCGTTTCCGGTGCCAACCAGCTGATCGGCGATGGTATTAAATTTGTGGTCGGTCCTGTGACCTCGGGTTCCGCTATGGCGGTTTCCGATGCGCTGGCTGAAGCCGGTGTTGTTATGGTGACACCAACTGCCACTGCACCGAACCTGACCAATCGCGGTCTTGAAAATGTGTTCCGTACCTGCGGCCGTGATGACCAGCAGGCTGTGGTTGCCGCAGAATATGTGGCGAAAAACCTGACCGGCAAGAAAGTCGGCATTCTGCATGACAAAGCACCTTATGGTCAGGGTCTTGCAGACAGCTTTAAAGACAGCCTCAATAAAGCCGATGTGAAAGAGGTTCTTTATGAATCCCTGACACCAGGTGAAAAAGACCTCAGCGCTCTGGTGAGCAAGATCAAGAACAATGGCGTGGAAGTGCTGTATTTCGGCGGTTACCATCCTGAAGCCGGTCTTCTGTCCCGTCAGCTCGCAGATCAGGGCGTGAAGCTGCTGCTCATCGGCGGTGAAGGCCTGTCCAACACTGAATATTGGGCAATTGCCGGTGATACCGGTGCAGGCACGCTGTTCACCAATGCTGTGGATTCCACACAGAACCCTGCTGCGGTTGAAGCTGTTGAAGCCCTGAAGGCCAAGAATATTGCGCCGGAAGTGTTTACGCTCAATGGTTATGCTGCTGTGCAGGTTCTGAAAGACGGTATTGAAAAAGTCGGCAAGGCTGATGATCCGGCAGCCGTGGCAGAGGCTCTGCATAACGGCCTTGAAGCCAAGACCATTATCGGCAATCTGACCTATGACAAAAACGGCGATCTGACATCCCCGACTTTTGTGATTTACAAATGGGAAGACGGCAAGATCGTTGCCAATTGATTGCAGTTGATACTTGAATGAAAAATGCCGGCGGGGTGAAAACTCCGCCGGCGTTTTTTATTGAGGTTTTGCTTTTATTGAGGTTCGCGGGGTTTTAAACACCGTTGCGCTTGGCATCCCACAAAGCAACAGCCCAGATCAGCAGGCCGCCCAGCGCCAGTGCACAGCCGACAAAGCCCGATGATGCAAAGCCGTAGCCCGCGGCAATGGCAAGCCCTGCCAGCCAAGGGCCGAGCGCATTGGCCACATTGAAAGCACTGTGATTGAGTGCTGCGGCCAGAGTTTGTGCATCCTGTGCCACATCCATCAGGCGGGTTTGCAATACCGTGCCAAGACCGCCGGTGCAGCCAACCAGAAAAACAAGGCCGGTAAGGACGAAAACATTATGCACAACAAAAGGGAAGATCGCGAGGAATATGGCATTGGACATGAGCAGAAGTCCGGCGGTTGGCATCAAAGCGCGGTCGGCACCCCATGAGCCGATCAGCGTGCCGCAGGTCATGCCGATGCCGAAAATAGTCAGCACCACCGGCACCCAGTAAGGCGCAACGCCGGTCACGTCCAGCAGTGTCGAGGCCAGATAGGAATAGACGGCAAACACACCGCCGAAGCCGATGGCGCCGATGCCCAATGTGAGCCAGACCTGACGGTTTTTCAGTGCCGACAATTCACGCAGCGGTGTGGCGCCCGGACGCGGCGGATCTTTCGGCGCAAAGGCCAAAATCATCAGAAATGTCAGTGTGGCGAGAAAGCCGGTAACACCGAAACCCCAGCGCCAGCCGAGATTTTGCCCGAGCCAAGTGGCAAAAGGTACACCGATCACAGTTGCAATGGACAGGCCGAGCATCACGCGCCCCACCGCCCAGGCACGGCGGTTCAGCGGTACAAGCGAAGCAGCCATCAGCGCCGCAACCCCGAAATAGGCACCATGAGGCAGGCCGCTGATAAAGCGGAACAGCAGCATCCAGTGATAGCTCGGCGATAATGCGCTCAAAACATTGGCAACGGCAAAAACAACCATCAGCCCCACAGCCAGTGTGCGGCGGGACATACGGGCAAAAAATACGGCAAGTATCGGTGCGCCGACAACCACACCCAGCGCATAGGCGCTGATGACATGGCCTGCGGTCGGCTCGTCAATGCCAAGCCCTGCCGAGAAATATGGCAGCAGGCTCATGGCCGCAAATTCGGTTGTGCCAATGGCAAAGCCACCCATCGCCAAGGCCAGCAAAACGAGTTTGAAATTGGTTGTCGCCGGTGCTTTTTCATCACCGGAAGATACGGGGGCAGAAGATACGGGGCCGTCCAGTATGCTGGCGGAGGAGGAGTCGGTCATTTTCAATTTCCTGAAACAGCTTGCTGCGCTGTTGGCCATGCGGCCGGAGCAGCATCACAGACAAATCATGCATTGCCTCCCACAGTGCATGCTCTGCCTGATTAAAGTCGGACTTGCCAATACATCGAAACATCAATGGTTGAAAGAGAAGAGTTTTCCGCAACAGGCCATGTTTGATTATATTCACTGCGCATATCCGGAAATTTCTCCTGCTTCCCGAAAGAGGTGTCTGCTTTCGGGAAGCATAATCTATCATGGCCACTATGTGGGGAATATGACCGGTTCAGCCAAACCTGCCGAGGCGCAGGCTTTCCAGCTCCTTGATACGGGCGGCGCTGTCCTGTTCCAGCTGCTTTGTCAGTTCGCGGATAATGCTCTCTGCCAGCACAAACAATGCGGCGGACGAATCCCATGCCGAGGGCACTTCGGTGCGTCCTGCCAGCACATGGCGGGCAAAACGGGCAATCGGCGACAGCCATTGATCGGTGATCAGCAGGATTTCCACACCACGGTTTTTGGCGGTTTCCGCTAGATGTAAAAGACTGTCCTGATAGCGGCGGATGTCGAACACAATCAGTACGTCCTTTTTTCCCATATCCAGAAGCCGGTCGCGCCATGCGCTTTCCTGTCCCGATATATGGAAAACATGCGGGCGGATCACCGTCATATGGGCAGTCATATATTGCGCAATCGGATCGGTAAAACGACCGCCGATCAGGTAAATATTGCCACGGGCTTTCGCCAGAGAGCTGACAATATCGCCGAGCTGTTTCTCGCTGATATGGCGGAACGTCTCGCGGATATTTTCCAGACTGTGCTCAACGGCCGGATAGGCGGTATCCGGCTGGCTTTGCCGGTTTTCATTGCGGTTATGCGGTGATTGCAGTTGCGCTGCCAGTTCCTCCTGCAAACGCGCCTGAAAATCCGCATAATTCTGAAAGCCAAGCCGGCTGATAAAGCGCAGGATTGTGGGGGAGCTGACACCGGCCTGCGCTGAAAATTCCGCAACAGTTTTCAAACCTAAGAGCGGATAATTGGCAATCAGCGTCTGGGCGGCATTGCGCTCGCCCGGCGGCATTGAATCAATCCGCTCGGTAATCAGTTCAGCGATACTGGCAAGGGTATTTATCATCAATTATCCCGTTTACGACGCGTTATCTTGAGCTTTGCGGCGGTTTCAAACCATTTAAAAATACTATTTGACAAAAGATAATATTGCGTATGAAATAATCCGCAATAGCGCAAAATTAAAAATAACGTAACATAAGTTACATTCGTAAAATTGCTGAAATTTACGATTGCGTGAGGGGAGATGAATGGTGGGAGAACAGGATTCTCGCGGCGATGCCGCTTGTCCGCAAACTGCCGGCCAGAGTGCTCGTCAGAATGCTCGTTGGGGGGAAAGTGTAGCAGCCGTCTCCGTTATCAACGGGCAGGGCACGAGCCCCTATTTGCTGATCTGTGAACATGCCACCAATTTTATACCGGAGAAATTTGCCCGCCTCGGATTGAATGAGGCTGATCTGGCCGCCCATATTGCTTGGGATCCGGGGGCTGCGGAAGTGGCGCGCCATATGAGCCGCCTGCTGGATGCCACGCTGGTTGAGGCCGGTCTTTCCCGCTTATTGATTGATTGCAACAGACCGCTTTCCGCACCGGATCTTATTCCTGAAATCAGTGAATTTACGGTTGTTCCGGGCAATCAGAACCTCTCGGACGCCGACCGGCAGGAGCGCATTGCGCTGTCGCATAAGCCTTTTCACGACAAAATCGAAGCGGTGATTGAAGCGCGAAAGGCGCGCGGGCAGGAAAGCCGTTTGATCACGATCCATTCCTATACGCCGGTCTATAAAGGGATAGGCCGCCCGTGGGAGATTGGCATTATTCATGATGCCGATGACCGGCTGGGCGCACGGATGATTGCGGGCTTACATAAAGACAGTGCAATTTCAGGGATCAATATCGGAGTCAACCAGCCTTATTCCCCCGATGACCGCGTTTATTTTACGCTGGAGCAGCATGCGCGCAAGCGCGGCGACCTCTGCGCAATGGTTGAAATCCGTAATAATGAAATTGCCGGTGAAGAAGGGCAGTTACGCTGGGCAGAGCGTCTGGCAGCCATTCTGAAGCCGCTTGTCTTTGCATGAGGAGAGTGAATGGCCGCCCTTTCTGTTGAGGAGCAGAACCGGCGGAACAAGACAAAAAATGTGACGGGCATAAGAGCCGGAAAACCGGCCGTGAACGCCTCAACAACGGGAACAAAAAAGTGCCGAAAATACTCAGACTCTTCGTTAAATATGTCGATGCGCTGAATTATCGGGTCGGGCGCTGTGCGATGTATCTCATATTTCTGATGGCAGCCTGTCTGCTTTATTCCACCTTTTCGCGGGTCGTTTTCGGCGTGCCGGTGAACTGGGTTCTGGAAATGTCGCAGTTCATTCTCTCTGCCTATTATCTGCTGGGCGGTGCCTATGCGATGCAGCAGGGCGCCCATGTGCGGATGGATTTGTTCTATGACCGGTTTGCGCCGAAGAAAAAGGCGCTGACGGATATTATCACCATTCTCTTTGTGATCTTCTATCTTGGCGTGATGGTGGCGGGCGGACTTTCCAGCACCAATTATGCCTATGTTTATAACCAGAAAAATTACACCGCATGGGCACCGGTTCTGTGGCCGATCAAGACACTGATGACGCTGGGTGTTTTCCTGCTTTTGCTGCAGTGCATTTCCAATCTGATCAAGGATTTTGCGATCTGGCGCGGCATGCCGATCAAGCCTGCCGCTTATGTCCCTGATGATGCACCACAGGAAAGGCAGACCATATGAGCTCGGAATTTATTACCCTTTTCATGTTTGCCACAATGATGGTGCTGCTGATGACAGGGCAGCGCGTCTTTGGTGTCATCGGTTTTGTCGGCTCGATTGCGGCGCTTCTGCTCTGGGGCAATGGCGCATTTGAAATGCCGTTCAATGCCACTTTTGCAGTGCTGAACTGGTATCCGCTGATCACTGTGCCGTTCTTTGTGTTCATGGGCTATATGCTCTCGGAATCCGGCATTGCCAGCAATTTGTACCGTATGTTCCATGTCTGGTTCGGCGGTATGCGCGGCGGGCTGGCGCTGGGCACAATCGGGCTGATGGTGATCATCTCCTGCATGAACGGGTTGAGTGTGGCCGGTATGGCGATTGGTGCCACTGTGGCGCTGCCGGAGCTTTTGAAGCGCGGCTATAATAAAGTGATGGTGACCGGTGTTATTCAGGCGGGCAGTTCGCTTGGGATTTTGATCCCGCCCAGTGTGGTGCTGGTGCTTTATGCGATGATTGCCCGCCAACCGGTGCTGCAATTATGGCTGGCCGGTGTTGGCCCCGGCATTCTTATGGCACTGATTTTCACCATTTATATCTATGTCCGCTGCCGTCTGCAGCCCGATCTGGCACCGCCGGTTGATAAAGAAGAGCTGGACAGGATTACCTTGCGTGAAAAACTGCTGCTGCTGCGCGCCGGTGTTTTGCCGTTGGTGATCTTCGGTGCAATGATGGGGCTGTTTCTGACCGGTGTGACCAGTCTGGTGGAAAGCTCGGTTGTCGGCGCATTGCTGGCAACGCTGGCAGCATTGTTTACCGGCAGGCTGAACCGCGAAGTTATGGAAATCACAACCCGCAACAGCCTGATGATCACCTGTATGTTCCTCTGGATCATTCTGGCAGCGCTGTGTTTTTCTTCCGTCTATGACGGGCTTGGCGCGGTCAAGGCGATTGAAAAGCTGTTGATCGGCACATTTGATTTGTCGCCATGGACAATCCTGATCATGATGCTGTTATCCTTCATCGTGCTTGGCATGTTTCTGGATGACACTGCGATGCTGGTGATTGTGGCACCGCTCTATATTCCGCTGGTCAAAAGCCTCGGATTCAATGCGATCTGGTTCGGTATTCTTTATACGATCACCTGTCAGATTGCCTATATCGTACCGCCATTCGGCTATAACCTGTTTCTGATGCGTGCCATGGCACCGCCGGAAATCACGATTGTCGATATTTATAAGTCCATCGTTCCGTTCTTCTTCCTGATGGTGCTGACCATAATCATTCTGCTGATTTTTCCGCAGATCGCTCTGTGGCTGCCCAATTGGTATTCGGGACGTTGATCAAGTGTGACGTGCATAATGCAGCGCAAAACCAAACCATAAAATGCTGCACAGATAAGGGAACCAAAACTGAATTCTATTGCGACGGGAGACACGCAAATGAGTGACAGCAAATTTCTGAATAAACGCGATTTTCTGAAAAAGACGGCTTTAACGACCGTGGGGGCGGTGGGCGCAACGGCACTGGCCACACCTTATGTTAAAGCGCAAAGCCCGATTAAATGGCGGTTGCAGACCTATGCAGGGCCTGCTCTGGCCGAGCATGTTATCAAGCCTTCGATTGATGCCTTTAACAAGGCGGCCAATGGCGAAATGGTGGTCGAGCTTTATACCTCCGATCAGCTCGTGCCACAGGGGGAACTTTTTCGCGCGGTGCAGGCCGGAACCCTTGATGCCGCGCAATCGGATGATGACTCTATGGCATCACCGGTGGATGTGTCGGTTTTCGGTGCGTATTTTCCGTTCGCCTCGCGCTACAGCCTTGATGTGCCGGTGCTGTTCAACTGGTATGGCTTAAAAGAGGTTTGGGAAGAAGCCTATAATGAAATTCCGGGCGTGACATGGCTCAGTGCCGGTTCATGGGATCCGTGCAATTTCGCCACTACCAAACCGATCCGCTCGCTGGATGATCTGAAAGGTCTGCGCGTCTTTACCTTCCCGACAGGTGGGCAGTTCCTCACCCGTTTTGGTGTGGTGCCGGTAACCTTGCCTTGGGAAGATATCGAGGTGGCGATCCAGACCGGCGAGCTGGATGGTGTGTGCTGGTCGGGCGCGACCGAGGTTTATACTGTCGGCTGGGCTGACATTAATAAATATTATCTCACCAATAATATCAGCGGCGCATGGGCGGGGTCTTATTTCGCCAATACGGAAAAATGGAATGCCGTGCCTGCGCATCTGCAGCAATTGTTCAAGCTGGCAATGGACAGTTCCCATTATTACCGCCAGCATTGGTATTGGTGGGGCGAAGCCCATTACCGCACCACCGGCGGCAAGCTTGAACTGACAACGATACCGGAAGCGGAATGGAGCAAGGTTGAAGATGAGGCCATGAAGTTCTGGGATGAAATTGCCGCGAAAAGCCCGCGCAATGCCAAGGTGGTCGAAATCCTGAAGAAATATCAGGAAACCATGCGCAATGCGGGCGCACCATATCGCTATTCATAAAATGACAGGGCGGCATGTGATCTTTGAATTGCTGCCCCGCCATAAGGTTCTCAAGCATTATCCGCCTGTAAAAGGCGCATGCATTTTGCAGGGCAATGCTCTCGATTTACAAAACTTGTCGCTGCCTGAGGGGGCAGCGGCACTCCAGTCTGATAAATGCCGATGAAGCACGGAGTTGTAAATGGCCGGACAACTGACTTTTGACGGGCTGAAAGAAGCCGTCACCAATGATGGGATTGACACTGTGCTTGCCTGTTTCGTGGACATGCAGGGACGGTTGATCGGTAAGCGTTTCTATGCGCCGTTTTTTGTTGAATCTGCCCATGATGAAACGCATGGCTGCAGTTATTTGCTGGCCGATGATATTGATATGGAGCCGGTGGCCGGTTACGAGGCCGCAAGCTGGGACAAGGGCTATGGCGATTTTGTCATCAAGCCGGACTTGTCAACTTTGCGCCTTGCGCCATGGCTGGAAAAGACAGCGCTGGTTCTGTGCGATGTGCTTGATCACCATGACCATCAGGATCTGGCGCATTCGCCCCGTGCTATTTTGAAAAAGCAGCTCGCCCGCCTGCAAGAGCGGGGCTACAAGGCCTATTTCGCCTCGGAACTGGAATTCTACCTGTTTGATGAGACCTATAAATCGGCACGCGCAAAGCGCTGGCATCAGATGGAAACCGCATCGCCCTATATTCAGGATTATGTGATCCATCTCACCACCAAAGAAGAACAGGTGCTGCGCGCCATGCGCAATCATCTGGCCAAGGCCGGTATTCCGGTTGAAAATTCCAAAGGGGAATGGGGGCCGGGGCAGCAGGAGTTGAATGTGCGCTATGCGGAAGCGCTGGAAATGGCTGACCGACATGTGATCATGAAAAATGCCATGAAGGAAATTGCCGAAGCGCAGGGCAAATGCATCACTTTCATGGCCAAATATGATTATTGCAAAGCGGGAAGCTCCAGCCATGTGCATAATTCACTGTGGAGTTTGGATGGCAGCAAATCGCTGTTTTACGATCCTGATGCACCTTACACCATGACGCCGCTGATGCGCTCATGGGTTGCGGGACAGCTTAAATATGCGGCAGATTATACCTATTTTCTCGCGCCTTATGTCAATTCCTACAAGCGGTTTCAGTCCGGCACATTTGCGCCGACCAAGATCATGTGGTCGCAGGATAACCGCACGGCAGGGTTCCGCCTGTGTGGTGAGGGCACCAAGGCAATCCGTATGGAATGCCGTATCGGCGGCGCTGATCTCAACCCGTATCTGGCTTTTGCCGTGCTGATTGCCGCTGGTTTGCAGGGCATTGATGAAGGGCTGGAACTGGATGAACCCTTTGTCGGCGATGCCTATGCCGCGGTGAAACTGAAGGAAATTCCCTATACGCTGCGTGATGCCACCAAGACCATGCGGCAATCGGCATTTCTGAAAGAGGCGCTGGGTGAAAAAGTGCTCAATCATTATGTGCATACGGCAGATTGGGAACAGGTGGAATATGACCGGCGCGTGACTGATTGGGAGCTACATCGTGGTTTCGAGCGCTATTAAGTGTCTGATCCAAAAGACGTCATGCCGGTCTGCAAATAGCAATTTCTGTGCTTCCGGTACTCACGTACTTACACGTACGCTGCGTTCCGGTTCTCGAAATCACTATTTTCGCCACGGCCTGCCACTTTTTGATTCAAACACACAGCAAATTTATAAAGGAATGCAGCCATGAGCGAAGTGGCGAGACTGATTTCTCCGGTTGACGGTACGGTTTATGCCGAGCGTGCCTGCCTTGATCTCGGACAGGTGCAGGCGGTGGTCTCTGCCGCCAGAAAGGCGCAGGCAGATTGGGCGGCACTGAGTGTTGCTGAACGCGGTGCTTATTGTTCGGCAGCTTTGGCTGCGCTTGCTGCCATGAATGACGAAATCGTTCCGGAGATTGCCTGGCAGATGGGGCGGCCGGTACGCTATGGCGGAGAAAATGGCGGCGTGCAGGAGCGCGGCCAATATATGATCAATATAGCGGAAGAGGCTTTGCAGCCTTATGTGCCGGAAGAGAAAGACGGTTTCCGCCGTTATGTGAAGCATGTGCCGCTGGGTGTGGTGATGGTCATCGCCCCGTGGAATTATCCGTATCTGACGGCGGTGAATACGATTATTCCGGCGCTGATGGCAGGCAATGCGGTGATCCTCAAACATGCCACGCAGACATTGCTTGCCGGTGAGCGTTTTGCCAAAGCCTTTGAAATTGCCGGTCTGCCAAAGGGCGTGTTCGAAAATGTGGTGCTGGGACATGCCACAACGGAGGCGCTATTGGCTTCCGGCACGATTGATCATGTCAATTTCACCGGTTCTGTCGGTGGCGGACGCGCAATTGAAAAAGCGGCTGCCGGTACTTTCATGACTGTGGGGCTGGAGCTTGGCGGCAAAGACCCTGCCTATGTGCTGCCGGATGTGAATATTGACCATGCCGTTGCCAATCTCGTGGATGGTGCCTTTTTCAATTCTGGCCAGTGCTGCTGCGGGATTGAGCGTATTTATGTGCATGAGGCGGTCTATGACAAATTTGTCGATGGTTTTGTTGATCTGACCAGCCAATATGTGGTGGGCAATCCGCTGGATGCATCCTCAACTTTGGGGCCGATGGCGCAGGCGCGTTTCGCTGATCTGATCCGCGAGCAAAAGCGTGAGGCTTTGCGCAAAGGTGCGAAAGCCCATGTGACGATGCGGGTTGAAGGCGATCAGGCCGGTTCGCCTTATCTTGCGCCGGATGTGCTGACCAATGTTGATCACCAGATGAGCGTGATGCGCGAGGAAAGCTTCGGCCCGATTGTCGGCATTATGAAAGTGCGCAGTGATGAAGAAGCGGTTGCTCTGATGAATGACAGCAGTTTCGGTCTCACCGCATCGCTGTGGACACCGGATACGGACAGGGCAGCCAATATTGCGGATCAGATTGAAACCGGCACCGTATTTATGAACCGCTGTGATTATCTCGATCCGGCGCTGGTCTGGACCGGCGTTAAAGATACGGGCAAGGGCGCTTCGCTCTCGACTCTTGGTTATGGCAATCTCACCCGTCCGAAATCCTATCACCTGCGTGAAAAGATCTGAAATCGTAAGGTTTAAGAAAATGAGCAGTCTGACATCGAAATGGAATTTTCCGACCACTGTGCTTTTCGGCGCTGGTCGTATCAAAGAACTGCCTGTGGTGCTTAAAGCCGCTGGTATTCAAAATCCGCTCTTCGTGACTGATCCGGGGCTGGCGAAATTGCCGGTTGTGGCATCCACTCTGGCAGTGCTGGATCAGGCGGGGGTGAAATACGGGATTTTCACAGAAGTGAAGCCAAATCCGGTTGAGAGCAATCTGACAGCCGGTGTCAAAGTTTATAATGACGGCAATCATGATGGGGTGATTGCCTTTGGTGGTGGCTCGGCACTTGATCTTGGCAAGCTGATTGCGTTTCAGGCCAAACAAACGCGGCCGGTCTGGGATTTTGAAGATATTGGCGATTGGTGGACACGGGCAGACAGTGCCGTGATTGCACCGGTGATTGCCGTGCCGACTACGGCGGGTACCGGCTCGGAGGTTGGTCGCGCCGGTGTGCTGACCAATGAAGCAACGCATACCAAGAAAGTGATTTTCCATCCGAAAATGCTGCCGGTGACTGTGATTGCCGATCCTGAGCTTTCCACCGGCATGCCGCCATTCATTACCGCGGGCACGGGGCTGGATGCGCTGGCGCATTGTCTGGAAGCTTATTGCGCACCGGGCTATCACCCGATGGCCGACGGGATTGCACTGGAAGGCATCCGGCTGGTGTTTGAAAATCTGCCGAAAGCCTATGCGAACGGGCAGGATATTACAGCGCGTGCCAATATGATGGCGGCGGCGGCAATGGGTGCAACAGCGTTTCAGAAAGGCCTGGGGGCGATCCATTCCCTGTCGCATCCGATCGGTGCGCTTTATGACACGCATCACGGCATGACCAATGCGGTGTTTATGCCTTATGTGCTGCATTATAACCGTGCAGCCATTGAGACCCGCATTGCGCGGCTGGCTGATTATCTCGGGATTGCCGGTGGATTTGACGGTTTTGTTGATGCGGTGATGCGCTTGCGCAAAGAACTGAATGTACCGGACAGCCTGCCGGACTTTATCAAAGGTCTGGAAATGGATGAAGCCCGTAAGGAGATGATTGCCGAAATGGCGATTGTTGATCCGACTGCAGGCGGCAATCCGGTGGAGCTGACCAAGGATGGTGCATTAAAGCTGCTTAATCAGGCTCTTGCAGGCATCGTTTAAGCATGGGCAGGCCAGCGGGGCGGAATGATTTTCGCCCCTTATCGGCTTATTTTTCGGAGATGAAATCAAACACAAGTGAGCCATTATCAGCCAGCAATGGCGCAATGAATTCTTTGAATTTCTGGTGTTGCGGGTCATAAAAGGCAGGGTCTGTGACGGCAGGTGTGCCGACATAATAATTGCGGTCGCCTTCCGAGCGGAATTTGACGATGAATATCTGGTCAAAATTCTGCCCCAGCCCTTCATGACTGTTTTGCCTGCCTGCATGAATGGAAATAATGTAAGGGCGGCCATTGCGCAGGGCACTGTTTTTCAGATTGCGGAAACGTAGCAGAACAGCCATGCGCTGGGCATCGCCGACTTCAGGCTTGTAGCGGAATAAAACAACGTGACGGATAATGCCCGGCTTGTAATCCGGCGCAGTAAATTCTTCGAATTTATTACCCTGTGGTGAAATATCCGATGGTTGAATACCGTGCCAGATAGACTGCGCCTGACAGTAAATTACGGATGTAATGAATAAAAAAGCAGCGGCAATAAATTTTCGCATAATAACCTCAAATATTATTTTTTTAATGTTAAAAATATAATTTTAGATGCTGAATATAGATTTGTATGTATGATTTTACTAATCAGAAAAAACCGGCAAAAATGTGCCGGTTCCGGTGAAATATACTGATCATCCGGTAAAATAATTGTGTGTATGATTGTTCGTGTGCTTGTCTGCGGTGCTGGCCTGCGCCTTGGGCGCAGGCTGTATGAATGCGGATTTAAGTGTCAGATTCAAAAGTCGCCCGACTTGACTGCAAAGGGCAATTTTCGCTGGCGTCTGACGCTTCTTGATTCAGGCACTAAGAGCGGAAACCTTCTTCCGCGAGTACCGGTACCGGCTGGCCGTTTTCATCCACGGCGACCATAGTAAATTCGCCTTTGGCGGTCATCAGGCGTTCACCGCTCATGAGATCTTCCGACCAGAGTTCCGTGGAAACAACGACAGAACTGCGTCCGGAATGGATGACTTTGGAAACCAGCTCAAGAATGGAGCCGACCTTGATCGGATATTTGAAGTCCATTTTGCGTGAAGAGGCCAGCACAGTCGGCAGGCGGCAATAGCGCGTAGCGGCAATGAAAGCGCTTTTGCTCATGGCGGCCATGGCTTCACCACCGAACATTGAGCCATAGGCATTGGCCTGATCGGCAAAAACCACATCAGACATACGCAGCAATGTCGGCTGGTCGGCCTGTGCTTCGGCAATTTCGGCCGATGGCAGCGGCGGCAGCCCCCAGGATTTGTCTTTCGAGAGTTCTGTTTTCGCTACCATGTGGAACAAGCCGCGGGTGCAGAGCACGCGCTCGCCACCGATCATATTTTCCGCCACCATCTCGACCTCAACGGAGAGCGAGGTACGCCCGACGCGGATGACTTTTGCGGTCAGATCAACAATCTGCCCGAGTTTGACCGGTGCGGTATAATCAATGCGCTCGCAGGAGGCGGTAACAAAAGGAACGCGGCCGTGACGGGTGGCTGCAATAAATGCCACGCGGTCCATCAGTGCAAAACCGGCACCGCCGAACAATGTGCCGTGATGATTGGTATCGCCGGGGAAAACCACCGTGACCAGACGCGAAATCAGGGGAACATCCTGACCATAGACGATATCATCTGCCGGTTGTTCATTCTGGTCGGTATTGCGGGGCGTTGTCATGGAGTTTTCCTTATATGCCTCTTGCCGGACATTCAGGCGGGCACATTTCTCTCAGATATTGAAAAGCACTTTCGCGCGGCTTTTAAGCCGCATGGCAGGATAGCACAAGCTTTTGCTGAAGTGCCAAAGCCTGCTGTTCTGATTTGTGTAATCAGCATATGCGCCTATCTGTTTGATTGTAATATGGCCTTTTTCTGTTGTTGCGTAAAAAATGACCGTAGAGTGCAGGGCATTCTAAGTCTTGCTGATGCGAATGCGTGCTTGCAAATACTGTCAGTCAGGCGTGCACAACCGGTGCAGGGCTGCAAGTCCGGTGATTGAAACCGGCATTCTTTCCACCTGATTACTGCTGTGCAGGGTATTTACCCTTGGTTCCCTTCAGTTTGATCATTTTTTCGCATGAGGCGGCGGCAAAAGCTCTGTCTGCATTTTATGCAAGGCATTGGTTCAAAGTGATGAATTTTACGAATCATCGCCGGTAACCGGCTTCAATTTGGTTTTGTGCAGCACAAAGAGGCTTAAAAACTTTTCTAATATGCAATTGCGCGCCAAAGCATGTCGCAAGAAGTATCTGTTTTTGTTCTGACATTATGCTTAATTCTCATAATGTCAGCATAGCTGTCGTATTTTGTTGCGCGAAAGAGCTGCAAAGGTTATGCAAAACGTAATTTTTCACGGCTAAATCGTAAGAAAGGCAAATTTCAATGACACAGGATAATCCCCTCGAAAATGCACTGGTGCGTCTGGATGAAGCTGCAAGCCATCTGGAAATCGACGCGGATGTAATCGAAAAACTGAAATTTGCCCGAGAGACTACCAAGGTTCGCCTGATGATCCGTATGGATGATGGATCGCGTAAATCCTTCATTGCATGGCGCTGCCGTTATGATGATACACGCGGCCCGACAAAAGGCGGTATCCGCTACCATCCGGATGCAACGGCTGAAGAAGTGGAAACACTGGCTTTCTGGATGACCTTCAAATGCGCGGTGATGAACTTGCCTTATGGCGGCGGTAAGGGCGCCATTCAGGTTGATCCGCGTAAATTGTCCAAGGCCGAGCTGGAGCGTCTTTCCCGCGCTTATATTCAGGCTTTTGCCCGTATTCTTGGTCCTGACCGTGATATTCCGGCGCCGGATGTTTACACCAATTCGATGATCATGGGCTGGATGGCCGATGAATATTCGCAGATTGTCGGCCAGTCTTCACCGGCTGTGATTACGGGTAAGCCGATTTCGCTCGGCGGTTCGCTTGGCCGCGATGATGCGACAGCACGAGGCGGCTTCTATCTTGTGCGCCATCTGGCAGGCGATCTCGGCCTGTCGCAGGAATTGCGCGTGACCATTCAGGGCTTTGGTAATGCCGGCCAGCATATGGCAAAGCTGATGATCAGTGATGGTCATAAGGTTGTTGCGGTCTCGGATTCTGAAGGTGCGGTTTATTGCGCATCCGGTCTTGATGTTGCGGCACTGCTTGCTGCCAAGCAGAACGGCAAGTCGGTTCTCTCCACTGTCGGTCACGGCGGCCATGAAGCACTGTCGGCAGAAGCCCTTGTGGGCGTTGATTGCGATGTGCTGGTGCCGGCGGCGATGGAAGATATGATCCATGCACGCAATGCCGGCTCGGTTAAGGCCAAACTGATTGTGGAGCTGGCCAATGGCCCTGTAACACCGGAAGCAGATGCTATTCTGGAGAAAATGGGCGTGACCATTTTGCCGGATATTCTGGCCAATGCCGGTGGTGTGACGGTTTCCTATTTTGAATGGGTGCAGAACCGTCAGTGCTATTACTGGGAGTTGGAGGAAATCCACACACGTCTGCGCACCATTATGGAACGTGAAGGCCGTGCAATCTGGACTGTGGCCAAGGAAAAGGGCGTCACTATGCGTACCGCTGCCTATGTTCATGCGCTGCTGCGTCTTTCGCAGGCAATTGAAGCCCATGGCACACAAAGCGATTTTGTGGCCTGAAAAGGTCAGACGGTTTAACGTCAGAGAGAATTGACCCTATCGTGCATATGATTAAGGCCGGTTTTGACCGGCCTTAATTTGTTTTATCATCAAAGTGCTTTAGTCACCTGATTTACTTTAAAGAATTTTTCCAAAACAGAACGACTTTTCCCAAAATGACACCGGCTGTCGCGCCTGCGGATTTAACGATAAAATCTGACAATTCGCCATGTCTGTCCGGTGTCAGGCGCTGCATCAGTTCAAACAGGCCGGAAACGGCAATGAGCAGAATAAGCACTTTCAGCCAGTGCTTCGGATAAGCGAGCGAAAATAGCAGCCCAATCACCAGCAGCATGGCGAAGCGCTCGCCATTCACAAAACCCGGAATATGCGGACGAAACCCGATCGGGCTGATGGTTACAGCCAGCAAGGCAGCCAGCATCAGCCATGCGAGTATTTGAAAAACGGAAACAAAACGCATCAGTCTTCATCCATCGGTATCAGGTCGCCGCCGTCACCGGTTCCGTCACCGTTGCACGGAATATACAGCATTTCGGTGAGCATGGTCTTGGCGCTTTCTCCGAGGAAAAAGTCGCGGCGGGAAATTTCATCAACCCCGATGCACCATTGCACACCGCGCGGTGACAGGCCGAACTCATTGGAAAGGAAGGAACTGGCATAGTCCATACCATCCGCGCAATCGGCTTGTTTGCAGAAACCGCCTTCCTGCGCCAGCTGGCGCAGAGATTGCTTGCCGAGCGACATTGTATAGGCATAGGTCGCTATGGCGGCAACGGCGAGCAGAGCGCCGATACCGATCAGGCCAATGAGTATTTTTCGCTTCGACAAGTTTTTCATCTTCGCTGCCGGTTAGAGGTGTTACTTCACGGATCGGACATATATTTACTGTTTGCTGTAGCACAGGGCTGCGGCTGACGGCCAATGAAATGAATGTTTTTCACGACAAAGCAGCGGGCAAACTGTTGCCTGCGGGACATATCGGCAGGAATAAAGGTATTTTTCTGTTGTCACCCTCAGTTAAAGCGGCGGGTGAGACATAAAATAACTTTTTCTGGCCTGCGCTTTGCGCTACAGCGCAGGCATTACTGATGGACGGAATGACGGCTGGCTGCCTGTTATCTGTTCCGGTTGTTTTCAGTCACTTCATTTTCAGCGAAACGGTTCTCATGCAGCATACTGACCCGTCCCATACCCAGGATTTTGAAAAAGCAATCCGTGAGGATGTGTATGATGAGGACGGGTCTGTCAGTGAAGCGCTTGTAACGCGTATTGAGCAGGCACTTGAGGCGGGCAATGCCGATGTTCTGCGCGATGAAGTGCGTGATCTGCACTCCTCCGAACTCGGTCATATTCTTGAAGTGCTGGATGCCGGTGAGCGTCAGACACTGGTCGCGCTGTTGGGCGACGAGTTCGACTTTGAAGCGCTGACCGAGGTGGATGAGGCCATCCGCCTTGAGATTGTGGATGCGCTGCCCAATGAGCAGATTGCCGAAGGGGTGCAGGAACTCGATTCCGATGATGCGGTTTATATTCTTGAGGATATGGACCAGCAGGATCAGGATGAAATTCTGGCCAAGCTGCCATTTACCGAGCGCATCAGGCTGCGCCGCGCACTGGAATATCCGGAAAGCAGTGCAGGGCGCCGTATGCAGACGGAATTTGTGGCGGTGCCGCCATTCTGGACCATCGGCCAGACCATTGATTATATGCGCGAGGATAATGACTTACCGGAGCGGTTTTCGCAGGTTTTTGTCATTGATCCGGCCTTTCATCTGCTGGGCACAATCGAGCTTGACCGGTTGCTGCGTGTACAGCGTGCTGTGCGGGTGAGTGATCTGATGATCGAGGCGCGCCACGCCATTCCCGCGACCATGGATCAGGAAGAAGCCGCGCAGATTTTCGAGCAATATAACCTGCTTTCAACCGCGGTTCTTGACGAGAATGAGCGGCTGGTCGGCGTGTTGACCATTGATGATGTGGTGGATGTGATTCAGGAAGAGGCGGAAGAGGATATTCTGCGTCTCGGCGGTGTGGGCGATGAAGAATTGTCGGATAATTTTCTGCGCACCGCCCGTTCGCGCTCGCCATGGCTGTTTGTGAACCTGTTCACTGCTTTTTTGTCTGCTTCTGTTATCGGGCTTTTTGACGGAACAATCCAGCAAATGGTGGCGCTGGCAGTGCTGATGCCGATTGTGGCCTCCATGGGCGGCAATGCCGCCACCCAGACCATGACAGTGACCGTGCGGGCTATCGCAACGCGCAATATTGATATTCATAATGCTGCCCGTGTTATCCGCCGTGAGGCGCTGATCGGTCTTTTGAACGGTATGATGTTTGCGCTGATGATCGGCGCTGTTGCCGGTTACTGGTTTGATAATGCGCAGCTTGGCGGGATTATCGGCAGCGCGATGATCATTAATATGCTGGCGGCGGCGCTTGGCGGTATTCTCATTCCGCTTTTGCTGCATAAATTTGGCGCTGATCCGGCCATTGCTTCGGCCGTTTTTGTAACGACCGTGACGGATGTGATCGGCTTTTTTGCCTTTCTCGGCCTTGCAACCTGGTGGTTTGGCTTTCCGTTCAGCTGATACGGATATGCAGGATGCTGTTTGCAACCTGTAATTTAAGTTGCGTTATTTGTATTTTTTATGAATGTTTATTACGCAATTGATTTTATTTTGTATTGAATCATGTTTTGGCCGGTTTATACCGGTCAATGTGACTTTGCCGCAATGCAACGGACACAGTACATGACAGGTCTTGTTTCGGGGGCGGATCAGCACAAAATAAAAAACTGCAAACTGCTGATTGTGACAATCCGGCATTTACGAATGGAATATTGACTTTTACGTAAATGCAGTGTCACAAATGAGACTATAACGAATTGGTGAACTATATGCGTGAATATTATTCGATTACGGAGCTGACGAGGGAGTTTGGCATTTCCACGCGAACCCTCCGCTTTTATGAGGATGAGGGGTTAATTCATCCTCTGCGTCGTGGTCGGACACGCTTGTTTCGCCCTTCAGACCGGCATTTGCTCAAGCAGATTATGCGCGGTAAGCGGCTCGGATTTTCGATCGCTGAAATTCACGAGATCATCCAGATGTATCGCGAACCGCCGGGCGAGGCCGGTCAGTTGCGTTTACTGATCAAGCGTGTTGAGGAAAAACGTGAGGATCTGCGCCAGAAACGCCGCGATATTGATGAAACTCTGAGTGAGTTGGATCAGGTTGAAGAAGCCTGCATCGGCCGTATGGCAGAGCTGGGTGTGCGCAGCTGACAGCGCTTGCATATAGGGCAGCCGCTCATTGAGCGGGCTGCCCTTCATAAATATCCGCAACGCATTGCGCTGAAAATTTACTCAATATTTCCCGCTCCTGATCCGAGACGCTGTTGCTGCTGAAAATATGCGTCATGCGGGCAGTTTCAATATTTTCCACCACACATCCGCAATAGGTTTGGCAAAATTGCAGCTCATTATCGAGGCTGCATTGTGCGATACATTGCGCATTGAAATTGGCGGCCTGTATCGCCGGTGACGGCGGGAGAATCTGTGAGACCACAAAAAGCAGCCCCATCAAAACAGGCTGATGCACGAGATAAAAAATCAGGCTGTGTTTGCCGATAAAGGTGAGGCCGCGTTGTGCCCAAAGCGGTCTGATGCCGCCTTGCAGCAGCGTGATCAGGCCGGTTTTTTGCAAAATGCGCACTGTGGCCATACCAAGAAGCACCGCGCCGAACCACGGAAACAGCGGCACATAATCATTGGAAACAGGTGTGACGCTGGAAAGGCCGACCCACCACAAAGCCGGATAATTGAAGAAATCAGAGCTGATATAATGCGGTGCGGCAATGGTCAGCGCGGCCACGGGCAGAATGATCCATACCGGTACATGCAAAAAGAACAGGCCAAGCAGGCTTGCCAGAGCAATCTGGTGCAAAATGCCGAAAAAGATGAAACCCTGTGGCACAAAGAACCATGTCAGCAGGCTGATGGCCGCAGCGGCGGCAATAATTTGCGCCAGTCTTTTCAAAAATGAGTGCCAGCGAATGGCGCGGCCATGGGCAAGCACCAGACTGAACCCGACCAAAAACAGAAAGCTTGAGGCAATGCAGCGTGCAAAGATGCGCCACCAGCCCTGACTGGCGCTGCCTTGTACCAGATAACCGAAAAATTCCAGATCCCAGCCGAAATGATAGATGGCCATGGCGATGAGTGCCACGCCGCGGGCAATATCCAACCTGCCAAGGCGCGGTGCCGGTTTTGCAGGGGGGATGGAGGCGGTTTCAGTCAGGCGCATTGCAGGCTTTCGTTGCAGGCTTTGGATAGCCTTGAGAAACGGTGATGCAGCAAACCTATAATCAGTTTGCGGCAAGTGACAAGCAGGCCGTCTGGCTCCGGTTTGAGATTTCACAGTATCACAGGATATTTTATACAGATAAATGCCGTTAGGATGCGCCAATTGTGCAGCAATTTTGCCGCAATGGTAAATGTGACTATATGAGATTAATCAATTAAATAATTGAAATTATTGAATATGTTCAATCATGGTAAATTTGCATAGCTGCTATGTCGTGGTTTTGACACAATTGCAGATTGCTTCCGCCGGTGCTTTGGACTATAAATCTCAGACAGGCATAGCAATGAATGCAGTGCGTGTTCTTACGAACAAAGACTGGAACCGAGAAAAATTTTCATGGATGAAACAGTTCAGAAGTCCTGCTGGGGTGTAACCCTTTGGGCAGTTATTGGTTTGGCCACTGTAATTTTGCTGACTTATCTGTTTTCCGTGTAATTGCGGATTTAAAAATTTCAGACCTTATAAAATCACCGGTACGGTTTCCGTCCGGTGATTTTTTTATGCGGCAGTGCTGTCGTTTTCTTGCAGGTTTTTGGTGCATTTGGCACGATCCGTCCCCATATTCCGTGAGAGACTGCAATGAAGAATGCGGATATGCATCATTCTTGCGGTTCATTTCACTGGTAATGCTATAGTTTCACTCTGGCTAACTTGATCGTGAAATGCGCATGATCCCGTTTTACAGAATGACAGAACGGGTTATATAGGTCTGATAATGAGGAAATGCGGGAGGTGATTTGCCAAAATGGTTTATCCGTATATTCCGGCAATGAAAGAGCGGTAATTTTCTATGTTCCTGTCAGTTTTCGACCTTTTTAAAATTGGCATCGGTCCGTCAAGCTCCCATACAATGGGGCCGATGACGGCAGGGCACCGTTTTCTTCAGGAGTTGAAAGACGGCCAGTGGCCGCGCCCGCATAATGCCAAAGTCACGCGCATCAAAGCCTATTTGCACGGTTCGCTGGCCTTTACCGGTATCGGCCATGCCACAGACCGTGCGGTTATTCTCGGGCTTTGCGGATTTTTGCCTGCCAGTATTGATCCCGATAAGATGGATGATCTGCTGGCGCGGGTAAATACAGAGCAGAAAATCCGCCCTGCTGGTCATCCGGCCTATGATTTCGACCCGAAGGCCGATCTGGTGATGGATCGCAAAGTGGCTCTGCCCGGTCATGCCAATGGTCTGGCTTTTGAGGCGCTGGATAAAGATGACCGCGTCTTGCTGCGCCGCGTTTATTATTCGATTGGCGGCGGCTTTATTGTGACGGAAGAAGAGCTGAATGCCACCCGCGTCAATGGTGGCAAGGCGAAGCAGGCTGATGATCATGTGCCTTATCCTTTCTCCACGGCGAAAGAAATGCTGGAAATGTCAGCCAAAAG
Source organism: Pseudochrobactrum asaccharolyticum (assembly GCA_040392545.1). Lineage (GTDB taxonomy): Bacteria > Pseudomonadota > Alphaproteobacteria > Rhizobiales > Rhizobiaceae > Pseudochrobactrum > Pseudochrobactrum asaccharolyticum_A. The sequence continues at coordinate 43,081 of JBEBVV010000016.1, read as the reverse complement.
CGGGCTTTCCATTGCGGAAATGAAGCGCGCCAATGAAGAAACCCGCATGAGCCGTGAAGAGCTGGATGCAGGGCTGGATAAAATCTGGGATGCCATGCGCAGCTGTATCGAGCGCGGGCTGACACAGGAAGGCATTATGCCGGGGGGCTTAAATGTGCGCCGCCGCGCCAAGCAGTTACATGACCGGCTGAATGAGGAATGGCGGCAGAACCGCCATAATCCGCTGCTCGCCAATGACTGGCTCTCGGTCTATGCCATGGCGGTGAATGAGGAAAATGCGGCCGGTGGCCGTGTTGTAACCGCGCCGACCAATGGTGCCGCCGGTGTTGTGCCTGCGGTGATGCGCTATTATTTGCATTTTCATGATGATGCTGATCAGAAGGGCATCCGTGATTTTCTGCTGACCTCATCAGCTGTCGGCGGTATTATCAAGCATAATGCGTCGATTTCCGGTGCTGAGGTGGGCTGTCAGGGTGAAGTTGGTTCGGCCTCGGCCATGGCAGCGGCAGGTCTTGCCGCAGTGCTGGGCGGTACGCCTGAGCAGATTGAAAATGCTGCCGAGATCGCGCTGGAACATCATTTGGGTATGACCTGTGATCCGGTGGCCGGATTGGTGCAGGTGCCGTGCATTGAGCGTAATGCGCTGGGTGCTGTGAAAGCGGTAACCGGTGCGTCTCTGGCGGTGAAGGGAGATGGTATGCATTTTGTGCCGCTGGATGCCTGTATCGAAACCATGCGCCAGACCGGCGTGGATATGAATGAGCGCTATAAGGAAACCAGCCTTGGCGGCCTTGCCGTGAATGTGGTTGAGTGCTGATTTTATCATTATAAATTACAAAAACGCCGCATGATCTATGCGGCGTTTTTTATATTAAACAATGCGATATGCGATAAATTTAATCTTTTGAATTGGATTTATTTAGGCGTTCTGTAATCCGCGCTTTGTTGATGGCAATAGCCGCTTCATCCGGCTGCCAGTCGGCGCACCATGGTGCGGGAATACCGGCAATCAGATGCTCTGTTGTGCGGTAGGAAGGCTGATAGCCGCGCCGCAGCATTTCCTCAATCAGCGCCTGCTGGCGCTTCACCAGAAAGCCCAGACGCGGATAGAAAAAGCGCACATGGCCTTTGCCGAGCGTATAGTGCCGCGGATTGCGCGGATCATCCGGTTGCTCGCCGCGCTCAATGGCCGCGCGGGCGAGGGTAAAGATACGCGGCAATTCACGATATTCCGCCACCAGATGCGGTCCGGTGAGTTCTTGCGGATCTATGCAATTGATGCGGGTCATCAGACGCGGGCGGTTTTATGATGCAGCTTGGCGGCCAGTGCCACGGCACCGGTCAGCGCATCGGCCTGCGGTGCGCGCAGGCGCTGCTGATAGCGCTGCGACAGCCGTGGGCCATAAAGCGCACCAAGGCCGCCAATCAGCGATAAAACCGGCTGATCATCGCTCATTGAAGCATCAAGGGCTGCCTCGATGGTTTCAACCGATTGGCGGAGAATTTTTTCAGCCAGCGCATCATCCTGACTTGCATAGTCAAATACCATAGGGGCAAAGCGGCCGAAATCATTCGGGCGGGCATCATGGGCAAAGCGCACAATGGCATGGGGTTCATTGCCGAAATGCGCCAAAAGCGCATCGCTGAGCGGTGTACGTGGAAAAATGCCATCATAAGCCAGCAGGGATTCCTCGATCAGCTTCTGGCCAAGACGGGCGCCGCCGCCAAGATCGCTGACCTTGAAGCCCCAGCCGCCTTTCATCGTGACTTGCTGATTTTTGCGGGAAATATAGACCGAACCGGTGCCGAGAATAACCACAACGCCGTCCTGATCGCTGATGGCGCCCTGAAGCGCAATAATACCATCGGAAACCACGCTGGAGGCTGCAAAGGGCAAAGCCTGCTGCAATTGTTCGGCAACGCCTGAAACATTGGCACCCGCCAGCCCCAGACAGGCGGTGATGCGGCCATAGGATTGCACAGGCAATGCGGCAGCAAGCAATGCGGCATCACTGGCAGCGAGAATATTGACAACGGATGTGTTCATATCGGTCATGATATTGGCAGGGCCGCTCTGACCGGTTCCCAGAATTTTTCCGGTATGATCCGCTATTGCCGCGCGGCAACCGGTGCCACCGCCATCAATGCCAAGAATATAATCCGCCACATCCTTACTCCCGAATTGTCCCGCGCGCCTTTGAGCAAATGATGATGCTTCTTACCGCAAGGCACATAAAATCATATAGCCGGAGCATTGCGGGTGATTCAATGCCAACCGGAAATGCTTCATTCGTATGTATACAGATATTTTCTGGCTGCAAAACAGATTGCAGCGCCGGATGAAGTAAAAAATTAAATCGGTTTAAAAATTTTGTCAGTTCAGACTTATCTCATGTGAGTCGTTCTGTGTTGTTTTCACTTATCGCTGTGAATTGGTATTCAGTTCTGGTCTTTGCTGTTAAGCCATATGGTCGATAAAAATAGAACCAATATTGCTGTTTGAATAAGACGTCATGTGGCCTTTGCAACTATTGGTGAGAAAATCTTTGCTTTTGCTGGACAGGAAAAGATATTTGCGCCTTACTCTCAGCGAGGACGGATAAGAGATGAGGGAGAAGAGGTCTTAGAACATGTCACCTGAGATTGAGGCGGAGTGCGGCAATCTCAAGGAGCGTATAAAGCGACTGGCGGAGAGTACAGACCGGTTCTGTCATTTCATCAGGCGCAAATGTTCTGTGCCGGTGCATTTCAGATACCGCTTCCGCATAAGCGGGGCAGGCAGAGATGAAATGCGGGCGAAAAAAGGCCAGTAGCGGAGCCTGTAGCGGAATAGCTGCCAACGGGTTGCGGTGCATCGTCATAATCAGCCGGTCTTTCACAAAATACTATTCCGGATAACCGGATTTTCGTGCCGAGCAAACTTATTATTCAGCGCCGCGAATGAGGCGCGATGCACAGAAATATGGGGAGAAGATAATGAAACTCAGAAATTTCAGTTCTGCATTGCTGGCGTCGAGCGTTCTCGGCGCGGCTGTTCTGGGCGGCGTTTCAGCAGCCTCTGCTGAAGATGTCACGCTGACCATTGAAAGCTGGCGTAATGACGATCTGCCGATTTGGCAGGAAAAGCTCATTCCGGCTTTTGAAGCGGCTAATCCGGGCATTAAAGTCACGTTTAACCCTTCAACGCCGACGGAATATGATGCGGCGCTGGGTGCCAAGCTTGATGCAGGCACTGCCGGTGACATCATCACCTGCCGCCCGTTCGACAAGTCTCTGGCGCTTTTTGATAAAGGCCAGCTGGCTTCGCTGAATGATCTGGAAGGTATGAAGAATTTCAGCGATGTGGCGAAATCCGCATGGCAGACCGATGATGGCGCAACGGCATTCTGCGTGCCGGTTGCTTCGGTTATTCACGGTTTTATCTATAATAAAGATGCTTTTGAAAAGCTGGGCGTGAGCGTTCCCAAAACCGAAGATGAGTTCTTCGCCGTTCTCGAAAAGATTAAAGCTGACGGCAATTATATTCCGATGGCCATGGGCACCAAGGATCTCTGGGAAGCCGCAACAATGGGCTATCAGAATATCGGCCCGACCTATTGGAAGGGTGAGGAAGGCCGTAAGGCTCTGATTGCCGGAACCCAGAAGCTGACCGATGCGGACTGGGTTGATCCTTATAAGACACTGGCAAAATGGAAAGACTATCTGGGCGATGGTTTTGAAGCCCAGACCTATCCGGACAGCCAGAACCTGTTCACCCTTGGCCGTGCCGCCATTTATCCGACCGGTTCATGGGAAATCAGCGTGTTCAATCCGCAGGTTGATTTCAAAATGGGTGCTTTTCCGCCTCCGGTGCGTAAAGACGGCGACACCTGCTATATTTCCGATCACAATGATCTGGGGATCGGCATGAATGCCAAGACCAAAAATCCGGAAGCGGCTGCCAAATTCCTGAATTGGGTGGCATCGGATGAATTTGCAACCATTTATGCCAATGCTCTGCCGGGCTTCTTCAGCCTGTCTTCCAATGAGATCAAGCTGGAAGATCCGCTGGCTGCGGAAATGGTTGGCTGGCGCAAGGATTGTAAGTCGACCATCCGTTCGACTTACCAGATCCTCTCACGCGGTACACCAAATCTGGAAAATGAAACCTGGATTGAATCCGCCAATGTTATCAATGGCACCGTGACACCTGAACAGGCCGGCGAAAAGCTGCAAAAGGGCCTCGACAGCTGGTACAAGCCTGCGAAATAACATGAAATGAGGCCATTCGCCTGTTTTCCCTGTGCTGCCTGATTGCAGGTGGTATGCGGGCAGGCGGGTGGCTATTTTATCCATTTTTTGATGCATATTCCGGTGCAGATAATGTTTTCTGCCGGAAGTGCCCGTTTTGAAGGCGTTAGACCGGTATGGCGCGACATTCGACAAGCAAACCGCCTTTCCGCTGGCATATTGCGGTCTTTCTGGCACCCGCAGTGCTGGTCTATACGGCTATTATGATCCTGCCGCTTTTCGGCACCATGCAATTGTCGCTGTTCCGTGTTGAAAATCAGGAACGCATTTTTGTCGGTCTGGAGAATTTCCGCACCTTGCTCGGCGATGAGCGCTGGTCGGCCAGTTTCTGGAATGCGCTGGGCAATAATATGTGGTTCTTTGTCATCCATATGCTGGTGCAGAACCCGATCGGCATTTTGCTGGCTGCTTTGCTCAGCCATCCGAAATTGCGCTTTGCTTCCTTTTACCGCTCGGCAATCTTTATTCCGACCATTCTGTCTTTTGTGATTGTCGGCTTTGTCTGGAAGCTGATCTTGTCACCTTTATGGGGTGTTGCGCCGAATTTGCTTGATCTGGTGGGGCTGAAAAGCCTGTTTGCACCATGGCTCGGGCAAAAAGAATATGCGCTGACCACGCTCGGCCTGATCTCGGTCTGGCAGTTTATCGGTATTCCGATGATGCTGATCTATGCGGCACTGCTGTCTATTCCCGATGAGATTATTGAAGCTGCGGAATGCGACGGGATTACCGGCGCATCGCAATTCTGGAAGATCAAGCTGCCGCTGATCCTGCCTTCCATCGGCATTATCTCCATTCTGACCTTTGTCGGCAATTTCAATGCGTTTGATCTGATTTATTCGGCGCAGGGCGCGCTGGCAGGGCCGAATTACTCCACCGATATTCTCGGCACATTCATGTTCCGCACCTTCTTCGGTTTCCAGCTGCAGGTTGGCGACAAGAATATGGGCGCGACAATCGCCTCGCTGATGTTCTTCATCATTCTGATCGGCGTTTGTGTCTATTTGTTCGGTATTCAACGGCGTTTGCGCCGCTACCAGTTCTGAAGGTTAAGCCATGAGCCGTGCAACGCAATCACCGTTTCGCAGTATCGCCGCCCATGCGATCCTTATCCTCTATACGCTGATCGCCCTGTTTCCGGTGGTGATCATCATTATCAATTCCTTCAAGACCAAGGCGGCAATTTTCCGCTCGCCTTTGTCGCTGCCCAATGCTGAAACTTTCAGTCTCATCGGCTATCAGACGGTGATGACGCAGGGCAATTTCTTCCTCTATTTCCAGAACAGCCTGATCGTGACCGTAGTTGCGATTGCGCTGGTGCTGATCTTCGGGGCTATGGCTGCTTTTGCCTTGTCGGAATATCGCTTCCGCGGCAATACGCTGATGGGGCTTTATCTGGCCTTGGGGATTATGATCCCGATCCGCCTCGGCACGGTGTCTATTCTGGAGCTGATGGTGGCCAGTGGTCTGGTTAATACGCTGACCTCGCTGATCCTTGTTTATACGGCGCAGGGGTTGCCGCTGGCGATCTTCATCTTGTCGGAATTTATGGGGCAGGTGTCGAAAGACCTTAAAGATGCAGGGCGCATGGATGGCTTAAGCGAATATCGTATTTTCTTCCGCCTTGTGCTGCCGCTGGTGCGTCCGGCCATGGCGACGGTTGCGGTCTTTACGATGATCCCGATCTGGAACGACCTGTGGTTCCCGCTGATCCTTGCTCCGTCTGAAGAAACCAAAACTGTCACACTCGGCGCACAAATGTTTATCGGGCAATATGTAACCAACTGGAATGCGGTTCTGGCCGCGCTGTCGCTGGCAATCCTGCCGGTGCTGATCCTGTATTTCATCTTCTCCCGTCAGTTAATTCGCGGCATTACCGCAGGAGCAGTCAAATGAGTGACAATGGGGCAAAGAAACTGCGTGTTATGGTGGCGGGTCTGGGCAATATGGGCTTAAGCCATGCGCTGGCCTATCATAAAAATCCGGGCTTTGAGCTTGTCGGGCTGGTCAATCGCTCAAAGGTCAATCTGCCTGAAGAACTGCGCGCCTATCCGCTGCTGTCCTCTTATGAAGAGGCACTGCAGCAATTGCAGCCTGATCTGGTTTGCGTGGCGACCTATTCGGACAGCCATGCGGACTATGCGATTATGGCGATGGAAGCCGGCAGCGACGTTTTTGTTGAAAAGCCATTGGCGACAACCGTGGCTGATGCTGAGCGCGTGGTGGCAAAAGCCAAAGAGACGGGCCGCCAATTGGTGATCGGCTATATTCTGCGTCATCATCCGTCATGGATGCGCTTGATTGAAGAAGCACGTCATCTCGGCGGGCCTTATGTCTTCCGTATGAATTTGAACCAGCAGTCCAGCGGCGCCCATTGGCAGACCCATAAGCAATTGATGAAAACCACATCACCGATTGTCGATTGCGGCGTGCATTATCTCGATGTGATGTGCCAGATCACTGATGCCAAAGCCGTGGAGGTGCGTGGCATGGGTGTGCGGCTTTCCGATGAAGTTGCTGAAGGCATGTATAATTACGGTCATTTGCAGGTGCTGTTCGCCGATGGTTCGGTGGGCTGGTACGAAGCGGGCTGGGGGCCGATGATGTCGGAAACGGCCTTCTTCGTGAAAGATGTGATCTCGCCTAAGGGCTGTGTTTCCATTGTGATGGAAGAGGGCGCAAGCTCTGCCGATATTAACACCCACACCAAAACCTCTGTCATCCGCGTGCATCAGGCGGAAACCGATGCCGAGGGCAAGTTCAAGAAACAGGATGAGCTTTTGTCTATGCAGGGCGAGCCGGATCATCAGGAATTGTGCGACCGCGAGCAGGCTTTCATGTTGAAGGCGATCACTGAGAAGATTGATCTCACCCGCCATATGGATGATGCCGTGCAGTCTCTGCGCATTTGCCTTGCAGCGGATGAAAGTGTGCGCACAGGTCTGGCTGTAAAACTATAAGATTGCCTGTATTTCAGGCTTTGCAATTATTCTGACGGGAAAACGACTTTGGGAACTCTGAAACTCAATAATATCCGTAAATCATATGGTCAGGCCGATATTATCAAAGGTATTGATCTGGATGTGCGGGACGGTGAGCTGGTCGTTTTCGTCGGGCCGTCCGGCTGCGGTAAATCCACACTTTTGCGCATTATTGCGGGGCTGGAAGATGCCAATTCCGGCGAGGTGCGTATTGATGATCAGGTTGTTAATCAGACCCCGCCTGCCAAACGCGGTATTGCGATGGTGTTTCAGAGCTATGCGCTCTATCCGCATCTGACGGTTGAAGCCAATATGGGGCTGGGGCTCAAACAGGCAGGCAAACCGGCAGCAGAAATTGCAGAACGGGTGAGGCAGGCGTCTGGCATGTTGTCGCTGGAAAATTATCTGCAACGCCGTCCGGCCGAGCTTTCCGGCGGCCAGCGTCAGCGTGTGGCCATCGGGCGTGCGCTGGTGCGTGAGCCGAAACTGTTTCTGTTCGATGAACCGCTTTCCAATCTTGATGCCGCCTTGCGTGTGAATACACGTCTGGAAATCGCCAAGCTGCATCGCCAGCTTGCGGCCACGATGATTTATGTGACCCATGATCAGGTGGAAGCCATGACACTTGCCGACCGGATTGTGGTGCTGAATGGCGGACGCATTGAGCAGGTCGGCGCGCCGATGGATCTTTATAATGCGCCGGATAATGAATTTGTTGCCGGTTTTATCGGTTCCCCGAAGATGAATTTTGTCGATGCTTCGGCACTGGGAGACGGGCAGGCCAAGCGTATCGGTATCCGGCCGGAACATATTACGCTGGACAGCAATTCAGGTCAGTGGAAGGCTTCGGTCATTCATGTCGAGCAATTGGGGGCGGATACCAATGTTTATCTGGATACAGAAGCCGCAGGATTTCTGACAGTGCGTATTTTCGGCCAATATCATATTGTGCCGGGCACTGAGATTTACGCCACGCCGGACAGCAGCAAAATTCATCGTTTTGACGGCGAGGGACGGGCAATCCGTTAAGGCCTGCGATTCTGCCATTGCTGGATCAACGAAAGTCAAAAACACTGTGTATCGCTGCAAAACAAATAAATTGCTCCCTGTTATGGCAGGAACATTTTGCGGTTTTGCTTAAATTTGCGGTGTTTTTTGTTGTGGCGGCAGGTGAAACCGCTATTTAACGATATCAATTTGACCTTGTGTCAAAAATTTATCACCATGATGCCGCATTTGCCGTTATCCTGCGGCACATCTTGAATCAGGAAACTTGAACCATGTTGAAAAAGATTGCTATTGCCGCAACCGCCGCTTCATTTCTGGCCGGTTGTACAACAACAGATCCTTACACGGGCGAACAGAAAATCTCCAATACAGCAGGCGGTGCCGGTATTGGTGCGGCAGTTGGCGCACTCGGCGGTCTGATGGTCGGCGGTTCAAGTACTGCACAGCGTAATGCTGTGCTGATCGGTGCCGGTCTCGGTGCGCTGGGCGGCGGTGCAATCGGTAATTATATGGATCGTCAGGAAAATGAACTGCGCGCACAGCTGCAGGGCACCGGCGTTTCTGTTACCCGTAACGGCGACCGCATCATCCTGAATATGCCTTCAAGCATCACATTCAATACCGATCAGGATACTGTGATGCCGCAATTCTACCCGACACTGAATTCTGTGGCGATTGTCTTGCGTAAATTCGACAAGACACTGGTTGATATTAAGGGCTACACGGATTCCACCGGTTCTGCTTCTTATAACCAGCAGCTTTCGCAGCGCCGTGCCTTGTCGGTTGGTAATTACTTAAGCGGGCAGGGCATTGATGGCCGCCGCTTTGCAATTATGGGCTTCGGTGCCAATAATCCGGTTGCCTCCAATGCCACACCGGATGGCCGTGCGCAGAACCGTCGCGTGGAAATCGAAATTTCTCCGCTTAAGGGCGTATAATCCGCATTTTTATAAATTGATGAAAACCGCTCCGGCTACCGGAGCGGTTTTTTTCTGCCTGTATTTCTTGTAAGCCCTGACAGATTTTGCAGTTCTTACTACCAATGTGATCTCGAATCAATTTTGGTCGAAATTCGTTCCCGACTTGTTTCTATTTAATGACTTGTTTTTTAGCATTGCATTATTTATAAATTAGAACAACAGAAGAACAAAATGCAATGATCGTTATAAAACAATGGGTTGTGCCTCTTGCGAATTGAGAACAAATAGGATACATATTTGTGAGAAAGTTTCATTCTGCGGACTTCAAGTGACACAAAGGGATGGTGTAAAATGTCTCAGAATTCATTGCGGCTTGTTGAGGATAAATCAGTGGACAAAACAAAAGCTCTGGACGCGGCGCTGTCTCAGATTGAGCGCTCATTCGGTAAGGGCTCGATCATGCGCCTTGGCCAGAATGACAAGGTAGTGGAAATTGAAACAGTTCCGACCGGTTCGCTGTCTCTGGATATTGCACTGGGTGTCGGCGGTCTGCCAAAGGGACGTATTGTTGAAATTTACGGGCCTGAAAGCTCGGGTAAAACAACAATGGCGCTGCACACAATTGCAGAAGCGCAGAAAAAGGGCGGCATTTGCGCATTTGTGGATGCGGAACATGCGCTTGATCCGGTCTATGCCCGCAAGCTCGGCGTTGATCTGGAAAATCTGCTGATTTCGCAGCCGGATACCGGTGAGCAGGCACTTGAAATCACCGATACGCTGGTGCGTTCCGGTGCAATTGATGTGCTGGTTGTTGACTCTGTTGCAGCTCTGACACCGCGTGCGGAAATTGAAGGCGAAATGGGCGACTCGCTGCCGGGTCTGCAGGCACGTCTGATGAGCCAGGCGCTGCGCAAACTCACAGCTTCGATCTCCCGTTCGAATTGCATGGTGATTTTCATCAACCAGATTCGTATGAAGATCGGTGTTATGTTCGGTTCACCTGAAACAACAACCGGTGGTAATGCGCTGAAATTCTACGCATCTGTGCGTCTGGATATCCGCCGTATCGGTGCTATCAAAGAGCGTGATGAGGTTGTCGGTAACCAGACCCGCGTCAAAGTTGTCAAGAACAAGCTGGCTCCGCCATTCAAGCAGGTTGAGTTCGACATCATGTATGGTCAGGGCGTTTCCAAGACCGGTGAATTGATCGATCTCGGCGTTAAGGCCGGTATCGTAGAGAAGTCCGGTTCATGGTTCTCCTATAATTCGCAGCGCCTCGGTCAGGGACGTGATAATGCGAAGAACTTCCTCAAGGAAAATCCGGAAGTCGCCAATGAGATTGAACTGACATTGCGTCAGAATGCCGGTCTTATTGCTGATCAATTGCTGGATGGTGGTCCGGAAGATGACGCGCCGGATGCAGCGGAGGCATAATCTCTGAGTGTCTGAATCACGGGCATATGAGCGGGTGGTGATTTGCAGGGCTGAATATGGGGCTTGCAAAACGGAAGGCTCGCTTATCTGCTCAAGCCTCTGTTTCGGCATAGCTTAAACGGCTTCCGGTTCTGATGCTTGTAACTTATTTACATAATAAGTTTGATGCTGCCCCGTATCGCAATCGTGATGCGGGGCATTTTGTTGCAAATGCCCATCCATTTGCTGCGGATATCTGGACAGTGCCGGATCATCTGTTTAAAAGCAGGGCAATTAAAATAACGGATGCAGTTTCATGGCCTTCAGGTCCGTCTTGCAGAGATGGGCACTGACAGGCGAGATGAATTCCGGAATTTCGTTTTTAAGACTATGACAGGCTGCCCGCAGGGCAGTTTTTAACCGGGTAAAACCCCAAAGGTGAACAATGAGCGGCGTTAACGAGATCAGGTCAACATTCCTCGATTATTTTCGTAAGAATGGCCATGAGGCGGTGGCGTCGAGCCCGCTTGTACCGCGCAATGACCCGACTTTGATGTTTACCAATGCCGGTATGGTACAGTTTAAAAACGTCTTTACCGGTCTTGAAACCCGTCCTTATTCCCGTGCAGCCACAGCGCAGAAATGCGTGCGCGCAGGTGGCAAGCATAATGATCTGGACAATGTCGGCTATACAGCGCGTCACCATACTTTCTTTGAAATGCTGGGAAATTTCTCCTTCGGCGATTATTTCAAGGAAGAGGCAATCACATTCGCCTGGAATTTGTTGACTAAAGAATTTGGTCTCAACAAAGACAAGCTGCTGGTCACTGTTTATCACACCGACGAAGATGCCGCGAATTACTGGAAGAAGATTGCCGGTCTTTCTGATGATCGTATTATCCGTATCGCCACCAATGATAATTTCTGGTCGATGGGTGATACCGGCCCTTGCGGCCCTTGTTCGGAAATCTTCTTCGATCATGGCGATCATATCTGGGGTGGCCCTCCGGGATCGGCTGATGAAGACGGTGACCGTTTTATCGAGATCTGGAATCTCGTCTTTATGCAGTTCGAGCAGGTAACCAAAGAAGAGCGCATTGATCTGCCGCGCCCGTCGATTGATACGGGTATGGGGCTGGAGCGTATTGCGGCTGTTCTGCAGGGCGTTCATGACAATTATGATATTGACCTGTTCAAGGCACTGATCCGCGCTTCGGAAGAAGCAACCGGCGTTAAGGCCGAAGGTGCCCAGCGCGCCAGCCATCGCGTGATTGCCGATCACTTACGTTCTGCCAGCTTCCTGATTGCGGATGGTGTTCTGCCATCCAATGAAGGCCGCGGCTATGTGCTGCGCCGTATCATGCGCCGCGCCATGCGTCACGCTCAGTTGCTCGGTGCGCGCGATCCGTTGATGTATCGTTTGCTGCCGGCACTGGTGCGCGAAATGGGGCAGGCCTATCCGGAGCTGGTACGTGCGGAAGCCCTGATTTCCGAAACACTGAAACTGGAAGAAACCCGTTTCCGCAAAACGCTGGAACGCGGCCTTGGTCTTTTAAGTGAAGCCACTGAAAATATGAGTGAAGGTCAGAGCCTTGATGGTGAGACTGCATTCAAGCTCTATGATACTTACGGCTTCCCGCTTGATCTGACGCAGGATGCGCTGCGCCAGCGCGGCATCGGTGTGGATACGGATGGTTTTGCCAGCGCTATGGAGCGCCAGAAGGCAGAAGCACGCGCCAACTGGTCCGGTTCGGGCGATGCAGCAACCGAAACCGTATGGTTCTCGGTGCGCGATAAAGTCGGCGCAACCGAATTCCTCGGCTATGATACAGAAAAAGCTGAAGGCGTTGTGACAGCTCTGGTTCATGACGGCAAGGTTATCGACAAAGCCGGTCAGGGCGAAAATGTCAGCATCATTGTCAACCAGACTCCGTTTTATGCGGAATCCGGTGGTCAGCAAGGCGATACCGGTTTCATCTATGGCGACGGTTTTGTGATTGAAGTCACGGATACGGTGAAGAAGGCAGATGGCGTGTTTGTCCATCAGGCTGTGATCCGTGAAGGCAAGCTCGCGACCGGTGATGCGGTTGAGCTGGTGGTTGATCACGAACGCCGTTCAAAAATGCGCTCAAACCATTCGGCAACCCATTTGCTGCATGAAGCACTGCGCGAAACACTGGGCAGCCATGTTGCTCAGAAGGGTTCGCTTGTTGCACCTGAGCGTCTGCGTTTCGATTTCTCACATCCAAAGCCGATCAGTGATGAAGAATTGCGCAATGTTGAAAATATTGCCAATGAAATCATCCTGCAAAATGCGCAGGTCACAACACGCCTGATGGCGGTTGATGATGCGATTGAAGCCGGTGCAATGGCGTTGTTCGGTGAAAAATACGGTGATGAAGTTCGCGTGGTCTCCATGGGAACGGCAACACAGGGCGATAAGACCGGCAAAATCTATTCGCTGGAACTGTGCGGTGGTACGCATGTTCGTCAGACCGGCGATATTGGTCTGGTGCGCATTGTATCTGAAGGGGCTGTTGCCGCCGGTGTGCGCCGTATGGAAGCGCTGACCGGTGAGGCTGCACGCCTTTATCTTGAAGAACAGGATGAGCGCGTTAAGGCCATTGCATCTGCGCTCAAGACCACGCCGTCAGAAGCACTTGACCGCGTTAACAGCCTGATTGATGAGCGCCGTAAGCTTGAAAAAGAACTGACAGAAGCCCGTAAGAAGCTGGCGCTGAGCGGCGGCTCCTCAAAGGCGGATAATGAAACGAAGACCATTAATGGTGTTCAGTTCATGGGACGCAGCGTTACCGGTGTTGCGCCGAAAGACCTGAAGCCACTGGCTGATGAAGGTAAAAAGGCGCTGGGTTCCGGTATCGTTGCCTTTATCGGTGTCAGTGAAGATGGCAAGGCCAGTGCGGTTGTTGCGGTTACGGAAGATTTGACTTCCCGTTTCAGTGCGGTTGATCTGGTGCGTGTGGCCTCGGCAGCGCTTGGTGGTCAGGGCGGCGGCGGTCGTGCTGATATGGCACAGGCCGGTGGCCCTGATGGCAGCAAGGCTGATGAAGCACTGGCTGCTTTGGCCAAGGCGATTGCAGGCTGATTATTGCTGACGCAGTTTTAAAAATAAAAAAGCCGCCGGTAATCGGCGGCTTTTTTATTGCATGAGCAATATGTTAGCGGATTGTTCTCAATTGTATAATTTTGGTGTTTTGTTCTTGCCAAGTCGGTATCCGGCGAGCCAGGTAAATTTCTGTCTTGGTTTCAGCTGTGCGAGCAGAAAGGCATAGGTTTGCACCTCGATTGTGCAGACCGGTCAGATTATCGACAGCAGCTTGTATGAATTTTAGGTGCCGTTGTCAGGCATGGAAATGGGAGAAACGGGATGAAAACAGTCCTGATAACCGGAGCAAGCCGCGGTATCGGACGGGCAGCCGCAATTTTGTGTGGGGCGCAGGGCTGGTCGGTCGTGATCAATTATGCGGGCAATCGCGCAGCAGCGGAAGAAACCGCAGAGCAGGTGCGCAAGGCCGGAGGTAAAGCGATCACGATACAAGGCGACGTCTCGCGGGAAGCGGATGTTCTGGCGATGTTTGACGAGGCTGAAAACCATTTTGGCGCGCCGGATGGTGTTGTCATCAATGCCGGTATTGTTGCGCCGTCGCTGCAATTAGCCGATATGGATGTCGAGCGTTTGCGGCGCATGTTTGATGTCAATGTGCTGGGTGCCTATCTTTGTGCTCGGGAATGCGCGCGGCGCATGTCTGTGACGCGCGGTGGTAAAGGCGGTTCTGTTGTGCTGGTTTCTTCCATCGCTTCGCGTATTGGTTCGCCGTTTGAATATATTGACTATGCCGGTTCCAAGGCCGCAGTTGATACGCTGGCAATCGGCCTGTCTAAAGAGCTTGGCGGACAGGGTGTGCGCGTTAATGCAGTGCGGCCGGGTTTGGTCAATACGGATATTCATGCCAGTGGCGGGCAGCCTGACAGAGCGCATCGTCTGGGAGCAACAACACCGATGGGACGACCTGGAGAGGCAACAGAAATTGCCGAAGCTGTTTTGTGGTTGCTGAGCGATGCCTCATCTTACACAAATGGTGCCTTGCTGGATGTTTCCGGCGGTCGCTGATGATCGTTGGTAATCCGGAATGTGGTGGATGACTGCCGACTGCGGATAGGCTGTCATAAGGCTGACGGAACTGTGTGCGGAGGCGGTAATGACTTAAGCGCTTTATCTCGCGCGAGCGGTAATCTTCCCGCGTCAAGCGCAGGATTTTTTGACATTGGTAAGATGTGATTGAAACTGGCAATTATGCATGCCGGTTTCAATCAAGGCCAATGATGCTCAGTGCTTGTAAATATAATCCGGTAGATTGTGCAGCAGATTTTTCAGTTCTGTTTCTTCCACGCGGGTTGCAGCTTCTTCCGGCGAAACCCATTCACTGACGCGCTGTCCGCGTTCCGGCCAGTTTTTGGCCATGTGCGTAAATTCAACCGCATAAACATTGACGGTAAAGCTCGGAATGGCTTCCGGTGGCAGGTCATATTTCACATAATCATAGCGGCCAATCGGATCCGGATTGACGGAACCGCGCACCCCCGCTTCTTCAAAAGCCTCACGCAATGCCATGTCATGCAATGTTCTGCCAGCTTTCGGCCAGCCCTTAGGCGTAATCCAGCGGCCGGTGCCACGGCTGGTAATCAGTAAAATTTCAGGCGAGGGACCGGGATTTCGATAAACTAAAGCCGCAACCTGCAGGAGACGCCCTGCGGCAGTTAAAATACGTTTATCAGTGGCGATAATTCCGGTTCCCAGTATATTCACTTTATATGCATGCCTTCTTTATAATTTTGTTGGCCGCATGAAATAAGCGGCAGTCATTCCGGTAATTTATAATTCAATATTTTTATTGATCGCATATTATTGCGTTTTAAATTTGTCTTGTTTTGCTTTTGTTGTTTTTATTATGTGCAGAGTAATATTCTGTACTTATTTTAAATTATGCGCCCATTGTCAGGCGCATAAATATAGTGTGTTTAATTCTATGTGCAGCTGTCACTTTTACTGTTGTGACAGGCTTGATCAGCCGCGATGACCTTTGGCAATCGGCTCCTGATAGGTGAAACCCATATCCCAAGGGAAATAAATCCATGTATCCTGCGATACTTCGGTAACGAATGTATCAACCAGCGGACGGCCCTGCGGCTTGGCATAAACCGTTGCGAAATGAGCCTTTGGCATCATATCGCGCACCATCTTGGCGGTTTTGCCGGTGTCGGTGAGGTCGTCGATTACCAGCACATTTTCACCGCCATTTACCAGCAGTTCTTCGCTGATATGTTTGATAACCTGCAAATCGCCCTGTTCGCTGTAATCATGATAGGAGGCGATACATACGGTTTCGATCATACGGATGCCAAGCTCGCGGCAGATAATGGCTGCAGGCACGAGACCGCCGCGGGTGATGGCAACGATTGCACGCCATTCTTTTCCCTGACCGGAAATACGCCATGCGAGTGCGCGGGCATCGCGATGAAATTGGTCCCATGAAACAGGGAAAGCTTTATCAGGCAAGGACATCGAAATGCTCCGTATGTGGTTTAGTCTGAGAGAAATACGCGCTTTTTGCAGGGCGCATATTTTTGTAGTCAGGTTTCGTTTCAGTAATATGCCAGACGGGCTGATAAAACCGCTTATTCGTTATGAAAATGGTTTTGCCCGCCAGAAACTGTGTGGTTTCCTGTGATAAACGAAAAAACCGTTTTCTGGCAATAATAAGTTTATCATAGAGGGCAGATAAATTTTCAGCCGAAAATAAGTTTCGTTAATTTTCGATTTTGTTTCGATTTAAGGGAAATTTCGTGCATTCGCAAGTCTGGCGGCTGGTAACGCAGCTTATGAGCGCTGCGGGAAAAGGGGTGGCCTGATTATTGCGGATTGAAATGCTTGGCAGTGTGATGAAACAGGCTTTGCTATCCGTATGATATGCAAATCAAAAGCTCTGTTTCAGTGCAGACTATATGTGTGGACTATGTGAGAAATCCGCAGCCCGTATCTTATTGCGGGCTGCGGATGACAGGGCTGAAACTCAGCGCGAGAATAATGTGAGGCAAGGCATATTGGCCAGAAATGAACGGGTGACGCCGCCGAAAATCAGCTCTTTAAGGCGTGACTGGCTATATGCTCCCATAATCAGCACATCAATTTCATTGTCCTGCGCATATTGGCGCAAACGATCCTGAATGGTCAGCCCCTCTGAGGGGATGAGATCAATGGATGTATTGATGTCATGGCGCTGATAGGCCTGTTGCAGACGGCGGGCAATTTCCGGCGCCTCGCGTGGTGTACCGGGAAGGTGCTGGCGTTCCGGTGTGACTGTTGTGTTGGTTTCTTCATCCTCCGCTTTCGGAGCATTAACCCAGACAATGCGGACTTCCGAACATTGGCGCGCCAGCGGCAAAGCATCAAATGCAGCGCTTGAGGCCTCATATTTGCCGTTAAAAGCGATTGCCAGATTTTGGATGCTGCGCGGCGGGTGAAAATTATAAGGAACAATCAGTGTCGGTGTTTTGGTGTTGTAAATCAGCTGATCCAGCGGCGTGATCTGCGTATCCGGATCATCTGGATCGGCCTGACCGGCGATAATCAGATCCGCTGCCATGCCGAATTCATTGATTGTATTGCTGGCATTGTCGCTTTCCGAGCGGACAATGAGAAATTCGGATGTGGTTGAATAACGGGAGATCTGGCTGTTAAACAATTCTGCCACGGCATCGGCATTGTCCTGATGATGCCGGAGATGGTTTTCATAAAAACTGGCATCAATAAAACCGCTGGCATCGGAATAAATAACCGGTGTCGGTATCACATAAAGGCCGGTTACATGCAGCGGCTGACCGTCTTGCGCGAGCAGGTTGAGTGTTTTGAACAGTCGCTGCAATTCCCGCAGGCTGCGGGTATAGACGATGACGGTACGATAGGACATGAGAGCACTCCTTATTCGTTACGCGTGAAAGCCGGGCTTTCAGTTTTAAGTTAAATTATATCGCATGTTTACAGAGCAATAAATGTCAATAGATATCGGCCGGACAGTGTTTTCAGGAACGGACAGTACAAAACCGTCTCTATTTAAGATAATAAATCCTGCTGCTGTTTTTCAGGTCTACCGCAAAAATAATGAAGGTAATTTAGAGTTAAAAAGATGCGGGGCAGAGGGCGGCATTGCTGCCGGAAGGCACATGCCCCGCGGTGAAATGATATTGAGGCGCTGCACTATTTCTGAATATCGGCCAGCATTTGTTCAATCGCTTTGGCTGCGGCAAGCATGTTTTCCTCAGAGCGGGAGCGCACCACCAGTTCGGTTGAGAACTGGTTGTTCTCGAATTTCGGATAAGAGCCGATAATGGTTTCCGGATGCTGTGCCTGTACATCGCGCAGCGGATTGCCGATCACCCCCTCACCAAAAGGGCAGATAATTGTGGTTGCGAAAAAGCGGCTGCCGGTGCGCAATTCAGGCAGGATATTTTCTACCATCGCCTGAAAGACGGAAGGCACACCGGCCATGACATAGACATTGCCGATGATGAAGCCCGGTGCCACAGAAACCGGATTATCAATATGTCGCGCGCCTTGCGGCATCCGCGCCATACGCTTGCGCGAGTCCGTAAATTCCATATTCCGCGCTTTATAATGCGCAGCAAGGATCGCAAGCGCCTTGTCGTCATAAATACAGGCGACATTAAAAGCGGCGGAAACGGCGTCTGCGGTGATGTCATCATGGGTCGGGCCGATGCCGCCCGAAGTGAACAGATAATCATAACTGCCGCTCAGATCCTGCACGGCTTTGACAATGGCCTGATGGTCATCGGCAACAATGCGGACTTCTGTCAGATCAATACCGGCTTCATAGAGACGGTCAGCCATATGGCCGATATTTTTATCTTTGGTGCGGCCGGATAATAATTCATCACCGATTGCCAGCATGGCTGCGCGGATGATGACGGGTTGTTCGTGAGGCTGCGAAGAGGAGGAAACGGCAGCATCTGGTGTCAGTTTGGTCATGGGAGACTCCGTTAATGCAGCCAGCATGACCGCAGGCATGGTGCAAGGTCAAGAGCAGTTAACAGGGAAGTTGAGCGGCAAAAGCAGGCAGGTGCCGAAAATTTAATTGTCCTGAATATCGAACACTGCGTCCTGCATGATGCCTCTGGCAGAATTGAAATACTGCGCTACATTCTTATGAGCTTTGGTAGATATTCTATACCGGAACGGGTCGGAACAGCTTTGATCGCAACGGGCATGTCCGGCTTGTTCATTTCGGAAAACAGCCCAAAACGGCAGGGAATGCACCTCAGATCAGTCAAAAACGCCTTGTGAGACAAGGCAGCGTAAAACGGAGACTTTTAAATATGGCTAAGGTTCTTGTTCTTTATTATTCCGCTTACGGTCACATGGAACAGATGGCAAAAGCTGCCGCTGAAGGTGCGCGTGAAGCCGGAGCGCAGGTTGATATCAAGCGCGTTGCAGAACTGGTGCCACTGGAAGTCGCAAAAGCATCGGGCTTCAAGCTCGATCAGGATGCTGAAATTGCGGTTCCTGCCGATCTGGAAAATTATGATGCGATTATCGTCGGCGTTTCATCGCGTTTCGGCAGCATGTCATCACAGCTGAAAAATTTCTTCGACCAGACCGGTGGTCTGTGGGCAAAGGGCGCGCTGATCAACAAGGTCGGTTCGGTGATGGCATCGTCTGCCACCCAGCACGGCGGTCAGGAACTGGCGCTGATCTCCACCCAGTGGCAGCTGCAGCATCATGGCATGATTATTGTTCCGCTGTCCTATGCCTATCAGGGTCAGCTCGGCAATGATGTTGTCCGCGGCGGTGCACCTTACGGCATGACCACAACAGCCGATGGTGACGGCTCCCGTCAGCCTTCTGCACAGGAGCTGGAAGGCGCGCATTTCCAGGGTAAACGCGTTGCTGAAATCGCCGCGAAAATTCACGGCTGAGAGTGCAAATCCAGTCTGTGAGCAGACGGTTTAAGATCAGAAAAGCGGCTGCGGCCGCTTTTTTGTTGCCCTGAAATCAGGTGCGGATTACCTGCAAACAGGCAGGTTTCAGCCCTGTCAGAGCCGTGCAATGACTATTCCTGAGCCGTGAATCAGAGATTCGCAGGCAGGTGCGAATTTCTGTGCCCAGATGGCAAAACCACAGTCTGTCAGGCCGGAGAGTGACGGAAATGCCGGTTTTCAGGGCTTATTTCTGTGTTTAACGCTGCTTTTAGGGCTTCTAAGAGCAAAACTACGCTTGGTTCATTTATTTCTTTGAATAAAATTCGCCAATCCGGCTGAGTCGTAACCAGCGGAAAAAAACGTGAAAGGAATTACCTCATGAACAAAAATGAACTGGTTGCTGCCGTTGCAGAAAAATCCGGTCTGACCAAGACCGATGCTGCTTCCGCTGTTGACGCTGTGCTTGAATCCGTAACCGGTGCATTGAAAGAGGGCGGCGAAGTTCGTCTGCCAGGTTTCGGTATTTTCTCCGTATCGCATCGCGCTGCTTCTACCGGCCGCAATCCTTCAACCGGTAAGGAAGTTGAAATTGCTGCCCGTAACGTACCGAAATTCTCGGCAGGCAAGGGCCTGAAAGACGCTGTTAACAGCTAATCTTTTGAACTGTGCTGCATGAAGCCTGCGGGCTGCATGATATTCCGTTTCTGGCAAATTGCTGACGGAGTGACACAGATGAAAAATTATAAGCCGCAAAGACATGAAGGTCTCTGCGGCTTTAATTTTACGTATGATAAATATGCGGGATGATCTGTCAGTTCCGTCCGCTTGGCTGTGTGCCGACATCGACAATGACCGAGCCGCTAATTTTCACCCGTGTATTATTGATCATGAAGCTGCCGTCTGGATTGGCGCGCAGATGGTCTTCCTGTGGCTCCGGTTCCGGTGCGCTGACAATCGGCTTGGCCGGTTTTACGCCGGGCAGTGAGGAAGGTGCTTGTTGCGGCTCTGCCTGTTTGCTGTTTTTAAAGTCAGGCGTCTGCGCGTGAACGGGCAGGGCGCAAATGCCTGCAACGGAAAAAGCGATGATAAAGGCGGCTGAAAATGTTTTACGCATGGAACAATCATAGCGCATATTCGTGCCGGCGGAAATGACTTTCAGTAAAATCGTGCCTTGGTTTTTAGTGATGAATCATGACAAGGTGCCAGTTGAAGTTATTCATAACTGGGCTGTGCAGGGCGCTTTGGGAGCGCTGGCAGTGCTGTCCGGCATGGTGTTTTCTTATAACAATTTCGTGAGTGGCAATATCCGGTGCCGGTTCCGGATATGTTGGCCGGAAAAGATCATTTTACGGCCGGAACACGAACAGTCTTGTTTAAAGCGGCGGGATTTGTGATAATTTCGTAAAATTCGCCGTTTCTTGATCAGAAATACGGCAAAACCGGTATAAATCCTGACATAACGACACTTCATTTCTTAAATCTGTTTTGCTGAGTTCCTGCCTGATACATGCCCTGCCAGAAAACATGGCTTTTAAACCCGATGATGTTCGTTGAGGAAAATGCAGATGACTATAGCGTGACCAGAGCATAGTTGACAAGTTTCTGCGTAACGTCCAGTTATCGCACCCTATTTAGTGTTTAACGATGTCCAGCTATGCCGATTGGACATTATTCGTTCTGTATCCATTCTGCGGCAGGAGTGCCACATAAGATGATTAAACGTTTCATCATCGCTATTATATTGCTGGTTTTGGTATGCGGAGGTCTGATCGGGTTTAACCTGTTCCGCGCGCAGGCTATCAAAGACTTTTTTGCCAATATGAAGCAGCCTTCACAGGCCGTTTCCACAATTGACGTCAAGCCTGGTCAGTGGAAGCCGGGTATTGAAGCCATTGGTTCTGCCCGCGCTGAAGACGGTGTTAATCTGACTTTCCAGATTGACGGTGTCGTCAAGGAAATCTTCTTCAAGCCGAACCAGCAAGTGAAGAAGGGCGATCTTCTGGTGCAGCTGGATGACGAAATTCAGAAAGCCGATCTGATTGCAAGCAAGGCTGAAGCCGAGCTGAGCGAGCAGAATTACAAGCGTGCGCAGACCTTGCGTACGCAGGGCGTCGGTGCGGTTTCCAATGTGGATACGACAGCTGCTGCCCTGTCTTCCGCCAAGGCAAATGTTGCCAAGGCGCAGGCTACGCTTGATCTGAAACGTCTTGTTGCTCCTTTCTCCGGTGTGATCGGTATTTCCCGCGTTGATATCGGCCAGTTCATGGCACCGGGCAATGTGGTGGCAACCTTGCAGAATGTTGACACGATGCGCGTTGATTTCACCGTGCCGGAACAGGAACTGAAGAACCTGTCCATCGGTCAGGACGTTCAGATCGGCGCTTCTGCTGCTGATTATGCATTCAAGGGCAAGATCATCGGTATTGATCCGAAAATCGATCCGGCAAGCCGTCTGGTTTCGGTGCAGGCACAGGTCGATAATTCCGACAAGTCTCTGGTGCCGGGTCAGTTTGTGCAGGTTCGTGTGGTTCTGCCGGATGAAGACAATGTGATTGTGCTGCCACTGACAAGCGTTGTGACCAGCCTTTACGGCGACTATGTTTTCACTGTTGTGAAAAAAGAAGCTGACAAAGATGCTGCTGCAGATTCTGCAAAAACCGACAATGCAGAGAAACAGGATGATCTGGTTCTGCATCAGATTTTCGTAAAACTCGGCCGCCGCACAGGCAATAATGTTGAAGTTCTGAGCGGTGTGAAGGACGGTGATGTTGTCGTGACTGCCGGCCAGAACCGTCTGAACAATGGCATGAGCGCGCATATTGACAACACTGTCAATCCGGCTGATGCCCAGAAGAAATAAGGTCGAAGATGAGCTTTTCTGATATTTTTATACGCAGGCCGGTTCTTTCGATTGTTGTCGCGCTGATGATTATCCTGCTTGGATTGCAGGGGATTTTCAATCTTTCAGTGCGCCAGTATCCGGAAGTGGACGAAACGGTGATTACCGTTACGACCGCCTATGCGGGTGCGAATGCCGAGCTCATTCAGGGCTTTATCACGTCACCTATCGCCAAGGCTGTCGCGACAACTGAAAATGTTGACTATGTGACATCCAAGAGCAGTCAGTCTGTCAGTATGGTAACCGTGCAGATGAAGCTCGGTGCCAATCCTGATGCGGCACTGACCGAGGTGATTTCCAAGGTCAATCAGGTACGCGGCGATCTGCCGAGTGAATCCGAAGACCCTGTGATCAGCAAGGGTACAGGTCAGTCTTTTGCGACCATGTATCTGGCCGTGCAAAACCCGAATATGAGCAATGAGCAGATCACGGAATATATTGACCGCGTGATCCGTCCGCGCATGTCCACCATTGAAGGTGTGGCTGATGCGCAGATCCTCGGCGGTCAGGAATTCTCGATGCGTGTCTGGGTCGATCCGATCCGTATGGCTGCACGTAATGTGACTGCTTCGGAAGTGCTGGGCGCAATCAAGGCATCCAACTTCCTGTCGGCACCGGGTAAAACCAAAAACGAATATGTGGCAACGGCGATTACGCTGCGTTCGACATTGCAGACACCGGAAGCCTTTGCTGAAATGCCGATCCGTGCTGACGGCTCGGATATTATCCGCATGCGCGATGTTGCAAGTGTGGAACTGGCTGCCAAAAGCACAGATACGGTTGTGACCTTTAACGGTTCCAGCGGTACATTTATCGGTGTGTTCCCGACACCTTCGGCAAACCCGATTGACATGGCAACAGCCGTGAACAAGGAACTGCCAAGCATTCAGGAATCCTTGCCGCAGGGCATGAATATCATTCTTGTTTACGATGCCACCGAGCAGATTTCGTCTTCGATTGTTGAGGTTTTCAAAACAATCGCAGAAGCGATGATTATCGTTGTGATCGTGATCCTGTTGTTCCTCGGTTCGTTCCGTTCGGTGCTGATCCCGATTGTAACCATTCCGATCTCGCTGATCGGTGTGTGTTTCTTCCTCTTCGTGCTCGGTTTCTCGATCAATCTTCTCTCGCTTCTCGCCATGGTTCTTGCCATCGGTCTGGTGGTGGATGATGCGATCGTGGTTCTGGAAAATATTCACCGTCATATTGAAGAAGGTCTGACACCTATTCATGCGTCCTTTGTGGGCATGAAGGAAATTACCTCTTCCATCGTGGCGATGACCATTACTCTGGCTGCGGTATTTGCACCGCTCGGCTTTACCGGTGGTCTGACCGGTTCGCTCTTCCGTGAATTTGCGTTCACACTGGCCGGTGCGGTGATCATTTCCGGTGTGGCGGCGCTGACCATCTCGCCAATGATGTGTTCGCGCATGTTGCAGCACGGGCAGACCAGCAAATTTGCCCAGTTCGTGGATAATTTCTTCACCCGCTTTGAAAACCGCTATGAGCGTCTGGTTTCAGGCTCGCTCAATTATCGTCCGGTAACAATGCTGGTCGTGGTCTGTCTGGTTGCACTGATGGGCTTCCTGTTCGTCAATACTTCATCGGAACTGGCTCCTGAAGAAGATTCCGGCGCGCTGTTCTCGCTGATCAGTGGTCCGCAATATGCAACTTCGGATTATACCAAGCTGTATACAGACCAGATTGACGAACTGACCAAGGATCTGCCGGAACTCAAAGCCCGCTTTAACATTGTTGGTTTCGGTAACTCGACCAATGAAGGTATTGCGCTCTGGGCACTGAAGGACTGGTCGCAGCGTGAGCGTTCGCAGAAGCAGATTCAGGAAGACCTGACAAAGCGTATCAAGGATGTAGCCGGTGTTCAGGCCTTCATCTTTGCGCCGCCGTCATTGCCGGGTACCGGTGGTGGTCTGCCAATTTCCATCGCAATCCAGTCAACCGGTTCGTCGGATCAGGTTTTCGAAATTGCTGAGGAAATCAAGAAAGAAGCACAGGCTTCCGGACAGTTCATCATTGTTCAGAACTCTCTGTCCTTCAACTCGCCGCAGACAACTATTGAAGTTGACCGCGACAGAGCTTCGGCTATGGGCGTCAGCGTCAGTGAAATCGGTGCGACCCTCGGTCTGATGACCGGTGGTGGTAAGGTTGCGCAGTTCGACCGTGATAATAACAGCTATGATATTATCATGCAGGTGCCGGATGAATTCCGCCGTAATCCGTCGAAACTCGGTGAGTTCTATGTCCGCAGTGCATCCAATGAAATGGTGCCGCTGTCGGCCGTGGTGCGGATTGTTGAGCAAGCTGCGCCTGCTGCGATTGAACAGTTTAACCAGCTGAACTCGTCAACAATCTCGGCTCTGCCTTTGCCGGGTGTGACAACGGGTGACGGTCTGAATACGATTGTCAATATTGCCAAGGCGAAGCTGCCGGAAGGTTTCTTCATCGACTATTCCGGTCAGTCCCGTCTGGAAGTTGAGCAGGGCAATACAATCCTGATCGCATTCTCGCTGGCTGTTATCGTGATTTATCTGGTTCTGGCCGCGCAGTTTGAAAGCTTCCGTGATCCGTTCATCATCATGATGACTGTTCCGCTGTCGATTTTCGGTGCGATTATTCCGCTGAATCTTGGTCTCGGTACGCTGAATATCTATACGCAGGTTGGTCTGATTACCCTTGTGGGGCTGATCACCAAACATGGTATTCTGCTGGTGGAATTTGCCAATCAGCAGCGCCATGATCATGGCCTGAACCGCCATGATGCGATTATTGCTGCTGCAAAAACGCGCCTGCGTCCGATCCTGATGACGACTGCCGCTATGGCGCTCGGTGTTGTGCCGCTGATGATGGCAACAGGTGCCGGTGCCGCTGCCCGTTACTCGATGGGTCTGGTGATCTTCACCGGTCTGATCGTGGGTACCATGTTCACATTGTTCGTGGTGCCAATGTTCTATTCGCTGATCTCGGCTAAAACCGTTAAACCTCTGGTTTCGGTGCCGACTGAGGAAGAGTTGAAAGCGGAAGTGCAGGCTGCACATCACTAAAAAGACCTTGCGAAAACGGTTTCGCTTTCGCGGACAGGGTTGAAAGACAAAAAGGCCGGTTGTTATGACCGGCCTTTTTCTATTGATGAGCCATCTTCACATTCTCGGGAAATGCATAAAATTGGTCAGGGATTCCGCTATGGCCTCTGGCATTCTATAGTCGTTGCTATATATATGCCTTATGACAAAATATTCCGTTCTCGACCTTGCGCCGATCACCCTCGGCAGCACCGCAGCGCAGGCTATGCAAAATACTGTCAGCCTTGCACAACACGCAGAAAAACTCGGCTTCCACCGTTACTGGCTGGCCGAGCATCATAATATGCCGGGCATTGCCAGCGCCGCCACATCGGTGCTGATCGGCCATGTGGCCGGTGCCACCAAGACCATGCGCATCGGGGCAGGCGGTATTATGTTGCCCAACCATTCGCCGCTTGTGATTGCCGAGCAATTCGGCACGCTGGCCTCGCTCTATCCCGGTCGTATTGATCTGGGGCTTGGCCGCGCACCGGGTACGGATCAGGTGACATCTTATGCCTTGCGGCGCAATTCCAGTGCGGATGCGCAATCTTTCCCGCAGGATGTGGTTGAACTTTTAAGTTATTTCGGGGAGCCGACCACGGAGAGCCGCGTGCGTGCCTATCCGGGCTCCGGTCTTCATATGCCGGTATGGATTCTCGGCTCCAGCCTGTTCGGGGCACAATTGGCGGCAATGCTGGGCTTGCCATATGCTTTTGCTTCGCATTTTGCACCGGGTGATCTGGAAGAGGCAATCGCGCTTTACCGGCACCGTTTCGAGCCGTCACAATATTTGGCTGAACCCTATGTTATGGCCGGATTTAACGTCTTTGCAGCCGATACGGATGCGGAAGCCCGATTATTGTTCTCCTCCGTTCAGCAGGCTTTTGTGAATTTGCGCACGGGTAAAGCCGGACAATTGCCGCCGCCGGTTGAAAATTTTGAAGAGACGCTTGATCCGCGATTTGTCCCCATTATCAAAGCGGCTTTGTCCTGTTCAGCGGTAGGAAGTCCTGATAAAGTACGTCAGGATATTGAGGCCTTTGTTGAGCGCACCAAAGTTGACGAGCTGATGATCACTGCCCAGATTTTTGATCATCAGGCGCGGTTGCGCTCGTTTGAATTGCTGGCGCAGGCCGTTGGTATGAAATTGGCATGAAAGCAGACTGAAGCATGGTAAAACCGGCACTACGTATCAGACAGACGGGCGCTTGTGCGCGGTTGCGCGGACAGGAAAAACCGCAGATCCGCTCGCTTACCGGTGGTGAGTTGGCGCTGGAAAATACGGTGTCCGGTGCGGGGTTCAATGCGATTGATCTGCTTTATGCGTCACTGGCTGCCTGTCTGGTGATGAGTGCGCGTATCGCCGCCCGCAAACTTGGTTTCATTGAGCGTATTAATGCCTATGAGGTGCAGGTCAGCGGCGAGAAGACGGCGCAAGAGCCTTATCAAATTACGCGCTTTGATGTGCAATTCGGTTTTGACGGTGATCTGAGCAAGGCCGAACAGCATGAACTGGCAGAAGCTGCGGAAGAAATCTGCACTGTCAGCAATACGCTGAAAGCCAATGCTGAAGTGGTTTTCACCCTTCAGGATGCATAGAAAAAAGCCTGCCATTATGATGATGGCAGGCTTTTTTAGTTGTGAGATTTACAGAGACTTATTCTGCAGGAAAGGCGCGCAGCCAGTCTGCCAGTGATTTGCGGCTGTTACCATCGCGTCCGGTAAAGCTTTCTGCAGCGCAGAGCGAATTGAGAATGGCTTCCTGCGTGGATTCGGTTGCCGCACGGAACAGCTGATCAATCTTGTCCTCATTCAGCGCCTGTATGGTGACGAGATCGGATTTCTGATCGTGATCAATGGTGTTGCCGGTGGTGAAGCCGATAACAATATCACCGCTGCCATGACCCCAGAACGCACCAAGACGGGCAATACCAGCACCGCAGCGGCGGATAACGCGCTGCAACTGGCGATGTTCCAGCGGAATATCCGTGGCCATGATCATCATGATCGAACCTTTTTCAGGCTGATCAGGATAATCCGGGGTCGGGCGGCGGCCGTCCGGCAAAGTCAGGTCGCCCTTGCGGCCAAAATTGGAGAGAACCAGCGTGCCGAGATGGTAGTCTTTGCCATCGAGCTTGATCCGGCGCGATGCGGTGCCGATGCCGCCTTTAAAGCCGAAACAAGTCATGCCGGTGCCGGCACCCACATTGCCCTGCTCAACAGCGCCGGAGCTGGCTGCATCCAATGCAGCATAGGCATGGGCTTCGGTGACAGCCATGGCCTGAATATCATTGAGCGGGCCGTCATTGCATTCCCCTACAACCGCATTGACGGTGGAGGTGGTGCGGCCAATATCGGCATTGGCTGCAATTGCGCGTTTGATCAGCGCATTGACGCAGGTGCCCACGCCAAGCGTATTGGTGAGCAGGATCGGGGTTTCCAGAGAACCCAGCTCATTGACCTGCACAAGGCCGGCACTTTTGCCGAAACCATTGATGGATTCTGAGGCGGCGAGAACTTTTTTACGGAACAGATTGCCGTCATGCGGGAGAATGGCGGTGACGCCGGTATTCACATTGCCGTTTTGGCCTTCACGAATTGTGACATGGCCGACTTTAACGCCCGGAACATCGGTAATCGCGTTATGTGTGCCCGTTGGCATGATGCCGCAGACAATACCAAAATCGCGTGCAGAAACAGACATTCAGAACTCCCGTTAAAAAAGGCGGATTATAAAATGACAGCCCGTCCGGCGAACCGGCGGGCTGTCAGCGCATTATCATCAGACATTAAAAAGAAACGACAATCTCACTTCTGCGGCGGTCCTGCCGTTTCAGTGTGGTGTTAACATCTGACATATGATCAGTGCCAAGGAAAAAACGGTTTTTCGGGGGAGGCCCAAAAGATCAAAACCGTTTCATGGGGCGCTTGCGATCATAACGGTATCCGGCCACAATTTAAAAAAAATCATGGCCGGACAAAACTACATGAGAGCATTATACAATCAAGCTTGATTAGCTGATGGCTGTGATAATGTCACAAGATATATTTTAAAAAGCGGCTGATATATTTCTCATCCTCAGCCGCTTTGTCTTTTATGTTGCAATACAGGTCTTTAGTCCCGAATTATGAGCTTTTTTGAGCCCCTTCCGGAGACCTGCTTGCGGCAAAATCAAGCGGATGCTTTTGCCAGTTCGATATATTTATCCTGCAGGCTGCGGGTATTGGCACCCGGCTTGCCATCGGCAATGGTCTTGCCTGCAATCTTGACAACCGGGGTTACAAAACCGGATGCACTGGTCTGGAAAGCTTCTTTCGCGTTGATGGCTTCTTCAAGCGTAAAGCGGCGTTCTTCGATCTTCAGATTGTTTTCTTCAGCAATTTTCAGCATGGCAAGGCGTGTGCAGCCCGGCAGAATTGCATTGGAATTCGGACGAACAATCAGCACGTCATCAGCTGTAATGATGAATGCGCTGGAGGAAGCACCTTCGGTGATATAACCGTCTTCCTGCATCCATGCATCCTGACAGCCATTGGCAGTGGCTTCCTGCTTGGCGATAACCTGTGCCAGCAGCATCACAGTCTTGATGTCGCGGCGCTGCCAGCGGATATCTTCAAGAACATGGACGGCAATGCCGTTCTGCTGTGAGGCGGAACCGATCAGCTTCTTCACCTGTGTGAAAGCAACCAGTGTCGGCTTCATATCGGCGCTGTAAACAAAATCGCGGTCAGCGGCACCACGGGTGATCTGCATATAGACCACGCCTTCGGTGAGATTGTTGCGCTTGATCAGCTCTTTCTGCATGGCGATAATGTCTTCATCGCTCAATGGGGCAGGAACATTGATCATTTTCAGCGAGCGGCTGAGACGGGCCATATGCGCGTCATTATCAACCAGCTTACCGTCAACAACGGCGCTTACTTCATAAATACCATCGGCAAACAAAAATCCACGGTCAAACACCGAGATGTTTGCTTCTTCTTCCGGAACATAGGCACCGTTTACATAGACAATTCGGCTCACAACGCATTCCTTGGCGGTAAATTTTACGGGAATCTGATTGTTTTGAAGCTATGCAAAAAACATGCATTGAGCCAATGTTTTGTTTTTTGAATGTTATGCAAGATTTGCATATTCACGCAAATTCGCTATCCGAGCAGCCAATAAGCGTCATGAAATGTCGTGGAATGCATAAAGAGAACAAAAAATCGGATGGTGGCTTCGACGAATTGATTAGCTATAAGCTGAAGTTATGACGACCACTATTTTTTTTGCTCTCGCTGCCCCTGCCAGTTCGCCTAAGCTGTTGGCAAAAGAATAAACAGCTCTGCATGTTACATATAGAGTAATAAAACAGTTTTGCGCTGGGGAGCGCAAATTGCGATTCATGACATTAGCTTCAGCGAAAACAACAATAACCGCAGGCTGATGTAATTTTACTGTTTTCTCTGTTGTAAGGCGGGAAAACAGCGGATGGTACAGGGGAGGCGCTGCGGGTGAAAACCAGCTCGAATACGGTAATCCGGCTTGAAAAACTGCAAAAACATTATGGCGCGCATATTGTTCTGAAAGGGATTGATCTTACAGTCACCTCCGGTGAAGTGCTGGCGATCATCGGCCCTTCCGGCTCCGGCAAAAGCACATTGCTGCGCTGCATCAATTATATTGAACAGCCGGATGCAGGCATTGTCACTGTGGGCGATGTCACGCTGAATGCAGCCAAAAAAGTCTCGACAAAACAACTGCATGATCTGCGCCAGTCCATTGGCATGGTGTTTCAGTCCTTTAACCTGTTTCCGCATATGAGCGTGCTGCGCAATGTCAGTCTGGCGCAGGAGCGGGTTCTGGGGCGCTCGCGCAAAGAGGCCGATGAGCGCTCGATGGATTTGCTGGATAAAGTCGGCCTTGCTGATAAAGCGCAGCAATATCCGATGCGCTGTTCCGGCGGCCAGCAGCAGCGTATTGCGATTGCCCGTTCACTGGCGCTGGATCCGCAGGTGATGCTGTTTGATGAGCCGACATCGGCACTGGATCCGGAACTGGGTTTGGAAGTGCTGGGTGTGATGCGCAGGCTGGCAGACAGCGGCATGACGATGATTGTTGTGACCCATGAAATGAGCTTTGCCGAGACGGTTTCGGACACAGTAATGGTGATGGCCGATGGCGATGTGATTGAAAGCGGCGCCAGCCGTGATGTGATGCGCAATCCGCAGACAGAGCGGGCGCAGCGCTTCCTCAAAGCTGTGAATGAGCGCTAAATGCTGGCAGATTTTCTCTATATTATCCGTGGTTTACCGTGGACAGTCGCGCTGACGGTTTCTTCTCTGGCGGTGGGGACTTTGCTCGGGCTGGTGCTGATGCTGATGCGCCGCTCGCCCTTTTGGCTGCTGCGTTTTCTGGCTGTGGTCTATATCAATATTGTGCGCGGTATTCCGCCGCTCGTATGGCTGTTTGTGATCTTTTTCGGCCTTGGTACCGGTATTATCAGCATCAGTCCGTTTATGGCGGCGCTGACCGGTTTTGGCATGATTGCGGGCGCCAATATGGCAGAGATTTTCCGTGGCGGCATGATGGCCGTACATCACGGGCAGTTTGAGGCGGCGGAAGCGCTCAATCTCAGCCGTTACCACGCGTTTAAAGATGTGGTGGCACCGCAAATGCTGCGCGTATCGCTGCCATCCGCTGCAAGCTATGCCATCGGTCTTTTGAAAGACAGCGCCATTGCCTCGGCAATCGGCGTGACGGAGCTTGCCTATCAGGGCAGTCAGCTGTCGCAGATGACCTTCCGTGGTCTTGAGGTCTTTGCGGTGGTGGCGCTGTTTTACATTCTGCTCAGCCTGCCGGTGGCATGGCTGTCGCGCACGGCGGATATCTATTTGCGGGCAAAGGTGGCACGATGATTGATTTTCCGGTTGATGATGTCATTTCATGGCTGCCTGAATTGCTGGACGGGCTGGCGCTGAGTGTGAAAGTCACACTGGCAAGTCTTGCCATTGGCATTCCCTTCGGGTTGCTGCTGGCACTGGGGGTGCAGTCAAAATCCAAAATCACACGCGGTGTCTGTTTGGTAATTGTTGAAATCGGGCGCGGCGCACCGGCTTTGATTTTGCTGCAATTCATTTATTTCGGCCTGCCGAGCGCCGGTATGACGCTGACATCTTTTGTGGCGGCGATTATGGCGCTGAGCTGGAATACCGGTGCCTATACCAGCGAGATTATCCGCGCGGGGCTGGAATCCGTACCCGCAGGGCAGAAAGAGGCGGTCATGGCGCTGAATATGAGCCGCATGGACGGGCTGCGCTATGTGATCCTGCCGCAGGGCTTGCGGGTTGCGGTTCCGGCTTTGCTCGGCTTTTCAATCCTGATTTTTCAGGCAACCTCGCTGTGTTTCACAATTGCTCTGCCGGAGCTGATCAGCCGTGCCTATGAAATCGGCTCGACAACATTCCTGTATTTTCCGGCACTGGTCAGCGCAGGCATTCTCTATGCCATGATCTGCATTCCGGCATCTTTGCTGGTGAGCTATGTGGAAAAACGCTCGGCGCGGTTCTTGCGCTAAACATCATAAAAAACATAACAAAAAACATAAACAATAAGGGGTAACATTATGAAAATCATGGGTAAAATTGCTCTCGCATCAACAATCCTTGCCGGTGCTGTGTCACTGGGGGCTGTACAGGCCAAAGCGCAGGACTGCACACCGAAAAACAGCTTCAAAACCGTTGAGGAAGGCTATCTCACCGTTGCTGTCACCACCTATGCGCCATATTCCTATCTGTCACCTGAGGGAGAGGCCAAAGGCGTGGATGGTGATATTGCCAATAAGATTGCTGAAATGGAATGTCTGAAGGTGAAAGCGGTTGCTGTGGATACGGCGGCGGGCATTCAATATGTACTGTCCGGCAAGGCTGATATTACCACCGGCGACTGGTACCGCACTCCCGAACGCGCCAAGGTGATGAACCTGTCCTGGCCGCTTTATAATGACCAGATGGGGATTTACACCCGCGATGGTTTTGAAGAGGTCAAGGATATTGAGGGCAAGAGTGTGGGCACCGTGCAGGGCTATCTCTGGGTGGCTGATCTGAAAAAACTGCTCGGCAGCAATCTCAAGCTTTATCCGAATTCGGTCAGCATGCAGCAGGATCTGGCTGCCGGTCGTCTTGATGTGGGGGTTGACGGCTATTCAACCGGTATGGTGGCCAAAAAAGGCGGCGCAATGCCGGATATTGAAGTGAAAGTGGCCAAAAGCGATGCGCGTGTGAAGGCAACAACCGAAGCCGGACAGGGCAGCTTCCCTTATTCCAAGAAAAATCCGGAACTTGGTGCGGCTCTGGAAGCAGATATTAAAACCCTGCATGAAAACGGTACGATCAAGGAAATCCTGACCGCAAATGGTATGGAAGCCTCTGCCGGTGATGTGGGCGAACCGCGCCTGATCGACTGATCCTGCCGGAAGGGACAAGACCCTTTCAGGGGACAGACAACAAGAATAAAGACCGGACTTGCGGGTGCGCGGATGTGCAGATGCCCATGTGCATAGTCCGGTCTTTTGAATGTAGAGGAAAATTGATGGCGCTGGATCATTATTATACGCTTGGCCGTTCCGGTTTGCGGGTCAGCCGCATGGCGCTTGGCACGATGACATTCGGCAATGCGGCCATACGTGGTATCAGCGGCCACTGGGGCAGTACGGATGAAACATCCCGCGCGATTTTTGACCATTATACGGATGCGGGCGGTAATTTTATTGATACGGCCAATTCCTATGGCGCCGGTGCCAGCGAGAGCCTGATCGGGCAGTTTATGCGCGAGAAGGGCAATCGTGAAAGGCTGGTTATTGCCACGAAATACAGCAACAGCCTTGAGCCGGGAAACCCCAATGCGGGCGGCAACAGCCGCAAAGCGCTGATGCGGGCGGTTGACCAGTCGCTGCATCGTCTCGGCACCGATTATATTGATCTTTATATGGTGCATACATGGGACCGGATCACCCCTGCGGAAGAGGTGGTGCGCACGCTGGATGATCTGGTGCGGGCAGGTAAAATCCGCTATGGCGGCCTGTCTGATGTGCCTGCATGGTATGCGGCGCGGGCGCAGACCTGGGCGGAGACCCATGCGCTGACACCTTTGATCAGCCTGCAACTGCCTTATTCGCTTGTCGAGCGCAATATTGAGCATGAATTTGTGCCGCTGGCGCAGAATTTAGGCATGGGCATTACCGTATGGAGCCCGCTGGCCATGGGGCTGCTATCGGGAAAATACCGTGTTGACGGTGACCAATGGACAGGGGAAGGCCGCCTGACCACAGATACATCCGGCAAGGGTATGGGGCTGTTTACCGCGCGCAATCTCGGCATTTTATCTGCCTTGCAGGATGTGGCGGCTGAAACGGGCAGGCCAATGGCACAGGTGGCGTTGAGCTGGACGCTGAACCGTCCGTCGATTGCGGCGCTGATTATCGGTGCCAGCAGGCTGGCGCAGTTGCAGGATAATCTTGCGGCGCTTGATTTTACGCTGCCTGCGGAACTTGCTGCAAAACTGGATGCTGCCGGTGCCCTGCCGTCACCGCATCCTTACGCATTGTTTGATGCAGATTATCAGGCGGGCGTGCTCAATACCGGCACAGCGGTGGGGGATAAGCCTGCCTCTTATGCGCCGGTGCAATGGATGCCGAAAGTGGATGATTTCACCTATGGCAAGGGCTGAAACATAAAGACATATATGGCGGCCTGATCAGCCGCCATTTTCATATTTAACTTTAAGATTTTTAAATTATGCATTGATTTATAGTTATTTTTATCGAATTTTTACGATTTTTCACTGTTGTGAAATACAGCATTTTATATATGAGATTTTTATATCTCTCCTCCTTTCCCTCTCTCGAACCACTATGCGCTTTGGCGCCATAGTTCCGCCTGGTTTCGGCATGGCTGCATGATTTGCGTGTCTGCCGGAAGCGGTTTTGCCTTGAAGGTGAAGCCCTGTTTCAGGAGTTTGAAAAATGGATGTTATCATGATTGCCGCAGGCGCAGGCTTTATCGGCCTTAGCTATTTTTATGCCCTTGTCTGCGACCGGCTGTGAGGGCGCATTATGTGGTTTGATTATGGTCTCGGCGGCACGGTTGCCGCATTGCTCAGCCTTTACCTGCTCTATGCACTGGCCAGACCTGAGCGCTTTTAAAAACTGTTTTAGCGACAGAAAGTATCTTCCAATGACTTTCAACGGATTGTTGCAGATTGCGTTGCTGTTCGGGCTCACAATTCTGCTTGTTAAGCCGGTGGGGCTGTATCTCACCCGCGTTTTTACCGGTGAGCGGACGCTGCTTTCACCGGTTGTGGCGCCGGTTGAGCGCGGCCTCTACAGGCTGGCCGGAACCCATGAAAAAGAAGAGCAGTACTGGACGGTGTATGCCGCATCGCTGCTGATGTTCAGCCTTGCCGGTTTTGTGCTGCTCTATCTGTTGCAGCGCTTGCAGGGCATCTTGCCTTATAATCCCGCAGACATGCTGGCCGTGGAGCCGACATCGGCCTTTAATACCGCTGTCAGCTTTATGACCAATACCAACTGGCAGGGCTATGCCGGTGAAAGTACGATGAGCTATTTCACCCAAATGGCTGGCATTACCGTGCAGAATTTTGTTTCTGCCGCGACCGGTCTGGCCGGAGCCATGGCGATTATTCGCGGATTTTCCCGCTCTTCCAGCAAGACGATCGGCAATTTCTGGGTCGATCTCACCCGCGCCACGCTCTATGTGCTGCTGCCGGTCTGCATTATCGGCACATTTGTGCTGGTGTGGCAGGGCGTGCCGCAAAATCTGAACAGCTATACACTGGCAACCACGCTGGAAGGGGCGCAGCAAACCATTGCGCAAGGCCCTGTGGCCTCGCAGATGATCATCAAACATCTGGGCACCAATGGCGGCGGGTTCTTCAATGCCAACTCATCACATCCGTTTGAAAATCCGACAGCGCTGAGCAATCTCATTCATCTGTTGGCGATTTTTGTGATCTCCACTGCCATGACCAATGTTTTCGGCCGTATGGTGGGCAATCAGCGGCAGGGCTGGGCGCTGTTTGCGGTTTTTGCCGTGCTGGTGGTGCTGGGCACTGCGGTGCTTTACTGGGCTGAGGCCAATGGCAATCCGCTGATGCAGGCTCTGGGCGTGACCGGCGGCAATATGGAAGGCAAGGAAGCGCGCTTTGGTATTGCGCTGTCTGCGCTGTTTTCTGAAGTGACTACGGCGGCCTCCACCGGTGCGGTCAATAATATGCATGACAGCCTGATGCCGCTTGGCGGTCTGGTGCCGCTGTTTAATATGCAAATCCCCAATCTCGGCGGTATTGGTGCCGGTATTTACGGCATGTTGCTGTTCTTCATCCTGTCGATCTTCATTGCCGGTTTGATGGTTGGCCGCACACCGGAATATCTGGGCAAGAAAATCGAGGCCAAAGAGGTCAAAATGAGCCTGCTGGCAACGCTCGGGCCTTCGCTTGCCATTCTCGGTTTTGCGGCGCTGGCTATTGTGCTGCCACAGGGACTGGCGAGCATTCAGGATGCGGGGCCGCATGGCTTCAGCGAGGTGCTTTATGCCTATTCTTCCGGTGCCAACAATAATGGCAGTGCCTTTGCAGGTCTGAATGCCAATACGCCTTTCTATAATCTGACCATCGGTTTTGCGATGCTGATGGGGCGCTTTCTCCTCATCATTCCGGTGCTGGCAATTGCCGGTTCGCTGGCGGCTAAGAAAACGGTGCCTGCGTCTGCCGGTACTTTGCCAACGACAGGGCCGTTATTCACCGGTCTGGTCTTTGTGGTGACGATGATTGTCGGCGGGCTCACTTTCTTTCCGGTCTTGGCGCTGGGGCCGGTTGTCGAGCATTTCGCCCTGTTTTCCGGTCAGCTGTTTTAAAGGTGTGTCATGGCTAAAAACAATTTTCTGATGAAGCAGCTGTTTCGCTCCGGCACATCGCACAAGCGCAATGCAGAGCCTATGAAACAGCAGGATTGCCCGAAACTGACCAGCATTATGCTGATCCTTGTTCTGGCAATGCTGGCCGGTATTTTCGTCGTGAAAATGCTGACGTGAATTTAAATTCACACATGAATTTATAGGTTTATCTTACTGAAATTTATATGCAGTTTGAAATATAATTGCATGATCAGACGGAGGGCTCTCATGAGCCAGTCAAAATCTTCCACGCTGCTGGATGCTAAAATCCTGCTGCCTGCCATTGGCGGTGCATTTCGTAAACTTGATCCGCGCAGCCTTGCCAAAAATCCTGTTATGTTTGTGGTCGCGGTTGTGACTTTGCTGACAACAGTGCTGTTTCTTAAAGAGGTGGCAAGCGGCGGCTCTGATCTGGGTTTCTCGTTCCAGATCATTTTGTGGCTGTGGTTCACGCTGCTTTTTGCCAATTTTGCTGAAGCTGTGGCCGAAGGGCGCGGCAAAGCGCAGGCGGAATCCCTGCGTCGCACCCGCTCCGAAACAGAAGCCAAATTGCTCACCTCTGATAACAGGGATGATTACACAATCGTTGCGGGCAACAGTCTTAAAGTCGGCGATATTGTGCTGGTGGAGGCCGGAGACATTATCCCCTCCGATGGTGAGGTGATTGAAGGTGTGGCCTCGGTGAATGAGGCGGCAATTACCGGTGAATCGGCTCCTGTTATCCGTGAATCGGGCGGCGACCGCTCAGCGGTAACCGGCGGCACGCAGGTGCTGTCCGACCAGATCAAAGTGCGCATTACCGCTGCTGCCGGTTCAACCTTTATCGACCGGATGATCTCTCTGGTGGAAGGTGCGGAGCGCCAGAAAACCCCCAATGAGATTGCGTTGAATATTCTGCTCGCCGGTATGACACTGATTTTCGTGCTCGCCGTGGTGACAATCCCAAGCTTTGCCTCTTATGCCGGTGGTTCCGTGCCGGTGATTGTGCTGGTGGCTTTGTTTGTGACTTTGATCCCGACCACAATCGGCGCGCTGCTCTCTGCCATTGGTATTGCGGGCATGGATCGTCTTGTACGCTTCAATGTGCTGGCGATGTCTGGCCGTGCGGTGGAAGCGGCCGGTGATGTGGACACGCTGCTTTTGGATAAAACCGGTACGATTACGCTTGGTAACCGTCAGGCGACAGAGTTCCGTCCTGTTTCAGGTGTCAGTGAGCAGCAACTGGCCGATGCGGCGCAGCTTGCCTCTCTGGCGGATGAAACGCCGGAAGGCCGCTCCATTGTTGTGCTGGCCAAAGAGAAATACGGCATCCGTGCCCGTGACATGGCAAGCCTTCATGCGGTCTTCGTGCCTTTTACTGCGCAGAGCCGGATGAGCGGTGTGGATGTTGAGGGCAGCATTATCCGCAAAGGTGCGGTGGATGCGGTGCTGAAATATGTGGCGGCACAGGGAGCCGGTACTGCCAAACAGGCTGAGACTGATGAAATACAGGCCATTGCCGCACAGATTGCCAAGGCTGGCGGCACACCGCTGGCCGTGGTGAAAGATGGCCGCTTGCTCGGTATTGTGGCGCTGAAAGATATTGTCAAAGGCGGTATTCGTGAGCGCTTTGCCGAATTGCGCCGCATGGGCATCCGCACGGTGATGATCACCGGTGATAATCCGATGACCGCGGCGGCGATTGCCGCAGAAGCCGGTGTGGATGATTTTCTGGCGCAGGCAACACCGGAGAACAAGCTGGCACTGATCCGCGAGGAGCAGGCCAAGGGTAAGCTGGTGGCCATGTGCGGTGACGGTACCAATGATGCACCGGCACTGGCGCAGGCCGATGTGGGCGTGGCGATGAATACCGGCACAGTGGCTGCGCGTGAGGCAGGCAATATGGTTGATCTCGACAGTGATCCGACCAAGCTGATCGAGATTGTCGAAATCGGCAAGCAATTGCTGATGACGCGCGGTGCGCTGACAACTTTTTCGATTGCCAATGACATTGCCAAATATTTTGCGATTATTCCGGCAATGTTTCTCGCTTTTTATCCGCAGCTTGGCGTTTTGAATATTATGGGGCTGCATAGTCCGCAAAGCGCCATTCTCTCGGCAATCATCTTCAATGCGCTGATTATTATCGCTTTGATCCCGCTGTCGCTGCGCGGTGTGCAATATCGTGCGGTCGGGGCAGGTGCCCTTTTGAGCCGCAATCTCACACTCTACGGTCTCGGCGGGATTATCGTGCCTTTTGTGGCGATCAAGCTGATTGATATGGCGATTACCGGTTTGGCTCTGGTGTAAGGAATAAACCTATGTTGAAACAATTCCGTCCCGCAATTGTGATGATTGTCAGCCTGACCGTGATCACCGGTATTGCCTATCCGCTGGCCATGACCGGTGCCGCACAGGCACTGTTTCCGGCGCAAGCCAATGGCAGCCTGATTATTCAGGAGGGCAAAGTGATCGGCTCATCACTGATCGGTCAGCAATTCACCTCCGAGCGTTATTTCCATGGCCGTCCGAGTGCTGCCGGTGCCGGTTATGATGCGGCTGCTTCCGGCGGTTCCAATCTGGCACCGAGCAGTATCGCCTTGCAGGCGCGTGTGCAGGCGGATGTGACAAGGCTGAAAGCGGAAAATCCTGCGCAGCCTGTGCCTGTTGATCTGGTAACAGCCTCCGGCAGCGGGCTTGACCCGCATATCACGCCTGAAGGCGCTTTGTTCCAGATACCGCGCATTGCCAAAGCACGCGGGCTGGATGAAACTGCGCTGAAACAACTGGTGGCAGCGCATACGGAGCCAAGATTGCTGGGTGTGCTGGGCGAACCGGTGGTAAATGTGCTTGCACTCAATCTTGCGCTGGATCAATTTAAGTAAATGATGAAATAGGCAGGACAGCCTTTGCATGAATGACGATACTGTGCGGATAGCAGAAAACCGGCCATCGCCGGATGCGCTGTTAGCCAAAGCCGAGCAGGAAACACGCGGCCGCCTCAAGATATTTCTCGGGGCGGCACCGGGCGTTGGCAAGACCTATGAAATGCTGATGTCCGGCCGGGCTTTGCTGGCTGATGGTTGTGATGTGGTGATCGGTGTGGTGGAGACCCATGGCCGTCAGGAAACCGAAGCACTGACAGAAGGCTATGAGATTATCCCGCGTGCGCATGTTGATTATAAAGGGCATGTGCTTGAGGAGATGGATCTTGATGCTGTGCTGGAGCGCAAGCCGCAACTGGTGCTGGTGGATGAGCTGGCACACAGCAATGCGCCCGGCAGCCGCCACCCCAAGCGCTATCTCGATGTGGAAGAACTGCTGGCGCGCGGCATTGATGTTTATACCACGCTGAATATCCAGCATGTGGAGAGCCTGAATGATGTGGTGGCGCAGATCACCCGCATCCGTGTGCGTGAAACCGTGCCGGATAGCATTATTGACCGTGCCGATGATATTGAAATCGTTGATATTACGCCGGAAGACCTGATCAAGCGCCTGAAAGAAGGCAAGGTCTATCTGCCGAAAACCGCCAAACGCGCAACGCAGAATTACTTCTCTGCCGGTAATCTCACCGCCTTGCGCGAACTGGCCTTGCGGCGCACAGCGCAGCGCGTGGATGACCAGTTGCTCAGCCATATGCAGGCCAATGCCATTTCAGGGCCGTGGT
Source organism: Pseudochrobactrum asaccharolyticum (assembly GCA_040392545.1). Taxonomy (GTDB): domain Bacteria; phylum Pseudomonadota; class Alphaproteobacteria; order Rhizobiales; family Rhizobiaceae; genus Pseudochrobactrum; species Pseudochrobactrum asaccharolyticum_A. The sequence goes on along the minus strand of JBEBVV010000016.1, from coordinate 2,870 downwards.
CTGCCGGTGAGCGCGTGCTGGTTTGTATTGATGAGCAGAGCCATGGTGCGGCGTTGATCCGCTATGCCCGCAGGCAGGCTGATCGGCTGCGCACGCCGTGGACAGCGCTTTATGTGGAAACTTCCCATGCGGCGGCATTATCAGAAGATGACAAAGACCGCATTGCCGCCACCGCCAGACTGGCAGAGCAGTTGGGCGCAGAGGTTGTGACGCTGACCGGCCATGATGTGGCGCAGGATGTGATCAATTATGCGCTGGCGCATAATTTCAGCCATATTGTGATTGGCAGGCCGAAAAAGTCCCGCCTGCGGGAGATTTTTGAAGGGTCAGTCACCCATGATCTGATCCGCAAAGCGGATAATCTCAGTATTCATATTATCTCCGGCAACCAGCAGGATGTGCAGCCGGTGCGGCAGGTGGCTGTTGCTGAAAGCAAGGCTTTCTCTCTGCGGCCTTATTTGTTCAGTCTCGGCTATATTGTGGTGGCACTGCTTGCCGGTACATTGCTGGATCATGTGCTGGATGTGCGCAATATTGCTCTGGTTTTTCTGATGGCAGTGCTGGCAACGGCGGTTTCATCGGGCTTGCGTCCGGCCTTGTTTACCTCGGTGGTCAGCGCTTTTGCGTTTAATTTCTTCTTTTTGCCGCCGCTGCATACATTGCATATTACCGGCCCTGAAAGCGTGATTGCGCTGGGCTTTTTCATCTGCGTGGCACTGGTTGCCAGTAATCTGACCGCCCGTGTGCAGCGGCAGGCTGTGGCGGCGCGCAACCGCGCCAGAACCACGGAAGGGCTGTATCAGTTCAGTAAGAAACTGGCCGGTGCAGGCACGCTGGAAGATGTGCTCTGGGCAACGGTCTATCAGATTGCGGCGATGCTGAAAGTGCGCGTGGTTGTGCTGCTGCCCGATGAAGCGGCGGCGGACAGTACGATTACGGTTCATGCCGGTTATCCGCCGGATGACACGCTGGCCGACTCTGATATTGCCGCTGCCCGCTGGGCATGGGAGCATGACCGTCCAGCAGGGCGCGGGGCGGATACGCTGCCCGGTGCCAAGCGGCTTTATCTGCCGCTGCGCACCGGCGGTAATACAATCGGCGTGATCGGGCTGGATGATGACCGGCAGGGGCCATTGCTGACACCGGAGCAGCAGCGGCTGTTTGATGCGCTGGCGGAGCAGGCGGCACTGGCAATTGCCCGTATTCAGCTGGTTGATGATCTTGACCGTGCCCAGCTTGCCGTTGAGGCCGATCGTTTGCGCTCTGCCTTGCTGACCTCGATCTCCCATGATCTGAAAACGCCGCTGGCGGCTATTCTGGGCGCTGCGGGCACGCTCAAAGATTATTCGGGAGCCTTGCCGGAGGAAGACCGCGCCGAGCTTTTAACCACTGTGGTTGATGAGTCCGAGCGGCTCAACCGCTTTATCGCCAATCTTCTGGATATGACGCGCATTGAATCGGGTGCCATGCAGCCGAATAGATCATTGCAATATCTGGGCGATATTGTCGGCAGTGCCTTGCAGCGTGCCGCAAAAATTTTGCAACATCACCGTGTGGAAACGGATATTGCCGCCGATCTGCCAATGCTGAAACTTGATCCGGTTCTGTTTGAGCAAGTCTTGTTTAATCTGTTGGATAATGCCGCCAAATATGCGCCGGAAGGCACATTGGTGCATATTCAGGCGCGTGCAGAGCGCGGCGATGTGGTGTTGCACATCAGCGATGAAGGTGCGGGTATTCCCGCCGGTGATGAAAAACGGATTTTTGACAGTTTCTACCGCGTGCGTAAAATTGATCAGGTGCGGGCAGGCACGGGACTGGGGCTGGCTATTGCCAAGGGCTTTACCGAGGCGATGAGCGGCACAATCACAGCCGGTAACCGCAGCGAGATTTCAGGCCGCAGCGGCGCTGTTTTCACCATTCGCCTGCCGCTGGCATTATGTGCGGATGCAGATAAAAACACAGCTTATAAAGAAGCAGAAGACGGAGATTATTCCCGATGACCCAGAATATTATCCGGATTCTCGTTGTTGATGATGAGCCGCCAATCCGTAAATTGCTGCGCGTGGGGCTGGGAACCGAAGGTTTTGCTATTCTGGAAGCGCCTTCTGCAGCAATTGCCAAAGAAATCATGCAAAGCGACAAGCCTGATCTGGTGCTGTTGGATCTCGGATTGCCGGATATGTCCGGCCATGATCTTTTGGCGCAATGGCGTGCAGAACTGATTGATCTGCCGGTGATCATTCTTTCCAGCCGTACAGATGAGAGCGGCATTGTGAAGGCGCTGGAGCTTGGTGCGGATGATTATGTCACCAAGCCGTTTGGTATGAAGGAACTGGCGGCGCGAATCCGCGTGGCGCTGCGCCATAAATTGCAGGAGCAGGGCGAGAAGCCGGTCTTCCAGACCGGAGACTTATCGGTTGATCTGGTCAAACGTATTGTACGTCTCAAAGGGCAGGAGGTGAAGCTCTCGCCCAAGGAATATGATATTTTGCGCATTATGGTGCAGCATGCAGGCAAAGTGCTGACGCATTCCTTTATTCTCAACCAGATATGGGGTGGTATGAGCGATGTGCAATATTTGCGCGTTTATGTGCGCCAGTTGCGCCAGAAGCTTGAGGATATGCCGGATCAGCCATTTTATATTCTGACAGAAACCGGTGTCGGCTACAGGCTGCGCGAATCCGACTGCTGAAAAGCCCGGAAATTAAGCACTTGATTCTTTTTCTGTTTTTGACGTCAAAATGCATACGCACATGATGTGCGTGACATATAGAATTCAAAATCGAAGTGAAAAATAAAACTCTCTGAAAAGAGAGTGGCTCCCCGGGCCGGATTCGAACCAGCGACCAACCGGTTAACAGCCGGTT
>JBEBVV010000015.1:0-73775 GCA_040392545.1 Pseudochrobactrum asaccharolyticum | reverse complement strand
TCGGGGTTTTCCTCAACCGTAAGAATGTGATCGTCATTTTGATGTCGGTCGAGCTCATTCTTCTCTCGGTCAATCTGAACTTTATTGCGTTTTCCTCTACGCTCGGCGATCTGGTCGGGCAGGTTTTCGCACTCTTCGTCCTGACTGTTGCTGCTGCTGAAGCGGCGATCGGTCTTGCTATTCTTGTCGTGTTCTTCCGTAACCGTGGCTCGATCGCGGTGGAAGATGTAAATGTCATGAAAGGTTGACGGGCAGATGCTCTATTACGCGATCGTCTTCCTTCCGCTGCTTGGTTTTCTTATTGCCGGTCTGTTCGGTAATAAGATCGGTGCCAAGGCCAGCGAATATATTACGTCCGGTTTTCTCGTGATTGCTGCTGTGCTGTCATGGGTTGTGTTTTTCACGATTGCGCTGGGTTCATCCGAACCTGTGCGCGTGCCTGTGCTGCACTGGTTGTCTTCCGGTACGCTGAGTTTTGACTGGGCCATCCGTGTGGATACGCTGACCGCGATCATGCTTGTTGTTATCAACAGCGTGTCGGCGCTCGTGCATATCTATTCGATCGGCTATATGCATCACGATCCGCACCGTCCGCGCTTCTTCGCCTATCTGTCGCTGTTTACCTTCGCAATGTTGATGCTGGTAACCTCGGACAATCTGGTGCAGATGTTCTTCGGCTGGGAAGGCGTGGGCCTTGCATCTTACCTGCTGATCGGCTTCTGGTTTAAAAAGCCGTCTGCCAATGCTGCTGCGATGAAAGCTTTCGTGGTCAACCGCGTTGGTGACTTCGGCTTCCTGCTCGGTATTTTCGGTATTTTCGTTCTGTTCGGCGCTGTGGATTATACCACGATTTTTGCAACCGCTCAGAATTATGCTGCCGGTGAAAATGCCTCTCAGGTTGTGCTGAGCTTCCTCGGCTTCGAACTTGATAAACAAGGTGCGCTCACCGTTATCGCATTGCTGCTCTTCATGGGTGCCATGGGTAAATCGGCGCAGTTCCTGCTGCACACATGGCTGCCGGATGCGATGGAAGGCCCGACCCCTGTGTCGGCTCTGATCCACGCGGCAACCATGGTGACCGCGGGCGTGTTCATGGTTGCGCGTATGTCGCCGATCTTTGAACAGTCCGAAACAGCTTTGCTGGTTGTCACCATTATCGGTGCAGTTACTGCATTCTTCGCTGCAACTGTCGGTCTGGTACAGAACGACATCAAGCGCGTGATTGCTTATTCGACCTGTTCGCAGCTCGGTTATATGTTCGTGGCACTTGGCGTCGGCGCTTATGGTGCTGCCGTATTCCACCTGTTCACACATGCTTTCTTCAAGGCGCTTCTGTTCCTTGGTGCCGGTTCGGTTATTCATGCCGTGTCCGATGAACAGGATATGCGTCGCATGGGCGGCTTGCGTAAGCTGATCCCGACCACTTACTGGATGATGATCATCGGGACTGTGGCGCTGACAGGTCTTGGTATTCCGGGCACTGTTATCGGTACTGCCGGCTTCTTCTCCAAAGATGCGATCATTGAATCGGCTTTTGCCTCGCACAGCATTGCATCGGGCTTTGCCTTCACATTGCTGGTGATTGCTGCTGCATTCACATCATTCTACTCATGGCGTCTGATTTTCATGACTTTCCACGGCAAGCCACGCGCGACCGCTGAAGTTATGCATCACGTTCATGATTCACCGCCGGTTATGCTGGTGCCGCTGTTTATTCTTGCAGTTGGTGCGCTGTTTGCAGGTTTCGTATTCCACGATTACTTCTTCGGCGATCATTATGATGCCTTCTGGAAGGGTGCTCTGTTTACCGGTGCACATAATGAAATCCTGCATGAGTACCATCACGTGCCGGTATGGGTGAAATTCTCCCCGTTCATTGCAATGATCCTCGGTTTCGTTTTTGCCTGGGCGTTCTATATCCGCTCACCGGAAACACCAAAAGCGATTGCTGCACGTCATCCGGGTCTCTACCAGTTCCTGCTCAACAAGTGGTATTTCGACGAACTCTATAACTTCCTGTTTGTTCGTCCGGCCATGGCTCTGGGACGCTTCTTCTGGAAGACCGGTGATGTGAAGATTATTGACGGTATGGGACCGAATGGTGTGGCGGCTCGTGTGGTCGACATTACCAACCGCGTTGTTAAATTGCAGAGCGGTTATCTTTATCACTACGCATTCGCGATGCTTATCGGTGTCGCCGCGCTCGTCACCTGGATGATGATCGGGAGCTCTTTCTGATGACCGACTGGCCAATTCTCTCAACGGTCACGTTTCTGCCGCTCGTTGGCGCGTTCCTGATCCTTCTGATCAGGGACGACAGCGAGGCAGCGCGTCGCAATATCCGCAATGTTGCATTGCTGACCACTCTTTTTGTTTTTGTACTGTCTCTGGTGATCTGGGCGGGCTTTGATAATTCCAATGCCGGTTTCCAGATGATTGAGAAACATGCATGGTTCGGTGAAGGCATCACCTATCACATGGGCGTGGATGGTATTTCCATGCTGTTTGTGGTGCTGACTGCATTCCTGATGCCGTTCTGTATCCTTGCCAGCTGGAAATCGGTCGATTTCCGCGTCAAGGAATATATGATTGCGTTCCTTATTCTGGAAGCTCTGGTTATCGGTGTGTTCTGCGCACTGGATATGTTCCTGTTCTACGTGTTCTTTGAAGCCAGCCTTATCCCGATGTTCATTATCATCGGTGTGTGGGGCGGTCAGCGTCGCGTTTACGCCAGTATCAAATTCTTCCTTTATACGCTTCTGGGTTCGGTGCTGATGCTCATTGCCATGATGGCAATGTATTTCACCGCCGGTACAATGGATATTCCGACCCTTCTGGCCTATGATTTCCCTGCCTCGATGCAGACATGGTTATGGCTGGCATTCTTCGCGTCTTTTGCCGTGAAAATGCCGATGTGGCCGGTGCATACATGGTTGCCTGATGCGCACGTTGAAGCGCCGACAGCCGGTTCGGTCATTCTGGCCGGTATCCTGCTGAAGCTCGGCGGCTACGGTTTCCTGCGTTTCTCGCTGCCAATGTTCCCGCTGGCTTCTGCCGATTTCGCACCATTCGTCTTCTGGCTCTCGGTTATCGCTATTGTTTACACCTCTCTGGTGGCTCTGGTGCAGACCGATATCAAAAAGCTGATTGCCTATTCGTCCATCGCCCATATGGGTTATGTGACCATGGGTATCTTCGCGGCCAATGTGCAGGGTGTGCAGGGTGCGCTGTTCCAGATGCTGTCACACGGTATCGTTTCCGGCGCGCTGTTCCTCTGTGTGGGTGTGGTTTATGACCGTATGCACACACGTGAAATCTCGGCCTATGGCGGTCTGGTCAACAATATGCCGAAATATGCTGTTGTATTCCTGATCCTCACCATGGCCAATGTCGGCCTGCCGGGTACATCCGGCTTCATCGGTGAATTCCTGACATTGTTCGGTGTTTTCCAGGCCAATACATGGGTTGCTGTGATCGCAACAACCGGTGTTATTCTGTCGGCTGCCTATGCGCTTTATCTCTATCGCCGCGTCATCTTCGGTGCGCTTGATAAGGAAAGCCTGAAAGCGCTGCTGGATCTTTCACCGCGTGAAAAGCTGATCCTGTATCCGCTCGTCATTCTGACGATCTTCTTCGGTGTCTATCCGGTTCCGGTCTTTGACGCGACTGCGAGTGCCGTTGACGCTCTGGTCAACAACTACAATGCGGCTGTGGCAACAATTGCCATGCCGATTGCAAATTAAGACGAAGGCATCGAGCGATGTATACCGATTTGATTGCCCATCTTACCCTTGCAGCCCCTGAAGTGCTGCTTTCAGTCGGCGCTTTGGCGCTGCTGATGGTGGGTGTATTTTCCGGCGAACGCGCCAGCACAGTGGTCACAGGTCTTTCTGTGGCGCTGCTGCTGGGTGCACTCGCACTTCTTCTGGTTTTCCCGTCTGAAGGCAGCGCCTTCGGTTCGGCTCTTGTCAATGACAGCTTCACCCGTTTCATGAAAGTGCTGACCCTGATCGGTTCGATCGTCACACTGATCATGTCGGTTGGTTTTGCCAAAGACCAGAAAATCAACAAGTTTGAATTTCCGGTTCTGGTTGTGCTGTCCACGGTCGGCATGCTGCTGATGGTGTCGGCCAATAATATGCTGGCACTTTATCTCGGCCTCGAAATGTCGTCTCTGGCGCTTTATGTGCTGGCTGCTTTCAACCGTGACAGCGTCCGTTCCACAGAAGCCGGTTTGAAATATTTCGTACTCGGCGCACTGTCTTCCGGTATGCTGCTTTACGGTATTTCACTGGTCTATGGTTATACCGGTACAATCAATTTTGCCGATATTGCTGCTGCTGTAACAGGCGGAGAGCGCCAACTTGGTCTGGTGTTCGGTCTGGTCTTTATTCTGGCCGGTCTTGCTTTCAAAATCTCCGCTGTTCCGTTCCATATGTGGACACCGGATGTTTATGAAGGTGCGCCGACGCCGGTAACAGCCTTCTTTGCTGCCGCTCCTAAAATGGCTGCAATGGCATTGCTGGTGCGCGTGACCATGGGCGCTTTCGCTCCGCTGACCCATGACTGGCAGCAGATCATCGTCTTCGTGGCACTGGCCTCGATGATCCTCGGTGCTTTTGCTGCAATCGGTCAGAAGAATATCAAGCGTCTGATGGCTTATTCCTCGATCAGCCATGTGGGCTATGCTCTGGTTGGTCTTGCTGCCGGTACTGTAGACGGTGTGCGCGGCGTTGCCATTTACATGCTGATCTATCTGGTGATGACACTGGGTACATTTGCTTTCATTCTGGCAATGCGCAACAAGAACGGCAATGTTGAAGAAATCAGCGATCTGGCCGGTCTGTCCCGCACCAATCCGGTGATGGCAACCATCATGACCATTTTCATGTTCTCGCTGGCAGGTATTCCGCCGCTGGCCGGTTTCTTCGGTAAATGGTACACATTCCTTGCAGCCGTTCAGGCCGGTCTGATCCCGCTTGCGGTAATCGGTATTGTGGCGTCCGTTGTCGGTGCCTTCTACTATCTGCGCGTGATCAAGGTCATGTGGTTCGATGAACCAGCCGGTGGTCTTGAAGCACCCGCCGGCGAATTGAAACTGGTCATGGGCGTGTCTGCTGCCTTTGTTCTGCTCTATGCTCTGATCGCTTCGCCGGTCAGCGTCTGGGCAACCAATGCGGCCAAGGCATTTTTCTGATCAGTTCTGAACAGAACATGTTATAAACGCCCGGTTTTGTGCCGGGCGTTTTTGTTTTTGTGAACTGCCAGCGGATAAATAACGGGTTGATAATGACTTTTGTATTGAGCGAAAAAACAATCGCTGCCGGTTATCGGGTAAAAGAATTTGAGACAATCGGCTCCACCAATGCGCAAGCGCTACAGGATGCACAGGTGGGGGCTGAAAGCGCTGTCTGGTATGTAACCAAGGATCAGCGCTCCGGCCGTGGCCGCCGCGGGCGGGAATGGTCAACACAGACCGGTAATCTGGCGGCAACATTACTGCTGATCCATGATTATCCTCTGGATGTTGCCGCTACTTTGAGTTTTGTGGCAGGGCTTTCGCTTGTGCAAGCTGTTGAAACATTGCTGCCGGACAGCGAAACACGGTTTCAGCTTAAATGGCCGAATGATGTGCTGGGTGATGGTGCCAAACTTTCCGGTATTTTGCTGGAATCCGCACTGCTTAAAGATGGCCGCAAAGCTCTGGTCATCGGCATTGGCGTCAATGTATTGCATAGTCCGGAAGGCGTGCCTTATGCGGTCACCAGCCTGCGGCAATGCGGCTATACAGGAAATGCTGAAACATTGCTGCACAGGCTGGCAGAGCGTTTTGCAGAAAATTTTCAAGTTTGGAATGGTGGCGCAGGCATTGATCTGATCCGCACCAACTGGCTGACCCATGCCGCACGGCTGGGTGAGGTAATCCGCATACAAAGCGGCGGAGAACTGCTTGAAGGCACTTTCACAACCATCGACAGTCAGGGACATCTGGTGCTGAGCCTGCCGCAGGGGCGCAAAGAAATTATCTCTGCAGGAGAGATCTTCTTCGGCGAAATGCCCGTACGATAAAGCAGCCTGTCTGTTCCGCAAACTGTGATGAGCTTTTGGGTAAAATCCGTGTCATAGAAAAACAGACATTTCCTGCGCATCTACAGGCCGGAAATGTCTTTTTACTATGAGGAGAACCTGATGCCGCCAGCCTTTAAAGTCGAATTGCTTGCCCATGATCCGCAATGGCATGATGCCGCGCAAAAAGAGAGTGCTGCTTTAAAGGCGAAGCTGGGGGAATGTCTCATTACGGTGCATCATGTCGGCTCCACAGCCATTGCCGGTATTCATGCCAAGCCGGTACTCGATCTGATGCCGGTTGTTCACGCAGTGGAACAGCTTGATGCATATCAGCAGGCGCTTGAGGCACTCGGTTATGAATGGTGGGGTGCGTTCGGGCTGCCGGGCAGGCGCTATTGCACCAAAGATGATAAGGTCACCGGCAAACGTCTGGTGCAGTTGCATTGCTATGCGCAAGGCTCGGATGAGATTACCCGCCATCTGGCTTTTCGTGATTATCTGCGTGCGCATCCGGCAATTGCACAGGACTATGATGCAGTAAAAGCGCATTGCCGCAGCCTGCATCCGGACAGTTCTCATGATTACGGGGACTGTAAACATGAATGGATCAGCAAAACCGAAGCAGCGGCTTTAGCATGGTATAAGAGCCATGCTACGCAATAATGCGCAAAATCGGCCGTCAGAACTCAGTTTTCTTTTCGTAAGTCGGGAATTTCACACAACTATTCTTGCTTCTCATCTCTTTAGAGGTCATGAAATTAATTAAGTTGAATTTGCATTGCCGCAGATGACCTTGTGCCTTGCCTCTGCTGTTATCAATCAGGCAAGGCTGCAATCCTGCAGGGTGATGATGTGCGTTTAAAAATTTTGAGGAGGGGGAATGCCCCAGTCCCGTTTGGATGATCTGCAACACGATACAGGTAAAGCTGAACTGGTTTTTCTGCCATTAGGCGGCGTTGGTGAAATCGGTATGAATCTCGCAATGTATGGCTACGGGCCGGAACATGCGCGGGAATGGATCGTCATTGATATGGGCGTGAGTTTTGCAGGCCCTGAATTGCCGGGGGCAGATCTGATCCTGCCGGATATCCGCTATCTGGAAGCCGAGCGCAATAATATCCGCGCCATCATTATCACCCATGCGCATGAAGACCATTATGGCTCGCTTTTGGATTTGTGGCCGCGCCTGCGGCTGCCGGTCTATGCCACACCTTTCACGGCTGGGTTGCTCGAGGCCAAAAGACAGGCGGAATATAATGCGCCGGAAATTCCGGTCACCGTGTTCCGTGCCGGTGAGAGCTTTGAGGTCGGTGCTTTCAAAATCGAGGCGCTGGCAGTTACCCACTCCATTCCTGAACCCGTATCACTGGCAATCACCACGCCGCTGGGTCGTGTGATCCATACCGGCGACTGGAAGATTGATCCGGAACCGTCATTGGGGCCTGTGCTGGACGCACCGCGTTTTGAGCAACTGGGCGATGAGGGCGTGCTGGCTCTGGTCTGCGACAGTACCAATGCGATGCGTGACGGTGAATCGCCGTCTGAGCGTCAGGTGTCGGAAAGCCTGCGCGAACTGATTGAAAATGCCAAAGGCCGTGTGGCGATCACCACTTTCTCCTCCAATGTCGGGCGTATCCGTTCTATTGCCGAAGCTGCGCGCGATGCCGGTCGTCAGGTGCTGGTGGTTGGCCGCTCGATGAAGCGCTGCATCGCGGTGGCGACAGAGCTTGGCTATATGGAAGGCCTGCCGGAATTTCTCTCGGAAGAGGATTACGGCTATGTCCCGCGTGAAAATGTGGTGATGGTTCTGACCGGCAGTCAGGGCGAGCCGCGTGCGGCTCTGGCGAAACTGGCGCGGGATGAAATGCGCTCACTGGCTTTAACCGCCGGTGATACGGTGATTTTCTCATCGCGTACAATTCCAGGCAATGAAAAATCGATCATTGAAATCAAAAACCTGCTGATTGAGCAGGGCATTAAGATCATCTCTGATGATGATGCGCTTGTGCATGTTTCCGGCCATCCGCGCCGCAATGAGCTGAAGCGCATGTATGCATGGGTGCGCCCGCAAATTCTGGTGCCGGTGCATGGCGAGGCCGCGCATCTGGTGGCGCAGGGCACGCTGGGGATTCAAGCCGGTATTCCTGAAGTGGCACAGATCCGCAACGGCGATATGCTGCGTCTGGCACCGGGTGCGCCGAAAATCATTGATGAAGCCCCTTATGGCCGCATCTATAAAGATGGCCGTCTGATCGGTGACGAAGATGAGATGGGCATTACCGAGCGCCGCAAGCTGGCTTATGTCGGCCATGTGGCGGTATCTATCCTGCTCGACAGTCAGTGCAAAATCTATGACGAGCCGGAAGTGATGGCTTTTGGTCTGCCGGAAGAGGATGCCCAGCGTAATCTGATTGAAGACCTGCTCTATGATGCGGCGGTCAATGCAATTGAAAGCATTCCGCGTGCACGCCGAAAGGATATTGAGCTGGTACGTGAAGCCGCCCGCCGTGCTGTGCGTGCCGCGGCCAATGAGGTTTGGGGCAAAAAGCCGGTCACAACCGTCTTCGTCACCCGCCTGACAGATGTATAAATCCGGCATCACAGGCTAGAAAACAAACCGCAGGTGAAATGTTTCACCTGCGGTTTTATTTTGGAAATAAGAATGTTGCTGTAAACCGCGCGCCCCATTGCGGGCCGTCTTCCGGCTTTTTCACATAATATTGGCCGGTTAAACCAAGGCTGACATGTTGTTTGCCGAAGCTGAAAACTTTGGAAATGCCAAGATCAACCGGCACCGTCCATTGCTGATGCACCCAGTCATAGCTGCTCTCGGTGCTGAGGGATAATCCTAACGTATCGGGAAATGTATAGCTGATAAAAGGCTGTAGCAAAGTGGTACTGATATTTTCCCTGTCGCTTTTGCCCGCATAAGACCAGATGTGATTGGCAAGCCCGCCCGCCGTCCAGCCATGCTGTTGTTTCAAAATGACGGCAGTGGGGCCTGCACCCCATTTTTGTGTGCCGAGACTGGCGGATGAGGCTGAAGGCCACAGAAAAACAGGGCCTGCGCCCCAGACAATGCCGTTTTCCGCTTGTTTGGGCGAGAGAAAGAAACTTTGCACTACATCACTGAGACCAAACCGGTTTTGCAACGTATCAAGCGGCGCTTGCTGATAGACCACCGGCACAATCGTGCGCATGATCAGGTTCCAGTCTTCATTGATCGAAAACGGGATAACCGGCTGAATATTCAGCGTGTAGCGAGTGGCGCGATCCGGCCCGTAACAGCAATTATAGGTATTTTGAAACGGAACGCTGATCAGGCTGGAAACCGGATTAGCCAGTTTTTTCGCCAGTTCCTGTGTATCTGTTTCCTGCCTTTGTTGTTGCGCCTGCGCATTTGGTAATGTGTGGAAGAAGGCAAAGTTGAAAGACAGCAACAGGAACAGACAATAAAAATTGCGCATATTTGAAAATCCGCTTTTGAAGTATATGCGGATTTTATGGTTTTGCGTCCGGAAATTTAACTGACAGTTTTATAGTGCCTGCCTGTGCAAGTGCAGATGTGGAGACGGGTACCGCCAAACTTGTGCAGGCCGCAACGGTGAATTATAGTCCGCATGGAGCAGGGCGAAAACCATAAGCAAGATGCCCTTGTGAGGAGGAAGAATGTCTGTTGTTTCCGCTATGGCGATCTATTTCATCATCTGGTGGATAAGCCTGTTCGCTATGCTGCCTTTTGGTCTGCGCACGCAGGCGGAAGAGAATTATATTGTGCCGGGCACTGTTGCGAGCGCACCGGCGCGCCCGCGTATCTGGCTGGCTTTTCTGCGCACCACGATTGTGGCCAGCATTATTTTCGGCCTGTTCTGGTTCGTCACGCAGAAGCTGGGCTTCGGGTTGGATGATATTCCGCATTTCTTTCCGGATTTGTGAATCTATTTATGAAATATGTCCCGTAAATCATTGAAATAACAATATCATATCGGGAAGTATCATTTGATTACTGTACGGGTATAATCGCCTGAAATCACAATTTCAGGCTTCGCCCCTTTGGTATTCGGCAACCGACTGTCGAGCAGCGAGGCTCTGGAATGGATGCGGTAGCTGACGGCGCTGCCTTGCGGAAAATGCAGCGTGGTATCCAGAGCGCGTCCGGCAATGTCGATGATTTCCGGTTGCGCCTTCTCATCAAATTTAAGGAAAGTCTGCAAGGCATCGCCACGGATTTTCACCTTGTGCGCAGTACCGGACAGGCTGATATCTGCTGCCCTTGTTTCAATATTCAGATCAGCAAACTGCCCGTTCATCTCGGCCTTGAAAGCAGGCTGATCAATGGAGACCATGACATTGCGCGGCAGATTGATCCGTAAATGCGTGGTGCAGTCTGAAAGGTCATGCCAGTCATTATTATGGGCTTTGATCAGCAAAGTTTCACCGCTGACAATCATATCACCTTTTGCCGTGCATTGATTGTAAAACCAGCCTGAAAGCCAGCCGGAAGGCATGGCGCGCATCTCTGCTTGCAAGGGTTGGTTGTCTTGTGTGGTCAGTTGGATCAGGCTGGCATCACCGCTGATCCTGACTGTTTGCACAGCGGCCGTTTCAACGGTTTTTTCGGCCATGAGGGGTGCATTATTGCAACCGCTGAGCGTGAGCATGGCGGATAAAAGTGCGGGCAAAATAAGCTGTTCCATCATACATATCTCCTGATTGGTGATTGATGCAGGATGGTTGAGCTGATCTGTGATTTTACGCGACCTGAAACAGGATCAAGGTCGACGCAAAACGCGATTTGCTGCATTGTTTGACGTGTTTGGGTTTGCTTTGCTCGGGGTTGAAAAACTCCGGATAAACGGCTGGTTTTGAGATGAATGATGATAATGATCCCGCTGCCATTTGTGCTGACTGTTTTGCTGCTGATCCTGCTTGTGCAGATGCTGCGCAGGCGGGAGGCCGGGCATGATGCGGATATGTTTTTTATCGCATTGATTTGCGCATATATGCTGCAATCGGTGTTTTTAGGTCTGCGCTGGGGCTATGGCATTATGGCGGTTTTGCCATTGCAAATCCTGCTGGCGGGGCTGATTGCGGGGCTGGCTTATTTGAGCTTTTCTGCTTTGACCGCACGGGCGCTCAGCCTGCGCAATTTGTGGCCGCATAGTCTGCCGGTTTTTCTGGTCATATTATTGCTGATTATCCGGCGGGATCTGGCAGCGCTTGCAATTATCGTGATTTTTCTTGGCTATGGCATTGCCTTGCTGCGCATGGCACGGGCAGGGCCGGATGTACTGGTGGATGCAAGGCTGGACGGGGTTTTGCGCTCTTATCGTGCCATGCAGATCACCGGATATATGCTGATCGGCTCTGTTGTGGTGGATATTCTGCTTAATCTCGATTTTGTCTGGAACGATGGTCATTATGCAGCGGCGATTATTGTCGTGACCAATATTCTCACCTTGATCGTTCTGGCTTTGGCGGCGGCGGTGGCTTCTGAAAACCAACCGGTTGATAGCGGGACTGTACCGCTTACACAGACGGCACCTGCATTGCAGTTGGCGCCGGAGCAGCGCGAGGTCATTATCTCGGAGCTGGACGGGTTGATGCGCGATCAGCAGATGTTCAAGGATATGGAGCTTAATCTCAGCCGGATTGCACGGCGGCTGAAGCGTCCTGCGCGTCATGTTTCCGAGGCGGTTAATCGTTATTATGGCAGCAGTGTCTCGGTTTATGTGAATAATTTTCAGATTGAGGAGGCGTGCCGTATGTTGCGGGAGACGGATGAGCCGGTAACGCAGATTATTTTCGCCAGCGGTTTTATGACGAAGTCCAATTTCAACCGCGAATTTCTGCGTGTCACGGGGACGAGCCCCAAAGCATTTCGCAGTCAGATGGGAACCATCTGACGCCCGCGACAATGCGCCAATCAAAAAAGCTTATTTCGCAGTCAGATGGGAACCATCTGACATTTTGAGTTATGGGCGCGACAATGCGCCAATCAAAAAAGCTATTTCGCAGTCAGATGGGAACCATCTGACATTTTGGGTTATCGGCGCGATAATGCGCCCATCAAAAAAGCTATTTCGCAGTCAGGCGCGCACCGGCAGGTCTTCGCTTTATGTGTTAACGCGAGCATGTATCCGTCAGACCGCTTTGCGGGCAGTACATGACATGCAACCTTAAGGGCTGATCCGGAAATAAATGTTACAGGGGGAGAGAGGGCTCACACGGAGGGCGGCTGTTCTTGTGTATAAGAAGAAAAGCCGGTTATAATCACACTATATTTGTATTATTAAGATGTAAAAAAAAGCAAGGCGTTAGCCTTGCTGATAAAATACGCGTCCAACTCGTATCCTTATTACAGGCGGCTGCGAAAAACCGCGCCAGAGTTGCATCCTCCCAAGACTTTGACCGCGTGTGAGAGTAGTTGAACCTGCTCTCTGTTGTCGTTAGTTAAATGTAGAATGAGAAATATCAGTTGTCACGCGTTTTTTTGGGCGAAGACACAAAAATGCCATAAGATTTTAACGCGAATTGTATTTTCGATAGATTTTAATTCGATTTAAATCAAAATTCTTGGCTGAAATGTGCTTTTTCCTGTGAAATTTATATAAAAATCCGGATTGATAAAAATTTGTCACATAGTTGTAAAACAGATGATTTTTATCGCTTGTCACCGGTTTTTTAGCTTTCTTATCCTTAGTGATACTTGTCATCACGATATTTTGAAACAGTTTCTGCGTGTTTTCGGGAATCATTGTGGCACGGGAAATGCAGAAAATTGACTGCGGCGGTCGCACTCATCGCTTAGAACTGAAGCGCCGGCACGCATGATGAAAAGCCCGTGCAGGGCAGGTGCCATAATTTGGCATATTTTGTCAGGCAGGTTCCGTGCTGCTTTCCGTGTGAGAATGTTTCATCTTCAGATCTGCCTGCGTGGCACCGGGCATGAAACATGGAATATGACCGCTTGCAGAAAACCGGAGCAGGCGCGGCTGCGGTGTTTCCGTGCAACAGGCCGCCGCGGCATGTGAAACGGGTTTTCATTACTATGATAAGTGGTTAATAAACACGGGAGATTTGATGTGTTTTGTCCTGATTCTTTTGGGTCGGGAATAATTTCCGGTGGTTTTTCCCATGCGTATGTCCCGATTCTTTTTGCCTATCCTGAAAGAAAATCCAAAAGAGGCAGAAATTGTCTCCCATCGTCTGATGCTGCGTGCGGGGATGATCCGCCAGCAATCGGCCGGTATTTACACATGGCTGCCGCTGGGTCTGAAGGTTCTCAATAAGGTCAACACGATTATCCGTGAAGAACAGAACCGTGCAGGCGGCAATGAAATTCTGATGCCAACCATTCAGTCTGCTGATCTGTGGCGCGAAAGCGGCCGCTATGATGCTTACGGCAAGGAAATGCTGCGCATTCAGGATCGTTCTGACCGTGAAATGCTGTTCGGCCCGACCAATGAAGAAATGGTCACCGATATTTTCCGTTCTTATGTGCGTTCTTACAAGGACCTGCCGCTGAACCTCTATCACATTCAGTGGAAATTCCGCGATGAAGTGCGTCCGCGTTTCGGCGTGATGCGTTCGCGTGAGTTCCTGATGAAAGATGCTTATTCTTTCGACCTGAATTATGAAGGTGCGAAAGCTGCTTATTACCGCATGTTCGTATCTTATCTGCGCACATTTTCGCGCATTGGTGTGCAGGTTGTGCCGATGCGTGCGGATACCGGCCCGATCGGTGGTGATCTCAGCCATGAATTCATCATTCTGGCCGAAACCGGTGAAAGTCAGGTTTTCTGTGACCGCGCTTATCTTGATCTGAAAGTACCGGGTGCGGATATCAACTTCTTCGACGATGCGGCAATGGCATCAATTGTTGACCAGTGGACAGCACCTTATGCTGCAACTGAAGAAATGCATGATGAAGCCACATGGGCGAAGGTCGATGCCGCCAATCAGGTGGCCGCACGCGGTATTGAAGTTGGCCATATCTTCCATTTCGGCACCAAATATTCCGAGCCGATGGGTGCGAAAGTGCAGGGACCTGATGGTAAGGAACATCTGGTTTCCATGGGCTCTTACGGTATCGGCCCTTCGCGCGTGGTTGCGGCCACGATTGAAGCATCCCATGATGAAAACGGTATTATCTGGCCGAAAGCCATTGCGCCATTCGGTGCGGGCATCGTCAATATGAAGCCGGGCGATGCAGCTTGCGATGCTGTATCCGAAAAACTCTATGAAGCGCTCACCAATGCCGGTCTTGATCCGCTGCTCGATGACAGCGATGACCGTCCGGGTTCGAAATTTGCAACCATGGATCTGATCGGCGTTCCGGTACAGATCATTGCCGGTCCGCGCAGCGTTGCCAATGGCGAGGTTGAGGTCAAAGACCGTAAGACCGGCGAGCGCCAGACCATGACGGTTGACGCTGCTATCAATCTTCTGACCGCGGGGCAGTAATGTTCAAAAAGCCTGCGACAGGTGGAAATCAAGGCAACGGGGGCGCGCAATTGCTCGATAAATTGCCCAAAAAACAACCGGAAAAGAAACCCGCTGCGCGGGCGAAACGTCCGGGAACCGGACCGTTTTCCTCGCTGGAACGTATGATTGCCTGGCGCTATCTGCGTTCCCGCCGTCGTGAGGCTTTCATTTCTGTAATCGCCGGTTTTTCATTCACCGGCATTATGCTTGGTGTGGCAACACTCATTATCGTTATGGCGGTGATGAATGGTTTCCGCACCGAGTTGCTCAACCGTATTCTCGGTATCAATGGTCATCTGATCGTGGCGCCGATCGACAGCCCGCTGGAAGATTATGATCATCTGGTCAAGCGTATGGATGCGCTTCCGGGTGTGAGTTTCGCCATTCCGGTGGTTGAGGGGCAAGCGCTTGTGCAGGGCACAATCGGTGCCGGCACCGGGGCCTTGGTGCGCGGCCTGCGTGAGCAGGATGTGAACAAGCTCCAGCTGATCGCCCAGAATGTGAAATCCGGTACTTTCGCCAATTTTGACACGTCGGATGGCGTGGCAATCGGCACGCGCATGGCGCAAAATCTCGGTCTGGCTGTGGGCGATGATATTAAAATCATCTCGCCGGATGGTGACGTGACGCCATTTGGCGTTAATGCCCGTACCAAAGCTTATCCGATCAAGGCGATTTTCGAAATCGGCATGTCGGAATATGATGCGTCGATTGTTCTGATGCCGCTGACGGAAGCGCAACTTTTCTTCAATCAGGAAGACCGTGTGCAGTCGATTGAGGTCTTTGCCGATGATCCGGACAAGGTTGATGATCTGCGTGCCGGTGTGGAAGAGGCGGCAGAACGCCCTGTGATGACGACCGACTGGCGCCAGCGTAATGCCACATTCTTCTCGGCTCTGCAGGTTGAGCGCAATGTGATGTTCATGATCCTGACGCTGATTGTGCTGGTTGCGGCGCTGAATATTATTTCCGGCCTGATCATGCTGGTGAAGGATAAAGGGCGCGATATCGCAATTCTGCGCACGATGGGCGCAACACGCGGTGCAATTATGCGTATCTTCCTGATGACCGGTGCGGCTATCGGTGTCACCGGCACCTTGGCCGGTGTGGCGCTGGGCGTTGTGGTCTGTCTCAATGTGGAACGCATCCGTGCATTTTTCTCATGGCTGTCGGGAACAACGCTGTTTAACCCTGAGCTTTATTTCCTGAGCCAGCTTCCGGCCAAAATGAACCTGGGCGAAACGCTTTCCGTCATTGGTATGGCGCTGTTCCTGTCCTTTGTCGCAACGATTTTCCCGGCATGGCGCGCAGCCAAACTCGATCCTGTTGATGCGCTGAGGTACGAATAATGAGCCGTCAGCCAAATGAACCGATCCTGCAGCTGAAAAATGTCTGCCGCAGCTATAAAGAAGCAGATCGTGAACTGACCATTCTCAAAGATGCGAATTTCACGCTGATGCGCGGTGAAATGGTAGCGCTGGTTGCGCCATCCGGTGCCGGTAAATCCACTTTGCTGCACACTGCGGGATTGCTGGAAAAACCGGATTCCGGTGATGTGATCCTCGGCAAAACCTCCTGTGGCCAGCTGGATGATGATCAGCGCACGGCGATGCGTCGCAATGATCTGGGCTTTGTCTATCAGTTCCACCATTTGCTGCCGGAATTTACGGCACTGGAAAATGTGATGGTGCCGCAAATGTTGCGCGGACTGTCTTCCAAAGTGGCCTCGCAGCGGGCGCAGAACCTGCTCGATTATATGCGCATCGGCCCGCGTTCCTCGCATCGCCCGTCCGAGCTTTCCGGCGGTGAGCAGCAGCGTGTGGCTATCGCCCGTGCGGTGGCCAATGCACCGCTGGTGCTGTTTGCAGATGAGCCGACGGGCAATCTCGATCCGTCGACATCATCTTATGTGTTTCAGGCTCTGGAAGCGCTGGTACGCCAGTCCGGCCTGTCTGCTCTGATTGCCACACATAATCATGATCTTGCACGGCGCATGGATCGCTGTGTGACATTGAAGGACGGTAAGATCATCGATCTCAATTTACATGCCTGATTTTTGAATTTTTTGAATGAAAAAAGCCGCAGTTCTTTTGCTGCGGCTTTTAATTTATTGTGAATAAATTATTACAGAACCATTGCAGTTTCATGACCGCGTGCTAGGAAGCTTATGCTTCATAAGTATCGGGGGCGGTATGAAAGCTTTGTTCAGAAAAGATTTGGTTCTTCATAATATAATTCTAATATTATTCGCTTTATCATTTGTTTATTTTGCTAAAAAATATTTAGCGGTGCCCGGTAATGCCGTAAGTGCATTTATGCTTGCTTTAGCAGCTGTTTATATTTGGTTGAGCAGAAGGCGTGCACTTCAAAAACCGCAGAATTTTAAAATCCTGTACAGTCTTTTGCCTGCATTTTTATTGTCGCTCTGGTTTGCGATTGTGGGTGTATTCGGAAAATTCGATTTTTCCGCAATCCTGTTTCATTTGCAGATGGGGGCAGGCGGTGACTTCCCGCCCAGTCTTTACAAGCCTGTATTACGTTATGTCGGGAGCTTTGTACTCTTCGCCGGAAGTTTTGCGGTTTTGATTAATTTTGATACGCGTTTCCTGCGTTTGGACCGTGCATTATGTATGCCGTTATTATTGATAAATCCGATGTTATGGAGTTCCGGCAGCTATATGCTGAGCGATTATCATCAGGATGATAATTTGTTGTCGGCTTATCAGGCACCGGGCAACCCCGCCCTTAAAACGGTTGCGCCTAAAAATCTGATCGTTCTTTATGCGGAAAGCATGGAGCGCACTTTTGCAGAGATCACTTTCGGACAGTTAAGTTTTGCGGAGATGAACCGGATTGCAGGACAAGGGCTGGAATTTGTTGGCGTCCGGCAGGTGCAAAATACCGGCTGGTCTATGGCCGGTCTGGTTACCAGTCAGTGCGGAATGCCGCTGCAACCGCTTGGTATGCTCAGTTATAATATGTTCGATGGCCAGAAGGATTTTTTTACCGGCGTTGATTGTTTGAGCGATATTTTACACCGTAATCATTATCACACCGAGTTTATTGATGGCGGTGATCATAATTTCGCAGGCATGGAGCCGTTTTTAAAATCGCATCAGTTTTCTGCGGCATCGGGCTTG
The DNA here is from genome assembly GCA_040392545.1 of Pseudochrobactrum asaccharolyticum. GTDB lineage: Bacteria > Pseudomonadota > Alphaproteobacteria > Rhizobiales > Rhizobiaceae > Pseudochrobactrum > Pseudochrobactrum asaccharolyticum_A. The sequence goes on along the minus strand of JBEBVV010000015.1, from coordinate 56,079 downwards.
GCTGAGCATAGTGCAATTGCCGGTGAATACAGAAATGGCTGGGGATTATATGATGACACGCTGCTGTCTATCGCAACAGGTCGTGTGCGGGATTTAGCTGCGAACAAAAAGCCATATATGCTTTCAATTGCAACAATCGGTGCGCATTTCCCTGCGGGAAATCCGACGCGCAGTTGTGCTGAAGCAAATATACGCCAGTCCCTTCCGGATATTTTATATGCGGTTAAATGCAGTGGTTTTGAAATCGAGCGCTTTGTAACAACCTTGCGTGAGGAAGGATTGCTGGAAAACACATTGCTGGTCATTGTGAGCGATCATCTGATGATGAAGGCTGAATTTGATGAAGAGCTCAATACAAAAGACCGTATGAATTTCGCACTCGTATTGGGAGAGGGAATTAAGCCTGCCAAAATTACCCGCGATGCGGCGATGTTCGATATGATGCCAACAATGTTGGATCTGCTCGGCTTTGACTTGCGTGATGGCCGCGCCGGTTTGGGTGTTTCGCTTTTGTCAGGACAAAAGACACTCGCTGAGCAATATGGCTATAGCAAACTCGATACATTCATTGAGAATGATACGCTTCTTGCGCACAAAGCCTGGCTGGATAAAAGAGCGCCGATGGCTGTGGCGCTGCAATAAGAATTGCAGTGATTTGATTGTTCCGGCCATCAGGTGATGGCCGGAATTTTTTATGGCTTGTGAAATTTTGACGTTTTCATTTTTATCAGTCAGAGAATTTTCTCGTCGTTTTGAAACGGTAAAGGCGCGTATCCCACGCCGGATTCTGCATATCTTGCCTGCTTAAAATGCGGGCAGACTATGCTCCTTAAATTTTTGAAATCATTGAAAATTCAAAAAGAATCTCAGCGCAATTCCGTAGTTTTTTATTGTGACGGGCGGCTTTGAAATATCGCGGATCAGTAAAATCACCATAACTGCGCGATTCATATTTCACTAACTATAGATGTTTTTCGGATGGAATTCAGGGGTTGACGATGGAACGATAATAGAACAAACTACAAACATACAAGAACATATGGAGTTCAAATCATGTCTGATCTGGTTCGTGATGTTATGTCATTCATTTCCATCGGTTTGTTCGTTGCTACCTTTGCTATGTGGGCCAGCGCGTTCTGAGAAGGGCGCATCAGGCTTGCCTCAGGAGTACAGAGCATTTGATCATAATGCTGCATTGGCTCCGGTCTTGCGTTAGCGCATAGCTCTCATTCTCTGTGCGGGTTTTCCCCTCGGGGAGACGGGCTTGAAAATTACCATAGGCGGTATAACTGCCTGTGCAAGGACTTCCGGATTGCACGGTTGCATCTGGACATCATGACGGCATTGCGGGAAAAAGGTTTTTGATATCTGGCCGGACTCTGTCAGGATTATCCCTGACCGGCAGCTTCCGGTTCACTGTCAGTCTTGATGTCCCGTATTACGGTAAAGCTGCATAGGGCAGATTGTTACCGTGATGCTTTGAAATGTAACGGTCTCTGCCGGCCTTTGACATGGCTGGCGATATGGTTGCAATGACGGAGTATATGCCTTTGTCTTCTGATGTATCTGCTGTTTCCGGTTCCAATGCTGCGGATGGTACGACCTCCGGCGCGCCGGCTTTCATTCATTTGCGGGTGCATTCTGCTTATTCGCTGCTTGAAGGCGCATTGCAGGTCGGCAAGATTATCGGTCATGCCAAGGATGATCATGCGCCCGCTATTGCGGTAACGGATACTAATAATTTGTTTGGCGCACTGGAATTTGCGCAGAAAGCATCGAAAGACGGTGTGCAGCCGATCATCGGTTGTACGGTTGATCTGGCTTTCGGTGATCATGAGGTGGAAGGGCGCGCGGTTAACCGCCGTGATGCGCTGGATCTTGCACCTGTGGTTATGCTGGCTTCCAGCGAAGAGGGCTATGCCAATATGGTGCGGCTGGTCAGCCGCTCCTATCTGGAAACGGAATCCGGCGATCCGATACATATCCGTGCGGATTGGCTGCCGGATTTGTCAGACGATGTGATCCTGCTGACCGGTGGTGAGGAAGGGCCGATTGGCAAGCCTCTGGCCAGTGATCGTGAGGAACGCGCGCGCACCCGTCTGGACTTTTTGAAAAACATATTCGGCAACAGGCTCTATGTCGAATTGCACCGCCAGCGCGGTTATAATCGTGCACTTGAAGCAAAGCTGGTTGATCTGGCCTATGAATATGAGCTGCCATTGGTTGCCACCAATGAAGCTTTCTTCAAGCAGAGCGAAGATTATGAAGCGCATGATGCATTGCTGGCCATTGCCGCAGGGCAGGTGATTGCGTCCGATGACCGTCGCCGCTTAACGCCGGATCATTACCTGAAAAGCCAGAGTGAAATGGCGGCTCTGTTTGCCGATCTGCCGGAAGCGCTGGAAAATACGGTCGAGATTGCACGCCGCTGCCATTGGTACACGCAGACCCGTGCGCCGATCCTGCCGCGCTTTACCGGTGAATCAGATGATCCGGAAGCTGCATTGCAGGCGGAAGCCGATGAAATGGCACGTCAGGCACGCGAAGGGCTTGAACGCCGTCTCAAGCTTTTCGGTATGGCGGAAGGTCATACCCATGAGGACTATATCAAGCGGCTGGATTACGAAATCGGCATTATCGTCCGCATGAAATTTCCGGGTTACTTCCTGATCGTTTCGGACTTTATCAAATGGGCGAAGTCGCAGGATATTCCGGTCGGGCCCGGTCGTGGTTCCGGTGCGGGTTCGCTTGTTGCTTATGCGCTGACGATTACTGACGTTGATCCGCTGCGGTTCTCTTTGCTGTTCGAGCGCTTTCTTAACCCGGATCGTGTGTCGATGCCGGACTTTGATATCGACTTTTGTCAGGATCGCCGTGAAGAGGTGATCCGTTATGTGCAGGCCAAATATGGCCGCGATCAGGTTGCGCAGATTATCACTTTCGGAACATTGCAGGCGCGTGCGGTGCTGCGTGACGTTGGCCGTGTTTTGCAGATGCCTTACGGGCAGGTCGACCGGCTGTGTAAGCTGGTGCCGTCCAATCCTGCCAATCCGGTGTCGCTTGGCAAGGCGATTGAGGAAGAGCCGCGCATTAATGAAGAGCGCGAGAAGGAGCCGGTTGTCGGCCGTCTTCTCGATATGTCGCTGAAGCTGGAAGGCCTGTTCCGCCACGCTTCAACCCATGCGGCGGGTATTGTTATCGGTGACCGGCCTTTGTCGGAGCTGGTGCCGATGTATCGCGATCCGCGCTCGGATATGCCGGTGACCCAGTTCAATATGAAATGGGTTGAGCAGGCCGGTCTGGTCAAGTTCGACTTTCTTGGCCTGAAAACCCTGACGGTTCTTAACACGGCGGTGAAGCTGATTGCCCGTAAGGGCGTCAATATTGATCTGCAAACCTTGCCGTTTGATGATCAGACGACCTATGAAATGTTGTCGCGCGGTGAGACGGTCGGCGTGTTTCAGGTGGAATCGGTGGGTATGCGTAAAGCGCTCATCGGTATGAAGCCCGACCGTATTGAGGATATTATCGCGCTCGTGGCGCTCTATCGTCCGGGGCCGATGGAGAATATTCCGACCTATAATGCGCGTAAGCATGGTGAGGAGGAAATTGCCTCCATTCATCCGAAAATCGACCATCTGGTGAAGGAAACGCAGGGCGTTATCGTTTATCAGGAACAGGTGATGCAGATCGCGCAGGAGCTTTCCGGCTATTCGCTTGGTGAAGCGGATTTGCTGCGCCGCGCGATGGGTAAGAAAATCCGCGAGGAAATGGACAAGCAGCGTGTCCGTTTCGTGGATGGTGCGATGGAAGGCGGCGTTGGCAAGGCGCAGGCCAATACAATTTTCGATCTGCTTGCCAAATTTGCTGACTATGGTTTCAACAAATCCCACGCGGCCGCTTATGCGATCGTATCTTATCATACGGCCTATCTGAAGGCGCATTATCCGGCGGAATTCCTCGCCGCCTCTATGACCTATGATATGAACAACACGGAAAAGCTCAATGATTTCCGTCGTGATGCCATGCGTCTTGGCATTGAGGTTGTGCTGCCGTCCGTCATGACATCCTATCGCCCGTTTGAAGTGGGCGAGGGCAAGATTTTCTATTCGCTGGCGGCCATCAAGGGCGTTGGTGATGCGGCTGTTGAGCATATTGTTGAAAAGCGCAATGAAAAGCCGTTTGAGAGCCTTGAGGATTTCTGCGAGCGCGTTGATCCGCGCATGGTCAACCGCCGTGTGTTTGAAAGCCTGATCAATGCCGGTGCGCTGGATTGTTTCGGCGTTGACCGCTCGGCTTTGAGTTCGGGCATGGACAGGCTGATGGCCTATACCCAGCGCACGCAGGAAAATGCCAATAGCGGTCAGGCCGATATTTTCGGCTCCGGTCTGGTGCCAAAGGAAAAGCTGCAATTGCCGGTGGTGACACCATGGACTTCGGCTGAAAAACTGCATCGTGAATTGCAGGCCGCCGGTTTCTATCTCTCGGCGCATCCGCTGGATGATTATGCGGATGCCTTGCAAAAAATGCGCGTGCAAAGCTGGGCGGATTTTTCCAATGCGGTGAAAAAGGGTGCCACCAACGGCCGTCTGGCCGGAACTGTGATCAGCAAGCAGGAACGCAAAACCAAAACCGGCAATAAAATGGGCATTATCGCCTTTTCCGATGCAACGGGGCAGTTTGAATCGGTGCTGTTCTCGGAGGCGCTGCAACAATTCCGCGATCTTCTGGAGCCGGGGCGCTCGGTGGTGATTACTGTTTCCGCAGAAAACCGGCCGGAAGGGGTGAGTCTGCGCATTGCAACGGTTGTGTCACTGGAAGATGAGGCCAGCCGTCTGCAAAAAGCCTTGCGTCTGTTCTTGCGCAGCAGCGAGGCGCTCGATCAGATCGTGCCTTATTTCAAAACGCGCGGTGATGGTGAGGTCAGCTTTATCGTGATCAAGGATAATGGTCAGCGTGAGGTTGAAGTGGCTTTACCGGATCGCTACCGCATCAGCCCGCAGATCGCCAGCGCAATGAAGGCGATTAACGGCGTGGTTGATGTGGAGCTGGTCAGTTAAAATATGCGGTGATCTGTTGAACAGATGCATCTGATCTTAGAAAGAATTGCAGCCGGATGTCTCATCCGGCTGTTTTTTATTGTCTGGAAATCTCCCGCTATGAGGTATATATGATTTATATACGAATCATATATAGGTGCCTTATGGGTATTGTTAATATTGAAGATGAGCTGCACGACCAGTTGCGCCTTGCAAGCAAGGTAACCTGCCGCTCGATTAATGCGCAGGCGGCCTATTGGATTAAAATCGGCATGTTGTGCGAGACCAATCCGACAATGAGCTTTCAAGAGATCATGCAGCGCGAGCTGAGCTCCGCCGGTGTTTGCGCACAAATGCCGGTTCACACATTGATTGTGGGCGAAGCATGATCAAATCGGCTCAGGAACTTGCGCTCATGGCGCAATCGGGGCGGCTTCTGGCCTCGGTCTTTGAAATGCTTGACGGACTTGCGCTGGAAGGCACCTCAACCATGCAGATCAATGATCTGGTGGAGCGCTTTATTGTTGATGATTTGCAGGCGCGTCCGGCCAGCAAAGGGCAATATGATTATGCTTTTGTGCTGAATGCCTCGCGCAATCATGTGGTGTGCCATGGTGTACCATCGCATACGGATGTGCTGCGCAATGGTGATATCGTCAATTTTGACATTACGCTTGAGAAAAACGGCTATATTGCTGACTCCAGCAAAACCTATTTTGTCGGTGAGGTGAATGCCGCTGCCAAACGGCTGGTGCGCACCACCTATGAGGCAATGTGGATGGGCATCCGCGCTGTGCGTCCGGGCGCGCAACTCGGCGATATTGGCTGGGCGATCGAGCGTCATGCCAAGCGCAATGGCTATTCCATCGTGCGGGATTATTGCGGTCATGGTATCGGCAGGGAAATGCATGAGGAGCCGCAAATCCTGCATTTCGGCAAACCTGCAACCGGTCTTGTTTTGCGTGAGGGCATGGTTTTCACCATTGAGCCGATGCTCAATCAGGGGCGCAGAAATGTGAAGACCGAGGATGACGGCTGGACTGTGGTAACGCGGGACGGTCTGTTGTCCGCGCAGTTTGAACACACGGTTGCGGTGACAGCCACAGGGGCATCCGTGCTGACATTGCGGGCAGATGAAAAACCGGCAAAAGCCTGAAACACATCAACAGCGATCAAGAAAAAGGCCTGCGTTTGACGCAGGCCTTTTGGTTTTATCGGGATATATGGTGCTGCCTTAATAAGCGGCAGTAAAGCGCTGGCGGATATGTTTGCCCTGTTCAGCTTCATCGAGAATGGCCACGGCCAGATCACCAACAGTGATTTTGCTCTCGCCTTTGTCGTCAAAGACCGGAGAATCCGTGCCAAGACGGAATTTACCGGTGGCTTCACCCGGAACCAGCAAAATGGCAGGAGAGACGAATGTCCAATCCAGATCATTTTCGGTTTTCAGATCATTGAGCGCCTGACGGGCTCCCAAGGCGCCTTCTTTATAGTCAGCCGGAAAGTCAGGAGAATCCACCAATTGCTGGCCGTTGATTGCAAGACTGCCGGCACCGCCTACGGCGATGAGGCGCTTGATACCGGCCTTTTTCACGGCTTCGGTAATGGATTTGCTGCCTTTAATATGGATATTGCGGATATCAGCTTCCTGCCAGCCCGGATTATAGGCCGAGATCACCAGATCATGGGTTTTGAGCAAAGCGGCCAAACCGTCTGTATCCAGTACATCGGCTTTAACAGCAGTAACATGGCTGTTTGCGGTGATCTTTTCAGGATGGCGCACAAATGCGCTGACCTGATGGCCGCGCTTCACGGCTTCATTGAGCAAAGCTGTACCAACATAGCCGCTGGCACCGATGATTGCGATTTTTGACATAATACCGACCTCATATTATAGAATGAAAAGAACTATTCTTAATCAGGTTATGATTGGTAACTATCTAAGCATATTTCAAACTGCTGTGAAGAATGCACTTTTTCGTCCGTAAGGCACATCAGGGTAACTGCCTGTATGCGGTGGCCGGAAAATGATTGCAAAGTGAACGAACAGCAGCAAGAGAAGAGTTTAGAGCAGGATCAGACAAAGGAGAAGGCAATGACCTCTCAATTCAATGCGGCAGTAAAGCAAAATAATACTGCGCAATTGCAGGAAGATGACGCTGAGTGCCTGCCGGACTTGCCGGTACTGGCTGAAACCGCAGGCTTTGCCGAGGATGAGGATGGTACATGCCCGATCCGCGAGGTGCTGGATCGTGTGGGCGATACATGGAGCCTGCTGGTTATTCTCAATCTTCAGCAGGGAACAGTGCGCTTCAATGCATTGCGCCGTCTGATCGAAGGGATTTCGCAGCGCATGCTCACGGTGACTTTGCGCTCGCTGGAGCGTGACGGGCTGGTTTTACGCACTGTCCGCCCGACATCGCCGCCGGAAGTGGAATATTCGCTGACCCCGCTTGGCACTTCACTGGCTGCGCCGATTGATGTTCTGGGGCAGTGGGCGGTTGATAACCGCCATATTATGCGCGCAGAACGGGCGCGTTTTGATGCTGCCCAGCAATAAAGAAGAAACGGCAAAAGCATAATCCATGCTTTTGCCGCTATGATATTATTTCTTTAAAATGACGGCGATGGAGCGCAGCCTGCTCTTGCTGATGGTGCATTCAACTGTCACAGGATCCCATGCAGCGCTGCCATTGCGCTGGCGGGCTTCACCGCCAAGTTTCACCGTGACCGTGCCACTGTCGTTGCGGCTGGTTTGTACCGCATCATAATCTTTCTGCGTAAAGCCGAAACGGTCATATTTATAGGTTTTGTTTTTGGTCAGATCATGCGTGGTTGCGGAGCAGAGCGCAACCGGCGGCTCGGCCTTGTTGTCATTGACCGCAATCTTGTAATTTGCTCTGAAGTCCGGGCTTTGTTTGGGCAGCTTTTCAGCCGAAGCAAAGGTTGAAAGACCGAGCAGGGTGAAAATAACAGCTGAAGCCTTGTAAGATGTTTTTAACATGAGAATTCCCGCTTGATTGTTATCAGATCTGTTATGACGGCAAATTATGGGCAATTTCAGCCTGATTAATGTTGAAAAAGCGTGAAACTATTGTGTTCTGCCTAAAAGATGCGCTGATTTGCCTTGCTTCCGCGCCACTTATGGCTGTGTCTGCGGCGCAGGGCTTGACAAGAGAGGCCTTCACTCCTTAAAAGCCGCCCATGATTTCAGGGCATCTTGTCAGATTCCCTGCGTCTGTTGACGTGTCCCGTGAATAATTGCCACATTCGCTGTTGCAATATTCTGTCAGTCTTCTCAATGAGAGGACAGAGGAGGGCGCGTTTCCTTAGAGCGAGGCAGACAAGCTGCCGCGCCGTTAACACATATAAGGGAAATGCGATGAGTAAGCGCGAATCTTCCAAATATAAAATTGACCGTCGTCTTGGCGAAAACATCTGGGGTCGTCCTAAATCTCCTGTAAACCGTCGTGAATATGGTCCGGGCCAGCACGGTCAGCGCCGTAAGGGCAAGCTGTCCGACTTCGGTATTCAGCTGCGTGCAAAGCAGAAGCTGAAGGGCTTCTACGGCGACATCTCCGAAAAGCAGTTCCGTAAAACTTACGAAGAAGCTGCCCGCCGCAAGGGCGATACCGGTGAAAACCTGATCGGTCTTCTGGAAAGCCGTCTGGACGCCGTTGTATACCGCGCCAAATTCGTACCAACCATTTTCGCTGCTCGTCAGTTCATCAACCACGGTCACGTTAATGTAAACGGTCGTCGCGTAAACATTCAGTCTTACCGCCTGAAGGCCGGTGATGTTGTTGAAGTTCGCGAAAAGTCCAAGCAGCTGGTTATCGTTCTGGAAGCTGTTCAGCTCGCAGAACGCGATGTGCCTGACTATATCGTAGCAGACCACAACAAGCTGACTGCAACATACAGCCGCGTTCCTACCCTGTCTGACGTGCCATATGCCGTTCAGATGGAACCAAATCTGGTTGTTGAATATTACTCCCGTTAATCGTGAGTATGGCGGATTTCTCCGCTGTCAGATCAGAGCCGCTGCGGATTTCCGCGGCGGCTTTTTTGTTGTGGAAAATTGCATCTAGGCAGGCATAGATTGCCATGCTTCTATATGGTAACGCGAAATATTGAAAAAATCTGGAGTGCAGGTCTATGGCAGGCTCAGTTAATAAAGTTATTCTCGTCGGTAATCTCGGAGCGGATCCTGAAATCCGCCGCCTGAATTCCGGTGAGCCGGTTGCAAACCTGCGTATTGCGACTTCGGAAAGCTGGCGCGATCGTCAGTCCGGTGAACGCAAGGACAAGACCGAGTGGCACAGCGTTGTGATTTTCAATGAAAATCTGGCCAAAGTTGCAGAGCAATATTTGAAAAAAGGCGCCAAGGTTTATATCGAAGGCCAGCTGCAGACCCGCAAATGGACTGACCAGAACGGCAATGACCGCTATACGACTGAAATCGTATTGCAGAAATTCCGTGGTGAATTGCAGATGCTTGACAGCCGTGGTGAAGGTGGCAGTGGCGGCGGTGGCCGTTTTGAAGGCGCAGGCAGCGGCGGTGACCGTTTTTCCGGTGGTTCCTCAGGTGGCTCATCGCGCGGCGGTGACTATGGCAGCGGCGGCGGCAATGATTTCGGCCGCTCCAGCCCGCAGCAGCAGTCCGGCGGTTTTTCTCATGATCTGGATGATGATATCCCGTTCTGAGATCATATTGATCGCAAAAGAAAAGCCCGCGTTAAACGCGGGCTTTTTTGTATCCGGTTTTGTGCAACTGATCCGGTTCAGATGCCGGTAATCAGCGAACGGGCACCATCGGCCACAAATTGCACCGCCAATGCGGCGAGGATTACACCGAGCAGGCGGGTCAGGATGGAGCGGCCTGTTTCCCCTAAAAAGCGGTCAACGCGCTCTGCCAGCAAAAAGACGACATAGGAAATAAGGATACAGGCGAGCAGAATACCAAGCAAGGCAAGGCGGGTGCTGATGGTCGGAAAAGAACCGCCGAGCAGTACTGTGGCCGAGATAGCACCGGGGCCTGCAATCAGCGGAATAGCCAGCGGGAAGGCGGCGACATTGCGGATATGGTCTTTGGTGATCGCAACCGTGGCGCTTTTTTCATGGCGCTCCTGACGGCGCTCAAAGATCATTTCAAACGCGATCCAGAACAGGAGCAGGCCGCCCGCCACGCGGAAAGCGCCGAGCGTGATGCCGAACATCATCAGAATTTGCGCACCGGCAATGGCGAAGAGTGCAAGAATGATAAAGCCGATAATGCTGGCACGTTTGGCAACCTGTGCCCGCTCACGCCGGTCCATACCGGTGGTCACGGCCAGAAACAGCGGCGCAAGCCCCGGCGGATCAATGGTGACAAGCAGCGTAACAAAGGCGCTGAAAAGACTGTCAAAAAAGCTCATATAAATTTCCGTTCTGGCCTGTTCCCGTTCGAAGGCATATTTTAAAAAATGCAATGCGGTTCGCGCTGAAATCCTCCCTATATTGCATATTATGCCTGTCTTTATTGTTAATGTGCAAGATAATGCACGGGCATGAAGCACATGTTCCGGATCACCCGCTGCGGCTGTTGTGACGTCTTTTGCACATGAGCGGCAGTATAAATATGGTGTAAAATACATCCGTGCAGCGTTGGTGCGCAGGTCCGTTTTGCAGCACTGGCAATTTAAACTGCGAATTTATGCGGTTTTCGCCGGTTATCCTGCCGAATAAGCCTTTAAAAGGGTGATTTAACCATATTTGATGTGTATGAATGGCCGTTGGAGACAGTCGAAATTTCGCGATTTTGATGTTATGCGATAGAGTGCAATCTATCAAAACTAATCGATTCTTTATGAAAGATTTTTGAATAGTGACAGACCTTACTCCGCCGCCCGGTTCAGAAGATCCTCACGGTATTGAACCGATTTCCATTGTGGAGGAGATGCAGCGGTCATACCTCGATTATGCGATGAGTGTGATCGTCAGCCGCGCGCTTCCAGATGTTCGTGACGGGCTGAAACCGGTGCACCGGCGCATTCTCCATGCCATGAATGAAATGGGGCTTGCTTGGAACCGTTCCTACCGTAAATCTGCCGGTGTCGTCGGTGAAGTGATGGGTAAATACCATCCGCATGGTGACGCCTCGATCTATGACGCGCTGGTGCGTATGGCGCAGGACTTCTCCATGCGCGAGCCGCTGGTGGACGGGCAGGGCAACTTCGGTTCCATCGACGGCGACGGTGCCGCGGCGATGCGTTATACCGAGTGCCGTCTGGAAAAAGTATCCTCCGTTCTGCTCGAAGATATCGACAAGGACACGGTTGATTTTCAGGACAATTATGATGGCCGCGAACAGGAGCCGAAAGTGCTTCCGGCGCGCTATCCGAACCTGCTGGTCAATGGTTCCGGCGGTATTGCCGTTGGTATGGCCACCAATATTCCGCCGCATAATTTGGGTGAAGTGATCAATGGCTGTATTGCCCTGATCGATAATCCTGAAATGACGCTGGAAGAAATGATCGAGATCATTCCGGGGCCGGATTTCCCAACCGGCGGTTTGATTCTCGGCCGTTCCGGCATTTATTCCGCTTACAGCACCGGTCGCGGTTCTGTACTGATGCGCGGCCGCGTTTCGATTGAACCAATGCGCAATGACCGTGAATCCATCGTGATCACGGAAGTGCCGTATCAGGTCAATAAAGCGACCATGATCGAAAAAATGGCTGAATTGGTGCGCGACAAGCGTATCGAAGGCATTTCCGATCTGCGCGATGAATCCGACCGTGAAGGTTACCGCGTGGTGATCGAGCTGAAGCGCGATGCCAATGCTGATGTGGTCTTGAACCAGCTTTACCGTTACACGCCGCTGCAGACCTCTTTCGGCTGCAATATGGTGGCGCTGAACGGCGGTAAACCGCAGCTTCTGACATTGCTTGAAGTGTTGACGGCTTTTGTGCATTTCCGCGAGGAAGTTGTCAGCCGCCGTACCAAATTCCTGCTCAATAAAGCCCGCGAACGCGCCCATGTCTTGGTTGGTCTGGCGATTGCCGTTGCCAATATTGACGAGGTGATTGCGCTGATCCGCCGTGCGCCGGATCCGGCAACTGCGCGTGAGCAATTGATGACACGCCGCTGGCCTGCCGTTGATATTGCACCGCTGATCCGTCTGATTGATGACCCGCGTCATGTGCTCAATGACGATAATACTTATAATCTGTCGGAAGAGCAGGCTCGTGCAATTCTCGAACTGCGCCTGCAGCGCCTGACCGCTCTTGGCCGTGATGAAATTGCCGATGAACTGAACAAGATCGGCGAAGAAATCAAAGAATATCTGGCTATTCTGGCATCGCGCGAGCGTATTCTCGGTATCGTTAAGGATGAGCTGGCTGCGGTTCGTGATGAATTCGCCACGCCGCGCCGTACCGAACTGACGCTTGGCGGCGCAGAAATGGATGATGAAGACCTCATCGCCCGTGAAGATATGGTCGTGACCGTCAGCCATGCCGGTTATATCAAGCGCGTGCCGCTCAACACTTACCGTGCGCAGCGCCGTGGCGGTAAAGGCCGTTCGGGCATGGCAACCAAGGACGAGGATTTCGTTACCCGTCTGTTTGTGGCCAATACCCATACGCCGGTGCTGTTCTTCTCCTCGCGCGGTATTGTCTATAAGGAAAAGGTCTGGCGTCTGCCGATCGGTACACCGCAGTCCCGTGGTAAGGCCTTGATTAATATGCTGCCTTTGCAGCAGGGTGAGCGTATCACCACGATTATGCCGCTGCCTGAGGATGAGGCAAGCTGGGCAGAACTCGACGTGATGTTCGCCACAACGCGCGGTACGGTTCGCCGTAACAAGCTGTCTGACTTCGTTCAGGTCAACCGCAATGGTAAAATTGCGATGAAGCTGGAAGAAGAGGGCGATGAAATCCTCTCGGTCGATACATGTACGGTCAATGATGACGTGCTGCTTACCGCAGCCGGTGGTCAGTGTATCCGCTTCCGTGTGGATGATGTGCGCGTGTTTGCCGGTCGTAATTCCATCGGTGTGCGCGGTATCAATCTTGCCGACGGTGACAAGGTTATTTCCATGGCTATTCTTGAGCATGTGGAAGCCACACCGGCCGAACGTACTGCCTATCTCAAACGCGCTATTGCGGAACGCCGCAGCCTTGGCTCGGATGATGTTGAGGATATTGCAGTTGTCGGTGAAGAGGTCACGGAAGATACAGAACTCAATGATGAACGCTATGAAGAGCTGAAAGCCCATGAGCAGACTGTGCTGACAGTCAGCGAATTCGGCTATGGCAAGCGTTCTTCTTCCTATGAATTCCGTATTTCCGGCCGTGGCGGTAAGGGTATCCGTGCAACGGATACATCGAAAACCGATGAAATCGGCCAGCTTGTTGCCCTGTTCCCTGTGGAAGCAAGCGACCAGATCCTGCTGGTATCCGATGGCGGTCAGCTGATCCGCGTACCGGTTGGCGGCATCCGTGTTGCCGGTCGCTCCACCAAGGGCGTAACAATCTTCAACACCGCAGATGGTGAAAAGGTTGTGTCGGTGGAACGTATTTCGGAAACCGATGATGAAGATGAAACGGAAGAAACAGGTGTTGCAGCTGAAACGCCGGAAACCGCATCCGATGCGCCGGAAGAGAGTGCAACAGAGTAATCTCTGTTCAATTGTCTGATCAGATTATATCCCCCGTAACCAAGCCGGTTGCGGGGGATATTTTATTGAAACCAGCTGCGGGAAAGGCACGTTTGGCATTTGGTGCGGTACAAAAGAAAAAGGCGATGTCTTCTCACATCGCCTTGAATAAGAGCCTGGACTGGAGGTTCCGGCTGCAATTTCCCTCTGTTTAAAGAGGTAATTTGTATCTAATTGGGCTTGAATAGGGCAAAACCAAGAAAAGATCACTTCATATTAATGTGTGTTTTGCTTCGTTGGTTCGGTGTATTTCACCCTTTCAGGCATGTGTAACATGTTTCGATCGGGTGCGGCGGGCAATGCGCCGCACGGAGCGCAGGTCAAAAGCGGTTTGCTGATCATTCAGCCGCTTGGAGGCACTTTCTTCGATCATCAGGATAATGGCTGCAAACATCATCGCGACGATCATTGAGACTGCGAGAAGAAATAGCATCATCATTTTATCCTTTCGCTTATAGTACGCACAAGCGAGACAAAGGTTGCATAAAAACAGAAAACCGCCGCGTTCAGGCACTCCGCATCCATTTAACTATGGCTAAATATAAGGGCTGTGCTGTGAATTATTGCTGACAGGCTTATTCATGCTACGTTCAGTTTCAAAGCCCGTAAACTTATGCTTTTGATGTAAGCCTGAGGCTTAAGTGAAGTGAAAAACACCGGAGCGCTTGTGGCGAAATGCATAAACATTGGCCGTTATGCTGCATAAAGCCCTGATATCTGTAGCCATGCGGGCTTGTTTTTACGCGGGAAAAATGGAAATGCTCAGATGATTGAAATCCGTCAGTATAAAGATTAATTCAAAACCCATGAAAACAGCTCTCTATGCAGGATCCTTTGATCCGGCCACCAATGGCCATCTGGATGTTTTACGCGGTGCTTTGGGGCTGGCGGATCGGGTGATTGTCGCCATTGGCGTGCATCCGGGTAAAACCCCGCTTTTCAGCTTTGATGAGCGCGTGGCACTGTTGCGCGAGGCGGGGGCTGAGGCTTTCGGTAAAGATAACAGCCGCATTGATTATACCAGCTTCAGCGGCTTGGTGGTGGAAACCGCAGCGCAATATCAGGCAAGTGTGATGGTGCGCGGCCTGCGCGATGCCACGGATTTTGACTATGAAATGCAGATGGCCGGTATGAATGCAGGCCTTGCGCCGGCAATTCAGACTGTGTTTTTACCTGCTTCCCCGCATGTGCGTTTTATTACTGCCACACTGGTGCGCCAGATTGCGGCAATGGGCGGCGATGTGAGCCGCTTCGTGCCGCCTGCTGTTGCAAAAGCGCTTTTGCATAAGTTCAAGAAATAAGATTTCACCTTCAAACAGGAAATATCATGTCCTTTTTGCGTAAATTCCTGGCTTTCACAGCCTTTCTCGCATTTTCAGCAACAGCTGCGCTGCAGCCGCTCAGCGCACAGGCCGCTGATCCAGAAAATACCGTCATTCTGACCCTGAAAGACGGTGATGTTGCGATCGAACTGCGCCCTGATCTGGCACCGAAACATGCCGAACAGATCAAGAAGCTGGTGCGTGACGGCGCTTATGACGGTGTTGTATTCCACCGCGTGATTGATGGTTTCATGGCGCAGACCGGTGACGTACAGTTCGGCAATGCCAATAATAAGGATTATAATCCGGGACGCGCAGGCACCGGCGGTTCTTCTTACGGCAATCTGCCTGCGGAATTTTCCAAAGAGCCATTCAAGCGCGGCACTGTCGGCATGGCACGCAGCTCAGCACCGGATTCTGCCAATTCGCAGTTCTTCATCATGTTTGACGAAGGTTCGTTCCTGAACGGCCAGTATACTGTTGTCGGTGAAGTGACCAGCGGTATGGAAACCGTCGATAAAATCAAAAAAGGCAGCAAATCTGCCAATGGCGCGGTTGATAATCCTGACCGTATCGTTAAAGCCGTTATTCAGGCCGATGTTAAGTAATTCTACTTTCAACAGGGCTGCTGCAAGCGCAGCCTGAAAATCTACAGGAGAAGCCCGATGGCTTATAAAGATCCGGAAAACACACTGGTACTGGAAACCACCAAAGGTACAGTTGCAATCGAACTCTATCCTGATCTGGCACCGGGTCATGTTGCCCGCATTAAGGAACTGGCACGCGAAGGCGCTTATGACGGCGTTGTTTTCCACCGCGTGATCGACGGTTTCATGGCGCAGACCGGTGACGTGAAATTCGGTAAGCAGGGCGGCGCAAGCTTCAACCCGTCCCGCGCCGGTATGGGCGGTTCTGACAAGCCTGACCTGAAGGCAGAATTCAGCAATACCAAGCATGTGCGCGGCACTTGCTCGATGGCCCGCAGCCAGAACCCGAACTCGGCTAACTCCCAGTTCTATATCTGCTTTGCTGATGCGCCTTGGCTGGATCGCCAGTATTCCGTATGGGGTCAGGTTATCGAAGGCATGGACAATGTCGACAAGATCAAGCGCGGCGAACCGGTAACTGATCCGGATTCGATTACTTCTGCTAAAATTGCTGCTGATCTGTAATTTCTGATCTAAAAGTCGCCATGCCGGTCTGCAAATGGCAATTTTCTGCGCTCCGGTGCTCACGTACAATCAGTACGCTCCGCTCCGGTGCTCAAAAATCACCATTTTCGCCACTGCCTGCCGCTTTTTTATTCAGATACTAGGCTTGCAGCCTAATAAGTTGAGGGGTGCGTTATGGTTCAATCCGTAACGCGCCCTTTATTTTTTGTGCGCTGTTCTGTAATGCAGGGCAATGCGAAGTCTTGAATATTTACATCTCCCCGAAACTGAGGCCTGTAATGCGCGTTGATCTGTTTGATTTTGATCTGCCGGAAGAGCGTATTGCGCTGCGTCCGGTAACCCCGCGTGATCAGGCTAAGTTGCTGCGCATTGTGCCCGATCAGCCTTTGCAGGATCTGCATGTCGGTGATCTGCCGGATCTGCTGCGTGAAGGCGATGCGCTGGTCTTCAATGATACCAAGGTTATTCCGGCGCAGCTTGAGGGTACGCGCGAGCGTGACGGCTCTGTCGCCTCGGTAAGCGCAACCTTGCATATGCGCACCGGCGCTGATCGCTGGAAGGCGTTTTTGCGTCCGGCAAAGCGTGTGAAACAGGGCGAGCGTATCCGTTTCGGCCATTCCGGTTCCAGCTGTTTCTTAGGCACATTGGATGCAACGGTTGCGGAAAAGCATGACAGCGGCGAAGTGCTGCTGGTGTTTGATGTCTCAGGCGCGGTGCTGGATGAGGCGATTGCCTCTGTCGGTCATATTCCGCTGCCGCCTTACATTGCCTCCAAACGGGCGGAGGATGCGCAGGACAGGCAGGATTATCAGACCGTCTATGCCCGTGAAGAAGGGGCCGTGGCTGCACCAACGGCCGGATTGCATTTCACGCCGGATCTTCTGGAACGCATCCGCGCCAAAGGCGTGGAAGAGCATTTTGTGACCCTGCATGTGGGCGCAGGCACATTTCTGCCGGTGAAGGCGGATGATACTGCCGATCATAAAATGCATGCGGAAATCGGCCATGTGTCGGAAGAAACCGCAGCCGCACTCAACCGTGTGCATGAGCGGGGCGGGCGGATTATCTCTGTCGGCACCACATCTCTGCGCCTGATTGAAAGCGCAACCGGCGAGGATGGTATTATCCGGCCATGGTCAGGGGCGACGGATATTTTCATCACCCCCGGTTATAAATTCCGTGCGATTGATATGCTGATGACCAATTTCCATCTGCCGCGCTCGACATTGTTTATGCTGGTCTCGGCTTTCAGTGGTTTCGAGACAATGCAGGCGGCCTATGCCCATGCGATCAGCAATGAATACCGGTTTTATTCCTATGGCGATGCCAGCCTGTTAACGCGCCGCGATTAAAGAGTTTGTTTGATATGAGCAGTGAAAATTTTGAATTCAAAGTGCTGGCGACTGACGGCAAAGCGCGGCGCGGTGAAATTACCATGCCGCGCGGCACTATCCGCACGCCGGCCTTTATGCCGGTTGGCACCGCAGGCACCGTTAAAGCCATGTATATGGATCAGGTCAAAGATCTTGGTGCGGATATCATTCTCGGCAACACCTATCATCTGATGCTGCGTCCGGGTGCCGAACGTGTGGCGCGTCTTGGCGGTTTGCATGAGTTTGGCGGCTGGCAGGGGCCGATCCTCACCGATTCCGGTGGTTTTCAGGTCATGTCGCTGGCGCAGTTGCGCAAGCTGACCGAGCAGGGTGTAACTTTCCGCTCGCATATTGACGGCCGTGCCTATGAAATGTCACCGGAGCGCTCCATCGAAATTCAGGGGCTGCTCGACAGTGATATTCAGATGCAGCTGGATGAATGTACCGCACTGCCTGCCTCTTTCAATGTGATGCAAAAAGCAATGGAACTGTCATTGCGTTGGGCAGAGCGCTGCAAAGTGGCGTTCGGCAATCAGCCGGGCAAAGCCATGTTCGGTATCGTGCAGGGCGGCGATAATGTGCAATTGCGTGAGCAGTCTGCACTGGCTTTGAAGGCCATGGATCTCAAAGGCTATGCGGTTGGCGGTCTGGCCGTTGGTGAGCCGCAAAATGTGATGCTGGATATTCTGGATGTCACCTGTCCGCTGCTGCCGCATGACAAGCCGCGCTATCTGATGGGCGTTGGCACACCGGATGATATGCTGAAATCGGTTGCCCGCGGTATTGATATGTTTGACTGCGTGATGCCGACCCGTTCCGGCCGTCACGGTCTGGCCTTTACCCGCCACGGTAAGGTGAATTTGCGCAATGCACGCCATGCGGAAGATCACCGTCCGCTGGATGAAACCTCAACCTGTCCAGCAGCACGGGATTACAGCCGCGCTTATCTGCATCATCTGGTGAAGTCCAATGAAGCGCTGGGCGGTATGCTGCTGACATGGAATAATCTGCATTATTATCAATATCTGATGCAGGGCATCCGCGATGCGATTGAAGCCGGTCGTTTCAATGACTTCTTTGAAGAGACGACAGCGGAATGGGCCAAAGGCGATATCCCGCCTTTATAACAAGTTAAGCGGGGATATATCCCCTCTATAATTAAAGAAGCGGGAGAAATCCCGCTTTTCTTATTTTGTATTGACTGCGGTGACAGCCCAGACCCGATGCGGAATAGCGAGCGGGTCTTCGGGGAAATCTTTCAATAATAGCTGCGATAATTCATTGTTAAAGCGGGCAGTTTCTTCCGGCGACAGGCTGGCTTTAACGCCTGCGCTGGCACGGATACGTCCGAGCCATGCTTCGTGGCTGTAATAGACCGGCAGATCAAAAGAAAATGTCTCGATTGCAGTGAAACCGGCCTCTGCCAAATCCTGCAACCATTGCGGATAAATTCCGCTGCCACCGGCCAGTGTCCATTGCGGATTATATTGCAGGATGAGATGTTCTGTTGCCTCAACCGCATTTCCGGCAAAAGGCAGCCAGTCAAAATGAGCGATAATGATACGGCCATCAGGTTTCAAAACCCGTTTTGCTTGCGCGGCTGCTTTGGGGCGGTCAAACCAGTGCCAGCATTGGCCGGCTGTCAGCAGGTCAAAACTATTTTCAGCTTCCTTAAGATTTTCTGCAGAGCCAGTCTTGTAGCGGATCGTGACACCAGCAGCTTTATCCAGTTCTTTGGCCTCATCAAGCAAAGCCTGAGCCGGATCAAGGCCGCTTACAACCAAGCCTTTTTGTGCAAGGCCCCGAGCAACCGTGCCGGTTCCCGTACCGATATCAAGCGCTGTCTGATGGGAGCTGATATAATTTTTCGCCCATAATGTATCGAAAAATTCCGGCGGGAAACCGGCACGGAAATTCCGATAATCAGAGGCAGTCTTGCCAAAATCAATGGTTTTGCCGAAAGATTGTGTGGCTGAGATATTTTGTTTAGTGGTCATTTCTCTTCGCCTTCAATTTATCTATTCCGCAGCTTGTTTCGCCTGCTCCATAAGATTGCTCACCATAGCCAGTGTCAGCTCGTCATAATGCGAGATGATACGGCTTGGTTCAAAATGCGAGACATGCAAATCGGTGTAGCCGAAATCCACCGCAATTACCGGAATACCGGCCGCTTTGGCGGCATCAATATCCGCGCGGCTGTCACCCACCATAATCGCCTGATGCGGGTTGCCCTGCGCCTGTGCAATCGTGCTGGTAATATGGCGCGGATCTGGCTTGCGGTAAGGGAAAGTATCCTGTCCGCAAATGGCGGCAAAGCGGTGCGCTTCGCCCATGCTTTCCAAAAGCTTTTTCGCACTGACTTCAAATTTATTGGTACATACAGCGAGAAGATAACCCGCAGCACTCAGTTTATCGAGACAGGCGGCAACGCCGGGAAAATAAGCGGAATGTCCCGGCATGTTGCTGTTGTAATGCTCCATAAATAAGGCAAACAGCTCCTGCAATTCTTGCTGTGTGAGCAGCTTTTTCTGCGCCTGACAGGCGCGCTCAATCATAACTTTGGCGCCGGAGCCGACAAATTTGCGCAAAGATACCGGATCTGCCGATTGCAGGCCGCAGGCAAGCAGGCAATGATTGAGGCTGTCCAGCAAATCCGGCGCTGTTTCAACCAGAGTACCGTCGAGATCAAAAACGATGACCGGTTTTGCTGTAGCCGTTGCCGCGGAAGAATAAGACATATCTGCCCTTTATGACGTGTTATTTCAGTGCATGGGTGCCGCATAATCTGCTGACAGCTGCAAAACTTATCCGAAACCGCATTTATAGATAGTCTTTTTCCGTAAATAGATGAAATGCGCGCAATATTATATTTGCCGTGCGTGGCGCTCGTGCTACATGCAGATCAGAAATCACAGTGCATCACGAAAAAATGCGAAGCGTTTTTTTGAAAAGATGTACGCCAATACATCAGAGTGCATCGCGGAAAAGTGAGAAGCGTTTTTCGAAAAGATGCACGCCAATACAAATGACAGGGCATTTCCGTGTTTCAATTTCAGACGGAAATGCTCAAAAACAGCTTTATCGGTGTTGGCGCCTGAAAACGCGGCAGCTTTAAATGCCTGAAATTATGCAGTTATGGCTGCGCTTAAATACGGGAAGCAGATTATGAGTTCAGTTGATCCGCGTCAGTTGAAAATTGCCGCTGCCGCTGAGGCCTTAACCCATGTGAAAAGCGGTATGAAGCTGGGCATCGGTACCGGCTCCACGGCTGAGGAATTTGTGCGTCTGCTGGCTGTAAAAGTGGCTGAAGGCTTTGAAATCATCGGTGTGCCGACCTCTGAGCGCACGGCTGCTTTATGCGCTGAACTGGGTGTGCCGCTGACAACACTGGAAGAAACCCCGCATCTTGATCTGACTATTGACGGCGCGGATGAAGTGGATAGTCAATTGTCGCTGATCAAAGGCGGCGGCGGTGCTTTGCTGCGCGAGAAAATTGTCGCTGCTGCATCCGATGCTATGATCGTGATTGCTGACGAATCAAAGGTTGTTGAAACGCTCGGTCGTTTTCCGCTGCCGGTGGAAGTGAACCGTTTTGGTCTCGCAGCCACAAAACTGGCGATTGAAAAGGCTATTGCTGATCTTGGTCTTGAAGCGCCACTGGCTTTGCGCGTGAAAGACGGTGAAATTTTCGTCACCGATGGCGGACATTATATTCTGGATGCATCTTTTGGCCGCATTCCGGATACAGAAGCATTATCCGATGCGCTGTTTGCCATTCCGGGCGTTGTGGAGCATGGTTTGTTCATCGGGCTGGCCCGTGCCGCAATCATTGCCGGAGCCTCCGGCATCCGCACATTGACGCTTACATGAACCTGACCTGACGTTGGCCTTAAACCGGCGGGCGTGAAGGCGAATAAAGAGATTGAGCCTGTTTTGTACTGCAAGGCAGGCTCCGGACATAGTATTTCTGTCTGACCATTCCGGCAGAACCTGATTTTGCACCGGAGAAACGGTGCGGCTTGAATATAAAACGGAGTATTGACCATATGACCAAGGCAATTGGGTATCGCCGTCTTCTTGCGCCGGCACTGGCGCTTACAATGCTGGCAGGTGTCAATCTTGCACAGGCGCAGGAGGCTTCCCAGTCTCATCTGGCCGCTGCACGCGCTGCGATTTCTGCAATCGGTGCAACTGAACAGTTCGACGGCATTCTGCCGCGTGCTGCACAGGCGCTGAAGGCTGAGTTGATCCAGAAAGACCCGAACCTTGAAGCCATCATCACCAAAACTGTTGATGATAAGGCTCTGGCTCTGGCTGCCCGCCGCTCCGATCTGGAAAACGAAGCTGCCCGCGTTTATGCCAATTCCTTCACGGAAGATGAGCTGAAAGCGATCAGCTCTTTCTATACATCGGAAGCCGGTAAAAAGCTGATTGCTGAAGGCCCGATTGTTACCCGTGAAGTGCTGAAGGCTGCTGAACTCTGGCAGAACGGCGTTGCCCGTGATCTGGCTGTGCAGGTAAGCGAAGTGCTTTCCAAAGCCGCAGGCAGCGCAGCTCCGGCTGCAGCTGAGTAATTACGGCTCGATTTTATCTGGAAAAGCCCGCGTCAAACGCGGGCTTTTTTGTTTTTACAGATATGGAAGTGCCAATCCTCAGCCTGCCTTAATCTGTCTCTGCCAGAGTGCGGCACAGGTAAGGGCACGGGAATTAACCTGATTGTGAAAAGCCGCGCCTCTTGTTAAGCACAGAGACAAATTACATATTCTGTTATGCAAGCTGATATGTTCGGAGAAAATTATGACCAGTTACGACTATGACCTGTTTGTTATCGGCGGCGGCTCCGGCGGGGTACGGGCAGGGCGTCTTGCCGGATCCATGGGAAAACGGGTCGGTCTGGCTGAGGAATTCCGCATGGGCGGCACCTGCGTGATTCGCGGTTGTGTGCCGAAAAAACTCTATGTTTATGCCTCGCAATTTCCGGAACATTTCAGCGATGCTGCCGGTTATGGCTGGACGGTCGGTGAAAGCAGTTTTGACTGGTCGCGCCTTGTTGCCAATAAAGAAGCGGAAATCACCCGCCTTGAGGGTCTTTATGCCAAGGGGCTGAACAATGCGAAAACCGAAATCCTGCCTTATCGTGCGATGCTGAAAGATGCGCATACGGTAGAGCTGGTCGGCAGCGGCAAGACGGTTACGGCTGAAACCATTCTGATTGCCACAGGCGGCCGTCCGTTTATGGATGAGGCCATGCCCGGCCATGAATTATGCATCAGTTCCAATGATGTCTTTGATCTGAAAACCCTGCCGAAATCCATCGTCATTCAGGGCGGTGGTTATATTGCCGTGGAATTTGCCGGTATTTTCAACGGTCTGGGTGTGGAAACCACGCTGGTCTATCGCGGCAAGCAGATTTTGCACCGTTTCGACGGTGATCTGTACCGTTTGGTGAGCGAAGCGATGGCTGAAAAAGGCATCCGCATTGTAACTGAAACACAGATTACTGCGGTGGCAGAAGCGCAGGGCGACAGCCGCCTTGCCGTTACTTTAAGCAATGGTGAGGTTCTGGCCGCCGATCAGGTCTTGCAGGCCATTGGCCGTGTGCCGAATACCAAAGGCATCGGGCTGGAAAATGCCGGTGTGAAACTGGCTTCTGACGGTTCGGTGATCGTGGATGAATATTCGCGCAGCAGCGTGGAAAATATCTGGGCTGTGGGTGACATTACCAACCGTGCACAGCTGACACCGGTGGCCATTCATGAAGCTATGTGTTTCCTTGAAACTGCGTTTAAGGGCAATCCGGTACGTCCGGATCATGAGCTGATCCCGACGGCGGTTTTCTCCCAGCCGGAAATCGGCACCGTCGGCATGTCGGAAGAAGAAGCGGCAAAACACTATGCCAATGTCGAGATTTACCGTGCGCATTTCCGCCCGATGCGTAATACGCTTGCCGGTCGCCATGAGAAAATGCTGACCAAGCTGGTGGTTGACGGCGACAGTCGCAAAGTGCTCGGTGCTCACGTTTTGGGGCCGGATGCAGGCGAAATGGCGCAGTTACTCGGTATTGCCCTGAAAGCCAATGCATCGAAAGACGATTTCGACCGTACCATGGCGCTGCATCCGTCTGCGGCGGAAGAATTTGTGACCATGTACACGCCAAGCTACCGGCTGGTGAATGGTGTGCGTGAAGGCTGACCGTCATACGCATATAATGATTGAAAAGCGCAAACCGGCGGTACATATCGCCGGTTTTTTGTTTAAAAATTACAAAATCGCATGAGAAACTTGGCAAAAATGACAAGAGATGACGCATCTTTTCAATTGCGTCTGGTTAATTGCCTTCCTGTAGATTATATACGCAAGGCTGTTACCGCAATGATGCGGAACAGCAGGGGATAATTTTATTAAAATTTGAAAATAACACAGGTGCTATAATGACGAAGAACTGGACACCGCAATCCTGGAGAGGCATGCCGATAAAGCAAGTGCCTTCTTATCCGGACGCGCAGGCTTTGGCCGATGTCGAGGCTCGTCTGCGTACATATCCGCCTTTGGTTTTTGCAGGGGAAGCGCGCAAGCTGACCCGGCAACTGGCCGAAGTGGCTGAAGGTCGCGCCTTCCTTTTACAGGGTGGCGATTGTGCAGAAAGCTTTGCGGAACATGGCGCGGACAATATCCGCGACTTTTTCCGCGTCTTTTTGCAAATGGCTGTTGTGCTGACTTTCGGCGGATCACAGCCTGTTGTTAAAATCGGCCGTATTGCCGGTCAGTTTGCCAAGCCGCGCTCCAGCGACATGGAAACGATCAACGGTGTGGAACTGCCGTCTTACCGCGGTGATATTATCAACGGTATTGATTTCAGCGAAGGCTCGCGCATTCCTGATCCGAACCGTCAGGAAATGGTCTATCGCCAGTCGGCTGCCACGCTTAACCTGCTGCGTGCTTTCGCACAGGGTGGTTATGCCAATCTGGAAAACGTGCATAAATGGACGCTCGGCTTCGTCTCCGACAGCCCGCAGAGCGAACGCTATGCTGCGCTTGCCAACCGCATTTCCGAGACCATGGATTTCATGCGTTCCATCGGTATTACCGCAGACAGCAATCATGTGCTGCGTGAAACCGATTTCTACACCAGCCATGAAGCTTTGCTGCTTGGCTATGAAGAAGCGCTGACCCGTATCGACTCCACCTCCGGTGATTGGTACGGCACATCCGGCCATATGATGTGGATTGGTGACCGCACCCGCCAGATCGACCATGCGCATATTGAATATTGCCGCGGTATTAAAAATCCGATCGGCATGAAATGCGGCCCGTCTTTGGAAGCCGATGATCTTATCCGTCTGATTGATAAGCTTAATCCGGAAAACGAAGCCGGTCGTCTGACCCTGATTGCCCGTTTCGGCTATGACAAGGTGGAAGAACATCTGCCGCGTCTGATCCGTGCGGTTGAGAAGGAAGGCCGTAAGGTTGTCTGGTCCTGTGATCCGATGCATGGCAATACGATCACCGCTGCGGGCTACAAGACCCGTCCGTTTGACCGTGTTCTGAAGGAAGTTCAGAGCTTCTTTGCTGTGCATCAGGCGGAAGGCACCCATGCCGGTGGTATTCATATCGAAATGACCGGTAAGAATGTGACCGAATGCACCGGTGGTGCCCGCGCTATTTCTGCGGAAGAATTGTCAGACCGTTACCACACCCATTGCGACCCGCGCCTCAATGCGGATCAGGCTTTGGAACTGGCCTTCCTCGTGGCAGAACTTCTGAAAAAGGATCGTGATTCACATCCTCAGAAAGTTGCGGTAAGTGCATAATTTTAAATAGTTAAAACGATACGGGCGGAGCTTTGTCTCCGCCCGTATTCTATTCTCTGACCAGATTATTGCGGGGCATAATGGAACGCATATTCAAAGCATTTATCAATTCCATGCGGGCACTGAGCCATCTGGCGCGCCATGAAAAGCCGGTACAGCAGGAACTGGTTTTGCTGCTGGTGTCCTTGCCTGTGGCGTGGTTTGTGGCGGCGGATATGGCAACCTATTTGCTGTTGGTCGGCGCGGTACTGTTTCTGTTGCTGGTGGAAATCATCAACACGTCCGTGGAAGCCGCCTGTAACGCAATCAGCCGTGATTTTAAGAAAGATATTCAGATTGCCAAAGATTGCGGCTCACTGGCCGTACTGATCGCTTCGATTATGTGTGCTGCTGTCTGGGTCTATCATCTCTGGCCGTTGATTTTCAGTACTTAAATATGCCTCGTGCGTTGGGGCGCGCTGATTTTTGCCCCGTTTTGAGCCCTGTTTTGAATTGCAAGAAAATGGCAGTCGCGGTAATGCTTGTGCCATGAGCACACTGACCACATCACCCGATAAATTACGCATCGCAATCGCCCAGCTGAATCCGGTTATGGGCGATCTGCAAGGCAATCTCGCCAAGGCACGTGCAGCCCGTAAAATTGCGGCTGAAGCGCAAGCTGATCTTATCCTGTTTACTGAATTGTTTATCTGCGGCTATCCGCCGGAAGATCTGGTTTCCAAGCCGGCATTTGTGCAGGCTTGTGAAAAAACCGTGCGGGAACTGGCGCTGGATACAGGCGATAACGGGCCCGGAATTATTATCGGCACACCTTTGCAGCGTGAAAGCGGATTGCATAATGCGGTGATGGTGCTGGATGGCGGCAAGGTGATTGCCGAACGCTATAAGGTTGATTTGCCCAATTACGGTGAGTTTGACGAGCAGCGCAATTTTCAGGCCGGAGCAATGCCGGGGCCGGTGAATTTTCGCGGTGTGCGGCTTGGCATTCCGGTTTGCGAGGATATTTGGGGCGAGCTTGGCGTTTGTGAAACGCTGGCGGAGAGCGGTGCAGAAATTCTGCTGGTGCCGAATGGTTCGCCTTATCACCGCTCCAAGATGGAAGTGCGCCATCAGGTGGTGGTGCGTCAGGTGGTGGAAACCGGTCTGCCGGTGATCTATGCCAACCAGACCGGCGGGCAGGATGAATTGCTGTTTGACGGCGGTTCTTTTGTCATTAATGCCAATCATCATCTGGCTGTGCAGCTCAAGCAGTTTGAAGAGCAAATTGCGCTGACAGACTGGACACGCGGTGAGGATGGTTGGGGCTGTGCCGATGGTGACCGCAACTGGATAGCGGAAGGCGAAGAGGCCGATTATCTCGCTTGTATGCATGGCCTGCGCGATTATGTGAATAAAAACGGCTTCAAAAGCGTGGTTCTTGGCCTCTCCGGTGGGCTGGACTCTGCGATTTGTGCTGCAATGGCCGTGGATGCGCTGGGCAAAGACCGTGTGCATACGGTGATGCTGCCTTATCGCTATACATCAGAAACTTCGCTGAAAGATGCAAAAGACTGCGCCGAAGCACTGGGCTGCCGTTATGATATTGTGCCGATTGCAGAGCCTGTTGAGGGCTTTCTCACTGTGCTGAATCCTCTGTTCGAGGGCACTGACAGCGGTGTGACAGAGGAAAATCTGCAAAGCCGCGCCCGTGGCGTTATCCTGATGGCGATTTCCAACAAGTTCGGCTCCATGGTTGTGACCACCGGCAACAAATCGGAAATGGCTGTTGGTTATGCCACGCTCTATGGCGATATGAATGGCGGCTTCAACCCGATCAAAGACCTCTATAAAATGCAGGTCTATGCGCTGGCTGACTGGCGCAACCACCATTTGCCGGATGGGGCAATGGGGCCTGAAGGCGTGGTTGTGCCGCAAAATATCATCGACAAAGCACCAAGTGCGGAATTGCGTGATAACCAAACCGATCAGGATTCCCTGCCGCCATATCCGGTATTGGATGCGGTTCTGGAAGCGCTGGTTGAGCATGAGCGCAGCGTGGATGAGATTGTGGCTGAGGGCTATGACCGCGCTGTGGTCGAGCGTGTGGAGCATCTGCTTTACATCGCTGAATATAAGCGCCGCCAATCGGCCCCGGGTGTGAAAATCACCACCAAGAATTTTGGCCGCGACCGCCGTTATCCGATTACCAACCGCTTCCGCGACCGGCATTAAACAAGATCAATAAAGAAGAAAATTATGACTGTAATCGTTCGTTTCGCACCGTCTCCGACCGGCTATATCCATATCGGCAATGCCCGTCCGGCGCTTTATAACTGGTTGTTTGCTCTGAAGAATAAGGGGCAATTCATCCTGCGTTATGATGATACGGATGTTGAGCGTTCCAAAACTGAATATGCTGAAGCCATTGCCCGTGACATCGACTGGCTTGGCATCAAGCCTTCGCGTGTGGAATATCAGTCCAAGCGTTTTGCGGTCTATGATGCTGCCGTTGAAAAGCTGAAACAAGCCGGTCTGCTCTATGCCTGTTATGAAACGGCGGAAGAGCTGGAACTGCGCCGCAAAATGCGCCTGACCCGCCGCCTGCCACCGGTCTATGGCCGCGATGCGCTGAAACTGACGGATGAGCAGAAGGCAGCCTATGAAGCGGAAGGGCGCAAACCGCATTGGCGTTTCCTGCTGCCGAATTTCAAAAATTCGCCTTTTGAAACCGAACGTACCGAAGTGCATTGGGATGATCTGGTACGCGGACCGCAGACCGTTGATCTGGCCTCGATGTCTGATCCGGTGCTGGTGCGTGAAGACGGCACTTATCTCTATACGCTGCCATCGGTGGTCGATGATATTGATATGGGCATCACCCATATTATTCGCGGTGATGACCATGTGACCAATACCGGTGCGCAGATTGCGATTTTCCGTGCGCTGAGCGATGTGGTGCCAACATTCGGCCACCACAATTTGCTGACCACCACCAGCGGTGAAGGGCTGTCCAAGCGTTCCGGCGCTCTGTCAGTCGGCTCTTTGCGTGACGCAGGCGTTGAGCCGATGGCCGTTGCCTCTCTGGCTGTGCTCACCGGTACATCAGATAATGTTGAGCCGGTAGCGACAATGGAAGAACTGGCCGCACGTTACGAGCCGTCCCATGCGTCGAAATCCAATGCCAAATTTGATCCGGCTGATCTGACCGGTCTCAACCGCGCTCTGATCCATCATTTGGAATTTGCCGATGTTGCGCCGCGTCTGGCCGTTTTGGGTATCAGCGGCGAAAAGGCCGAGGCTTTCTGGGCTGCGGTGCGCGGTAATATCGACCATGTGCAGGATGCCGCGCAATGGTGGGAAGTCGTCAACCGCACTGAGCCTTACAGTGATGCTGTCGCAGCGGAAGACAAGGATTTCATCACGCAGGCTTTTGATCTTTTGCCTGATGCGCCTTGGGGCGGTGATGTCTGGAAAGTCTGGACAGAGGCCGTGAAGGCGGCAACCGGCCGCAAAGGCAAAACATTGTTCATGCCTTTGCGTCTTGCATTGACCGGCGTTGCATCCGGCCCTGAACTGGCTGATCTTTTGCCGCTTATTGGGCGGGAAAATACGCTGGCCCGACGCGCCTGATCTTCGGATCCGGCACATAATCAACGGCTTTTGACACGGGCGGCGGGGGATTCTCCGCCGCTTTTGTATGGTGCATAGCCGGCTCTGCCGGAATGCTGAAAACAGATTTGCCGACACTGGCGCCGATGCTTCTATTGGTCTTCACCGGCATAATGTCACTTTGCGGCTCTGTTTCTTGCGCCGGTATCAGCAGTACCGGCTTTTGCAGGGCGGCCTGTCTGACCGGTTGCGGCTTTTTATAGGTTTGCTTGATACGTTTGCGTGCCGGTTGACGGGCGCTGTCACGGTTTTCCTGTATCAGTCTGGCGAGAACCTGCGGGCTGCGGCAATTATAATATTGCATATCCTTGTAGATTGCCTGCCGCATGCGTCTTTGTTGCGCTGTGGCGGCCTGTGTGCCAATCACATTCATGGCGCTGTCCAGCCGCTGCTGCGCATGATTGATATAGCGGCATGTTTCTGAATTGGACCCATTGCTGAACGGCCCTGCATTACAGCCAAAACGCGTGGCATCACGGCGTGCCTGCTGCTGCATTTGCGCAAGTTGCTGATAGCGCACAGCCTGACGGTTATTGAGCAGGATCGTCTCATTGATGTTTTGCAGTTCCTGCTCATAGGCACGGCACAGGCGACTGCCTGTCATGCTCTGGGCGTTGGCTGACATATGCAGCGTCAGCAAACACAGGGTCGTCAATGCTATTTTGCAGGTCGTCTGATGAAAACTGATGATTGGAAAATAAGCGGCATGAGCCATGAAAATACTCCGCAAATATGATTTTAAATATATGCGGAAAGTATGAATAAGGATGGTAAATTACTTGTAAATTGTTGATTTTAAACGATTTTGTTGTTTTGTATGTGAAATATTTCCCGTGAATAAAAAAAGCCGCATATCGTGAGATATGCGGCTTTGCTGTTTTATATCTGCAAGTTAAGCAGTGGTGCGCTGTGAAGCCTCAACCACGGCCAGAGCGGTCATATTGACAATACCGCGTGAGGTGACCGAAGGCGTGAGAATATGCGCAGGGCGTGCAGCACCCAGCAGGATCGGGCCGACATGCAGTGCATCGGTTACGGTCTTCAGCACATTCATGGTGATATTGGCGGCATCCAGATTAGGGAAAAC
Source organism: Pseudochrobactrum asaccharolyticum (assembly GCA_040392545.1). GTDB lineage: Bacteria > Pseudomonadota > Alphaproteobacteria > Rhizobiales > Rhizobiaceae > Pseudochrobactrum > Pseudochrobactrum asaccharolyticum_A. The sequence continues at coordinate 25,929 of JBEBVV010000015.1, read as the reverse complement.
CAGCAAATTGGCTTCACCGGTCAGGCGCGAATTCGGGAAAACGCGGTCGCGCTGGAACTGCGACAGCGCTGCATCACCATGCATTTCGCCGTCCACTTCCAGATCAGGGAAGCGTTCCTGCAAGATCGAGCAGGCTTCACGCATTTTGGCTGCGCTTTTGGAATCGCGTGAACCGAAATTGGAATGCGACAGCAGCGCAGCCTTTGGCTCAATACCGAAGCGGCGGATTTCCTTGGCGGCCAGAATGGTCATTTCCGCAATTTCTTCGGCACTCGGATCAATATTTACATAAGTGTCGGTGAAGAACAGGGTGCCGCGGGTGGAAATCAGCAGGCTGAGCGTTGAAAGATCATGCAGACCTTCCTGTACGCCGAGGATCTGCTTGACCAGCGTGAGATGACGTTCAAAGCGACCTTCTAAGCCGCAGATCATCGCATCGGCTTCATTGCGCATGATGGCCAGAGCGGCAATTACTGTTGGATTGGTGCGGACAATCGAACGTGCAGCTTCCGGTGTCATACCCTGACGACCGGTGAGCTTGTGCATCAGATCCACATAATCGCGGTAGCGCGGATCGTCTTCCGGATTGATGATTTCAAAATCAACACCCGGACGGATTCGCAAGCCATAGCGCTTCAGGCGGGTTTCAATCACATTCGGACGGCCGATCAGAATCGGCTGGGCAATGCCTTCTTCCAGCACCACCTGTGCAGCGCGCAGCACGCGTTCTTCTTCACCATTGGCATAGATGACGCGTTTCTTGTCTGCCGAGCGGCGGGCAGCGGCAAAAACCGGCTTCATGATCATGCCGGAGCGGAACACAAAGCGGTTCAGCCGGTCGATATAGGCTTCCATATCGGTGATCGGGCGGGTTGCCACACCGGTATCCATGGCAGCCTGGGCCACAGCCGGCGCAATACGCAGGATCAGGCGCGGATCAAATGGCGAAGGGATGACGTAATTGGCGCCGAAAATCGGTGTATCGCCGGAATAGGCACGCGCTGCCACATCGGATACTTCTTCACGGGCGAGGGCGGCAATGGCCTTCACCGCAGCCATTTTCATATCTTCATTAATGGCTGTTGCGCCCACATCAAGCGCACCGCGGAAGATATAAGGGAAGCAGAGAACATTATTGACCTGGTTCGGATAATCCGAACGACCGGTGCAGATAATCGCATCTTCGCGCACGGCACGGGCTTCTTCCGGCATAATTTCCGGCTTCGGATTGGCAAGCGCCATGATCAGCGGGGAAGGTGCCATTTTGGCAACCATTTCCGGCTTTAATACGCCTGCGGCTGATACGCCGAGGAACACATCTGCGCCGTCGATAATATCATTCAGCGTACGGGCATCGGTTTCCTGCGCATAGACCTCTTTCCAGCGGTCCATCAACTCGTTACGGTCTTTATAGACCACACCTTCCAGATCGCTGACCCAGATATTTTTACGGTCAGCACCAAGGCTGACAAGCAGGTTAAGGCAGGCAAGAGCAGCAGCACCGGCACCGGATACGGCGATTTTTGCTTTTTTGATGTCTTTTCCGGCCAGTTCCAGACCATTGAGAACCGCGGCAGCCACAATAATTGCTGTGCCGTGCTGGTCGTCATGGAACACCGGAATATTCATTTTAGCGCGCAGCTGTTCCTCAACTTCGAAACATTCCGGTGCTTTGATATCTTCCAGATTAATACCGCCGAAGGTAGGTTCCAGTGCGGAAACCACATCGACCATGCGGTTTACTTCCAGCGTATCCACTTCAATATCGAAAACATCAATATCAGCGAATTTCTTGAACAGAACCGCTTTACCTTCCATCACCGGCTTGGAAGCCAGCGGGCCGATATTGCCAAGGCCGAGAACGGCGGTACCGTTGGAAATCACCGCAACTAGATTGGCGCGGGCTGTATATTCGGCCGCCAGTGACGGATCATCCTGAATGGCAAGGCAAGGTGCGGCAACGCCCGGCGAATAGGCAAGCGCGAGATCGCGCTGGTTGCCGAGGGTTTTGGTCGGCTGGATTTCCAGCTTACCCGGCTTGGGCGAGCGGTGGTAAAACAGTGCCGATTCATCAAAATCCGAGAATTCTCTGACCGCAGGCTTGGCCTGAGCGGTCGCAGCCTTGGTTGTATCGGTGGATGATTTTTTAGTCATGTATATTTGTCCATTCAGACGATTGGGGCAGCCATCCCCGTGGCAGTTGGCACATGAGTCTTGAAAACGGGTTTCAGACTATGTGTGTCATCGGAGCATTTCCAGCAAAAGTGCGAAGCGGTTTTGCGTTGGACAATGCGGTTGATGTTGCATTTCCAGCAAAAGTGCGAAGCGGTTTTGCGTGAGGACAATGCGGTTGATGTTGCATTTCCAGCAAAAGTGCGAAGCGGTTTTGCTTAAGGACAATGCGGTTAATGATGCATTCCAGCAAAAGTATGTAACGGTTTTGCGTCGGATTATGCGGCGAATAAGAGGTTCCTGGGCATTACAGATGTCTTAATCTGAACAGAAAATGCCCGACTAAGAATAAAGTCGTATATGGGATATTCCGTTAACATACAAATCACAGACTGTTTTTCTGTGCCTGAAAAAGATAAAATCTTGTTGTTTGAACCTCATTGAGAAGAAAAATGACAGGCGGGACAGGATGAAATCCGGCCGGATGAACCTGTCTCATATTCTGCCGAAAACCGTCTGAAACTGCATAAAAATCAATAAAAAGGATGGTTTTCGTTCCTTTTATGGCAATGAAAACCACCCTTGTTGAAAAATAACACCGGCAGCGCGATTATGTCTCATGCCGGTGAATATTGCGCTTAACCGGAAAGCAGTTAACCCCACAATTCCGGCAGCGGCGGCGTTACGGTTGTGCCGTCATAATGCAAAGCCGGTTCGCGGTCTTTTGCCAGCAATAACGGGCCGTCCAGATCCACAAAATCGGCATCCTGCGCCACCATCAGGGCAGGTGCCATGGCCAGAGATGAACCGACCATGCAGCCAACCATAACCTGCAGGCCAAGGCTGCGGGCTTTATCACGCATAATCAGCGCTTCGGTGAGGCCGCCGGTCTTGTCGAGCTTGATATTGACGGCATCATAGCGGTCTTTCAGATTTTCCAGACCTTCAGATGTATGGGCGCTTTCATCAGCGCAAACCGGTACGGGGCGTTTTGCCTGCAAGAGATAGCTGTCATCGGAAGATGGCAGCGGCTGCTCGATCAGGCCGATATTGCACAGGGCAGCAACATTGATATTCTCGTCGAAGTTACCGGCATTCCAGCCTTCATTGGCATCAAGAATAATCTGCGCTTTGGGCGCCGCAGCACGGACTGCACGAATACGGTCTGCATCATTCTCACCACCGATTTTAACTTTGATCAGCGGGTGATGGGCAAGTTTGGCCGTTGCTGCGGCCATGGCTTCCGGCGTGTCAATGGAAACGGTAATGGCGGTGATCAACGGGCGCGGTGCAATGCCGAGCAGTTTGGCTGCTGTGGTGCCGGATTGTTTGGCCTGCAAATCCCACAAAGCGCAGTCCACTGCATTGCGTGCCGCACCGGCAGGCATAGCACTTTGCAGGGCGAGGCGCAGTTCTTCTGCCGTGCCGCCATTTTTGAACAGCGGCTCAACCGCACGGATTTGCTCGCTGACTGATTCGATGCTTTCACCGTAACGGGCATAAGGCACACATTCGCCGTGACCGGTGTGAATACCGTCACCTAATTCACACACTACAACAACAGCTTCGGTTTTAGAGCCCCGCGAGATTGTAAATTTGCCGGCAATCGGGTAGCGCTCAATAAGCAGATTGAGATTATATTGCATTGGTACTGTCCGTCATTGTAGAAATTGCGACTATATTGGTGCCTGAGAATATGATCAGATTCATATTTATGCAGGCGTTTATGATACAGGAGTCTTTGTCTGCCGGTAATGTTGCGAGGTTACACGGATTTATACCGGACATAACATTATCCGAATGCAGGCAGCGAGACTCAAACAATGGATGACGCATGTTGACCGATAAAACGGGGAAAACAAGTAGCAGCCCGGTATCCGCTCCGGAAATCAGCGTAACGGCGGATAATACCGGTGCGGTTATTGCGTTATCCGGCCGCTGGACATCGTTAAGCGTCTCCCGTGTTGATAATCAGATGCGCAAGCTGGAGAGCGGCCTTGCAGGCAATTTGCAGGCGCAGGCCGTGCGGCTCGACATGGCCGGAATTTCCGGCCTTGATACAGCCGGTGCATGGCTGATCGAGCGCCTGCGTCTGGCGCTGAGCAAACAGCAGATTTCCGTTCATATTGACAATATTCGCCCGAGCTGGACACCGCTTCTGGAAGAAGTAGGCGCTGCCGTTGAGCGCTATCAGTTGCCGGAAAAACCGCAGCAGCCGTTTTTTGTGCTGGCGCTGTTGGAAAAGCTCGGCCGTGTGACCATGGCCGCATGGGACGATTTCCTGATGGCCATGCATATTCTGGGCGCGACAATCCGCGGCTCGCAGTTGAAATCGGGGCGAGGCACCGGCATCAGCTATGCGGCGATCGTCAACCAGATTGACCGTATGGGCGTGGGTGCCATTCCGGTGGTGCTGTTGATGTCCACCATTATCGGCGCGATTATTGCCCAGCAGGGTGCATTCCAGTTGCGCTATTTCGGTGCGGAAATTTTTGTTGTCGATCTCGTCGGTATTCTGGTGCTGCGTGAAATCGGTGTGCTTTTGACCGCAATTATGATTGCCGGTCGTTCCGGCAGTGCGATAACGGCGGAAATCGGCTCGATGAAAATGCGCGAGGAAACCGATGCGCTCACCGTAATCGGGCTTAATCCGGTGGGGGTCTTGGTATTTCCGCGTCTGGTGGCGCTGGTGATTATTCTGCCGCTTCTGACCATTATTGCTGATCTTTCAGCTCTGGCCGGTGCGGGGTTTGTCGCCTGGACCTATTCCGGCATTCCGCCGGAGGCTTTTTTGAGTCGCCTTCGTGATGCGATTGTAACTTCGACCTATCTGGCAGGGCTGATCAAAGCGCCGTTTATGGCGATGATTATCGGTATTCTGGCCTCTGTTGAGGGGATGAAGGTAAAAGGCAGCGCGGAATCGCTTGGTCGCCGCGTGACCGCCGCAGTGGTGAAATCCATTTTTGTGGTGATCGTCGTGGATGGTATGTTTGCAATTTTCTATGCAGCCATCGACTTCTGACAACGGAAACGCAGCAGCAGCCTCTCTGATCAGGGCGGCTATGTCTGCACTATATTTTTGGAATAATCGGCACGGATCACTATGGTAGCGAAAGACAAACAGCAATTGGCACCGCAGACAGCGGAAAATGCGGCATCTGAGGCCGTTATTTCCGTGCGCGATGTCACGGTTGCTTTTGGCCGCAATGTTATTCTGGACAAGCTTGATCTGGATATTCGCCGTGGCGAGGTACTGGGCTTTATCGGCCCGTCCGGCTCCGGTAAATCCGTGCTGATGCGCACCATTCTGGGGTTGAACCAGAAGAAATCCGGCCTGATTGATATTTTCGGGCAGGATGTTGATAAGGTGAATGAGCGCCAGAAAATGGCGATTGATATGCGCATGGGCGTGTTGTTCCAGCAGGGCGCGCTGTTTTCATCGCTGACTGTGCTTGAAAATATTCAGGTGCCGATGCGCGAATATCTCGATCTGTCGCCCAAGCTGATGAATGAGCTGGCGCGGCTCAAGATTGATATGGTGGGATTGAAGCCTGACGCGGCAGAGAAATATCCGTCCGAGCTTTCGGGCGGCATGATCAAGCGTGCGGCTCTTGCCCGCGCTCTGGCGCTTGATCCGGAAGTGGTGTTTCTGGATGAACCGACCTCCGGGCTTGATCCGATCGGTGCCGCTGATTTTGATGACCTTATAGCAAATTTGCGCGATACCATGGGCTTGACTGTTTATATGGTGACGCATGACCTTGACAGTCTTTTCGCAATCTGTGACCGGATTGCGGTGCTGGGCCAGAAAAAAGTGCTGGTAGACGGTACTGTTGAGGAATTGCTGAAATTTGACGATCCGTGGGTTCAGTCTTATTTCAACGGAAAAAGAGCAAGGCAGATTGATCCGAAAGCCGCCAACCGGCGCCGGAAATCTGTTGAGACAACTGGCCCTGATTTGATTGAAAATAAAGGCCGAGATATGGAACTGGATCGATAATGGAAACAAAAGCCAATTATGTTCTGGTCGGTTTATTCACGCTTATCGTGACACTTGCTGCCTTTGGTTTTGTCTATTGGGCTGCGCGGTTCGGCGATAATAATGACACGCTGCCGCTGGAAATCCGTATTCCGGGTTCGGTCACCGGTCTGTCGAAAGGCAGTCAGGTCTTGTTTAACGGTATCAAGGTGGGCGATGTGCGCCAGATGTTCCTTGATCCTTTGAACCCGAATATGGTGATTGTGCAGACCGAGGTGAACCGCACCACGCCGATCACCCGTTCCACCAAAGCTGAATTGTCATCGCAGGGGCTTACCGGTATCAGCTTTGTCGAGCTTAAGGGCGGCAGCCTGATGGAGCCGAACCTGATGGAAGAGGCCGACAAAGCCGGTTATGTGGCACGTATCAATGCTGATCCGTCGATCTTTACCGATCTGATGGCCACCGCCAAAGATATTTTCGGCCGCACCGAGCGCGTACTCAGCGGGCTGGAAGGTTTTGTCAATGATGCCCGCGGTCCACTGACTGATACGGTTAATAATACCAAGGTCTTTACCGATGCTCTGGCTAAAAATGCCGATGTAATCAGCGCGCTGGGCGATAATGCTGCCGATGTGCAGAAGACCATTCAGGAAGCCCGCGAGATGATGGAACGCCTGAATGAGGCTTCCAAACGTGTGGACGGCATTATGGCCAAGGTTGATCATATGTTGTCGCCTGACGATAAAGACGGTGTGGTGGCGCAGGCCAAAGCCACATTGGCCTCGATCCAGAAAACCTCGGATAATCTGAATAACCGCCTTGGACCGATCACCGATAATCTGACCCGCTTTTCGGGCAAGGGTCTGACAGATCTGCAGGCTGTTGTTGTGGACAGCAGCCGCTCGATCCAGCGTATTGAACAGGCGATCACTGATCTGGAACGTGATCCGCAGCGCATTATTTTCGGCGGTTCCGGTACTGTGCCGCAATATGACGGAAGGAAACGTCACTGATGCTGAAGCTGAATTCCCGCATTGCTGTTATGGGGCTAGCCGTATTGATGGCCGGTTGTGCCTCAACCACGCCTCTCGATACATTCAGCCTCAGCACTGCGCCGCAGATGCAACTGGCGCAGAAGCGCAAGAATGTGCAAATTCTGGTGCCGACACCGGCTGCACTCAAGGCGTTGGACAGCGAAAATATCGTTGTTCACAATATGCCGGGCTCGATCACCTATCTCAAAGGTGCGCAATGGGGCGATCGCCTGACCAATCTGGTACAGGCGCGTCTGGTGCAGGCTTTTGAAAACAGCAATGCCATTGGCGGCGTTGGCCGTCCGGGCGACGGGCTGGCAATCAATTATCAGGTTCAGGTTGATCTGCGTGATTTTGGCATTAATGCCTCCTCATCGCCGCAGACGGCTAAAGTGGAACTGGCTGTGCGTGTGCTGAATGACAAAACCGGTGAAGTGCGGGCAACGCGCGTGTTCAGCGCATCGGCTCCGGTCAGCGGCGCAGGCAATAATGCCTATGTCCGTGCCCTTGATGCCGGTTTCAGCGATGTGACCAAGCAGATTGTCAGCTGGGTTGTCTCGGTTATCTGATCATTGGCAGAATTATAAAATACAGATACGGAAAAGGCGGCTTTTATGCCGCCTTTTTGTTGTCTTTCATCGGTGTTGCGCTTATCCGGCCATGAAGCCGGTGGTGTCTTTCTGCCAGTAACCGGCAATCAATGTCTGGTCGCGGGTTTTGCCAAGCTGTTTGCGCCAGTAATCACGCATGATCTTGGCCTGATCTGCCTCACCGGCAAACCAGCCGAAACTGTCAGCTCCCTCTGGCCATGGCAGGGCGCAGAGGCGTCCAGTCAGTTTTTGCCCGGCGCTGGTCTGGTCTGCATCCACAATCCATTCAATGCTGATGCCTTGCGGATGGGACAGGGGCTGAATATCGGCTTCACAGTCAACGGCGATGACTACATGACCGGTGACATCAGCGGCAAATTCTTCCAGCATCCGGCCAATGGCAGGCAGGCCGGTGGCATCGGCACCGATCAGATATTGCCCCGCCTGACGCAGCGGCCGTCCCACAGGCCCCATCAGCCCGATCATATCACCGGCAGCAGCGCTCTTGGCCCACTGGCAGGCAAGACCTTCGGTTTCATGAATATAGAAATCAATCTCCATCCAGCCTTCAGTAATATTGAGATTGCGGATTGTATAAGCGCGTCCGGCAGGCTTGCGGGCTTCATCCGGCCAGAAAGGCAGGCCGTTCGGCCCCATAACCGGCCAAACCGGCTGCGGCACATCTTCAGTCGGCAATAACAGGCGCACATGCATGGCACCGAACATGGAAAAGCGTTTGAGATCAGCTCCGCTGAAGCGGATGCGCAGCATATGCGGGGTAAAATAATCGGCGGAAACCACGGTCATCAAACGGAATTGCGGCAAAGGCTGCTCGCCCGCATGATCACCTTCCCATAAAATCTCCGGCGCTTCTTCCTTGGTGTAGAGCTTGATGGCAACGGCAGCCAGATCTTTCAGGCGGCTCAGCCCCAGATCTTCACGGGCACGGAGCGAAACCTGATAGCCCTGTTCGCGGTTTTTCAGCGCAATATGGCCGAAAGCATAATGAAAATGATGATCGTCACCCTGATGGTCATAAACCGCCTCATAGGAATTGAGACGGTCAATAATCGGCGGCAGATAACGGGTGCCGTTTTGCAGGCGGATATCAGCATAGCTGTGAAGGGATGCGGTGGTCTGTGGCACAATAGTCTTCCGGTTGAAACAACAACATAAGACGAAAAAGCGCCGTAAACCGCGCATTGTCATATTATGTTGTTTGTAATGAAGCAAAGCGGCAGACGTAAAGCAAAACGGCATACGGGCAGGGCTTTGGTTTCATCAGAGGTTAAAACAAAAAAAGACAGGCAGCATCGGATGCTGCCTGTAAGACGGGAGGGATTTCAGGTTCAGCCGCCGAAACGGCCGGTAATGGCAATCTTGAAAGTACGGCCTTTGCCTTGCTCAATATCTGTGCCGGTTGCCCAGCCGGTTTGCGCATCGGTATAGGCTTTGTTGAAGACGTTATCGACGCCGAAATCGAGCTTCACAGTGTCGTTGATCTGCCAATTGGCAAAGACATTGACGAGATCTGTGCGCGGATAAACAACAACACCATTGGAAATAGCACGGGTGACCTTGCCAACGCTCTGATATTCAATGCCGTAGATCAGACGTTCATCAAAGGCTTTGAGGCCGAGGGCTGCGCTGAAATTATGCAGCGGCGTATTGCTTAAAGATTCACCTTTATAAACGCCGTCTTTCATTTCGGCATTGGTGTAGGACGCGCCGATATTCACATAGCCCCACCATGCATCATAGGTGCCTTCAACTTCCACACCACGCAGACGGGCTGTGCCGACATTTTCAGAGGTGGTAACGCTGCCGGTTTTGACAGTGTTGATATAATCTTTCACATTGGTGTGGAAAATATTCAGCTTGGCACGCAGCTGGTCACCGGCTTCAATCACATCATCGCGGCGCAGATTGATCCCGGCTTCATAGCTGGTGGCAACCTCCGGCTTGAGGAACAGGTTCGGTTCATAGCCGGAGCCATGTGCGCCGTTCTGACGGAACACATCCTGCATATGCGGCACACGGTAGCCCTGTGCATAAAGACCATAGAACTGAATGCCGTCAAAAGGCGTCACACCAACGCTGAAACGCGGGGAAACGCGGTTGCCGTCAAGGCTCACATCCTGTGAAGGTGTGCTTGGCGTTGCTTTGCTGGTACCGTCGAGCTTGTAGCCGTCATAGCGTACCGCGCCGATCAGTTCGAGCCATTTCTGATATTCACCCTGCCATTGCAGGAAGCCGCCATAGGCCTGCTGCTCGCCATTGCCGAAATTATCGGTATCGGAGCGGCCGCGCAGCTTGTAATAATCCGCACCATAGGTCAGCGTATGTTTGAAGCTTTCCGTTTCAAAACGCGAGGCGTTATAGGCGCGGATGCCCGATGTGGAAACATCATAATAGCGGGTGGAGCCAAGGTTTTTCAGCGGCCAGACCTGATATTGATCATTATCCGTTGAGCTATGATAGGCATTGACCGACAAATCCCAGAACGGATTGTCATCCGGCCTGTAAGTATAGCTGCCCGTATAGGTGCTCACCACAGTATCGGCATCATAGCGCGACAAGGTTGCGGAAGTGGAGCCGCTGCTGCCGGTGATAATGTCTTCATATTTCTGGCGGGAGAAGCCGAATTTCAGCTCATGCCCCTCAGCAGGACGCATGGTTACTTTACCCATGCCGCTGATGACTTTTTCCCCTGTCCAGCGCACATCATCGCCGTCGCCATTCTTATATTCATCGCTGTCACGATAGTTCAGATTGCCGATGACATCAAAATTTTCATGGAAGCGATAGGCGCCGGTTGTGCTGGTAAGAAAGCCTTTGCCATTGCTTTCATAGCGCAGTTTTTCGCTCAGAGCCCATGTTTCACCGTCACGGAGGAAGTCACGGGCATCCTTGGTTTCAAAGGCGACCACACCGCCAATGGCACCGGAGCCGTAAATATTGGAAACAGGGCCACGGATAACGGTAACCTGTTTGAGCAATTCCGGGTCAATATAGAACGAGCCGGAGCCATGGCCGACACGCCAGTAATCCTGCCTTGCGCCATCCAGCGTTACCGCCACGCGGCCATATTGTTGCAGGCCGCGAATATTGATTGAGGTTGCAGGATCATCGCCATTCAGTGAGGCATGGACACCCGGTGTAAAGCGGAAAATATCCGCCGCCGTGGTCGGCTGAATACGGTCAATCTGCTGACGGGAGATCAGGCTGGTTGAGGCAATGGCATCAATCACGGCCTGATCATTGCTGAGGGGCGAGATGGTGATGGTATCAAGCTCCAGCACCTGAGCCTTGGCATTTTTCTCTGCCGCAGGCCGGGTCTCGGCGGCACCGGTTTTACTTGTTTTAACCTGTGCCTGTTGCGGCTGTTTCTGATTTTGCGCCAGAGCAGGCAAGCCGGTCGCACCGGCCAGAATAAAGCCCGCCGCACTGCTCAGAAGAATGGTACGGGACAGACGGAAAGCGGAATCTTTGGACATTTTCATTACCCCCGAACACAAGGCAAATTCATTTGGATTTGCCTGCATTCGCACAGCATTAAGTTGACTTGTTAACTCAAGTTAAATAGGGCTATATAAATCATGATAATCAGAGTCAACTTTAATTATGCGAATGAAACTTTTGTTCCCGACAATAAAAAAATCTCCTCATTTTCTTGGTTTGCAGGCAATAAACTTGCTGAAAACTATCGTTCTGGCTGTCGGTCTGCTGGTCTGCACAGCATTTATCAGCCTCACACATGCGCAAGGAGTAGCGCCTGAGCCGCAAAAACCGGTGGCCACCCGCATTATTGCGCTGGGGCCGGATGTGACCGAGATTATTTATGCGCTGGGCGCAGATGCCCAAATCATTGCGGTCGACCGCAGCAGCAAATATCCGGCAGATACAGCCAATAAAGCCAATGTCGGTTATCGCCGCAGCCTGTCTGCGGAAGGTGTGCTGGCGCTGCATCCTGATCTGATTATCGCTTCGGAAGATATCGGCCCGCCGGAGGTGGTGGATGTGCTCAACCAGTCCGGTGTGCCGGTTCTCTATATTCCGGTGGCCAATAGCCGCGAGGGGCTGATCACCAAAATCAGTCTGATTGCGCAGCGCCTGCAATTGCAGCAGCAGGGCGAGGCGCTGACAAAAAGCGTACTTGCTGATTTTGATGCGGCAAAGGCCTATGCGGATAAGCTCTCGGAAGGACGGCAGAAAAAGGTGGTGTTTTTCCACGGGCTGACAAAGCTGAGCGGCGCGGGCAGCGATACGGCAGCGGATGCTTTTATCCGCCATGCAGGCGGTATCAACCCGCTGGCGGTCTATAAAGGCTATAAGGCTGTGTCTGATGAATGGCTTTTGGAAGCTGAGCCTGATGTGGTGCTGATGCTCTCGGACGGGGCAGGCGGGCCGAAGGCGGAAGATGTATTTGCTTTCAAAGCCTTGCAAACCACACCTGCCGCTAAAAACAAGGCGCTGATCGTGCTGGACGGGCCTTATATGCTGGGCTTTGGCCCGCGCACAGCCAAGGCCGTTCGTATTCTGGCTGATGCGCTTTACGGGCAGAATAAGGGATAATCAGCGATCCTTGCAGGATACAGGCAGCAGATTTTGAATATCCTGAAAAATCTGCTGCCATTCCTCTTGTCCGAGATCAAAAAGCTGGAAACTGCGTAACAGATAAGCCCCTTCATTGGCGATGAAAGCGAGGCGGGCATTGCGCCCCTCTGTTGTGGTGACATCCAGCCCTTCCAGCTGTTTGCTATACCATGTGCGCACATCATCCAGATGGGCGGAACTCGGATCAAGCGTTGCCAGCATGGCAGCAAAGCGGGAATCATCCAGCGGATCACTGTCGCGTGTCACACATATATGCGCGGCAATATGGGAGAGGGCATCTGTTTTGTGCCCTTTACGCGCTGCCACTTCCTTGTTGAAGCTGGTGCCCATGCGCAAAAGCATGGCATTGATCAGCCCTTCCTTTGTGCCGAAACAATATTGCACACCGCCTTTGGTAATGCCCGCAGCTCTGGCCAGAGCATCAATTGTCAGGGCGGAAACGCCGTGTTCTGTCACAATTTTTTCGGCCAGATCCAGCAGGTGATTGCGGTCAATCATACGCGGGCGGCCGATTTTTCTGCGCTTTTTACTTTCCATACGTATGGATTTAAATTAGTGCCCGAAAAGTTTCAAGTAATTCTCGCCTTCTCCGGTCAATACAGGCATTGTGCTTGTATAATGTATGCGTAATACATGCATAGGATAGGCCGAACAAAGCGAATGTTAATTGAGTATGCTGGTCGTTCAGCATCGGAAATGGATAGTACCGATGAAAAATAATAATCGCTGGCTGGTGCTGGCCATTGTTTCAAGCGCTTTATTCCTGATTGTTATTGATATGACCGTGCTTTACACGGCATTACCACGGCTGACCCATGATCTGGCGGCCAGTGCCTCTGAAAAACTTTGGATCATCAATGCCTATCCTTTGGTGGTGGCAGGTTTGCTGCCAGGCTTGGGCAGTTTGGGTGACCGGCTGGGGCATAAATATATGTTTTCCGCCGGTTTGCTGGTCTTCGGCATTGCCTCTCTGGCCGCAGCCTATGCGCCCAATCCGGAATTTTTGATTGCAGCGCGCGTTTTGCTGGCCGTGGGTGCTGCCATGATGATGCCTGCCACGCTTTCCATCATCCGCCTGACCTTTGAGGATGAGCATGAGCGCTCCTTTGCTATTGGTATCTGGTCTGCCGTTGCCGCAGGCGGTGCCGCATTCGGGCCGGTTGTCGGCGGTATTCTGCTGGAATATTTCTGGTGGGGTTCGGTGTTCCTGATCAATGTGCCGGTGGTGGCTGTTGCGCTGGTGATGGCGCTGATCGTGCTGGAAAACCGCGCCGGTCTGAACAGCCGCAAATGGGATCTGCTTGGCTCGGTACAGGTGATGATCGGCCTTGTCGGCGTAACCTTTGCCCTGAAAGAACTGGCGAAACGCGATGGCTCTTTGCTGTTATTTGCCATTGCAATCGTGATCGGTCTTGTCGCGCTGGTGATCTTCTATCGCAGGCAGCAGGCCAATGGCGGATTGCTGATTGATTTTTCGCTGTTCTCGAACCGCAAATTTTCCTCCGGCGTGCTGGCTGCCTCGGTTTCTTCTGCTGCATTGGTGGGCATGGAACTGGTTTTCAGTCAGCGTTTGCAGCTTGTCAGCGGTTATTCACCGATGGAAGCCGGTCTGCTCATTCTGCCGATCCCGCTTTCTGCATTTGTGGCAGGGCCGCTGGTCGGTGTCACCCTGTCGAAAATCGGTGAGGACAGAGTTCTCTGGGGCGGCATGGTGCTGACCGGCCTTGGCGGCGTTCTGTATCTGGCAAGCTTTACATTGCAGCCTCATATCTGGCTGATCGGCCTGTCGATTATGGGCTTTGGCGTTGGTGCGGCAATGACCGGCGCTTCCACCGCGATTATGGGCAATGCCCCGCAGGAAAAGGCCGGTACAGCGGCTTCTATCGAGGAAGTGTCCTATGAACTGGGCGGTGCCACCGGTGTTACGATTTTCGGCAGTCTGATGACGGCAATCTATACGGCATTTATGCTGGTGCCGGACGGGGTAGCTGTACCGGATACGGTGCGCGACAGTCTGGATGAGGCTTTGCTGATTGCCGAGGATTTGCCATTGGAACAGGCAGAGAAACTGCGCGCGCTTGGTTTTGCTGCTTTTGATCAGGCCTTTATGTGGGTGATCGCCACGGCAGCCCTGCTGATTTTCGCTACGGCCTTTTTGATCTATCGTATGAACCGCGCACGATAATCATTTGATAACAGGCATAAAAAAAACGGCTCAACCGCAAGGCTGAGCCGTTTTTGTTTGAAGCCATGAAATGCTTATTTATCGTCTTTCATGCGGGCAAAAACATTGGCCAGCAAAGCGCCGGAAATATTGTGCCACACGCTGAAGATGGCACTTGGAACCGCTGCCAGCGGCGAGAAATGCGCATTGGCAAGCGCCGCACCCAGACCGCTGTTCTGCATGCCGACTTCAATGGCAATGGCCTTGCGCTTGGCAAGGGACATACCGGTTGCCTTGGCGGCAAAAAAGCCGAGCAGATAGCCGATACCATTATGCAGAACCACGACGGCAAAGATCAGCAGGCCGGATGTGGCGATAGCAGCTTTGCTGCCGGCAACAACGGCGGCAACAATCAGCACAATACCGGCCACACTCACCAGCGGCAGAGCAGGCACGGCAGCCTTGACCACGCCCGGAATGAGCTTCTGCGCAAGTACGCCAAGCGCAAGCGGCACAAGAATAACTTTAACAATGCTCAGGAACATCGCCATAGCGTCAACCGGCAGATAGGCGCTGGCAAACATCCAGACCAGAAACGGCGTGACCAGCGGCGCTGCAAGCGTGGTCACGCTGGTGCAGGCAACGGAAAGCGCGACATCGCCTTTGCCGAGATAGGTCATAACATTGCTGGATGTGCCTCCCGGGCAGCAGCCGACAAGGATCACACCGGCAGCCACTTCCGGCGACATCGGAATGATCTTGGTGAGCAAAACTGCCAAAAGCGGCATAATGAGAAACTGTGCAGCCACACCAATGGCAACATCAACCGGACGACGCACCACTTCACGGAAATCATCAACCGAGAGGGTCAGACCCATGCCGAACATGATAATGCCGAGCAGGGTAACAATATAAGGGCCGAACAGTTTGAATGTGTCGGGGAAAAGAAAACCAAGAACGGCAAAGAGCAGAACCCAGACCGCAAAGGTTTTGCCGACAAATGCCGAAAATGATGCAAGCGCTTTCATTACAGATAGTCCTTTTTCAATAACTGATGAGGCTCCGGAACCATGCCGGACAATAGACGGCCTCATAAAACGCACCCGAAACCCGCATTCATATATGAACAGGAGAAACTGCCGCAGATGCTTGAGTTGTCTGATTGCGACATGCTCTAATTGCTGCGTAGTGCCAAGGCAAGTTATTATTGAAATAAATTATTCTTCATAAAGTAATAAAATGAGTCTGTGTCGCTATGATATGAGTCTAAAGTTTCATTTAGGGGGAGAGGTGCTGTTCAGCGCTTGTCGTCGGCAGGGGTAATGCGATAGGCGCAGCGTCTTGCGCCGAGCAGAATATGCTCGCAGCGCTCAATCACACAGCTGTCGCCGAGAATAGCCTGAAAAATACTGAGTTCCGAGCGGCAGAAGCCGCGGCAGCTTGCGGCAGCGGCGCAGATCGGGCAGTGATTTTCAATCAGCAGCCATGTGCCGTCATTCTCTTTGCGCCATTCCGACATATAGCCTTCTGCACTGCGCAGGCGGGCAAGGCAATCAATGCGCTGTTCCGTCTCTGGCATATCAGCCATAGCAGCGCGGTAGTTTTCCAGCATTTCCTGTTCGCGTAAGGCGATAATCCGCTCGGTCAGGCCTTCGCCAAGCGTATTCATATGGCGCAGAAGCATCACGGTCAGTTCGGCATGGCTGTCGGGAAAGCGGCTGTTGCCCTTATCCGTCAGCTGCCATAATTGCACCGGCCTGCCGGCACCGGATTGTTTTTCCGTAGAATAAGGCTGAACCAGACCTTCTGTCACACATTTTTGTAATTGCTGGCGTATATTCTCCGCACCACTGCCTAACAGCTTGGCCAGAGCCGCAATTGTTTGCGGGCCGCGGGTCTTTAAGAAATAGAGCAGGCGGGCGGCTGTGCTTTGTTGTGCAGAGCCGCTTTTTTCATTCAAAGTGATAATGTCAGAACTTGACATTTCCTCTCCTGCTGAATATTCCAAGTAGACACTTGCTTAAATAGCGGCTTTGTCAGGGCTTTGCAACCCGGCCGGCATAATCCGGTTAAAATTGATGAGAAAAACCGGCGGTTTCCCGCCGATGCTCGCGGTTTTTGATGGCTGTTGCGGAGATTAAAATGTCTGATCCAGCTTCACTCGTCAGTCACCATAAGGTTGGCTGGGGAGATTTGTTGACTGGCAAAAATGCCATTCGTTCTGTGGCGCTTGCAGGCGGCGTCGCATTACATGCCATCAATGTTTACATCGCTACCACCATTCTGCCATCCGTTGTCGCGGATATTGGCGGGCTGGATTATTATGCGTGGAATACGACGCTGTTTGTGGTGGCGTCGATTATCGGCTCGACTTTAGCCGTTAAATTGCTGCGAGCCACGGGGCCGCGCAAAGCCTATGCGATCTCCGCTTGTATTTTTGCGCTCGGCACACTGATTTGCGCTATGTCGCCAACAATGCCGGTGCTGCTGGTCGGGCGTCTTGTTCAGGGCTTTGGCGGCGGTTTCATGCTGGCTTTGTCCTATGCCATGATCCGCATCGTATTTCCGGAAGCGCTGTGGCCGCGTGCTATGGCGCTGATCTCCGGCATGTGGGGCGTGGCCACGCTGGTCGGCCCTGCGGTTGGCGGTGTGTTTGCCGAGCTTGGCGAATGGCGTGCCGCTTTCTGGTCGGTTGTGCCTGCGGCTTTGCTGTTTGCGCTGATGGCGTTTTTTGTACTGCCGGATGTGCGCCATGAAAGCGAAGATACCAACCGCCTGCCTTTCATGCAGCTGGCTTTGCTGACGCTTGCGGTCTTTGCTGTGTCGCTTGGCAGTGTCAGCCCTGAAGTGATCTGGAATGTGGTCGGTATCAGCAGTGCGGTTGTGCTGATTGCGTTGATGATCCGCCTTGATGCGATCAGCAGTAAACGCTTGCTGCCGCGCGGGTCTTTCAACCTTAACCAGCCTCTGGGGCCGGTTATTGCCACCATGTCGCTGCTGGCGCTCACTGTCACCTCTGTGGAAGTGTTTATTCCGCTGTTCCTGCAAGTGTTGCATCATCAGTCGCCATTGGTTGCCGGTTATCTGGCGGCATTGATGGGGGCAGGCTGGACACTGGGCTCGATCATGAGCTCAGGCATTACCTCGCGCCGCGTACGGGATGTGCTGGTTATTGGCCCGCTGACCTCGCTTGCCGGTATGGTGTTGCTGCTTTTATTGCTGCCGATCACCAGCGAGGGCAGCTATCTGGAACTACTGCCGCTTTGCGTGGGCTTTGTCGCCGTTGGTTGCGGTGTGGGCATGACATGGCCGCATCTGCTCACACGGGTGCTGAAAGTCGCGCCCGCAGATGAAAAAGATCTGGCTTCAACGGCCATTACCACAGTGCAGCTGTTTTCGGCGGGGCTTGGTGCGGCTATGGCCGGTATGGTCACCAGCCTTGGCGGTCTGGCTGTGCCGGGCGGTGTGGCGGGTACGGCAAGTGCTGCCTTCTGGCTGTTCTTCTGCTTCGGCTTTGGCCCGTTGCTGGCTTTCTTCTGCGCTTCGCGGATTGTTAAACGCTGGTAAAACAAGCAGTTACAGGAATAAGATAAAGCTGACCGGTCATTAGCCGGTCAGCTTTTTTTATAGGCCAGATAGGGCTTGCGGATGAGGCGCCACAGAACCAGAACAATGATAATGGCACTGTAAAACAGCGGTTGTGGCGGCCAGCTTTTCACCGACAACAGAAAATGCAGGCAACCGGCAAGCGCAATCAGATAGACCAGCCGGTGCAGGCTCTGCCATGTGTTTTTCAAATAGCGGATTGACCATTGGTTGGAGGTCAGCGCCAGCGGAATGAGCAGCACAAAAGCAGCAAAGCCGATGATGATGAACCAGCGCTGCGTGACATCTTTGATGATATCCGGCCAGTTCAGACCGCGATCGAGGATGATATAAGTCGCGAAATGGATCGTGACATAATAGAAAGCCAGCAGCCCCAGCGCACGACGATAGGGCAGGAAATTGAGCCGGAACAGATCGCGCAGCGGCGTGACCAGCAAAGTCAGGATCAGAAAGCGCAGCGCCCAAAGCCCGATTATATGCTCAAATGCCTTCACCGGATTGGCACCAAGCTGATTATTGGCGGCGAGCCAGAAAGCCCATAAAGCAGGCAGCAGGCCAAGCGGATAGATTGCCCAGCGCAGCCAGCGATTGTTGGGAATTTTAAATGGCGGCTTGCGCCGTGTCTGCGCTTTATGCTCTAGCCCGGTCGCTGTGCGGGGTAGGATGGTACTTTCAGCCGGTAAAGATGCTTTCATGATCACCTGCCGGTCAATAATTTTTCGTCAGATCCATGCCGCTATAGAGCTGCGCAACATGCTCACTATAACCGTTAAACGGCAATGTATCGCGCCGGTCGGGGGAGAAGAAACTGCCGCTGCCGATGCGTATTTCTGTTCTCTGGCTCCAGCGCGGGTGATCAACCGCCGGATTTACATTGGCATAGAAACCATATTCGGCAGCATTTTGCATATTCCATGCGGTGACCGGCTGACTGTCAGTCAGGGTGATTTTGACAATGGATTTGATGCCTTTGAAGCCGTATTTCCACGGTACCACAAGGCGCACCGGTGCGCCGTTCTGATTGGCGAGCGGCTCGCCATAAAGACCGGTGGCAAGGATTGTCAGCGGGTTCATCGCCTCATCCAGCCGCAAGCCCTCACGATATGGCCAGTCCAGTACCGGAAACACACCGCTGACACCGGGCATTTCCTTGGGGCGCAAGGCCGTTTCAAAAGCGACATATTTGGCAGAGCCCAGTGGCTCAACCTGTTTCAGTAATTCAGAGAGCTGAAATCCCTGCCAGGGGATAACCATTGACCATGCTTCAACGCAGCGCATCCGGTAGATGCGCTCTTCAATAGTCATGACCTTGATCAGATCATCAATATCGAAGACCTTGGGCTTTGCCACCATGCCGCCGATTTCAACTGTCCACGGGCGCGACTTGAAATCACCGGAATAGCTGGACGGGTCGGATTTTCCGGTGCCGAATTCATAGAAATTATTATAGGTCAGAACCGAGTCTTTCGGTGTCAGCTTTTCATCGGTTTTAGTGCCGTCCGCACTGTCTTTGGCCTGTGCATCATGCGGTAATAATCCGCTTAAGGACAAGCCGATACCGGCAGCTATGCCGGTTTTGATAAAGTCGCGCCGGCGCAGATAGAGCGCGTGGCTGGTAATTTCCGATGCGGCAATACCGGATTTGAAGAATGATTTTGGCATTTTGCTTCTCCCTCATGAGATGCGGCCTGCGGCGCACGGGAATAAGAATTTCTGCTTGCCTGCAAGATTATGCTCAAATCTGTGGTGGTAATTGGTTCAGAATAGGGGAGAAAAATGCCGGAATTATTGCGGGCAATAAAAAAGGCTCCCGAAGGAGCCTGATTTACCAATCAGAGACTGATTATTTGCGCTTTGCCAGCGGTACGAAATCGCGCTGTGCGTGGCCTGTATAAAGCTGACGCGGACGGCCGATTTTCTGTGCCGGATCTTCAACCATTTCCTTCCACTGGGCAACCCAGCCGATGGTACGGGCAACAGCGAACAGAACGGTGAACATTTCTGTCGGGAAGCCGAGTGCCTTGAGGGTGATGCCGGAATAGAAGTCGATATTCGGATAGAGCTTCTTCTCGATGAAATATTCATCGGTCAGTGCAATATTTTCGAGTTCCATTGCCACGTCGAGCAGCGGATCATCCTTGATGCCGAGTTCGCCCAGCACTTCATGCGTGGTTTTCTGCATGATGCGTGCGCGCGGATCGTAGTTCTTGTAAACGCGGTGACCAAAGCCCATCAGGCGGAACGGATCGTTCTTGTCTTTTGCCTTGGCAATAAATTCAGGAATACGGTCAACCGAACCGATTTCAGCCAGCATGTTCAATGCAGCTTCATTGGCACCACCGTGAGCAGGACCCCAGAGGCAGGCAATACCGGCAGCGATACATGCAAACGGATTGGCACCCGAAGAACCGGCCAGACGTACGGTTGAGGTCGATGCGTTCTGTTCGTGATCCGCATGAAGAATGAAGATGCGGTCCATGGCGCGTGCCAGTACCGGATTGACCTTATATTCTTCGCAAGGCACGGCAAAGCACATGCGCAGGAAGTTGGAAGCCAGATCAAGATCGTTCTTAGGATATACGAAAGGCTGACCGACATGATATTTATAGGCCATTGCAGCCAGTGTCGGCATTTTCGCCAGGAGGCGGATCGAAGCAACCATGCGCTGATGCGGATCAGTAATATCGGTTGAGTCGTGGTAGAAGGCGGACATTGCGCCGACGCAGCCAACCATAATAGCCATTGGATGCGCATCACGGCGGAAGCCGGTGAAGAATTTGGCCATCTGTTCATGGACCATTGTGTGACGGGTCACACGGTAGTCAAAATCTGCTTTCTGGGTCTTGGTTGGCAGTTCGCCATAGAGAAGCAGGTAGCAGGTTTCAAGGAAATCGCCGTGTTCGGCAAGCTGTTCGATCGGATAGCCGCGGTGCAGGAGAACGCCTTCATCACCGTCAATATATGTGATTTTGGATTCGCAGGAGGCGGTTGATGTGAAACCAGGATCGTAAGTGAAGGAATTTGTATTCTTGTAAAGCGGGCCGATTTCGACGACGTCCGGTCCGATGGTGCCCTTGCGGACCGGCAATTCGGTGGAATTGCCATTGAGGGTAATTGTCGCTGTCGTATTAGACATGCTTATTCCTTTCATCATCGCGCTCACTGCTTTGGGTGGCAGTAAATTTGTTGCATAATTCCGGAATACAGAAATTAACTCTCAGGATTATGCATAGAAACATACAGTTAGGGTATTTTCACTGACGCTGCCAGTTTGAAAAATACCTTCAGGCAGTTCTTACGCAAACTTTATGAAATTTACGAATGAGTACCTGCGGAATTCACGGCTCAAACTATCGTAATTATAACGCGTTGCAATGCGGAAATTTCAATTTGGATGTACAAATTTCCGTCAATTGACAATTCTTCACGACGGAGGCCGCTCTGATGGGCGGAAAGCGCCGCGCTCACAGGGGAGCGCGGCACTGAACAAGCGTTAAACCGCCTGATCTTTGATGCGGGCGAGAGCTTCATCCCGTCCGAGAACCACCAGAACGTCAAAGACGCCCGGTGATGTGGCGCGGCCGGTGAGGGCTGCACGCAAAGGCTGGGCAATTTTGCCGAGTTTCAGGCCGGTTGATTCTGCATGGGCACGCACAACGGCATCAAGTGCTTCGGCAGTCCATTCCGCAGTTTCAAGCTGCGGTAGTACGGATTTAAGCACGGCACGGCCTTCTTCATTGAGCAGGCTTGCAGCTTTTTCATCCAGCGGCAGCGGACGGGAGACGAACAGGAATTTGGCACCGTCTGCCAGTTCCACCAATGTCTTCGCGCGGTCTTTCAGACCCGGCATTGCGGCAACAAGTTGCGCACGGCGTTCATCAGTGAGCAAAGCCTGCAATTCTGCTCCGCCTTCAATATAAGGCAGCACATCGATCAGCGCTTTGGTCAGAGTTTCTGAATCGCTGGCACGGATATGATGACCATTAATGGCTTCCAGTTTCTGGAAGTCAAAACGCGATGCGCCCTTGTTGATGTCTTTGGTATCAAACCATTCGATCATCTGATCAATGGTCATGATTTCATCATCACCATGGCTCCAGCCGAGACGCACCAGATAATTGCACAGAGCTGCCGGCAGATAACCCATTGCACGATAGGCTTCCACGCCCAGAGCGCCGTGGCGCTTGGAGAGCTTGGCACCATCCGCACCGTGGATCAGCGGGATATGGGACATTTTAGGCACATCCCAGCCCATTGCCTGATAAATAACAGTTTGGCGGGCAGCATTGGTCAGGTGGTCATCACCGCGGATAATATGGGTTACACCCATATCGTGATCGTCAACCACCACCGCATGCATATAGGTTGGCGCACCATCGGAACGCAGAATGATGAAATCATCCAGATCCTTGTTCGGGAAGCGCACTTCACCCTGCACGTCATCATAGACAACAGTTTCGCCTGTCTGCGGGGCTTTGATGCGGATAACCGGCTTCACACCTTCCGGCGCTTCAGAAGCATCGCGGTCGCGCCAGCGGCCGTCATAGCGCGGCGGGCGGCCTTCGGCACGCGCCAGTTCACGCATGGCATCCAGCTCTTCCGGTGTGGCATAGCAATAATAGGCTTTATCGGCTTTCACCAGTTCTTCGGCCACTTCACGATGGCGCGGCGCACGTTCCCACTGGGAAATGGCATCGCCGTCCCAGGTCAGGCCGAGCCATGTCAGGCCTTCAAGAATAGCAGCCGTGGCAGCCTCAGTGGAACGCTCGCGGTCCGTATCCTCGATGCGCAGCAGCATTTTGCCGCCGGTATGTTTGGAATAAAGCCAGTTAAACAGCGCTGTGCGGGCACCGCCGATATGCAGAAAGCCGGTCGGTGAAGGTGCAAAGCGGGTAATAACGGGTGATGACATCGGTCGCTCCGTATCTGCGGCAAAGTTCCAAAATCTTACGCATATATCCGAATATATGGCGATAAGAATGTAATTTGCCGCCTCTCGATTTCTTGTGCTGTTCATGTAGCATAGGCAGCACAACGTGCAAGACTTTAGCGAAAGATCACAACACAGAACCGGTGTTTAATGCCGTCTGACGCAAGATTTCTGCGTTAAAACGGCGGTTTTGAACGAATTCTTGCATGGCTGTCAGGTGCGGGGGCAATTCGGCAGCATGATCAAAGGCAATGGCGGTGAGGATAGCCACCATCACGGCGGAACTGAGTCCCGTGGCGATCAAAGCGGGGCGGTGATTGCTGCTGCGCGGGCTTTGCCAAAACGAAGGATGACAGCCGAACAGGCAATGCTGGGCTTTGCCGACAGTGCTGTTGAAACCATCCATAATGAGGTTGAGACGACAACCTGCAACGGGGCTGCACAGGCTGTGGCACTGGTGCAGCCGCAACCGGTAAAAGCACCAATATCCGGCCTGACATTGCGCGAGCGCTTGCAATTAATGACAGGGCAGATAAGCGGGGCGCTGCTGTTTGAATATGAGCGCGGCACGGTTTTTCTGCTCCTCACCATTGCCGCCGGTACCGGTGCTGTACGTTATTTTGCGCTTGATGCAGAACCCCATTGGCTGGCGCTGGCCATCCCCGCTATTTTGCTGACATGCCTGTTGTTTTTATTGCGGGATACGCTGATACGCCGTGTGGGGCTGATGCTGGCGCTGGCTTTTCTGACCGGTATGGCGGCGGCCAAATGGGAGGCCGAGCGGCATGCAACGCCCATGCTTGGCGGCGAGGTTTCAACCGTGCTGACGGCGCGCATTGTTTCCATGGATCAGGAGGCGGAAACGGCAAAAGGCAAGCCGGGGCGCTGGCGCATTGTGGCGGATATGCTGGCAACGGAAAAGCCGCATCTGCGCTATGCGCCGCAGCGGCTGCGTCTGTCGGCAAGGGATTTGCCCGCTATGGCAGAGACCGGTGCGGTGCTTAAAGGTGCGGTACGCTTGCGCCCGCATAGTGGGCCGGTGCGCTCCGGCCAGTATGATTTTGCTTTTCATGGCTTTTTCCGCGATATCGGCGGCAATGGTTTTTATCTCGGCGTGCCGAAACTGGCGGCAGATTTTGAAGGTGGGGCTGTTTCCGGCTGGTCTGCGACAATTGAAGCGGTGATCGGCCAGATGCGAGCCGTGATCGGCGGCAGGATTATGCAGGCTTTGCCGGGCGAAGAAGGCGCGGTGGCGGCGGCGCTGATCTCCGGTCAGCGGGCAGGGATCAGTGAGGGCACCAATGAGGCGCTGCGCATTGCCGGACTGGCGCATATTCTCTCAATTTCCGGCCTGCATCTGGCGCTGGCAGCGGGAATTGTGATGGTCAGCGCCCGCAGTTTAGCGGGGCTGTTTCCCTCATTGTCGCTTTATTATCCGGTGAAAAAGATAGCCGCGCTGATTTCGCTGTTTTCTTCCGGATTTTATCTGGCGCTGTCCGGTGCGGATGTGGCGGCGCAGCGCAGTTTTATCATGCTGGCGGTGATGCTTTGTGCGGTGCTGTTTGACCGGCAGGCTTTGACCATGCGCAATCTGGCCATTGCCGCGATGTTCAGTATTTTATTGACCCCGCATGAAATTCTGGGGCCGAGTTTTCAAATGTCTTATTCGGCAACCGGCGCTTTGATTGCCGGTTTTGCGTGGTGGAAATTACGCAAACGCCGCATAATAAAAGAAGGCGGAGGCGCGAAAGGTTGGGGCAGCAAAATCCTGAAATCGCTGACTGGAACCATTGTTACATCCCTGCTGGCCGGAACGGCGAGCGGGCTCTATGCGGCATTTCATTTCAATAATATGGCGCCGCTCGGCATGTTGGGCAATGCATTGGCGCTGCCGGTTATATCGCTGATGATCATGCCCTTTGCGGTGATAGCACTGCTGCTGATGCCTTTCGGGCTGGAATGGCTGCCGCTGCAGGTGATGGGCAAAGGCGTTGTACTGGTTAAATATATTGCGCATTTCGTAGCGGGATTATCGCCGGATCTGGTGCCGGGGCTATTGCCTGCACCGGCTTTGCTATTACTGAGCGCCGCCATGCTGGCAGCGATGATCCTGACCAGTCCTTTGCGGATTATATCTCTGGTTTTTCTGATGGCTGGTGGCGTGGCCTTTGTTGTGGCGCCATTGCCGGATATTATTATTTCAGAAGATGGCAAGCTGGTTGCCGTGCGGCAGGACGGACAGCTCTATGTGAACCGTGCCCGTCCGGCGGCTTTCACAATCAGTAATTGGCAAAAGGCCTATAAAGCTGATGGGGTTGTGTCACCGCAAAAGGCAGACGATGAGCAGGGTTTCATCTGCGAAGACGGGCTTTGCAGTTTCGATTTTGATGACGGACGTGTACTGGCCTATGCGCAGGATTATGAAACGGCGCAAATCGCCTGCAATATCGGTGATATTATTATTCTGGCCTATGCGGGAGAGCAGAATTGCTCGCAGTTGCGTAACGAGGGTGAGAATAAAGCGGATATTGCAACAGAACCGCTTGTGATTACCCGCCAGCAATTGGCACTGAAGGGTGTGGCAGAGATTTTCCTGCCATCTGGAACCGCAGAAAAAACGCTCAATAATGCGGAGGTTGCATTTGCGGTTGGGGCACCACAACGTCCCTGGCATTTATACCGGCTCTATTCCCGCGCCGCCCGCAATCTTACCGAGCGCTAGGGCTGCAAGTTTATAAATATTGCTTGCTTTGAACGGGGATGAAAGCAAGCATCGAGACATCGAGACATCGAGACATCGAGACATCGAGACATCGAGACATCGAGACATCGAG
>JBEBVV010000014.1:0-88948 GCA_040392545.1 Pseudochrobactrum asaccharolyticum | reverse complement strand
AGGCGGGTCAATTCTCGGTGGAAAAACCGGGTCAGTTCTTAGCGGCAATCAACACTGACGGAAAAGCTTCTGCCGGTAATGCGATGAGGGGATGCCATGATCGGGAACCCCTATAAGGGGCGTAGCTTCAAGGGACTTATTCGCTATCTGCACCATGGCAGGGCAAACGACCCGAAGCCGCACCGTGTCATTTGGTCTGAAGGTCGCAATATTGCGACGACCAATGACAAGGTGCTTCCCGCCATCATGATCGCTACGGCAGAGCTTTCAAGCGGTGTGAAAAAGCCCGTCTATCATCTACCCATCAGCTGGCCACCTGAAGAGAGACTGCCTAAGCAGGTTCAGCTTCAGGTTGCGGATCAGTTGCTGGCCGATCTCGGTTTAAGCGAGCATCAAACCTTGATCGTGGCACATGATGATGGCGACTGTCCTCATATTCACATTGTCGTTAATACGGTGCATCCTGACACAGGGCGCGTCTGGAATGCATGGCGTGATGTGTTTCGGATCATGGAAAGTTTGGAGCGGCAGGAAAAGGAATTGGGCTTGAGGATCGTGGATCGACCAGACCTCGAAGCCCACCGCTCCGGCCAGAAAAACCATGACCGAGAACAAGGCCCGACGCGCGATGAACGCAAGCGCGCGGAGCGCATGAAAGACACTCCCCTTGTTAAATGGTCGGAAGCTGAAATGCGGGAACGTCGCAATCTCATCACGGCTCATTTTAAGGTGGCTAACAGTTGGTCAGACCTTGAAGGCCGCTTGCAGCGACACGGCCTGAAACTGGTTGAGGCAGGACAGGGATTCCGCATCACGGATGGTACCCATTTTATGCAGCTGTCGAAATTCGGCAAACATGCTCGCGAAGACAAGCTTGCAGAGCAGTTTGGGGAAAGTTGGGAAGATTATCAAATCCTGCGCGAAAACCCCGAACATAGCCGACAGCTTGAACCGCCGCTTTGGGAAGGCGACAGCGATGAGGATTATGCCAATGCTATGCTGGCCGAAGCTGAAGCGCTAGAACAGCAAACGCGAAATAAGGAGAATATCGAACGTTTGAAGGCGGCCGTTCTGGCTTGCAATGATTGCGACTGGTATCGCGATAAGGAGCGAGAAGCCTTTGAACTGGGGGCTAAGCGCATTCAGCTCAAAAGGGCGCTTCGTTCGCATGAGTTTATCGGCGGGCGTATTGTCAATGATTACAATAAAGCAATGGGCGACCTCAAAACCTATTGTGAGGAAATCTATCAAGATCCCAAGGTTGCTATGGCATCCATTCGCAAGCAGCTGGATGCGGGCAAGAATATGGAAGACATCAACCTTGCCAGTGCAGGCAAGCTACGCGGCTGGAAATTCTTCGGTTGGGCCAGCAAGGCGCGCAATGAGGCACATCAGGCAATCGCGCGCGGTGGGGTTCAGCGTTCACATGAACGGGTACGGCGTTTGCTCAACCAGCAGGAAGGCTCTGACTATGAGCGGATGAAGCTGAATGCGCAGCTGGGGGATTTAGAGCTACGTCATGCTGAACTGATGAAATTCTTAGGCGATGACAAAAAACGTAAAAGTGTTCGCCGTGAAATTTATCATAACCGGTTTCATGCGCTTTTGATGATTGAGGAGGATGAAATACTTCACTCATCACTGGATGATGAGCAAAAAGAGCGGTTAATTGTGGCTAAGTCAATTAAGCCAAACTATCAGCGCGATTATGATGCGGGAAGGCTATCACCGGATGATATATGGCAGTCTTCATTGCCTGAAGAGATTAAGCATCGTTTGGCGAAACACTTGGTTGAGCGTATTGAACGCAGACGCGAGGCTGAGCGTGAAGATATTGCAATTGATAGTGGTGACTGGGAACGTGCCAATCGGAGAGACCGCGATGCAATTGCCCGTTCAATGGGGAAATGGGAGCGCGGCCGAGGCCGAGGACGTTGATGTGGCTGTTTGCGCAAGACGATGAAAGATTTATGGTACAAATACAATGCAAAGCACAAAAGTGGGATCTCTGCACATCTATTGAATAAATAACCTATCGATTGCCATATTTAGCTTTTTATTAAGGTGCAAACATTTCTAATTCTTCATCGACGAGTGTCGCTATTTCGCGAAATGTTTTAATCCAACCAGTTTCCAGATAATTGGCGATTATGCTTTGGAATTTCACCACAGTAGGATTGTGAATATAATCACGCCATTGCCGAATATCGGTGGCAAGTTCCATGGCAGATCGTGTGTTTAGAATACCGGTATCATTATCGCGATGCAGGCGTACACGGCGGCAGATATCGGGTAGGGCTGTGATAATGACACAGCTATTCATAAAGCGCACATTGAAAGGCAATGCATTGCCATTGTGATAATGGCTGCCATCATAGATGGGCACCCGCTGAAGAACCTTGCGCGTGAATAAGGCTGCCAATGGATGTCCATATGAGGGAAACAGGGCTTGGCCTGCTAAAACATCGCCCACAAACTTGCCGTTAATGATGCGAGGGAATTGCTCGACCGTCATACCTCGTTCGGTAATCGTTTCTGTTCCACCGAATACCGCATCTAAATGACCATGCTCCATGAGCTTCATGCACTGATCAAGGTGCAAGGGTAGAGGATCATCATCATCTTGAAAATAAACGTATGGATTAGAACCCATACCCAGCCCGATTTGGCGTAGAATATCAGGACTGCCAGCTGGAGCATTGGTGGCTGATATGCGAGGCAAAACCATAGTTTCGCGTGCCTTATCCAGCCAACGCAACAATGCATGCACATTGTTTTCGTGGTCGTCATCAAAAATGACGATAAAATGGTGCCGCATCCAGCGTTGAGGGTTAAGTGCAGCTTCTTGTAAAATGCGCCGGTAATAATGAAAGCCCCGCCGTGATGGCGTAATCACGTCGATCAGGTCAGTGCGAATAGGTATCGTCATTGCAAGCCTTTGCCGGTGGCCCGCGACAAACGCAACTTGGGGTCAACGTGGTGCCACGGGTCTTTTCCGATGCAACTTCCGACACTGCTTTATGACCATCGCAACAAATACGCTGCTGACAGGTGTATGGTTCATACCTCCTATGTTGTGTCCTTGCGGTTGACGCTTTGATGGCGCACCGCGCTGATGTGGCAATCGGCTGTCCGCTCCCTTCGCTGCGCTCCCGTGTTGCCGTTGCCCCTTCAGCTGTTTCGGTACGCCCAAGGTCTCCGCGTCCGCAAGGATGAAACACAACAAAGGAGATCTAAAAATGAACCTATTACCAGAAACAGACGCAAATAACGTTACCCTGATTATCGCGAAGCAAAACGACAAGTTTCGCGCACGTCTGCAAATGCCTGTCTTTGATACTGAAGGCATCCGGGGCTTGCATGTTGTCACCAGAGGCTTTGCCAGCCTTCCACCAGTCGCACAGATTGAGATATGCGCGCTAATCCGTGCCCAAAGTGATTTTACGCCCGATAATGATCCTTACGGCGAACGTGATTTCGGCTGTATCAAGCACGCTGTTGGCATCATATCCTGGAAAATCGACTACTATGCCGATGAAGCATGCGACTTCGGTTCCGATACTCCGCATGATCTGGCGCACTGCTATCGCGTGATGACCGTCATGCTGGCGCATGAGCGATGACGGTATATGTTGCAATCACGTACGGCCAACCTTTCGGCTGGCCGTATTCACACGCATAGCAAGCAATCTGCCCGCTACGGTCTTACTTTGTCATTAGGCCAAGTTATCGCTCAAGAAAATGATGCAATTCTGCGTGTCAGTCTGATTTTTGCAGTGCCTGTCATAAGAGTATGATGCCCTTCGGGGTTTGCACTTTCCTTACCGTTTTCCAGTGCGAAACTTATTTTCGTCGCAGACGTAATTGCGATGCACATCATGAGCGATAAGCCGAAGCCGCCCTTATGCAAAAGGGCGGCTTCGGTTATTTATTCAGCAGCCACTTCCTAAAGAAGCCATAGTATTAATCGAGCCGCGTATTCTTCGTAAGGTGCATGAGTTTTCTTGCATTTTATGACAGGCAAATTTTTCTTTATCTTTTTCATTTCGACCCGGAATGATGGAATTATCATCACAGACATAGCTCTGTGTGTTTACCCATTCTTCGAACTTGTTTTCATCAGAACAATAAGGTGGTCGAAAGCTGGTACAGCTAATATCCATCAGGCGTGGCCATAAGGAGCCTGCTTCACCAAAATCAACGACTGCGCGATAACAAGACTGCATTCTTGTGTGCCAACGCAAATCAGAAATATCATCCCTGCTTTTTTTCTGATCATCGGTAAAATCTGTGACGAGTTTGGCATAGTTCAGATTATAGTGTTCAACATATTCATCCATGATACGCTCGGTTTCATAGCGTGAATATTCATTAAGATATGCGTTATATTTACCGCCAGGATTTATGAAACTCCACTCAAAGCCATCACGGTTGTTGTTCATATAAAGCGTTACTTCTGCTGTATATCCCTCGCTGATTTTACTAATCACGCAGGTTTT
Source organism: Pseudochrobactrum asaccharolyticum (assembly GCA_040392545.1). GTDB lineage: Bacteria > Pseudomonadota > Alphaproteobacteria > Rhizobiales > Rhizobiaceae > Pseudochrobactrum > Pseudochrobactrum asaccharolyticum_A. Next base: position 84,449 of record JBEBVV010000014.1, on the reverse strand, counting down.
TTGATAGGAAAGAGCGCGGCCAATTTTTTGAACGATACTCTTGTGCTTCTCTGGCATTCCTTCGGGCGGAGTGGGTTCAAGTGTTTGTGCATTTGCATGAGAGATAATCGCAATGCTCATGGTTAAAGATAAAAGGAATGATTTCAGTTTTAGCATTTTGTGTTCCCCCGATTATTGGTAAATGCTGATAATGGAAGGTACGGTCTGGACGCTTAATCCAGCGCATAACCGATGAAACTTGCAGTTCTTGCCGCTTCATCGCGCAGGCATTGGGCTTCTAGCGCCATACCGGTCTGCCCGAATTGTTGTGTGTCCCGAAACACTGCGCATTTGATTTTGGCAAACTGCCTGCTTTCCTTGGCAAGCTTGGCGATATTTGCGGATAGGCTGGTGGTGTTATTCTCTTTCCAGCTTTTTACGGCGCGATCACTTAAAGTGTTCCATGCGCTGGCTTCATCCAGCAGACACTGGCTTTGTTCAGATATTTGAGGAAGCGGTGCTGTGTTCTCGGCTTTTGTCGCGCATGGATCGGAATAGCGCCCGATGCAAGTTCGTGTTTCGTCCGAACTGGTTTTGCCTTTGAGGCAAGCCGTCAAGGCCGCGACTGCCTGCTTTGGTGAGGCTGAAGCATCAAGGGGCAGGCTGAATAAGGCGATCAAGGTGATCCCGAAGCCAATGAGTGGATATTTACGTGATCGCTTTGTCACAGCTTGCCCCTCATAGCCCATCTATTTGCCAAACATTGAAACGGCGACAAACAGACCAACAAGCCACATAACGGGCGACCCGAATATGGCTATCAGCAAAAGGCCAAGACCACCTTCTTTGCGCTGCATTTGCATGAGTGCAATGAGCATGGCGATCAAAATGAAAATGCCACCTATGAAGGTGGTAACGATGGGGAGTGGTGTGAAGAAAAACGCCCAACCGATCAGGAGTAATATCCAGCCTGACTTGCTTTTTGACGGCTGTAATGTCTGCGCCTGTTCCATTTCCCTGTTCCTTTCAAGACTGCCCGCTATAAGTGTTTGGGCAAAGTGATGGCGGTGACGTAGCTCAAGGGCCACGTCAGGATCGTGAACTGGCAGAGTGTGGGAATGTGTTGCTTGAACGGCACGCAGGTTTTACGAATTGCTGCATCTATGGAAAGTAATGCTGCAATAAAGAAATGATGCGTTGTAGCATAGGTATGAAAACGTTGGTTTTTGTCAAAGAAGAATTTGCCGCATTCGCAGCATTCAATGACTGGCAAACCGGGCGCTTTAAAGGCATGGCTAAAATAAAACTTGCAGCGGGCAAAAACGAAGGTTTCTGTCAATGCTGAAAACGCATTTGAGCCTCTAAATCATAATAATGAAAGCTCTTTCAATGCGAATTGGCTATGCACGTGTGTCTACACTTGAACAAAATCTTAAATTGCAACTGGCTGCGCTTAAAAATGCAGGCTGTGAACGTATCTTTGAAGACCTTGGCGTTTCTGGCAAGATCAATGAGCGCAAAGGGCTTGCAGCAGCCATGAAGAGCATGAAGCCCGGTGATACGCTTGTTGTTTGGCGGCTTGACCGCTTGGGGCGTTCTCTTGGTCATCTCATTGATCTCATCAATCGGCTTGCTGGTAAGGGCGCACATTTCCAGTCACTTAATGAGGCAATTGACACCAGTTCTTCTGGTGGGCGTCTTGTCTTCCACATGATGGGGGCGCTTGCAGAATTTGAGCGCTATCTCATCAGCGAACGCACCCGTGCGGGATTGCAAGCTGCCAAGGAAGCCGGAAAGATACTTGGCAGGCCGCCACTGCTGACAACCGAGCAGGTTGAACATACCCGAAAGATACTTGCCCGTGGTGATAAGTCACTTGATGATATTGCCAAGCACTATGGTGTGCATAGCAGGACATTGACCCGTGCGCTTCAGCGTTGATGATCAGATTGATTTCTGAAGGCGTTTGATCTGGTTGTCTTTGGCCATGCACGTCCTTTAGCTCTAGCTATGTGGGCGTTGTTCTTAAGGTGGCATTCCTAGCGAACAGTCTCCTGAAACCGCAAGGCGGCGGCAGAATTTTTCTCCCCGCCTTCGGCTCCTCGCGCCCATATTCATTCCAGAAAAATCCTTAAGCCTCTGCCTCTCACCATTGGTTCGCCCAAGGGTGCGGTCGGATCCTGTCCGCTTTTTACGTCAGCCATCGAACAACGCACAGCTAAGAAAGGAGTGCTTAAGATGGCAAAGGCAACACAGAAACTCGACGTTTATTCAGAAATCACAAACCAGATCATCACAGCAATTGAGCAGGGGGCAGATAAATTCCAGATGCCATGGCACCAGAGTGGTGCGGCAACCATGTCACCAATCAACATTGACACGGGCAATGAGTATCGCGGGATCAATATCATATCTCTGTGGGCAGCGTCACAGGTGCGCGAATACTCAACCGGCATTTGGGGCACCTATCGCCAATGGCAGAACGCGGGTTGCCAAGTTCGCAAGGGTGAGAAATCCGCAGTCGTTATTTTCTACAAGGAATTTGAATGTGACGACGAAGACAACACCAATGATGGTGAACCTCGCAAGCGCTTGATGGCCCGTGCATCCCGCGTCTTTAACGCCGCACAGGTTGATGGCTATCAGCCGGAAACAATCGAGCCAGTTTCCAACCCAGTCACGACCATTGAAGCCGCCGACCATTTTATCAAAGCGACCAGAGCTAATATCTGTCATGGCGGAGAACGTGCCTATTACCAGCCATCTACTGACCTGATCCAGATGCCTCCGCGCGAATGCTTCTACGGTTCTGATACCAGCACAGCAACTGAAAGCTATTACAGCACATTGTTGCACGAGCTAACGCATTGGAGTGGCCACAAGAGCCGCTGCGACCGCTTCACGTCAGGTTTATTCAAGAAAGATGATTATGCCCGCGAGGAACTTGTTGCCGAGCTGGGTGCAGCCTTCCTTTGCAGTCAGCTAAGCGTAGCACTTGATCCACGCGCGGATCACGCAGCTTATATCGACCACTGGCTTAAAATCCTGAAGGCCGATAGCAAGGCAATCTTCCAAGCATCAAGCTTGGCAACCAAAGCCGTTGAATATCTTAAAGGGCTACAAGAGTAGCCTTTTTATTTTCTTAGTCGAGCGCCGGGGTGTAGAGGCTAGCATCGCAATAATGATCTCATAAGCATTGCCGTCACTAGCAACAATTTCCTCTCGTCATTCAAACTGCTTAACGTCATTTTTAGCGAGTAATAGATATAGCCTATTTTATCAGCTTCACCATGTGGTTAGCCATGTCAGCATATTGGGAGCTTTTATAAACATTGAAATCGAAACCTGATAAAGGGGATAGGTCTGGAAAATTACCCATAGCTGTAATTTTCCCGCTAGCAATTAATTTTCTCATTAGAATAATTAGACCGTTAATTGTGGTAACTGAAAGAATGCCAGTTTCATTTTTGGCAGCTATCTTCCACTTTGCGCTTCCAACTGCATGTCTAATATGATTTAGGAATGTTGCGATGGTTTGCACGCTAAAATCAAGATAAGCCTCCAGATCAGCATCATTTCTCTGACCTGCCTTAAGGCGATTTTTGGCGGTTTCTTCGCTCCACAAATGAAACAGCGAATCTTCGCCACTTCTCTTTGTTAATGGCTGGAGGCCAAACGAAACAATGGATGCTGTTTTAATTTTTCCAGCATCGATGCTCGTTCTTGCTAGATAACCTTTTAGTGGAGCGGTTTCTGATAACCTGTTAAGCACTAATCGTGCGACGGATATAGCCCTAAATGGATCGAGTACTGTCCAGATCGCTTGAATAATATCTGATCCGGCACTTGTCTGCTTTGAGTTAATTTCGAGAAATAGGCCCGCTTCAAATCTCTCTCGCTCAGACACGGACATCGACGCAGGATATATAAGACCTGTCGCCAGAAGGTTCTGCTGAGAACGGAATTTGTCGATATCAGGCTCAGGAATGTTGTCTTCATAATATGAAAAAATTCTATGCTGACCGTCGATTATCCCGATGGTGTTCGATTTTCGAGGAATTTCAAGTTTCACGGGTGTGGGGTTACAAACTTTCTGCTTATTTACAGGATTTCCGTCTTCGCAAACTAATCTAGCATCAGGCGGTATCGTTACGACGATGTTATTAGCAAATACTCTCTTTTTATCTTTAAGGTGTGAACGTATCGAGCTAATTTTTGATGGGATAATTAATCTTTGATATAGTCTCAACCCATCTCGCCATCCATTTTTTCGTAAAACATACGCGCGTTTCAGTAGTGCGTCAGGATCAACGTAAAACGATACGACCGTGAAGCCTGCGGGGAAATGAGACTGTTCTTCGGGTAATAGTAAAGCGTCATAAGGGTCTGAGGGGAGAGTTGTTGGAATAGTCCCTTTTTCTCCAACTCTTTGTGGGTCGATCCCGAGATACTCAAAAAGTTCAAAGCGAGCAGAGCGTTTAATAGAGTTAGTTAATGACCGAAAATAAGCGCGTTCCGCAGTAGACATAAACTTGGATGAGTTAAAAAGTGCTTTATGGTGGTCTTCCAGCGCATCATTTGTCCCATAGATTATGGCTGAGATAATCTGTTTTTTGGTATATTGGATATTAGAATACCATTCTTCAACTCCAGAAGAGTTCTTAGAGAAAAAATCCAAAAACTCCACTGGGTTCTCTGCAATTTTATTGTGAATACCGGACTTCCCTTTGGCGTGGGTTCCTAAGTTTCCAGAACCACTTCTAGTATATTCAGCGAAAACGACAACATTCTCGAAGACAAAAATATCGTCTAATTCGCTTTTTAGCCCTTTGTAATCGAAATGGACGCCGTCAACATCAGATAAACGAGTGAAGCCTGCACGTTCAAATATCTTGCGGTGAGCTTGTGTAAAAGCACGCTCTCGGCTTTTCTCAAGTTTTGCTGCTGCTTTTTGTTCTTTTGTAAGAATTTTCTTGGTGGAATTCTTTGCTTTACTCATTGCTTCACACCGTTTTCTTCTGTAACCATTCGTCAGGAATAGTCGAAACTCTCTCGTTTTGTTTAGGTTGGCGTGGTTTCATGCCTGATCGCCGCAGAGGGAGCTCTCCCTTTTGTGCTAGTTCAAGGCGAGATCGGGCATTGTCTGCATATTCTTCTAGTAGCTCAATACCAACGCCAATTCGTCTATGCATGTCTGCGCAAATTACACTAGTGCCCGTGCCCGCAAAGGGATCAAGTACTATGTCTCCCATATCAGTAAAGGCGAGAACACAACGTTCAACTAATTCATTAGGGAACTGACAAGGGTGTTCAGTCTTTTCTGGATGATTAGATTTTACATTAGGAATGTCCCAAACGGGGTCACCGAAAAATGCTTTATCTGCACTAAACTCCCAGTAGTCTGAGGGGTTTTTCCCTAAAGGGTTTCCGCTGGGCAAGCCTGCTTTCCCAGTCTTGCTTGCAGCATGTCGCTTACCCGGATAAAGCTGAGGTACTCTAATAGGGTCTAGGTTAAATTTGTATTCTAGCCCCTTTGTTACCCAAAGGATGACCTCATATCTGCCGGACAATCTGTGTTTTGCATGAAGTCCGAAATTGTAACGCCAAATAATTCGATTTCTCAGACAAAGCCCAAGATCCATTAAAATAGGATAAAAAATGTAATCTAATGGGACTATATTGCCATCCCGTACATAATTGCCGACTTGAAGACAAATACTTCCACCTATTTTTAGTTTCTCATTAATTTTCGTCAGAATCTGGCGCATCCATTCTGAATACTGCTCTAAAGTCTGAGTTGACGATTTCTCATATGATTTCCCAATGTTATAAGGAGGAGAAGTAACGCAAAGTTGCACGGATGAATCCGGTATCCTGTCAAGCTGTTGAAGCGCGTCGCCGATTATTATTTGCGTTTTATGCAAATCGATCATATCGGATCCGTAACGTATCCGATCCATTTCAGACCCCTGAAAAATTCATGGCGATTACATAATTGATATCTTTTTTTGAAAAAAAATGATTGCCATAAATGCAGTATTTTCTCATTGTTTTTCACATCCTTTGGCAATTAAGAACGATCAGATTCGTCTTATTCATTAATGCTGATCGCTATTATTTACTCTGCGATATAAACGAAATCAACTTAACAGTGTTTGGAAAATTAATTCGGCTGTTCTCTAAACAAAAGTGTCTTGCTAAGCACGATATTTATTTTTGCGTTTAAACTATTGCCCGACTGTTGGTGTAATGCGGGGGACTTTCAATTCAGTACTGAAAAGTTTTAAGCTCTATATAAATCTGATTGGAACGCTTGAAGACCGCTTAAGACAGCCTTTAGTATGAGGCACAAATATCAGATGAAGTATCTCTTGTTTAGAAAGTGCCTGTAAAGTCATGCAATATGAAACAGCCCCGCAATTACGCGAGGCTGTTTCGTGTTAGAAACCAGATTTTCAACGTCTCGTCAGTTGTGTGGCTGTAAGCGGTAGCTTTCAAGCCAAGCCTGAAATGCCACGCGATCAATATAGACCCGATTGGAAATCTTAATAATCGCACTGGCAAGCCCATTCGTCTTCGCATTGAAGATATACCAACGGAGCGATTGCTCGGTTAGAAAGGGTGCTTCTTTGACAAGCTGTTTGACGGTTCTTAGATCCTCGTAATTTACCAACACGGTTTGTTCCTGATAGAATTTCTCCTTAAGGGTGACAAACTGGGTTTATTGTAGGTCAAATAGCAGAAAGGGCAAGAATGATAGGCTTTTAGGGTTTTGATCTATCAATCAAAACATTTTGTCATTCAGCTTTTCTGCTAAGCCTCTTTTGTGATCCCCTGACAAATGTGCATAGCGCTTTACCATTTGCAGCGTTTTATGCCCGAGCATATCCGCTATTTCCAAAAGGCCAGCACCTTGCATGGCTAAATAACTCGCAGTGCTATGTCGTAAGTCATGGAAGCGAAAATCACGAACACCAGAAGTGGCGAGTGCATTTTCCCATGAGGTGCGAATATCAATGGCAGCGCGTAGATCGCGGCGGGGAAAGAGCCAGCGACTATCCGCATTTGGTGCATATTGATCGTAGCTTTCATTGACCCACAGAATTTGCTCTGTGATCAATTCATGTAAATGCCCGACAATGGGAACAGAACGCGTTTCACCGTTTTTGGTATCACGCAAAATGGCAAGGCCGCGCGCCATATCAAGATCGCGTAATGTTAAGCCGAGAATTTCACTGCGTCTTGCGCCAGTTGAAAGTGCAAAAATGACGATTGGATATAGCTGCTGGTTTGGGCTGTTTCGGCAGGCTTCAAGTAAAACCTTGCGCTCACTATCCTCAAGATAACGATCACGCTGATCGCGGATGCCTGTTATTTTGTTAACGCCATCAAGTGGATTGCTTCCAATCCACCCCCATTGTTGCGCATACTTAAACAAAACCGCCAATGTATCGCGATAATGTTTTAAGGTTTTTCTTGATTTAGGTTTGATGGCAGCCTGTTCATCGGCATTCTTTATAAATTTAGGATTAGAGCGGCCATCGGGTGTGGCTGCCAATTTATTCATTTGGTCTGAAATTAACTCAGGGGTGACAAATGATAAAGCGTGAGCGCCTAGTTCCCGCTGCCAATATCCTAAATATGTCTGCACGGCTCGCTGTGTTGTTTTTGCGAGGTTGGGCAAGACTTCTTCCTCATAGCGGGTAATAACGTCTGAAAGTGTCTTACGCTTCGCTGTACGGACGATATTTTTAATTTCTCCGTTTCGAATTGCAGTTTCAGTCTTTGCTGCCCATATTTTGGCGTCTGTTAAACGCTGGAATGTTTTCTTTTGGCGAGGAAAACCAGCAATACGAATATCAACTAAATAAACGGTGCCGCTTTTGCGCTCTCGTTTTTCTATTGTAGCCATACCACCTCCGCGATGCCCCCGCGTTTCATTAGGATTCGATGACCTGAAGTCGTAAGAAATGCTAGATAGGGGCAGTTTAGGGGCATATAGACACATGGAATGCTCGCATATGTCAATAGTAGGCAATAAGTGACTGTTTTCTAACTATCTGAATATGTTGATTTATCATATTGATGTTTATTGATTGCTATTGAATTCCGTCAGGCTCATAACCTGAAGGCCGCAGGTTCAAATCCTGCCCCCGCAACCAAAATCCCCATAAAATGCATCTAAATCTCTGAAACTCTGTTCAAGCTGCAATGTTACAATAGCAGACCGCTTGGCCTCAAACGATTGCTCAAGCCCTTACTGCACCTTCTCACCGCGATACACCCATAACATGAAGAGGGAGGTGAAGCAGGGGGGGGAGAAGCGCTCAATGTAATAGAGCGCATCTGCCCGATGAACGGGGAAAACTGCCACCATGAACAAATGATCACCGTTAAATCAGCTATTTAATCAAAAGCTCCGTTCACTTGTGACGGGGCTTTTTGCATTTAAAGAACAAAATCGATGATGTACTCGCCGTATCGTCGGCTGATGAGTGGACAGAAGACACGCAAGTTTCGTTCTTGATGCTCTGGAGCAAGTTCACCATGATAAACGTCCCGCTTATATGATGGTGCTTGCGCATCAATGCGTCAGAGACATTCAAACGGAAGGTTATGTCGCGGCTAAAGGTGCGGCAATTGTTATGCGTGTTACTATAGACGGCAAGATTTGCCCTCAGAGTAATATTGAATTGCTTCCATTGATTAATGACAGCCTCGTGACTGGCAGAAGTGTTTCGATTGGTCAGATCTACAGCGCTGAGGACGTTGCCAAAATGGCGTTTAAAATGGCGACGTTCAATCTCTCTGGAACGCTTGACATTGCTAAGAGCCAAGATTTACGGGTATCATTTCAACCGATAACGCCGGGTGATTACGGAATTTACCGGATCATTTGCAGTTGGGATGCACAACAACGTACAGTACTTGATGCAAGTAGCAGTGTCGCGTTTGGATTTGGCCGAAAACCAAGCTTGGTTCCCTTGCAACAGGACGGTAAAATAACAGTGAAAAAAGGCGAGATACTGGATGCCGGTCTACTGAATATCGTTTCAAACAATGGCCGCGCGATAATTGTCGCATCACCTACACCGCAAAATTATATTGATACAATGAAACGCAATCTACCTGCGCTTTATCCGAAAGTGACGTTCAGACAGTTCCATCGTTAAGAACGATATGCGCTTATAACTAAAGGACGATAGACATAAATCTCGTTGAATTTGCGCTTGTATGATTCGTATTCTACCCCTGTGACTGTAACAATATCAGTCACAGGGATGGTTCTGTCCATCCTGTCTAAAGTGTTGGTTTGTTGCACCCAACTCCAGTGCCGCTTACCCAATCCAGCTAATCCTCAGCGTAATAAATATTCAGGTACGGTGATGGGATATTTGAACCTGTTATTTCTTATGCACAAATTGAGAGCGCCTTATTAAAGCATATTCAAGTCTGATATGCGGGGAAACGATTTTGCCATTTAAAGGAAAATTTTAAGCAAGCAGATATTCTGCTTAAAAGAGCGAGAAGTCTGGCCATCATTATATGAGACGATTTAGTGCTCAATCCCAGAATTAAATATATCAAAATTCGTTGTGACTAATATATACGGAACTATGATTATGGGCTGAGTGATCGATTTTTTAATGAAATTGTATCGATGACTTTTTACAAAAATGCGGGGCACGGAAATGATTAAACGATTAAGTGCCGCTGTTGTTATAAGTCTGATATTTCCCTTTAGCGCTGCTTCAGCGCAGGTTTTCCGCATTTGCCATGGTTATGATTGTTATTATCAAACCAAAGTCACGCTTACCCCAAACGATGAGATGCGTATTCGTACACTTTTGAAAAAGGCTGCTCGTAGCGCGAATGACGAAAGAAAAGCGTTGCGAAAAGCAGTCGCAATTCTGGAAGAGCGCAGCACAATAGTTATCGGTGTCCGTGACAAACCCAAAATGCAGTTTGGCAAAGCCCGCATTAAAGGTCAGATGGACTGTGTTGATGAATCAATCAACACGGATAATTTCCTTCGCTATTTGGAAACACGCGGTTGGTTGAAATATCATACTTCCGCAAAGCGTGCGACGCGTGGTTCATTTATTGACGGGCGTTATCCGCACTGGACTGCTGTTATCAAAGATAATACAGGGCAGAGTTGGGCTGTCGATTCCTGGTATGAAGCAGGTGGTGGTTTGCCGGATATTATGCCGCTTCAGGAATGGAAACGCCGCGGATATGGCGGCGAACGTTAGTGCCTGGATTTAAGTTGCAGCCTGATCGTTGCCCGTAATCGGCTGGTAAGCGGAACAGTTAGTTTCTTAAAACATTACGATCAGCGCCGGACAGCGCGCAAGAAGCCTTTTTGATTAAATTCATATCGAATGTGCAGTGATCGTGCGTATTTCGTGAATTCATTCCTTGCCATTGATAAAGACACTTATATTCTATGCTTAACTGAATGACTCACGGGGAATAGAATGACGCCGGAAGATATTTTTGTAACACCGCAATGGGTGAAAGAGCGCCAAAATCAGCCCGGCCTGAAAATCGTGGACGGATCATGGTATATGCCGGCTGCCAAGCGCAATTGCGCTGAGGAATTTGAAAAAGTGCATATTCCGGGCGCGGTCTTCTTTGATCAGGACAAGATCGTCGATCCGTCTTCGTCCTTTCCGCATACTGTGCCGTCGCCTGATATATTCGCTGATGCGGTTGGCAAACTTGGCATCAGTATTGATGATGAGATTGTGATTTATGAAACCGGCGATCTTTTCGCCGCGCCACGCGTATGGTGGCTGTTTTACATTATGGGTGCGAAGAAACTGCACATTTTGCGCGGTGGTATTGCGGCATGGCAGGCGGAACGCTTTGCCACAGAAAGTGGTGCGGCCACACCGGAACCGGTTGTTTTCAAAGCAGCTTATGGCGCTGAAAATGTTGTTTTCATTGAGGAAATGGTGCTGATTGCCAAGCATAAGCTGGCACATATTGCTGATGCCCGTTCTGCGGAGCGCTTTACAGGCGCTGTGCCTGAACCCCGTGCCAATGTGCGCTCCGGCTCTATTCCGGGCTCGGTGAATGTGCCATTTGGTTCGCTCGTTGAGGATGGTGCTTTCAAAGCGCCGGAAACCCTGAAAGTGATCTTTGAAGCGCAAGGCGTTCTGAAGGACAAGCCTGTTGTAACAACCTGCGGTTCCGGTGTGACAGCAGCGGTGTTGTTTCTGGCGCTGAAGCTGATCGGCTATCAGAATGTCCGTCTTTATGACGGTTCCTGGACTGAATGGGGCACTGTGACCTGACAAGTAATTTTAATATATAATTCTCGCAACGGGATGCGAATAAGACAGTTATTCTCTTCCCGTTGTATTTTTTAGAACATATTCATCGCGTGAGCAGCTCTGATTGATCTAAATCAATGAGAAATCCTGCCTGACAGTCTCAGATGGTTTTAACGAGACGAGTCAGGAGTTCACCATGAAGCTTGTTAAGACACTGGTCCTATGCGGTCTGGGATTGTTTGGCGCAAGCTATGCTATCGCTGTCACTTCCCACCATTGGTATGCACCCAAGCAGGATGCTGAAGTTAATATTCAGGATCCGCAGCTGATCAAACAGGGGGAGTATCTGGCACGCGCCGGTGACTGTATCGCCTGTCACACAGCGCCCGGTGGCAAGGAATTTGCCGGTGGTTTAGGTATGCAAACCCCGCTTGGCACAATTTATTCCACCAATATTACGCCTGATAAGAAAACCGGTATCGGTAATTACAGCTATGGCGATTTTGAACGTGCCGTGCGCCGTGGTGTGCGCCCTGATGGTGTGGCGCTTTATCCGGCCATGCCTTACGTGTCCTATGTCGTTGTAAAAGACGATGATATTAAAGCGCTCTATGCTTATTTTATGTCGCGCGTTGCAAGTGTTGAGCAGGATAACCAGCCGTCAACTCTGCCTTGGCCGATGAATATGCGCTGGCCGCTGTCCTATTGGCAGCTGGCATTTGCCCAGCCGCGTGAATTCACATCAGCAACCGGTATGGATGCGATGGTGGACCGTGGTGCCTATCTGGTTGAAGGGCTTGCCCATTGCGGCGCCTGCCACACACCGCGCGGTATCGGCTATCAGGAAACCGCTCTTAATGACGACAAGGGCGGAAAATATCTGTCCGGCTCGGTGCTGGAAGGCTGGTATGCGAAAAATCTGCGTGATGAAGGCACAGGTCTTTCCACATGGACAGAAGCTGAAATCACAGACTTCCTGAAAACAGGTCGTAACGACCGTACCGCAGCTTTTGGCGGTATGTCCGATGTGGTGGCTCATAGCACGCAATATCTCACAGATGATGATCTGACATCAATCGCCCGTTATCTGAAGAAACTGCCTGCACGCGCCAGCCATCCGCAGCAATGGACGCCTCAACAGGATGTGACGACTGCTGCATTGCGCGCCGGTGATTTCTCTGCACCGGGTGCCGTGGGCTATGTGGATAATTGTGCGGCCTGTCACCGTCTGGACGGACGCGGCGCAGCACGGATTTTCCCTGCTCTTGCCGGAAATTCCATCGTCTTTGCGGAAGATCCGAGCTCGCTGATCCAGCTGACCCTTGACGGTGCAGCTATGGCAGATACGCCGCATGATCCGATGGTGTTCAAGATGCCGGGCTTTGCCCATCTCACCAATAAGGAAATTGCGGAAATTCTGAATTTCATCCGCAATGGCTGGGGCAATCACGGCTCCCATATCAAAGAGAGCGATATTGCGCGGATGCGCCATCTGATTGAGCACAAGCCTGTGCATTATGTTCCGGAGGCAAAATAATGAGCAAGCAATTCTGGATCGGAACAGCGGCGGCATTTGTGGTGGCACTGGGTGCCGCAGGTGCGGGATGGACATTTATCGTGCAGCCTTCCCGTGTGGATGCTCCGCCTTTGCCAACCTATGATGTGGTGGATGCGGATGGCAAAGTGGTCGGTCAATATACTATCCCGAGTGATGATCTGATCGCCAAAGAGCCGGATGCCGAGGCCATTATGTATGGCAAGCGGCTGTTGAATGAAACAGCCCGCCTTCTGCCGGAAAATGTCGGCGCGGGGCTGAATTGTAATTCCTGCCATCTGGCACAGGGCAAGCTCGATAAAGGCGCGCCTTATATCAATTCCTATAATTTCTACCCACGGGTGATGCCGCGTGCGGGTAAGGAAGTTAATCTGGTGATGCGTATCAATGGTTGCTTCCAGCGTTCGATGAACGGCAAGGCACTTGATCCGAAATCCAGAGAAATGGAAGCGATGATCGCCTATATGAAATGGCTCGGACAGGATGTTCCGAAAGGACAACTGGTAAAGGTTGTTGGCGCGGGCCCGATTGATGAGTCACTGGAGCCGGATCCTGTGAAGGGCAAGGCGATTTATGTGGCGCAATGTGCCACCTGTCACGGCCATGACGGTGAAGGTATGAAAGACCAGTTTGGTGATTATATCTTCCCGCCACTTTGGGGTGATGACAGCTTTAACATTGGTGCGGGCATGGCGCGTACCTATAAAGCGGCAGCCTTTGTGAAATATAATATGCCGGTCAGTGTGCATCTCGGCGGCCCGCTCGGTCAGGGTGATATGCTGACAGATCAGGAAGCTGTGGACGTATCGGAATATTTCACCCATATGCCACGGCCTGATTTTGCCGGTAAGATCAATGACTGGCCGACGGTGAAAAAACCGAAAGATGCCCGCTATTAAGTGCTGAAACTGTGCATCTTGCCAGGTTGCACAGGACAGACGTCATAAAAACAAACCGGTCGCTTGAAAGTGCGACCGGTTTTTTGTTGTTGCTAACATTGGCTTTCGCTGTCAAACAGGCATTCCTTGAAAAAAGAACTGCCCTTGAAAAAGAACTGCGCTGAAATTTCCGCACAAATGCTGCATATTTTCAAAATGCGCTCGCAACTTGCCGGAGGCTCTGTGAAAAAACTGCTTCGATTTGTACTGATTGTTGTGATTGCTATGGTCGCGCTTGTCGGCCAGCGTTGGTACAGTTATGTCACCAATACCAAAGACCCGTTTGATGAAGTTGGTATCAATCTGCAATCCTATATGCCCGCGCCTTTGCGCCATTGGGGCTGCATGCAACTGAAGAAGAATTTCGGCAATAAGACTTTGCCGCCTTATGGCTGTCAGGCCGAGGGCAATGGTACAAGCTGGGTCGAATAAGATTTTTAAGGACATGAAAAAGCGCGGGAAACGTCTGTTTCCCGCGCTTTTTTGTTTTTAAGGCCTCAGCGCCAGCTAAGGAAATAATGCTCGATCCGGCCGATGAGCCAGCTGGTAATCAGCCCCATAACCGACAGAATGGTAACACCGGCAAACAGGCGCTCAAGATCATAGAGCGAGCCGGCTTCCAGAATATAAGCACCGACACCATATTCCGCGCCGAGCATTTCTGCCGCCACCAGCAGAATAATAGCAATGGCGATGGAAACGCGTAAGCCTGAAAGAATACCGGGCAAGGCCCCGGGCAGCACGATTTTGCGGATGATCGACCACCAGCGCAGATTGAAGCTCTGCCCCATACGGATCAGGCTGCGATCCACATTATCCACGGCGCCATAGGTGGCCACGACGGTCGGTGTGAATGTGCCAAAAGCGATCAGCGCATATTTTGACATTTCATCAATACCGAACCAGATGACAAACAGTGGCAGAAGGGCAATTTTCGGGATCGGGAAAATTGCGGCAACCAGTGGCACAAGACCGGCGCGGACATAGGAGAACAGGCCGATCATGGTGCCGAGCAGCACACCGACAACAATCCCCATGGAAGCGCCGACAAACAGACGCTGCAAGGATGGCAGCAGATGTTTCCACAACAGGCCGGTATCATAGAGCTGATAGAAAGTGCCAAGCACCGCAGAGGGGCGCGGCAGGGTCAGATTGGAGATGAAGCCGGTGCGGGTGCCGATCTCGGCCAGTGCAATCAGAATGACAAACAGCAAAGGTGCCACATAGCGCACTTTAACCGGCGCAAAGCCGCCGCCGCGAAACGGTACAGGACGGGTAATGGCTGCTTGATTGAGCTTTTCAGGTGTCTTGGTCATTTCAGCAGCTCCTGATCGGCAGCCATGGCTTCATCCCGCATCAGCGCCCATAATTCCTGCTGTTTGGCATCGAGAACCGGATCGGCGAGATGGCGCTGATCCAGCGGTGTTTCGATGGTCACGACCTGATTGATCCGACCCGGACGGCGCGACAGCACCACGATTTTATGGCCGAGACGCACGGCTTCCGCCAGATTATGCGTGACATAGACCGCGGTAAAAGGCTGGCGTGTCCATAGGGATACCAGATCATCCATCAGCAATTCACGGGTCTGGCTGTCGAGCGCCGAAAGCGGCTCATCCATCAGCATCACATCGGGGCGCACCGCCAGCGCACGGGCAATGGCCACACGCTGTTTCATGCCGCCGGAAAGCTGCTTGGGATAGGCATCGGCAAAATCGGAGAGGCGGGTTCGTGCCAATACATCGGCAATAATGGCCTCTGTTTCCTTGGACGATAATTTATGATCTTCCAGCACCAGCCGGATATTACCGGCCACTGTGCGCCATGGCAGCAAAGCAAAATGCTGGAACACATAAGTCAGCGGATTGAGCGATGCGGGCGAAGCCTCGCCAACTTGCAAAACCTGACCGGAGGTTGGCTGTTCAAGCCCGCCGATAAAGCGGAGCAAAGTGGATTTACCGCAACCGGAAGGGCCGATCAGACAGACGATCTGCCCCTGATTGATTTCAAGCGTGATGTCACGCAGGACTTCGACATCACCATAATGATGGCCGACATTTTGTAGCAGCAAATCCATGCCAGTTTGTACTTCTTCTTGTCAGGGCGGCATAATAAAGTTTGCGGGCCCTGATATTTCGCGGAAAGGAGCCGGTTAAAAAACAAAAACCGGCTCAAAACAGAAAATCAGATGGTTTTGACATAGCTGGTGTCAAACAGCAGTTCAGGGGTAATGGTGTCTTTGACCATTTTCTCATCCTTGAACCAGTTCAGCTGTTCCGTGACCGAGCCGAGCGACAAAGCCAGATCTTTATTGATACGCATGGCACCGTTCACCAGATTGGATTTGGCCTGCTCGAATGGCAAATCCATTTCCACATATTTATGGGTGATTTTGGCAATCGCATCCACTTCCTCTGCCGAGGCTGTCTTGTCCACCAAGGCGGCATTGTAATCATCAATGGCTTTGGAATAAGCGCGGATGAAGGCTTGCGTTTTGGCGCGTTCTTCCGCTGCATTTTTGGTGGAGGTGAAAACGGTGGTCACCTGATAATCCGGCGCATAGTCGGAGACGAGGCCGATCTGTTTGGCTGCACCTTCGGCAATCATTTTCTTGGCAATGCTTGGCTGAATAGCCCATGCATCAATCTGACCGGAGGTCAGCGCGCCAACAACCGCACCGACTTTCTGCAACGGGCGCAGGGTCAAGTCAGACAATGCAATATTATTGGCCTTGGCGATTTTATAGGCCATGAAATGGAAAGACGAACCGGCGGTGGTGATGCCGAAGCTCTTGCCTGCCAGATGTTTCGGATCAGTCAGGCCTGCTTCATAGGCTTTGTTCGAAGCAAGAATGATTTGACCGGCAAGGCCTTTTTCTTCCTGCAACGAGCCGCCGATCACTTTGACAGCATTCTTTTCAGCCAGATTGATCAGGCCGCCGCTCATGGCTGTGACACCGAAATCGACATCGCCGCCGGCAATGGCAACCGCCATTGGCTGTGCGGCTTCAAAATATTTGAATTCCATGTCGAGATTTTCGGCTTTGAAATAGCCGCGTTCCATCGCGATAAAGCTTGGTGCCTGACTGGCAAGACGAATGATGCCGAGAACAGCTTTGATCTGTGCATCTTCAGCCCTTGCGGAGAGCGTGAAAGGCGCAACACTCATGGCACCGGCAGCACTGAGGCCTGCCAGAGCCTGACGACGGGTAAGCTGAAATTTCTGCATCTGTTTGTCCTTACCAAAAGCGGCAGTTGAGGCTGAAAGGATCAATCTGTCAGGCCTCAACCATGATCTGCCGTCCGGCCCTGTGCTTTGTTGCTTTTCAGGGCTGGATTCTTTGCAATGATTTCGTGCTTTCTTGTAGAACAAACTTTGCCAAAACAGAAGCTAAAAGCAGTTATAAGCTGCGGGTTCTGTGCATTTATGCGCTGTTGGCTGGCGCGCAAATGCATATTGAGCGGCGTAAAGATGTATCATGCCTATTCTGCCGCTGATTTGGCTTGCCGTGTTTTACGGATCAGTGTGAGGCACAGCACGCCGGTAATGATCAGGAAAGTGGCAATAATCTCATTGATCTGCGGGTGTTCCCCAAGGAAAAACAGACCGAGGATCAGTGTGGCGACCGGGATGAGAGAGGACAGGGCAGCACCTGCGGCGGCGCCCAGACCTGCAACCGCACGGTTGAAGGCGACAAGGCCGATAATTGTGGTGAGAATACCCTGATAGACAGATTGGGTGACGAGATCTGCCACGGGTGCTGTAGTAATATTTTTATCCAGCCAGATCAGATAGACCGGCAGATAAAAAATCGCGGAGGCAACGGCGGCAATGGCTGTTGCATGTAAGGCGCTGATACCGCTGCCGCGCAGGGCGATCACATAGGCTGCCCATAAAGCGGCGGCGGCGAAAAAAGCGAGATGGCCGAGCGATTGTCCAGCCTCCAGTGACTGACCGGCAATACAAAATCCACCCGCCAGAATGAGTGCAATACCGACCCAGCCGCGTGGCGATAATTTCTCCCGCAGAAAGACAGTGCCGAGCAGTGCCACCAGAACTGTCATCATGCCCGGAATAAGGGCTGCAGCTTGTGCCGCAGGCGCAAAGCGCAAGCCTGTGGCGGTGAGCAGGGCATAAGGCGCACCGGCACCGGTGACCAGCAGAATAAAGCCGGTTATGCCAAGCTGCCTGATGCCGAAACCATATTTGTAAATCACCGGTGTGAGCAGCAGTCCGCCGGTTGCAAAGCGCAGGGCAATAATATCATAGGCAGTGAGGCTGGATTTGACGCCGAAACGGGTGAGTACAAAAGAGCCCGACCAGAGCAAGACGCCGAGTAATCCCCATAGCAATGCGATCAGGCGGGACGAAGTGATATTTTCTGACGGGGGATTGAGTGAATGGGCGGGCTTGGTAGCGGCGATATTGGCAGACATGCTGAACTCCTGTTCTGAAGCTCAGCCTGTGCCATAAAAGCGGCATTACGCCGCCATTAATTCAGAATAAAACGCACATTAGTTTTGCTTATGGCTGGTAATAATATTGGTCAAAGCACGGATAATATCCTGTTGCGGATGATCGGGAAGATGGATCAGGCGCAAGGTGCGGTAGCAGGGCGGTTGTGTGGAGCGCAGCCGCAAATCGTGAAAATCGGCCTGCGGAAAGGTTTTCTCCGCGATGATGGTGATGCCAAGCCCCTGCCGTACCATATTGAGTGCCGTGGCAATATCCTGTGTGCGGATCATGGCGGGCAGCGGCAGTCCGGCATTGTGGAATAAAGGCTGCATAATATATTCGGAACCGGCAGCCATGATGATGGTTTGGGCTGCCACGTCCTGCAAGGGAAATTCAGGCTGGCGCAGCAGCGGATCATGGCGCTGTGCCACAATCAGCAATTCTTCCTGTCGCAAAACAGTGCTGCTCAGATCATCCTGCGGCGTGGCTTCAAGTGCGGTCAGCCCTGCATCGGTAATGCCGTTTTTAACCCAGTCGCTCACCTCAAGATGGTTGCCCTGATAGAGCGGAATGTCGAGTGCGGGAAACAGGCGCTGCAATTGCTTGCGCCAGAGCGGCAATTGCTTTTGCGCAATGCTGGGAATGGCCGCAATGCTGAAACCGGCCGGGCGGTCATGCAGTATTGTTTCGGCATCTTTTGCTTTTTGCACAATACGGCCTGCCGCATCCACAGCCATGCGTGCATCATCAAACAGGCTGCGGGCAAAGGCGGTGCTGGTAACGCCATTGGCGCTGCGGGTGAATAAAGGCAGCCCCAGTGTTTTTTCCAATGCTGCCAGTGACTGGCTGGCGGCGGATTGGGTGAGGTGCAACTGGCGCGCTG
Organism: Pseudochrobactrum asaccharolyticum; assembly: GCA_040392545.1. Lineage (GTDB taxonomy): Bacteria > Pseudomonadota > Alphaproteobacteria > Rhizobiales > Rhizobiaceae > Pseudochrobactrum > Pseudochrobactrum asaccharolyticum_A. The sequence goes on along the minus strand of JBEBVV010000014.1, from coordinate 65,357 downwards.
CATTGCCGATACTGCCGCAGGCCTCAATCGTCAGAATAAGCTCCAGTTGGGAAAGAGTGATCTTTCGCTGCATTGCAGCTTATTCCTTATGCTTTGTTGCCGTATTTTGCTTTTATAGCGGCATTAACCTTGCCTGTATATTTCAAGACCGCAAGGCTGTGGTTTTAAAATTCATGTTTGGTGAAATAATGGTCTTCGGGCTAGACAAGACTATGTGATGAGCATCGATCGGGCAAAGACGGGGATGAGCCGTCAGCGGGAGCAGCGCCTTGTGTGGTTTGGCAGGATATATCGGACGGCTACAGCCGGAGCAGGCAGAGATGACGCTGCGTGCCATGGCAGGTGCTATTGCCCATCGCGGGCCGGATGAGCAGGGTTTTGCCGTGCTGGACGGTGCCGGGCTGGCTCATAAGCGCCTGTCGGTTGTCGGTATTGCTGACGGTCAGCAGCCAATGGTCATGGCGGAGCAGGATTATGTTCTGGTTTTTAACGGCCAGATTTTTAATCACGAGGCTTTGCGCCGTGATTTGCAAGGATTAGGAGCGCAATTTCGCACCCGCAGCGATACGGAAGTGATCCTCCAGCTTTATGCCCGTTATGGTACGGATTGCCTGCATCATATGAACGGCGATTTTGCTTTTGCTTTGTGGGACGGGCGTAACAAACGAATGTTTATTGCCCGTGACCGGCTGGGCGTGCGTCCGCTTTTCTACACCAGAATTGATGGCGTTTTTCATTTCGCCTCGGAGATCAAAGCCTTGTTGCGTGCGGGAGCCGTGGCGGAGCTTGATCCTCTGGCGCTGGATCAGATTTTTACGCTTTGGGCGCCGGTAGCACCGCGCACGGCGTTTCGCGCTATTTACGAGCTTGAACCGGCGCATATGATGGTCTGCGATGCCGATGGTGTGAAAATGCAGCGCTATTGGGCGCCGGATTATCCGGATCGTGATGATGATACGGTGATGCGCGATGAAGAGCAGGCAGCCGAGGCGCTGGAAGCCCTGTTGCAGGATGCTGTCAATCTGCGCATTCAGGCTGATGTGCCGGTGGGCACCTATCTTTCCGGCGGGCTGGATTCTTCACTGATTGCAGCCTTTGCCCAGCCGCTGACCCGAGGAACATTGCACAGTTTTTCGGTTGGTTTTGACAGTGCGGATTATGATGAAAGCCGGTTTCAGAACACTGTGGCGCAGGCGCTGCATACGCAGCATCATACTATCCGCTGCGGCGAAGGGGATATTGCAGCGATTTTTCCGGATGTCATCCATGCCGCTGAAGTGCCGCTGGTGCGCACTGCACCCGCACCACTTTACCGTCTGGCGCAATTGGTGCGTGATCAGGGCATGAAAGCCGTGCTGACCGGTGAGGGCGCGGATGAGGTTTTTGCGGGCTATGATATTTTCCGCGAGGCGAAAGTACGTCGTTTCTGTGCCCGTCAGCCGCAGTCGCAGATCAGGCCGCATCTGTTTCGCAGGCTCTATCCTTATCTCTCCGGTCTGAAAGCGCAGACACCGGAATATCTGGCGGCGTTTTTTGGCATTGCAGGGGCTGATCCTGCCGATCCGCTTTATTCGCACCGTCCGCGTATGAAGGCGACAGGGGCGGCTAAACTGTTTTTCTCGGGCGATCTGAAACAGGCAATCGGGGATTATAATGCCGGTGAGGAACTTGCCGGCAAATTACCGGCACAGTTCAACCGCTGGCATCTGTTGCATCAGGCGCAATATCTGGAATGCCGCTTTTTGCTGCCATCTTATATTCTCTCCAGTCAGGGCGACCGGATGGCGATGGCGCATGGGGTGGAAACGCGGTTTCCGTTTCTCGATTACCGCCTGTCAGAATTTGCCACGCGTTTGCATCCTTCCCTTAAACTGCATGGCCTGACCGAGAAATTTCTGCTGCGCCGTATTGCCCGCAACCGCGTACCGGCAGAGGTGTTGCAACGCCAGAAACAGCCTTATCGTGCGCCGGACAGCCAGTCTTTTACCGGCAAGGGCGAGACGGATTATGTGCGTGATTTGATGAGTGAAGCGCGTATTGAACAAAGCGGATATTTCAATGCTAAAGCTGTATCTAAATTATTTAATAAGAATAGATCGCAAGGTTTGAACGGTTTCCGTGACAATAGTGCTTATATATGTGTTCTATCTACGCAATTATGGTTGAAAAAATTCACTAATATTTTGAACTAAGCAAAAATTATAAATTTTTATAAGGTTTTCTATTAAAATCTTGCGTAAATGGACGTGATGTAAAGCTGTTATATTCAATCTGAAAAGCCGTAACGATGCTGCTGGCAGTGCGGCGTTTTTCTAAAACAGGATGTGATGATGAGTGATAGTGTGAAAAGCCGTCTGCGTGGGTTTATTGTCGAGAATTTTCTGTTCGGTGACGGTGATTATGCGCTGGCAGAGGATGCCTCGCTGATTGATAATGATATTATGGATTCAACCGGCGTGCTGGAACTGGTGGCTTTTATTGACGAAGCTTTCGGGGTGAAAATGGCGGATGCGGATATTGTTCCGGCCAATCTCGACAGTATCGAGAAAATCACAGCCTATCTCGGCACGCATCAGGTGGTGTGATTGCCAATGCGTCTTGAAAGCTATCTCCGGTCTCACGCACAAAATACCGGCGCTAAAACCGCGCTGGTTGCGGGACAGGTGCGGCTTTCTTATGCGCAATTTGAGGCCCATGCTGCGGCTTTGGCGCAAGGTTTGGCGGCGCAGAATGTGCGCCGTGGCGACCGTGTGCTGATTTTTATGGATAATTGCTGGCAGGCGGCAATTTCTGTCTTTGCGATCTTGAAAGCGGGCGCGGTTTTTACGCTGGTCAATCCGTCAACCAAAGCGGATAAGCTGGCTTATATTTTAAATGACTGCACACCGGCAGCCATGCTGACGCAGGCAAAATTATTGCCGGTTCTCGATGAGGCTGAGGCTTTTGCTCCCTTGCCGGTAATATTTGCGGTGCAGGGGCCAAGCCGTTCCGCACGCGCCTGCCTGTCATTTGAAGAGGCGCTGGCCATTGAAGAAACTTTGGCCGGAGACAGTTCTGCGGCTGACAGCATTGATCGCGGAATTGATATTGATCTGGCGATGCTGATTTATACATCCGGCTCTACCGGCAGGCCGAAAGGCGTGATGATGACGCATCGCAATATTGAAGCGGCGGCAACATCCCTGACAGGCCTGCTCAAAAACACGGCGGATGATGTCATCCTGTCGGTATTGCCTTTGTCTTTTAATTACGGGCTTTATCAGTTGCTGATGGCTGTGAAGCTTGGCGCAACATTGGTTCTGGAAAAATCCTTTGCCTTTCCCCATGCGGTTTTTGAACTTATGCGCAAGGAAAAGGTGACGGGTTTTCCGATTGTACCGACTATTTCTGCATTGATGCTGCAGATGCGTGATCTTGGTGGGGCGGCGCAAAGCGGTGCGGGCGATTTTCTGCCGGATCTGCGTTTCATCACCAATACTGCGGCGCAATTGCCGGTGCAGCATATCGAGTTTTTGCAGAAACTGTTTCCGCAGGCGGAAATTTATTCAATGTATGGTTTGACCGAGTGCAAGCGTTGCACATGGCTGCCACCGCATAAGATCAATGAAAAACCGGGTTCTGTAGGCATTGCGCTGCCAAATAGCGAGGTCTATCTGGTGGATGAAGCCGGTCAGCCGGTGCCTGCCGGAACCAGTGGCGAAATGGTGGTGCGCGGTCCCAATGTGATGCAGGGCTATTGGAATAATCCTGAAGCCACGGCAGAGGTGCTGAAAACCGGCCGCAACCCTTGGGAAAAAGTGCTGTTTACCGGCGATCTGCTGCGCATGGATGAAGACGGCTATTATTATTTCATCGGCCGTAAAGACGATATTATCAAGTCACGCGGCGAAAAAGTACCGCCTAAAGAGGTGGAAACCGTGCTCTATGCGCATCCGGGTATCCGTGAAGCGGTGGTTGCCGGTGTGCCTGATCCGGTTATGGGACAGGCGATTACCGCCATGGTGGCGCTGGCAGATAGTGCGTTAAGCGATAAGGATATTTTGCGGTTCTGCCGCCAGCATCTGGAAGATTTCATGGTTCCGGTCTTTGTGCATGTCACAGAGGATTTGCCGCGAACCGATACGGGTAAAGTCAGCCGCCGGCTTGCCGCGGATATACTGGCCAAACAATACGGGCAATTTCGGGATGAATAAAATTCAGGATTTTTCTGCGCAGACCATGATCATTGATGCGGAAGCGGAAGTGGCCAAAATTACTGCCGCATTACGTAAGCAGCTGCGCCATTTGCGCCGCCGTGGTCTGGTGGTCGGTATTTCCGGCGGGATTGATTCAAGTGTCAGCACTGCATTAGCCGTGCGGGCTGTGGGGGCGGATAAAGTTTTCGGGCTTTTTATGCCTGAAAATGACTCCGATCCTTTGAGCCTTGCCTTGGGGCAGAAACTGGCTGCAACTTACGGTGTTGAGACCGTGATCGAGGATATTGGCCCTGCCTTGGCGGCGATGGGCTGCTACCGCCGCCGCGATGATTTTATCCGCTCTGTGGTGCCGGATTATGGCGATGGCTGGGCCTCGAAACTGGTGATCAATAATGCTGCGGAAAATGGCGGCTATAATATTTCATCGCTGGTTGTGCAGGCGCCCGATGGCACCCAGCAAAAAATCCGCCTGACACCGGAAGCCTATCTGGGTATTGTTGCCGCTACCAATATGAAGCAGCGCACCCGCAAGCAATTTGAATATTACCATGCCGACCGGCTGAATTTTGCCGTGACCGGCACGCCGAACCGGCTGGAATATGATCAGGGCTTTTTCGTTAAAAACGGCGATGGCGCAGCGGATGTCAAGCCGATTGCCCATCTTTATAAAACGCAGGTCTATCAGTTGGCAGACTATCTGGGCGTGCCGGAGGAAATCCGCCGCCGTCCGCCGACAACCGATACTTTCTCACTGGCGCAGACACAGGAAGAATTTTACTTCTCACTGCCTTACCGGTTGATGGATTTGTGCCTCTATGCACTCAATCATAATATCAGCGCAGCAATGACGGCGGCTGCTACGAATTTGAGTGAGGAACAGGTGCATTATGTGTGGGCGGATATTGCCGCCAAGCGCAAAACAACCAGAGCGCTGCATGAAGCACCGCTTCTGGTGGAGCCGGTTAAAGACTTCCTGCCGTGAGGTGAAAAAGCCGCCTGCAATCATGCCCTTCTTACTTATAAGGGATTGCCGGTCAGGCGGCTCCAATATTCGCCTGCCAGCCCGTTCAGCAGCGCTTTTCCTTCCAGAAAAGGCTGCAGATGTGCAGGGTCTTTTGCCCAGACCATTGTCGAAGCGAGATGGGTAAAGGCAATGCGCTTGCCAAGCATCAATTCCATCATTTGCGGGCATGTGCGACCGCGTATGGCAACGGCACCCGCTGATGCCGCATGGTGAATGAGCGTATCAATCACCTGACTGCCGGCTTTGGGATGGCTGAACAATTCCAGCACACGCGCTGTGTGCCCTGCTTGCAGATGATAGAGGGAGAGACCGACCGGCTTGCCGGTTTTGGTGGTTATTTTCACCATATAAGGGCGGCCATAATCGGGCTTTTGCAATGCATCTGTCAGTCTTGCCTGAAATTGCAGATCCGTCCATAGCGGGCGCGCGCTAAAATCATTGCTGAATTCCGTATAGAGCGCGGTAAATTCTTTTTGATCAATCTCACTGCATTGCAGGCTTTGTCCGCCCGGCCAGTTTTGCGGCGTAGCCGACCAGCGCAGATTTTTGCCGTGAAGCTGATTGCGTTTGCGCTCATCCAGAAAACGGGCAACAGGGCGCAGCATATTCAGCACGCGTAATTTTGAACCGGCCGTTTCCAGAGCAAAACCGAGCGGGCGGATAATGCGCAGCCAGTCTAGGCTGTAATTGGTCAGTTGAACACCATTGAGCATTTTCAGCATGGCAGCGCTGACCTCACTGGCGGTTTCGGTCAGCACCAGATCATAGCCGCTATTGAGCATATTGCGCATCAGCCTTGCGCCACCGGTGGGATTTTGTTCATGATTATCAACCATTAACGAGCTGACCATTACGGTTTTCAGCACTTTGCCATCGCATAGATAGTCAAAATTATGGGCGCCGATAAAACCGTAAATTGCACCATTTGCATTGATCAGCACTGTGGAGGCCGGTTCTGCCCCGCTTCCTGCCTCATCAGCAAAACCGATATAGAGATGGCGCAGATATTGGCTGAGCGCATCTGACGGCACTTGCGGGCTGTTGAGGAATATTTTCTGAAACAGTCTGGTGATCTGCGGCATATCTGCCGGTGTCAGATTTCTGATCTCACTCATGGCTTTATGACCCGCGCCCGATCTTTTCCCGTTTGATTTTTTGCTCACTGTCAGATGTAGCCGTGTTTTCAATCCGTGGCCAGAGCCATGAAAGGCCGTTACCTCACAGAAAATTGCGGGCAATATAACTTGACTCTTTTGTTCATATTAAATATTGGCCTGTGCGCAGAGCCATTGATGCTCGGAAAAATTTCAGATTTCAACTTGTTATGCATGTCATGGCAGGGCGTTTTCATGCGTCTGCCAAAGGGGGGGTATTATGTCTTTTGTCAGACAATGTCTGCGCGCATCGCTTGCGGGCACGATTTTAAGCGTATCCGGCTTGCCAGTCATGACGGTTATGGCGCTTGCCCAGCAAAAAACAGCGCCGGTGAATACTGCACAGGCAACAGCAGATAAAGCCGCAACGGGCAAAGCGGCCGGTCAGCAGAATGCGGCAGAGCAGGGGGCTGCAAATGGCGCAACACAGCTGGAAACCATCACGATCAGCGGCGGACAGGTCGGGCCGCTGGTGCAGGGCGATGCTGTTTACCGCACACCGGCGCCGGTAACATCGGTCAGCGGCACGGCGCTTCAGGAGCGTTTTGCCGGTGATCCGAAAACGGCTTTGCGCACAATGCCGGGTGTTTTTGCCCGTCAGGAATCCAGCCAGCCGGGTATTGAGGTCAATATTCGCGGTATGAGCGGTTTTGGCCGTGTGAATGCGATGATTGATGGTGTGCCGCAGACATTCCGCAATGTGGCGGGGCATAAATCTTCCGGTGGTTCCCTGCTTTATGTGCAGCCGGAATTGCTGGGCGGTGTGGATGTGAGCAAAGGCGCGGTCAGCGGTGCTGCCGGTATGGGCACGCTGAGCGGTGCCGCCAATTTCCGCACGCTGGAATTTGATGATATTGTTCTGCCCGGCCATGATACGGGTGTGCTGACGCGCTGGAAAACCGGCAATAATGGTTTCAGCGGTTCAGGCATGCTGGCCGGTGCCGCACGTGCCAACCTCAATGATGACAAATCGAGCAATGTCAGCATTATCGGTGCATTCGCCCGCACATCTTACGGTACATTCAAGAATGGCGACGGCGATTATGTTTCGACCGGTAATGATGCCACCAACCGGCCGGGCGGTGGGCTGATCAAATTTGAATATGCGCCGTCATCCGAGCATAAGTTGAAACTGGGCGCACGCTGGTATGAAAACCGCTATGTCTATGCAACTTATGAGCAAGGACTGAAAAACGCATCCTATACCGCAAATTATGCCTATACGCCGGATGATAATGATCTGATCGATCTGAAGGTCAATGCTTATTACAACCGCACCAATATGGTCTATGACGGTACAGGCGGCAGTTACAAAGGCCGTGAAACCGATGATCGCGGTTATGGTTTCGATATTTCCAATACCAGCAAAATGATGCTGAGCGATGATGTGCAGCTCAGCCTGTTTTATGGTGGCTCCCATGCCAATGATGACTATCTGATCAATAATTATCGTGGCGCCAATCCGCCGGGTGTGCTCAAAAAATCCAGTGGTTTTGCCGATGCAACCGTGTTGTGGAATATGTTCACGCTGACCGGCGGGCTGCGTTATGACAGCTGGAATGTGAAAGGCTATCAGCCGCCATATCCTGCGGGGCAGGGTGATTGTCCGGCGGGCGGTCCTGCCTGCGGTAATCAGGATGTGGATCGCGGCAGCGGCAAATGGTTGCCGAAAGTCAGCGTGACGGCCGCGCCTTATGACGGCATCGAACTCTATGCGACCTATGCCCATACATTCCGTCCGCCGACCGTGCAGGAAATGTTCTTCTCGCTCATTCCAATCGGTTCCGGTGTGGGGTCGGGTGCTGCCAACAATCTCTATCTTGAGCCGGAATATAGCAAAGGCTGGGATGTGGGCGTGAATATTGCCGAAGACAGCGTGTTGCAGAGCGGCGATAAACTCCGCCTGAAAGTCGGCTATTTCAACAATAAGATCAGCGACTTTGTGGTAAATGATTTTGTTTTTGTGCCGGGGCGCGGTTCAACAGCAAAATGGGTCAACCGTCCGGAAGAGACCAGAATGTATGGCTGGGAGGTTCAGGGGTCTTACGATCTCGGCTTCTTCTATACCAATCTGTCCTATACCAATGCCAAAACAGATCAGCCAATCGGTCAGGGTGCCGGTTCCGGTAATGGCGATGCTTTCATGCTGCCGGATGATTACGGAACGCTTGATGCCGGTTTCCGCTTCTTTGATGAAAAGCTGACACTGGGTGCGCAGGCGCGTTATTTCGGCAAGAGCAATTATGTCGGATTTGGTACGGATTTCGGCCAGAAATTCAATCTGCCGAGCTATATTCTTTATGATCTCTACGGTTCCTATAAGATTAAGGAGAATGCGGAATTGTTCTTCTCGGTCGAGAATGTGGCGAATAAAAATTATCGCGTGGCTGTGTCCGGTAGTCTGGGCGAAAATGAATATGCCGGTAAAGGCCGCAGCTATATTTTCGGAGCCAGTGCCAAATTCTGATTTGAACATAGTTCTTATGATCTGGGCTTAATGAGCGCCTGCCGGTTGATTGCCGGCGGGCGTTTTGCTTTGCATGCGGCAATCACGCTGGCTCCGGTTCCGGTTTGCGGCCGGATCTGAAAATTTTTTCTTTCCTTGCGTCAAAATAACCAGTTCGCCTTTTTTTAGAGCCGGTTACAGTTATGCTGGCCTTCAGTCTCTGTCTGCGAATCCGGGAATATAATTTTTTGGTGAGCTGTTTGGCATTGATTTTACAGGCTGTTTGATTTTTTCGGTGTGAATGTGACACTGAAACATGCATGATGAAGCAACTGCTTCGGATAGGAAATTCTGCGGTGTCGCAAAGCGTATCCCCTTTAGCCCCGTTTAAACATAAAGCTTTCCGCTCATTATGGACTGCAACGCTCGCCTCGAATCTCGGCGGCTTGATCCAGACGGTCGGCGCGGGCTGGATGATGACCACCATCGCACAGTCCTCCAATATGGTGGCGCTGGTACAGGCCTCCACCACATTGCCGGTGATGTTTTTCTCGCTGTTTGCCGGTGCACTGGCGGATAATTTCGACCGTCGCCGCATCATGCTGATTGCACAATTTGCAATGTTGCTGGTGTCGCTGGCGCTGGCGGTTTTCGGCTATATGGGTTGGCTCACACCGTGGCTTTTGCTGAGTTTTACCTTTCTGATCGGTTGCGGCGGTGCTTTGCATAATCCGTCATGGCAGGCCTCGATGGGGGATATTGTGCCGCGCTCCGACCTGCCGGGCGCTGTGGCGCTGAACAGTATGAGCTTTAACGCCATGCGCAGTATCGGCCCTGCGATCGGTGGTCTTGTGGTTGCCGTGGCCGGTGCTGCTTTTGCATTTATTATCAATGCTTTCAGCTATATTCCGCTGATTGCCGCCTTGCTGCAATGGAAGCCGCAGGTCACCAAATCCGCTTTGCCGCGGGAGTCTTTCGGGCGCGCAGTGTCGGCGGGGCTGCGCTATGTGTCGATGTCACCGAACCTGATCAAGGTGATGTTTCGCGGCTTTCTGTTCGGCCTGTCCGCAATTGTTATTCTGGCTCTGTTGCCGCTGGTCGCCCGTGATCTGGTACAGGGCACGGCGCTGACTTACGGTATTATGCTCGGTGCTTTCGGGCTGGGTGCTATTGCCGGTGCTTTGAGTTCCGGTGAATTACGTGAGAAATTTGCCAATGAAACCATTGTACGCGGTGCCTTTATCACCTTCGGCCTCAGCGTGTTTCTGCTGTCTTACAGTCATTCCGTCTGGCTGACCTGCCTGTTGCTGCTGCCAGCCGGTGCTTCATGGGTGATGGCGCTGTCACTGTTCAATGTGACCGTGCAGCTTTCCACGCCGCGCTGGGTAGTGGGGCGTGCGCTGGCGCTGTATCAGACCGCTACTTTCGGCGGTATGGCGGGCGGCAGCTGGCTATGGGGAACAATGGCCGACGGCTATGGCGTTGCATGGGCGCTGAGTGTGGCTGCCTTTACGCTGATCGGCGGTGCGCTGGTGGGCTTGGTGTTCAAGCTGCCGGAATTCGACAAGCTCAATCTTGATCCGCTCAATTCTTTCTCTGAACCGCAATTGCGGTTGGATATTCGCCCGCGCAGCGGCCCGATCATGGTGATGGTGGATTATCATATTGACCAGTCCAATGTGCATGCTTTTCTGGAGGCGATGACCGCACGCCGCCGAATCCGTATCCGTGACGGAGCGCAGCAATGGGCTTTGCTGCGTGATCTGGAAAATCCGGATTTATGGACAGAGAGCTATCATGTGCCGACATGGGTGGAATATGTGCGCCATAATCAGCGCCGCACCTTTGCCGATGCGGAAGTGTCGGAGAAGCTGTTAGCTCTGCATAAAGGCCCTGAAAAGCCGCGCGTGCATCGTATGATCGAGCGCCAGACAGTGCCGCGTCATGATGATACGCCGCTCAAAGAACATTTGGAAATTACCTGATATTTGCAAAAACCGCCCGTAACAGGGCGGTTTTTTTATGAGCATAAACAGCGGCGGAAATGCGTATTGCACCCGCCGGAACACTATCCTGAACACTATAATGTGATCATCGGGCGGCCTGTAATCCCGCAATGGCCGGAGTGCGATATTTTATGGCCTCGTGACAGAATGACGCCAGTCTGCTAAAACTATACAAAATACCTCATATTTAAAGTGCCCAGTCAGGGGCGCTCAAAGAATGAGGTTATGCAATGCAGATTGATGCTCAGAATTTTCCTTTTGTGGAGATGGATTATTCCGATGCGGGCGAACAGACGATTGAAGACACGCTGGCGGTTTTTGACGCTTGTCTTGCCCGTAAGGAATGGTTTGTTTTTTTGAGCGGCGGTGCTGATTTCGACAAGGACCCGAGTGAGAATGCCGCCGACCGGCGCACGGTGTCTTTGTGGATGAAGCAGCGTAAACCGGAGCTGCGGGACTATGCCAAGGCGATGTATTACATTGAAACCAGCCCTGTAAAACGGCTGGCGGCCAAAGCTTTTTCCGTGATTTACGGAAAGTTCTGGGGGCACCCGATGATTGTAACGGACAGCCGCGAAGATGCGCTGCGACAGGCCCGCGCCTTGCTGGGACTGGCAGCGGAATAGCAGGATTGCCATGTTTTTTACGACCGATATTCCAGATTTTCAATTGCCGGACCGGATCGGGCGCCCTGTTGTGGTTATGGGGCTGTCCATGGTCGTTGAGGGCTGGGAATTTCCCAAACATTCGCACCGCAAAGCCCAGCTTTTGTTCAGTGCCAGTGGCGTTGTCACCGTTGAAACGGAAAATGGTGTCTGGGTTGTGCCGCCGCAATGTGCGGTATGGATACCGGGCGGGCTGGTACATAAAGCCAGAAGCACCGGCGAGGTGCGCGGTTTCGGCCTGTTTGTGGAACCGGATGCGATTGAAGGTCTTCCGGAGATTTGTTGCAGTGTTTCGGTTTCGCCTTTATTGCAAAACCTGTTGGAAAAAGCCGCCGGTTTTGACGAATATTATGATGAAGACGGTGTGGAAGGCCGCTTGATGGCGGTGATGCTTGACGAGCTTGTTGCCGCGCCGCTGGAGCAGTTGCATCTGCCGATACCGGCGGATATGCGCTTGCGCAAACTGACCGATCTGCTGCTGGATGATCCGTCCAGTCATGCCACGCTGGAACAATGGGCGCACCGTATCGGCATGAGCGAGCGCAGCCTGAGTCGGTTATTCAGTCAGGAAACCGGCATGAGCGTGGGGCGCTGGCGCAGGCAATTGCATGTGATAACCGGTGTGCAATTGCTCACACAGGGGCGCTCTATTCAGTCCGTGGCTTTTGATCTCGGCTATGAAAGTGCCGGTGCTTTTGTCACTATGTTCCGCAAGGCGGTGGGCACACCGCCGGGGCGTTTTCTGGCAGAGCGCCGCTCCTCATGGAAGATGTTTCGCGGCGCGGTTTTGCAGTGACGGCAAGGGCTTTTACGTCCAGAAATAACGCACCAGATGGAAAAAGACCGGTGCCGCAAAAACCAGACTGTCGGCACGATCCATCATGCCGCCATGGCCTTCAATCATATGTCCCCAGTCTTTGACACCGCGGTCGCGTTTGATGGCCGAGGCGACAAGACCGCCGAAGAACCCCATGATACAGGCAATGGCGGCAAGGCCACCTGCCTGCAACGGGGTGAAAACGGTAAGCCATGACAGGCTGGCGCCGAGCAAAGAGGCACTGGCTACACCGCCGATCAGTCCTTCCCAGGTTTTGGACGGGGAGACTTTGGGCGAAATACGGTGCTTGCCGAATAATTTGCCGAAAATATATTGCAGCACATCACAGCCCTGCACCACGGCAATCAGAAAAGCGATCAGCAGCAATTGCCGGCCTTCAAAACCTTCAATCTGCAATGTGGCCAATGCCGGTACATGGCTGATGCAATAGACCGAGAGCATGATGCCCCATTGCTGTTCGGAAATACGTTCCAGAAAATGGCTGGTATTGCCCCATAAAGCTGTGAGAACGGACATGCCCAGAAACACATAAACGGGAATGAAGATGGAATAGAGCCCGTACCATTCCACCCAGACCAGATAATATTGCACCGGAATGACGATCAGAAACGCACCGAGCAGCAGCCAGTGATCACTGCGATGGGTGTGGGTCAGGGTGACATATTCTCGTAAGGCAGCAAAGGATACCAGTGCGAACAGAATGACCACACCGGTTTTGCCAAACAGAAAAGCAAGGGTGATGGCGGCGATCATAATCCACCATGCACGGATGCGGGCATTGATATTGCTGAGTGTAGCGGGCAGCGGTTTTGCGCTGCGCCAGCTTATGATCGCGGCACTGAGACTGGCGACTGACAGCAGAATGATCAGCCCGATCAGGAGAAAATTGGTTTCTTCGCTCACTTTATTTCCCTTGAGATTGCGGGCTGAGTTGCAGCAAAGCATGCTGTGTACGGTGCAGAAATGCCTTGCGCTCCTCATCGGGCTGCAATTGCACGGGCGCGCCGAAAATCACACGGCACAACAGCGGCACCGGCAGGAATGTGCCTTTGGGCAGCACGCGCGACATATTTTCAATCCAGCACGGCACCAGTTCCACATCGGGGCGGGCTTTGGCCAGATGATAAAGACCGGCACGAAAGCGCAAGAGCGGCTCATCGGTCATATTGCGGGTGCCTTCGGGGAAGAAAATCAGCGAATGGCCGCTATCCAGCGCCCGCAGCATTGCCAAAAGCGGATCTTCACTGCGTTCAATCCAGTTGCGTTCCACCAGCACTGTGCCGAGCAGGCGCGTGGCGATAAAGCGGCGCAGACGGTTGCTGTTCCAGTAATCGGCACCGGCAACGGCACGGGTTCTTGCCCGCTCCCCCATTGGCAGGGAGGAAGACAGCAGAATGAAATCACCGTGGCTGGTATGATTGGCAAAATAGATACGCTGCTTCTGCGACGGGTTGGTGCCGCTCCAGATCGGACGCACGCCGGTAATTGCGCGTGAGAAAAAAGCCAGAACCATGCCGGAAAAAATCTGTAAAACTGAGTGTAAATCCGGATCAGACATGCAGAACAGTCGTTTTTATTTTTGCTTCAGATGAATTTCAGCAAGTAACAGAATAAATCCTGTTTCTGCAATCATTTCTTATTTCAGTAAACAGAGCCGATTTACTGGTGATCAGGGTAAAGGCGCACCGGTCTGCCGGTTTGGCGGATTAACGCCTCGGCCTGCGCACTATTGGCAGCATGGCCGCTCTCAACCAGCCAGCGGGCAATCAGATTGGCACTGCGCTGATAGCCCAGAGCACAGCAAATCAATGTCGGGCGGGGTGCTGCATGGATGGCTGCAACGGCCTTGTGCATCGTGGCGGGATCAGGACAAGCGAGATCAAGCAGCGGAAATGCCTGCCATTGTGCTGTGATCTTGCGTGGCGCAATACATTCCGCTGTCATATCAATGATAGCGGCGTAATTCTGCGTTTCGGCTTTTTTCGGGAAGCGTCCGAGATAGAGTGTATCAGTGATTTTAACCGCTGCCGGTTCGCGCCATGTCCATGCAATGCGGTTGATGCGGAAGAAGAGCCGCAGCGGCATAAACAGCCAGAGTGAAGCAAGGCTGACAGAGCCGTTGCTGCGCTTTTGGAAGAATTTGGCACCGCCGCCGCTATAGGCTGTTGCCAATAGGAGCAAGGCCAGTGCCGGCCAGAGCAAGAGCAAAATTGCCGGATGCTGCCCTGTGTGAGAGAGGAACAGCAAGAGCAGGCCTGCGCTGCCGTAAATGACTGCAAGTTTCAGCGCCTTGTGATCCCGTGTGAGACGATAATTTTGCCAGGGTGCCACGCCCTCACGGGGAAACAGCCATAAAGCAAACAGGCCGAGCAGGGCACCGGTCGGAATATCGATGAAATGATGCTGCCATGTGGTGAGAACGGAAATGGCAATAAGCAGGCACCAGCCATGCCAGATCATTCGCCATGTTGCGGGCAGGCTGTGGCGCAAATGATCCCAGATGATCAGCCCCAGCGCAATATGCAGGGAAGGCGCTTGATTGAACGGCTGGTCAAATGTGCCAAGCATCGTGAACAACCAGCCGGAAAGGCCGGATGTGGCAGGTTTTTCCCATGTGATCGTGAGCGGAAAAGCGATAAAGCAGAGCACTGCAATGGATTGTGCCGTGAGATAGCGCCCGATCAGCCGGTTCTGGCTCAGCTTGTCACGGCAAGTGAGCAGAGCAGCGGCATAAAACAAGTTGAGCGACCAATAGGGCAGAATTGTCCATGACAGAAACGGAATATGCTTTTCCCAGCCAAAGCTGATTTCCGGCACCACACCGCATTGTGCGGCAAGCCAGTTGGCAAAGCCGTAAGAGGCATAAAATAAAGGTGCGAGCCATAACAGGCAGATTATGCCCCGCCTGATAAGCGGAGCATGGGGGCTCGTCTTATGGGCGGGGCTGTGCATCAGTCACTGATACGCTGGGCAATGGAAACGGTGAAAATGCCCCATTGGTCAATGCGCTGTTCCAGCTTGCGGAACCCTGCGGCTTCCACCAGCTGATCCATCTCATTCTGGGTGCGGCGGCGCATCACCCATGCCTGCCCGCCACGGTGGGAGGTGAGGGCGCGGGCGATCATTTCCAGCTGCGGATGCCATGGCTGATTGGTATAGATCAGATAGCCGCCGGTTGGTACGGCCTGCGCCAGACCGGACAGGGATTGGGCAATAAGAGCATTATCCGCAAATAATTCATAAAGGCCGGAGACAATTGCCAGATTGGGCGCGGTTTCTGCCACTTCACCAAGTTTGGCCAGTGCAACGGCATCAAAAGCATCGCCTTCATGGAACTGCGCTTTATGGCCAAGATGGCGCTCGGCAATCAATTGACGTCCGGCGAGAATATTGACCGGCGAATAATCCTGCAGGCGCACCGAGGCGATTTCCTCATCTCTGGTTGTCAGCGCGTCCAAAACATAGCGGCCATGACCGGCGGCGACATCGAGAATATTTGCCGCTTTGCCGGCATCCTGCACATGATCAATGGCTTTGCGGATCAGAGCTTCGAGGTGGATTTTGCGCTGACGGATACCGCGCCAGCCAATCGCATTCAAAAATGCCTTGTCGATCATCCGCCCGCCGGGGCCCAAACCTTTGACCTCGTTGCGATAGACATAATCAAGCGTTGAGCCGGAATCAAAACCGGTGCGGATGCCGGTTTTCAACCCTTCTGAAAACAGGCCGCCAAGATGAATGGAGGCGCGGGTCGCAGCCCAGTAAAAACCACGCGGGCTGGTGAGCGGCAAAGGCGTGGCCAGCCGGTCGGCCTCATCACGGGTATAGCCTTGCATATGGGCATTCAGCAAAGTGCCTTTGCGCGGGGCTTTGGCAAATTGCTGTTCAATGAAAGGGCGGATTTTAGCATAGGCCAGCGCACGGTCACGCTCGCCCAGCGTGTCGTGATAAAAACCTTTCAGCACATGGCGCTCTTTAACAGGGCCTGCCAGATTTTCATAAAAACGGTGCTGTGGTGCATGGCGCACCACCCAGTCACTGCCGGAGATCAGCACCTGTGTCGGTGTGATAATGGCGCGGGCATCGCGCACTAGACGACCGGCATTTTCATAAAGCTCCAGCAGAATATTGGAGGCGATCGGGCGGGTGATCAGCGGGTCACTCTCAAAAGAGGCAATGCGCTCTTTATCATGGGTGAGAAAGCGGGCTTTGACATAGGAATTGACAAAAAATGTGCCTTTCAGCTTCTGCCACAGCCAGATGCCTTCTTTGGCAAACGGCACATAAAGCTTCACATCAAAGGCCGGAGCCGCCAGCACCATCGCACGGATCGGCGGGGCATAATCATGCACCCATGTGGCGCCGATAACCGCACCGACGCTCTGGGCAATCAGCGCCATATCCTGCAAGGCAAAACCGTCTGTTTCGCTGATGTGGCGGGCAAAACAATCGAGATCACGCACCGAGGCGGCAAAGGACGGGGAATAGCCGCGCGGGCCCTCCGTGCGGCCGTGGCCGCGGGCATCCCATGCGTAGAAGCTGTAATCATCCAGTCCCAGCTCATCGGCAATATGGGCTACACGGCCACTATGCTCATGGCCGCGATGCAGAAGCAGGATTGCACCTTTCGGACTTGCGCTTAAACTTGGCCAGTAGCGGAAAAAAATCTCCTGCCCGTCATGGCTGATGAAGTGCCGCTCAAGACAGCTGCGCTTTTCATGAGTCATCAATATGTCTTTCTGTTACCGGCCGCCGGAGCATAATTCCTTAAACCGGTATCTGTTCAAGGTCGCATTATGCTCTCATTTTAAAGTGTCGAAGCGTATCGCATTATTTTCAGATTTACGCATGTAAATTCTTGCATTGTTTTGCAGGTGTAAAGTGCAGCCCTGTTTAACTGATAAGTCTTTCAGGCTAAATGATGTTTAACCGTCATTTTATCCCAGAGAGTTCTTCGTGTCCGTTTATCAGCTGAAAACCCGCTTTCAAGCCTTGCTGCGCCCGTTGACCACCAAACTGGCAATTATTGGCATAAGTGCCAATCAGGTGACATTGGCCGCCATGCTGATCTCGGTGGCACTCGGCCTGTGGCTGGTGGTGGTGCAAAATCCGCTCTGGTTCTGGCTGTTGCCGCTCTGGTTGTTCATCCGCATGGCGCTGAATGCGATTGACGGCATGCTGGCGCGGGAGTTTAACCAGCAAAGCGCGCTCGGCGCTTATCTCAACGAATTGGGTGATCTGGTTTCCGATGTGGCGCTGCTGATGCCGTTTTTGTGGATTGCGCCGTTTCAGCCACATTGGATCGGGCTGATTATTGTGCTGGCCTTGATGAGCGAATTTGCCGGTCTGATGGGCGTGAGCATCGGCGCATCACGCCGCTATGACGGGCCGATGGGCAAGAGCGACCGGGCTTTACTGTTCGGTATTCTTGGCGGCTGGCTGGCGGCAGACGGTTTTCTGCCGCACTGGATAGTGTGGTTGCAGCCTGTGCTGATCTTTTTCCTGTTGTGGACAGGGTTAAACCGTATCCGCAACGGACTGGCGGAAGCCAAGGCAAAAGGCTGAAGATATTTTGCGCCTTACGCAGCGGGTGATGACCGCTGCGTTATGATATACGGCCTGATCAGGCTTCGTCTTTCACCAATCCGGCAAATTGCGGCAGTTTCAGCAAATCCGCATGATGGGCGCGCGCCACATCAGGATGCGAGCGCAGACGGCTTTTTAAGTTATTGAGGCCAACCTCACGGAAAATCTGATTTTGCGGATCGCTGGTTACACCACGCTCATTGCGCTTTAAATCTTCCGGCAGATCAATCACCGGAATAGTGGCATCGTAACGCGAGCCGAGGAAAAAGGCGACGGAGAAGCGCTCGGTTCCCGCAGGCGGCACCACCACATCATGCACATCGGCACGCACAAAACCATTGGTTGCCAGTTCCAGCAATTCGCCGGTATTGATCACAAAAGTGCCGGGCACGGGCGGTGCATCAATCCATACACCGTCTTCGGTGCGCACGCGCAATCCTGCCACTTGATCCTGCAACAGCACGGTGACAAAACCACCGTCTTTATGGGCGCCAACCCCTTGTGAACTGTCTGCATTATCCTGCCCCGGATAGCGGATGATTTTCAGAAGCTGGGATGGCTGCGGTTCGTAAATCTGTGAAAATACATCTTCCGGTTTGCCGAGGGCGGCGGCAATGGCTTTGAGAATATCAATGCCGATGCGTGTCACCTCTGCCTGATAATGCAAGAGCAGCGGCTTGAGTTCCGGCAGGGCTTCCGGCCATTGATTGGGGCCGTAGAGGCGCTTCCATGCCGGTGTCTCCGCCGTGATTTCAACCGCTTCGCGCTCGCTGTTGATGTCGAGCTGTTCGCGCCAGTCCTGTTCGCCGCGGGTGCGCTCATTACCGGCACGGTTATAGCCGCGGAAATGCGGTGATTTGATCATTTCAATGGCCAGCTTGTCTTGTTCCGGCAAAGCGAAGAAACGCTTGGCGGTGGTCAGCACATCCTGAATAAAAGCCGGATCAACACCATGGCCGGTCAGGTAGAAAAAGCCGTGATCATGCAATGTGCGGCGCAGATCGGCGATAAATTGCGCGCGCTGTTCAGGTGTGCCGTTAAATTGCGCCAGATCAAGCAGCGGCAGATTGAAATTTTGCGCAAGAGCGGCGGTCTGATGAATGGTCATAACGATCCTTTCAGCCGGAAGAGCTTCCGGTCTGTATAGGTGAACAAAAACGGGAATGGTCAGTGCGGTTCAAGCAAGGCTGCAAGCCGCACTGTTCTCGATAATCAGGAGGCCGCTTTCAGCTTCTGCTGTTCACGCCAGCGGCGCAAACGCTGAATGGCTTCCTCAAGCGTATCGAGCCTTTTGGCAAAACAGAAACGGACATGGCTGGTGACATCGCGCTGCGCATAAAAGGCAGAAACAGGCACCGGTGTAACACCGGCTTCACGGGTCAAATGCTGGCTGAAGGCCAGATCATCGCCGTTCTGATCGAGATCGCTGATATCGGCCACGGCAAAATAGGTCGCCGGTGCGGTGGCAATGTTAAAACCGGCATCACGTAAACCATTGATCAGATAATCGCGGCGCTGTGCCAGTTCCGTGCGCAAACCGGTGAAATAGCTGTCCGGCAGGTTGAGACCGGTGGCAACGGCAACCTGCAAGGCAGGTGGCGTGGTAAATGTGACATATTGGTGGACGCGGGCAATGATTTTCAACAGGCTGGCATCGGCCGTAATATAGCCAACCTTCCAGCCGGTGAGTGAAAAGCTCTTGCCTGCCGAGCCGATACGCACTACGCGGTTGCGGATTTCCGGCAGGGAAAACAATGAAATATGCCGGTTCTCATCAAAAACCAGATGCTCATAAACCTCATCGGCAATGATGGTGAGGTTATGTTGAACCGCCAGCGCGGCGATGAAATCCAGCTCTTCGCGGCTGAAAACCTTGCCGATCGGGTTCATCGGATTATTGACCACGATCAGGCGGGTGCGCGGGGTGATGGCATCGCTCAGCGCCTGCTGCGGCAGTTCCCAATGTGGCGGCGACAGGCGCACCGGCACCACAACACCGCCTGCACGGCGGATCAGCGGGCTATAGGCATCATAAGCGGGTTCGAGAATGATCACTTCATCGCCGCTATTGATCAGCGCCAGAAAACTGTCGGCCAGCGCTTCTGTTGCACCGGATGTGATGAGAATTTCCGTTTCCCAGTCGGCTTCAATATTGAAAAAGCGGCGGGCATTGCCGGCAACAGCCTGACGTAAAGTTGGCAGGCCGGGCATTGGCGGATATTGATGCGGGCCGTCGCGCAGCGCCTGAATGGCGGCATCAATCAGTTCCTGCGGTTCCAGTGCTTCCGGAAAACCCTGACCAAGATTGATCGCACCGGTTTCAGCAGCCAGTTTCGACATTGTTTCAAAAATTGTCGTGCCGAGTGACGCAAAGACCGGATTGACCATGTCATCTCCCCTGTATTCTCAAGTTTCTCATTGCAATTCTTCAGGCACTATAGCGCTCTCTGCCGGATCAAAAAAGCAGCGGAGCTGATGAAAAACATCGCGATTGAGTATATAATTACGCAAATGTCTCTGTTTACGGAATGATATTTCAGATCGTGATTATGGCCTGTTAATTGCACAAGCCACGATTTTTTTGTTTCATTACAATGTCATCAACCGCTGTAACGATGGATTGCACAAATTGCGGGCCCAAGACACCGCGGCGGATATCTTCCGGTTGCCAGACATTCACATAATAGGGAATGGAATGGCGGATCGGACGGATCAGCAAATTGGAGCCTTCAAAAGCCAATGCACTCAAAGGGTTGATGACGGATATGCCGATACCGGCTGCGACCAGAGAGCCGATGGACGAGGCGGTTGTCGCCTCAATGGTCAGTCTGCGGTGAATACCGGCAGTGTTAAACCACTGATCCACCTGACGGCGGTAATAATCTTCATCGGCATAATAAATGAAATTGTGACCGGCAAATTGTTCAATATCCAATATGTCATACTGTGCCAGCGGGTGTTCCGGCGGCATAACGCATAGCAGATCGCCGGTATAAACCTCCAGCGTTGCCGAAGCATTGAGGGTAATATTGCCCTCCACCAGCCCGACATCAAAAAACTTGCTCAGCAGATCGCGGGTCAGGGCGCTTTCTTCCAGCGAGTGAATTTTAACGGATGCCTGCGGATGATCGGCCAGAAATAATTTGGTTGCCTGCGGGATCAGCGCATGGGCATAAGCGGGCAGGCAGGCAACCGCTACACGTTGCAGATTGTCACCGCGAATGGCGCGTGCCGTGCGGGCAATTTCCTCAATACTTACAAAAGAACGCTGTACAATAACATTGAGCGCTGCGGCCTGCTGGGTTGGCTTGAGGCGGCGATTGTCACGGTGAAACAGGGGGAAGCCGAGAATAGCTTCCAGATCTTTCAGCTCGCGGCTGATGGTGGGCTGTGACGAGCCGAGGTGATCTGCGGTTTCCGTAACATTGAGCGTATGCATCAGCGACTGAAAGATTTCCAGCTGGCGGTGTGTCAGGCGCATGGCAACTCCGTGAGGGTTAAAATGCCGGTCAATTCAGGCTCTTTAAAGCATATCGAAAATGAATAATAAAGACATTATTATGAATTTGACGGCGCGGTGATGTCTGCTAGCTTGTATGCTGATTGAATAGGGGGTGGTGCGCCTTGTACTGTGCTGCTCCGAGCATTTGAGGGTATAATGACCACTGAGTTTTCGCGTCCGCATGTTGCGCATTTCGGCTATAAAAACGGCGAATTGACTGTTGAAAATGTTGCTGTTTCTGCAATTGCTGAAAAATATGGCACGCCGTTTTATGTCTATTCGGCAACGGCGGTGCGCGAGCGGGTCGCAAAACTGCGTGCGGCGCTGGAAGGTCTGAATGTACAGATCTGCTATGCGGTGAAAGCCAATAATAACTTGTCATTGTTGTCACTGCTGGTCAATGAAGGCTGCGGCATGGATATCGTGTCGGGCGGTGAAATGCACCGTGCGCTGGCGGCCGGTTCACCTGCCAATAAGATTGTTTTTTCAGGCGTTGGCAAAACCGATGAGGAAATTGCAGCGGCACTCAATGCCGGTGTGCATCAGCTCAATATTGAATCCATTGAGGAACTGGATGCGATTTCCCGCGTTGCCCGCAAAATCGGCAAAGTGGCAACTGTTGTGCTGCGCATCAATCCGGATGTGGATGCACTGACCCATCCGAAGATCACCACCGGCACCAGTAAGAACAAATTCGGCATTGCCTATGCCGATGCGCTGAATACTTATGCAACGGCTTCTGCGCGTGAAGAGATCAATGTGGTTGGTATTGCGGTGCATATCGGCTCGCAGATTACCGATGTAACGCCGTTCCGCCAGACATTCGAGCGTCTGGCTCAGCTCACGCAAGCTATCCGTGCCAAAGGACTGACGATTTCCCGTCTTGATCTCGGCGGCGGTCTTGGCGTGTCCTATGACGGTTCTGCCGGTATGGACGTCGCTGCCTATGCGCAGACATTGCGTGAAACGCTCGGCGATATTGGCTGCGAACTGACCATGGAACCGGGGCGCTTTATCATTGCGGAAGCCGGTGCGCTGGTGACCAAAGTGCTCTATGGCAAAAATCAGGGTAATTCGAAATTCTCGATTGTTGATGCGGCGATGAATGATCTGATGCGTCCGGCGCTTTATGATGCCGTGCATCCGGTCTGGCCGGTGCGTGAACCGGCAGCAGATGCCGAGACCTTGCCGGTTAATCTGGTTGGCCCTGTCTGCGAAAGCTCGGATACATTCGGCGAGTTTGACCGTCTGCCTGCGCTGGAGCGTGGTGATCTGGTGATGCTCGGCGTGGCAGGGGCTTATGGTGCCACGATGTCATCGACCTATAATGCGCGTCCGCTGGTGCAGGAAGTGCTGGTTGAGGGCGATACATTCCGTCTGGTGCGCCGTCAGTGGACTGTGGAAGACGCGCTTGCACTTGAGCGTGATCTTTGATCACGCGACTGGGAGAGAGCCTGCGTGATCTTTGATCACGTGATTAGAAAAAAGTGTGCGTGATCTTTGATCACGCGGTGCGATTTGATCAGACGCAGTCTTTTACCAAGACTGCGTCTGATCTTTATGCATTACGCGCCTGTTGCAGGCACTGAATGCCGTGTTTCGAAATGCGGTAAGCGCTGCCGTTAAATGAGGCAATCAGCCTTTTGGCGCGTAGTTTTTTGAAGGTTTGCAAGTCTGTACCATCGAGAAACCAACCCTCGCGGGAGATGAAATCGACATTAATGATTTTGCCGCTTTCATCTTTTTCCGGTTCAATCCGGCCGCCGCGTGCCAGCATATCAAGAATGCGGCGCTCAAAACGGGAGATATTCATGACTGTCCCCGCTTATGGAAACAGCGCGAAGAACCGGTCGTGCCGCCGGTTCGCGGCAGCAAAATATAAAGAAGCATGGGAATTGTCCTGTGAAGGAGAAAATTGAGGCGCAAGCCATCGTGTGTCCGTTTGAGGGCGAACAGGTCCGTGAGACGGACAAATCAACGATTGAGGGTGCTGCGCATAAGTCTCCTTGTAAGAACAGGCTCTGTATATTGCCGGATTATGTCGGAAGCAAGAGCATGTCTCTCCGTCTTATGATCGCAAAAATGCATGATGCAAGATGATAATAGCGCTTGTTTTTTTGTCTGCTGGCGTATTCATTCAGGCGGAAACAGCAAATTCCATATCCGGCTTCATGCCAGCGGATAATGTTTGAAGAAATAAAGCGATATGACACAGACAAGCCTTTCCCGTCCGATTATTGGTGTAACGCTCGACAGTGAGGAGGGCGGTGGCTTTTCGGATTCTCCTTGGTATGCGATCCGGCAGAATTACCTGTCTTGTATTGAGGAAGCGGGCGGAGTGCCGGTGGCATTGCCGCATCTGGCAGTCCTTGCCGATGCTTATCTGGATATGATTGACGGACTGATGGTGACGGGCGGTGCTTTTGATGTGCCGCCGGAAATGTTCGGTGAGGAAGCGCGCACGGACACAATTCGCCTGAAACCGGCACGCACACAATTTGAAACTGCGGTTTTGCGCGGTGCGCTGGAGCGCGACATGCCGGTGCTTGGCATTTGCGGCGGCCATCAATTGCTGGCCGTGCTGGCGGGCGGTACATTGGTGCAGCATATTCCTGATGAGGTGCAGAATGCGCTGGAACATTCCGTGTCAAAAAATACGGAAAATGCCGGTGGCCGTGACTGGGCAACGCATGAGATCAGGATTGCGGGTGAAAGCCGTCTGGCCGCGCTGGTTGGTACAACACAGCAGCATGTGAACAGCTCACATCATCAATCGGTGCGCACGGTTCAGGCGCCGATGCAGGTGAGTGCCTTGGCGGAAGACGGTATTATCGAGGCGATTGAGCATCAGGATAAGAGCTTTGCCATCGGTGTGCAGTGGCATCCGGAATATAAGCAAACAGCTGGCGATGCGCATTTGCTGGCAGCATTTTGTGATGCCGCGAAAACCTATCATGCGCGTGCTAAGAAACCGGCATAATGTGTCCCTTGCTGCCGGATAAAGCCAGGTAGTAAATGAAGCCCTCTCTGAAACTTTCAGAGAGGGCTTAAACATTTTCAGAGTTTGGGTGTTACCACTTCACGCGCAGGCCGATTGTGCCTTTATAGGCATAGCTGTCGCCGAAATGATTGAGACTGGTATTAACCGAACCCTCGCCATAAACGGAATATTTGTCATTATCCCAATTATAGGAGCCGCCAAGGCCAATGCCGCCCCAGACGCGGTCATTGCGGCTGGTGAAGCGCACGGATGACACATCAACCACCGTACCATCCAGAAACTCATAATAGAGATTGGCAATACCATAGACATAGGAGCGGTTGATCGTTCCTTTGCTGTTATACCATGAGTTTTGATAATCCGCCGTGAGACCTACGCGGCCTTGCAGGCTTGCACCTTTGTCGAGCGAGACAACGCCGCTATACCGGTCGGTAAACGTGTCGAAATCGACATGGGAATAGACCAGCTGTGCCTGTGGCGTGAGCGACCAGTTATCATTGAGTATGAAACGCTTACCGGTTTCTGCAGACAGCGCATAACCGAAGCCGTTATTGCCATTTGCAAAAGTCTGACGGTTCACACCTCTGGCGCTCAGATCACTGTCATACCAGGTGAATTGTGCCTGAGTATCAAAATAGAAACCTTCATTGCCATACCATGTCAGCGTGCCGCCAAAGCCATAGCCGTCAGTGCTGATCTTGCCCAGACCGGAGCTGGAATAGGTTTTGGCAGAAGCATGACCGTAATGTACGGTGATGCCGCCGATCAGCAGACCATTTTCGGTCTCGGTGAGAACACCATCCAGACCGGCCTGCATCTTATATGTATCGACATCATAATTGGTGTCAGAGGTGGTTACAGCGGGTTTGGCTTTCAGGTGCTGGCCTTCAATACGCCCCCAGATGCCGTTTCTTTCTGTGAAACTACCGGCCTGCGCGGCAGGCACTTGAGGTGTGCCGACAACATCAGCACCCTGTTCAATCATGATATTACCGGCATGGCTCCAGTAGCGGTTACCGACACGCTGCTGCAAGGTTGGCAGGCTGTTCAAGGCCAGCAGAACCTGCGGATAGGCCTCATATACCGGCACGCCTTGCGTATATTGAGGCTCGTCGCCATCACGCAATTGCGAGCGCAGATACCAGTTTCCGTCACCGGCATCAGCGCCCAGACCGTTCTGATATAATTTATAGGCATAGGCACCGCTGCCGATCGCCTTTACACCTTCATGTTCATAGGAATTTGTGCCGCCCAATATAAAAGCACCGGCGTCTGAATGATCTTTATCGCGTACCTGCACAAGCTGAATACCATTGGCCTTGGTTTTCGCTTCATTGGTTTCGTCTTTAATCACCACTTCAATTGTGGTGGCTGCGGAACCAAGGCTGACGCGATCAGCAATCAGCATATCCGCTTTGGAACCCTGCCCCTTATCGCCGTCATTCAGAACCGCAGCCAGCCGCAGCACACCGCCATCGGAAACAAAAGTACCTTCTCCGATTTTTGAAACATCACTGCCTGAGGTGATCACAAGCGTATTGCCGATCTCTGCGCCCGTCAGATCCATCACGCCGCGATTGGTAAATGTACGGGTGTTGAGGAATTGTGATTGCAGCAGCCCTGTACGGCTGAAATCATAGATATCTTGTGAGAATTGCCGGTTATCCGCACCGGTACGCGCCGCATAATAGCCGGTTGCATCAAATGTATCTGCGTCAGATGCGCCGAGAGAAATCACGCCGGTCGTATCATTGACCATATCGGAATTAGCACCACCCATATCATTAATGGCAACACCGCGCTGATTTCTGACCCCATCAGCCTTTTGGGCGGAGAAATTACGGGAGATAAACTGACCTTTATTGGTAAAGCTGTTGTCGCCCGCTTCCCCGAGGCTGAAAAAGCCAGTCATCGTACCCTGATTGGACACTGCCTGATGACCGGTCTGCCCCATATCCGACAGGCGATCAATCAACCTGTCTGACAATGCTGTGAGAGTGCCGTTATTGGTCACATCAACACCGGTTTGGCTGCCGATCTGTAAGGCGCTGGCACCGCCGCGCCCACCTTGTATTGTACCGGTTTTGCCAACAGTAATCGTGGTCTTTCCGCCAATAGAGCCAGCGCTGGCACCATTGGCACAATCACCACTCAGTGTAATTTTACCATTGATAGTTAAAGTCGCTGTATTGGCTGCGGCAGTGGAAAGACCGCCGGATTGATCGCCGATCGTCGTGATTTCTGCCGTGGATGATAATGTGATAATGGCATCATTGGAACCGAAAGGAAAATCTTCAGGGACAGCCGAAACCAGGACAGCGTCAGAATTCTTTCCTTCCGTGCGGATTTTTCCATCAACCGTAACGGTAACATTACCCTCAGAGCTTCGTGCCATAATGGCCGCGCTCGTATCACCCTTCAGATTAACTGTATTTGCAGCGCCTAATTCGGCATTGATATTGCCTGCGGAAACCAATGCGGCAGCGGAACCGATGCCGTTGATTTCAACATTGCCGACAGCAACCTGCAAATCTGCACGGCCGCCCTCAACATAGATGCCGTCTCCGGTTAACTGGTTGCTGACTGTAGCCGCGCTGAGTGTTTGGATTGTGCCCTGACTATTATCGACGATAACGGTACCCTTGGCATCATGATCGCGGGCAATATAGATACCGCGCGAATTGACCGCATGGGTTTTAATGGTTCCGCTATTGGTGACGAAAACATCACCGGCTGTCTGAGGGTTGTTCGCATTGTCAATCGAGAAGCCCACAGCAATACCATGCAGTTGTTCCTCTGAAGGATCTAAATCTTCCCCTGTTTCAATGACCCCCTCATTAATCGCACGAAGAAAGCCTGTTGGGCCCTTCGGATTATAGTCATCGTTCATATAGAGATAAATGCCGGCAGTGCCTTCGCCACTGACATAAATTTCCCCTGTTGCATAATTGGTAAATTCAACAGAGATGCCGTTTTCTACCGCGACAGACAGGTTGAAGGAATCATTGATCGAAAGAATGTTGCCATTCGAATAACAGGCAACAACAGAGCAATCTGTCTCGGCTGCAAAAACTGCACTGCTTCCAATAATGCTGCTTAAAAATATGCCATTTAAAAAGATGAATGAAGATAATTTATTTTTATGCCTGCTAACAATCACGACACGCTCCAAAATATGTATATTAGTAATTATTTTACCCCCCTAAAATAAGGGGGTAGCAAGAAAAATATAAAAAAGAGCACACTAAATTAAAATTGCTACATTTACGTAATCAGCGCGGCTGAAAACCAGAAAACAGTTTGATATTTCGCGCTGATACAACTGCGCCACTCTAAAAAAGCAGGCAAACGGATAATAACACCAAATTCCTGTAAATTAGCATATTCTGTAAAATAATGATTGTAAAACAAAATTTTCCTTTAAAAATCTAGCATGGGTTGCATAGTGTCAAAATTGCAACTTACGTTGATTTTGTAATACATACCTGCAATTACTTGTATTCTATAATAATAAAACAGTGATATTTTATTAGGATATTTCTATCGGGGGAACTTCTATGAGAAATATTCTATTGGCAGGTACAGTTCTTAGTGGTGCCTGTATATTCAGCACGTTTGCTTATTCGGCAGCGTGTACAGTTAATGCCAACGGCACATTTACGGTTAATAATACGACGAATTCAGCAGGTTGCTCTGTTGCATCTGTCGGCAGTGTAATTGGCAATACAACAATTTATAATGTTGGGTTTTTACTATATAGTCAAAATCTGAATCGTGTGCTCACAATTGAAAATGACTTCACGACTACAGTTAAGGGTGCTGTCGGTATCAGCGTTTACGGGACTTCACCCACTTACACTTCAACATTTGATGCCTCTGGCAAAACAATCAATTTAATAATTAAAGACATTGATGCCAGTCCCGCAGCACCTGTTGGTGATAATGGTGCTAAAAATGGTGTCGGTGTTTCTCATGCAGGCACTCTAAAAATTGGCACATTGAACCTGACAATGGAAAACCTGCCAAGCCGTGGAGCTTTTGAGCATTATGGCGTTTTGGCAGGCTCCTCCAATAATGCAGGGGAAACGGCAGCTTTTAATGGTCTCTATTCAAAGGCTCTGTTTGATAATCTTAATATTAAGATGTCATCGCAGGCTTATGTTTTGGGATACCCGCTTTTGGTAGGTATTCGTGCCATTCAAGGCGCTAACCAGCAAAGCGGCAATGGTTCTGCGGGCTATGTTGATGTTTCGGAGAATCTGACGATCGACATTAATGCCACATCCAATGATGCTATTGGTATCTATGTCTCTGGCAGCGGCGACAGCGGCGCGGTATCACAGGTTCATCTTAACAACAGTAACATCACCATTAAAAGTACTTCTTCGAGAGCAAACGCAATCCGCCTCGGTAAAGACTTCAATGTCGGATTAGGGGTAGGACAGCTTTATTCAACAGGTGCAATGGTTATTGACACAACACAGGCAAAAAATGATGCTGCAATTGACGTGATCTGGCAAGGCGCTGTCCTGGATGCAAATGCCAATACATCAAGCACAACCATTACGGCAGGTCGTGAAGTTATTGGTATCAGTGGCAATTTTAGCCAGTCTGATGCACAAACCGTTACATCCTTCAATAATCTCGTCGCTTCCACAATATCCACGACCGCAAACCTGGTTGAAGTCGCAGCTAATCAAAAAGATTATCAGCTTAATGTCCGCGGCAGTAATAGTTTGCTCACAGCATCGGCAGGCGGTTTTCTGGTCAATGTTGCAGGCACCGGATCAAATGCAAGCAAAACGACTTTCAATTTCTCTGAAGGTGTGATGAAGGGGCTAACCAATAAAACATCTGCTGCAACATTAAACTTGAATATTGATCATGCGGCCAAGTGGATTTTGCAGGAAAAAACAGGCACCAATGCAAAAATTGCCACATTCTCGCAACTTGACCTGAAAAATGAAGCTGAAGTGGTGGCTGTCGGCACTGGCGGCACGCTTGCGGACTATACGCTCACCGGCAATATCAACAGTATTGGCGGTATTTTGAACATGTCAGACGGTATTGCCGGTGATCTTCTGACTTTGAAGGGCAATTATGTCGGCTCGCAGAATGCAGTCGTACAGTTCGATACATTCCTTGGTGCCAGCGGTTCACTGTCTGATATTCTTGTGAATGATGGCGGTTCAATCACAGGTCAGACGCTGGTTCGTATCAAGAATACAGATGCAACACAGCAGGGTGGTGTCACTGAACCCGGCCACGGTATTAAGCTTGTCAATTCGATCAATGATGGCACAACTTCAGCCGATGCCTTCATTCTCGATGAAAACGCCGATAATGCCTATGAATATAATGGCCGCACAGTTGTTGGCGCCGGTGCTTATGGCTATTCCCTCTACAAAGGGGCAAATCCGAATGCCACAACGCCTGACGATGATTACGGCGATAGTGACATTGCTGAGGATTGGTATCTGCGCTCTGTAAAGGACAAGACCGGACCAAATCCGAATATTGATCCTGATGATCCGCTTTATACGCAAGGCGTGCCGGTATATGAGGCCTATCCGCAGGTTCTGCTGGCCTTGAACAGCCTGCCAACCTTGCAGCAGCGTGTCGGTAACCGCTACTGGAGCCATGCCGGTAATATCATGATTGAACAGGGTGCTGATGTTGTCGGCACACCTCAAGTGCCTGCCGCGCAGGCCGGTAGTTTCACAGAAAGAAACGGCATCTGGGGGCGTATTGAAGGCCAGCACCTGAAAGCCAAACCCGCTGTAACCACCTCTGACACCAATTATGATGTCGATACATATAAGATGCAGGCCGGTCTGGATGGTGTTCTCACCGAGACCGAAAATGGTCTGCTGATCGGCGGCATCACCGTACATTACGGTCATGCTTCTGCCAAAACCTATTCCAGCTCCGGTCTGGGCAAGATCAGCACTGACGGCTATGGCTTTGGCGGCACGCTGACATGGTATGGCAATGAAGGTTTCTATTTTGATACTCAGGCACAATTCACCTGGTATGACAGTGATCTGAGCGCCAGAGGTGTGAACCGTCAGACTTTTGCAAATGGCAATAACGGCTTCGGTTATGCGCTGTCTGCAGAAACCGGTAAGCGTTTCATACTCAATGATAACTGGTCGCTCACGCCACAGGCACAGCTGGTCTATTCCCATGTCGATTTCGACACGTTTACCGACCGGTATAGCGGCGTTGTCTCGCTCGACAAAGGTGCAAGCCTGCAAGGCCGCGTAGGTCTCACGGCGGATTATCAAAACTCATGGTATAACAGCAAAGGAACGATCAACCGCTCCTATGTCTATGGTATTGCCAATCTCTATTATGAGTTTCTGGATGGTACGGTGGTTGATGTGTCATCCGTGCGCTTCACCAGCCGCAATGACCGCGTCTGGGGCGGCATTGGCCTTGGCGGTTCGTATAATTGGGATAATGACAAATATTCCATCTATGGCGAGGGTTCGGTCAATACCAGTCTCAATCATTTCGGCGACAGCTATGCCTATAAAGGCACAATCGGTCTGCGTGTGAAGTGGTGATCTGAATGGAAATACAATCAGGCACCGGCATCAAGATTCTGGAAACAGGATCATTCCGGTGCCTCGTTGTCAGCTTTTCCGGCCTGTGATATGCCCGTAGCGGCTGAGATTTATGGCTTAAGGAAATTGACGATGAAGCTCTATTATAAAGCGGGAGCCTGTTCTTTGGCTCCGCATATTGCACTGTGTGAAGCCGGTCTGTCTTATCAGGTTGAAGCGGTTGATCTGCAGAACAAGAAGACCGAAACCGGTGCTGATTATCTGACCATTAATCCACGCGGCGCGGTGCCTGCACTGGAAGTTGAAGCCGGTGTTGTCGTGAGCCAGAATGCAGCGATCCTGCAATATATCGGTGATCATTCCGATGTTGCAGCTTTCAAACCGGCATATGGTACGCTGGAACGCGCACGTTTGCAGGAAGCTCTTGGTTTCTGCTCTGATCTGCATTCGGCTTTTGGCCGTTTATATACCCCGAATTTAAGCGCAGATGACAGAGCGCAGGCTGTTGCGACTGTCAATCGCCGTATGGGACAGCTTGAAGCGATGCTGGTTGACGGTCAGGATTACTGGCTTGGCAATGCTGTCACGCAGGCAGATATTTATGCCAGCGTTGTCATCAACTGGAAGGGCGTTTTGCAGCTTGATCTGAGCGCTTATCCAAAGGCGCTTGCCCTGTATCAGCGCGTGCTGGCACGCCCTGCGGCACAAAAAGCCTTGAAAGAAGAAGGCCTGATTTAATCTTTCGAAGGGCATGGTGGTGATTGCATCGTGCCCTTTTTCTTCGGGGCAGCGGCGCGCAACTTTATGAAAACCTGTAAATTTCTGATGGCCGTCTGGATCATTTTTGCCCTGCTTGTTACGGGCTATATAGTTTATGACGGTGCCTTGAGAACGGCCTATGATAAAGGCACTTTGCAGGAAACCTATATCATCCTGACTTTATTTGTGCTTGCACCGCCCCTGATAATATTGCTGGCGACAAAAATCATTTTCACAGTGAAAAATTATCATAAATCCTGAGAACAGCATAGCATTATGCCTGTGCATGAAGACGCAGTTGCCGTTGTCTTGACACTCTTTGCTTTTTCACTCATACAAATTGCGGTTCGAGGCGCCTGCCGCTCGCGGATAAAATCCAGGGTGAAGACCTCGCTGTTTATGTCGCAGCCCTTTAAGGCATGCTGGCTAACGGTAATGCGAGCTCCGTTTCAAAAGCGTAATTGCGTGCCTTAGAAAAGGCTATTCCTATGTCGGTGCTTTATCCGTCGATAGATGAACTGAAAGCGCAGGCGCGCCGCTTGCGTCTGGCAATGAGTAATCATGGCGATGCGATCAGCCACAGTGCTGCGCTTGAACTGATTGCAAAACAATATGGTGTGCGGGACTGGAATACATTATCCGCGTTGGCGCCCCAAACACGTCATGATGCCAAATTGCCGCTTGCTGTTGGTGCAACAGTCAGTGGGCGCTATTTGAATCAGGTCTTTACCGGTAAAATTGTGACTATTGCCGAACGTTCCGGCGGGCTTTACGAACTGGCAATTCATTTCGATAAGCCGGTTGATGTGGTCACATTTGAAAGCTTTTCAGCTTTTCGCCAGCGCATTACCGCACTGGTTGATAATACCGGCATTTCTCCGCGCAGAACTTCGAACGGTTTGCCGCAGCTGGTGCTGGATATCTGATCCGTTTTCCTCTGTTACAGACTTTGTTCCTGCCCGACATTTCCCTGCACAGATAGTGTGCAGGGGAATGGCTTTTCGTGCTGCTTGTCAGCTTCGGCGGTTGAAATCTCTCTGTTTCCCTAACCGTTTTAAGCATTTTCCAGCAAATCATCGTGGTGGAAACGCCAAATCGCTCCTGAAAAAACGAGGCGATTTACAAAATAAAATTGTCTTTCTTTTTGATTTTACTGATTAAATTTTAATCAGAGTAAGTGTTTTTATGATTTTATGTCATGAGAAAAAATGTAATATTTTATTAATTTTGAAAAAAATATTTTTAAATTTTAAAAAGTGGTAGTTAAGTTTTTTATTTATTGTTTTTCTAAAATTCTATAAGACGAATTTACATATTATTAACCATAAATAAAATAATTTAGAAAAATAAATTTTAATGTTGATCATTGAGTTTCTTTATAGGGCTCATTCGAAAAATCAATGATCAAGAAAATTCAACGAATTATCAGAGCAATACTTTGGTTTTTAATAAACCGAGACGGATTTGCTTTGTCTAAATAATGGAGCTTTCCTGATGAACTTCTTGAGCATTGAAGATAGTATAATTCGGAAAAATATAGCGAAATATTCTCTTTTTATATTGACGCCTATGCTTTTAGGCGTATCTGCGGTGCAGGCCCAAGTCTGGAATGGCACTCAGTCAGATAATTGGGGTGATGCTCTTAACTGGAGCGGTCATCAGGTTCCGACAAGCGTTGACAATGTGGTTGTCAATGCGGGCTCAGACAAAGTTGCAACTGTGAATGGTCAGGGATTTGAGGTTCACAAGCTCGTCGTTGGTGCGGCAAACCCTGGCAGCGCGAATAACGGTGAAATTCATGTCGTTAATGGCGGCAGCCTGACAGCAGAAGGTCATGTTATTTTTGGTGAAGCGGCAGGAACTTCAGGCCGTGTCGTTGTATCTGGCGCAAACTCTACATTTCAGATCAACTCGGTTCAGTTTTTTCTGGGAGAAGCTGGTGAAGGCCATCTGACGATCAAAGATGGCGGCCAATTTAAGACTGCTACCGACAATATTATATTTGCGGGGCACGACGGCAATTTCGGAACCAGTAGTTTTACCGTAACAGGACAAGGAACACAGGCAGATATAGGCACACTGCTTCTATCTTATACGCAAAGTGGTGTGCCAAGTGAACATACAAGCATTTTCAATGCTACTGATGGCGCTGTCGTCAATGCTGTGCTGATGGATTTGGCATATACCGGCAAAGGTATTGTCAATATTGATAATGCGACAGTGAATATGAATACTGGTTTTTCAGCTTTCCGGGAAGGCTCAGAGGGTATTACGCTTGTCAGCGGGGAAAATGCTTCACTGAATATTGCTGGCCTTATGCAATTTGGCAGCGCTGGTAAAAGTGAGACCCGTATCGAAAAAGGTGCTTTTTTTAAAACCGGAGGAAGTGCCAATCTTGGTATGGTGAGTACAGGTGTAGGCAATGTTATCATTAACGGCACGGGGTCTCGCTGGGACGCTGAGACGAATATTTATGTCGGGAATGAAGGTATAGGCACGATTTCAATTGAGGATGGCGGACGTCTTGACAGTAAAAATGTTACAATGGCGTATGCTGTTGGTGCTGTGGGCGAGATCAATGTAAGCGGTGCGGGTTCTTTATGGACAAGCGCGGGTACAACATTCAATGCCGGTGAGGGTAAATCCCATATTGGCATTACGGATGGCGGCAAAGCGCATCTGGAAGAGGTTTATGCCTCTAACAGTAAGGATGCATATAGCACCACACTCGTTTCAGGCGAGGGTAGTGAACTGACGGTTGATGGTATTTTATTGGTGGGAGCGGGCGGGACGTCCCACTTTTGGGCCGAAAAAGGGGCAAAAGTAACTGCTGGAATAGGGGCTGCGGGCAATGAGGCAACAGCTGTTGGCTCTATTACCGTGACGGGGGAAGGCACCGAATTTAACAATACAGATGAAATGGCCATTGGTATTGAGGGTAAAGGCACTCTTACCGTTACGGATAAGGCGCGCCTGACATCGGCTGAGAAGATTACACTTGCAGACGAAGCAGGCAGCGAAGGTATTTTGAATGTTGGTACCGGTGGCCATGCCGGCCGGGTAGAGGCGGTTGAAATCTTTGGCGGTGCAGGCAATGCTGTCGTCAATTTCAATCATATTGATCTGATTGATTTTGATGCGCCCTTAAAGGGCAGTCTTGATCTTAATCATTTAAATATTGGCACGACGACATTGACCGCGGAAAGTGATCATTCGGGCACGGCCAGTGTATTGGCAGGACGCTTGCGTGCCGGAAGAGACAATGCCTTCAGTGCCAATGCTGATTATGTAGCCGCCACCGCAGGCTCGATCGATCTGGACAATCACAACCAGAATATTGGTTCATTGACGAATAGTGGCCGGGTATATTTTGGCAATATGCCAGGCACTGAGCTTAATATTGTGAATACAGGTGGTACAAGCGGCGATTATACCGGCAAAGAAGGTGTGATTTATTTCTCCACCGTTTTGGGTGATGATATGTCTCTGACCGATATTATGAATGTCGGTCATGATACATCCGGTCACTCATTTGTTAAGGTCACCAATGTTGGTGGTTTGGGCGACAAAACCGAGGAAGGTATCAAAATCATCGATGTTGGCGGGGACTCCGAAGGACAGTTCTCATTGCTCGGCGATTTCGAATATAAAGGCCAACAGGTTGTTGCAGCCGGTGCTTATATGTATGCCCTTTATCAGGGCGCTACTTCGACGCCGGATGATGGCCATTGGTATTTGAGATCCCAATATCGCGGCGGCGTTGTTCCTTATGAAGTTTATCCGCAGATACTCCTCAGCACTTTGCCGACTTTGCAACAGCGCGTCGGTAACCGTTTCTGGAACAATGCCGGGAATAAAGTCCTGGTGCAGGGCGCAGATGTGCCGGAAGCTTTCGCTACGCCTGAAGAAAGCGGCCCGCTGATTGAAGAAAACGCCATCTGGGGTCGTATTGAAGGCACGCATACGAGCATCAAGTCAGGCTATTCAACACTTGGTGCTGAATATGACTACAATACATTCAAGATGCAGGCCGGACTTGACGGAATGCTTGCAGAACGCGACAGCGGCAAGCTGATTGGTGGCATTACTGTGCACTATGACCGTAAGAGTGCTGACATTTATTCCCGTCTCGGCGACAGCGAAATTAAAGCCGATGGTTATGGCTTTGGCGGCACGCTGACCTGGTATGGCATTGAGGGCTTTTATTCTGATAACCAGGCCGAGTTTACCTGGTATCGCAGTGATATTCACAGCTCTGAAATTACCGCTGCAACAGTTCATAATAATAAAGGCTTTGGCTATTCGCTCTCAACGGAAGCCGGTCAGCGTTTGACACTGAACGAACATTGGTCATTAACACCGCAAGGTCAGTTGATCTATGCTCATGCCAGCTTTGATGATTTCACGGATGTCTTTGGCGCCAATGTAACACTCACACGTGCCGAGAGCTTGCAGGGACGCATGGGTCTGAGCCTTGACTATCAGAATTCATGGCTGAACGACAAGGGCATGATCAATCGTCGTTATGCTTATGGTATCGCTAACCTTTATCATGAATTCTTAAATGGCACGAAGGTCAATGTCAGTGGTCTCGACTTTGCGAACAGGCGTGATCGCTGGTGGGCAGGTATCGGGCTTGGCGGTACATATAATTGGGATGACGATAAATATTCTGTCTATGGTGAAGGTCTGATGACCACAAGTCTCAACCACTTTGCTGATAGCTATGCTTATAAAGGCACGGTTGGCGTAAGAGTGAAGTGGTAGACTTATCTGATAGCGTTAAATGAAAAAAGCCGCCTTCATCATAAGGCGGCTTTTTTGTTGCGAGGTGACGTACCATAGTAGGCGCTCCGGCCTTGCAATATATAAGTCATCCAAGCCCAATATTCTGATCTGACCGGTCGACTGTCGTGGTTGGAGCCGGAGCGCTGGCATCAATAAATATTGCAACGCACGGGTTATGTTCCGGTGAAGATCACAGGTTTTTAGGGATTATTTAGAAAGGGGATTTCAAAAACTGGCGGAGAGAGCGGGATTCGAACCCGCGATACGGTTCCCCGTATACACACTTTCCAGGCGTGCGCCTTCAACCACTCGGCCACCTCTCCACGCATAATCAATATTATTCAATAATATCAATCGCCACGGTGTCTCTTCAAACAGTGGTCAGCTGTTAAACGACCGTTGCGGCGCGGAATATAGCTATAAAAGCCATATGTTCAACCCTTATTTCTCATTTCATTGAATTCAATTGATTTTCCTGTGTGAAAACAAGCTATTTTGAGTGAAACTTATGCGGATTTTTTCTTTATCTATTTGAATTTATTATGTTTTTTAATTTTCGTCAGACGCGATTAAAAATGCCGGTTTTGCGGCTCTGAAAGGTGATATTATGCCTATAATGCGAGGCGTCCCTTAAAAATTCCGGCAAAGCTGCTCGAATCTCATGAGAAATTTTCAGGCGAAGCTGTTGCAAAGAAGGGGGCGTTTGCCGTTCTGGCTGATTTATTATTTGCGTATGGAATGATATAGGCTCTGAGATTATATCTGTGCCATGCTTGCTGCTATGGTTCTTTTTGCCATGAATGTGACAGGATTTTGCGCTAGAAATTGCGCAGAGATGCGGCGGCATAATATGATCGGGTGCTTTCAACCGGCGGAATGAGAAACATGCGTGTATTTTTGAGTTTTCTGGCCGTCTGGTCGCTGGGTATCAGCCTGCTTTTTGGTGTTTTCGATATTGCCCGCTCCATTGCCCAAGCGCATGTGACTACATTATCCTTTTTACAAAGCTGGCAGGATAATCTGCCGGAATATCTAGCTGCCTTTTCCGGTTTTATAAAAAGCACCTTTGGTTTCGGTTTTTGGGAGCAGTGGTTGGTGCCGGTTTTGAACCTGCCGGCATGGCTGCTGTTTCTGGCCTTAAGTATCGTCTTTTTTGCAGCCGGTAATCTGGGTCGCAAAGCCGCTAAATCTTAAAAATATCTGTTTCGCCTGAATGATAGCGGCGGAACGCATGAGCAGAACTTCCGAAAGGATCGACAAATGTCCGGACATTATCCTGAACATAAACTTCGTATGCCGGAGCGGGCAGAAGCATTGGCTGGCCGTGAACAGCCGATTGCCACTGCCGAGACGCATTTTGTTTCCGGGCGGGCTTTGCACGGGCCGTTTCCGCAGAATATGAAAAAAGTGCTGTTCGGCATGGGGTGTTTCTGGGGCGTAGAGCGTCTGTTCTGGCAGATTCCGGGTGTTCATGTCACTGCTGCCGGTTATAGCGGCGGTATCACGCCCAATCCGACCTATGAGGAAACCTGCACCGGCCTTACAGGTCATAATGAGGTGGTGCTGGTGGTCTATGATCCTGCAGAATTGTCTTTTGATGCTCTGCTGCAATCTTTCTGGCAGGAACATGATCCGACGCAGGGCATGCGTCAGGGCAATGATATTGGTACAACCTATCGCTCCGGCATTTATGTCTATTCTGATGAGGATTTGCAGGCCGCTTTGCGCAGTAAAGAGGCCTATCAGCAGGCGCTGGATGCGCGCGGTTTCGGGCAGATCACCACTGAAATTCTCAAAGCGTCTGATTTTTATTACGCCGAAGATTATCATCAGCAATATCTGGCCAAAAATCCGCAAGGTTATTGTGGTTTACGTGGCACAGGCGTTTCTTGCTTTATTTAAGTAATCTTATCATTCGCCTGAATATGAAATGGCGATCATGCCAGTCGCCATGCCATGATGAAAAATGTGCAAGTGTATAAAATTAAGATGAAAAAAAATTCCGCACATGCCACATTAGGGTTTAGTTTGAGCGTGAAATATCTGAGCTGCGGAAACAATCAGCAAAATCAAAATGATTGGCCGCAAAACCGGTGATACAGTGTCGCGCAGAAAACTGCGCAATCGGAGGATAAGTGGTAATGAAGCGTATTGTTATGGGCCTTATGGCCGCGACATTGAGTGTTTCTGCGGCCTATGCGGCAGAGCTGAAACCTGCTGTTGTTTATGATTTTGGCGGCAAGTTCGACAAATCTTTCAATGAAGCCGCCTATAATGGCGCTGCCAAATATAAAGCCGATCACGGCACCAATTACCGCGAATTCGAAATTCAGAATGATGCGCAGCGCGAGCAGGCTCTGCGTAAATTTGCGCAGGACGGCAATTCGCCGGTTGTGATTGCCGGTTTCTCTGCGGTTTCCGCAATTGAGAAAGTTGCCAAGGAATTTCCGGATACGCAATTCGTGATTATCGACGCTGTTGTTGAAGCGCCGAATGTGCGTTCCGTTGTCTTTAAGGAAGAAGAAGGTGGCTATCTGGTTGGTCTGTTGGCGGCGATGGCTTCCAAAACCGGCACGGTCAGCTTTATCGGTGGTATGGATGTGCCGCTGATCCGTCGCTTCTATTGCGGTTATGCAATCGGTGCGATTGAAGGCAAAAAGGGAACGAAAGTTCTGAACAACTGGACCGGCGATACACCGGCAGCCTGGAACGATCCGGCAAAGGGCAGTGAAATTGCCAAGGCGCAGATCGATCAGGGTTCTGATGTGATTTATCATGCTGCAGGCGGCACCGGTATTGGTGTGCTGCAGGCCGCGGCTGATGCGGGCAAGCTCGGCATTGGCGTGGATTCAAACCAGAATGGTCTGCATCCGGGTCACGTTCTGACATCTATGGTCAAGGGTGTGGATACCGCTGTTTATAAGGCTTTTGAAGATGTTGCCGCGGATAAGTTCACCGGCGGCATCGTGCAGATGGGTCTGAAAGATGACGGCGTCAGCTATGCGATGGATGAAAACAACGAAAAGCTGATTACACCGGAAATGAAGACTGCAGTGGAAGCTGCCAAGGCCGATATTATTGCCGGCAAAATCAAGGTGCATGATTACACCACAGACAATAAATGCCCTTACTGATGATAAGGGTGGGTTAAAGCAAAGGGCAGCGGTAACGCTGCCCTTTTTTGTTTTACCAGTGCGGTGGTTTGGTAACTGCGATTTCCGGTGCGGTCTGTTCTTCCAGCTCCAGAAATCTGTCGGTCAGCGCGCCGAGCTTCTTGTTCAGCGCGGTAATCAGTTTCCACTGTTCGGCAATCTCGCCGGACAGGTCTTCGATTGTCTTTTCCTGTTCCGCATTGCGGATTTCCAGCTCGGTCAGCCGGTCTGACAGATTTTCGGACATTGGGATCCCTTCCGGAATTTGCGGGTTTCACCTTGGATCAGGAAGGTCTGACCCTTGTGATTTTGAACGGTTCATAGAGACTGTGCTGGTAAGTGTGAAGTGTTTTTCAAAAATATGAGCGGTGCATTGGCCGCGTGGCTTTATTTTAAAAGGCGCAAAGCCCGCTGCATTTTGACTGATCATAGCAGGCGGATTTATCATTATAGTGTAGGAAAATGGTATTTAACGCTATTGTGTGGGAGAAACTGCGGCGACATGGTGGTTTACACACTGTTTTATCCGATAGCATATATTGCTAACTATGCGCCGGAATCAGCAGATATTATATCTGAATAAAATGCTCCGGCACCGTGATGACGATGACAACGGATGGGATAATGGCGCAGCCTGCACTTGAACTGACCGGCATAGATAAGCGTTTCGGCGCAGTGCACGCAAATCGTGCTATTGATCTGCGGATCGAAAAAGGAACCATTCACGGTATTATCGGTGAGAATGGTGCCGGTAAATCGACATTGATGTCAATTATTTACGGCTTTTACCAGCCGGATAAAGGCACAATCAAAGTCAATGACCGGCAGGTGCATATTGCCAATCCCGATGCGGCGATTGCGGCCGGTATCGGTATGGTGCATCAGCATTTTATGCTGGTGGATAATTTTACCGTGCTTGAAAATGTGATGCTCGGTGCGGAAGGTGCACCCTTGCTGTCTGCCGGTATTACCAAGGCGCGGGCACAGCTGAAAGCATTGGAGCAGGAATATGCGCTGGATGTGGATCCTGATGCGGTTGTGGAAGATCTGGCCGTTGGTTTGCAGCAGCGCGTGGAAATTCTGAAAGCGCTGTATCGCGGTGCGGAAATTCTGATCCTTGATGAGCCGACCGGTGTGCTGACCCCGTCTGAAGCCGATCATCTG
This sequence comes from Pseudochrobactrum asaccharolyticum, assembly GCA_040392545.1. Taxonomy (GTDB): domain Bacteria; phylum Pseudomonadota; class Alphaproteobacteria; order Rhizobiales; family Rhizobiaceae; genus Pseudochrobactrum; species Pseudochrobactrum asaccharolyticum_A. The sequence goes on along the minus strand of JBEBVV010000014.1, from coordinate 24,507 downwards.
TTCCGGATTTTGCGCCAGCTGAAAGATCAGGGCAAAACCATTGTGCTGATTACCCATAAGCTGCGCGAGATTATGGCGGTGACCGATAATGTTTCGGTGATGCGGCAGGGGGCGATGGTTGCCACCCGCAAAACCGCTGAAGCAAGTGTTGAGGAACTGGCCGAATTGATGGTTGGCCGCCGCGTTTTGCTGCGTGTGAATAAGCAGGCCGCCAAGCCCGGCGCACCGGTTTTGCAGGTTAAAAATCTGGTGGTGCGCAATGCCCAGAAAACCACAGTCGTTGATACGGTGTCTTTTGATGTGCGCGCCGGTGAGATTGTCGGTATTGCCGGTGTGGCGGGCAATGGTCAGTCCGAATTGATTGAAGTGATCGCCGGTATCCGCAGGGCGGAGAGCGGTGTGGTGATGCTCAATAACCTGCCGGTCAATGTGACCGGCAATGCGCATCCGGCAGAATTGCGCCGCCGTGGTCTGGCTCACGTACCGGAAGACCGCCACCATATGGGGCTGGTTCTGGCCTATGAGGAATATGAAAATTCCATTCTCGGCTATCATGATGATCCGCGCTATCTCAAAGGGCCGTTTCTGAATATTGAAGCGATCTTACAGGATGCGCAGGGTAAAATTGCGCAATATGACATCCGTCCGGCCGATCCGCGTTTGAAAACCGCCAATTTTTCCGGTGGCAACCAGCAGAAAATCGTACTGGCACGCGAGATGGAGCGTGATCCGGATGTGCTGATTGTGGCGCAGCCGACCCGCGGTGTGGATGTGGGCGCAATTGAATTTATCCATAAGCGGATTATTGAAATGCGCGATGCCGGTAAGGCCGTGCTGCTGATTTCCGTTGAACTGGATGAAATCCGCTCCCTGGCCGACCGTATTTTGGTGATGTTTGCCGGACGTGTGGTCGGCGAATGCGGGCCGGAAGCCGGTGAAGGCGAAATCGGCCTGTTAATGGCCGGTATTCAAGACGATAAGAACAAGACAAGCGAGAAGGGCCTGCATTCATGATCAGCTCAACACCGGCACTGCTTATCATTGATATGCAAAAGGCAATTGATGACCCGAAATGGGGGCGGCGCGGCCAGCCGCAGACAGAGGCGAATTTACAGCATTTGCTGCAAGAATGGCGCGAACGCCGCTTGCCGGTGGTGCATATCCGCCATGATTCAACGGATCCGCAATCGCCTTACCGTGCAGGGACTGAAGGCAATGCGTTTAAAGCAGAGGTTGAGCCGCAGATCGGCGAGCCGGTGGTGGATAAGCGCACCAATAATGCTTTTATCGGCACAGACCTGATGGATGTGCTGGATGAATTGCAAATCCGCACTGTGGTGATTGGCGGTGTGCTTCTGGAAAATTCCGTGGATGCAACCGTTCGTATGGCTGCCAATCTCGGTTTTGAGGTGATTGTGCCGGAAGATGCCGTAGCCAGCACGGAGCGCATGGATCTGCGCGGTAAAACATGGAGCGCAGAAGATGTTCATGCGCTGACATTGGCCGTATTGCAGGGCGAATATGCACAGGTGAAAACCACTGAAGCTGTCATCGGGATGCTGCCATGAGCCAGCCTTTTGCAAAATTACCGCGCTGGGTGGATTATGGGCTGATCCCGACGCTTAATCTGGTGGTGGCATTTCTGGTGGCAGGGCTTGTGGTGCTGCTGGTCGGGGAAAATCCGCTGGATGCAGCATTGCTGATGGTCAAAGGCGCTTTCGGCTCCGGTGAAGGTATCGGCTATACGCTGTTTTATGCCACGAATTTTATCTTCGCTGGTCTTGCCGTGGCGGTGGCCTTCCATTGCGGGCTGTTTAATATTGGCGGCGAGGGGCAGGCTTATATTGGCGGCCTTGGCGTGGCGCTGATTTGTCTGTGGCTCGATACATCCATGCCGTGGTGGGTGACGATGATTGCGGCACTGTTTGGCAGTGCCGTTTTCGGCGCCTTATGGGCGCTGATACCGGCGTGGCTTTTGGCAAAACGCGGTTCGCATATTGTCATTACCACGATCATGTTCAATTTCATTGCCGCCAGCCTGATGGTTTATCTGATCATCAATTTCATCAAGCCGGTTGGTATCATGGCGCCGGAAAGCCGCGGCTTTGCCGAAGGCGGCCAATTGCCGAAACTCGACTGGCTGCTCAACCTGTTTGGCATGGAAATCCGCTCGGCGCCGCTGAATATCAGCTTTTTGCTGGCTTTGCTGGCTTGTTATCTGGTGTGGCTTCTGATCTGGCGCACGAAGATCGGTTATGAAATCCGCACCATGGGGCACAGTCCGCGTGCGGCTGAATATGCGGGGATCAATCCGTCCCGCACCATTATCATTGCCATGCTGATCTCCGGCGCGCTGGCCGGTATGATGGCGCTTAATCCGGTGATGGGGGCGCAATATCGTTTGCAGCTGGATTTTGTGGCCGGTGCCGGTTTTGTCGGTATTGCGGTGGCACTGATGGGGCGCTCCCATCCGGTCGGCATCATTCCGGCAGCGATTTTGTTTGGTATGCTCTATCAGGGCGGTGCGGAAATTGCGTTTGATATGCCCAATATTTCCCGCGATATGATTGTGATCATTCAGGGGCTGGTGATCCTGTTTGCCGGTGCGATGGAGCATATGTTCCGTCCGGCCTTCCAGCGTTTGTTTATGCGTCTTGCCGACCGTCGTGCTGATGCAACGGTTGCGAAAGCAGGGGAGTAAGCACCATGGAAACCTATGTTATGCTTATTCAGCTTCTGGATTCAACGCTGCGTCTCTCAGCACCTTTGCTGTTTGCCTGTCTGGCAGGGCTTTATTCGGAACGCGCAGGCATTGTCGATATTGGCCTTGAAGGTAAAATGCTGGCCGGTGCCTTTGCCGCCGGTACGGTGGCCGCTATCAGCGGCTCGGCATTGGCCGGTCTTGGCGCGGCTCTGCTGGTTTCGGTGCTGCTCGGTCTGGTGCATGGTTTTGCTTCGATCACCCATCGCGGTAACCAGATTGTCTCCGGTCTGGCGATCAACTTCATTGCCGCCGGTACCACGATTATTCTGGGACAGGCATGGTTCGGGCAGGGCGGGCGCACGCCGTCTTTGCCAAACAGTGCCCGTTTTACGCCTTTGACATTGCCCGGTGCCGATGCGGTGAAAGATGTGCCGGTGATCGGCTATCTTTATGCCGAACTGCTTTCAGGCCATTCTGTTCTGGTTTATCTGGCCTTTCTGATGGTGCCGCTGACATGGTGGGTGCTGTATCGCACGCGCTTTGGTCTGCGCTTGCGTGCTGTGGGCGAAAATCCTGCCGCCGTTGATACGGCCGGTATTTCGGTGACATTCCTGCGCTACCGTGCGGTGATTATCTGCGGTCTGCTCTGCGGAATGGCCGGTGCCTATCTTGCTACCGCGCAAGGCGCTGGTTTTGTGAAGGATATGACCGCCGGTAAGGGCTATATTGCTCTGGCTGCGCTGATTTTCGCCAAATGGCGTCCGGTACAGGCGATGTTTGCCTGCCTGCTGTTCGGCTTTCTGGATGCTATGGGTATTCGCCTGCAAGGGCAGTCGCTGCCGCTCATTGGTGATGTGCCGGTGCAGTTCATGCAGGCCTTGCCATATATTCTGACGGTGATCCTGCTGGCAGGCTTTATCGGTAAGGCAACACCGCCGAGAGCGGGGGGGATTCCTTACGTCAAAGAACGCTAGTGTCTGGCCTGAAAAGGCACCGGACCGGCCTGCTGTTTTTTAATACAGGCATTAAAACCGGATGTGAAAATTGAGGAGGGGCTGATATGGCTCAGGATTTATTCGATGCAGCATTTGCTGCCATGCAGAAATGCCATGCCCCTTACTCGAAATTTCCTGTCGGGGCGGCTTTGCGCACCAAAGACGGGCGGATTTATTCCGGCTGTAATATTGAGGTTATTTCCTTTCCCGAAGGCTGGTGTGCCGAAACCACTATGCTGTCGCATTATGTGATGGATGGCGGCGGTGAGATCGCCGAAATTTTGGTGGTTGCTGAAAAGCTGGAAAAATGCTCGCCTTGCGGCGGCTGCCGTCAGCGGCTGGCTGAATTTGCCGGTGCCGATGTGCCGCTGCATTTATGTGATAATTCCGGTATTGTGCAGACTGTGACCATGCGCGAATTGCTGCCATTCAGTTTCCAGACCGATGTGATCGGATAAGGCCATGACCGAAGCTGCCCTGATTTTGCGTGCCCGTCTCAATGAGACCTTTGGTGAAGAAACATTGAAAACAGCCATTGTGCTGGGTTCCGGCCTTGGCAGTTTGGTTGGTGAACTCGATGATCCGGTGCATATCCGCTATTCGGATTTACCGGCCTTCCCGAGAAGCGGTGTCAGCGGCCATGCGGGCGAAGTGGTTGTCGGTCGTTTATCAGGCAGGCTGGTGATGGTGCTGGCAGGGCGCGCGCATTATTATGAACACGGTGATGCGGCGGCGATGCGTCCGGTGCTGGAGACTTTGAAGGCGCTGGGGCTGGAAACGCTGATCCTGACCAATGCCGCCGGTTCTGTGGTGCAGGATATGGCGCCCGGCAGTGTGATGCTGATTGATGATCACATCAATTATTCCGGTATGAACCCGCTGATCGGCGAGCATACGGATGCGCGTTTTACCGGCATGACGGCGGCCTATGATGCGGAGCTGAAACAGGCTTTCCGCAATGCGGCGCATGTGGCGGGTGAAGTGCTGCATGAAGGTGTTTATATGTGGTTCTCCGGCCCGTCTTTTGAAACGCCCGCTGAAATTCGCATGGCGCGTATTCTCGGCGCCGATGCCGTGGGCATGTCGACCGTGCCGGAGGTTATTCTGTCGCGTTTTCTGGGGCTGCGTGTGGCGGCCTGTTCGGTCATCACCAATTATGGTGCGGGCATGAGCGGCACGGAATTATCCCATGATGAGACCAAGACCATGGCGCCTTTGGGCGGGCAGAAATTGCAAAAAATCATCAAAATACTGATTGGTGAGATCGGCTGACCGCTGAAGAGGAAATACCATGCTGCCGCAGGAAATTATTCGCGCAAAACGGGATGGTCAGGTTTTAAGTGCCGAGGCAATAACGGCATTTGTGCGCGGTATAACCGATGGCAGCGTGAGTGAAGGGCAGATTGCCGCTTTCGGCATGGCGACCTATTTCAAAGGTATGAGCCGCGATGAGGCTGTGGCGCTGACACTTGCGATGCAATATTCCGGCGATGTGCTGGAATGGCGTGATCTTGACGGGCCGGTGGTGGATAAGCATTCGACCGGCGGTGTGGGCGATAATGTCTCGCTGATGCTGGCGCCAATTGTTGCCGCTTGCGGTGCCTATGTACCGATGATTTCCGGCCGCGGCCTTGGCCATACCGGCGGCACGCTGGACAAGATGGACGCGATCCCCGGCTATCAGAGTTATCCGGACAAAGCTTTGTTTGACAAAGTGGTGCGCGGTTGCGGTTGCGCCATTATCGGCCCGACCGGTGATCTCGCTCCGGCGGATAAACGCTTTTATGCCGTACGGGATGTGACGGCGACCGTGGAATCCATCCCGCTGATTACGGCCTCCATTCTCTCGAAAAAGCTGGCTTCCGGTATTGGCGGGCTGGTGCTGGATGTCAAAACCGGCAGCGGTGCTTTCATGGCCTCGTTTGAGGACGCGCAAGCTTTGGCGCAAAGTCTGGTTGCGGTGGCCAATGGTGCCGGTCTGCCGACCAGTGCGCTGATTACCGATATGAATGAGCCTTTGGCGGATTGTGCCGGTAATGCGGTGGAAGTGCGCAATGCCGTTGATTTTCTGACCGGTGCAAAACGCCAGCCGCGTCTTGCAGAGGTGGTGCTGAATTTTGCAGCGCATATGCTGGTGACAGCGGGCTTGGCGGGCAGTGTTGAAGAGGGGCTGGCGCAGGCGGAATCTGCCTTGAAGAGTGGCCGTGCCGCAGAAAAATTCAGGCTTATGGTTGCAGGCCTTGGCGGGCCGGAAGATTTTGTTGAGAGGGCGGTATATTATCTGCCGCAAGCCGCATTTCAAATACCGGTACGTGCTGAGCGCAGCGGTTATGTGAGCGCTCTTGATACACGCGCTGTCGGCATGAGTGTGGTGACGCTTGGCGGCGGGCGGCTGCGCCCTCAGGATCAGATTGATCCCGCTGTGGGTGTAACCGATATTGTGCCACTGGGCACTGAGGTAAAAGCCGGCGATGTACTGGCTGTGGTGCATGCACAGGCGCAGGATAAAGCTGATATAGCGGTGCAGATGGTGCGGCAGGCAATGCAGCTTGATGATAAAAAACCGGCACTGCATCCGGTGATCTATGAAACCGTAACAGTATAAAAAAACGGCGCTTCAAGCGCCGTTTTTTATCAGATTATGTGCGATTTATTGGTGCCGACCATACGGTCACTTTTTTGGTTACTTGGTGCCGTACATACGATCGCTTTGTTGACTATTTGGTGCCGTACATACGGTCACCGGCATCACCAAGACCCGGCACAATATAACCGTCTTCATTCAGCTTCTCATCAATGGCTGCCGTATAGATCGGCACATCCGGATGCGATTCAGCGAAATGTTTAATGCCTTCCGGTGCAGCCAGCAGGCAGAGGAAACGGATATTGCTCGCGCCGCGCTCTTTCAGCTTGGTAATCGCTTCAACAGCCGAATTGCCGGTTGCCAGCATCGGATCAACCACAATGATCAGACGATTGACGATATCTTCCGGTGCTTTGAAGTAATATTCCACCGGCTGCAAGGTCTTGTGGTCACGATACAGGCCGATATGGGCAACACGCGCCGCAGGCACCAGATCAAGCATCCCTTCCAGAAGACCGTTACCGGCACGCAGGATAGAAGCAAAAACCAGCTTCTTACCATCAAGGATCGGCGATTCCATTGGCTGGATCGGCGTTTCGATCATGGTTGTCGTGAGATCAAGATCACGGGTCACTTCATAGCAGAGCAGAAGGGAGATTTCTTTCAAAAGCCGCCGGAAGCTGGCAGTTGAGGTGTCTTTCATGCGCATGATGGTGAGCTTGTGCTGGACAAGCGGATGATCAATAACCGTGATGCTCATAATATCCCGCTGCTTTCAAAATTATTTTTCACATTATTAGCCGAAGCCGATGAATTTTCCAGAACTGATTAGGCCAAAATACCGGTACGGAAAAGCAGTGAGGTACAATTTTGCCCCGTTTTATACAATTCTCTGGAAAAGAAGGCCAGTCTCTGAAAAAGAAGCCGGGCTTTTCTGGCAAATTTGCCCCTGTGCACAAAACTGTGACGATGCAACACGGCAAAAAGAATCATTTTTGACAGGTCTTGCAGCGCAAATTTTGTTAAGTCATCGCAAACTTTGCCGTATTTGCTTGTAACATCGTGTGCAGGCTTTATATGCTATAGCTAAGATGTTTCATCAGGCTCGGGGATTGGAAATTGCGGTTTCAACGCTCTGAGCAGTGCCTTGATCCTGATAGGCATGTCAGGCGGGCAGGACAGGATAAATTATGAGCCAGCAACGTGAAAATGCTCAGGTGGATCAGGGCGCAGATCAAAACCGTGTCGGCGCCCATGGCGGTATGGAAAATTCTTTCGGCTTCAAAAAAGTCGATGAAGAAACCAAGCAGGGGCTGGTGAATGAGGTTTTTCACAGCGTTGCCAAGCGCTATGATGTGATGAACGATCTGATGTCGGCCGGTCTGCACCGCGCGTGGAAAGATGCGATGGTCGCCTGGCTCGCGCCGCCGAAAATCCCGTCCCATATCCAGAACTGGCGCTCGCTCGATGTGGCCGGTGGCACCGGCGATATTGCTTTCCGCATTGTTGAGGCCTCCGACCGTCAGGCGCACACAACCGTCCTGGATATTAACGGTTCCATGCTGGCTGTGGGACAGGAACGTGCAGCCAAAAAAGGCTTGCTGAATAATGTGGATTTCGTTGAAGCCAATGCTGAAAAGCTGCCTTTCGACGATAATTCTTTTGATGCCTATACGATTGCTTTCGGTATCCGCAATGTGCCGCATATTGACTGGGCATTGGAAGAGGCTTTCCGCGTGCTGAAACCGGGCGGCCGGTTCCTTTGCCTTGAATTTTCCGAAGTGGAAATGCCGCTTCTCGATAAGATCTATGATCAGTGGTCATTCCATGCAATTCCGGCCATCGGCAAGATGGTGACGGGCGATGCGGAATCCTACAAATATCTGGTTGAATCGATCCGCAAATTCCCGAAACAGCAGGACTTTGCCAATATGATCACGGCAGCGGGTTTTTCGCGTGTGACATGGCGCAATTTCACCGGTGGTATTGCCAGCCTGCATTCCGGATGGAAGATTTAAGAGCCGGTCGGATCGTCTGATTATTGTTTCTCTGCGCCTCTGAAGACTGGCCATAAACTGTGTCTTCAGAATGTGTACCGTAAAGTGAGTGAGTTATGAGCCGCATTGCCGCAAGTTTTCGACTGCTCCATGCCGGATGGGTAATGACCCGCGAAGGTGTGATCAGCGCATTACCGGCGGAGGGATTAAGCGGCCTGCCTGCTTTTGCGCATCGTGTAGCATCGGCGCTGGCACGCAAACGCTCACTGGACACGGCGCGTTCCGAGCGTATGTCGCGGGCGATGAACCGGCTGGGGCCGTCTTATGTCAAGCTCGGCCAGTTTCTGGCCACGCGCCCAGATTTTGTCGGCAAGGAAGTGGCGGATGATCTGCAACTATTGCAGGACCGGATGGATTTCTTTCCGCAGGATGCTGCAATCCGCACTGTAGAAGGCTCGCTTGGCCGCAAAATTGATGATCTTTATACGCAATTTGATGCACCAATTGCTGCGGCTTCTATGGCGCAGGTGCATCCGGCACTGGTGAACGGCACCCGCAAGGTTGCCGTTAAAGTTATTCGTCCGGGTGTGCGCCAGCGCTTTGCACAGGACCTTGAGGGTTTCTTCATGGTGGCGCGCTTGCAGGAGCGCTTTGTGCCGGTGACACGCCGTTTGCGCCCTGTGATGGTGGCAGAAACGCTGGCACAGACCACGCGTATTGAGATGGATCTGCGGCTGGAAGCAGCGGCATTGTCTGAAATTGCCGAGAATATCAAGGATGATGACGGTTTCCGTGTGCCTGCCGTGGATTGGGAGCGCACAGGACGCGATGTGCTGACCATGGAATGGATTGACGGCATCAAAATGTCGGATGTTGAGGGTTTGCGCGCTGCCGGTTTTGATCTGCAAAAACTGGCGCGCACATTGATCCAGTCTTTCCTGCGTCACACGCTGCGCGATGGTTTTTTCCATGCGGATATGCATCCGGGCAATCTGTTTGTTGACCCTAAGGGCACAATTGTTGCGGTGGATTTCGGTATTACCGGCCGTCTCAACAAGCAGCAGCGGCGTTTTCTGGCGGAAATTCTCTATGGCTTCATCACCCGCGATTACCGCCGTGTGGCCGAAGTGCATTTTGAGGCAGGCTATGTGCCGCATCATCATGATGTGGCGAGCTTTGCGCAGGCAATCCGCGCAATCGGCGAGCCGATTCATGGCCAGCCTGCGGAAACCATTTCTATGGCGAAGCTGCTGACTTTGCTGTTTGAAGTGACCGAATTGTTCGACATGGAAACCCGCGCCGAACTGATTATGCTGCAAAAAACCATGGTTGTGGTGGAGGGTGTGTCGCGCACGCTCGATCCGCATTTCAATATGTGGAAATCGGCGGAGCCGGTTGTCGGCGGCTGGATCCGCAAAAATTTAGGCCCTGTCGGCATTGCTGCGGATGTGAAAGAAAGCGGCATGGCGCTTTTGCATTTCATGCGCCAGGCACCGGAACTGACCAAGCGTCTGGAGCGGATTTCCTGTGAGCTGGATGATATGGCAGCCAAAGGCTTGCGTTTTGATGAGGCAACGGCTGCTGCTATTGGCAAGGCAGAGGCACGGCATACGCGTTCAGGCCGTGTGGCCTTGATTGTGATTGCAGCTTGCCTTGTGGCGCTGACAGCGAAGCTGCTGTTTTAATAATGTGATTGCATTGAAACTTCGATAATCACTTTTAAAGTGACTTTTCACGCTAAAAGTGATTTCATTGATTGCATCATAGTAAACATGGTGCACGGAAATGGCCAGTATAACAATCCGCAATCTTGATGAAGATGTGAAAGAAGCGCTTCGCCGTCAGGCGGCTGCCAATGGCCGCTCGATGGAAGAGGAAGTGCGGATTTTGCTGGCCGGTGAGGCACAACCGGTTCCGGCAGCAGCCTTGCCTGCGGCCTCTGACTCTCTCGCGCAAAGCCTTAAAGACAAGCGTATTCTGCTGATCATCGGCGGCGGGATTGCTGCCTATAAAGTGCTTGATCTGATCCGTCGTCTGAAAGAGCGCGGCGCACAGGTACGGCCGGTGATGACACAGGCAGCACAAGCCTTTATCACGCCTTTATCGGTCGGTGCTTTGGCGGCTGACCATGTTTATACGGAGCTGTTTTCCCGCGAGGATGAGCAGGATGTCGGTCATATCCGGCTGGCGCGTGATGCTGATCTGATCGTGGTGGCACCTGCCACCGCTGACCGTATGGCGCAAATGGTGGCAGGTTTGGGCGGTGATCTGGCGGGGGCTATTTTGCTGGCACGTAAAATTCCGGTGTTGATCGCACCGGCTATGAATCCGGCCATGTGGAGCAATCCGGCAACGCAGCGGAATGTGAAGGTTCTGCATCAGGATGGTGTGCATTTTATCGGCCCTGAACGCGGTGAGATGGCTGAGAAGGGTGAGGCCGGAACCGGACGTATGAGCGAGCCGTTGCAGATCGTGGCGAAGATTGAACAATTGCTGTTACCCGTGCAGGTTCTGCCTTTGGCGGGTAAGAAAATCATCATCACCTCCGGCCCGACCCATGAGCCGATTGATCCGGTGCGCTATATTGCCAATCGCTCATCCGGCAAGCAGGGGCATGCGATTGCGGCGGCTCTGGCGCGGCTTGGCGCGGATGTGCGGCTGGTGGCGGGGCCGGTGACAATCCCCGACCCGCAGGGCGTTGCGACCATTCATGTGGAGACGGCGCAGCAGATGCGCGATGCGGTGGAAGCGCAATTGCCTGCCGATGCGGCGGTGATGGTGGCAGCCGTTGCCGACTGGCGCACGGCCAATGCGGCAGACCAGAAGATCAAGAAGCAGCCCGGTGAGGCCGCACCGTCTTTGCAGATGGTGGAAAATCCCGATATTCTGGCAAGTATCGGCCATCATGCGCAGCGCCCGCATCTGGTGGTTGGCTTTGCCGCTGAAACGCAGAATGTCGTCGAGAATGCCCGTAAGAAGCTTGATAAAAAAGGGGCGGACTGGATCGTTGCCAATAATGTGAGCTTTTCTGAAGATGGTGCCAGCGTGATGGGTGGTGATCATAATCAGGTGCTGGTGGTCAGCCGTGACGGTGTGGATGAATGGCCGCTTCTGGGCAAAGATGAAGTGGCACAAAGGCTGGCGGAAAAAATTGCCGCGCGTCTGGTTGAGGCTTAAACTGTAAATTTGTTGCTCTTTAATTGGGATTTTGCATGGCACTGTCTGCTGCTTAACTGTGCCCGGGAAAAGGCTTTTTTCAGCCTTTTAATCGGGAGAAATAGCCATGGGCAGAGTGCAATATTCCATCTTGTTATGGGGATGTGCGGCATTGAGTGTTGTGAGCGGATTGGCGCAGGCGCAGGATAACAAAGCCACGCCGCAGGCATTATATGGCGCCTTATTTATCGCCGTGCAGGAACAGCATTTATTTGCGGATTCCAAAACATTTGCCGATGCGGTGGCCGTAAAACCGGTGCCGGAAATCATGGAAGCTTACCGGCAGGAATCGCAATTAACCACTTTTGATCTCAAAAATTTTGTAACCCGTTATTTCCGTTTTGAGGCAGAGCCTGCCAGTGGTTACAAGTCCGGCAAAGAAGACATCTGCACACATATCCGCAATCTCTGGCCGGTGCTGACGCGAAAGCCCGACGAGGCCTCCGCCGGTTCGTCATTGCTGCCGCTGAAATATCCTTATGTGGTGCCGGGCGGGCGCTTCCGCGAGATTTATTACTGGGACAGCTATTTCACCATGCTGGGGCTGCGTTATAGCGATGAGAAAAAGCTGATGCGCTCGATGGTGCAGAATTTTGCCGATCTGATCACACGTTATGGTCATGTGCCCAATGGCAATCGCAGCTATTATTTAAGCCGGTCACAGCCTCCGTTTTTTGCGCTGATGGTTGATCTTCTGGCAGAAGAAGAGGGCGATCAGGTTTACAAGGAATTTCTGCCTGCCCTGAAACAAGAATATGATTTCTGGATGGAGGGTGGTGAGCAATTATCAGCGGGGCAGGTTTACCGGCGCGTGGTGCGGATGAATGACGGTTCGTTGCTTAATCGCTATTATTCGGATTCTGCCATGCCGCGTGATGAATCCTGGCGTGAAGATGTGGCGACGGCTGCCCGCTCCAAGCGCGATGCCCCTGATGTTTATCGTGATTTGCGGGCAGCGGCGGAAAGCGGTTGGGATTTTTCGTCCCGTTGGCTGGAAAATCCGCAGGATCTGGCGACAATCCGCACGCTGGATATTGTGCCGGTTGATCTCAATAGTCTGCTTTATCATCTGGAGCAGGTACTGGTGCGTGCCTCTGCGCTCGCGGGGGACAATGCATCTGCGGAGGCCTTCAGGGCGCGCAGTGAGGCACGCAAACAGGCGATTAATAATTATCTCTGGAATGATAATACGGGCAGTTTTGCAGATTATGTGATTTCAAAACATCAGCTTTCGCAAGCTGTCACGGCGGCAGGGTTTTTTCCGCTGTTTTTTGCGCTGGCTGATGACATGCAGGCGGAACGCGTTGCCGGTGCGGCGGAGGTGCATTTGCTGAAAGAGGGCGGGCTGCTCACCACCACAGTGAAAACCGGCCAGCAATGGGATGCACCTAATGTCTGGGCACCATTGCAATGGATTGCGGTGAAGGGGCTTGAAAATTACGGCAAGGATGATCTGGCTTCGCAAATTGCCGGTCACTGGACAGATACGGTTTTGAGCAATTACCGGCGCAGTGGTGCCTTGAAAGAAAAATATACCGCCTATCAAAATACTGCCGATGCGGGCGGCGGAGAATATCCTAATCAGGATGGTTTCGGCTGGACCAATGGCGTGTTTCTGGCTCTGGTTAACGTGCTGCCGAATTTGCCGGCCGGTGGTGATTGTAAGAAACAGTGAGGGGTCGCCTAAAAATAAGGCATGTATTAGTCTTGCGCCTTATTTTTAGGCATTGCTGTTTTGTCGTGCAGTTCTCATCTCTGATGCTGTACTGCGCTGCATGGATGCACATTTAAAATAGTGTCGCTTATGCAAAATAATTTTTTCAGCAAAAACATTTATTTGATTGATGCGGACCTGTATCTGCCAGTGATGTAATCAAGTTTTGGCATGAAAATTGCTTAGCTTCTGTTGAGCCATAGGAAATCTGCCTGTTGCAGGTTTTCCGGCAGATACGGGAGATTTTGATGCTGATTTTCAGAAAGCCCAGTCCTTTATTTCGCTATAGCCTGGCTGTTCCGCTGTTTGCGACACTGTCTGTGCGTGCTGCTTATGCGCAGGACGCAGTCGCTGTGGCGGATAGCGGTGACACTGCGTGGATGCTGACCTCAACCGTGCTGGTCTTGCTGATGACCATTCCGGGCGTGGCACTGTTTTACGGCGGCATGGTGCGCGGCAAAAATGTGCTGGCCACCACAATGCAGAGTTTTGCAATTGCCTGTGTTGCATCCGTGCTCTGGATGGTTGCCGGTTATTCGCTGGCTTTCAGCGATGGCGGTAATGCCAATGCCTATATAGGCGGTTTGTCGAAAGCCTTTTTTGCCGGTGTTACACCGGCCTCGCTGACCGGTACTATTCCGGAATATGTGTTTATTACTTTTCAGATGACCTTTGCGATTATTACACCGGCGCTGATTACCGGTGCTTTTGCCGAGCGCATGAAATTCTCGGCCTTGCTGGTTTTTACGGTTTTATGGCTGCTGATCGTCTATGTGCCGGTGGCGCATTGGGTCTGGGGCGGCGGTTTTCTGGGCGGTGACGGCGTGCTGGATTTTGCAGGCGGCACGGTGGTGCATATTAATTCCGGTGTTGCCGGTCTGGTTGTGGCGCTGATGCTGGGCAAGCGCGAAGGTTATGGCCAGTTGAATATGGCGCCGCATAATCTGGTCTATTCGCTGATCGGTGCATCTTTGCTGTGGGTCGGCTGGTTCGGTTTCAATGCCGGTTCTGCCGGTGGTGCCAATGGCATTGCGGCGGTGGCTATGGTCAATACGCAGATTGCAGCGGCAGCCGCAGCTTTGAGCTGGATGGTTGTGGAATGGCTGATTGCCAAGCGTCCGAGTGTATTGGGCATTATCTCCGGTGCCGTGGCGGGTCTGGTGGGGATTACGCCTGCTGCCGGTTTTGTCAATCCGGCGGGTGCCCTGATCATTGGTGTGGTGACCGGTGCCGGTTGTTATGTCGCCGCTGTAAAACTCAAGCACTGGCTTGGTTATGATGACAGCCTTGATGCCTTTGGTGTGCATGGTATGGGCGGCATTATCGGTGCGCTCCTAACAGGATTGCTGGCTGATGTGGCGATGAACCCTGCGGGTGAGGGCGCAACAGTGCTGAAGCAGCTCTATGGCGTGGTGGTGACCATGCTCTACACGGCGCTGATGACGGCTGTGATTGTGATGATGATCAAAGCCTTTATGGGCTTGCGCGTGTCCAAGGCCACGGAAATCGAAGGCCTTGATATCAATCTGCACGGCGAAACAGTGCATTCATAAGTGAGAGTTCAGCCGCAGAGGGGCTGCCGCGTGGCCGGTTTTCTCAGATCATCCGCAGAAGATGACGAGAGAGCCGGTTGCGCGGGACTTTTTGTCCGGGACTTTGGTAAGCCTCCCGAAAGGTGTAACGCTTTTCGGGAGGTGCTTTTTATTTGCCGGTATCGCGTACCTGATAATCTTTGATCGCGGCAAACTTAATGGCCTTCCAGCGTTCTGCTTCATAATTCAGGGAAAATGCATTCGGCGTCAGATAGACCGGATCATTATCCAGATCATGCGCAATATCCGCACGATGGGTCGTGATGAAGCGGTTCAGTTCTGCCGGATCATCGGCTGAAATCCAGCGGCACAGGCTGAAACGTGACATTTCAAAACCGACCGGCAGCGAATATTCGATCTTGAGACGTTCTGTCAGAACGTCGATCTGCAGCGCACCGACCACACCGACAATGGCCGGAGAACCGTCATCGGGCAGGAACAGTTGCACCACGCCTTCTTCAGCCATTTGCTGCAGGGCTTCGCGCAGTTTCTTGGCCTTCATCGCATCATCAAGACGGACACGGCGCAAAATTTCCGGCGCGAAATTCGGTACGCCGCGGAACAGCAGGTCTTCGCCCTCGGTCAGCGTGTCGCCAATGCGCAGAGTTCCGTGGTTCGGAATGCCCACAACATCACCGGCAAAGGCCTCATCGGCAATCTGGCGGGTACGGGCAAAGAAGAATTGCGGCGCGGACAGGCTCATCGGCTTGCCGGTGCGCACCAGCTTGGCCTTCATGCCACGGGCAAGCTTGCCGGAGCAAACGCGCAGGAAGGCAATACGGTCGCGGTGGTTCGGATCCATATTGGCCTGAATTTTGAACACGAAGCCGGTCATTTTTTCTTCGTCAGCTTCAACGCGGCGGGTATCGGCATCTTGCGCACGCGGGCTTGGGCCGAAATCGCAGAAAGCTTCAATCAGATCGCGCACACCGTATTTTTTCAGCGCCGAACCGAAATAAACCGGCGTCAGATGGCCTTCACGGAAAGATTGCAGGTCAAACTCACGGCAGACGCCGCGTGCCATTTCCACGCTTTCAATGAAGTTTTCGCGTTCATTTTCCGGCAAAAGACCGGCAGCCAGCGCATCTTCAGGGCCGCTGACCGGTGTCGGCTGTTCTTCGGTGTCCTGACGGCGAATGGTGTTGTTATGCAGATCATAAGTACCGGCAAAGCTTTTTCCGGAACCGATCGGCCATGTGACCGGTGCGGTGTCGAGCGCCAGCTTTTCTTCGATCTCATCGAGAATTTCAAACGGATCACGGGCTTCACGGTCCATCTTATTGATGAAAGTGACGATCGGAATGTCGCGCATACGACAGACTTCAAACAGCTTCAGCGTCCGTGGCTCAATACCTTTGGCGGCGTCGATCACCATAACCGCGCTGTCCACGGCTGTGAGCGTGCGATAGGTATCATCGGCAAAGTCTTCGTGACCCGGCGTATCCAAAAGGTTGAAGATGCAGTCTTTATATTCAAAGGTCATCACCGAGGTAACAACGGAAATACCGCGGTCACGCTCAATATTCATCCAGTCGGAGCGGGTCTGAATACGATCCTTTTTCGCCTTTACTTCACCGGCAAGCTGGATCGCGCCGCCGAACAGCAGCAGTTTTTCGGTCAGCGTGGTTTTACCGGCATCCGGATGCGCGATAATCGCGAAAGTGCGACGGCGCGAGGCGGGAGAATTTTGATCAGACATAAAGGGCTCGGATTATACGAAACAGGATAAGTGCTGCCTTCTAGCAGTATCGCAGCAATTCGTCGACCTGAAATGCAACAGGGTGTTTCCGGCTTTTGACCGGAAACACCCTGTATAATGTAAATGCTGTATGATCAGCCGCGGACGGTTTTGAGACCAAAGCCGAGGGCAATCATCGCCCAACCCTGGAAGACAAGGTCAACGGCGAGGAAAATGCCGAGGACCCACAGGCTGTTAACCGGCCAGCCGGCAGCGATAACAAGACCGGCAAGTGCAGTGATAAGACCGCCACAGAACACCCAGCCCCAGCCTTTGATGCTGCGGCTCTGGAAGGCCACAAACATACGGAACAGGCCGGAACCGACCAGTGCCACGGCAATGAAGAAAGTGAAGATTGTGGAAGCCAGCAATGGATTGAGGAAAGTGAGCACACCGGCTGCCGCATAGAGCAGGCCGCTCAGCATCCAGAAAAAGAAGCTTTTCCATGTCTGCACGCTGAATGCGTGAATGATTTCAATAATCCCCGCAATCAGAATGGTGATACCCACATAATAAACAGAAGCGACCGTGGCAAACAGCAGATTGCCGAAGGCAATGCCGCCGAGCATCAGCATGAGGATACCGAGAACAATGAACCAGCCCCATTTGCCGGACATTGCGCCGAGCGCCTGTGCCGGTGTTTTAAGACCTGATGGTAAAGACATGTTATTACTCCATGGATAGGGCAAACAATGCTGTAAAGCATCACAGGCGGGGCTGAAGCAGCGCAGAATGATGCTTTGTTCAGGATATGACTATATTTTAAATATCAGCAAATAATAGTGCTGAAAAAAACTATTCCGGAATATGGTTTCCGACGGAAAAGCGGGCGAAAATACGGATTTTAACTTTGCGCGTAAGATATGATGTGTGTGAGTGGAATTTCTTTTGCCAAAGACGGGGCGTTGCTGATAATTTGGCCGCATGTTTGACACTCTGATTGCCTATTGGCCACATATCCTGCTTGGATTATCCCTGATTATCGGCACCATTGCCGCTATTCATGCTGCTATGACCAAAGACGAAGTGCGTGCAGCACTCGGCTGGGTCGGTGTTATCATGCTGTCACCGATTATCGGTGCGCTGGTCTATGCCATTGCCGGTGTCAACCGGATGCGGCGTTCCTCCCTCAGCCTGCAACGTGCAGGCATGTCGGATATCGAATTATATCACCTGTCGCATTATGATGCTTCACCGGATGAAGTACGCGTCGCCAGCGGTCATAATTTTGTGGCTATGAAGCGTCTCGGCGACGTGGTCAGCCGCTGCAATCTGACATCCGGCAATAGTCTGGAAGTGCTGCAGAGCGGTGATATTGCCTATGCGGCGATGCTGAAAGCTATCCGCGAGGCGCAACGCAGCGTGCTTCTGGAAACTTATATTTTTGATAATGACCGGATCGGACGGCAATTTGTCGAGGCGCTGGGCGATGCGGTCAAACGCGGTGTGCAGGTGCGTGTATTGGTTGATGCGGTGGGCGCGCGTTATTCCACACCAAGCATTGTCGGTGTGCTGCGCGATGTGAATGTGCGGGTTGAAGTTTTCAACGGCAAGCTGATCATGGGGCTGCGCCTGCCTTATGCAAATTTGCGTACCCACCGTAAAATGATGATTGTTGACGGTGCGATTGTTTTTACCGGCGGTATGAATATTCGTGAGTCATTTACAACAGAATTTGCGCAGGATCATGCGGCGCAGGATACGCATTTCCGGCTGACAGGGCCTGTGGTGACGGATTTGTTCCACACCGCTTCCGAGGACTGGCGCTTTACAACCAATGAATTGCTGGAAGGCCCTGTCTGGGCGGTAACACCGCCGGAACAGACTCCGGGTGAGGGGCTTTTGGTGCGTGCTGTGCCGTCTGGGCCGGATAAGAGCCTTGAAACCAATCATAAAATTATGATGGGGGCTTTTTCCGTTGCGGAAAAACATATCCGCATCATGTCACCTTATTTCCTGCCGGATCGTGAATTTATCAGTGCGCTGGTAACCGCTGCACGGCGTGGTGTGGTGGTGGATATTGTGGTGCCGGCGCAGAATAATCTGGTGCTTGTCGATATGGCGATGACCGCCCAGTTCGACCAATTGCTGAAAGACGGTTGCCGTATCTGGCGTGCCAAAGGCGCGTTCAACCATTCCAAGCTGATGTGTGTGGATGATGTCTGGGCCTATGCCGGTTCCAGTAATCTTGATCCGCGTTCCTTGCGGCTGAATTTCGAGATTGATCTGGAAATTTATGACAAGGCAACGGCAGAAGCGGTGGCCAAACGTATTGATAAACACGTGACAACAGGCACGCTGGTGAAGCTGGCTGATCTGAAGGGCAGACCGTTCTTCCGCCGTCTGATTGAGCGTATTGTCTGGCTCGGTTCGCCTTATCTTTAAAAAAACGGTGCGCATGATGGTCTCATGCGCACCGTTTTTATTTATGCAGAAGCGCGCTCATCTTCGCTTAAAGGTAAACCAAGTGCCTTGAGATTGAGATGCGCCTTGATCGGCAGATGATCCGAGGCAATGCGCGATAATGGCGAATTATGCACCTCAACGGAGGTGACCAATTTTTGCGGATGGCTGAGAATACGATCCAGCGCCAGCACAGGAAAGCGTGACGGGAAGCTCGGCACGGCACCGGCGGCGAGGTTGAAAACCGGCTGCAATGTGGCCAGTGAGGAGCCTTTACCGACACGCCATTCATTCAAATCGCCGATCAGAATTGTCGGCCGTTCTTTGTCTTCCCTGACCATGGAGAGCAGGGTTTCCGCCTGACGGGAACGGGAATGTTTTAACAGGCCGAAATGCGCTGCAATCACCCGCAACGGGCCTTCTTCAAGGTCAATATCCGCAACCACTGCACCGCGCGGCTCAACACCGGGTAATTTCAGCTGGTGAATATCGCGGATCAGCCCCTGCCGGATCAGCAGAAGATTGCCGTGCCAGCCATGGCCGTTGGGCGACATGGTCTGGATCGGCACCGGCAGCAGCCCGCAATTTCTTTCAAGCTCCTGCAGATTAAGCAGCCCGCTTCGTTCACCAAAGCGTTTATCGGCCTCCTGAATGGCAATAATATCTGCATCCAGTTCGGCAATAACCTGCGCTGTGCGGTCGGGATTGAATTTTTTATCAATGCCGATGCATTTATGAACATTATAAGAGGCGATCACCGTATCGCCGTGCGGATTATTATCGCTTAAAGGACGATGTCCGCGCCGGTTGCGTATGGCTTTCAGGACTGTCTGCGGTAATTTTCTGTCATGCAGTTTTTTACGCAAGCGCAATATCCTTGTTGCTGCTTTATCGGGACGCCTGTTTCTGAGGCTGTTAAGGCCTGCATATGCGCGCACATCTCTCTTATATAGGATGCGTAGTGCAGAGCGGCAATATCTGTGCCGGTTTCTCTGTTTCAGAGCATGGACGGGGTAAAGCGCACTACACAATTGCGTCCGCGTGCTTTGGCGCTATAGAGCGCTTTGTCAGCACGCAGTTGCAGATCTTCATAAATACGGCCGTCCTGCGGTGCCAGTACCGTGCCGATACTGACGGTTGAGGAAATATCCTGACCATTAATATTGAACGGCCGCCTGAAAGCCTCTGTGAGCCGCATAGCCATATGCTGCAATTGCTGCTCGCTTTGCACGGATGGCAGGATGAGGCAAAATTCATCGCCGCCGATACGCAGCGGAATATCATCATCGTCGAGAACCGAGCGGATTCTTTCCGCCGCCTGTTTCAGCAAGATATCGCCTGCCGGATGGCCGCAGCTGTCATTCACGGTTTTGAACTTATCAATATCCAGCATGATCATACCTGCATGGCGGCCATTGTGAAACAACTGTTCCAGAACGGGCGTAACATGCTGCTGCAAAGCGCGGCGGTTATAAAGCTCTGTCAGCGGGTCGGTCACCGCATTTTGCCACAAGACGGCCTGATCATTCAAAAGCATAATATTTTGCTTTTGCAGACGCAGCAGTGCACCGGCCAGCCGGGCAAAATGCTGCATTTGCGCATTTTCATCATCTGTGAGCTGATGGGGTTTAATATCCAGCAGGCAAAGCGCGCCGAGCGTCAGCCCTTCATCAATCTCAATCGGAAAGCCTGCATAAAACCGAAAAGCGGGCTCGCCGGTTACAAAAGTTCTGTTGCAAAAAGCCGGATGATCCGCCAGATCCTGCACAATCAGTTGCTCGCCGGATTGCACAACCTGCGTGCAAACGGATTGTTCGCGCGGACATTCCTGCGCTGTGAGGCCGGAGATAGCCGCAATTCGCTGCCAGTCTTCATCAATAATGGTGACGGCGCAGGCTGCAGTACCGAATATATTCCGGACCAGAGCTGTCAGAATGTTCAGTTCATCGGCGACTGTCAGATGGGACGGCAGCAGACTGCGGACTGATACAAGACGCTCGGCTTCATTGGCCGGCACTTCAAACGGATGATCGACTTTCTGAATATTCAATATGCTTTCCGGACTTCTGCTGTAGATAAAAATAGCATTGGTGATATTTCTGCGGGTGCAGTGCCGGTTAATCCGGCTCAAGCCGTGTACTGTTTCGGTCTCTCCTGTCCCGTTTCAGTTGTTTCAGTAATATTAGAACGATACTGTTCAAAAGAAAATGCCATAAAAGCGGGAGGTGGCAGGATAAGTTTTTGTTTTATTTCGCTAAATTAGCTAGTTATTTATTCGGAGCGTACTAAACCATCAAAAACACCTGTTAATGCATCGGAAATTGCTGTGCCAAGATCGGATGCGGCTTTGGCGAGTTCTGCCTCGTTCATATCCCTTGCGGCGAGGGCAAGAGCGGCACCTTCACGCGCAACAATATCCTGTGCGCATTGTATGGCCCAAAGTGCAAATTCGCTGCGATTATCAATTGTTACAGTGTCCATGTTGATGTCCTGACATGTGCTTGTAGAAAAAGGTGTCAGCCGGAAGGCATTGCGGCATCCGGCTTTTCAGGCGGGTGGTCACACCGGCAATGCGGCAACGGTTTTGTTGCTGCGTTTGTGCGTAACGCTGTGTTCGGGGAAGCGCCAGCAGGCCGGATGAATGTGATGCGGATGGTAAAAACAGAAAAACCCGCTTGCGCGGGTTTTCTGTTTAAAGACCTTGGTAGTCAGTCTTTATATGGTGCCCAGAAGAGGACTGTGAAAAATTATTTAACATTATGATTTAACGTTATTTTTTATTTTCATGTTGCGGCCTGTACCAACAAAAATACCAACATTATGAAAGTCTTCTAGTTTGTTTGAGATTGAAACTTATAACCTATTTTCATGCATGCTGTGACATTATGCGCATAACGTTTATGGATTGGCTTCAAAAGTGATTCTGAACCGTACCGGGTTTGCCGGAGGCCATTTATTTTAAGTTATGCTGCCCATGCTGGGAAGGACGGCTATCAAAGCCCGTCAATTACAGTGCCCAGCATCAGAACACCTAACTCCAGAATGCGATATCTGAGTATCGAGGAAGAGCGTCGATTGCTGCATGAGCTTTCCCCTAAGCGTGTCACAAAGGGTCTATCTGCTGATCCGTCTCGTAGAGAGCATCGTCAGAAATGGATGCAGGACAATTATGATCTTGTCGTTATGCTTATCGATACTGGCGCACGCTATAGCGAAATCGTGACCTGTGGTCTTGCACCGGTTGTGTTCCGGCCTATCTCTCATTTTAAGCGGCTTTTTTCTCAAATGCCACCGGCGATTTCCAGCCGAGTGAACCGCCCCGGGTTTACCGGAGGGTAATTTGTTCGACGATTATGCAGCTTTATCACATATTTTTATATTCTGATAGAAAGCCTCCTCGGCTTCTACAGGTGTTATATATCCGATTGGCTCCAGCAAACGTTGATTATTGTACCAATGGACCCAATTGAGTGTTTCCCATTCAATTTCGCGCATTGATTTCCATGGTCCCCCTTGGTTGATGACCTCAGTTTTGAACAGGCCGATCACACATTCAGCTAAGGCATTGTCATAAGCGTCGCCAACGCTACCAACCGAAGGCTCGATCTGAGCCGCAGCCAGCCGCTCGGTATATTTCATCGAAAGATATTGAGATCCGCGATCCGAGTGGTGGGTCAAAGCCTTATTCATAGCGGGTCTGCGCTGCCAGATGGCTTGCTCCAACGCATCAAGAACGAGTTGGGTTGTCATTGAGGTGGAGACACGCCAACCGACTATTCTGCGGGCAAAAACATCAATGACAAAAGCCACATAAACCATTCCAGACCAAGTCGAGCAATATGTAAAATCAGAGACCCATAGCTGGTTTGGTTGCTGTGCGCTAAACTGACGATTGACCTTATCATGCGGGCAAGGTCGTGACGTATCAGGATTGGTTGTGATAACTTTCTTTCCGCGTACCACGCCTTGCAAACCAAGAGTTCGCATTAGTCGCTCTATCGTGCAGCGTGCTACATCATGGCCTTCTCTGCGCAAGGCATGCCAAACTTTCCTAGCTCCATAGACCTTGCGATTTTTTTCAAAAATTCTGCTGATCTCACTGCACATGACTGCATCGGATTTGGCGCGATCTGATGCACGCGCAGGATCGCGGGCAATGCGGGCTCTCTCATAATATGTCGATGGGGCGATCGGCAAAAGCCTGCAGATCGGCTCGACCCCGAATGAAGAGGCTTTAAAATATATCGCCAAATACTGGGACGGCCTCTGCCTATTCTTATACGACGGACGTGTGGAACTGGATAACAACAGTGTCGAGCGAACCATCCGCCCAATCGCATTGAATAGAAAAAATGCGCTCTTTGCAGGCCATGAAGCAGGAGCCCAAAACTGGGCAACAATCGCCTCGCTAATCGAGACTTGTAAGCTCAATGCCATCGATCCGCAAAAGTGGCTGACAAGCACGCTAACTGCAATCGTCAATGGCCATAAACAAAACCAAATTGACCAACTTTTACCATGGAATTATCCAAGCAAGGTGTGATCGAAACATCGCTTACTATGATGCATGGTCTCCAGTTATTGAAACTTATCGCCACAATTTAGGTCATCATGTCATTCAACGCGATTTGAAAGATATTTTTGACATGGGGCCGTTGATCGCCGATCTGTCCCCGGATCTCATTTGTGGTGTCCCTCCGTCCCAAGATTGAAAACTTAGCTCTGAAATTAGCTAAAAGTTTGAAATCTCATGGGGATTTAAACCAAATATCCTCTATTATCAAAAAGTTCACGATCGAAGCAGCTCTTAACACAGAGCTTTCCGAACATCGTGCTTATGAAAAACATGCACCTAGAAAATCGTCTAATGCCCGTAATGGCTTTAGTGAAAAATGTCCGTCGTCGAATGATTTGAGACTATTTTTGCTTTTGAAGATTGGAGTTTCCGGCTCGGTTTGGGGTTTGATTTAAGCGGCTTTGGCCTGGTGGTTCAAGCGGCGTTTTTTGATCGTGTCTCGTTTGATCCTTTCGCGTTCGAGCAGGATGGTCTGTCCGCGTCCAAAGTAGACGTCGGCGGGAGTGAGATTGTCGAGGCTCTCATGGTAACGGCGATGATTGTAATGCTCGACGAAGGCTGCAATCTGGGCTTCGAGGTCCTCCTTGAAGAAGTAGTTTTCAAGCAGGATGCGGTTCTTCAGCGTCTGGTGCCAGCGTTCGATTTTCCCTTGCGTCTGCGGGTGGCCGGGAGCGCCGTGAACCTGGTCGATCTTGTATTTCTCCAGCCATTCGCCGAGATCGGATGCGACGTAACACGAACCGTTGTCCGACAGCAGACGCGGCCGGTGCTCGACCCTGGCCTTGTCGCAGCCTGAAGCGCTCAGTGCCAGATCGAGCGTGTCAGTGACGTCGCCCACCTTCATGCTGGTGCACAGCTTCCAGGCGATGATATAGCGGGAATAGTCGTCGAGAATGGTCGACAGATAAAACCATCCCCAGCCGATGACCTTCAGATAGGTGAAGTCGGTTTGCCACATCTCGTTCGGCCGCGTGGTCTTGTCCTTGAA
>JBEBVV010000013.1:0-90173 GCA_040392545.1 Pseudochrobactrum asaccharolyticum | reverse complement strand
CTCTCTGCCGCTAGCAGCGCCGCCGCCCTCGTTGTGTCGCTATATAGACCCCACTAACCAAAACTGTCAACACGCAAAAACAACTTTTATGGAGCTTTTATTACAATTTTCTCGGGACATACCGGATTTATGGGCTTTTACGCTGTGAATTAAGCGCAACAAATGCTGGTCCTGTGTACAAACCTGGCTTTCAAGCCGATATATCAGACCATTCTTGCCTTCGCAGACCAGAATCGGACGGTAAAAACGCGATTCCCACTCGGGATCGGCAGCATGAACGGGGATAATTTTTCTTTCACTCTATAAAATTTACGCTTCTGATCACAAACACGCCCTATTCCGGTCTTACGCACTTTCTGTCTGCATGGCAGAGTGCTTTGAATATGAATGCATAAAACACACTGAATAATCGTGGAATGATTCTGCATAATTCATTTGTTTGCCGTCATCTCATTGACTTGACCGGTACGGGCAGGCAAAACTTTAAGCCTCACCTGAGACGAAAGAATAATCCGCCGGATTTCCTGTCACTTACCGGCTTGCGGATAAACACATATAAGGAATGGTACCGCGCGGTATGAATCAGCAGATCGTGACCACCCCCAGCGACCCCGGTGATGAGCCGCCGCTCATTACTGACGGACGTCGCGGACCGCCTGACCGGCGGGAAATCTCCGCACGATGGCTGGCCGGTACTTTCCTGACAGGGATTACAGCGTCTCTATTAATTGGTGTCGCGCTTTTTGCAGCGCTTGATGGACGCCAGCAGCTTGCAACGCCGCCGGAACTTGCCACGAAAGAAGAGCTGCCATCCAAAAGCAATGATCAGGATGTCACCAAGGGCGGCCGCGTTGTTGCAACCGTAACCAAACAAAAGAGCCGTGACCGCCGCCGCATGGATGTTTCCACCATGCAGAAAATCGGTGAACGTGAGGTCATCCGCACCAAGCCTTTTGAATATGTACGCATGGCGCTTGCCACCGATCATCCGGCAAGCCGTCAATATCCGGCCTTTGATGCTATGGCGGTTTTTTCCGACGGCGCCAAGCAACCGGTGCAAACCGCGAATGCCAGCCAGATTTACGGTGCCAAGGTTGAAAGTGAAATCAGCCTGCGCACCATTGATTTTCCGATCAGTGCTGCCAATTACGATTCCGCCTCGGATCTCACCAGTGATGAAGTGGAAAAGGTTGTCCGCAGCACCGGCCAGCTCCTGACCGACGGCGATGTGCAAATTGCCTCGCTGCATTATGTTGACCCGATCCGTTTTGGCAGCAGCGATTCATCTTTTACCCTGACCCAGCCACTTGGCGTACGCATCACGCAGGAAAATGTCAGCGTCAGCAATCGTATTGTTGAAGGTGAAACCAATAGCGGCTTTTCCGAAGATATTATTCCGTTCCGCAGTGATTCCAAAATCATCGATGCGCTGAATAAAAGCGGCTATGAAGGTGAAGATGCGGAAAATATCGCTGAGGCTCTTGCCAAGCTGATGAATTCGCCGCGCCTTAAGGCCGGCAGTGTGTTGCGTGTCGGCGTTATGTCTTCCGAACAGGAAGATCATATTGTCCGTGTTACTCTTTATAATGGCACAACGCATATTGTGACCGTCGCACTTGATGATCACAAACAATATGTCCCTTCCGATGAACCGGAAATGACACCGCTCTTGCAGACAGCCTTTGATGATAATGCGCCACCGCCAACACTGCGCGGTGAAATGCCTTCGGTTTATGATGCAGTCTATAAAGCAGCGCTTGCCTATGGCATGACCAATGATATGGCGCGTCAGCTCATTAAAATGCTGGCAAATGATGTGGATCTGCAATCAAAGATCAGCCGCTCCGACACGATCGAGGCTTTTTTCTCGCTGCCTGAAAATTCCGACAGTGCCAATGAAGAATCGCAGCTGCTTTATGTCAGCGCCAATATGGGTGGCACCACGCGTAAATTCTACCGCTATCAATCACCGGAAGGCGGCGTAGAATTTTATGATGAAAACGGACGCAGCGCCCAGCAATTCCTGATCCGAAAACCTGTGCCGAATGGCGTATTCGGTTCCCCGTTCGGCGGTCGCCGCCATCCGATCCTCGGTTATGTGCGTATGCATACCGGTGTTGACTGGCGCGCACCGCGCGGTTCGCCAATTCTGGCAGCCGGTAATGGTGTTGTCGAAAAAGCCGGCTGGGCCAATGGTTACGGTAATCAGACGATTATCCGCCACGGTAATGGCTATCAGACCAGCTATAATCACCAGAATGCAATTGCTTCCGGCATTAGCCCCGGTGCCAGAGTCCGTCAGGGACAGATTATCGGTTATGTCGGCTCGACCGGTCTTTCGACCGGCCCGCATCTGCATTATGAGGTGATCGTCAATGGTGCAAAGGTTGATCCGATGCGCATTCGTATGCCGAACAGCCAGTCGCTGAGCGGCAAACCGCTGGAAGTCTTTATGAAAGAACGCAACCGCATTGACCAATTGCTCGACGGCAAAGGGGATGCACCGACCAAGGTTGCCAATAGTTCGCAAGCTAAAAGCTGATACAACGAACTGTCCGATCCCACAGTTGCCAATTGAAAAAGGCTCTGCTGTCAGCTGACGGCAGAGCCTTTTAACATTTCAGATCTTGAGATGATGACAGGGTTACAACCCCCGCCATCACACAATGTTCTATTCAGTAAACTCTACCGTCACACCGGCTTTGACAAGTTTTGCAAGTTCCTCGGCATCCCAGTTTGCAAGACGGATACAACCGTGGCTCGCCGTCTTACCGATGCGTGACGGATCAGGTGTACCGTGAATACCGTAAGTCGGCTTGGAAAGCGCAATCCACACGGTTCCCACAGGGCCGTTTGGTCCCGGCGGCACAATCAGCACCTTGTCATTATTACCCTGCTTGAAATTGATCTTCGGATTATAGGTATAATTCGGGTTGATGGCGATACGCTCCACCGTCACAATGCCGGACGGAGACGGATTATCCGCCGAACCGATGGTTGACGGATAGGCCACGACCAATTGGCCGTTTTCATCATAGCCACGCACCTGTTTGCGGCCTTTATCGGCAATAATCTTTGCGACTTTAGCGCGTTTCTGCTTGCCGAGATTAGGCACACGGATCACTTCCCCCGGCTGACGGAAACTGACGCCGGGATTGATTTCCTGCAGATAATTTTCATCAATATGAAATTTTTCCGACAGCATTTCACGCGGAGAGACATAGGCCATCTCCGGCAATTTGGCTTTCTCACTATAATCATTTGGCACGGAGGCCAGATAGAAACGGCCGATATCCTCATTGGTTATCGTATATTCGGTAAAGGCTGGTCCGCCGGTTGCCTCCAGCTCGGCATTGATCTGTGCCTCATCAGACGGATTGACGCTTTTGCCGGTTGCTTCGAAATAAGCAGCCGTTGCCTTATCAACATTACTGCCCGTCTTGCCGTCAATCACGCCCGGTGACGTACCGGCACGGTCCAGCAAAATCTGATAGGATGCGATTTTTGTTTTAGCCCCCTGCCCTTTCGGCATGGTCACCGATGGTGTCGGCGTGCCGGGCTGCGGCAGCCCTGAAGAGCCCCCCGGATACTGGCCATAAGGATCTTCAAGCGCCGGTTTGAAATCGCCCTGATCAAGCGAAGCTGATGTGCCAACCTCCGGCAAAGTCGAACGCTCGACACCGGCATTGCGCGAGCCACGTCCTGAAGATGGCGGTGCCGGAAAATAATCCACACCGGCATCATCCGGCACATTGGCAAAACCGTCATAAGGCGCACCGCCGTCAACAGGGCCATTCAGCGTCCAATTGTCATTATTGACGGGTGCCTGATAATCATTCTGCGGGTAAGATCGTGGCTGATAGCCACCCGGCTGTTCCTGAATACGTAAAATCTTGCCGTGGCGATCCATTGTCACCTGACGGCCATTGGGATCAATATAGACCCGCACCTTGTCATCCTGATAAATCTCTTCACCCGGATCATAGAGCTGCGCCAGCAAAACCGGGCGCTCCTGTGCAACTGCACTGCCGGCAGGCGCGAGCAGTGCAGCAAAACCGGACGCCATTGCCAGACCGGACAGCGCTGCCGATGACAGGCTGACGGAAAGTTTTCGTACAATTCCCCGTATATTCTGCATGCTACACTCACTCTTATGTAAACCGCTATCGGCTGCGATAGGGTTAACCTGTCTGTTCCACTGCACATATGCCGGTTTGAGAAACCCGTTTCCGGCCGCAATGCGCGTCAATTCCAAAAAAATCGAGTATTTTCAATAATTAGACCATACTAAAAATACTCATATCAGCAGTTTCTGCTCCACCGGCATGCTGACCTGTTGCCGGTTTATCCGCAGATCAGGCCATTTTTATGGTTAATAACTTAACTGCAAATGAACAATTCCCTCCGCCGCAGCGATTTTTTCTGCGGCGCTATCCGCCCGTGACAGGCAGATTGAAAAACGGCGCCCCCAGAGGGAAGCGCCGTTTCCGATTTTCATTTAAAAGTCAGGCTTTATTGTTTGGCTTGAAACACCAGACTTTATTGTTTGGCTTGGAACACCAAGCGGTCAGAACCGGCCGAAATATCCACTACCGACCCATCCAGAATATCACCGCCGAGAATTTTCTCAGCCAGCGGATCCTGCACCTGCTTCTGGATCACACGCTTGAGCGGACGTGCACCATAAGCAGGGTCATAGCCCTTATCGGCCAGCCAGTTGCGGGCATCTTCTTCAACATCCAGCGTGATTTTGCGATCACTGAGCAGATTTTGCAGTCTGTTCAACTGGATATCGACAATAGCCCCCATTTCCGAACGACGCAGGCGGTGGAACAGAATGATCTCATCCACACGGTTGAGAAATTCCGGACGGAACGATGCGCGCACAACACCCATCACTTCCTCACGGACACTGTCCACATCCTGATCTTCGCCCAGCGACACCAGATATTCAGCACCCAGATTGGAGGTCATGATGATCAGCGTATTGCGGAAATCCACAGTCCGTCCCTGACCGTCGGTCAGACGGCCATCATCAAGCACCTGCAACAACACGTTGAACACATCCGGATGCGCCTTTTCGATCTCGTCGAACAGGATCACCTGATAGGGACGCCGACGCACAGCCTCGGTCAGCACCCCGCCTTCCTCATAACCGACATAGCCCGGAGGGGCACCGATCAGACGGGCAACAGAATGCTTTTCCATGAATTCGGACATATCAATCCGCACCATGGCTGTTTCATCCGAGAACAGGAAGGTTGCCAGAGCCTTGGTCAGCTCTGTTTTACCCACACCTGTCGGGCCGAGGAAGATAAACGAACCGATCGGGCGGTTCGGATCCTGAAGACCGGCACGCGCACGGCGCACGGCACGCGATACAGCCTGTACCGCTTCCCCCTGACCGATCACCCGCTTGCCCAGCTCATCTTCCATGCGTAGCAGTTTTTCCCGTTCGCCTTCCAGCATCCGGTCAACCGGAATACCCGTCCAGCGTGAAATCACCTGTGCCACATGATCCGGCGACACGGTTTCTTCCAACATGGAGCCGGTATTTTCCTGTGCTTCCGCATCACTCAGCTGTTTTTCCAGCTGCGGGATTGTGCCGTAAGCCAGTTCACCGGCCTTCTGGAACTCACCGTTACGCTGGGCAATTGCCAGAGCATTGCGTGCATCTTCAAGCTGCTTCTTCAGGTCAGCCGCAAAACCGAGTTTCTGCTTTTCCGCCTGCCATTTGGAGGTCAGTTCGGCAGATTCCTCTTCCAGATCGGTCAACTCTTTTTCAAGGCGCTGCAACCGGTCTTTCGAGGCCGTGTCGGTTTCCAGCTTCAAAGCTTCACGTTCGATCTTCAGCTGCATCACGCGGCGGTCAATCTCGTCCAGTTCTTCCGGCTTGGAATCCACCTGCATACGCAGACGCGCTGCCGCTTCATCCACAAGGTCGATGGCCTTATCCGGCAAAAACCGGTCGGTAATATAGCGGTTAGACAAGGTTGCAGCAGAAACCAGAGCCGAGTCCGAAAT
Source organism: Pseudochrobactrum asaccharolyticum (assembly GCA_040392545.1). GTDB lineage: Bacteria > Pseudomonadota > Alphaproteobacteria > Rhizobiales > Rhizobiaceae > Pseudochrobactrum > Pseudochrobactrum asaccharolyticum_A. The sequence goes on along the minus strand of JBEBVV010000013.1, from coordinate 84,149 downwards.
ACGCACTTTATGATGCTGTTCGTATTTTTCCTTCAAACCGCGCAGGATCGAGATTGTATCCTCAACCGTCGGTTCATCAACGAAAACCGGCTGGAAACGACGGGCAAGCGCTGCGTCCTTTTCCACATATTTGCGATATTCTTCCAGCGTTGTGGCGCCCACACAATGCAACTCACCACGCGCAAGCGCAGGCTTGAGCAGATTGGAGGCATCCATTGCGCCATCCGATTTACCGGCACCGACAAGTGTGTGCATTTCGTCGATGAAAAGAATGATTTCACCGGCGGCAGCCTGCACTTCGTTCAGCACAGCTTTCAGACGTTCTTCAAATTCACCGCGATATTTGGCGCCGGCAATCAATGCGCCCATATCCAGCGCCATCAAACGCTTGTCTTTCAAAGATTCAGGCACGTCGCCATTCACAATACGCAGTGCCAGACCTTCGGCGATCGCAGTTTTACCCACGCCCGGCTCACCGATCAGCACCGGATTATTTTTGGTTCGGCGCGACAAAACCTGAATGGTACGGCGGATTTCATCATCACGGCCGATCACCGGATCAAGCTTACCGGAACGCGCATCTTCCGTCAGATCACGTGCATATTTTTTGAGTGCTTCAAAATTTGCTTCCGCAGAGGCACTGTCCGCAGTTCTGCCCTTACGCATCTGATTAATCACCTCATTGAGCGCTTTGGCACTCACACCCGCCTTGGTCAGAATTTCATAGGTTTTGGCGCTTTTTTCCAGCGCAAAAGCCGTGAGCAGACGCTCAACCGTGACATAGCTGTCACCGGCTTTGGTGGCCAGTTCTTCCGCAGTGGTCAGGATTTTTGCCAGAGGCTGCGACAGATAAAGCTGACCGTTACCGCCGGTTACTTTCGGCAATTGCGCCAATGCAGCCTGCAGGCCAAGTTTCACATCAGCAATGCGGCCGCCAGCCCGTTCAATCAGGCCGGATGCAAGGCCTTCCTCATCATCCACCAAAACCTTGAGCAGATGTTCAGGGGCAAATTGCTGATTATCAGAATTCAAAGCAAAGCTCTGCGCTGACTGGATAAAGCCCTGTACGCGCTCGCTGTATTTTTCAATATTCATCTTGTCTCCTTTTCGCCCGCCAGCCCTTACAGGCACCGACAGATCAGTGGTGACGGCTCCCCCTTAAAGGCAGAAGCCATTTTGTAACATCAGAAATAGAATAGTGAAGAATAACGGATCATCCGAGCCGATATTCTGTTTATGACATACTCTGCGGCTGTTGTTATCAAGGATATGGGGCAGCCCTCTCACCTCTGCAAGGGGTGGAAAAGAAACAATAAAAATATTCTTAGCGTCCTGTTCGTCCGTATTTTGCAAAGGCCGGTTTTATCCTGCCTGCGAAACTGCCTGCCTGTTTATTCTTGAAACACAGACACACAGGCTCCGTTACCGGGCATAAAAAAACCGGCGGAAAACCGCCGGCTTTTTAGTTTGCAAATCAGACAGACTTTATTCTGTTTCAGCCAGAGCCGTATCCTGATCCTGTCCGTCAGCCTCTGCCTTGGCAGTACGGGCTGTGCGGCGCGGGCGCAATACGCGGCGGGTGCGTGGTGCCGGAGCATCTTCACTGCCATTATCCTGCGCGGCTTCTGCAGTATCCGCAACATCCGCATCTTTCACAGCCGCAGCACGGCCACGACGGCGAACAACCGGCGCTTCATTCGCATCCGCAGCAATATCTGCCACAACAGGCGCAACAACAACTGCATCATCAACGGCAATTACCGGCTGTTCAGATGGCTGCTCGGCAGTAACCGGAGCAGTTTCACCATTCTGGTCAGCAGCATAATCAGGACGCTGATGGCGACGCTGGCGCTGCATACGGTTCTGACGGTCATTCTGATGACGGTCGCCGTTGCGATCCTGACGATTATTCTGCTGACGCGGATTACGGTTGGCGGCACGGTTATTTTCTTCGCCATACATGACCTCGGCTGGTGTGCCTTCGATCACCGGCTGCGGGCCGCTACCGTCATAGACTTCCTGATGCGTGACCTGATGGCTCTGCACCGAAGCACCCTGCTCCAGCGTATCCTCATCGTCGAAATCATCATCAAACGCGTCATCACGCTGAACCGGCACAGGATTTTGCGCCTGAGCAGCCAGAATAATACGGTTATAATGCTCAGCGTGCTGCAAATAATTTTCTGCAATAACCCGATCGCCTGAGGCCTGCGCATCGCGGGCCAGAGTCATGTATTTTTCGGCGATATGCTGCGCATTGCCCCTGATTTTTACGTCAGGTCCGTTACTTTCATAGTTACGGGAAAGAGGATTAGGGCCCTTGCGGTTATTATTCCCCCGTCCACGCATGCGCCTGTTCTGCTGTCCTGGCCTCATACTCATCTCTTTTCAGATTAGGGGCGAAGAAATCACCCGGCTGCGAGCCGGCCAATTTCATAACTACAATGACAAAAAGCGCGCCCCGCACTTTCAGCTTATAATTTTACTAAAGTTTTGTGCTGCCGTGTCAGCAACTCCGTAAAGGAGGTCGATTGAAAAACCACCGGACAGCTCGCTGAATAAAATGCCTGTATCTCCAATATAACCCGTATCACCGGACCGGTATTGATATTCAGATGGCTTCAGACACATAATTTCAGGCTGACAAACCTGTCCGACGCACTGCTGCATAACACTTTAAATCGCGACCGGTTTAAAGTCAGGGCTACGCATTAGTCCGGATGTTACTGCATCTTTCACTTGCCCTCAGGACACGCGATGCAGCAGCGGTGCCGGGAAACTAGCCGTGTTCGCAACAAATTCCAAGTCTTTTTTGACCTTGTTGAACATTAAAGTCAATGCTGAAACGCTAATACCCGGATATGTCCGCCAAGGTCTTCAGCGCTTGCGGTCAGACGAAATGCAGATTGTGCAAAAACTGTTTCTACATCATAGGCCTGTCCGGCACCGATTTCAACCGCAACCATGCCGCCATTTTGTAATTTACCGGCACTCTGCATCGCCAGCGCACGGTAAAAATCCAGACCATCCGCTCCGCCGTCCAGAGCAATGCGCGGATCAAAATCCTTCACCTGCCTGTCCAGACCATCCACAATTTTAGCCGGAATATAAGGCGGATTCGAGACGATCAGATCATATTTTCCGCCCACAGCGGCAAACCAGTCGCTCTGCAATGTGGCAAGCCGTGAGGAAACACCGGCACGCGCGGCATTAATGCGCACAGCCTGCAAAGCACCGGCAGCAATATCCACAGCCACACCGCGGGCAAGCGGCACTTCATGCAGCAGGGTCACGGCAAGTGCGCCGGTTCCCGTACCCATATCCAGAAGATCTGCAAAACCCTGCTTTTCAACACGGTCACGCAAAAACGGCAGCACCAGATCAACCAGCGTTTCCGTATCAGGGCGCGGCTCAAGCGTATCGGCATTAAGGGTAAAATTCAGCCCGTAAAAAGACCGCTCGCCAATAATGCGATGCACCGGTTCACCTTTCAGACGGCGCTGCATGGCAGCCAGCAGACGACCCTTCACATCCGGTTCCAGCACGGCATCAGGCCGCAATACCAGATCGGTCAGCGAATAGCCGCTGAAATGCTGCAACAGCAAGCGCGCATCAATATCCGCACTGTCACTTTCAGCATTACGCAATTGCAGCCGCATATAGGTCAGAAACTGGCTAAGGCTGTCGGGAATAATATCCTGATGTGTCATAATCTGATCAGCTATCACCCAATTCCGCCAGCAATGCGGTCTGGTGATCAGAAATCAACGCATCAACCAGTTCATCCAGCTCGCCCATCATCACGCGGTCGAGCTTATAGAGTGTGAGATTGATCCGGTGATCAGTCACACGGCCCTGCGGAAAATTATAGGTGCGGATACGTTCCGAGCGATCACCGGAACCAACCTGACTGCGGCGCGCTTCCGAGCGCTCACTTTCCGCACGCTGGCGCTCCATATCATAGAGACGTGCACGCAAAATCTGCATGGCACGGGCGCGGTTCTGATGCTGGGATTTTTCCGCCTGCACCACCATAATACCGGTCGGAATATGGGTAATGCGCACGGCTGAGTCTGTCGTATTGACGTGCTGGCCACCGGCGCCTGATGCACGCATTGTATCAATGCGAATATCTTCATTGCGGATATCAATATCAATATCTTCCGCTTCCGGCAGCACCGCCACCGTGGCAGCAGAAGTGTGAATACGTCCGCCCGCTTCCGTTTCCGGCACACGCTGCACGCGATGCACGCCGGATTCAAATTTCAGCTTGGAGAAAACGCCTTTGCCGGAAATCGTGGCGATAATTTCTTTATAGCCGCCCGCATCGCCTTCGCTGGCTGAGACAACTTCTACGCGCCAGCCTTTATCGGCAGCATAGCGCTCATACATGCGAAACAGATCACCGCCGAACAAAGCCGCTTCAGAACCGCCGGTACCGGCACGGATTTCGAGAATAGCGTTTTTCTCATCTGCCGCATCTTTTGGCAGCAGCAAAATCTGGATTTCGCCTTCCAGCGCTTCAATTGCGGACTCGACATCCGGAATTTCCATCTCTGCCAATGCGCGCATGTCTGCATCACTGCCAGCATCATCGCGCATTGCCGCCAGTTCCTGCAAGTCTTGCTGCGCTTTCTGGAATTCACGAATTTTCAGCGCCACATCTTCCAGCTCGGAATATTCCGAGGCCAGTTTCACATAGGTTTCAGCAGCGGGATTATCAGCCATCTGCGCTTCAATCATCACGAAACGCTTTAACAACTGATCCATTCTGTCTTGCGGCAGTGCAACCATCCGGTATCCCTGAAATCTCTATAATGCTCTGTTGCCCGCACCCATAAAGCATTTCGCAATCAAACGGAAATGTTTGATTGCGAAATTTTACAACAGAAAGACAGTGTCCTTACAGCGGAATTTGCTGCTCATTGGCAAAACGGATCATATATTCGCGGATTGATCCATTGGCGTCCGGCCGGTGCACAAGCTCGGTCAAAACACTGTTCAGCGCCTTGGCATCCAGAGAAAGCAACATATTTTTCACCGGACCGATTGCCGCCGCCGACATGGAGATCGAGCGGAAACCAAGACCGATCAGCATCATGGCTGTCAGCGGCTTGCCCGCCATTTCACCGCATAATGTCACCGGTTTACCGTGGCGTTGTCCGGCCTCGGCAATCTGCTGCAATACCCGCAAAAATGCCGGTGACAGCTGGTCAAAACGATCGGCAATCTGCGCATTGCCACGATCTACCGCCATGACAAACTGGAACAGGTCATTGGAACCAACCGAGGCAAAATCCACCTCATTCATCAGCTCGTCAAGCTGCCACAACAAAGACGGCACCTCGATCATCGCACCGACTTTGAGATTGCTTGGCAGAGCATGATCAAAGCGCGTCAGATAATTGACCTCACGCTCGATAATCTCGCGGGTTGCCCTGATTTCCGCAACCTCTGTCACCATCGGCAGCATGATCCGCAATTCACGCCCGCCCGCAGCCTTGAGCAGCGCCCGCAACTGGGTGCGCATCAGACCTGGCCGGTCAAGCGCCAGGCGGATTGCCCGCCAGCCCATTGCCGGATTTTCCTCATGGGCATTGGAACGGAAATACGGCAAAACCTTATCACCGCCAATATCGAGTGTTCGGAAGGTCACCGGCTTGTCACCGGCTGCTTCCAGCACGGCACGATAGAGTTTTTCCTGCTGGCCGGAGCGCGGGAAGGTCGAAGCCACCATAAATTGCAGCTCGGTGCGGAACAGGCCGACACCTGCCGCTCCCGATTCCTCAAGCTGCGGCAGATCAACAATCAGACCGCCATTCATCAGCAATGAAACCGGCTGACCATCTTTGGTAACAGACGGCACATCACGCAACTGGCGGTAAAGCGCCTGACGCTTGGCACGGAAACGCACCTTCTCCGCATAAGCGGATTCCACATCCGTTTGCGGGCGCAGATGCACACGGCCGTCTTCACCGTCAATAATGATTGCATCGCCGTTTTCAGCAAGCGCCACCACGCCTTTGGCCTGCCCGACAACCGGTATGCCCATAGCGCGCGCCACAATGACCACATGGCTTGTGGTTGCCCCGTCTTCCAGCACCAGCCCGCGCACCCGCTCGCGCGGATAATCCAGAAGCTCGGCAGCCCCCATTGAACGGGCAACAATGATCGAATCTTTCGCCATCATTTCCGCAGCCGTCTTCGGATCATAGCCCATCAACTGGCGCATCAGACGGTTGGCAAGATCATCGAAATCGCTGAGCCGTTCGCGCATATAAGGATCGTTGAGATGCATCATCCGTGCACGCGTATCGCTCTGCACTTTCTCAACGGCGGCTTCCGCCGTCAGACCATTGCGGATCGCCTCCTCAAGACGGCGCATCCAGCCGCGGTCATGGGCAAACATCCGGTAAGCTTCCAGCACATCGCGGTGCTCGCCTTCCATCGCCACATCACGGCGCGACAACATATCGTCAATCGACAGGCGCAATGAGCCCATTGCCTCGTCAAGGCGGGCAATTTCATGGGCAATATCTTCGTTAAAGAGATTGGTCACCACAATGCGCGGCTCATGCAGCACCACATGGCCCAGACCGACACCGTCATTATAAGCCAGCCCGTTAAAGCTGACCGAACGGCCATTGGTCAGTTCCACACCGGGACGTGCAAAACGGGTGAGATTACCCGCTGCCACCATTTCTGCCAGTACCATTGCCGTTGTTTCCAAAGCTTCCAGCTCATCCTCGCGGTAAGCGCGCTTGGTACGGTTCTGAACCACCAGCACGCCCATAGTACGGCCTGCACGCAGCACCGGCACACCAAGGAATGAATTGTAAATTTCTTCACCGGTTTCCGGCAAATAGGTAAAGGCCGGATGGCTCTGCGCATCTGTCAGATTGAGCGGACGCGCCGTGGCCGCAATCGTACCGACAAGCCCCTGCCCCAGACGCAATTGCGCCAGATGCACAGCCTGCGGGTTCAGACCTTCAGTTGCATAAAGTTCGAGAATTTCATCGGAGCGCAGCACATAAAAAGAACAGACCTCCGCCACCATATTTTGCGCAATTTCACGCACAATACGGTCAAGGCGTTCCTGCGGATCGAGCGCTTCCGCCATCAGGGCGCGAAGGCGCTTGAGCAAGGTCCGGGGTCCGGCTGTCAGCTCACGCATAGGGTCTCAATGCTCCTCCAGATACCTCATGCTAAAATTCACATGTACCCATCCATAAAAGAATGGCCAATCAGTTATCAGGTCAGTTCAGGTCGTTTCAGCTGCTCTTTTATAATACACGAACCGCCTGATCACGAATCACACCGCTGTGTGCATAGCTTAGTTTACTTTGGTTGTGATTATTTTTCTCACAATCGTCTAGGGTCTGCTCATCAAATTTTTCGCAGGAACCGGCTGATTTACCGGTTTTCATGCCATAAATAAGGCATAAACCGATTTAATCAGCCTTATCAACAAATAATCCAGGAATGAAAATTAAAGTCCCAATCATAGAATTATTATAAACGGTCAGAATATGAGCTATGCATTTGGCGCATAGCTCGGCACCCGCACTACAAATTTTACCTGTCGGCTGAGATAAATATCCTGAAACAGACAGGCATCATAACAGACAAACAAAAAAGGCAGTGTCGCCTGACACTGCCTTTCATGAATATCATGTGCCGGATACCCGGCCTGTGCAGCGCAAGCCTGCTTTAATGTTTATCCAGTTCATAGACCGAATGCAGGGTACGCACGGCCAGTTCTGTATAAGCGCTGTCAATCAGGATCGAAATTTTAATTTCAGATGTCGTGATAGCGCGGATATTGATACCCTTATCGGCCAGCGCTTTGAAAGCGGTCGCAGCAACACCTGCATGAGAACGCATACCGGTGCCGATGACCGAAATTTTGGCAAGGCCGGTTTCAGACTGGATGGAATCACAGCCGATTTCTGCCTTAACGCGATCCAGCGCATGAACAGCCTTGTCCATATCGCCCGACGGTACGGTAAAGGTCATATCGGTTTTGGAACCGTCTTCAGAAATATTCTGCACGATCATATCAACATTGATATGTTCATCAGCCAATGGGCCGAAAATTGCAGCTGATACGCCCGGGCGGTCTGCCACGCGGCGCAGGGAAATCTGAGCTTCGTCTCGGGCGAAAGCAATACCAGTTACGACCTGTTGTTCCACGATTTCATCCTCATCGCAAATCAGCGTTCCGGGAGGGTTAAGCGGATCACCCATGCCCGGCGCATGCGGATCTTCAAAGCTTGAGCGTACAAAAGTACGGACTTTATGCACCATTGCCAGTTCAACGGAGCGAACTTGCAGCACTTTGGCGCCAAGAGATGCCATTTCCAGCATCTCTTCAAAAGAGATTTTCGCCATACGGCGGGCTTTCGGCTCCACACGCGGGTCGGTCGTATAAACACCGTCCACATCCGTATAGATATCGCAGCGGTCAGCCTTGACAGCCGCAGCAATGGCCACAGCCGATGTATCAGAACCGCCGCGGCCAAGCGTGGCAATGCGGTTATCCGGGCTCAGCCCCTGAAAACCGGCAATCACGGCAACCTGACCTTCGCCAAAGCGCTTGATCAGGAAAGAACCGTCAATTTCAGTAATACGAGCAGCGCCGTGGGTCATGTCCGTTTTGATCGGAATCTGCCAGCCCTGCCATGAACGCGCATTCACGCCCATGGACTGCAATACGATTGCCAGAAGACCGGCGGTTACCTGCTCACCGGAAGCAACAATCGCATCATATTCACGTGCGTCATGCATCGGCGACGCTTCACGCGTCCAGGCCACCAGCTCATTGGTTTTACCGGCCATAGCCGAAACCACAACTGCAACTTCATTTCCGGAATCGACTTCACGTTTGACGTGACGCGCCACATTCCGGATCCGGTCAATATCGGCCACAGAAGTGCCGCCGAACTTCATCACAATGCGCGCCATTATGTCGACATATCCTGAATGAAAATGAGAACCAACGGAAACTTGCGGTGTACGAACAGGTACGCTCCGCAAGAGAGTGATGCTGACATACCGAAATTATGATCACTTCGCAAGCACATGAGAAGAAAAGATACTTGACTTTCATGCGTTAAGTGACAAGTCCATTCATAGGAAATGGAGAATGCTATGTCCGAGACGTCCAAACACACAGCTGCCGCCACACAGGATCAGCCGGAAGCCGTATCCGGCCGCACGACGATTGACCCTAAGGAAGTTGCGCATTTCTCGCGTATTGCCAGCGAATGGTGGAACCCGCAGGGCAAATTCCGCCCGCTCCATAAATTCAATCCGACCCGTCTCGATTATCTGAAAGAACAGATCTGCAAATATTTCAACCGTGACCCGCTGGCGGCCAAGCCGCTGGAAGGTTTGCGTATTCTGGATATCGGCTGCGGCGGCGGGCTGCTTTGCGAACCGATGGCACGCCTTGGTGCAACAGTGGTGGGAGCAGATGCTTCAACCACCAATATTGAAGTTGCTAAAATCCATGCCGCAGAAATGGGCATTGAGATTGATTACCGTGCCACCACCGCCGAAGCGCTGGCCGATGCAGGCGAGCAATTTGATGTGGTTCTCAATATGGAAGTGGTGGAACACGTCTCCGATGTTGACCTGTTCATGTCTGCCACGGCAAAAATGGTCAAACCGCAGGGGCTGATGTTTGTTGCCACCATCAACCGCACGCTCAAAGCATGGGGACTGGCGATTATCGGTGCGGAATATGTGCTGCGCTGGCTACCGAAAGGCACCCATCAATATGAAAAACTGGTGCGGCCTGAAGAACTGGAAAGACCGCTCAATGCGGCCGGTCTGACAATCCTGGAAAAAACCGGCGTCAGCTATAATCCGCTCAATGATACATGGAACCGCTCACGCGATCTCGACGTGAATTATATGGTTCTGGCACAGCGCCGCTAAATGAGGCTTAGAGAGAACTGATCCGCTTCATAGCGGATCAGTCCTGATGTTCAGCTATTGAACCGACAGGTCAGTTATAATCTTCGGCCATTGAGCCGATAGGCTCAATTATACTCTTCGGGAAGCACTGGCAGCGGCAAGATTTCCACGCCGTCATCCACGAGAGAGGTGATTTCCTCCCGTGTAGCCTCACCGTAAATGCCGCGTTCCTCTGTTTCACCGTGGTGAATTTTACGTGCTTCTTCGGCAAAACGGTCGCCGACATAATCGGCATTTTCTTTCACCTTGCGGCTAAGCTCGCGCATATCGTCCAGTAATTTGCGCTGCGCCTCGCCCATGGTTGCAGCGATTTTCTCTTTGGTGCGGCCCGTGCTCACAGAAGGTGCCATCAGCGCCTTGCTCACTTTGGCCGAATGGCAGACAGGGCACTGCACCAGACCGCGTGCGGTCTGGCTGTCGAAATCCTCATTATTGCGAAACCAGCCTTCAAATTCATGAAGCTGATCACAGTGCAGAGAAAACCGCATCATGCTTTATCTGCTCCGCCTCCTGCCGCAACGGTTTCCAGCGTAAATTCGCGGGCATTTTTCAAATTCGGTATCTTGTTACGGGCAGCGGCACTGTCTGCCACATCAATATCAGCATAAATCACCGCCGGATCATCATGATCTGCCTCGGCAATAATTTTGCCCCATGGCGATACAATCAGCGTATGGCCGTAAGTCTGACGATTACCATTATGCAGGCCGCCCTGCGCGGCGGAAATCAGAAACGCGCCATTTTCAATTGCCCGCGCCCGCTGCAAAATATGCCAATGCGCCTCACCGGTCTGGCGCGTAAAAGCGGCAGGTGCAGAAATCACATTCGCGCCTGCATTGGCCTGCGCCTGAAACAGCTGCGGAAAGCGGATATCATAGCAGATCGCCAGCCCAAGATTCATGAACGGCAATTGCGCAACCACAGCACGGTCACCGGCTGAAATCGTATCGGATTCACGCCAGCTCTCGCCATTATCAAGATCCACATCAAACATATGAATCTTGTCATAAGTGGTAATTTTTGCGCCGTCCGATCCGAAAAGGAAGGCACGATTGGCAATCAGGCCGCTTTCCAGCTTGATCGGTGTCGAGCCGATATGGAGATGAATGCCATGGCGTTTTGCAAGCAGCCCTGCCGCCTTCACCACAGGATCATCCTGCTCCGCATGCAGGCTGGCGCGGTAAAGCGCGCGGTCATTCTGAATAATGCCGGTATTTTCAGGTGTCTGCACATATTGCGCCCCTTTGGCGGCAGCTTCACCGACCATACGCTCAAGCGCTGCGATATTGGCGGCCATATCGCCGTCTGACCGCATCTGCACAGCCGCAACTTTGATACTCGACATTATTCTCCCCTTTATCATCTTACAGGCAAAGGTCACCCGCCCTGCCTTATTGTTCAGCACAATCTGAACAGATCAGTTCACCTTGCCGGTTTCCAGCAGAGTAACCAGCTTGCCGGCGCGTTCCAGCGCATAAAGATCATCGCAACCGCCGACATGGACGTCACCGATAAAAACCTGCGGAAATGTGGTGCCACCGGAACGGGTCATCATTTCTTCGCGGTATTTCGGTTCAGCCGTTGCATTAAATTCCGTATAGCCGGGTGCGCGTTCATCAAGAAGCTGCTTGGCGCGTGTGCAATAACCACAGCCGTCACGGGTATAGATTTCAACTTTCATTGCAAATATCTCCAGATGTTTAGGTCTATATAACCATGCGTGCACAATCATCCAAGCATTTGCGTGCCGCTTTGTTGTTTTGCGCGTAAATTATTATTTTAAAGCAAAGGGCGATACCCTGCTGGCAATACTCTGCTAAATGTCAAAACATCCACATCCCGCGCACCGGCTCTGATCAGCGCACGGGCAGCCGATTTCACCGTCTCCCCTGTGGTATAGACATCATCAACCAGCAGCACAGAGCGCCCCTGCACTTTAATGCGCCCGCTCTCCGGCACCTGAAAAGCTCCCGCGACATTGCGCTGCCTCTCCTTGCGGCTCAGCGCGGTCTGTTGATGTGTGTGTTTGATTCGCTGCAGCGCCGCCGGTTCATAGAGCCTGCCGCTGATGCGCCCCAGAGCCCGCGCCAGTTCCGCCGCCTGATTATAGCGGCGCTGCCATAAACGCTTGCGATGCAGCGGCACCGGAATAATCACATCGCAGTCACATAGCAATTCATGGCCTGCACGCTGCATCCAGCGCGCCATCCATGGTGCCAGATCAAGCCGGTCATAATATTTAAGCGAAATACCGGCATGGCGCACCGTACCGTCATGCAGCGCCACCGAACGCAAACGCCGGAACGGCGGCGGATCGGCAATGGCTTCGGCGCTCAGAAAATGCGCGCCGAAATCATGGGTAAAAGGCGTGCCCATTACCGGACAATAAGGCATTTCCAGAAAACAAACCTGCTGCCAGCAGCTTCCGCACAATGTGCCGGTTTGTGAAACCGGACTGTCGCAACCGCAGCAAATTGCGGGAAAAACTTTGTCCGGCAGGGTTTTAAAAGCTGCAATCAGCCCCTGCATCGTCGCAGCAAGACCTGACCGTCTCACAACAGTTTCATAAGAAAGCGGCAATTCCCCCATTGCATTCGCCCCCGATTGAACGCATTTACATCACCATGCCAGATGCACCGGCATCTGCCAAAGCGATATTTCGGAAAAGCGTTGCGGCTTCCGAAATAAACTGCAGGCAAAACCAACAGCGAGAGCATTTCCGGCTCCTCTATCAAGCGCGGAAACCTCTTACGGGATGCGGAAGAATGTCAGCCACCGAAACCAGACCGGATACTCTTTTTGACAGCCAGTTGCTGCACCAGCGCCTGCAACGTGCAAAATTGCGCAATATTACCGGTGCGGATTTTCTGCTGGAACGCTCGGTGCAGGATCTGGAAGACCGCCTCTCAACCGTCGAGCGCCGTTTCGAGCGCGCCGTGATTATCAATCCCTATACGCCGTCAGCTGCAACTTGCGTGCAGGCTTCCGGCAAGGCGGCTGTGGTTGAGAGCATTGATTATCAGCCGCAGGGCAATACGGAATATCTGCCCCTTGAAGCCCAAAGTGCTGATCTGATTATCTCGCTGCAATCCCTGCATCTCACCAATGACACGCCGGGACTGATGATGCAGATCAGGCAGGCTCTGAAACCGGACGGGTTGTTTCTCGGCTGTATGGCCGGCAGCGGCACACTTGGCGAATTGCGTGAAGCGCTGTTGCAGGCTGAATCGGAACTGACCGGCGGTGTCAGTCCGCGTGTGATGCCGCTGGCTGATGTGCGTGATGCAGGCGGCCTGCTGCAGCGTGCCGGCTTTGCTCTGCCGGTCACTGATATTGAGAATGTGACTGTGCGTTATGATAATATGTTTGCACTGCTGGCCGATATCCGCGCTATGGGCATGGCCAACAGCCTGACCGGACGGGCACGCAAGCCGGTGAGCCGTCGTTTCTTCATGCGCGCTGCACAAATTTATGCGGAACGCTTCAGCGATCCGGACGGACGTATCCGCGCAACATTTTCGTTTATCTGGATGTCGGGCTGGGCACCGCATGAATCCCAGCAAAAGCCGCTTAAACCCGGCTCGGCCAAAGCATCGCTGGCTGAAGCCTTGCTCGCCAGCGCTCCTGAAAAAGAAAATTAATCAGCAATCGCCCTGCTGTGTGCCATTGCCGTTAATGGTGCAAACCGATGACGGTGAAGGCTGCAACAGGCTTCTGCGTTCAATATAGGATTTTTCGCCGCTCTTCTTCTGGATAGAGCCGGTTGCCATCGTATCCACACCGGCAGGGAACAGCGACTGTGCCGTCTGCTTATTGGCCTTTTCGGTAAGGATCGGCACAATAACCAAGGTCAGCGCAATGATTGCTGAGCCGAACAGCAGCACAAAACGCAGCAGGCCGCTTTTAGCCACAGGCATAAAGGCGGAAGCGTTTTTGTCTTCTTCCTTGAAAAAATCAATGACAAATTCTGACTGATACTGACTGCGGTTGTTACTCATCGTCATACTCCGGCGCGATAAGCCTACCATGCGCTATGACAGTGAATCATCCCTTAACGTGAACGTAAAAAACGGGTCCTGATGTGAAAATCAGACCCCGTTTGTAAAGGTTTTGTCCGGATTTTATAGAAGATCCGTCAAATAGGGGATCAGCGGCTCATCAGCCGGCGGCATCGGATAAGAACGCAGATCCTGCGGTTTCACCCATTTCAGTGCCTGCCCCTCCATCGAACGGGCAATGCCCTCATAACGGCGGCAAACATAAAGCGGCATCAGGAGATGGAATTTATCGTAAGAATAGCTGGCGAAAGTCAGCGGTGCAAGGCAGGCATGTTTGGTGGTAATGCCCAGCTCTTCCTGCAATTCACGGATCAGCGCATCTTCCGGTGTTTCGCCGCTTTCAACCTTGCCACCGGGAAATTCCCACAATCCGGCCAGATTTTTACCCTCAGGGCGCTGCGCCAGCAAAATCCGTCCGTCCGCATCAATCAGCGCACAGGCTGCCACCAGCACAATCTTTTTGCCCTCAGTCATCAAACTCTACCTATCTGCAATAATAAATATAATCATAGACAGTCTCAAAGCCTAAGCCCTGATACAATGCCTGCGCCGGTGCATTCGCACTTTCCACCTGCAACCAGAATGTGTGATCGCCCCGTGCCAGTGCCTGCGCCATTTCATGCAGCACCAGCGCTTTGGCAAAACCGCGCCGCCGGAATGTCTCACCGATACACAAATCAAGCAGCCCCGTATAGCCGTTCTCGCTCACACACAGCAGCGTGGCGGCAGGTTCGGTTCCGGCAAAACCGGCAATGACATATTTTTGCGGCCGGATGGAAGCCAGCACTTTGGCCAGCCCTTCCACCTGCGGTTCAGGGCGGTTATGAAATGTGCCCGATATCCGGCTATAACCAATCGCCTGATCATCGCGAAAATGCACCAGCCGCAGCGGCAGGCGCGGCTGCGGTGTTTTCAAAAATGTATTTTCGCGCAGGTCGCAGGCCAACACCGATGAGCCGCCCGCAGGCTTATAGCCACGTTCCGTCAGATAATCCGCCAGTGCAGGCGGTGCCAAAGGGGTCAGCCGGAAGACCGGCTGCTTGCCCTGTTCTGTAAACAGCGCCTCACAGGCTTCCACCCGCTGCGCCAGATCAGCATCATCCGCCGGATTGAGCAGATTAACCGAATTACCGCGCTTTGACGGATAATAAGGTGTCAGTTGCACTGCCCAGTCGCCCAGATGCGTGACCTGCGCCGCAGGCCATGCGCGAAACCCCAGTTCTTCAAACCGGCGGATTGTTGCAATCATGACCGGTAATCACCGTTAATCGCCACATATTCCTTGGTCAGATCACAGGTCCAGACCGTTGCCGTCCCCGCGCCCATACCAAGTTCAACAGTGATGACGATATCCTCGCCCTTCATATAATCGGAAGCAGCCTGTTCCGAATAAGCCGCATCGCGCTCACCATCCACCGCCACGCGGATATCCCCGAAGCTGATCGCCAGACGGTCGCGGTCGGCAGGCTCACCGGCCTTGCCCACAGCCATGACCACACGGCCCCAATTGGCATCTTCACCGGCAGCAGCGGTCTTCACCAGCGGGGAATTGGCAATCGACAATGCAATACGCTTGGCAGATACGTCAGAAACCGCACCTTTCACGGTGATTTCCAGCATTTTGCGCGCGCCTTCGCCGTCCCGCACCACCTGTAGCGCCAGATTTTTCAAAACTTTGCGCAATGCAGCGTCAAAATCTGCCAGACGCTCATCATCTGCCGTGGTAACCGCAACAGCGCCGCGCTCGGCAGCTGTGCCGGTGGCAAACAGCATCAAAGTGTCAGAGGTCGACGTATCACTGTCCACGGTCACCGCATTAAAGCTGGAATCCACAGCCTTCGACAACAGGCTCTGCAACACATCAGAGGCAATCGGCGCATCCGTCACCACAAAAGACAGCATGGTCGCCATATCCGGCGCAATCATGCCCGCACCTTTGGCAATACCGTTGATAGTCACCGGCACGCCGCCGAGCAGCACGGTTTCCGTTGCCACTTTCGGATAGGTATCCGTAGTCATAATCGCTTTGGCAGCTTCCAGCCAGCCGTCCTGACCGGCGCGTGCATTCATATCGCCGAACAAATGCGCGAATTTACCGGCATCAAGCGGCTCACCGATCACACCGGTTGAAGCAAGAAAGATTTCATGGGTTTCACAGCCCAGCGCGTCACAGGCAGCCTTGGCAGTTGCACTGGTCGTTTCACGCCCCTTTTTACCGGTAAACGCATTGGCATTACCGGAATTCACGATCACAGCCTTGGCGGTACCATGTTTCAGGCTCTCACGGCAAAAATCCACCGGCGCAGACGGGCATTTGGAACGGGTGAAAACACCGGCAACCGCTGCAGGCTTGTCAAACACCATCATCAGCACATCTGTTCGGTTCTTATATTTAATCCCCGCTTCGGCTGTGGCCATTCGCACACCGGCAATAACCGGCATGGCAGGATAATGTTTTGGTGCAAGCGGAGAAACAGACGCGGACATGAGTGCCTCAAAAGTAAGAGCATTTCCCGCAAAAGAATTTTTTGCGTCAGGATAATGCGGCTAAGAATTATTATTCGGTCCTGAGAACGAAGACAAAGCAGCTTTACCCGAAGCGTTCTATGAGGCTTCCGGCAGTTCAAATCACTTCAAATCACTGCCGCTTCATCCCAAGCAGAAGCCAATAAATGACGGATAGCCATAAAATGCAATCACCTGCCCGAAATAATCAGGGCAGGTGATCGTTTTTGTCAATCTTTAAAGCAAACTTGCCAGATTGGTCTTATCAATTTTGCAAAATGATAAGTCTTATTCTGCAGCTTTAGAGGCCGCATCCTGTGCGTCTGCAGCTTCTTTCATTGCTTTGGCAACAGCTTCATCCTCATAAGAGATTTTGGAAGCGTCACGCAGCTTTTTGACCATATCAATATATTTTTCGCGGATGATGATCGAGTGAACCTGATCCTTCACCTGATCAAATGCCGGTGGCTGCTGCTGGCGCTTATCTTCCAGCTTGATGATGTGATAGCCAAACTGCGACTTGACCGGCTCTTTGGTGAAAGCACCGACATCAAGGGCAAAAGCTGCTTTTTCAAATTCAGGCACCATCATGCCTTCGCCGAAATAGCCCAGATCACCGCCCTGTGAAGCGGAACCGTCGGTAGAGCTTTCCTTGGCCAGATCTTCAAATTTGGCGCCGCCTTCAAGCTTTTTGATGATCGCCTTGGCTTCATCTTCGGTCTTCACCAGAATATGACGGGCGCGCACTTCGTTCTTCGCAGGCATTGCTGCGATTTCCTTGTCATAGCGGGCGCGTACATCCGCATCGGTGATCTTATCAACGACAGCGGTCTGGAAATATTCATTATGCAGTGCGCGGTCTTTCAGGAATTCAATGCGCTGTTTGAAATCAGCGCCATCATCCAGCTTGTCAGCCTTAGCGGCAGCAGCCAGAACCTTGATATCCACCAGCGCAGCAAGGGCTGCAAGACGGCGCTGATCATCCGGCAGGCGGGAGAACTGCGGGTCAAGATCATTCGACGCCTGATCAACTTCACCCTGTGTCAGCTTGACGCCGTTAACAGTGGCAAGCACTTTATTCGGATCTGCCTTTTCAGCCGGTTTTGCTGCTGTTTCAGTCTTGGCTGCTGCATCCTGCGCATAGGCGCCGCCGGCAGTCGTTGTCAGCAGCAGGCCGGCAGCCAGCTGAATCAGGATTTTACGGGTACGGGTCATCAGTGATTTTCTCCTTTGGGGCAAAGTCGTCCCACGAATAAGGCAGAATTTTGCTGCTCAGGCTCTACTTGCATAAAGTCGAACAGTTTTTAGGCGATATAGGCAGTTATCTGTACAATATATTTTGCTGATCGGTCATCCGCCAGCGATAACCCACCCGCGAATACGCATATATCCGCAACCATACAGGGTATCTCTGCTGTCAAATCATTGACATCGCGGCCCTCCCCTCTTATCTGTCCATCGGCTTTGCGTCCAGAGAGCTGCCGATCAGAAATTGCGCAAAATGTCTTTCCGACAGCGTGTTTTCTTGCCATAAGTCTCGCATAAACAAATAAAGCCGATGACAGAGCGCCGCGCAGGCGGCGACACACTTGGCTGAAGATTTAAGAAAGGACCAGTGATGGTCAGCTTTGGCGGTCTCGCCCGTATGATTTTCGGCTCATCCAATGAGCGTCGCATCAAAGGTCTTCGTCCTCGCGCAGCAGCAATCACCGCGCTTGAGAAACAATATGAAGCCCTGACAGATGCACAGCTGCAGGCCAAAACCGATGAATTCCGCGCTTTATTGAAAAGCGGTAAAACACTGGATGATATTTTGCCGGATGCTTTTGCAACCGTGCGTGAAGCGGCAAAGCGCACATTGGGCATGCGTCCTTTTGATGTGCAGCTGATCGGCGGCATGGTGCTGCACGACCGCTCCATCGCGGAAATGCGCACTGGTGAAGGTAAAACCCTGATGGCGACCCTGCCGGTTTACCTCAATGCGCTTGAAGGCAAAGGCGTTCATGTCGTCACCGTCAACGACTATCTCGCCACCCGTGATGCGCAGACCATGGGCGTTTTGTATAATTTCCTCGGTCTGACTGTCGGTGTGATTGCCCATGGTCTGGATGATGACCAGCGCCGTGAGGCCTATGCCTGCGATATTACTTACGCAACCAATAACGAGCTCGGCTTCGATTATCTGCGCGATAATATGAAATATGAGCGCGGTCAGATGGTACAGCGTGAACATAACTACGCTATCGTCGACGAAGTTGATTCGATCCTCATCGACGAAGCCCGTACCCCGCTGATCATTTCCGGCCCGCTGGAAGACCGCTCGGATTTCTATTCGCTGATCGACACTTTCATTCCGCAGCTTGTTGCGGAAGATTATGAAGTGGATGAAAAGCAGAAGACCGCGATCTTTACTGAAATCGGTACTGAAAAGATCGAAAAACTGCTGGAAGCTGCCGGTCACCTGAAGGGTGAAAGCCTTTATGACGTTGAGAATGTGGCTGTTGTTCACCACCTCAACAATGCGCTGCGTGCGCATAAGCTGTTCCAGCTCGACAAGGATTATATCGTCCGCAACGATGAACTGGTGATCATCGACGAATTTACCGGCCGTATGATGCCGGGCCGCCGTTATTCCGAAGGCCTGCATCAGGCATTGGAAGCCAAGGAAAAAGTTACCATCCAGCCGGAAAACCAGACGCTGGCTTCGATCACCTTCCAGAACTATTTCCGCATGTATAACAAGCTGGCCGGTATGACCGGTACTGCGGCAACGGAAGCGGAAGAATTCGGCAATATTTACGGCCTTGATGTTGCGGTTATCCCGACCAATTTGCCGGTTGCCCGTATTGATGCGGATGACGAAGTTTACCGCACCGTCGATGAAAAATATAAAGCGATTATCCGCGATATTCGTGAAGCCCATGAAAAAGGCCAGCCGGTTCTCGTCGGTACAACCTCGATTGAAAAATCCGAACTGCTGGCAGAGCGTCTGAAAAAAGACGGCGTGAAAAATATTCAGGTTCTGAACGCCCGCTATCACGAGCAGGAAGCCTATATTGTTTCGCAGGCCGGCGTGCCGGGCGCGATCACCATTGCGACCAACATGGCCGGTCGCGGTACCGATATTCAGCTCGGCGGCAATCTGGAAATGCGCGTGAAAGTGGAACTGGCGGATGTGCCTGCCGGCCCTGAACGTGATACCAAAATTCAGGAACTCAAAGCGGATATCGCCAAGAAAAAAGAACAGGCGCTGGCTGCGGGCGGTCTTTATGTTCTGGCAACAGAGCGCCATGAAAGCCGCCGTATCGACAACCAGCTGCGCGGCCGTTCCGGTCGTCAGGGCGATCCGGGCAAGTCCAAATTCTTCCTGTCGCTGCAGGATGATCTGATGCGCATCTTCGGCTCCGAACGTATGGACGGCATGCTGCAGAAACTTGGTCTGAAAGAAGACGAAGCCATTGTGCATCCGTGGATCAATAAAGCGCTGGAAAAGGCTCAGAAAAAAGTCGAAGCCCGCAACTTTGAAATCCGTAAAAACCTGCTCAAATATGACGATGTGATGAATGATCAGCGTAAGGTGATCTTTGAACAGCGTCTGGAAATGATGGATGCGGAAGACCTGACCGAAATCGCTGACGAAATGCGTCATGAAGTGATTGAGGATATGGTACGCGCCCATATTCCTGAAAATGCCTATGCCGAACAATGGCGTATTGCGGAACTCAAGGAAGAGGTTGCCAAGGTTCTTAATCTCGACCTGCCGGTCGATGCATGGGCTGCGGAAGAAGGTATTGCCGAAGAGCAGATCGAAGAACGCATCAAGGAAGCCGCAGACAAAGCTGCTGCTGACCGTGCCGAGCGTTTCGGCCCGCAGATCATGGCCTATGTGCAGAAATCCGTTATTCTGCAGTCGCTGGATAATCTGTGGCGCGAACACCTGGTCAATCTTGACCATCTGCGCTCCGTTGTTGGTTTCCGCGGTTATGCGCAGCGTGATCCGCTCAATGAATATAAGACTGAAGGCTTCGAGCTGTTCCAGGCCATGCTTTCCAACCTGCGTGAAGTTGTGACCTCGCAGCTGATGCGCGTGGAGATCATGCGCGAAGAGCCGCAGCAGGAACTGCCGGAAATGCATCCGCATCATATTGATGACACGACGGGTGAGGATGAATTCGGCGATGCACCGCGTCTGGTTGACAATGACCGCTATGTTGCGCCTGAAGATCGTGATCCGAGTGATCCGTCCACATGGGGACGCATTGCCCGCAACGAAGCCTGTCCATGCGGCTCCGGCAAGAAATTCAAGCATTGCCACGGCTCTTTTGCCTGAAACCGCAATGCCTGACTGACATCAAACACCGCCTGCACATCACGGGCGGTGTTTTCTTTTGGCAAGAGAGGGGCAGATTTATAAACCGATCTGTGCCACAACTCGCAATAAAAGGCCGAACCACTGTCACGAGGAAAGCTTGTCCGCACGGTTTCAGATCACCTCTCTGGCTGAAAAATTCCTGTCTGCACGGCGGGCGGAGCAATTGCGCCCTTATTTGCTGCGTGCAGAGCGTCTGTTTTCCGGTGATGACGAGCAGGCACAGGCCAAACGTTCCTCGCTGAACGCCTTTGCCATCAGGGTTGCGGGTGCAGCTCTGGCACTGCTCAGTCAGGTAGTGCTGGCACGGCTGCTCGGCAGTTTTGAATTCGGTATTTATGTGCTGGTCTGGACAGTCACGCTGATCCTCGGCGATCTGGCCTGTTTCGGCTTTCACACCACCATCATCCGCTATGTACCGCAATATTTGCAACAGGATGAGCCGCACAATGCCCGCAGCATTCTGCGTACCGGCCCTGTCTTTGCGCTGATCAGCGCAAGTCTGGTAACACTCATCGCCATCATTCTTCTCGATCAGACCAGCGGGCAGTTTGAAACCTATTATTACGCGCCGTTTCTGATCGGGTTTTGCTGCATTCCCGCTATTGCACTGGGCAATATTTTTGACGGCACAGCACGCTCGCAAGGCTGGATATTTGCGGCTTTAAGTCCGGGCTATATTACCCGGCCGCTGGCAATGCTGATTATATTCGGCATTTTGCTGCTTTCAGGCCGCGAGCCACAAGCCTCCACGGCGCTCATTGCCGCCTTTGCAGGCACTGCACTCACCACACTCGGCCAGCAAATCCTGCTGCATCAGCGTATCCGCAAAACGCTGGACAAAACCGCAAACAACCAGCGCCTTGTCAGCTCTTTACGCTCAGGTCATTTACAGGAATGGATCAGAGTTTCCCTGCCGATTTTTCTGATCGAAGGTTTTTTCTTCCTGCTCATCAATATTGATGTGCTGATGGTCGGCCACCTGACCGATCCTGACAGTGTGGCCACCTATTTTGCCGTGACCAAAGTGCTGGCACTGGCGCATTTTGTCTATTTCGCCGTTAAATCCAGCGTGGCACAGCGTTATTCCCAATTACTTCACGCCGGTGACAGAACGGAGTTCAGCAATTTTGCCCGCAATTCCGCACGCTGGACTTTCTGGCCGACTTTATTGCTCGGCATTATGCTGCTCATTGCAGGCTGGCCATTGCTGGCGCTGTTCGGCTATCAGTTTACCCATGGCTATCCGCTGCTGTTCATTCTGATTATCGGTGTCATTGCCCGCGCCAGTGTCGGCCCGTGTGAAAGCCTGCTTTCCATGTCCGGCAATCAGAATATCTGCGCTTTGCTCTATGCGCTGGCACTGATCGTCAATGTTCTGCTCAATCTGGTGCTGATTCCGCTATTGGGCTTGAGCGGTGCCGCCATTGCCACAGCCTGCGCCATGGCAACTGAAGCCGCAACATTATCCTATGCGGTGCGCCTGCGGCTCGGCATTACCATGTTTGTCTTTGCCCCTTCGGCCAAAATCACAGGATAAAGAGCGTGATGCTGCATCTTTACCGCAAACAAGAAGCTATTGACTATCTGAAAGACGTGCCGCTTGCCGAAGCGGCAGAGCAAAATATTTTCAACCATCCGGATTTTCTGTGCCCCGCATTGGAGCATTTTGCCGATGATGATTGCGGTTTGATTGTAGCAAACAGTCCTGCCACTGATTTCCTGATGCCGTTTCAGGTTAAAAGAGCCGGTTTAGGCTTGCGCAAAGCCATTTATAGCTGGAGCAATCTTTACACCACGCAAGGCACACCGCTTGTCACGGCATCGGCTCTGCCCGATACACTGGATACCGTGCTTGATGCCCTCTGCAAGCCGGACTATGGCCTGCCGGATGTGCTCATGCTGCCGGATATCAATCTTGACGGTGCTTTTGCGCAAGCGCTTAAAACTCTGGCGCAACGTAAAAATCTGCCACTGCAGATTACCCGCCAGCAAGCGCGCCCTGTCTTGCTCAACGGCACGGATGCCGAGAGCTATCTCACCAAGGCGATTGGTAAAAACCACCATCGTGACTATCGCCGCCAATGGCGCCGCCTGTCTGAAACCGGCACGCTCGATTATCAGATCGCAAGTGACGAAACAGCGCTGATTGCAGCTTTTGAAGACTTTCTGACTTTGGAAGCCTCGGGCTGGAAAGGGGCTGCGGGCACTGCCTTTCTGACCCGCAAACAGGATGCAGATTTCGCCCGCCGGATTATCCGCGCTTTTTCGGCTAAAAAATGCGTACAAATCCATAGGCTGACATTGGATGGCAGAACCATTGCCAGTCTTGTGGTCTTTATCAATGCTGATCAGGCATGGACGTGGAAAACCGCCTATGATGAAAGCCTGAAGGCTTTTTCACCCGGTGTGTTGCTGATGATTGAGGTTTTGAAAAACCATCTTGGCAATCCGGCACTGCGCCTCACGGATTCCTGTGCCATTCCTGATCATCCGGTCATGTCGCGCCTGTTTCACGATCGGCAGGCCTTTGGCACAATCATTCTGGGGCTGACACCTCAAAGCCACGGCAATGTCAGCACAATAACCGCTCAGCTCCGGCGCTATGACCGCTTGCGCAGCGCCGTGCAAAGATTCAGGGCATTTCTGCGCAAGCGCCGTTAAATCCCTCTTTTCAAGCCTTACGCATCTGCACGCGCTGCCCCAGCCATACGCTGAACAAGACCACAACCATGCCGCCCATTTGCAGCCCGTTCAATTGCTGCCCCAGCAACACCCAGCCAAGAATAACTGCCGTCAGCGGGCTTAAAAAGCCAAGTGACGCAGCAACGGAGGATTCAAGCCGTGCCAGCCCACGGAACCACAACAGATAGGTCAGCGCACCGCCAATAAGGCCGAGATACAGGAAGCCAAGCCAGTTGGTGAATGTCAGCTCCGGCAAGGCAGGCTCGCTCCAAAGCGCTACCGGCACCAGCAACAAACCACCGGCTGTCATCTGCCATGCGGTAAAAGTGAGCGGGGCAACAGGCGGCTGCCAGTAGCGGCTCAGAACCGTGCCAGCTGCCATCGAGAAGGCACCGGCCAAAGCAGCAAGAATACCGGTCTGATCCAGCACACCGTCAGGCTTCAGCACCAGAAGCGCCACACCGGCAATCCCTGTCAGCGCTGCAATCACCGCCACGGCACGTAATTTTGTGCCCAGCACGGCACTGGCCAGAAACACCACGATCAGTGGCTGCACAGCCCCCACCGTTGCCGCCACACCGCCCGGCAGGCGATAAGCGGCAATAAATAACATCGCCCAGAAGAATGAAAAATTCAGCGCGCCGAGAATAAAAATGCGCAGCCACCAGCGCCCATGCGGCAATTGCCGTACCAGAAGCAACAGCAACAATCCGGCAGGCAAAGCGCGCAGCATCGCCACTGTCATCGGATAGCCCGCAGGCAGCATCTGCGTAGTTACAATATAGGTGCTGCCCCAGATTGCCGGTGCCAGTGCCGTTAACAGCAAATCCGTCCGTGAAGATGTCATAGGGCTACTCCGCCTGAATATTATATCACTATTTTGTTTGAAGCTTTTTTAATTCCGGCGATTTAAAATGATAATCATCTGATTTATACAGACATTACCAACTGAAAGTTTATAATCAGAGTTTTACACAAGAGGCACAATGGATCAGCTCAATGCCTTACGCTTGTTTCGCAAAACCGCAGAGCTTGGCAGTTTTGCAGAAACGGCACGCCTTTCCGGCCTCACAGCGGCAGCGGTCGGCAAAAATATCGGCGAGCTTGAAGCACATCTCAAAGTAAGGCTATTCAACCGCACCACGCGGCGCATGAGCCTGACAGAAGCAGGCAGGCTTTATTATGAGCAGATTGCGTCCCTGCTGGAGCAGTTGGAAGAAGCAGACCGCTCCCTGACACCGCATCACAACAAGCCGTCAGGCCTGTTACGTGTGACTGCACCGCTGACCATGACCATTGTCAGCCTGTCGCAATTCATTCCTGAATTTCTTGAGCAATATCCGGAAATCACATTGGAGCTTAATCTGGATGACCGGCAGGTGGATATGGTGCGGGAAGGCTATGATGTGGCAATCAGAGGCAGTGATGCGCTGAAAAATTCCAGCCTGATCAGCCGTAAAATCAGTGCCTTGCACCATGTGATCTGCGCTTCACCGGATTATTTCGCCAAACATGGCACACCGCAGAAACCGGCGGATCTGCGCCATCATAATTGTATCCGCTACAACCTGTCGGATCATGTCAATGAATGGGAATTCCGTAAAGCTGAGCGCACAGAGCGGGTCGCGGTCAGTGGCCGGTATATTGTATCATCCAGCTTTGCGGTGCGCGATGCGCTCTGTGCAGGACACGGCCTCAGCCTTATCCCTGTCAGCTATGTGCAAAATGAGATCGCGGCAGGCAGGCTCACCACGGCGCTGGATGACTGGGAACAGATAGAAACCGGTATCTATATTTTCTATCCCTCCCGCCGCCATCTGGCGGGAAAAGTCAGGGCATTTCTGGATTTTCTGAGCGACAAACTACAGTAAACCGCAAGCCCGCTTTATTCCTCAAGCGGCGCGACTTTTCCCCAGCGCTTGCTGGTAAAACCGTTGATATAAATCCCCCGCACATAGACCGCCAGACGCTTGAACGGGCGTTTGGTCTCACGAATGATTCGGTAGAGCACCGGCGGGCGCTGATAATCCTTCTGGCGTTCCGCGCCAAGCGTGCTTTCAAGACCGGCCTGTCCGCAAATCACAGGGCTGACCTGATAAATCTTCAGCTCCTTGAAAAAACCACAGGCAGGTGTGAACAGGAAATGATCCATAGGTGCCGCCGCATCATTCATGCGCTCCAGAAGATAGGCAGCACAACGGCCGGAGATGATATAACCGGCAGACAGAATATTCTGGCTGAGCAGGCGCGCCACGTCAAAACCACCGGCAACATGCGCCGCCGGTTCTCCCGTCAGCACTTTACGGCCATGTGTTTCCAGCTTGATGATGTCCACATCATCGGGAATCCAGTCATCAGACGCAAAAAACTGCTGCGCATTTTTGGAAAAAGTAACATCATCTTCAAAGACAGCGGCAAATTTCGCACCGCTTTCAACAATCTGCTCATAGCAGCGGCGATGACTGAGAAAACAACCAATCTCACTGGGCGACAAAGGCTGTTCCCAGCCGCGATTACGTTTGATCTTCGCCAGTTCCTCAGGCTCCATCACACGGCCGTCAACCGCCGGAACACGGATAAATTCAAGCCCCGCTTTTGCAAACTGGCCCTGCATGCGCTGCAAACGATCGTGTGAACGATCCAGATTAATCAGATAGGCTTTCAATGTAATCCCGCCCTGAACAAGGCTGCGCGCCGGAAAAAGCAGCAAAATACCGGATCATATAAAAAATAAGTGGTGCGGGTGGTCGGAATCGAACCGACACTCCTTTCGGAACCGGATTTTGAGTCCGGCGCGTCTACCAGTTCCACCACACCCGCACATTTTGCAGGCGCTCATCATAAAGCGCTGCACTGGTGCGCCGAAATATAGTGAGAACCGCCTTGCCGTCAACAGGCAAAATCCGTTTACAGCCATATTATTTCAACAAATATCACTTGCACACCCGCCAATACCGTCATCACGGCCAATCATCCTGCAATCCATTGCCCTTAAAGGCATTTCGTTTTACACAAAGCTCCGGATTTTAATGGCTTGTGCCGTATCCCCTTTATGCAGACCGACGACAGAGGCCATTATGCTGCGCAGACTCTATGACTGGACCATTTCACTGGCAGGGCGCAAATCCGCAGCCGTGTGGCTTGGCTTTATCGCCTTTGTGGAAAGTTCGGTCTTTCTCATTCCTGCCGATGTGCTGTTTGTGCCAATGGGCATCGCCCGTCCCCGCAAGGTGTGGAAATATGCGCTGATCGCAACAGTCATGTCTGTTCTCGGCGGTATTCTCGGCTGGTATATCGGTCATTATGCCTATGAAGCCGTGGCCAAGCCGGTGCTGGAATTTTACGGCAAGCTCGATACATTTGAAAAATTGCGCGGCAGCACCAGCGCCGATATGATTCTGCTTTTGCTGATCACATCCGGCCTGTCGCATCTGCCGCCGATCAAAGTCGTGACCATTCTTGCCGGTGCGGCCAATGTCAATATCTGGCTGTTTATCGCCTCGGCCATTCTTGCCCGCGGTGCGCGATTCTTCCTGCTGGCATGGCTTTTACAACGTTTCGGCGAACCGATCCGCGATTTCATTGAAAAACGCCTCGGCACCATTGCCGTTGCTGTTGCGCTTGTGCTGATCGCATTATTCGCCATCGTCAAATATGTGCATCTGTAAAACCCGCGACCTATAGCGCCCCAAAACGAGACAACAAAAATCGTGCAGCCATGTTTATGCCATAACAAAATGGCTGTACTGTTTTGAAAAAACTGATCACAAGGACCCTGACCGTGCCAGATAATCGCAGCGCTTCACAGACAATGCATAAGCAACATCTTCTGGTCTCAGCTTTTCTTGGCATAGCAATGGCAGGCGTGGTCGGCACAGCACTCGCTTTTCAATATATCGGCGGTTATCTGCCATGCAAATTATGCCTTGAAGAGCGCATTCCCTATTATATCGGCGTACCGCTGATGCTGCTCAGCGCAATTTTAGCGGCACTGGGCAAATCGGAAAAGCTCACCCGTATCCTGCTGCTGATTGTCGGCCTATTGATGGCTTACGGCTTTGTGCTCTCGGTCTATCATGCGGGTGTGGAATGGAAATTCTGGGCAGGCCCGACAGATTGCACCGCCGGTGCCGTTTCCATCACCACCAGTGCAGGCAACCTGCTTGGTGATCTCAATGCCGTTAAACCTGCGGCCTGCGATGTCGCCGCAGGGCGTTTCCTCGGCATTTCTTTTGCCGGCTGGAACGGCGTTGCCGCACTCATTCTCGCAATCATCGCCTTTTGCGGTGCCAGCTGCAAATTCTGCCGCAAATAAACCGAAACAACAAAAAAGCCGGAGGCGTTTTTACGGCTCCAGCTCCACATCCCAATATAAATAATCGATCCAGCTTTCATGCAAATGGTTGGGCGGAAACCGCCTGCCATTTTTATGCAGATCAAAAACACTCGGCATATAAGGTTTCTGCCGCGGCCACATCTGCGCCTTGGCCGGCATCATACCACCTTTACGCAAATTGCACGGCGAACAGGCCGCCACCACATTTTCCCAGGTTGTTTCCCCGCCGCTGCAACGCGGAATCACATGATCAAAAGTCAGATCATGTTTGGTGCCGCAATATTGGCACTCGAAACGGTCACGCAAAAACAGGTTGAAACGGGTAAAAGCCGGATAGGTCGGCGGTGCCACATAGGTTTTCAGGCTGATAACGCTCGGCAGCCGCATAGAAAAAGTCGGTGAACTGACCTCTGCATCATATTCCGCAACGATATTCACACGGTTGAGAAAAACAGCCTTGATCGCATCCTGCCACGACCACAGCGATAAAGGATAATAGCTCAGCGGACGAAAATCCGCGTTCAGAACCAATGCCGGCAACCGGCCGGCAAATGCGGCTACAGTCAAAGAAACACCTCCTTTGATTATATTGCAGTCTGTTCAGACATTCATGGCAATATAGAAATGAGAGCAGTTTCAGGAAAAATAAGCACCTGACGGAACAATACGCGAAAACCGGATATTTTTACCATAGGTAATATGGAAGCAGCACATGTCATTATTGTGAAGCCGCGGCCATTTCCAGTCAAACAGATTTTGCTTGTACAGACCTTTTCATATTGTAGACAATTATGTAAACATCAATTGACAGCTTTGACAAGACTGCTGCGTAACAGCACTTTCCTTTTGCCTGCGGTTCGGACTAAGCTGGCAAACGAGGAAGGCAGCAAACAGACAGGGAGCCATATTATGAGCGGGCGTATTGAACATGCAGGTTTGCAGGTTGATCAGGAACTGAGCCATTTTCTGGAGCGGGAAGTTTTGCCGGAAACCGGCCTCACAAGTGAGGCTTTCTGGGCAGGTCTGGCAGGCATGGTGAAAGATTTTGCACCACGTAACCGCGCATTGCTTGCCAAACGGGATGATATTCAGGCCAAGCTCGATGCATGGTACAAGGCCAATCGCAATTATAGCATGGCCGATTATCAGGCTTATTTGCGCGAAATCGGCTATCTGCTGCCGGAAGGCGAGGATTTTCAGGTCTCCACCGCCAATGTCGACAGCGAAATCACCAGCCTTGCAGGCCCGCAACTCGTCGTGCCGGTGATGAATGCCCGTTATGCGCTCAACGCCGCCAATGCCCGCTGGGGCTCGCTCTATGATGCGCTTTATGGCACCGATGCGATCAGCGAGGACAATGGCGCGGAAAAAGGCAAAGCCTATAATCCTGTGCGCGGCGCCAAAGTTATCGCCTGGGCCAAAGCCTTTCTGGATGAAGCAACACCGCTCAGCGAAGGGCGCTGGGACGATGTGACCGGTTTTACAATTGCGGATGGAAAACTCAACCTCACACGCGGCAATGGCACATCTGTCACCTTAAAAAATCCTCAGACCTTTGCAGGCCATCAGGGCGAAGCGTCCTCCCCTTCCCTCATCCTGTTGAAGAATAACGGGCTGCATATCGAAATCCGTTGTGATGCCGCTCATGTCATTGGCAAAACCGATCCGGCGCATATTGCCGATATCACACTGGAATCTGCTCTCAGTACCATTCAGGATTGCGAAGATTCCGTTGCTGCCGTTGATGCTGCCGATAAGGTTCTGGCCTATCGCAATATTCTCGGCCTGTTCAAAGGCACTTTGTCAGAAAGCTTTGACAAGGGCGGCAAGACCATTACCCGCAAGCTCAATACTGACCGCAGCTATACAGCACCGGACGGTTCTGTTCTCACCCTGCCCGGCCGTTCGCTGCTGCTGATCCGCAATGTCGGCCATCTGATGACCAATCCGGCCGTGCTCGACAGTGACGGCAATGAGATTCCGGAAGGTCTTCTGGATGCGGCCTTCACCGCCGTGATCGCCTTGCATGACATCGGCACCGCAGACGGCAAACTCAAAGGCACACATCTCAATTCCCGTACCGGCTCGGTCTATATTGTGAAGCCGAAAATGCACGGGCCGGAAGAAGTGGCTTTTGCCGCAGAGATTTTTGCCCGTGCCGAACAGCTTGCCGGTCTCAAAACCAATACGCTGAAAATGGGTATTATGGATGAAGAGCGCCGCATGACGGTGAATCTCAAAGAAGCAATCCGCGCAGCCAAAGAGCGGGTCTTCTTCATCAATACCGGTTTTCTTGACCGCACCGGCGACGAAATCCACACCTCCATGGAAGCAGGCCCTGTTATCCGCAAAGGCGATATGAAACAGGCTGCATGGATTTCAGCCTATGAAAACTGGAATGTGGATACAGGCCTTGCCTGCGGCCTGACCGGCCATGCGCAGATCGGCAAGGGCATGTGGGCAATGCCGGATCTGATGGCCGCAATGCTGGAGCAGAAAATCGCCCATCCGAAGGCCGGCGCCAATACCGCATGGGTGCCGTCACCAACAGCGGCAACGCTCCACGCCACCCATTATCACAAGATTGATGTGAGCGCGGTACAAACCGAGCTTAAATCCCGCGCAAAAGCCAAACTGGAAGATATTCTGACTGTGCCGGTTGCCCGTGACACCAATTGGGCACCGGAAGATGTGCAGGCCGAAATCGACAATAATGCGCAAGGCATTCTCGGCTATGTCGTGCGCTGGATTGATCAGGGTGTCGGTTGTTCCAAAGTGCCGGATATCAACAATGTCGGCCTGATGGAAGACCGTGCCACTTTGCGCATCTCCGCCCAGCATATTGCCAACTGGCTGCATCACGGCATTGTCAGCGAAGCACAGGTGATGGAAACCATGAAGCGCATGGCGGCCGTGGTGGACAAGCAGAATGCTGATGATCCGGCCTATCTGCCTATGGCCAGGGATTTCAACGCATCTATCGCTTTTCAGGCTGCCTGTGATCTGGTTTTTAAAGGCCGCGAACAGCCAAACGGTTATACAGAACCGGTGCTCCATGCCCGCCGCCGCCAATTTAAAGCAGCGCAGCAATAAAGTCTTGACCCGCCAAATGGGCGGCATAAAAATGGCGGACGGGGATCACCCCGCTCGCCATTTTTTATTCTCGCAGCTCCCCTTCATCACAGATCAGAGCTGCTTTAAGGCCACCCCATGCTGACCATCAGGCACGCTGACACGTCCCACCTGCCCGCCATTCTCGATATTTATAATGATGCCATCACCCATACGACCGCCGTATGGATCAATGAAACTGTTGATCTGCAAAACCGCGAGCAATGGCTGCTGTCACGCCGCAAAGACGGTTTTCCCGCACTGGTTCTGACGGAGGGCGATCAGGTGCTCGGTTATGCCAGTTATGGTTCGTTCCGCGCTTTTGAGGGCTATAGACAAACAGCGGAACTGTCGGTCTATGTAGCCGCTCATGCGCGTGGCAAAGGCGCAGGCGACCAGTTGATGCAGGCTTTGCTGGATCATGCGCGCGGCAATCATATTCATGTGCTGCTCGGTGCGATTGAGGCACAAAACACCGCCTCATTGCGCCTGCATGAAAAACACGGTTTCACACAGACAGGACTGTTACCGCAGGTCGGCCGCAAATTTGACCGCTGGCTCGACCTTGTTCTGATGCAGCGTATTCTTTGACATCTGACCATATTTACGCCCTTCGCACATTGATTTTAGAATTATTCTAATCTATATGATTTAGAACTATTCTAAATGAGGCTTCCATGCTCACGTCCATTTTTTCCTCACCGCGCCGCCCTTTTGACAGCCTGTCAGAACAGGAAATTCTGGCGCTCGCCATTTCCTCGGAAGAAGATGATGCCCGCATCTATCTCAGCTATGCTGACGGGCTGCGTGAGCAATATCCGCAATCAGCCAAAATCTTTGAAGCAATGGCGGAAGAGGAACACGGGCATCGCGACCGCCTGATTGAGCTGCACCGCCAGCGTTTTGGTGAAACCATTCCGCTGATCCGGCGCGAACATGTGCGCGGCTATTATGAGCGCAAACCCGACTGGCTGGTGCGCCCGCTCGGCATTGACAAAGTCCGTGCCACTGCCGCGCAGATGGAGGAACAGGCAGCCCTGTTTTACCAACAGGCTGCAACGCGGGTTTCCGATGCCGCCACCCGCAAATTGCTCGGTGATCTGGCGCTGGAAGAAAGACACCATGAAGCGCAGGCTCAGCATCTGGAAGAAAAGCTCACACCGGAAACTGTGCAGGATCAGGAACGGGCCGGTGAGCGCAAGCAGATGATTCTCACTTATATCCAGCCCGGTCTTGCAGGGCTGATGGATGGCTCAGTTTCCACTTTGGCGCCGATTTTTGCCGCCGCTTTTGCTACGCAGGATACATGGCAGACATTCCTTGTCGGTCTTTCCGCCTCGGTGGGTGCCGGTATTTCCATGGGCTTTACGGAAGCCGCCCATGATGACGGCCATTTGTCAGGACGCGGCTCGCCGGTCAAGCGCGGCCTTGCCAGCGGTATCATGACCGCGCTTGGCGGTCTTGGCCATGCGTTGCCTTATCTCATTCCGGATTTCTGGACGGCGACCGGCATTGCCGTTTTCATCGTCTTTATTGAACTCTGGGCAATTGCCTATATTCAGAACCGTTTCATGGAAACACCGTTTCTGCGCGCTGCATTTCAGGTGGTGCTGGGCGGCGCCTTGGTGCTGGCAGCCGGTATTCTGATCGGTAATGCCTGACGCTATTTCAGCCTGTAACTGCAGCCAGCGCAGCGGCAGGCTGAACACCCGGCGCATTATCCATAAATGGTTCAATGCAAATATGGTTCGGTTTGTCGATGGTGACAAAGCTGTTGCGCGGCACCGCCATCCAGTTTTCAGCCACGCCGTCCAGCGGTTCAGACACCACACAAACGCCCGATGAAGATGCCATCTTAGCCGTGTATAATGTCGGCGCATAAGCATCACTGGCATAGCGCACCGCAAACAAAGTCTGCCCATTGGAAAAAGCTGCCGTCAGCCGGATAAATGGCGGCACATCGGCGCTTTTTGCCGTTGCATAGATTGTTTCAACCGTGCGCTTCAATGCAACAACCGGATTATCATCGAGCCCGAAATACAGCATCAGTAAAAAGAACAGTTCTGAATCCGTCGAGCCGGATTTATGACCGTATAATGTATCGGGCAACAGTGTTTCCAGAGGACGGCGCAAGCGGTCAAAACTGCCGATCTGCCCGTTATGCATAAAGCTCCAGCGCTGATAAACAAACGGATGACAATTGGCACGGCTGGTTTCCCCGCCGGTTGAGGCACGTACATGCGCCAGAAACAACCGCGAATTGATCTGACGGGCAAGGCTGCGCAAATTCTGGTCAGACCATGCAGGCAACAAGTCACGGTAAAGCCCCGGCTCCTCGCGTGAACCATACCAGGCCACACCGAAACCGTCGCCATTGGTGGCGGTCTTCGCTTCATGCGCGTGATGGCTTTGCGCAATCAGCGAATGACAAGGCGAAGTGATAATATCCTCAAGATAAAGATCGGATCCGAAATAAGCAGCCCAGCGGCACATGAGAACACTCTGATAACTGACCGGGAGATAATATATATGGCAGGCTCCGGTATGCCTGCCATATATTATCTTTCACCAACATAGTTAATAATATTCTATTCCGCTCCGCGCTTATGAGTTTTGTCATAGAGACGCGCAACGATAGTGCTGGCGGTTTTGTCAAATAAAAATGGCAAAAATGCATGGATCAGTGCCGCAAAAGCGGCAGCAAAAAGTGTTCCTGAAAATTTGGCGGCAAACACCATATGCTCCAAATAACTTTCATTCACAGAGGCCGGATGCTCTGTAAAGAGGCGAGAAATTCGGCTTTGCATAGGGTTCCCCAATTCTCTGAAATATTTTTAGCACAGCTTGAGAGGTCAGTCAGGCTGCTTAGAATGGTTTGAAATTAACACCATCAAACATAAAATTTATCTCAAATTATTCTTGATTTTGCAGAAATATTGAGACAATTATCCACATATGACAAAAAATATCGACGAAACTGACCGCCGCATCCTTCAGGAACTGCAGAAAGATGCGACACTCTCCGTTGATGCGCTCTCGGCGCGCATTCATTTATCGCGCAATGCCTGCTGGCGGCGTTTGAAGCGTCTGGAGGATGATGGCATCCTCAAAGCGCGTGTCGCCATTGTCGATGCTGACAAGCTCGGCCTCGGCCTCACCGTTTTTATGTTGATCAGAACCAGCAGCCATGATCCGAACTGGCTGGAAAAATTCCGCAATGCCGTCACTTCCCTGCCGGAAGTGGTGAGCGTTTACCGGATGAGCGGTGATCTGGATTATATTATCCGCGCCCGTATCGAGGATATGAAAGCCTATGACCGGCTGTATCAGAAACTCATCACCCGCGTGGCATTGTCAGATGTTTCGGCTTCTTTCGTGATGGAAGAGATCAAGGATTCAACAGAAGTGCCGCTCTTTGGCTGAAACCGGAAATAAGGCACGTCACTTTGGTGGACCCGCAACTTTGATGGAAATGCCGCAGTCACAAATAAATTTCCGCCAGTTCCAGCCTGCTCTCTTTTAAAATCCGCCCTGATATGTTTAGTGCTCTCTTTAAATCATATCGTGTTGAAAAGGGTTTATCATGTCTGCCAATTCCCCTTCATCTCATTCCCGTCCGAAGCTCGGAATTGTCCGTCTTGAACATGCCGAAGGCCTTGAGCTTCCGGCTTATGAAACGGCAGGTTCCGCCGGTATTGACCTGCGTGCTGCCGTGCCTGAAGACCGCCAGATCGTTCTGCTGCCGGGTCGCCGCGCCTTGGTGCCAACCGGCCTGATCTTTGAACTGGAAGACGGTTTTGAAGCCCAAATCCGCCCGCGCTCCGGCCTTGCCTTTAAAAACGGCATTACCTGCCTCAACACACCGGGCACAATCGACAGCGATTACCGCGGCGAGGTTAAAGTTCTGCTGATTAATCTCGGCGATGATGATTTCCGTATTGAACGCGGCATGCGCATTGCGCAGGCCGTGATTGCACCGGTGGTACAGGTTGCCATTGAGGAGCGCGATCAGGTCAGCGAAACCGTACGCGGTGCCGGTGGTTTCGGTTCAACCGGCCACAAATAATCTTTGACGAATCCGCATAAAAAAGCCCCGCATGATCATCGTGCGGGGCTTTTTCTGACTATATGTATCAGTCAAATTTAATCGGCACGCTGATCGTCTTGCGTGCTTCAGCCAAAGCCGGTGGCGGAGCGGGAACCGGTGACGCCTTTTTCACCATTTCCACCACAGCCTGATCCATAACCGGATTACCGGAATTGGCACGGGCTGAAAGCACATTACCTGACGGATCAATCACGAAGGTCAGATTAACAATACCTTTGTTACCACGGCCGATCGCACGCTGTGCGGAGCGCTTCTTGCGGTTAAGATGCGCATAGAGTTTCGACTGCCACTTGGCAGAGCTGACACCGGCAGATGCATTGCTCTGGCGGTTGGCATTGGCTGCCACACGGGAAGAGTTCTGCGCATTGATTTGCGGTGCGGAAGCTGCCTGTGTCTGTTCAGCCTTTTGCGTCTTCTTCGCCTTTTCCTTCGGCTTAGGCTTCTGCTTCGGCTTTTCAGGTTCCGGCTTCTTCTCAACCTTCGGCTTTTCAACCACTTTCGGCAGCACAACTTCAGGCTTCGGAGCTTCAATAACTTCCGGCTCTTCTTCCTCAACCGGTTCGGCTTCAGCTACTTCCTGAGGCTCTTCAATCGGCTCCGGTTCAACCTCTTCAACCTGCTCGACAGGCTGCTCCGGTTCAACTTCAGCTTCATCCGGATTTTGCGATGCTTCCGCCGAAGGGGCGACTGAATCTTCTTCCACTTCCGGTGCCTGCGCGATCGGATCAAGCTCCATCATAATCGCTGCCGGCGGTTCACCATCCGGCTGAACTTCCGCCTGCGCCCCGTGAAGCGCATAGGCACCTGCCGCATGAACCATCAAAACGGCAGCTCCCGCGCCAAGCCAGCGCGCCATTTCCTTCCATGCAGAGCCGTTATGCTCAACCACAGAACCGTTTTTCATGCCCCGTACCGGCGGATGGTCAATCGGCAATTCCTTCACGACTTACTCTCCTGCCTTCTGGCCTGCTCCCTGGCCTGCATCTTGAACCGCTCCCTGAGCAGATCCGGACGCCTGCCCTGCCGGTGCTGCGGCCGGATTACCTCCGGCAACGTCACCACCTGCAGGTGCGCCAAGTGTTTCAAGCCCGACAAGCGCGATCTTCAGATAACCTGCCTCGCGCAAAAGATTCATGACATTCATCAATTCGCCGTAACCGACCAGCTTGTCAGCACGGAGAAAAATGCGGGTCTCTTTATTCCCTTCAGCCAGACGATCCAGTGTCGGCCCCAAAGCCTCACGGGTCACGGAATCATTGCCAAGGCTGAGGCTGAGATCATCTTTCAGCGTCAGATAAACCGGCTTAT
The DNA here is from genome assembly GCA_040392545.1 of Pseudochrobactrum asaccharolyticum. Classification (GTDB taxonomy): domain Bacteria; phylum Pseudomonadota; class Alphaproteobacteria; order Rhizobiales; family Rhizobiaceae; genus Pseudochrobactrum; species Pseudochrobactrum asaccharolyticum_A. The sequence continues at coordinate 47,688 of JBEBVV010000013.1, read as the reverse complement.
CCGGCCGCGGCTGCGGCGTGGCGCTGGCTGCAGGCAGATCAACATTAATATCAACCGTTGCCAGCGGTGCCGCCACCATGAAGATAATCAGAAGCACCAGCATCACGTCAATAAACGGTGTCACATTAATTTCGTGACTTTCCTGCAGGTCATCACCGGCATTTTCGCTCAAACGGCTGCCCATATCGCTTACTCCGCAGCTTTCGCAACAGCCGCACCGGCCTGTGTGACCTGCTGGCGTGCAGCCTGTTTCTGCGCCAGATCACGGGCAGTACGCATATCCAGATCACGGCTGACCAGACGCTCGACACCGGCACCGACATCCGCCAGCAAATGACGGTAAGCGGTCACCGAACGGGCGAAGAGGTTATAGATAATCACCGCAGGAATAGCAGCAACCAGACCGATCGCAGTGGCCAGCAATGCTTCAGCAATACCCGGCGCCACAACGGCCAGATTGGTGGTCTGCGCTTCGGAAATACCAATAAAGGAATTCATAATCCCCCAAACTGTTCCGAACAGACCGACAAATGGAGCAACGGAACCGATGGTCGCAAGAATACCTGTGCCCTTGGCAAGACGGCGCCCGGCACCGGCTTCAATACGGGAAAGACGCGAAGATACACGTTCTTTCAGCCCGTCACCGCCGACATAGCTGACAGCCGGAGCCGACTGCAGCACTTCTTCCTGTGCCGCGCGCACCAGATGCGCACCGGGACCACGGGTCTTTTCAAGCGCCTGCACGGCACCGGCCAGATGTTCCGCATGGGAAACTTCTTTAAGCGCACGGCGGGCACGGCTGCGGGCACCGGCAATTTCAATTGTTTTGGCAAGCCATACGGTCCATGTGGCCAGCGATGCAATGGCCAGACCGATCATCACGCTTTTCACAACCCAGTCGGCAGCCATGAACATGCCCCATGGCGACAGGTCATGCGGGATTTTCAAACCGTTTTCCGCAACACGTTCTGTTGCAGGCGCACCATCCTGTGGCTGTGCATTCTGCGCATCAGGGGCAAGCGTTACCGGCTGTGAAGAGGCTGGCGCCTGTTCCGGCTGGGTGGCCGGTGCCTGCGCATCATTGGAAGCTGCCGGAGAAGCAGCAGAGCCAGACGGCGCTGCCTGTGGCTGATCCAGCGAAGGCTGGTTATCCGCAGCCGGTGCTGTGGTTGCCGGCTGTGTTGTTGCAGGCGCTGTCGCTTCCGGAGCGGAAGGAGCCGCATTTGCCGGTGCAGGTGCCACAGGTGCAGTCTGCTCACTGCCACTTTGCGGGGTTGACTGCGGTGAAGTTGGTGAAGGCTGCGTATCAGCCTGTTGCGCCATAACCGGTACAACCGACGCAGAGAATACACTGCCGCCTGCCAGCATAGCGGCGCACAGAAGTGCTGTCAGTTTCGCCTTATATGCTCTTTTCGCCTTAAACACCGCGTCGTCCTCACTGCAAAACATTATCAGGACAGCCATACCGGCACCATTTTCAGCATTGGCGGATCGTATCGCCAACCATTACTGGACGGCTCTGTTAAGCCGGTGGCTGCCATTTCCGGTTCTGCAATACTACCACAAAACATGACACTGCAAGTCATGTTTCGACAAAAAAACAGCTTTTCGCTATTATTTGATCAAATTTTCGTAGTGAAGCGCGGGTAAAGCAACTTTATACCTGCAATGACGGATTTTTAACCCCTCAATACCGCTCCATTAATAGTTTCGCATAATAAGGTGAGTCGCAAGCGCATAATATTATTGATGTCAGGGAACAATCATAAACCTGACGTATTAAAGCCTTATAATACAATAATGATCCGTCAGAATCCCGGGTAATTGAAGCTTTCTCTGAAATTTGCACTCAAACCTTGCCCGGAAATTCGCATTGTCTGTTTGCAGTCATCTGAAAACCGCACAATGCGCCCATGCCGGTAATATTGCTCTTTATGCGCTGGAGACAGTAAATGATGCACAAAGATATGCAGAACATTGAAGCTGCCGCCCGTATCACCATGGTACATGCCTGCGAGCCTGCCCGTCAGGAAACCGCAATGCTGCGTACCGGTTTTTATGTCACTGCGGCCTGTATCATGGTTGCCGCGCTGATCCTGATCGTCGCCTGACGCAGCACCTCCATACATCTTTATTTGCGCTGACCGGTGCCGGTCAGATTGCATCCTTATGCCTGACCGCTTGCCCGTCCTGAACTTGCGGCGTTAACTCTGCCTGCATTTTCATCAAGAACAGGTGCAGGTTGGACTGGCGGCACATGTATGGAACCATTATTCTGACCACACGTTATATTTCAGGAGCGCATGCAGAAAAACACGCAGCGACACATCATCCGAAAGCCGGTACCTGCCTGATATTTCAGTGCAGACCGGCAAAATTCAAAGCTTATATCCCAGCTATTTTTTACGGAGATTCCAATGGCTCGTGACGCTAAAAACATCGCCGACACTCAGGACAACAGCACAGCAGAACTGCAGGCGCAGATTGCACAGCTGAAAGAAGATATTGCATCCATTGCCGCCACCCTGTCCGATATCGGTTCGCAGAAAATCAACAAAGCCAGACAGAGTGCATCCGACGCTTATAATGATGCTTACGAGCAGGGCGAAAACGCCTTGAACTCTCTGAAAGATCAGGCTTGCTCCCTTGAGGAACAGGTTACGGATTATGTGCAGGAACGCCCTCTCACCGCACTGGCACTGGCTGTTGCAGCCGGTTATCTGTTTTCCGTTATAACACGGCGCTGATATGCTGAAACTCTTCACTCCGTTTCTGACAGCTGTTGCCGGTACTGAAATGAAAGCCGCAGCGGAACGCGCCAAACGCAATGCGATTTTCTATGGGATCATTGCTTTGGCTGTGTTTCTCTGTGTGCTGTTTCTTGTTGTTGCGGCTTATCTGGCACTGGCTGTCAGCTTCGGTTCGGTCAATAGTGCCCTGCTGGTGGCTGCCGCCTCCGCAATCGTGGCGCTGATCGCCTATGGCATCAACCGCATCCTTGAAAAGGTGCAGAAAAAGCGGCTGGAAGAGCGTCGCGCAGCCATTGATGCCAATGCGGCCCTCACCGCTGCGGCCGTGGCCGCCGTACCGGCACTGCTGAAAAAGCCGCTTCTGACCATCGCATTACCGTTGGCCGGGCTTGCCGCCCTGAGCCTGCTTTCCCGTGATAAAAAGCCGGAAAATCAGGACAAACCATAAATAAAAGCGCGGCAGATATGTCTGGCCGCGCTTTTTGTTTCTTCAGGCTTGAACCGCGTTTTAAAAAGAACGCATTGTCACCTGTGCAGAAGTATTATCAGGGCCGTAATCATAACTGCCCTTCACATCCAGCAATTCCTGCAACCGCACCCGCGCACGGCTGACACGGCTTTTGATCGTACCAACTGCACAGCCACAAATCTCCGCGGCTTCCTCATAGGAAAAACCGGACGCACCGATCAGAATAATCGCCTCACGCTGATCATCCGGCAATTGGTTAAGTGCATTGCGGAAATCCTGCAGATCCAGCGAGCCATATTGCGCGGGATGCACTGCCAGACGCTCGGTATGATAGCCCTCCGTATCCTGCACCTCACGGCCGCGCTTGCGCATCTGACTGTAAAATTCATTGCGCAGAATTGTAAAAAGCCAGGCTTTAATATTCGTGCCCATTTCAAAACTGTCACGCTTGCCCCAGGCTTTCATGATCGTGTCCTGCACCAGATCATCCGCCTTGTCCTGCTGGCCTGACAGGGACACCGCAAAAGCACGCAGAGCCGGAAGAGCCGCGAGCATCAGGCGTTTGAAATCGTCCTTCTCCTCCACCATACGCGTCAGTTCCTTGAAGCTGAGGACAATTTACGTTCGACCTGATCGAGTTTCTCCAGCAAATCCAGAAAACGGTCCGGAATAGTTTCATCCTGAATACTGGTATAAAGTGCCCGCAGCTTGGAACCGATCTCCGTATTGGGTCCGAGTTCGTCGCCGGTATTTGCTCCGCCGGACTGCGGGCTGGGTTGCGCGGATTTCTCGCGCGGCAAAGCAGTCATATCACTCTCTTCAGCCTCAAAATTTTTGTTATCGCGGTTCATCTCACCCGTATTCCGGTTCATTCGCCCAGCTTTCCGCCTGTTGGCCAGAAACTATGCCGCTATAACTGCAATAAATAAAATGAATCTTCAGTTTACAATGCAGCAGAAAGCAATGAGTTCCCGAACTCAGGAACATTTATCATTGTCAATCGTCTCAATTCCATACAAGCTAGGCCTCTATCAGCCCCACCCAAGCGGAGCCTTCAATGTCATTATCCACCCGTATTGCACCACATCTGCCCTATCTGCGCCGTTTTTCACGCGCTGTTACCGGCTCACAAGCGGCAGGAGATGCCTATGTTGCTGCAATTCTTGAAACCCTGATTGATGACATTTCGGTCTGGCCTGATTGTTCTACTGATAAGATAGCGCTCTATCGCCTGTATTCCAGTATCTTCGACCGTACATCTGTTGAATTACCGGAGAATGATACCGCTGTAGCATGGGAAAAGCACGCAGCACGCAATCTTGCCACGCTGACCCCGCGCTCACGGCAGGCCTTTCTTCTGGTTTCCGTTGAAGGTTTTAACGAAAAAGAGGCCGCAGAAATCCTCAATGAGGATGAGGCCGGATTTTCCGCTTTGCTGACTGATGCCTCCGAGCAGATTTCCCGCCATGTGGCCACACGCATCATGATCATCGAAGACGAGCCGCTGATTGCGATGGATATTGAGCAGATGGTTGAGACACTCGGCCATGAGGTTGTCGGTATCGCCAGAACCCACAAAGAAGCGCTCGCTCTCTATGAGACAGAAAAACCGGCCATGGTGCTGGCGGATATTCAGCTGGCAGACGGCAGTTCAGGTATTGATGCGGTCAATGATATTCTCAAGCAGGACAGCCTGCCGGTGATTTTCATCACCGCATTCCCCGAACGCCTGCTGACAGGAGAAAGGCTGGAGCCGACTTTCCTGGTAACCAAACCGTTCAATCCGGATATGGTCAAAGCACTGATCAGTCAGGCATTGTTCTTTGAAGAAGGCGTCTGCGCATAAGATTACAGCGGCAAAACATCTTTCTCTTATGCAAGGTTATAAAATAACTTTTTATATTTATCTTCATCAGGAACCAAATCCTCCGCCATCCGTTTCCTGATGAAGGGATGACAGGCAAAACAATGTGCTGCATTTCTGCGGCCGATAAGCATTGCCACTGTCTGAAGGAGGACGAGATGCTTTATTACGCTGTCGTGTTTCTGATTATTGCAATTATAGCAGGGGCTCTCGGTTTTGGCGGTATTGCCGGAGCATCAGCGGGCGTTGCCCATATATTTTTCTTTATCTTTCTGGCGCTGCTGGTTCTGTCCTTAATTGCCGGAATTATCCGTAAAGTCTAAGTGAGTTCTATTTGCATGATACAGGCTATCAACAATAAACAGACCTGCAGACCCAGCCGCTTCACGGTTCAGGGTTTCTGCCAGTGCCCGATTATGCTAGTCTGACAGACAGAAAGCACGCGCATTATGGCCCCTAATTCCTCATCATCAGCCTATAGCAGCACCGGTCAGATCCGGTTGCGCTCGATGTTGCGGGCCATACGCAACAGCAATGTTTCCGTGTTTTATCAGACACCGGATTTACGCTATTCCTGGGCAGAAAATGTGCCCGCCTTCTGGCAGATTTCATGGCAGCCCGGCATCAGCGAACAAGAACTGATGCCTAAAGCCACAGCAGAAAAGCTGACGCTTGCCAAATCCAGATTGCTGCAAGGCGGTGAAGCCCAGCGCCTTGAAATTTCCTTTACCGAGAAGAACAATCCGCGTTGGTACGAATTTTTCATTGATCTCGATAAAGATGAGAGCGGCGCTATTATCGGCATTGTCACCACGGCGGTTGAAATCAGCGAATTGAAACATCGTGAGCAGGTTCTGAAAATCCTGCTGCGTGAAGTCAGTCATCGCTCCAAAAATCTGCTGGCGATTATTCAAAGTATTGCCATGCAAACGGCACGTTATTCCGGCTCGGTTGATAAATTTCTGCAGAAATTCCGCGGACGGCTCTATTCCCTGTCCCATTCGCAGGATCTGGTCACCGATTCCAACTGGCACGGCGCGGCTTTCCGCGACTTGTTATATTCACAGCTTGAAAAATATATTCATCCCAAAGATGAACGTCTGAAGATTGAAGGCGAAAATGTCTACCTGTTTCCGGGGGCAGCACTGCATGTCGGGCTTGCTTTTCACGAACTGATTGTCAATTCCACCTCTTATGGCGCACTTGCCTGCGATCATGGTGTCCTGACAATTTCCGCCGGGCTGGAAGCCAATGATGACGGCGAGATGGATCTGATCATCCACTGGAAAGAAACCAGTCCGGTCACAGAACTGCCGCCACCGGATCAGAGTACGTTACAGACAGACGGTAATCACGACATCAAAGCCTATGAGGCTTCGCGCTTCGGCAGTGCCGTTTTGCTGCGTATTGTGCCTCAGGCAGTCAATGGCACAGCAAGCTACAGTATTCATGACGGTGTGGTGCAATATATGCTGCGCATCCCGCACCGCAATTTCGATTTCTAAACATTTACCTTTTTCATTATCAAAGGCGCCCTGCTCCGCTTGTGCTGAGTAGGTTTAAAATCGTGCGAATTGAAAAAGAAAATACCGGAGCGGTGCTACAATCCTGTGATCGCGCTCCGCTCCGGCAATAAATGGCGCGCTCCGGAACATAATAAGTCCGGAAGCGCGCGGACCGGGGATAGGGGGCGTACCCACGGTCGGTGAAAGGCATAACTGTGAGGGGGCGGGAGCCAGCCTTTCACACTGGCATAACGCACGTTCCGGTAAAAAGTTTCATCTAAAATATGTTTTAATGAAATATAACCGCATATACAAAAACAGGCTGCCCGTGAGAGACAGCCCGAAAAATAATTTTCACAGCAATATCAAATAGATAAAAGAAAATAGCACAAAAACAAAATCAGATGCCGATTGTATTCAACGCACTTAGCAGGCAAGATTTTTATCTTTTGGCATCGTTTCTTTAAATCCGGCGCATTTAATCTGCCTTGATTTTGCGGCCATAAAGCTCAAAACGATGATGAATAATCTCATAGCCCAGTGAGCGGGCAATTTCTTCCTGCAATTTCTCAATCATCTCTGAATGGAACTCGATCACATCGCCGGTATCCATATCAATCAGATGATCATGATGTTCATTGCCGGCCTGCTCAAAGCGCGAAGGCCCGCCGTCAAAAGCATGGCGATGAATAGCGCCCTGCTCTTCCAGCAATTTCATGGTGCGATAAACGGTTGAGAGCGAAATGCTGCTGTCAATCTCAACCGCACGGCGGAAGATTTCCAGCGCATCAGGATGGCCGTCTGTCTCGGCAAGAATATCGAGAATCACCCGTCGCGGGCGCGTAATACGCACACCGGCTTCACGAAGTTGTTTCTCATAATTACTTTTCATTATCATAATCCCCATAGAGGCCTTGTGCCCCGCAACAGGAACACAGGCGCAAATGCGGGTGAACACGCAAATTATGGCTGCAAACCCTATTTTGACAAGACAGGGCTTTTGAGAAACACAAATGTCAGTTTTGCAAAACCTGTGCTTCGGGTCAAATAGCAGCCGTATAAAGAATCTCTGTGTGCATGTTTATAAATTTACGGGAGACAATCAAAGCCTTTATCCGGCCAGATTGGCGGCATTTAAAAGGATTTAACAGCAAAATGCTGATAGCCCATCATGCGATCCCTTAACCGGCCGGCTCCGAGAAATAAACAGCACGATCTTGCCACTAAAAACAGCAAAACGGCCTGACAGCTTTATCCGCTGCCAAGCCGTTTCATCTGCTTAAGTCTTGAAACTATTCGAGATTGCCGAGGCGCATGCGACCGACAAAGCGGGATTTGCGGTAATCATAAATCATGATTTCCGTGCCGCCATCCGGAAGCAGGGTTTCAAGCGAAACCAGATCGCCCGAAAGGCTCTGCGACAGAAGACGTGTTCCCGGTGCCAGCTCCAGCTGCGATTCAACCAGCGGCAGCGGCTCATCGGTGGCAGCTTTCTGTCCCGGAATATCTGCCCCAGAGCTTCGCCCTGGAATATCTGATTGAGCTGTTTCATTTTCTGCTGTATCGGGAGCCTTATTGATTTTATAGACAACCGCCGCAAGCACAGCCATCAGGCCGATGACCATGATGGCAATTGAAATAATCAGCAGCCGAACCATTTTACGGCGAACACGTTCCATAGCCGGATCGATCTGAGGCTCCTGATATGCTTGCGCAGCATATTGATGCTGTTCCGGGTGTTCCTGATAATAATGGTCCTGCATTAAAGTCTCCGATTACTGGTATCGCGAGGCGTGATAACGAAGGGAAGAGACGATTGAAAGAGCTAATTGCCGATGCCGATGCCGCAGGAAAACGGCTTGATCAGTGGCTTGCTTCTCAACTCACGCCTGATCTTTCACGAAATCGCATCCAATCACTCATAAGTGCCGGCCATGTGCTGGTTGACAACCGGACTGTGAGCGAGCCTAAGCATAAATTACGCGAAGGTTCAATAATTGCTCTGCACATTCCGCAAGCCGAACCAGCTGCTCCACAGCCGGAAGACATTCCGCTTGATCTCCTTTATGAAGATAATGACATAATTGTGGTCAACAAGCCTGCCGGACTGGTTGTTCACCCGGGAAATGGCAATTGGAACGGAACTTTGGTTAACGCTTTGATACATCATTGCGGTGACAGCCTTTCCGGCATTGGCGGCGTTAAGCGTCCGGGGATTGTGCACCGGCTGGATAAAGATACATCCGGCGTGCTGGTCGTGGCCAAACATGACAAGGCACACCAGAATTTGAGCGCACAATTTGCCGATCACGGCCGCACCGGCGCACTGGAGCGCGCCTATCTGGCATTGGTCTGGGGCATGCCGGAGCGTCCCGCTGGCACGGTTGATGCGTGGCTTGGCCGCTCCCACCGTGACCGCACCAAACAGGCCGTGGTGCGGGAAGACCGGGAAGATGCCCGTTATGCCATCACCCATTATACGCTTGAAGAGCGCTTTGGCGAAAAAGACGATGCCACAGCCCTCGCCTCGCTTGTGGAGTGTCGTCTGGAAACCGGCCGCACCCATCAGATCAGGGTGCATATGGCCCATATCGGTCATCCTCTGATCGGCGATGATGATTATGGCAGCGCCTATAAAACCAAAGCCAACCGCCTGACAGATGAGTTGCGGGACACAGTTCAGAATTTCCGCAGACAGGCGCTTCATGCGCGTCTGCTTGCTTTTGAACATCCTGTGACCGGTGAATTCATGGAATTTTCTGCCGATATGCCCAAAGATATGCAGAAACTGCTGCATGCTTTCCGCAATGGTGGACTGAAGAGCAAATAGATATTGCCATCATCTGGCAGATTAAAATCTTGTAATTACCGGAAGGAGAGTCCACCTCCCTTCCGGTTTTTTCTTTTCCATTTTGATTTTACATAAAAATATTATTGATATTTTTCAGCATCTTATAAGAAAACAGTTTTTAAATTTTATTTTTGTAGTCATTTTGATAAAATTCGCGTGTTTTGTCATTTTGACCGTGTTTTCGCCTAAATTCTTCCTATATACTCACTTTATGCGACGAACTGTCTGAAATGGTTATCAGACGCAGGTTCGCCTTCAAGGGAGCCTGTCATAAAAAGGAGGGTGCTCTATGGCCCGTGCAACTTTACCGGCAATCACCGCAGGTGATGGTGGTCTGACACGTTATCTGGACGAAATCCGCCGCTTTCCGATGCTGCAGCCGCAAGAAGAATATATGCTTGCCAAGCGCTATAGTGAGCATGCCGATCCGGAAGCAGCGCATAAGCTTGTTACCAGTCATCTTCGCCTTGTGGCTAAAATTGCCATGGGCTATCGCGGCTACGGCCTGCCGATCGGCGAAGTCATTTCCGAAGGCAATGTCGGCCTGATGCAGGCGGTCAAGCGCTTTGAACCGGAACGCGGTTTCCGCCTTGCAACTTATGCAATGTGGTGGATCAAAGCCTCGATTCAGGAATATGTGCTGCGCTCGTGGAGCCTCGTCAAAATGGGTACCACAGCCAATCAGAAGCGCTTGTTCTTCAATCTGCGCAAGGCAAAAAACCGTATTCAGGCACTGGATGACGGCGATCTCAACCCTGAACAGGTGAAGGAAATTGCCCATCGTCTGAGTGTTTCCGAGGAAGAGGTCGTATCGATGAACCGCCGTATGAGCGGCGATGCATCGCTTAACGCTCCGATTCGTGCCTCGGAAGGTGAAGGCGGCGAATGGCAGGACTGGCTGGTGGATGACAGCGCCTCACAGGAACAGGTGCTGATTGATGAGGATGAACTGAACAGCCGCCGCACAATGCTTGAATCGGCCATGTCAAAGCTCAATGACCGTGAACGCCGGATTTTTGAAGCTCGCCGCCTGAGCGATGATCCGATCACGCTGGAAGATCTGTCGACGGAATTCGGCATCAGCCGTGAACGTGTGCGCCAGATCGAAGTCCGCGCTTTTGAAAAAGTGCAGGAAGCCGTGATGGCTTCCGCCCATGCGGCTTAACCCCTTCAGAGAGCCCACGGCAACCAGCCTTCCGGTTCATCTGAAAACAAAAACCGCCTCCTGCATCAGCAGAAGGCGGTTTTATTTTATCCGGTCAAGCAGACGGGCTGCAATCGGCACCCCGCGCTTTAATCAACAAACCAGAGCAATAAACCCGTCAGTTGGCTGACGGGGCACTGCTGCCCCAGTCTTTCAGCACTTCATCAAAGACCTTATCGCCCGGCACGCCTTTTTCCATGCTGATCAGCGCACGGCGGCCGTTCCGATAGGTGATCGGAATATCAATCCACTGCTGACGACGCATCAAAGCCAGATTCATATCAACCGCTGTACGCGCATCATTCAGCGCCACGAGGAAGAAATTATCCGCAATCTTCATCGGAATCGCTGCCAGCGGATTGCCCGCAGCCTGTTCGGAATCCTTGAAGGTAATGCGCTGGACATTTTCAACCACACCACCGGCAAAATCATCCGGCACGGTATAGATCATCTCAATCAGATGACTGGCAGGGATCGACTGATCCGCATTACGGCGGATCGTCATGCGCAGGCTGATTTTCGCATCCGGGAAGTTCACATCGGCACGGATTGCCGGTTCATCCGGCACACCTTCGCCCGGAGAATCCTGCACCACAGACCAGACAACATTGCCCTTCACCGCCGGTGATGTTTCGCCGCCGCGCTGCTCTTCATAGAAGAAAGCCCGCTGGCCGACCGGAATGGTCTGGGACTGTGTTGTGCTTGCGCCCGGTGTCTGACCGGTTGTAGCCGGCGCAGTGCCGGTGGCGGCAGCAGTCGACGTGCCTTCACCGATCGCGGAGCCGCCATTGCCTGCGGCAGCGCCATCATCAACTTCCGTACCATCCGGCAGCAGGCGCTGGGTCAGCTTCGGCTCACCATCTTGCTTATTGGCCGGTGCTGTACTGTTGGCAGCATTGCCATTGTCGCCCGCAGCAGGCTGACTTTCCGGTGCCTGCGGTGTTTCACTGGTTGACGGCTGACTGTCGGGTGTCTGGCTGTCGCTCGTGTCATCCTCACCGGCATCAGTGCCCTCACCGCTGTCGGCTGAACCTTCGGTCAGCGATGCGACATAATCCTTGATCTGATCCTGATAGGTCCAGCCTGCATAACCGCCGCCGCCCAGCAACAAAAGCGCAATCAGACCGACAATCAGACCCTTGCCACGGCCACGCGGCTCGTCATCATAATCAGAAGCCTTGTAAGACGGACGACCGGCAAAGCCTGCATCATCATCACGCTCATTCTGCCATTCATCCGTTGTCCCGCCCGCATCATCATGCGGATCATCAGGCAGTACAGAATCCTGTGCCTCCTGCTCCTCGGAAACACCGGCTTCCTGTACAGCTTTCAGAAAATCTTCAAGCGGATCTGTTGTCTGCTCCGGTTGTGCAGCTTCTTCAGCAGCGCGCTCGGCAGCGCGGTAATCCGCTTCCACTTCTTCAATCGCGGCTTCCAGCATCTGGCGCTGTTTGAGCGCCACAGCATCAGGCGCATTTGCAGCAACCAGCTTCTGCTCGATGGTCGAGCGGGCCTTCGCATAGACACGCTGGCGCAACACCTGATCAGGGTTAGCCTGTGCATCAATTGTCTTTTTCAGTACCGCTGCGAAATCTGCCATACTCTTCCAAATCCGTTGCTGACGATTGAAGTCCGCTGCCTTGCACACGCATTTTGCAGGCCAAACAGCATATTCACGAAAAAATCAGATAAAACCTGAATGTTTTATTAAACATAAGTCTTAACGAATGCAAAGTTTACTGTGAAATTCAACACGTTAGAAGCGCTTAACAACGGTGATTGTGGCAAAAAAGTGCAAATTTCACCAAAAACCAACTGCCGCTGCAGGATGGAGCACTCTGCATCTGCAATCAAGTGGGCAAAAAACAGAAAAGACGGGATATGATCCCGCCTTTTAAAATCATGTATTACAGCCGGTTTTAGTCCTGAAACGGATCCGTTACCAGAATAGTATCTTCACGCTCAGGGCTGGTGGAGAGCATAGCAACCGGCGTGCCGATCAGCTCTTCAATATGACGCACATATTTGACAGCCTGCGCCGGCAATTCATTCCATGAGCGTGCACCGGCGGTGGTTTCTTTCCAGCCTTCCAGTGTTTCATAGATCGGCTTGACGCGTGCCTGCGCTTCCATGGAAGCAGGCAGATAATCAATGCGCTTGCCGTCCAGCTCATAGGCCACGCAAACCTTGATCTCGTCCAGACCATCCAGAACATCCAGCTTGGTCAGGGCAATACCGGTAATACCGGAGGTGCGGACTGTCTGTTTCACCAGAACCGCATCAAACCAGCCGCAACGGCGGGAACGGCCGGTATTCACACCGACTTCACGGCCAACAGTCGAGAGATGATGACCGATCTCATCATCCAGTTCGCAAGGGAACGGACCTTCACCAACGCGGGTGGTATAGGCTTTCGTAATACCCAGCACATAGCCGATTGCTGTCGGGCCAAGACCCGAACCGGCAGCAGCCTGACCGGCCACCGTGTTGGATGAGGTTACAAACGGATAAGTGCCATGATCATTATCGAGCAGCGCGCCCTGCGCACCTTCAAACAGAATACGGGCACCGGCTTTGCGCTTATCGTCGAGAATCTTCCAGACCTGATCCACATAAGGCAGGATCTTGTCAGCAACTTCGCTCAGCTCTGCATGAATTGTATCAACAGAGATTTCTGCAAGTCCCATACCGCGACGCAGCGCATTATGATGGGTCAACAGACGTTCGATTTTCGGACGCAGGCTTTCAGGCTCAGCCAGATCAATCACACGGATGGCACGGCGGCCAACCTTGTCTTCGTAAGCAGGGCCGATACCGCGCTTGGTGGTACCGATTTTCAGACCGGCAGAACCATCTTCGCGGATTGCATCCAGCTCACGGTGAAGGGAGAGAATAAGCGGTGCGTTTTCAGCAATACGCAGCACTTCAGGGGTTACTTCAACGCCCTGCGCACGCAGCTTTTCAACTTCTGTCACGAAATGATGCGGATCAACCACCACGCCATTCCCGATAACAGACAGCTTGCCGCGCACAAGACCTGAAGGCAACAGTGCCAGCTTATAGCTTACACCGTCAATGACCAGCGTATGACCGGCATTGTGGCCGCCCTGATAGCGCACGATCACATCGGCGCGTTCCGACAACCAGTCGACGATCTTACCCTTACCTTCGTCGCCCCATTGCGAGCCGACGACGATCACATTAGCCATGAAGAAAACTCCTCAGTACAGAATTGTACACTGTGTTTGGAATTTGAATCGAGCCTGTGACACATGCCGAATTAGGCCCGCTCTTTTTAAAGTTATGCTCTTTTGAAGCTGATACTTTTTCTAGAACGTGAGTTTCTATACAGCGTCACAATCCAAAGTGCGACTCCCGATTGCCGGAAATCGCACCAGTTCATGCAAAAACTGGCTTATTTATCCAGATTACGCACCATGAATCGTGCATCAACCGAGTAGCTCAGCAGTTTTTCGCGCAATTCCGGCACATCCTGCACCGCAAAACCCTGTCTTTCCCAATAAGGCTGCGAACCATTGACCGCCACCAGCGACAGTGAGTCGAAGCCATGGCCGCGTGCCGTATCCACCAGCAGCTCCACCAGCTTGCGGGCCGCGCCGAAGGCACGCGCCTGCGGCAGCAGTGCCACATCATGGAAATAATAGGTATCCGCATGCTCTGTAATGCTATGCAACAAGCTGTTCAGCGCCGGCGCGGAATAACGCAGCCACGGATGGCTGAAACTATAGCCGAGCAATTGCGCGTCGCCCTGCAAGACCAGCGAACCCGGCGCAAAAATTTTCAAGCGATCAGCAAAAATAGCCGGATCTTCCGGAAAATCCGGATGCACGACACAGCTCATCGCATGGACTTCTGCCAGATCAGATTCCTGCATCAACCGCCATTGCGCCTGCAGCGGCACTGGATTTCCAGACATTGGAACAACCTCTTCGGACATAAACCAGACATGCAAATGACGGGAAACCGATCTTCCCCGTCATTCAATTCTTTATACTATTTTATATTTAGTCCGCTGCCACGTCAAAAACCAGTGGCCGTGCCTGCACAATCGCTTCATTGGCACGCAGAACTTCCAGCACCGCATCGGGAATACGCTCATCAAGATAGAGCAGCGCAATCGCATCGCCGCCCATACGTTCACGGCCGAGCGAGAAGTTGGCGATATTCACGCCATGCTGACCGCAAACCGTACCCAACCAGCCGATCATGCCCGGCGTGTCATTATTGGTGGTGTACAGCATATGCTGACCAACTTCCGCATCCAGATTAATACCCTTGATCTGGATAAAGCGCGGCTTGCCATCAGAGAAGCAGGTACCGGCAATCGAGCGGGTGCGCGTGGTGGTGCGCACGGTGATTTTGATATAACCGTCAAAAACACCGGATTTGTCGCGCTTCACTTCCGAAACAATAATACCGCGTTCCTTCACCATCACAGGTGCCGAAACCATATTGACATCCGAAACCTGCGGGCGGATCAGACCGGCAAGAGCCGCGCTGATCAAAGCGCGTGTATTCATGGCAGCCGTGGAACCGTCAAACAGGATTTCCACTTCCTGAATAGGCTCATCGGTGACCTGACCGATAAAGGCACCCAGCACTTCCGCTAGCTTGACAAAAGGCTTGAGGCGCGGGGCTTCTTCCGCAGTGATCGACGGCATGTTGATCGCATTGCTGACGGCACCCTTGATCAGGTAATCAGCCATCTGCTCGGCAACCTGCAGTGCCACATTTTCCTGCGCTTCCGAGGTGGACGCACCCAGATGCGGTGTGCAAACAACATTTGGCAGACCGAACAGTTCCGATTCTGTTGCCGGCTCCACTTCAAAGACGTCAATACCGGCACCGGCCACTTTGCCGGATTGCAGTGCTGCAACCAGATCTTTTTCAACGATCAGACCGCCACGGGCACAATTGATAATGCGCACACCATCTTTCATCTTGGCGATGTTTTCCGCATTGATGATATTGCGGGTCTTGTCGGTCATCGGCGTATGCAGGCTGATGAAATCGGCACGCGCCAGCAATTCATCAAGCTCCAGCTTTTCAACGCCGAGTTCTTCCGCGCGGCCTTCCGACAGGAACGGATCAAAAGCCACAACATGCATTTTCAAACCGATAGCGCGGGTGGCAACGATCGAACCAATATTACCGCAACCGATAATACCCAGCGTCTTGCCGGTAATTTCCACCCCCATGAAGCGGTTCTTTTCCCACTTACCGGCGCGGGTTGACTGGTCAGCTTCCGGCAATTGGCGGGCAACGGCGAACATCAGCGCAATTGCATGTTCCGCAGTGGTGATCGAATTACCGAAAGGCGTATTCATCACGATAATACCGCGGCGCGATGCAGCCGGAATATCCACATTGTCCACGCCGATACCGGCACGGCCGACAACCTTGAGATTGGTTGCAGCAGCAATCAGTTTTTCGGTGACTTTAGTTGCCGAGCGGATCGCCAGACCGTCATACTGACCGATCACTTCCAGCAGTTTTTCTTTATCTTTGCCGAGATCCGGCAGGTAATCCACTTCAACGCCGCGATCTTTGAAGATCTGCACTGCGGTTGGCGACAATTTATCCGAAACGAGAACGCGAGGTGCCATAACGGCCTCCGTAATTGTGTGACAGCAGAAAATAAGGGTGGCGTGCTGCAACCGTCCCAACACAGTTGCAGCTGGTACTCAAACATGATCCCGAAAAGTGGAAACCGGTTTTCGGATAAGATCATGCGCAAACAAAAGATTAGAGCGGGATAATTATTCAGCGAAAAGCATCACGCTCTGGTAATTTTCAGAAGAGCCTTGCGGCCGGTGTTATGAGATCAGGAAAGCTGCGCTTTTTGCGTCTGGAATGCCCAGTCGAGCCATGGCAGCAAGGCCTGCAGGTCTGATGCTTCAACCGTTGCACCGGCCCAGATACGCAGCCCCGAAGGGGCATCACGATAGGCACCGATATCAAAGGCAACACCTTCTTTTTCCAGAAGCGCTACAAGCGCTTTCGCAAAAGCAGCCTGTCCGTCAGCAGGCAATGCGGCAACCTGCGCATCAGTAATGCTCAGGCACACGGATGTGTTGGAGCGGGTGGCCGGATCTTTCGCCAGATTGGCAATCCAGTCGCGGCTTTCAACAAAATCATTGATCACGGCAAAGTTCTGATCTGCGCGTGCCATCAGGCCCTGCAAACCGCCGATCGACTGCGCCCATTGCAGCGCATCGAGATAATCCTCAACGCAGAGCATGGATGGTGTGTTGATGGTTTCGCCGGTGAAGATACCTTCAATCAGCTTGCCGCCTTTGGTCATGCGGAAGATTTTCGGCAATGGCCATGCAGGCTTATAGCTTTCAAGGCGCGCAACGGCACGCGGGCTCAGGATCAGCATACCATGTGCGCCCTCACCGCCGAGCACTTTCTGCCATGAGAAAGTGACAACATCGAGCTTGGTATAATCCAGATTCTGCGCAAAAGCCGCAGACGTTGCATCGCAAATGGTCAGGCCTTTACGTGTCGCAGGAATAAAATCCGCATTTGGTACGCGCACGCCGGATGTGGTGCCGTTCCATGTGAAGACAACATCGCGGTCGAAATCAACTTGTGTGAAATCAACGATTTCACCATAAGGCGCATCAAATGTGCGGACATCTTTAAGCTGAAGCTGCTTTACAACATCGGTCACCCAACCGGCGCCGAAGCTTTCCCACGCGACCATATCAATGCCGCGCTCACCAAGCAGGGACCACAAAGCCATTTCAACGGCACCGGTATCCGATGCCGGCACAATGCCGATGCGGTAATCTGCTGGAATTTCAAGAATTTCACGGGTCAGGTCAATCGCTGCTTTGAGCTTTGTCTTGCCGATTTTAGCGCGGTGCGACCGACCGAGCGGTGCATCTGCCAGCGCTTCCAATGTCCAACCCGGACGTTTGGTGCAAGGACCTGAAGAAAATTGTGCATTAGCTGGACGGATGTCCGGCTTTGGAAAAGTCGTCATTTGTATCTACCCTTTCAGATAGCTCGCTTCCCGTTGGGGAGAAGTGGCCCACTGACCGAGATATAGAAAAAACGAAGCTTGCGCAAGATATCTTAAGCTGCCGCCGCCACTTTTTTATTATCCGCGACAAAATTGCCTGTCAGACCGCTTGACAATTAGTTAGGCACCATACCATATGTCACCTTATGGATATTCTCGATATAAAACATCATGCGCTTCTGGAACAGAGCAAACGCAATGGCCTTGTGGCCGATAATTTGCGCCTGTGCTTTGAATTGCTCAGCACGGCCAGAATGATTGATCAGAGCTGTGCGCAGCGTTTGGCACCCTATCAATTATCCGAAAGTAAATTTGTGATTCTGTTTTTGCTGCATCATGAAGCGGCAGGGCTTGCACCACATTTGCTGGCCGCACGCGCAGGCATCACCCGCGCCACCCTTACCGGTTTGCTTGATGGTTTGGAGCGTGACGGCTTCATCACCAGAGAACACAGCCAAACCGACCGCCGCTCACTGCTCATTACCCTGACCGGCAAAGGCAAAGAGACCGCCGCAAACCTGACGACCGAACATACGGCATGGATTGCCTCGCTGATGGCACCGCTCAATGCACAGGAACAGCAGATATTAAGCGGGCTTTTAGCGAAAATCTGGATCACCGCACAGAAAGAGACGAACCATGGTCAAAGCGCCGGTTAAATCTGCCCGCCGTATGAGTGACATCACGCCGGAGCGGCTCGACGCGCTGAATAGCGGCACGGCTGAAACCACCGTTTTAACGGAATGCCTCGCCGTTGATTTTGCCCGACTGATGCAGGCCGCCTTTCCGCAGATACCGCCAGAATTATACCGGCAATTAAGCGGCTCTTCCGCAGGCATCACTGCCCGCATGGCGCTGGCGGCAGAATTATTGCACACTCATAGCACAATCAAAGCTAATGATCTCAGCAAGCATTCATCCGATACAATCCGCGGCTGGGCCTGCTATTTCATTGCACAGCAGCAAAGTCTCTCTTTACAGGACAAGCTGGAACAGATCAGACCACTGGCCGATGACCCGCATTTCGGCGTGCGCGAATGGGCATGGCTGGCCATGCGCCCGGATATTATCGCCCAGCCTGATCTGGTTATCAGCCTGCTTCAACCATGGACGAAAGATCCGTCCTATAAAATCCGGCGCTATGCCTGCGAGGCCATTCGTCCGCGCGGTGTATGGTGCGCGCATTTCAACAGGCTGAAAACCGAGCCGGAACTGGCACTGCCGATTCTTGAAGCCTTGCGCGGCGATCCGGAAATCTATGTGCAGGATTCTGTCGCCAACTGGCTCAATGATGCTTCCAAAGCCACACCGGACTGGGTGCAGAAACTCTGCACGCGCTGGCTGGAAACAAGCACGGCACCGGCCACAGCCCGCATTTGCAAACGCGCTTTGCGCACAATCAATAAATAACCCCTCCCACATACGAGACTGACATGACCCATTATCTTGCAGAATTATACAGCCCCAAAGCCGCATGGCTTGCTTTGTCACCGGAACAGCGACAGGATTTTTTCGCGATGATCGGCGCGGGCATGAGCAATCTTGACAAGGCCGGTATTGAACCACTGGCTTTTGGCCAAACCGATCCGTCACAACTTCATCCGGCGCAACAGCAATTCTTCGCCCTGTGGAAATTCCGCGATGAAGCGGCAGTGCGCATCCTGCTGGAAGCAATTGCCGCTACCGGCTGGCATGAATATTTTGACACGGTCAATGCCGCCGGCGCAGCAACAGATATGCCCTCCCATCTGGCACAACTGGCCAGATGCTAAACAGGCATCCCAATAAATTGGGTATTAATATTTAGTAAATTATAGTATTTAACAGTCCATAATTTAATTTTTTAATTATTATGGACTTGTTTTATGATAAAATTTTATCGGGAATATAGTATATATTCAAATTTACTGAAAATATTATTTATTGGCAGTGCTTTAAGCGGTTGCGCGGTTATTCCGGATGATAATTACAATCCACCGGTAAGGAACATCTATAGTTATAACAGTCAGACAAGAATTTACAGGCCCGCGCAGCCTGCACAACCGGTAAGGCGCAGCTATACGCCATACCCGTCTTATCGCTATGAGCGCGAACGGGAAACTGTTCCTATTGGCAGTGGTGTTCGTCCGGTCACGTCCGGCAATATTGCTCCCGTTGCCATTGGCAGCGGTGTGCGCCCTGTGTTCCCCGACAGCCCTCCGCCCGTTCCTATCGGCCGCGGCGTAGAACCGGTTCACAGTGGCCCGAATATTGGTGAAGGCGTTCGTCCGGCCGTCTCTGTCAGCCCACCTCCCGTTAATCCGCCACCACCACCGGTCAGCACACCATCCGTTCCTATCGGCAGCGGTGTCAGAGGATAATGCAACACCGGCGGATAACAGCCTGTATAATCCCTATAAGTAAAAGCCCCGCAGCACAGCTTTCACAATAGGCGCCGTGCTTGCATTTCAAAGACCTTAAAACAGCAATGCCGCGCCTGATTGCAGGCGCGGCATTACCAAAATTCATCTTTAATACGGCTCTTACCAGGTGGTAACGCGCAAACCTGCCCGCAGCTGATGCGATTGCAAACCTTTATCTCCGATCGTTAAAGGCCCTGCATAGGCCACATCACCGGAAGAAATACGCGCATAGCGGTAGCCAAGATCAATTTTGACATTATCCGCCACATCAATCGCGGCACCCGCCATCAGCGCCCATTGCAGACGTGTGGTATCGCGGCCATTGATCAATTCACCCACAGGACCGTTGATCTTATAATCCACATTGGCCATACCAAGACCCGCACCAATATATGGTGTGACACCGGAGAAGTTGCCGATATCATAATAGGCATTGGCCATCACATCCCAGATACCCGCTTCAAGCGGTACGCCGCCGATCTTCATCTTGCGGTATCCGGCTGTAATATCGCCGCGGATATTATCGGTAAACTGGTAGCCGACGCCGCCGCTATAGGCTGCCATCGCTTTTACATCGCCACGATCTGTGCCGAGCCATTCATAGCCTTCAATACGCATTTTCGCGCTGGAAGACGGCACATAGGCAATATCACCGCGCAAATACCAGCCGGAGCCGATTTCCACCGGTTTCATCACATCCTGCTCGGCAGGTGTGGCATAGAGAATCTGGTCAAGATCGGCAGCCTGTGCAGTTGTGCCAACCACTGCCGCAACAGTTGCAGCCATTGCTGCATAGCGGACTGCTGTGAATGAAGATTGTTTCATCTTCCGTATCCTGAAATAGACACCGGATGGTGCAATAAAAATCAACACAGATCCCGTCACTGAAACCATCCGGCCTCAGCGTGTCATGTTCAGGATCATGTGGCAGAAGAAAGATGCTGCACCGGCAAAGGTGCAGCATAAAGAGGCTTATTTATAAACCGGCTTATTGATGTCGTTATAAGCAACAGGGCTGGCATAGCCGCCGAACTGATAGCGCAAACCAACGCGCACATCATGAATATCAAGGCGCTTGTCATAACCGGCACCAACCTGGCCAAGATTATCAAACATCTTGCCGCCTTCAACACGGCGGAACCGATAACCTGCATCCAGCTTCAGGCTGTCTGTCAGATCATAAGATGCACCGGCCATCAGAGCCCATGTAAAGCGCCAATTGGCTGCACCCGACAGAACACCGCCATTCTGGGTGTCAACAACATCATCCCATTTCACGCGGGTTCCACCGATACCGGCACCGACATAAGGGGTGAAGCCGTTGAAATTCGCCAGATCAACATAGGCATTGGCGAGCAGCGACAAAGCAGTCAGACGGCTTTCATCACGATCGCTGGTGAATTTCGAACGGGTCAGATAGTCCAGCGTCAGATCCGTACGGAAATAATCTGTCACCTGATAACCGACACCACCACCAAGCAGGAAAGACCCTTTCAGCTTGCCGTCCAGATAATGATCATCAAACTGACCGACAGTGTTACCGCACTTATCGCAACCGGTGCCGGCAGTTGTATAATCAGCGCCTTTGAATTTTGGTGCAGAATAACCGATGTCACCGCGCAGATACCAGCCGCCCGCAGGTGCAGGCTGTACAATAACTTCAGGGATAACCGGCTCCGGAATATCAATCACATCCGCAGCGAAAACTGCAGAGGCAGAAGCTGTAACTGCAAGCCCTGCAACACCGGCGATAAGCAAATTTTTCAGTCTGTTCATGTGCGTGTCCTATCGCGTTTCCACGGCCTGTAACACCGGGACGACCATTCTTGGACATCACCATAAAACTGAAAGGTTAAATGCTACTTAACCTTGTTTATTCACGATATTTATTAATATTTTCGTAAATAATATGATACGAAATAGACAGTAAAATCCGTATGATCCGGCCGTCATTTTTTAACGACAGCCGGATAATTTTTTTCATTAAAATGATTTTCAGGCTTTGGAAGCCGCACGGATCGAGGTGATAATGTCATCCACCACGGTCTCAACCAGACCGTGATCGTCCCCTTCCGCCATCACGCGGATCAGCGGTTCGGTGCCCGAAGGGCGGATCACCACGCGGCCGGATGTGCCGAGCTGGCCTTTGGCCTCTTCAATCGCCTGCACAACTTTTTTATCCGTCAGCAGGCCGGAACCGGAGACGCGGATATTTTTGAGAATCTGCGGTACAGGTTCAAATTTACGGCAAACCTCGCTTAAGGGGCGCCCCTGTTCCTGCATCACTGCCAAAATCTGCAAGGCAGAAATCAGACCATCACCGGTTGTGCCAAATTCCGACAGCACAATATGACCGGATTGCTCACCACCGACATTGAAACCATGCTTGCGCATATGTTCCACCACATAACGGTCGCCCACCTTGGTACGCGCCAGCGACAGGCCCTTATCGCCCAGAAAACGCTCAAGGCCGAGATTAGACATGATCGTGGCAACAATACCGCCGCCGACAAGGCGGCCCGTATCCGCCCAGCTTTCGGCAATAACCGCCATCAGCTGATCGCCGTCAATAATCGTGCCATTTTCATCCACCATCAGCACACGGTCAGCATCACCATCCAGCGCAATACCAATATCGGCACGGGTTTCATGCACTTTACGGATCAGACCTTCCGGATGGGTGGAACCGCAATCCTCGTTAATATTGGTGCCGTTCGGTGCATTATTGATTGTGATGACTTCCGCCCCCAGCTCCCAGAGCGCGGCAGGAGCAACTTTATAGGCTGCACCATTGGCGCAATCGACCACAATACGCAGGCCATTGAGCGACAAATGACGCGGCATCGTGCGTTTGGCAAATTCGATATAGCGGTAAATATCACCGTCAACGCGCTTGGCACGGCCGATCTCGCCATGGCTGCTCATATGAGCGCTCATATCATCGTCGATCAGCTTTTCAATTGTCAGCTCCAGATCATCCGACAATTTATAACCGTCAGGGCCAAACAGCTTAATACCATTATCATAATAAGGATTGTGGGAAGCGGAGATCATCACCCCGATATCCGCACGCAAAGAGCGGCACAGCATGGCCACAGCCGGTGTCGGAATGGGCCCCAGCAGAAACACTTCCATGCCCATTGCTGTGAAACCGGCAACCAGCGCATTTTCAAGCATATAACCGGAGCGGCGGGTATCTTTGCCGATCACCACGCGCCGTCCCTGCCCGCCATCGCGGAAAGACAGGCCCACAGCCATCCCCACCCGCATGGCTATTTCTGGTGTCATCGGAAAAGAATTAGCCTTGCCGCGGATGCCGTCAGTACCAAAATATTTACGGGACATATCCAAGCCTTTTCTTCACGGAACGACCAAACTGCCCGTCTTGAAAATGAAATTGAAAAAAGACAGGCCAATATAAAAATTAGCAATGCAGCGATTTCCTGCCGCTTGTCAAACAATGTCTCGGATAATCTGCATTTTTAGATGAATTTCTGAAAGCAATATTCGTCTCAATGCGCGGAAAAATACAACAAAGCGCCGCACAGATTGCCGGAAACACAAAACAGATGAGACCGAAATACAGATAATCGGTTGCGATAAAGCCCAGAGCGACAGACAGACTGCTCGCCAAAACCATCAATAAAAAAACCGGGCCTTTCAGCCCGGTTTTCTTGAGATCAGCATTTATGCCTGCGGTTCAGGTTCCATATTCTGACCCGCTTCCGGCTCATCACCGGATTTCTTGCGGGCGCTGTTACCTGTCTTCGGTACGGCCGAACCACGTGAGGATGATGTATCATCACCATTGTCACGGTTCGGTTTCTGACCTTCGATCAACTGCCGGATTTCTTCACCGCTCAGTGTTTCATATTCCAGCAGGCCTTCAGCAATGGCCACCCATGCATCATGCTTGTCGGTCAAAATCTGGCGGGCTTCCGCATAGGCATTGTCAATCAGCTCACGCACTTCCGCATCAATCAGCTGTGCTGTTGCTTCAGAAACATTCTGCGTGCGTGAGACGGAATGACCAAGAAAGACTTCTTCCTGATTTTCGCCATAGGCAACATAACCGAGCTTTTCAGAAAAGCCCCAGCGGGTCACCATGGCACGGGCAAGTTTGGTTGCCTGCTCAATATCAGAAGACGCACCGGAAGTGATGTTTTCCTTGCCGAATTTCAGTTCTTCCGCAATACGGCCACCCATCATGATAGCAAGACGCGACACCATCCATTTATAGCTCATGGAATATTTGTCGCCTTCCGGCAGCTGCATCACCATACCCAGCGCACGACCGCGCGGAATGATGGTTGCTTTATGCACCGGATCAGCCGAGGCAACATTCATCGCCACAATCGCATGACCGGATTCGTGATAGGCGGTCAGCTCTTTTTCAGCCTGCGTCATCGCCGAAGAACGGCGTTCCGCACCCATCATGATCTTGTCTTTGGCGTCTTCGAATTCCTGCATGGTCACCAGACGCTTGTTGCGGCGTGCGGTCATCAATGCAGCTTCATTAACAAGGTTCATCAAATCCGCGCCGGAGAAGCCCGGCGTACCGCGTGCAAGCACTTTCAGATCAACATTCGGTGCCAGCGGTACATTACGCACATGCACTTTCAGAATCTGTTCACGGCCGGTTACATCCGGATTAGGCACAACAACCTGACGGTCAAAACGACCCGGACGCAGCAGAGCAGGATCAAGCACGTCAGGACGGTTGGTTGCAGCAATCAGAATAATATTCTCATTGGCTTCAAAACCGTCCATCTCAACCAGCAACTGGTTCAGCGTCTGTTCGCGCTCATCATTGCCGCCGCCAAGACCGGCACCACGATGGCGGCCGACAGCATCAATCTCGTCGATAAAGATAATGCAAGGTGCGTTTTTCTTGGCCTGTTCGAACATGTCACGGACACGGCTGGCACCGACACCGACAAACATTTCCACAAAGTCCGAACCGGAAATCGTGAAGAACGGCACATTGGCTTCACCGGCAACCGAGCGCGCCAGCAGGGTTTTACCGGTTCCCGGAGGGCCCACGAGCAGAACACCGCGCGGAATTTTACCGCCGAGGCGCTGGAACTTCTGCGGATCACGCAGGAATTCAACGATTTCTTCCAGATCTTCCTTGGCTTCCTCAACGCCGGCAACATCCTGAAATGTCACCCGTCCATGCGCTTCCGTCAAAAGTTTTGCCTTGGATTTGCCGAAGCCCATGGCTCCGCGCGAACCGCCCTGCATCTGACGCATGAAGAAAATCCACACGCCAAGGATCAGGATCATCGGCAGCCATGACAAAAGAATACCAAACAGCGAGCCCGAGCCATCGCTTTCAGGTTTTGCAGTAATCGCAACATTCTTTTCTTCAAGGCGGCTGATCAGAGTGGCATCTGACGGAGAATAGGTCTGGAAACCAGCATTATTATCCGCATAGGAACCAACAATGCGCGGGCCGGTAATGGTGACGGATTTCACCCGACCGCTCGATACATCATCGATAAATTGCGAATACGGAATTTCACGAGACGACGCACGCTGCGCCGGACTCTGAAACAGATTGAATAATGCAACCAGCAGGAGAGCAATGATCGCCCAGAGGGCGAAGTTGCGATAATTTGGATTCATCTCGGGTCCAATCGACTATCAACGTCTTTCCGATCCTGAGCACCTTCTGGGCACATTCGGAAAAATATTCAAACCTAACATAGGTTCGATGAACTGCCTTGCCAAGGCAGTGCAAAGCTTCATAAGTGATTCTTCTGCATTCTTTGCAGAATTTACCTGACTTTATGGTCAAGAGGCATGGTTAAAAGCGCTTTTACTGCCCCTGCAACCACAAAATCATAGCCGGAAAGCACATTATCAAAGCAGGCAAAATGCCGTTTCAGGCGGATTTTGCTGTGCTGACCGGTCAAACCGGTGAGCGCGGGAATCTCTGCACAATGCCCATCAAGCAAAACTGCGGGAGCCGATAACAGTGCCTCACGGCTGACAGGCAATGGCTCAATTTCATAACGGCGCAGATAATCGGATAATTGCTGTGCATGCACAGTTCCGATTGTCAGCGCATAGTCCGTTTCATTCGTCACGCTGTAACGCCCGTCCCAAATAAGCGTCTGTCCGGACTCGACTACCTGTTCCGGCAGATCACGGCGCTCACGCCGGATCAGAACATTGCCGCTCTGCCGCTCAAGCACACAATGATGCAATGTCCGGCGTGCATCACCTGAAAGAGACGCATCAGTGAGCCATTGTGCCAGTTCCGCACAATCGCTCAAGGCAGGCAAAAGCGCCTTACCGCCAATTGCCGTCAGCAAATAAGCCAGCGCCAGAGGCGTTAAAGACAGGCATTGTTGATTCCAGCCATCACGCCAGCCATCGCGCAACAATAAGCCATCCGTTGCAGTCCGTTGAAACTGCCCCTCATTCTTGCCCAACAGTGCAGCAAGCTTATAATTATCGCTCAACCGCTGTTGTGCAGACTGCCCGATTTTTCGCAAAACAGCCAATTTATCGGTAAATTGTGCGGCCTGTCTGGTGCGCGGGCGCTCATAGGCCAGATTGTCATTGCTCGGATCATCCACCCAGCTAATATTCCGTGCGCGCAGAAAATCCCGTAAGCTTTCCCGTCCGATTTCCAGCAATGGACGGCATAATAAAATACTGTTCTGCAAAAGCGTCTGCGGTGCCATCGCCGCCAGTCCACGCCCCTCACCGGCAATATTACCTTGCCGGTGAAGGCGTTTTTCCCGCATCAGACAGGTTTCCACCTGATCATCCGCCGTATGGCCGCTCAGGATTATTCTTGCACCGGCTTGGCGCGCCGCCTGCGCCAGCAGCGCATAACGGGCAGTTCTGGCCGCAGAAGCAATGCCGCTTGCAGGCTTTTGCCCTTCCCAGCGCAGAATTTGGTGTTCAATCTTCAAAGCTGCGCATAGTTGTCCCACATCCTCAGCCTCAGCGGCTGATTCTGCACGCAATTGGTGATCAATGGTGACTGCAAGCAGCCTGCTTTCAGGACGTCTTTGCGTAAGATAATGCTGTGTGAGGATAAGCAGCGCCACAGAGTCACTGCCGCCGGAAACGGCAACCAGCACTGTTTCCGGTGTCGAGTTGAACTCCGGCTTTGGCCAACAGGCATCGAAACCGGCAAAAATGCTTTCGCTGATATCGGAAAAACCGGAATTAAGTGATCCGCCCACGCCGCTGCTCAGCAATGATTGAGCTTGCGCTCTTCATCCGCACGTTTCAGCACCGCCGGAGCAGCTCCGGGAAAACGGCTGCCGATTTTTGCAAATGTTGCACAGGCCACTTCACGGTCATTGAGCTTGGCCATCGCCATGCCGAGTTTCAGCATATTTTCAGGCCCGCGCTTGGAATCAGGAAAATCGCGTTGCATATCAATAAACACCGTTGCCGCTTCCGCATAACGTGTCTGGCCGAACAGCGATTCGCCAAGCCAGTAGCGCGCATCCGAGGTCATCGGATCTGCCGGATAACGGTCAATATGCGAGCGAAACGCCACTTCGGCAGCACGGTAATCACCGGCGAGAATATATTGATAGGCGGCCTGATACAGCTCGTTCGGATTATCGGTTTTCGGCAGTGAAGCGACAACCTGCTGCTGCATGGCTTCTTCATTCAGGCTGCCGCCGATTACATTGCCACTGGCGTCAAACTGGATCGAGCCGAGCGCACGCGGAGCCTGCGAGGCGACAGTAACCGGTGTTTGCTGACCAGTAGCAACGGAATCGGCGGAATTATCCGCACCTGCATCAGCCGTTTGCGCAGGCTGAAAATCAGACGGGTCATTCTCTGCATTATCATTATCAGCAACAGCATCACCGGTATCGGCAGCACTGCGGCGCGGCTCTTTGGATGAAGCTGCAGCGGCAGAATCTGCCGCCGCTGTCTTGGTTGATGTGTCAGAACCGGCATCAGCCTTTTTCTTCTTTTCCAGCTCTTCAAAGCGGAATTCATTATCTTCCTGAATTTTGCGCATCTGCTCCTGCATCTGCAAAATCTGGAAATTCATTTCTTCCAGCTTGCCGGTCAGGTCACGTACCTGTTCCTGCAACTGGTTGACACGCTGATCATTCACCTGCGCCTGAGCGGTCGTTCCGCTCACCACTGCAGCTGACAGCAGCAAACTGACCGTCAGCGCCAGTTTTTTCAATGCTCTCTTCATTCGCAATACCTCATGCGCCCGAAAATTTGTCACGACTTCACTTCAAGAGTGGTTCTCCAGATCATTCCCCGTTTCAAGAAACCGGAAATACTCCTTTTATGATATCACCAGAGCATCTGCCGAACACAGCTCTGCATCATATCTGTGCAATCTTTATAATCTCCGTTGAAATGGTGCAATTGAGTACGGCCAAATTTGGGCTTTTATGTTCAAACTGAAAAAAGCGACCCTAAGGCCGCTTTTCACATAAGTCTGTGTCTTTTTTATCGCAGGATTAAAACACACTGCGGAAATTTCAGGGCAAGCAATTCTACCATTCAGGCAAAACCCGCCCTGATATCAATTAAAGCATGTTGCAGCTCAATGAAATGCAACACGCTTTAAGCATTTTTTCATGCATGTCTTTATCCCAAAACCGGTTCCCACTTTTGGGAGACATGCATTAGCTACCTGCACCGTTAAGAACGGTAACGGCACGGCGGTTCTGCGACCAGCAGGAAATATTGTCACAAACTGCAACCGGACGTTCCTTACCGTAGGAAACGGTACGCATACGGTTTACAGGCACACCGCGCGATGCCAGATAATCACGGGCAGCGGCAGCACGGCGCTGGCCGAGTGCAAGGTTGTATTCGCGGGTACCGCGTTCATCCGAGTGACCTTCAACGGTGATCGAATAGTTCGGATAGCGGGCAAGCCACTGAGCCTGACGGTTCAGCGTCTGCTGTGCATCTGCGCGGATCACGGAAGAATCGAGATCGAAGAAAACACGGTCGCCGACATTAACTGTAAAGTCCTGAGCGGAACCTGCAACCGCACCATTGGCGCCATAACCGCCACCGTTCAGGCCGAGATCACCGGCATTGTTCGGGAGGTTTTTCTTGTTGGCACAACCGGCAACGGCGAGCGACAGGAACAGGGCAACAGCAAACGGGCTGCGGGCAATCGACTGGGAACGGCGCATGGCCCGTACTCCTTAAGAATATTGCGTTTACATGATGTATGACTAATCTGATGATTAATCATATTTAGGTTAAAAACCGTTCAAAAAACATGGTTAATTGTTGCTTAAACGGCATAAAAACTCAACTCGAATACCGTGTGCCGAACCCGGCACACAAACTCGCTCTACCACTCTGCGGCATCTAGCAGGCGGGCTCCTGTACCTGAAAACACCAGGCGAAGCAGCTTGCCTAAAACTTATGGGCCGTCAACTGATGGAGCAATGCGGCAGAAACACGGCTTTTTCATGTAAAATCCGCTTTTTACCGCCGCCCTGCTCCCGATTATTTCAGGCCGGCACAGTAGAACCGACCCTGTTATTTTTCAAAGCAGCCTGACCTTATGCCAGACTTAAACCTGAACTGAATGCTGATGCATAATATCAGTTCAGCAATGGCGACCATGCCGGATCAGATGCGGAGTTCGGCGTCTGAATCTGGCGTTCATTACGGCCGGTCAGATCAACCGTAAACAGACGGGATGCGCCGCCAACTTCGCGGAAGAACATCAGTACACGGCCATTCGGCGCCCATGTCGGACCTTCATTATGGAAACCGCTTGTCAGAAGACGTTCACCCGAACCGTCAGGCTTCATCACGCCGATGGAAAACTGGCCGCCTGCCTGTTTGGTGAAGGCAATCAGATCGCCGCGCGGTGACCAGACCGGTGTGGAATAGCTGCCATTTCCGAAAGAAATACGCTGCGGATTGGAACCATCGGCACCCATAACATAAATCTGCTGACGGCCGCCGCGATCCGATTCAAACACGATTTTTGAACCATCCGGCGAATAGGAAGCCGAGGTATCAATAGCCTGACTGCTGGTCAGTCGGGTTGTGGTACGCGAACGCAAATCCATCGTGTAGATGTTGGCACTGCCGTCATCCTGCAAAAGGCTCATCACCACTTTCTGGCCATCCGGCGAGAAGCGCGGGGCAATGGTCATGCCCGGGAAATTACCCACCAGCTCCTGCTGGCCGGTTTCCAATTGCAGCAGATAAACGCGCGGGCGGTCACCGGCAAAGGACATATAGGTGATTTCCTGACGGCTTGGCGAAAAGCGCGGTGTCAGAACCAGATCCTTACCATTGGACAGATAACGCACATTCGCGCCGTCCTGATCCATAATGGCCAGACGTTTAACACGCTTCTGCGCACTGCCGGACTCATCAACGAACACGATACGGGTATCGAAATAGCCTTTTTCACCGGTCAGACGTTCATAAATCGCATCGGCGATAATATGAGCAACGCGGCGCTTGTTTTCCGGCGTGGTGAAGAATTGCTGTCCGGCAAGCTGCTGACCGGCAAATGTATCCCACAGACGGAACTCAGCCTTCAAACGGCCATCCGGTTGCTTGGTGACACGACCGGTTACCAGAGCCTGCGCATTGATCACTTTCCAGTCTTCAAAGCGTGGTGCCACATCAGGATTGCTGATTTTTTCAATGAAGGCTTTTTTATCAATCGGCGCAAACAGACCGGAGCGCTCAAGGTCAGCCGCGATAATTGAAGTGATTTCCGCGCCCAGCTGATCGCCGGACAAAAAGTCGGTCAGCGCAATCGGCAGCGGATCAACATTACCTTTGTTGATGTTGACTTCCACAACTGCGCGCGCCGGCAGCACCGCAGCTGTGCTCACTGCCGCAGTAGCAACAAGCAACGAAAAAAGTGTTTTGAACAGTGTCTTCATGATGGCGTGGACCTCGTTTGTCCTGATCATTTGGTTCTGTGAGAAGTCTCACCTTAAAAGAAATTCATTAGGCATAAGCCGGAGCCGGAACCTGACGCTCCGGCTCTGTTTTGTATTAGAACATGTCACTCGGATCGAAATTCACGATCACCGTTGACCATGTGTCATATTTGTCCCGCGGCAGATTATAAGGTGCCGCACGCATCACCGCACGCCGCGCACTGTCTGCTGCCGCACGGCCGATCACTGAATCGCCGCCCGTATAAGAAACCTCCGGATCACCTTTGATCGATCCGTCTTCATTCAGCTGCATCTTGACCGTAATCCGCAGATCAGACGCATCAGCCACACCCGAAGGCACACTCCATTTGTCGCTGATCTGGCCTTTCAGGGCATCCATTTCAGTCTGGCTGAGCTTACCGCCGGTGGTCTTTTTACCGCCGAAGGATTCTTTATCTGTCGAACGCTTGGCACCACCGCCAGCCGCTTTTTCACGGTTCAAAAGTGCAGCAACTTCGTCAGCCTTCGCATCCTTATCCTTGGAGGTGTTCTGCGCGGTCGTGCTTGGCTTATCCGGTTTCTTCTCGTCTTTTTTCTTATCCTCAGCCTTGGCTGTTTCCGTCGGCTGCGGTTTCGGCTTGGTTTCCGGTGCCGGCACGCGATCCGGTAGCTTCACTTCCTGCGTTTGCTCCGGCTGTTTTTCAATCGCCTCGGCCACAGGATCAGGCTTCACATCGGTTTTCGGCTCAACCTTTGGTTCAACCTTTGTTTCCGGCGGCTTCACCGGTTCCGGTGGTTTCACAGGCTCCGGCTTTGGCTCCGGTTTGGTTTCCTGTACCGGCTCCGGCTTCTCAGCCGGTTTTTCCGCAGGCTTTGCCGCCTCAGCCGTTTCAACCGGCTTTGGTTTTTCATTCGGCATTGGCGGTGTTTTCAGATCCAGATCGCTGTCACCGGCATTTTCTGCCTGTTCCACAGTCTGCGGCTTGGTTGTCGGCTTTGGTGCCGGCTTGTCAGCCTTGGGTGCTTTCTTATCCCCTTGCTGTACCTGTGAAATATCTTCAATCGGTACGATATCAACGGGAAAGGATTCTGTATCAATCATGTCGAAAGGCTTCGGCGACGAGAACGTAAAAAGTCCCCAGCCGATAATGACAACATGAATGAGTGTTGAGGATGTCAGACCTGCCTTCATGATGGCGTCAGCTATCCTGCTCCTGGAGGGTCACAAGACCGATATTTTTAAAACCGGCCGCCGAAATACGGGACATGACTTTCATCACCGTGCCGTAATCAGCGTTTTTGTCGCCGCGCACAAAAATACGTTCTTCATAACCGGTTTTGGAAATGGCCTCGAGTTTCGGCACCACTTCGGTAATGTCGATTTCCGTTTCCTGCAGATAGACCTGCCCCTTGTCATTGACTGACACGGTGATCGGCTGCGTATCGGCATTGAGCGCCTTGGCCTGCGTATCCGGCAGATCAATCGGCACACCGGAAGTCAGGAGCGGAGCGGAAACCATGAAGATAATCAGCAGCACCAGCATCACATCCACGAAAGGCGTAATGTTGATTTCGCTCATCGGGGCTTTTTTACCCCCGCGTCGGCGACGGCCACCTGACCCGCCCTGACTTCCTAATGACATACCCATATCTGAAACCTTCCGGCCTTCATCTTATGACCTGATAACCGGCCTGAATTATAAATGTCTGCTGTGAACGAAACCGCGCAATTTACCCGCGCGGCGTCAGCTTCTCATCAATTTGTCGCGACAGTATGGCCGAAAACTCATCGGCAAAACCTTCCATCCGTGCAGTGATCTTGCCTGCATCAGCGGTCAGCTTGTTATAGGCAATAACGGCCGGAATAGCGGCGAGCAGACCGATCGCCGTTGCCAGAAGCGCCTCGGCAATACCCGGCGCCACAACCGCAAGGCTGGTATTTTTGGAAGCGGCAATCGCCATGAAGGAGGTCATAATACCGACAACCGTACCAAACAGGCCGATAAACGGTGCGGAAGTACCAATCGTTGCCAGAAAGCCGAGGCGTGATTCCAGCTTGTCGCTTTCGCGCGCCAAAGCCACATCCATCGCCTTCTCAATGCGCATTTGCAGGGCAATCGGTGAACGGGCACCCTTCTCAAACGATTTTTTCCACTCGCGCATCGCAGCCATGAAAATTGAACTCATGCCTGTGGTGCGGCGTTCGCCGAGATTGCGGTATAGTTCTTCCAGAGACTGGCCGGACCAGAAAACCTGCTCAAAGCGCTCAATCGCACCGGAGGCACGACGATAAGCCAGCGTCTTGTCAATAATAATTGCCCATGTCCAGATTGAGGCTGCCAGCAAACCCAGCATGACCAGCTTTACAACCCAGTTGGCCTGCATGAACAGTCCCCAGAGACTGACATCAGCACTATGCGCTGCAATGGGTAGCGTTTCCATTTGTCACCTGTCCTCGAATCCAAACGCCCGGCTCATCACCGGGCGGCAAAAGCAAAACGGTTGCCTGCACATGTTTGCGCAACCGTTTCAATCTGTTGTTACCTTGGCGTTCCGGATGCGTCATTAATAGCACGGCCCGCCGAATTGCTTTGCGCCGTATCTGCTGTCGCCGGACACATTGCGTGTATTACCGGCACGACTGCTTTTTACGGTTAATTTTGGTGAAAGGAAGGCGACAGGCAGATTCCGCACGTCTCCCTTCCATCCTGTGGCAAAGATGAACCATTATGGTTAAAGATAAGTTAGGATTCGCGTTTGCGCGGGCGATTTTGTGTCAGCGACGCTTATTTTTTATCTGCGTCCGCACCGGCTGAATGACCGGTAAACAAGGCTTTCCATGTCGAAGGCATGCGCCGCGGCCGCCCCTGCTTGTTAATCAGCGCAGCCTCAACCTTAGCCTCAATCAGAAGCTCGGTTTCCCGCTCTGCCCCGAAATAGCGTTTGATCGTCTGGCGCATGGTAATCCGTGCACCGGATGCCTCTTCCACCACGGTTTCAACCAACAGCATATCATCAATACGAGCGGGTAAGCGGAAGTCAATTTCCATGCGCCGCACAATCCAGACAACCGGCTCACCAAGCTGGCCTTCTTCCAATTGTGTGTGATGCACACCTTTCAGACGCAGAAAATCGGTGCGGCCACGCTCCAGAAATTCCAGATAACGCGCATGATAAACAACGCCGGAAAAATCGGTGTCAGCATAATAGACCCGCGCCAGCAAGCGATGCCCCTGCGCTGTCAGTGTGCCATTGATCACATCAGATTCGTTCGCACTCAACAATTCTGACATCAGGCTTCATCCTCAAACAGCGTGATCTGCCGCACCGCCAGATCTGTCGGCGCAGTCAGCCCCAGATGCTGCCATGCAACTGTTGTCAGGACACGGCCGCGCGGGGTGCGCTGCAAAAAGCCCTGCTGGATCAGATAAGGCTCGATAATATCCTCAATCGCATCACGCGGCTCGGAAAGACCGGCGGCAATGGTTTCAATCCCCACAGGCCCACCACCGAAATTGCGGGCAATCATATTGAGATAACGCCGGTCGAGCTGATCGAGGCCGATATTATCCACCTCCAGACGGATCAGCGCCTCATCCGCAATTTTGGCATCAACAATCTCTGCTTTGGCAACAAGCGCAAAATCCCGCACACGGCGCAGCAAGCGCCCTGCAATGCGCGGTGTGCCGCGCGCACGCCGCGCAATTTCCCGCGCGCCGTCATCGGAAATATTCAGCTGCATCAGCCGTGCACCACGGCGCACAATATATTCCAACTCGTCAACCGTATAGAAATTCAGCCGCACCGGAATACCGAAACGGTCACGCAGAGGCGTGGTTAAAAGACCAAGACGGGTTGTCGCCGCAACAAGCGTGAATTTTGCCAGATCAATCTTGACGGAACGCGCCGCAGGCCCCTCGCCGATAATCAGATCAAGCTGAAAATCTTCCATCGCCGGATAGAGGATTTCCTCCACCGCCGGGCTTAAGCGGTGAATCTCGTCGATAAACAGCACATCGCGGTCTTCGAGATTGGTGAGCAGGGCCGCCAGATCACCGGCTTTGGCAATCACCGGCCCTGAGGTTGAGCGGAAATTCACCCCAAGCTCTTTGGACATGATCTGCGCCAATGTGGTTTTGCCCAGTCCCGGAGGGCCGACAAACAACACATGATCCAGCGCTTCGCCACGGGTTTTCGCCGCTTCAATAAAAATCTTCAGATTGGCGCGGGCTGCGGCCTGACCGACAAAATCATCCAGACTTTGCGGGCGCAAAGCCGTGTCCGTATCCTCCCCGCGCTTTTGCGCAGAAATCAGACGATCTTCATCACTCATCAATTATACCCGCACTTTCAGTTTTGCAGGCGCATTTTACCGCGCCAGTTCTTTCAGGCCAAGCCGGATCAGCTTGGCGGAATCTGCATCTTCTCCCGCTTCACGCAGTGCTGCAGCCACCGCATTGGCCGCCTGATCACGCGAATAGCCGAGATTGCTCAAAGCGGAAACCGCATCACTCACCGCA
Organism: Pseudochrobactrum asaccharolyticum; assembly: GCA_040392545.1. Classification (GTDB taxonomy): domain Bacteria; phylum Pseudomonadota; class Alphaproteobacteria; order Rhizobiales; family Rhizobiaceae; genus Pseudochrobactrum; species Pseudochrobactrum asaccharolyticum_A. The sequence goes on along the minus strand of JBEBVV010000013.1, from coordinate 12,186 downwards.
GTAGAGGCCACGCCCTCACCGATTTCCTGTTTCAGCCCGATATTGGCCGCCGCATCACCGGCAAAAGCAGGTGCTTTATTCTTCAACTCGGTAACAATGCGCTCGGCTACTTTTTTGCCCACCCCCGGCGCACGTGACACCATGGCAAGGTCGCGCAGAGCAATGGCATTGGCGAGCTCCGATGGTGTCAGCGTGCCAAGCACAGCCAAAGCCACTTTGGCCCCCACGCCTTGCACATTCTGCAACAGACGGAACCATTCCCGCTCCAGCGCCGTGCCGAAGCCGTAGAGCCGTAACACATCTTCGCGCACATAGGTTTCAATCAGCAGAATTGCCGCTTCACCCGCTGCCGGCAGATTGCCCAGCGTGCGTGCAGAGCAGAAAGCCACATAGCCGACACCATGCACGTCGAGAATAACGTGATCGTCAGCAATTTCATCGACAACACCTTTCAGCTTCCCGATCATGATATGGCTGCAATCCTCCCGCTCTTTTTCAACTCTGCCAGATTATACAGGCTGTGCCGGTTATGGGCATGACAAATGGCAATTGCCAGCGCATCCGCCGCATCGCTGGTGTCAAAACTGGCGCGCGGCATCAGCACTTTCACCATCATATGAATTTGCTGCTTTTCACCATGACCGACACCGATAACAGATTTCTTCACCGCATTCGGCGCATATTCGGCAACGCGCAATCCGGCCTGCGCAGGCACCAACAGCGCAATACCGCGTGCCTGACCAAGTTTCAGCGTAGCCGTTGCATCTTTATTGACGAAAGTATGTTCAACAGCGGCCTCATCCGGCATCATGCGATGCAGAACCGCACTTAAACCCTCATGCAACTGGCACAGACGCGAGGCCAGATCCATCTTGTCATCGGATGTGACGGTTCCCGCTGCCACAAAATGTAAGGCATTACCCACAGACTCAATCACGCCCCAACCGGTGCGGCGCAAGCCCGGATCAATACCAATAATGCGAATCGCCTGTTTCATATGCTGACCTTACCTTGTGTAAGGGGCATTCAACAATCAAAATGTGAACAAAATGGAAACATTGCCATTTAAAGGCGGAAGAATGGCTCTATAGCTCAGTTGCGGCCAAAGGCCGTGTGCAACAGCACAATCTGATCAGAGACCGGATTGCCCTTGCATTCCACCATTGCGCGGATCGGCTGGTGATAGCTGTCGCCATCCATGCAGCGCACGCGATCCTGCAAATAGAGCGAGCGGGCAATCATAGCGCGGAAGGCCTGCGGCAATTCCTGCCAACCGGCAGCAGTTTCACCGGCAGACAATGTTTCAAGGCTGACCTTGGCTTTTTCACGCGCCACCATATCACGCGGCATATCACCGGAGCGGCTGGCACGCAGCAGCAAAAGCCAGGATGCAATATGCATCAGGCGTGAGGTCAGACGCATGGATTCAGCCGCATAAAGCGTTGCCGCTTTGGTCGACAGATGACGCGCAGCTTCCTTGCCCTCATTGTCAAGATAAGCGGCGGCTTCTTCAACCAGCGCCATACCTTCACTGTAAAGCGGCTTGAAACTGTCAGAAAACACCATACGCTCAGACAAGCGGATCATATTGTCCGTCGTCCGGTTCTCACTGCGATATGTCTGTTCCATCATCTTGTTCTGCTCACTACAGCATTTCACGCCTGTAACCGTCCTGTACCATTCCGGTTAAAAGCCGCGATCATGCGACATGTTCTGACACAACAGTTCTGCAACTGCCCTGTCGTTTCTGATCCGCATCCCGAACCGGCTGATTGCGCAGATTTTTAGCGATTTATAACCGCTCAAACCGGCGAATCCCCTGTTGTTCAGGCTGCACTTCACTCGTTTGCATCACAAAGCACGGGCAGAAAACACTCTCAGACCATAGCCTATCCAAGCAAAATGCACGCTCATACACGCTCGCGCAATAATATGGTTAAAGAAAGATGAATCGTGATTTTTTGCTTGCCAGAGAATTTATCCGCCACAATCGGGATAAATCTATTTGATTCATATATTTAGAAAGAATCGGCAGTGATTTTGCGCTCTTTCGCCTATAAGAGCGGGTACAGCAGGCAAGTCCGCTTATCCACAAAAGCCGGGTATAAACCCGCATAAAAAAAGAGCCGCAAAAGCGGCCCTCAAAAGTTTAACAGGGAGGCGTCATACAGAGGGACCAAGTCCACTCGGTAAGAATCCGACAATGCCGGATAGGCTTATATTGTTTCGTTAACTTTAATATTTGGTTAATTTACACCCGTTTCAGGACACCGTAACAGATTGCGGCTTTACCGGAATATGGGCCGGCTTGTGACGACTCTCTGTAAAACGCGCCTCTGCACGCGAGATTTCCGGCACCGCTGTTCTGGCTGCAGCTTTGCCTTTCCAGCCAAGACCGCGCAGCCATTCCAGATAATAGACCAGCGCGAACTGTGCCATAATCCCTGTGGCGATCAGCAGCGTATCAAAAGACAGGCTGACCGGATGCACATAGCGCACAGCCTGACCGATCATAGCGAGAATCGTACCGGCCACAAAAACCGGCAGCGAATGCTTGCCAAGGACGGCCAGCGGATTGCTCATATCCAGACGCGCTTTTTCCGACAGCGCCGGAAGACCGGCAATCACATAGGCCAGCGCCAGCACATGCAGAAGACGGGTTGCCGACAGATAGGTCTTGTCAAAACCGGTCAGCACTGCAGGCAGACCAAAGGAAATATCCCAGTTCGGATGCGGAAGCCGCAACCATAACAGCGAGAAAACCAGATAGCTGATCGCCGCAATCATCAACGGACGGTTCTGATCAAAACGCCCGCCCTGTTTGGCATAGGTCATGGCGCCGATACCGATGGCAAACAGAAACTGCCATGACAAAGGATTAAGAAACCACACGCCCGGTGTCGGATAATTCATCGGCGCAATGTGGTAATAGCCGGATAAAAACCAGATCGCGCCGGAAATGGTCAGCATCAGCGAAATACTGATACGCGACAGATAGAGCATCAGTGGCGCAAACAGCATCAAGACCAGATAGAGCGACAGAATATTATTATAACCGAGCTGATGCCCCAGCGTGACCAGACCGACAAAGGCCTGAGCAGGCTGCTCCATCACGGTTTTAATATTGATCATTTCCAGCATTTCCGGCCGCTTCATATAGATTGCGGTAAAGCCGAAAATCCCCAGCGTGATCAGCGTCGTCATCATCTGCGCCATATAAAGCGTCATGGAACGGCGCGCCATTTTCAGGGAAAGCAGCAGACGGTTGCCTTCAACAAATTTGGAACTATAGGCAAGCGCAACAGCAAGACCGGAAATCAGCACAAAGGCTTCCGCCGAATCGGAGAAACCGAATTCGCGGTGCGTGAACTTCTCGTAAATCGTTCCGGGCACATGATTGATAAAAATGCTCAACAGCGCCAGCGCTCTGAACACATCAAGTCTTGTATCCCGCATCTTCACGGTCTGACCCGCATTTTGCATCATGCTCATTACAGTCATCTGCCAACCTGTCCCTTACCCGTTTGCCGTCAGCATTTTCGCTCAGGGGCTATAAAAATGCTTCGCGCAGGTAATTTTTGTCTGCATACAGCAATATGACTGAAATGGGACACGAAAGCGGCTATAGGAGCCCTTACCCCCATCACATTATTTTCCAGAATTAAACAAAGCGGCAAGAACAACACGGACTTAACCCGATAAAACAGGGTGCCGGAACCCGTCATACATGCATGAAACACAGGGCTTTATCTGCCCGCATGACGGCTTGATGACCATTTGCACACAGATTTGAAAATGCTTTCTTTTTTGCAATTATGCGTCATGATTTTCAAAAAGCCGGTTATCTTTTAGCAATTATGTTCTAAACACAGATCAATAAGGTGAATCCCGCATCACAAAAAAGATGCGCTTTCCCGAACTTCGCCACTTTCATGGGCTATTTCCGCCCGCTCAACGAGGCTCCGTCTGATGAAATTTCCTGCAAACCGCCCGCGTCTGGTTCTGGTCGTTCCTTCCCCTTCCGCTGAAAATGCCAGCGCTGACACCCTGTTGCAGGTGCTGGATAAAGCGCTTGCCGCCGGTGATGTTGCCAGTGTCATTCTCGATAATGGCAAGGTGGATGAAGCTTCTTTCCAGAATTTTGCCGCCGATGCCGTTAAAAAAATTCAGGCCGCAGGCGCTGCTGCCCTCATCCTCAATGATACGCGCACCGCAGGCCGTGTCGGCGCGGACGGCGTGCATATTGAAGGCCCGCTTGCCGATATTGCCGACGCGGTTGAACGCTATACACCGAAACTGATTGTCGGCACCGGCAATGTCAAAGAGCGCCATACCGCTTTGGAAGTTGGTGAATTGCAGCCGGATTATATGTTCTTTGGTAAAATCGGTGCAGATACCAAACCGGAAGCGCATCCGCGCAATCTTGGCCTTGCCGAATGGTGGGCGGCAATGGTTGAAATTCCGGCCATTGTTCAGGCTGGCGCACAGATTGATGATCTGGCGGCCTGTTTTGCCACCCGCGCAGAATTTATCGCCTTGGGTGCCGCCGTTTTTGCTGCGGAAAATCCGGCACAGGTTGTGGCAGATGCCAATCGTCAGCTGGATGAGCTGAGTGCGGCAGATACAGAAACCGAATAATCACAGAGTAAAGAGTCTATGCTGAAAAAATCTGTTTTGCTGTCCGGCACTTTTGCATTCTGGCTGGCCGTTCCGGTGATCTCCGGTCAGTTTTCCGCACAGGCGGAAACACCTGCAAAGCCTGCACCCGTTAAAGCGGCAGATGAAAAACCCGTTACTGAAAAAGAAGCGGATAAAACTGCAGCGGAAAAACCTGCCACAGCAAGAGCCAATCCGGAAAACAGTAAAACAGCAGCAGACAGCAAGACTGACGATAAAGCCGGCGTCAAACAAGAAAGCACAGACACCATTGCCGATGTGCCCGAGGTTTCAACCGGCTTCATCATTCCCGAGCTGGCCGGTTCATGGACCAAAAGCCAGAGCGAAAAAGCCAATATGCTGCGCCAACCGGCCTCAACCGATGAAATGCCGGCATTTAACGAATCCCGCTTTGGCGCCAAACTGGCTGATCCTGCCTTTGGTGCCTTTCAGCGCGGCCTTTATCTGACGGCCTTTAATCTCGGTATGGAACGCGCCAAAGCCGGTGATGCAGCAGCCCAGACACTGGTTGCAGAAATCTATGCCCGTGGCCTCGGCATTAAAGCCGATCAGAAACAGGCCGCGCATTGGTACGGACTGGCAGCAGAACAGGGTGAGCATGAGGCGCAGTTCCGCTATGCCGCCATGCTGCTGCAAGGCATCTATGTGACCAAAGATGCCAAGAAGGCCGAAATCCTGATGCAAAAGGCTGCTGAAGCCGGTGTCGCCATGGCGCAATTCAACTATGCGCAAATGCTGATGATGCGCTATCCGGGCGAAAAAGGTCTGGATGAGGCATGGCCGTGGTTTGAAAAAGCCGCAGAGGCACAATTGCCCGATGCGGAATATGCTGTCAGCCAGATTTTAGCCAATGGCACGCTTAAAATACCGCGCGATGATGTCAAAGCCCGTGATTATCTGCTGCGTGCAGCGCGTAAAAACTACGATACCGCACAGCTTGATCTCGGCACATGGCTGGTTGAAGGGCGTGGCGGTGAACGCAATTATGATGCCGGTTTCCGCTGGCTGCTGACTGCGGCACGCGGCGGCAATATTGCGGCCATGGCACGCGTGGCCCGTCTTTATCGCGACGGGATCGGCACCGAGGGCAATCCGGTTGAAGCTGCGGCATGGTATATTATGGCACGCCGTTCCAAGCTCAATGCCAAGGATCTCGATTCTTTCATGGACGGGTTGACGGATGAGGAAATCCAGCAGGCCATTGCCCGCGCCAATAGTCTGCGCTGAGGTCTGTTCCCTCAAAAACAGCGGATTTCAAGCGGCATCATATTTTAGCGCGGACACTGACCAGGCTGAAACCTGCGTCTGAAACAACCGGCTTTAAACGGATAAATGCGGTTTTCGCTAACATAGTGCATAATGAAACTTGGCAAAGGCTTGCCAAAATTGCAGATTTATGGTCTTGGAAACGCCGATTGATATGGCTTGAACGCCCTCTGACGCGCACTGCGGTATGATTGTCCGGAACCGAAGCGGTTTTAAGGATCAGGCGACGCAGAATTTCAAAGGGCGGATCAGCAAAAACTTCACACTAATTCCGGATTAACAAGCATGAAGATCAACGGCAACGAAATCCGTCCCGGCAATGTCATTGAGCACAATGGCGGCCTGTGGGCAGCGGTTAAATGCAATGCAGTCAAGCCTGGCAAGGGCGGCGCCTATAATCAGGTTGAACTGAAAAACCTCATCGACGGCACCAAGCTGAATGAACGCTTCCGCGCCGCTGAAACTGTAGAGCGCATCCGTCTTGAGCAGAAGGATTTCTCCTTCCTCTATGAACAGGGTGAAGCGCTGATTTTCATGGATACCGAAACCTATGAACAGCTTGAGCTGAACAAGGATTTCGTTGGTGAACGCGCTGCATTCCTGCAGGACGGCATGATGGTCACCGTGGAAATGCACGAAGAACGCCCGATCGGTATCCGCCTGCCGGATCAGGTTACACTGGCAATCACCGAAGCTGACCCTGTTGTTAAGGGCCAGACTGCAGCGTCTTCCTACAAGCCTGCAATTCTGGAAAACGGCATCCGTATTCTCGTGCCGCCTTTCATTGAATCCGGCGAACGTGTTATCGTTGACACCAACGAACTGACCTACGTTTCCCGCGCCTGATAAGGCTGCGGCGCCTCCACAGCGCCGCTTGGATCGTAAATTGACAGAACAGGCGCCGGTCTGCTTCCGGCAAACCGGCGCTTTTCATCATAAGTAATTTTATTCATTCGTAGGCTTGTTTCTGCGGATGATAAGAGTGTCATGCGTCCAATCGGACGCTATCCAAGGACGCTCTGGCACTTTAATTGAAAGCATCGAAAAATCCGGAGACCGACACTATTTTCGGTTCGGTGCTTTATCGTTTCAATTCCAACGCATAAGCTGCCCGCCCGCGGTGAAGATGCATCCCCGCCCGCACTTATGCAAAAACAGGACGTAAAATATGGCGCGCTCAGCAATTCTTAACGTTATGGTTCAGGCCGCAATCAAGGCCGGACGTTCACTGGCGCGTGATTTCGGCGAAGTACAGAATCTGCAGGTTTCCCTCAAAGGTCCGGGCGATTATGTCAGCCAGGCAGATAAAAAAGCTGAAGATATTATTTTCAGCGAATTGCGCCGTGCCCGTCCGGATTACAGCTTTCTGATGGAAGAACGCGGCGCTGTGGAAGGTGCCGACAGCCAGCATCGCTGGATTGTTGATCCGCTCGACGGCACCACAAATTTCCTGCACGGTATTCCGACATTTGCAGTTTCCATCGCGCTGGAACGTCAGGGACAGGTGGTTGCAGGTGTGATCTACAATCCGGCAACGGATGAGCTGTTCACCGCTGAACGCGGCGGCGGCGCTTTCCTCAATGACCGCCGTCTGCGTGTGGCTGCCCGCACAAAATTGTCCGATGCCGTTATCACCCATGGTATGCCGCATCTCGGCCGTGGCAAACACGGTCATTATCTCGTTGAACTGCGCAATGTGATGGGCGAAGCTGCCGGTCTGCGTGCTTTCGGTTCGGCAGCTCTGGAACTGGCTTATGTCGCAGCAGGCCGCGTTGACGGTTTCTGGGATGAGCCATTGTCCCCTTGGGATATTGCAGCCGGTATTTTGATGGTGCGCGAAGCCGGTGGCTTTGTCTCCGACAAAAACGGCCAGCAGGATATGTATGAGCAGAAAAATATCGTCGCCGGTAATGAGCTTATTCATGGCCAGCTGCTGCGCACGCTGAAAAAGCCGGTCTGATCCCGCTTTACCAATGCTGAAAGACCCGTCCCCCGTTCATCTGTGATGAGCGGGGGATTTTTCTTTGTGCTGCGCGCCTCTCAATCTGTGGCTGCGCTGAAAACCTGCGCGGGTGCGATCATGCTCCGGTCATAAACAGGCGGTATCCGTGCCCTGTCAGGACAAGAGCCGCAAAATAAAACCTGCCGACGGCATTCCGGTTTGCAGATTTTTGCAGTAGCGTCCGTAGCGGAGCAGTTTCAGCCTGTGCATTTGCCTTGGCCGAAACGGAGCAGGATCAGAGTCAGACGAGAGAACATTATGGCGCAGCGGCATATTACTATGGGCACCGAATACGACCCGAACCGGCTTTCCAGTCCGCGAATGGTCGTGATGATCATGATCATCTTTCTGCTGCTGGTGGGTTTTCTGGCACTGGCGCTGATCAGGCAGATCCAGACCTTCTTTGTGACCAATCCCGGCCTCAATGGCTTGATTCTCGGTGTACTGCTGGTCGGTATTTTGCTGGCTTTCACGCAAGTATTGCGCCTTGTGCCGGAAATCCGCTGGGTCAATTCCTTCCGTGAGGGCGATGACGGCGCCAATGATCCGGTCTTGCTGGCGCCAATGCGTGCCATGATCGGCCGCCGTCAGTCGATGGCACTTTCGGCCACCTCCATGCGCTCTATTCTTGATTCCATTGCCACGCGTCTTGATGAAAGCCGCGATATTTCCCGCTATCTGATCGGGCTTCTGGTGTTTCTCGGCCTGCTCGGCACATTCTGGGGCTTGCTGGAAACCATCGGCTCCATCGGTCACACCATCCAGTCGCTCGATCCCAAATCCGGCGATACCGGCAGTGTGCTGGATTCGCTCAAAAGCGGATTGCAGGCACCGTTGAGCGGTATGGGAACGGCCTTTTCATCCTCGCTGTTCGGTCTTTCCGGCTCGCTGATTCTCGGTTTTCTCGATTTGCAATCGGGTCGCGCACAGAACCGTTTTTATACGGAACTGGAAAACTGGCTATCCTCCGTCACCGATCTGAATTCCGACCTGCCGGTCAATGCAGAACAGAGCAGCAGCACGCTGGAAGAAATCCGCCTGTTCTCCGACCGTTTGCAGACCATGCAGGATGGCAGCGGTGCCAGCGCCCGTACCACGGCAGCCCTTGCCAATCTGGCAGACGGCGTGCAAGCGCTCGTAAAAACCATGCGTCATGACCAGCAGAGCATGAATGATTGGGTGGAACGGCAGGCAGAAGAGCAAAAAGCGCTGCGTCAGGCTGTCGAAAAGCTCAACACCATTCTCTCCGCCACCAAACGCGAACAATAAGGCAGAACCGATGGCCTTATCCCGCAACCGCCGCAATGAGCGGCATGTCGATTACTGGCCGGGCTTTGTGGATGCGCTGTCCACACTGCTGCTGGCCATTATGTTCCTGCTCTCCGTTTTTGTGCTGATGCAGTTTCTGCTCTCACAAGAAGTCAACAACAAGGATTCGGTACTCAACCGGCTTAACAGCCAGATCAGCGAGCTGACCGAACTTCTGTCGCTGGAACGTGGCAAGGGGCAGGATCTGGAAGATACATTGGCCGGTCTGCAAGCCTCGCTCGCTGCGGCAGAAAGTGAGAAATCACGGCTGCAAAATCTGCTGGCCTCCGGCGGCTCCGGTGCCGCGGCAGAGCAGCGTGCCGGTGCGCTTTCCGCATCATTGGATGCAGAAAAACAGGTCAGCGCCCGCGCTTTGTCGCAAGTGGAACTGCTCAATCAGCAAATCGCCGCCCTGCGCCGCCAGATCGGCGCTTTGGAAGATGCGCTCAATGCATCGGAAGCCCGTGACCGTGAATCCAATACCAAAATTGCCGATCTCGGCAAAAGGCTGAATGTGGCGCTTGCCCAGCGCGTCCAAGAGTTAAACCGCTACCGTTCCGATTTCTTCGGCCGTTTGCGTGAAATTCTCTCGGATCGTGAAAATATCCGCATTGTCGGCGACCGTTTCGTGTTCCAGTCGGAAGTGCTGTTTCCGACCGGCTCTGCCGACATCAATCCGCAAGGGCTGATTGAAATGAAAAAACTGGCCGATGCGGTGGTTGAGCTGAATAAGGAAATACCGGACGACATCAACTGGGTGCTGCGCGTGGACGGTCATACGGATAATGTACCGCTTTCCGGCACCGGCCGTTACCGCGACAATTGGGAACTGTCCTCAGCCCGTGCAACGGCAGTGGTCAAATTCCTGATTGCCAATGGTGTGCCTGCCAACCGCTTGGTTGCTGCCGGTTTTGGTGAATATCAGCCACTGGAAGCCGATGACAGTTCCGATGCCCGCAGCCGCAACCGGCGTATTGAGCTGAAACTGACTGAAAGATAAGAAAAAGCCCCGTTCCAAACGGGGCTTTTTTCATTTCAATGCGCTTGATGAAATTGCAAATCAGCAAGGCGGGCATAAATTCCGCCGGACTGGCTTAAACTTGCATGTGTGCCCTGCTCCACAATCCGCCCCTGATCCATAACCAGAATATGATCGGCCTTCAGCACTGTCGCCAGACGATGCGCAATCACCAGTGTGGTGCGCCCCTGCATCAGATGTTCCAGTGCCTTCTGCACCAGCATTTCGCTCTGCGCATCCAGTGCCGATGTTGCTTCATCGAGCAACAATACCGGTGCATTGCGTAAAATCGCGCGGGCAATGGCAATGCGCTGACGCTGCCCGCCGGAGAGCATCACGCCGCGCTCACCCACTTGCGCATCATAGCCACCTTCAAGGCCTGAAATAAATTCATGCGCCTGCGCCGCCCGTGCCGCCGCCTCAATATCCTGCGCGCTGGCATCCGGCCGCCCGAAAGCAATATTCTCACGGATGCTAGCCGCAAAAATCGTCACATCCTGCGGCACCAGCGCAATATTACTGCGCAAATCGTCCAGTGATAATTGCCGCAAATCCGTATCATCCAGCAGGACTTTGCCCCGCAGCGGATCGTAATAACGCAGCAACAGAGCGATCAAGGTCGATTTACCGGCACCCGATGCGCCAACAATCGCCACCGTCTTGCCCGGCTCAATCACAAAGCTCACATCATGGAGTGCCTGTGTATCCGGCCGTGTCGGATAGGCAAATTCCACATGAGAAAATTCAACACGCCCCTCAGCCCGTGTAAGCCGTACCGGCATTGCAGGTGAGGTTACAGCCGTCTGCTCATTCAGCAGTTCCACCAGCCGTTCAGCCGCGCCCGCCGCCTGTGCCAGCTCCGCCCAAACCTCAGACAAAGCCCCCAACGAGCCTGCGGCCACCACGGCATAAATCAGAAACTGCCCCAGCGTTCCGGCAGACATGCGACCGCTCATCACATCATGCGAGCCAAACCAAAGCACCGCCACCACACTGGAAAACACAATAAAAATTGCAAAGGCTGTGAGGATGGAACGGGAGAGAATCGATTGCCGTGCTGCATCATAAGCATCATCAACGGCGCCGGAATAATGGGCGACAGCGCGATTCTCATGAGTAAAGGCCTGAACCGTGCGCACGGCAGCAATTTTTTCACCCGCATAAGCGGTCGCCAACGCCAGCTCATCCTGCGCACGGCGGGAGCGGCGGCGCACAGAGCGACCGAAAGCCACCAGCGGCAACACCACCAGCGGAATAGCCGCCAGCACCAGCGCCGATAATTTGGGGCTGGTCACCACCATCATCACCACGGCACCGATGACGAGAATCAGATTGCGCAAGGCAATTGAGGCCGTGGCGCCAACGGCAGATTTTACCTGCGTTGTATCGGCTGTCAGACGGGAGACGATTTCACCCGACTGCACTTCATCAAAAAACGCAGATGACAGACGGGTTACATGGGCAAAAACATCGCGCCGCAAATCCGCAACAATGCGCTCACCAAGCGTAATGACAAAATAATACCGCGCCGCAGAAGCCACCGCCAGCACCCCAGCCAGGACCAGCAATGCTGCAAAAGACGTATCAATAAAGCTGCTGTCGGCAATCGTCAGGCCGTGATCCAAAAGGCTGCGCACGGCAAGCGGCAAAACCAGCATGGCGGCAGCCGCTGTGACCAGTGCAATCAGGGCTCCGGCGACAGAACCGGGATAGCGGCGGATATAAGGAAAGATTCGCGACAGCGGTTTCAGCGACCTGCGCTGTTTTTTACCGGCCTCTGCATCCAAAACCGCTTTGTTTTGTGAAATCGTCACTGTCATTCTGCTTGCTTGCGAGATTGCGCCCTTGTTATTAGCCGTCGCCTGATGTATAGGCTCCCCAACCCTTTTGGAAGCCGTAGCCGTATTGTCTGCAG
>JBEBVV010000012.1:0-90503 GCA_040392545.1 Pseudochrobactrum asaccharolyticum | reverse complement strand
CTAGCGCAGTCGAAAAAAACAAGCGCCGCGAAAAGTTGGTTAAGCGTCATGCTGAAAAGCGTGCACGTTTGAAGGCAATTGTTATGGATCAGTCCCTGCCTCTGGATGAGCGTTTCCGCGCTACCATTCAGCTGGCTGAGATGCCACGTAACTCCTCCAAGGTTCGCATTCGCAACCGTTGCGAAGTGTCCGGACGTCCACGCGGTTTCTACCGCAAGCTTAAGATGTCGCGTATCGCGTTGCGCCAGCTGGGTTCGCTCGGCCAGGTGCCAGGCGTCGTGAAGTCGAGCTGGTAAGGAGAGTTATAATATGACTATGTCAGATCCTATCGGCGATATGCTGACCCGCATCCGTAATGCTCTCGGTCGTAAAAAGACCAAGCTTACAACCCCGGCTTCAAAGCTGCGTGCCCGCGTTCTCGACGTGCTGCAGGCTGAAGGCTATATCCGCGGATATACACAGACAGACTTCGAAAACGGCAAGTCCGAAATCGAAATCGAACTGAAATATTACGAAGGTATGCCAGTAATTCGTGAACTGACCCGCGTTTCAAAGCCAGGTCGTCGCGTTTACGTTTCAGTAAAGTCGATTCCTCAGGTCGCTAACGGACTTGGTATCTCCATCCTTTCCACCCCTAAGGGTGTGATGGCAGATCATCAGGCTCGTGAGCAAAACGTTGGTGGTGAGCTGCTCTGCCGCATCTTCTGATGTGGCTGAGTGGTGAACATAGAAACGGACAGGGTTAACAATGTCTCGTATCGGTAAAAAACCCGTGCCGGTTCCGGCAGGCGTGACCGCCAGCGTTGATGGTCAGACTGTTACTGCCAAAGGCACCAAGGGCGAACTGAAGTTCGTCGTAAGTGATGAAGTAAGCGTGAAGATGGAAGAGGGCGCCGTTAGCGTTGCTCCTCTGTCCCAGTCGAAAGACGCCCGCGCTAAATGGGGCATGGCCCGTACCATGATCAACAACATCTTCACCGGTGTTAAAGACGGCTTCGAAAAGAAGCTTGAAATTTCCGGTGTTGGTTATCGTGCTGCGATGCAGGGCAAGAATCTCCAGCTTTCGCTGGGCTTCAGCCACGAAGTCATCTACGATGTTCCTGCCGGTATCACTGTTGCAACACCGAAGCCAACGGAAATCGTTGTATCCGGTATTGACAAGCAGGTTGTTGGTCAGGTTGCTGCCGAGATCCGTGAATACCGTTCGCCAGAACCTTATAAAGGTAAGGGCGTTAAGTATGCCGGTGAAGTTATCGTCCGCAAGGCCGGTAAGAAGAAATAAGGAACACGTGTTATGGCATCGCCGAAACAAACTATTCAGCGCCGTGCTGCACGCGTTCGTCGTCAGCTCAAAGCTGTTTCGAATGGCCGCCTGCGCCTGAGCGTACACCGTACTTCAAAGAACATCTATGCTCAGATCATCGATGACGTACGTGGCCACACACTGGTTGCTGCTTCCACTCTTGACGTTGACCTGAAAAAGTCACTCAAGACAGGTGCAGACAGCGCCGCAGCAGCTGCCGTTGGCAAGCTGGTTGCAGAACGTGCTGTTAAAGCCGGTGTAGCAGAAGTTGTCTTCGACCGTGGTGCATTTATTTTCCACGGCCGTGTGAAAGCTCTTGCTGACGCTGCACGCGAAGCTGGCCTCAGCTTCTAATAAACTTAAAAAATGTCGTCAGGTGCTTGCATTTGACGACATTTTTTCTGTATTACAGCGCCGTGAGGCTTAAGTGACTCACATCCGATGCTGTAAGCTGGATTATGCATCATATATTCAAAGGCCTTTTGGCTTCTGATCTGATGTAGGCACTCCCGGTTTGGTATCTGATTTATCAGACGGCTGAGCTGCGGGTGTCAATTTGTGCATTTTCGGGGTTAACTCCTGTTAATGTTTCACTTGTGCTTCCGGAAAAGAAAAAGGAATTAGGAAATGGCACAGAAAGAACGTAATCGCGACGATCGCGCCCGCGAAGAACGCGATAGCGAATTCGTAGATAAGCTGGTTCACATCAACCGCGTTGCCAAAGTTGTTAAGGGCGGTCGCCGCTTCGGTTTTGCAGCTCTGGTTGTTGTTGGTGATCAGAAGGGCCGCGTAGGTTTTGGTCATGGTAAGGCTCGCGAAGTGCCTGAAGCGATCCGCAAGGCAACTGAAGCTGCCAAGCGCGACATGATCTTTGTTCCGCTGCGTTCGGGCCGCACTCTGCATCACGATGTTCAGGGTCGTCACGGCGCCGGTAAAGTTCTGCTTCGTTCAGCTCCTGCCGGTAAAGGTATTATCGCCGGTGGTCCAATGCGTGCAGTTTTCGAAACGCTTGGTGTTCAGGACGTTGTGGCTAAGTCGCTCGGTTCATCCAACCCATACAACATGGTGCGTGCAACCTTTGATGCTCTGAAGCATCAGATGCACCCGAAAGATATCGCTGCACAGCGTGGTATCAAGTATTCGACCCTTCAGGCTCGTCGTCACGACGTTGTCGCTGGTGAAGAGTAACCATTAGGGGATAGGGCCGTCAGGCTCACCTTACGACTTAAGGAACAAAGTTATGTCTTCGACAAAAGGCAAGACGGTTACCGTTGAACAGATTGGTAGCCCAATTCGTCGTCCAAAAGAACAGCGCGCAACGCTCGTTGGTCTGGGTCTTAACAAAATGCGCCGTCGCAGCACGCTGGAAGATACACCTTCCGTTCGTGGTATGATTGCCAAGGTTCAGCATCTCGTTCGCATCGTCGACGAAGCTTAATCAGAGCGCAGGAGAATTATCATGAAACTTAATGAACTGCGTGAAAACCCAGGTGCAACCAAAGCTCGTAAGCGCGTTGGCCGTGGTATCGGTTCTGGTTCCGGCAAGACCGGTGGTCGCGGTGTAAAGGGTCAGAAGTCCCGTTCCGGCGTGTCCATCAATGGTTTTGAAGGCGGTCAGATGCCAATTTACCGTCGCTTGCCAAAGCGCGGTTTTACCAACATTTTTGCGAAAAGCTTCAATGTTGTGTCGGTTGGTCGCATTCAGGAAGCTGTTGATGCCGGTAAGCTGGATGCCAAGGCATCTGTTACCACTGAAACTCTGATTGCAGCCGGTCTGGTTCGTCGTGCAAAAGACGGCTTCCGCGTTGTATCTGATGGCGAAATCACCGCAAAACTGGTGATTGAAGCTGCTGGTGCTTCCAAGGCTGCGATCGAAAAGATCGAAAAAGCCGGTGGTTCGGTAAAATTACCTGAAGCTGCCTCTGCCGAATAAGGCCTCGGAAATATCTTTCAAGACGGCGGCCTTAGTGCCGCCGTTTTCAACTTTATGCCTATTGATTTCATGTGCCCACTTGCGCCTTGTTGTCTATGGGCATATCTGGGGAGGGGCGTCAGATTCTGACGTACGACAGACCGGAGTAATCTCATGGCATCGGCTGCTGAACAGCTTGCATCCAATTTGAATTTTTCAGCCTTCTCAAAGGCGACTGAGCTCAAGAAGCGTATTTGGTTTACGCTCGGGGCTTTGCTTGTGTATCGTTTCGGTACCTATATTCCTTTGCCGGGCATTAATCCTGACGCGCTGGCCCAGTCGTTCCAGCAGCACAGTCAGGGCGTGCTGGGACTGTTCAACATGTTCGCCGGCGGTGCTGTTGCCCGTATGGCGATTTTTGCGCTTGGTATTATGCCGTATATTTCGGCATCGATTATCGTGCAGCTTATGACCTCTGTTGTGCCTTCGCTTGAAGCACTGAAGAAAGAGGGCGAAGCCGGACGTAAGGTTATCAACCAATATACGCGCTACGGTACGGTGTTCCTTGCACTGATACAGGCCTATGCAATCTCTGTGGGGCTTGAATCGGGCAGCGGCATTGTGTCCGAGCCTGGCATGTTTTTCCGCCTGACTTCCGTTATTACGCTTGTCGGCGGTACCATGTTCCTGATGTGGCTTGGTGAACAAATTACTGCGCGCGGTATCGGTAACGGTATTTCCCTGATCATCTTCGCCGGTATTGTTGCCAACCTGCCGCATGCGATTTCCGGTACGCTGGAACTTGGCCGCACAGGTGCTCTGTCAACCGGTATTATTCTGGCTGTTATCATTCTGGCAATTGCACTGATTGCTGTGATCGTTTTCGTAGAACGCGCCCAGCGCCGTCTGCTGATCCAGTATCCGAAGCGTCAGGTGGGTAACCGTATGGCGCAGGGCGAAACCTCGCATCTGCCGCTGAAGCTCAACACTGCCGGTGTTATTCCTCCGATCTTTGCATCGTCGCTGCTGCTGTTGCCTGCAACTGTTGCAGGTTTTGCAAACGGCGAGAATATGCCTGTTTGGGCAAGCACGATCCTGACGGCGCTCGGCCACGGCCAGCCGCTCTATATGGTGCTTTATGCTGCGCTGATGGGCTTCTTCTGTTTCTTCTACACGGCGATTGTTTTCAATCCGCGTGATACAGCTGACCAGCTGAAGAAACATTCCGGTTTTATTCCGGGCATTCGTCCGGGTGAACGGACAGCTGAATATATTGATTATGTTCTGACGCGTATTACCGTTGTTGGCGCTATCTATATCATCATCGTCTGTCTCGTTCCTGAGTTTCTGATTTCGGCTGCCGGCATGCCGTTCTACCTTGGTGGTACTTCATTGCTCATCGTCGTAAATGTGACGCTGGATACTGTTGCACAAATTCAGGGTCATCTCATTGCTCATCAATATGAGGGGCTGATCAAAAAATCCAAACTTCGTGGGGGAAGACGGGCGAGATGAGACTCATACTTTTAGGACCTCCGGGCGCAGGCAAGGGCACACAGGCAAAAATTCTCACCGAGAAATATGCTATCCCTCAGCTTTCTACCGGTGACATGCTCCGTGCAGCTGTGGCCGCGCAGACAGAAATCGGCAAACGTGCCAAAGCTGTTATGGATGCAGGTCAGCTGGTCTCTGATGAGATCGTCAATGCGATTGTTTCTGATCGCATTGACCAGCCGGATTGTGCCGGTGGTTTTATTCTGGACGGATATCCGCGTACCGTGCCGCAGGCACAGGCTCTGACGGTTATGCTGAAAGAAAAACATGCCGAGCTTGATGCCGTGATTGAGCTGAAGGTCGATGAGGCTGCTCTGATTAAGCGTATGGAAAACCGCGTTGCGGAAACCATTGCTGCCGGTGGAACAGTTCGTTCAGATGATAATCCGGAAGCTTTTGCCAAGCGTCTGATCGAGTATCGTGAAAAAACCGCACCTTTGTCTGACTATTATGCCAGCACCGGTGAATTGAAGCTGGTAGATGGTATGGCCTCGATGGCTGACGTCACCGCCGAGATTGAAAAAATCCTGCTTCCTGCCTAATCCACAGGATGCATGCTTCGTAAAATATGAAGCGCTGATCTGAAAATTTCAGGTCAGCGCTTTGATCTTTTGAAAAGAGGGCGGTTTGAAACTGCTGCATTTTTCAATTGCTGTTTTAACGAAGTGATAAGCATTTGGAGCTTGACGGTGATTGAGGTTGACTTTTGCTCACGATTCCGTCAAAGACAGCGACAATTCGCTTAAATTGAATGGGCGGAACCGGTTTTCCGGTTTCGTTCATTTTTATGCTGTCTGCAGCGGTGGTTCGGTGCAGGCATAGAGAACAGATCCGGTTGTCGTGAGATTGCCGGTGGATCTCTTGGATTTCGGATGTGTTATTGGCTGATCATTTGCAGGGTTTTCTGCAAGGGAAAAGCAGATTGCGTCCGGTAGAGCTCATTACAGTGTTTAAGCGGCATGGCCGCAGCTGTAATATTTTAAACTACCGTCTGACCAATAAATAGCCTGCGAGGCTGTTGTCCGGCGGTTCATTCAGGAGAAAGCGCATGGCACGTATTGCTGGCGTAAACATTCCAACAAACAAGCGTACAATCATTGCGCTGCAGTATATTCACGGTATCGGCCCTAAATTTGCCGCTGAAATCATGGAAAAGGTCGGCATTGCGCTTGATCGCCGTGTAAACCAGCTGACCGATGCTGAAGTTCTGCAGATCCGTGAAACCATTGACCGCGATTACCAGGTAGAAGGTGATCTGCGTCGTGAAGTTTCCATGAATATCAAGCGTCTGATGGATCTGGGCTGCTACCGCGGTCTGCGTCATCGTCGTTCCCTGCCGGTTCGCGGTCAGCGTACCCATACCAATGCGCGTACCCGTAAGGGTCCTGCAAAGGCAATCGCAGGTAAGAAGAAGTAATTTGCGGGTACCGGAGCCGTTTTATAGAGCAGCTCCGGTATTTACTTGTCTCTGTCGCGCCATTATGGGGCTGAATGAGGCAAGGCGTGGATTATGCTCTGTTTACGGAGCGTCTTAAAAGGTTCGGCTTTGTAAAGAGCTGATAAACAGATCCAGACATATCAGGTCTCAGAACCTGCATATGTCGGTGTAGCCGCTGGTACTACGGCGGTGTAGAGATCAATTGGAAGGACTAGTTATGGCTAAAGATGCCACTCGCGTTCGTCGTCGCGAACGTAAAAACATTTCGTCGGGTGTGGCTCACGTCAACTCGACATTCAACAACACCATGATCACCATCACAGACGCACAGGGCAACGCGATTGCCTGGTCTTCTGCAGGTGCACAGGGCTTCAAGGGTTCGCGTAAGTCGACCCCGTTTGCTGCTCAGATTGCTGCTGAAGATTGCGCCAAGAAGGCTCAGGAACATGGCATGCGTTCGCTGGAAGTTGAAGTTTGCGGTCCGGGTTCCGGCCGTGAATCCGCACTTCGCGCTCTGCAGGCTGCCGGTTTCACCATCACTTCTATCCGTGATGTGACACCAATTCCGCACAATGGTTGCCGTCCACGCAAGAAGCGTCGCGTCTAATCAGTCCACCGCCGCAAAGGTCCGGATTATATTCGCGGCCTTTCGTGGTTTCCGCTCTCTGTTGTCACGATAGGATAGTGGCAAAGCTAGATTAAAGGAAAGCACATGATTCAGAAAAACTGGCAGGAACTGATCAAGCCGAACAAGGTTGATTTTCTTACCCAGGGCTCGAAGAATAAGGTCACTGTTGTGGCTGAACCGCTTGAACGCGGTTACGGTCTGACATTGGGTAACGCGCTGCGTCGCGTTCTTCTTTCTTCGCTGCGCGGTGCTGCGGTGACTGCTGTTCAGATTGACGGCGTTCTGCATGAATTCTCGTCGATCAACGGCGTGCGTGAAGACGTAACCGATATCGTACTGAATGTTAAGGAAATCGCTATCCGTATGGAAGGCGATGGTCCTAAGCGCATGGTTGTCCGCAAGGAAGGACCAGGCGTTGTAACTGCCGGTGATATCCAGACGGTTGGCGATGTTGAGGTTCTTAACCCTGAACACGTTATCTGCACCCTCGATGAGGGCGCTGAAATCCGCATGGAATTCACTGTCAATACGGGCAAAGGCTATGTGCCTGCTGACCGTAACCGCGCTGAAGATGCTCCGATCGGTCTTATTCCGGTTGACAGCCTCTATTCACCGGTACGTAAGGTTTCCTACAAGATCGAAAACACCCGTGAGGGACAGGTTCTCGATTATGACAAGCTGATCCTCAATGTTGAGACCAACGGCTCTGTCAGTGGTGAAGATGCAGTTGCTTATGCAGCCCGTATTCTTCAGGACCAGCTTGCGATCTTCGTCAACTTCGACGAGCCGCAGAAGGAAGCTCCGCAGGAACAGGTTGCAGAACTCGCATTCAATCCGGCTCTCCTCAAGAAAGTGGATGAACTGGAACTGTCTGTCCGTTCGGCAAACTGCCTGAAGAACGACAACATCGTTTATATCGGCGATCTGATCCAGAAGACAGAAGCCGAAATGCTGCGGACACCGAATTTCGGCCGCAAGTCGCTGAACGAAATCAAGGAAGTTCTGGCGTCGATGGGTCTCCATCTTGGTATGGAAATCCCTACCTGGCCGCCGGAAAATATCGAAGATCTCGCCAAGCGCTACGAAGATCAATATTGAGACCGGTTGCGACCGGAAGATAGATTTTAAAGGAGAAGGCTCATGCGCCACGGAAAGACACTCCGTAAGCTGAACCGGACTGCAAGCCACCGTAAGGCAATGTTCGCCAATATGGCTGCATCGCTGATCGAACATGAACAGATCGTAACCACTCTGCCTAAGGCAAAGGAAATCCGTCCGATCGTTGAGAAGCTCATCACTCTCGGCAAGCGCGGTGATCTGCATGCCCGTCGTCAGGCGATTTCCGCCATCCGCGACGTGCAGCTGGTACAGAAGCTGTTTGACGTTCTGGCAACCCGTTATGCCGACCGTCACGGCGGTTACATCCGCATCATGAAAGCCGGTTTCCGTACCGGTGACAATGCTCCTCTGGCAGTTGTCGAGTTCGTAGAACGCGACATCACCGCTAAGGGTGCAGCAGACCGCGCACGCGTTGAAGCTGAAGCTGCTGAAGCCGAAGCTGCATAATCTGAATAGAGCGGTTCCGGTTCATACAGAAACCTAAAACCGCTCTATTTTTTTGTTTGGCGCATTGTCCGACGCAAAACCGCTTTGCACTTTTGCTGGAAATGCTCTGGGCAGATTATATAAATTAAGGGGCCTCACGGCCCCTTTTTTATTGTGCATTATTCATTTGCCTGTTTGAAATGCAGGGTTGATCAACAAATTTGTGTAATAGCTTGTTCTATTACAAGAAATTAATTTTAAGATTGTGTATGTGCCACTTTTCCGGCCTTTTTAGTGGCCTATATTGCTGATGAGATAATGATTTGCACGTCTGCCATGGCGGTCACTGCCTGCGGATTTGTTTGCAAATGGGTACAGGTTTTACTCTGCAAGAGGGATGTTCAATGACTTCACATCAACCGGCTGATCCGCGTAATGCTTTGGGACGTGTGGGCAAATTGTACAAGGCAGGGCTGGCCGTATTGCTGGCCGGTGTTATGGCGGCGGGTACAATCTCACTATTCGCGCCGGCGGTCAGCACGCCTGCGGTCGCAGAAAAACAGGTGCCGCAGTCGCACAGTGATATTCAGCTCTCTTACGCGCCACTGGTGAAATCAACCTCCAGTGCGGTAGTGAATGTCTATGCAGGGCGCAAAGTGCAGCAGCGCTCGCCTTTTGCCGGTGATCCGTTTTTTGAACAATTTTTCGGCGGGCAGATGCGCCCGAATAAGCCGCGCTTTGAGCAGTCGCTCGGCTCCGGTGTGATTGTGGATAGTTCCGGCCTGATCGTGACCAATAATCATGTGATTGACGGTGCCGATGATATTAAAGTGGCGCTGGCCGATGGCCGTGAATTTTCTTCAAAGCTGCTTTTGAATGATGAAACAACCGATCTGGCTATTTTGAAAATTGACGTTAAAGAACAGTTGCCGACAGTGAAGCTGGCCAATTCCGACAAGGTTGAGGTTGGTGATCTGGTGCTGGCTATCGGTAATCCGTTCGGTGTCGGTCAGACAGTCACAAGCGGTATTGTTTCCGCCCAGTCGCGTACGCAGGTCGGTGTTTCTGACTTCGATTTTTTCATTCAGACCGATGCGGCGATTAATCCCGGTAATTCCGGCGGCGCGCTGATTGATATGAACGGTAATCTGATCGGTATCAATACCGCGATTTATTCACGCAGCGGCGGCTCTGTCGGTATCGGTTTTGCCATTCCGTCCAATATGGTGGCAGCCGTGGTGAAATCTGCTGAAAGCGGCAGCGATAAATTCGAGCGTCCTTATGTCGGCGCTACATTTCAGGCAATTACACCGGATATTGCCGCCGGTCTTGGTTTGAAACAGCCATCCGGTGCGCTGATTACCGATCTGGTTGAGAAAGGGCCTGCGGCAGAGGCCGGTATCAAGGTTGGCGATGTGATCACCGCGATTGACGGTATTACCGTGGCGAACCCTGATGCGCTTGGCTATCGTGTTTCGACGGCCGGTATCGGCACATCCGTGAAGATGACGGTGCTCAATGACGGCAAATCCCGTGAGGTGACGGTTAAGCTGGCGCAGCCGCCAAAAGAAACACCGGCACGCGAAATGACCGGCCGCAATCCTTTGTCCGGTGCGCAGGTGCAGAATATTACCCCTGAAATCGCCCGCAAGACCCGTTTGGCGCCAACCGCGCGCGGCGTGGTGATCAGCGGGGTGAAAAGCAATACGCCTGCACAGGCGATGAATTTGAAGGCCGGTGATATTGTGCGCGGCGTGAACGGCACATCCATCGGTAATGTGGATGATCTGGTCACTGTGCTTTCTGCCGGACGCAGTTCATTATGGCGTTTGGATATTGAGCGCGATGGTGTAATTTACCGTCAGTTTGTGCGCTGATCTTGCAATAGCGGGCGGGTTATCTTCATTAAACACGCTCGTAACACAGGCCAAAGGCAGGCGGTAATGCAAAAACATTGTCCCTGTATTATGGTTTGACAGCGTTGCGATTCATGATGAGGCCGGTTTGCGCAAGCAATCCGGCCCGTTGCTATAAGTGAAGTCTTATGAGTGATTTATTTTCGTCTGCATCTGATCCGTTGGCTGACCGTAACCGCCCGCTGGCGGATCGGCTGCGTCCGCGTGAATTGAAGGATGTTACGGGGCAGGAGCATCTGACCGGCGAGCAGGGGATTCTCTCCCGTATGATTGCTTCCGGCAGTCTCGGCTCCATGATTTTCTGGGGCCCGCCGGGAACCGGCAAGACGACAATTGCACGCCTGCTGGCAGGACAGACTGATCTGGCTTTTGAGCAAATATCGGCGATTTTCTCCGGTGTTGCTGATCTTAAAAAAGTTTTTGAAACCGCACGGGCGCGGCGCATGTCCGGCCGCCAGACATTGCTGTTTGTGGACGAGATCCATCGCTTTAACCGTGCGCAGCAGGATAGTTTTCTGCCCGTTATGGAAGACGGAACGGTTATTCTGATCGGTGCCACCACCGAGAACCCGTCTTTTGAGCTGAATGCCGCTCTGTTGTCGCGTGCGCGGGTGCTGACATTCAAACCGCATGATGAGGCAAGCATTGCCACTTTACTGTCACGGGCGGAAGAGGCGGAACAAAGGGCGCTGCCGCTTGATGATGAGGCGCGTGCCAGTCTGGTGCGTATGGCGGACGGGGATGGCCGTGCAGCTTTGACATTGGCTGAGGAAGTGTGGCGTGCCGCAAGGCCGGATGAGGTTTTTACTGCGGAACAGTTGCAGGATATCGTGCAGCGCCGTGCGCCGGTCTATGACAAAGGGCAGGACGGGCATTATAATCTGATCTCGGCTTTGCATAAATCCGTGCGCGGTTCCGATCCTGATGCGGCGCTGTATTATTTATGCCGGATGTTTGATGCGGGGGAAGATCCGCTTTATCTGGGGCGGCGGCTGGTGCGTATGGCGGTTGAGGATATTGGCCTTGCCGATCCGCAGGCTCTGGTGATCTGTAATGCCGCCAAAGATGCCTATGATTATCTGGGCTCGCCTGAGGGGGAATTGGCGCTGGCACAGGCCTGTGTCTATCTGGCGACTGCACCGAAATCCAACGGCGTTTATATGGCCTATAAAGCTGCCAGACGTGCGGCCAAGGAAAACGGTTCTCTGCTGCCGCCAAAGCATATTCTCAATGCGCCAACCAAGCTGATGCGTGATGAGGGCTATAACGAGGGCTACCGGTATGACCATGATGAGCCGGATGCCTTTTCAGGGCAGGATTATTTCCCGGAGAAAATGGGACGGCAGCAATATTATAATCCGCCGGAGCGCGGATTTGAGCGGGATATTCGCAAGCGCCTTGATTATTGGGCGAAATTACGGATTGAACGCAATCAGAAATAATTGCGTATAATACAATAAAACCCGTAAGTTAGAGCGGTTTGTGCATGAGTTGAATCATGCGTTCCGCTCTAACTCTTTTTTTGAGCCGCATTTGTACGGTGCTCAATAAATATTTAGCTGTAAAATGCTCTCATTTTAAAGTGTTAGAGCGACCTTTGTGTGCCAAGTCTGGCACACGGTGCTCTAGCCGGGTTTTATCATTTTTAGATTCAGAGCGCTTATGCTGTCGCTTTGGACGGGAAGCGGGTGACATTGCTGTTTTCATCAATGTCATTTGTCAGCTCAGCCTGTTCGGCAATCAGTCCGCCTGCACGCAACAGCGAGGCAAAACGGCCGCCTTTGGCTGCCAGCTCATTAAAGCTGCCGCTTTCGACAATGTGACCTTTATCCAGAAACAGCACCAGATCGGCATTGCGCACAGTCGAAAGACGATGGGCAATGATAAAGGTGGTGCGGTCGGAACTTAAGTCATCAATCGCCTGTTTGACCATGCCTTCGGTTTCCACATCAAGCGCGGATGTTGCCTCATCCAGCACCAGAATAGGGGCATCTTTGAGAATAGCGCGGGCAATGGCCAGACGTTGACGCTCACCGCCGGAAAGCTGTGAACCGCGTTCACCGGCAACGGTGTCATAGCCCTCGCTTTTCGCCAGAATGAAGTCGTGCGCAGCAGCGGCTTTGGCAGCTGCATGAACCTCTTCATGGGTGGCATCTTCCGCACCGATCCGGATATTCTCCTCAATCGAGCGGTTGAACATGCCCGCATCCTGAAACACAGTTGCCATGGCTTTGCGCAAGGATGAACGGCTGACATTGCGCGTATCAACACCGTCGATCATGATGTGACCGGCAACCGGATCATAAACCCGTTGCAGCAGATTGATCAGCGTGGTCTTGCCGGCACCTGTCGGGCCGACAATGGCCACGGTCTGACCGGCCTTGGCGCTGAAGGAAATATCATA
Source organism: Pseudochrobactrum asaccharolyticum (assembly GCA_040392545.1). Classification (GTDB taxonomy): domain Bacteria; phylum Pseudomonadota; class Alphaproteobacteria; order Rhizobiales; family Rhizobiaceae; genus Pseudochrobactrum; species Pseudochrobactrum asaccharolyticum_A. The sequence continues at coordinate 77,803 of JBEBVV010000012.1, read as the reverse complement.
AACGCCCTGACCGGAATTGCGGAATTCATAGGTCACTTTGTCAAAGACAACTTCACCCTTCACATTCTGCAGGTCCTGTGCAGCAACCGGTTCTTCATGCTGGGCAATAGCGTCTTCCATCGCAAAGAACTCTTCCAGCTTGGCGCGGGAGGAGGCTGTCTGGTTGACGAAATTGCTGATCTGGTCGAGACGGCCGATCATCAGCTGGGCAAAGCCGATAAAGGTGATGACTTCACCCACGCGCAACTGGCCTTTGGCCACCAGATAGGCACCGATCAGCAGCACAATCACCATGGAAATCGTGGAAGCCATACGGTTCAGACCGCTGGCCAGTGCCCACCAGTTCAGCACCGGACGCTGGGTCTTTTCCAGCGTGGCCGCATAATCGCGTAAAGCAGAGGCTTCCGCATTGATGCGGTTATAGCTTTGCAACACGGAAATATTGCTGATCGTATCGCTGATATGCTCAAAAACTTTGTGATGGTGGCGCTCAACAGCAGCCTGACCGTCTTTGGTTTTCTGAATAACCAGCTGGCCGATCATCACATAAATTGCACCAAGTACCATCAGCACCAGTGTCAGGCGTGCATCCATGCTCAGCGCAGTCGGGATCAGTACAGCCAGCGCCACAATTGTGGTGAGGTGGTTGCGCATGAATTCCAGCCACAGCGTGAACAAAGTATCCGTTGCGCGGATCAGCGTGTGCAAGGCGTTGGAAGTGCCGCGCTGCTGGTGCCATGCCAGCGGCATGGTAATGATACCCTCATAGGATTTGGTGAGGACACCGAGACGGCGTTTATGTGCCAGCCGGTCGGCGCCGCGGGCAACCAGTACCACAGCAATAATGTTGAATACGCCAAGACCCGCCCACAGAGCGAGGGTCGGGATAATCACGGTCTTTTGTGAAATCGCATCAATCACCCGCCCGAAAAGCACAGGTTCAAAAATGGTGATCACACCAAGCGCAATATTCGCCAGTACGATCAGCGCTGTCGCTGTTCTCTCGGCGGAGAGATATTGCAGGGATCTCCAGTAAACGCGCACAATAGACACTGGCCACTCCGGAATAATGCCTGACCGATTTTACCCGCCAGTCAGATTGCGGTTTGAAAAACATGTGTTTAGCGGCTGCCGGAACATGATCCTGATCGCCGTAAACTGCAATGAAAATTGGTGCGCATAAGTGGCAATTTAAGTGCGAAACCGACCATAAATTACAACTGTTTGTAACCTGCTGTGATAATGAAAGCTAATATTCTGAAAAGACTGAATTTTTAGCTTTGTTCAGGAAATTTAATGGATTTAAATATTCGGTGAAAAGCCAATGTTTTTAACATGATATCGGCTTGAAGCTGTGTGTTTGCGTTAAAAGAACGACAAAATTCGTTTTCAGGTCGATTCCTGTGATGTTTGCGGCAGAAAATACGCTCTGCGCTGTCATAGTATGATCTTGGCATGATCTAATGTTTCCATTTGGCCGCGAAATGCTCTAGGAGCATATTTAACAAAACAAAGGTGAAGCGGCGGGCAGTCTTTTGCAGCCGCCTGTGTGCCTGTGACTTTTAGCGGAATAAATAAAATATGGCTGGCGTAGAACTTAAAACCGTAGATGCAGATGAAGCAGGCATGCGCCTTGACCGCTGGTTCAAGGTGCATTTTCCGGGGCTTGGTTTCGGACATTTGCAAAAACTGCTGCGTTCCGGCCAGATCCGCGTGGATGGCGGACGTGCAAAGGCTGACAGCCGCTTGCAGGCCGGGCAGTCGGTGCGTATTCCGCCGCTCGGGCTTGACGAGAAGAACGATAATACACCGCTGACCGGCAAAACCATCCGCAATCAGGATGATGGTGACGTTCTCAAGAAAATGCTGATTTTCGAGAATGAGAAAGTCTATGTCTTCAACAAACCATCCGGCCTTGCTGTGCAGGGTGGTTCCGGCGTGGTGCGCAGTGTCGATTCGATGCTGGAAGCATGGCGCAATAAAAAAGGCGAAAAGCCGCGTCTTGTGCATCGTCTTGACCGCGATACATCCGGTGTTCTGGTGGTGGCGAAGACCCGTGGCGCCGCACAGGCGCTGACCAAGGCTTTCCGCGAGCGCGATACCAAGAAAACCTATTGGGCGCTGGTCAAAGGCGTGCCGCGCAAGCGCGAGAACAAAATTTCCACATGGGTGGTGAAAGAAAGCACGCCGGATGGTGACCGTATGCGGGTATGCCAGCATGGCGAGCCGGATTCCGATCACGCCGTGTCTTTCTATCGCGTGATGGAAACCGCAGGGCAAAATCTGGCATGGCTGGAAATGGAACCTTATACCGGCCGTACCCACCAGTTGCGTGTGCATGCGCTGTATCTGGGGCATCCGATTATCGGTGACCCGAAATATTTTGAAGCTGACATCAATTGGGATTTTCCGGGTGGGGTGCAGAACCGTCTGCATCTTCACGCGCGGCGTATCCGCATCCCTAATCCGGGCGGCGGTATGATTGACGTGATCGCCCCGCTGCCGCCGCATATGGTGCAGTCGTGGAATCTGCTCGGCTTTGATGCGGATATGGAACAGGATTAACAGGGCGGCATCATCCGGTGCAAAAGCAGTTAAAACAGGCCGGATGCGTTTTAAACGGGGATGTAATGAGCCGGACAACAGGAAACGCGGCAGGGAGAGCTGCGGCGGTGTCAGGGACAGGGCGGCTGGTAACAGGCTATGAGCGCCGCGCCACCATTGATACAATGGGCGTGGCGCTGATGCTGTTTATCTGCGTCAGCTGGGGGATGAATCAGGTTGCCATCAAGATCGGCAATCAGGGTTTTAATCCGATGTATATGGCGGCGGCACGTTCGCTGGTCGGCGGCCTGCTGGTGTTTTTGTGGTGCCGGTTGCGCGGTATTGCGCTGTTTGAAAAAGACAAGACGCTGATACCAGGGCTGATTATCGGTCTGTTATTCGGGCTGGAATTTGTGCTGATTTTTACCGGGCTGGATTTCACCAGTGCCGGACGCTCCACTTTGATGATGAATACAATGCCGTTCTGGGTGGCCATCGGCGCGCATTTTCTGCTGGGGGAGCGGATGCGGGTGCTGACACTGGTTGGCATGGTTGTCGCCTTTTGCGGTGTGGTTCTGGTGCTCTCCGATGAATTGTCGATGCCGGGGGAATATGCGATTTACGGCGATATTCTCTGCCTGATTTCCAGTGTTTTTTGGGCGGCAACCACATTGGTGATCAAGAAAACCAATCTGAGCGATGCTGCGCCGGAAAAAACCTTGCTCTATCAATTGCTGGTGGCTGCTATTGTGCCGCTGCCTTTTGCCCCGATGCTGGGTGATGCGGTGCGTGATCCGACCATGATCACTTATGCGGCCTTTGTGTTTCAGGCGGCATTTATCGTGGCTTTTACCTATCCGCTCTGGTTCTGGATGATCCGCCGTTATCCGGCTTCGGCCTTGTCGAATTTTGCGCTGCTGATCCCTGCATTCGGCGTTATGCTGAGCGGTTTTGTGCTGGGTGAGCCGATGAGCTGGAAGCTGTTTGCCGCACTTGGCCTGATTGCGGGCGGCTTGTTCATTGCCAATTATGCGCAGCGTATTGCCGTGCGCAAAGCCGCACAGCAATTTGATGAACGCAATGCGGAACTGACCAAAGCAAAGCAGGAACCGGCATCATGAAACTGGTACTGTTTGATTGTGACGGAACGCTGGTGGATAGCGGCGGCATTATTCACCGCTGTATGGCTGAAACTTTTGCCAATGCGGGTTTGCGCATACCGGATTTGAGCGAGACGCAGGAAATTATCGGCCTGACGCTTAATCTGGCAATTTCTCAGGTTTCCGGTATTCCGATGGGAGCGGAGATTGAGCATCTGACCGAGCAATATAAGCAGCAGTTTCAAAAAATCCGCCTTGAGGCAGATTTCGATGAGCCGCTTTATGACGGTATTGCCGGATTGATTGATGAACTTGCCGGACGCGATGATATTCTGCTTGGCATGGTGACCGGAAAGTCACGCCGCGGCGTGCGCTCTGTGATGGCGCGTCATGGTTTCGAGCGGTTTTTTCATGTCTCGCGCTGTGCGGATGATTGCCCGTCCAAGCCGCATCCGGCCATGGTACTGGAATGTTGTTATGAAACCGGTTGCGATGCATCGCAGACATTTGTAATTGGTGACACGACATATGATATGATGATGGCAGGCAGCGCAAAAGCCACAGCCATTGGTGTGAATTGGGGCTATCACAAGCCTGAACGCCTGAGTGAAGCGGGTGCGGCTGCAATTTTGCATCATCCGTCGGATTTGCTGGCTCAGCTTGTCCGTTGATCGCGGCGCGTTGTTCAGCCCAAGACATTAGGAAATTTTATGCGCAATATTCTTGAAGATATCGAACAGGCACGGCTTGATCATGAGGCAATGTTGTCTGATCCCGATCCGGTGATCAGAGCGCAGAAACAGATGCTGACACCGCTGCCGAAGCGGTTTTACAAAGAGGCTTCCGTTGCTCCTTATGAGGAAGGCGGTTTTGCCGTGCTGCTCGATGGCAAACTGGTCAATACGCCGTTGCGCAACAAGCTGGTCTTGCCGAGCGAAGCGGCCGCGCAGATTGTGGCCGAAGAATTTGCCCGTCAGGACACGCATATTGATCCGAAAGATATGCCTGCGACCCGTCTGGTCAATACGGCGATTGATGGTGTTGCTGCGGAAACGCAGGCAGTTCTGGAAGAGATTTTACGCTTTGCCGGTACTGATCTGCTTTGCTACCGCGCCGAAAGCCCAAAAGAACTGGTGGATCGTCAGCGTGAAAACTGGGATCCGCTGCTCGACTGGGCGGCATCGCTCGGTGCAAGTTTTGAGGTCACGGAAGGGCTGATGCATGTGGCGCAGCCGCGTGAAGCGCTGGCGGCTTTTGGTGCGCATCTGCGCATGATCTCTGATCCGCTGGCACTGGCGGCACTGCATGTCATGACCACGCTTTGCGGTTCGGCAATTACTGGTCTCGCGCTTTTCAAAGGCGAGATTGATGTGGATACTGCATGGAAAGTTGCCCATGTGGATGAGGACTGGACAATCGAGCAATGGGGCGAGGATGAGGAAGCGCAGGCACGGCGTCTATGGCGCGAAAAGGAAATCCGCGCTGCTGATGCGCTGGTAAAAGCGCTGTAAATCCTGTCTGGATATATTTGAAAACAGCCGTGTCAGACTTGTCTGATGCGGCTTTTTTATTTTGTAAAATATAAAATAATCAATGTTTTAAGGCGATTTCTTGCGTGTTAGATTCATCGCTTATAAAGGCGCATAAAAAACCCCGCATAAAGCGGGGTTTTTTTGTCTTTGGAGGAGGTATCAGCAAGAATAATACATATCGAATTCAATCGGATGCGGAGCCATTTCAAAGCGCATGACTTCCTGCATCTTCAGTTCGATAAAGCTGTCGATCTGGTCATCGCTGAACACATCGCCTGCCTTGAGGAAGGCACGGTCTTTATCGAGGCTCTGCAGCGCTTCACGAAGCGAACCGCAAACGGTCGGGATTTTTTTCAGCTCTTTGGCTGGCAGATCATAAAGATCCTTATCCATTGCCTGACCCGGATGGATTTTGTTTTTGATACCGTCAAGACCGGCCATCAGAATGGCAGCAAAGCAATAGTAAGGATTTGCTGTCGGATCCGGGAAGCGGACTTCCAGACGCTTGGCCTTTGGCGAATTGCCGAGCGGAATACGGCAGGAAGCGGAGCGGTTGCGTGCGGAATAGGCCAGCAGTACAGGCGCTTCATAACCCGGAACCAGACGCTTATAGGAGTTGGTTGAAGGGTTGGTGAAGGCATTGAGCGCCTTGGCATGCTTGATAATACCGCCGATGAAGAACAGGCAGCTTTCCGACAGACCGGCATATTCATTACCGGCAAAAGTCGGCTTGCCGTCTTTCCAGATGGAAACGTGAACATGCATACCCGAACCATTATCGCCGAAAATCGGCTTAGGCATGAAGGTTGCGGTTTTGCCATAGGCATTTGCGGTCTGATGCACCACATATTTGAACAGCTGCATCTTGTCGGCATTGGCGACGAGCGTGTCGAATTTTACACCGAGTTCGTGCTGGGCAGCAGCCACTTCATGGTGATGCTTTTCAACGGTTACGCCCATTTCCGACAGGACAGTGAGCATTTCCGAACGCATATCCTGACAGCTGTCAATCGGCGGCACAGGGAAATAGCCGCCTTTAACGCGCGGGCGGTGACCCATATTGCCGGTTTCGTAATCTGTATCATCATTGGATGGCAATTCGCTGGAATCCAGCTTGAAACCTGTATTGTAAGGGTCGTTCTTATATTTCACATCGTCGAAGATGAAGAATTCAGCTTCAGGGCCGATGAAGACGGTGTCGCCGATGCCGAGGGACTTCACATAGGCTTCGGCCTTTTTGGCGGTGCTGCGCGGGTCGCGGTTATAGGCTTCACCGGTCACCGGATCAAGAATATCGCAGAGCAGAACCAGTGTGGAAGCCGCAAAGAACGGGTCCATATGGGCCGAGCTTGCATCCGGCATCAGTACCATGTCGGATTCATTGATGGCTTTCCAGCCGCCGATGGAGGAGCCGTCAAACATAACGCCGTCAATAAACATGTCTTCGTCAACCATGCCGACATCCATGGTAACATGGTGCAGCTTGCCTTTCGGATCTGTAAAGCGCAGATCGACGAATTTTACATCATTATCGGAGATCAGTTTCAGAATGTCATGGGCGGTCGTCATGGATATGTTCCTGTAAGATGACATTAATTTGCGATATGTTTATGCAGGCTCAGATGGCGTCAGGGCCGGTTTCGCCGGTACGGATGCGGATCACTTCTTCAATATGTGAGATGAAGATCTTACCGTCGCCGATGCGGCCGGTTTGCGCAGCTTTGCGGATGGCCTCAACGGCTGCATCCACGGCATCATCTGCGACCACCACTTCAATTTTTACTTTAGGCAGAAAATCAACGACATATTCAGCGCCGCGATACAGCTCTGTATGGCCTTTCTGCCGGCCGAAGCCTTTGGCTTCCAATACTGTGATACCTTGCAGGCCGACGTCCTGAAGGGCTTCTTTCACTTCATCAAGTTTGAAAGGCTTAATGATAGCTTCGATTTTTTTCATCAGAATACAGCCTCCGTTTTATCGTGACCTTTGTGAGGTCTTGTTATTCTATAAGCATAAATCATGCCAAAATCGTTGAATTTCGCAAAATGAGGAAATTTTTTTATATTTTTCTCAATGAGGGGAATGGGAGTGTAAATTTCTGCGCAGTTAATACACTGATTTTATTGTTGTATCGGTGTTGCGGAAATGGGGAGGCGCAAAAAATACCATGCTTGGCGCTGCTGAAATAATGGCGGGCTTGGTGAAAATGCCTGTTCTGCTGATGCGGAAACAGGCATATATTTTGCGGAAACAGATTGCTTGCTTAAAAAATAATCTGACTGCCTAAAAAATGAGCAGATTGCACGTGCGATTTATGCAGGAGCGAAAAGGCGTGGCTATGGAATTGCTGACACCGGACGAAATGGGGCAGGCGGACAGGTTGACAATTGCCGGTGGTATCCGCGGTTATCAGTTGATGCTGAATGCCGGTGAGGCGGTGTATCAGCATATTCTGCATATCTGGCCGCAGGCGGCTAAAGTGGCAGTTCTCTGCGGTGCCGGTAATAATGGCGGCGATGGTTATGTGATTGCACGGCTTTTGCAGGCGGCGGGGCGTGATCTTGTTTGTTTCGCCGTGGCTGCACCGCAAGATGGTACGGATGCCGCCGTGGCGCTGGCGGAATATCTGACCGCACAGGGTGCGGTGCAAGCGCTGGAAAATTTTGAGGCCGCGGGTTTTGATCTGATTGTAGATGCTCTGCTGGGGGCAGGGCTGAGCCGTCCTGTTGACGGGGCAATTGCTGCCTGTATTGCCAAGATTAATCAATCCGGCCTTGCGGTTTGTGCTGTTGATCTGCCGAGTGGTGTGAACGGGTGCAATGGCCAAGTAGCGGGACTTGCGGTGAAAGCGCAGCATACGGTGACATTTTTCCGCAAAAAACCCGGCCATTTGCTGCAACCGGCTAAGCAATATTGCGGCGAGGTTGCTGTGTGCGACATTGGTATTGAGCCGGAGGTTTTAACCCGCATTCAACCTGCACTTTATGAAAACAAATCGGATTTATGGCGCGGGCATTTGCCTGTAGCCGATGTTGAGACGCATAAATTCTGGCGTGGTCATGTGGCGGTGTTTTCCGGCGGCATGATTGCAAGCGGTGCGGCGCGGTTGAGTGCAACTGCTGCTGCCCGCAGCGGTGCCGGACTGGTGACGGTTCTCGCCCCCGCTGATGCTTTGCCGGTACATGCTGCGCATTTAACAAGTATTATGCTGGCGCCTTGCGGTACGGATGAACAGGTGCTGGATTTTATTGCGGCGCGAAAAATCAGTTCTGCCGTGCTGGGGCCTGCTTTTGGTGATTTTGCACGGGCAAGAGAATTGGCTGTTGCCTTGCTGGGGCAGCAAAAAGCAGCGGGACTCAAGGCGCTGGTCTTGGATGCGGATGCGCTGACTGCTTTCAAAGATTGCCCGCAGGATTTGTTTCAGGCTGTGGCACAGGCTGAATGCACTGTGGTGCTGACACCGCATGAAGGGGAGTTTCAGCGTCTGTTTGGTTCTTTGGTTGTTGGGGCAGCAAGTAAGGTTGAAGCGGCGCGTGAAGCTGCACGGCTCAGCCAGTGTCTTGTGGTTTATAAGGGGCCGGATACGGTGATTGCCGCGCCGGATGGCAGAGCCGCCATCAACAGCAATGGCAATTATTTACTGGCAACCGCCGGTTCCGGTGATGTGCTGACCGGTATTATTGCAGGACTTGCAGCGCAGGGCATGCCTGTATTTGAAGCTGCCTGTGCTGCGGTATGGATGCATGGCGCGGTGGCTGAATGTTTTGCCGAACAGGCACCGGCCGGAATGATTGCGGACGATATGCCGGACTTGCTGCCACAGGTCTGGCGCAGGCTGACGACAAAAGCCTGAAAATACACGGCTGAAAATACAGGGCTGAGTTTTGTGTGATGCCTGACGATACGGCCAGTATTTCAGAAACCGGATGATGCGTGACAGGAAAACGCCGCATAGGATGACTATGCGGCGTGTTTGATTTTATTCTGCAGCGATGGTTTTGCCGTCAGGACGGCGTTCCAGCAGTTCCTTGAGGAAGTGGCCGGTATAGGAGCGCGGTTCAGCGACAATATCTTCCGGCCGGCCGACAGCCACAATCTCGCCGCCGCCATCACCGCCTTCAGGGCCGAGATCAATCACCCAGTCTGCGGTTTTGATCACTTCAAGATTATGCTCGATCACGGCAACCGTATTGCCCTGATCAACCAGCTCGTGCAGCACTTCCAGAAGTTTGGCAACGTCGTGGAAATGCAGGCCGGTTGTCGGCTCATCAAGAATATATAATGTCTTACCGGTTGCGCGGCGTGACAGCTCCTTGGCCAGTTTAACGCGCTGGGCTTCACCGCCGGAAAGCGTGGTCGCCTGCTGGCCGATCTTGATATAGCCAAGGCCGACGCGGTTCAGCGTTTCCATCTTGTCACGGATGCTTGGCACCGCCGAGAAGAACTCCACGCCTTCTTCGACCGTCATATCAAGAACATCGGCAATGCTCTTGCCTTTAAACAGAACTTCCAGTGTTTCGCGATTATAGCGTTTGCCGTTACAGACATCGCAGGTCACATAAACATCCGGCAGGAAGTGCATCTCAATCTTGATAACACCGTCACCCTGACAGGCTTCACAGCGCCCGCCTTTGACGTTGAAAGAGAAGCGGCCCGGCTGATAGCCGCGGGCTTTTGCCTCAGGCAGACCGGCGAACCAGTCGCGGATCGGCGTGAAGGCACCGGTATAGGTGGCCGGATTGGAGCGCGGTGTACGGCCGATCGGTGACTGGTCAATATCAATCACCTTATCCAGCAGTTCCAGACCTTCAATCCGGTCATGTTCCGCCGGATGCTCACGCGAGCCCATAATCTTGCGCGATGCGGCTTTGAACAGGGTTTCAATCAGGAAGGTGGATTTGCCGCCACCGGATACGCCGGTAACCGCAGTGAAAGTGCCAAGCGGGATCTCGCCGGTAACATTTTTCAAATTATTGGCGCGCGCGCCGACAACCTTGATCCGTTTGGATTTGGTGATCTTGCGGCGTTCTGCCGGAACCATAACCTGTAACGCGCCGGACAGATATTTACCGGTCAGCGAATTCGGATTGCTCATGATCTCTGCCGGTTTGCCTTCGGCAATAACGCGGCCGCCATGAATACCGGCCGCAGGGCCGATATCCACCACATAATCAGCGGTGAGAATGGCATCTTCATCATGTTCAACCACAATCACCGTATTGCCGAGATCGCGCAAGTGGCGCAACGTATCGAGCAGGCGGGCATTGTCACGCTGGTGCAGGCCAATGGACGGCTCATCCAGCACATAGAGCACACCGGTGAGGCCGGAACCGATCTGCGAGGCCAGACGGATACGCTGGCTTTCACCACCGGAAAGTGTGCCGGAATTACGCGACAGCGACAGATAATCCAGCCCGACATCATTCAGAAAGCGCAGACGCTCGCGGATTTCCTTGAGAATACGGGCGGCAATTTCATTCTGCTTGTCGTTGAACTGCTGATCAATGGTGCTGAACCACTGGTCGGCATTGCGGATCGACATTTCTGTGAGCTGGCCGATATGTTTGCCGCCGACTTTAACGGCCAATGCTTCCGGTTTCAGGCGATAGCCTGCGCAGGCCGGACAAGGCGTGGCCGACATATAGCGCTCAATCTCTTCACGCGACCAGTTGGAATCAGTTTCCTTCCAGCGGCGCTGCAGATTGGGAATAACACCTTCAAATGTTTTGGTGGTTTCATAAGAGCGTGAGCCGTCTTTATAGACAAAGGTAATCTCTTTGCCTTTGGTGCCGTGCAGAACTGCCTTTTGGGCCTCTGGGCTCAGATCTTGCCATTTATCAGCCAGCTTGAACCCATAGGCTTTGCCCAGTGCTTCCAGTGTCTGATTGTAATATGGGGAGGAAGATTTTGCCCAAGGCGCAATCGCGCCATCCTTCATGCGCAGGCTTTCATCCGGCACGATCAGGTTCGGGTCAATTGCCTGCTGGGCACCGAGGCCGTCACAGGTCGGGCAGGCGCCGAACGGATTGTTAAAGGAGAACAGGCGCGGCTCAATCTCGGCGATGGTGAAGCCGGAAACAGGGCAGGCGAATTTCTCCGAAAACAACACACGCTCATGGGTGTCATTCTTGGATTTATTGGCGCTGTCAGCTGCGGTTTCTTCTGGCGGCAGCGGCTTATCCGCAAATTCGGCAATGGCCAGACCTTCGGCGAGTTGCAAACAGGTTTCCAGACTGTCGGCAAGGCGCGATGCCAGATCGGCGCGCACAACAACACGGTCAACCACGACATCAATATCGTGCTTGTATTTCTTATCCAGTGCCGGTGCATCGGCAATCTCGTAGAATTCACCGTCAATTTTGACGCGCTGGAAGCCTTTTTTCTGCAGCTCGGCCAGTTCTTTACGATATTCACCCTTACGACCGCGCACAATCGGCGCCATGATATAGAGGCGTGTGCCTTCCTCAAAAGTCATCACACGGTCAACCATCTGGCTGACGGTCTGGCTTTCAATCGGCAGGCCGGTGGCCGGTGAATAAGGAATACCGACGCGGGCATAAAGCAGGCGCAAATAGTCGTAAATTTCCGTCACCGTACCCACTGTGGAGCGCGGATTGCGGCTGGTGGTTTTTTGCTCAATGGAAATAGCAGGGGACAGACCGTCAATCTGGTCAACATCCGGCTTCTGCATCATTTCCAGAAACTGGCGGGCATAGGCAGAAAGGCTTTCCACATAGCGGCGCTGCCCTTCCGCATAAATCGTATCGAAAGCCAGTGAGGATTTGCCCGAACCGGACAGGCCGGTCATGACAATCAGCTTATCACGCGGCAGGTCGATATCGATATTTTTAAGATTATGTTCGCGGGCGCCGCGAATGGAAATATATTTTTGATCACTCATCAGCATATGCCTGCGGTTGGTGCGAAACAGGTTCCTGAACACTTCCTGATTAAAGGAAGCGCTTATCTCATTGTTTTAAACAGTGCTGCTTGGGGAGACATCCGGCACCGGCAGCTATAAATGCCGTGTACCGCTTGCCCGCACTGTCTTCGGGAATTGTGAGAAAGGCAGGGCACTTTGTTTGTCCGCAGCCGGAACTCTGCAAATCATATAGGTGCATTTTGCCTGAACTCAATATTGGCTGAATTTATGAGAAATGCGCGACATGATTTTGAAACCGGATGATTCAAATAATGCCGCCCAAATTTGTAAGAGTTATAGAACAAAATATGAACGAAAGTCCAGTGTGATTTTTTGTGATGTTTGATGCCTGAGAGGGTGCTGTAACATCACGGCCTGAAGGGCAGCTGTAACATCCCTGCCTGAAAGGGCAGCTGTAACATCCCTGCCTGAAAGGGCAGCTGTAACATAATGTGAAAAGCTGTGAGTTGACCTGTCGCGGGGACAGGCGCACACTCAAATTGTCTTCAGCAAGAGCGGAGGAAAGGCGCAAGCCACCGGCTGAAGACGGGTGAAAACCCTACAGGAACTTATACTGTTCCGCGAAACAGGAGGAATATAAGGATGAGTCCACCTGACCACGCATGACGGTATTGCACCGTCGAAAAACCATGTTTTTTCTGAAGCTACCGGGTTTCTATGAGGCTGTCCGCAAGGATGGTTTCGGGGAAATATTCAATGACGGATTTTACAGGCCAACGCCTTGCGGCGGGGCGGTTTTATTCCGGATTTGTTAAGTGTCGTTGTTCCGGAGACTATGGCTGAATGCTATATCTGCGGTCCGGAACAGGCTGTTACAAATGAAAGTTGACGTGTGGTTTTATTGAAAAGACAACAATTTATCTTTTCTGCAGATTTACTGCTTTTGAAGCAGATTTCTGAAAACTTGCCGGCGAATGATTACCGGCATAATGGGATGAACCCCAATCAAAAGCCCTGCGCGCCAGAATAAGTGAGCGGCAGGGCATTTTTGTATCTGCACTGCCGGTCTGAACCTGTTCGGGCTTTCGGGCGCAGCGCTTGCGCAATATTCCCCCCCCTTCGTTATAAGAAATATATTCCCGACCTGCATTTTCGTAAGGAGGCGGGTAGCTGGTGCTTATTTTAACATGCACAACCAAAACCGTAAGGCGCTGACACGGTATAAATAGCGCAGAGCAGAAATCATAATTGCGCATAAATTTATAGGATGCTTATATGTTCGTGGCGGAAAAATCGGGAACAAATCAAAGAAAATCCGCCGCCTAAAAGGAGGACATTCAATGAGCATTGCAAGAACTGCACTGTTAAGTGCGGTATGTGGTTTTGTGCTGGCAGCAAATGTTGCGCAAAGTTCGGCTGCCGATAAACCACGCGCGCGTGATCTGGGGATACCGTTTACCGGTGAAACCGGCCCCAATAACGCAATTACTGATGTTGAGGGTGTGACGGTCGGCTATTCCACAATCATTGAGGGTGAGGGCAAGATCGAAGTCGGCAAAGGCCCTGTGCGCACCGGTGTTACGGCAATTTTGCCGCGTGGCAAGACATTCAATCCGGTTTTCTCCGGCTGGTATTCGCTGAATGGTAATGGCGAGATGACTGGCACGACATGGGTTGAGGAAAGTGGTTTTCTCGAAGGGCCGATTACGATTACCAATACCCATAGTGTGGGCGTGGTGCGGGATTCTGTTGTTTCATGGCTCGCTGAAAATGATCTGACGGGCCCGCATTTTAAAGATCTCTATTGGTTGTTGCCGGTGGTAGCCGAAACATGGGACGGTATTCTGAACGATATTAACGGCATGCATGTGAAGAAGGAACATGTCTATGCCGCGCTCGACAGTGCCAAAGGCGGCAAGATTGCTGAAGGCAATGTCGGCGGCGGAACGGGGATGAACCTGTTCAATTTCAAAGGCGGTACCGGTACATCTTCCCGCAAGCTCAGTGCGGAGGAAGGCGGCTATACGGTTGGCGTGCTGGTGCAGGGCAATTTCGGTTCCCGCAAGGATTTGCTGATTGCCGGTGTGCCGGTGGGTGAAGAAATTACCGATCTGATGCCGGATACGTCATGGAAGCGCGAAGAAACCGGCTCCATTATTGTGGTGGTGGCAACAGATGCACCATTGCTGCCGCAGCAGCTCAAGCGTCTGGCGCGGCGTGTCCCGATCGGCATCGGTCGTGTCGGTGGTTTTGGCGGCAATGGCAGCGGTGATATTTTCATCACTTTCTCCACCGGTAATCCGGAGGCCTATAGCCGTGAAGAGACAACAAAAATGGAGATGGTATCCAATAATAAGATGGATCCGCTCATTCATGCCACGGCACTGGCCACGGAAGAAGCCATTGTTAACGCCATGATTGCGGCGGAAACCATGAAAGGGCGCGATGATAATGTGTCTTTCGCTATTCCCCATGACAGGCTGGTTGAGGTGTTGAAAAAATATAACCGCCTAACGGATTAAGAGGGGCAAAACATACGCTTGCCTGTAATCGCTGCTGCGAATTGCGGCGTGCATGGACGGAAATCGGAAGCGGCTGTAAGGCCGCTTCTTTTTTGTACAAAAAGCAGCCTATGCCTTTCATATGCATGTCACATATTTTGCGTAAAAGCCGCGTCAACAGTGCCAGATTGTCGCTTGGTACCTTCTTTATTGCGCTCATGTGCGGTTCGCTTTATTCGATGCTGTTAAGGCGTTAAAGCACACTTTAAAAGTGTTAGAGCGGCCTTGTGATGCGCCTGATCAGGCGCAAGGCGATCTAATGCAGCACGATTGAGATATTTATGAATCTTCACGATACAAATTTGAGCGATAAATCGAATGCAGCTTTGCAGGAGCAGGCGGCTCCGGCCTCTGCGCTGACGGAAGAGCTGGATGATTACGCAGTGGCGCTCGACAATGACGACACTCATGACGGGTGCCATCCGCTGTTTCGCAATGTGCCGTCTTCGGTCGGTTTCAACAAGCTGCGCAAGCGTTTGCTGCGCCAGACCCGTCAGGCGCTGGATGATTTCGCCATGGTGCGTCCGGGGGACCGCTGGCTGGTTGCGCTTTCCGGTGGCAAGGATTCTTACGGGCTGCTGGCACTGCTGCTGGATCTGAAATGGCGCGGGCTGCTGCCGGTTGATCTGATTGCCTGTAATCTTGATCAGGGGCAGCCGGATTTTCCGAAACATATTCTGCCGGATTATCTGACCAAAAACCAGATTGTGCATCGCATTGAATATCAGGACACTTATTCGATCGTGACGGATAAAGTGCCGGAAACCCAGACCTATTGCGCGCTGTGTTCGCGCCTGCGCCGGGGCAATCTCTATCGTGTTGCGCGTGAGGAAGGCTGTTCGGCGCTGGTGCTTGGCCATCATCGTGAAGATATTCTCGAAACCTTTTTCATGAACCTGTTTCATGGTGGCCGGCTGGCCTCCATGCCGCCGAAATTGCTGAATGATGAGGGTGATCTGCTGGTCTTGCGCCCGCTGGCCTATGCGGCGGAAGATGATCTGGCAAAATTGGCGGTTGCCATGGATTTTCCGATCATTCCTTGCAATCTGTGCGGCAGTCAGGACGGTTTGCAGCGCAATATGATGAAGGCGATGCTGATTGATATTGAAAAGCGCATGCCCGGCCGCAAGGATACGATGATCCGCGCTTTGGCCAATGTGCGCCCGAGCCATTTGCTGGATCGCAAGATTTTTGACTTTTCCTCACTGCTGGCACCGGAATTAACTCCTCCCTCAGAAGAATAATGAAAGCAGACTATGTTTGATCATCAAGAGATTAACTGGCTGGCTGATTTGCTTGGCTCAACCGCTGATACTGAAATTCTGCCGCGGTTTCGGCGGCTGGACAGCAGTGCTATCCGCCAGAAAACCTCGGCTGCGGATTTGGTGACTGAGGCCGATGTCAATTCGGAGAAGGTTATTACTGCCGCTTTGCGTGCGCGTTTTGCCGGTGCGATGATCGTAGGGGAAGAAGCCTGTAGTGAAAATCCGGCTTTGCTTGATGGTTTGAACACGGCCGATCTGGCTTTCACGATTGATCCGGTGGACGGCACATTCAATTTTGCATCCGGTGTGCCGCTGTTCGGCGTCATGCTTTCGGTGAATATCAAGGGCGAGACCGTTGCCGGTGTCATCTATGATCCGATGGGTCGGGACTGGCTGATCGGTGTTAAAGGTGCGGGTGCCTATATCCGCCGCGCTGATGGCAGCGAGCATAAAGTGCGTGTGGCTGACGCTCCGCCTTTGAACGAAATGACCGGTGCCGTATCATGGCAATATTTGCCGGAACCGGATCGTACGCTGGTTGCCGGTAATCAGGCTAAATTTCTCTCGCATCTCGGCTATCGCTGTGCAGCGCATGAATATCGCGTGATTGCCACCGGTTCGGCGCATTTTGCGGTTTATAACAAGCTGATGCCGTGGGATCACCTGCCGGGCAATCTGATCCATCAGGAAGCTGGTGGTTATACGGCGCGGCTTGACGGCAGTGCCTATAAGCCGGGTCATATTGACGGTGGTTTGATTGTCGCGCCGGATAAAGACAGCTGGCAGGCCATTAAACAGGCGCTGTGGCATAAGTAATCAGAGATTGAGTGTATAAAAAAGCCCGCTTAAAGCGGGCTTTTTATTGGCTTTATTTTTCGATCATATGTTGCGGCGAAGGGGAAACCGCGCGGAACAATTTGCCCTGTTCAGCAATCAGCACAAAGACCATGGCAATGGCGCCAACTGTGAAATAGCCGAGCGCCATCGGGATTGTAGTGCCGTTGAAAGACTGGCCGATCAGCATGCCGATGGCCGTGCCTGTCAGTGACTGCACAAAGCCCAGCACTGCGGAAGCGGTGCCTGCCACCTGTCCCAGCGGTTCCATGGCCAGCGCGTTGAAATTACCGCCAATGGAGCCGAAGCAGAACATGATCAAGGCGAAAATCACGATATAGATCGGGAAGGGGACCGGTCCTTCAAAGACCACTGACAGCACAAAGAGCAGGAAGCTGAGCGTGATAAAGGTGATCAGCAGAACCTGAGAGATACGGCGCATACCGAAACGGCCGACCATCCGCGAATTGAGGAAGGAAGACAGCGCCATAAAGGCTGCCACTGCGGCAAAGGCTACAGGAAAACCGCGTCCCAGATCATAAATGCCGACATAAATCTGCTGGGCGGAATTGATGAAGCCGAACAATGAGCCGAGCATGAAAGAGGCGGCCAGCGTGTAGCAGAAAGCAACGCGGTTGCCGATAACAATGCCGAAGCCGCTTATAACGGATTTTGCCGTGAAAGGGCGGCGATATTCCGGTGCCAGTGTTTCCGGCAGACGCAGATAGGCCCACAGGCCGATTGTGCAGCCGAACAGCGCCATAAAGCCGAAAATCATATGCCATTCGGTGAAGAACATGATCACTTCACCCGTGGCAGGGGCAATTACCGGAACGATCATGAAGACCATCATGGCGAGCGACATGATCTCGGCCATAGCACGGCCGGAATAGCGGTCGCGGACGATGGAAACCGTCATAACACGTGTGGCCGCAGCACCGATACCTTGCAGGAAGCGCAGAACCAGCAGCATATTGAATTCCGGCACCCACATACAGGCAAGGGATGTGACGACATAAACGCCGATACCGATCAGCAAGGGTTTTTTACGGCCGAAACGGTCACTGATCGGGCCGTAAAACAGCTGCGAAACCGCAAAACCGAACAGGTAAACCGAAATCACATATTGATGGTGGTTGGCTGTCATCACGCCCAGCGATGAGCCGATTTCAGCCAGAGCAGGCAGCATGATGTCGATGGCCAGCGCATTGATCGCCATCAATGCGGCAATGATCGCAATAAACTCCACGCGGGACAATTTAAACCCGTCTGAGGGCTTATTGCCTGATGAGGGCGTTACGCCGGATATGGGTTCACTTTTCATTTTATTATCAAGCCTCGTCCGGATGTCTGAATACCGGATCTGAAAATAGGTGCAGGGATCAGCAAAATGCAGAAAACAGCGATCCGTCATCGCTGTTTCTGTCTCAGGCTGACCATTCAGGTTGCTCCAACCTGAATGTGAAAGGAGCCGGAACGCGGTGCATTTGAGCGCTGCCCGCGCAGTCTCCGGTGGCGATGCATCTTACAGTCAGGCCGGATCAGCCTGATCTGTGTGAGAATGCACCAGATAAGCTATCCGCAGCAGCTATGATCGGATTTGAACTTTAACCGCTTCGGATTTTCGCATAATCGCGGTTGCGCTATGCGCTGGCGGAAGCCGTGTATCTTTGGATACAGGGGCGTCCGCAATCTTGTGCCTGAAGTTTCAGGAGTGATATTTATCAGATTACAATAATGCGCTGCCTTTTGAAAAAGCTGTGCCACTGACAAATATTGTTTGAAAATGAGCAGATTATCGGAATGTCCCGTTTCTGCGCCGCCTGTGCAGCGCAATCATAAACGAAGCAGTTCCGCATACTGATATCCGCACCATATATGGATTTATGCGGATGACAATCTGGCAGGAATGATAATTTTCTATTTAAAAGTTTAAAAAAGAAAAACGGCAGGTGTTCTGCCGTTTTTCAGGGTATCACAATTTTGTGTAAGGCTCAAAAGTATCAGGCGGCTTTTGTAGCCGCTGCGTTAAGCGGCTTTTGTAGCGGCTGCGTTAAGCAGCTTTTGTAGCCCCTGCATTAAGCAGCTTTTGTAGCAATACCTTTTTCGGCCAGCAGAGCCTGCAATTCACCGGCCTGGAACATTTCGCGCACGATGTCGCAGCCGCCGATGAACTCGCCCTTTACATAGAGCTGCGGAATGGTTGGCCAGTTGGAATATTCCTTGATGCCCTGACGGATTTCATCGGAAGCCAGAACATTGATGCCTTTATAATCGACGCCGATATAATCCAGCACCTGTACAACCTGACCGGAGAAACCGCATTGCGGGAAATCCGGTGTGCCTTTCATGAAAAGCACAACATCGTTGTTTTTGACTTCATTATCGATAAGGGCGTTGATGCCGCTCATGGAAGGATCCTTTCAGTGCCGGCGGGACAAATTCCGCCAGAGTTAGGCATTAAATTCAAATTACGGGCGGCTTAGAGCATAATTCCTTAAAGCTGAATCAGTTTGCAGTAAAAATTATGCTCTCATTTTAAAATGTTAGAGCGTCCTTTGTGTGCCATGCCTGGCACACGGCGCTCTAATAAGCGAAACTGTCAATTTCTTCCAGAATGCGCATTGCCGCAGATATTGTGTGGTTCTGACAGTTTGGCACCGTCAGAACCGGTAAGCTTATTCCGGTGCGCGGGTCTGCAATGCGAGGGCATGCAGAACGCCGCCCATATTGCCGCCCAATGCGTCATAAACCATCTGATGCTGCTGCACGCGGGTCTTGCCGCGGAAGGCTTCCGCAACGACTTCGGCAGCGTAATGATCACCGTCTCCGGCAAGGTCGCGGATGCTGACAACAGCGCCGGGAATGCCTGCCTTGATCATGTCTTCAATATCACCAGGTGCCATAGCCATATTAAAATCCTCCGAGAGCATTTTTTTGATTAGATTTATAAATACTCTTCAATTTCCGCTTTTTCAAAACGTCCATTCATTACCGAGTATTATTTAAATTGGAGCCTGCGGCTTGGTGTTTCAAGGCGCAGGCTCATTTATTCGCCGGTTGTGTACCGGTATTATGATCAGCCGTTCATATAGTCAGGGAACCATGATTCATAGGCCTGATGCAACTCTTCAACAGACACAGGCTTGGCAGCGCCCAAAATCACGGCTTTGCCGCCGGTACGGCCGATAAGCGGGATGGAAACGCCCGCTTTTTCAGCGCGCGCCTGCACCTGCGCCAGATTGGCTTCAGTGACGGTGAGGACATAACGCCCCTGATCTTCACCGAAGAAGGTGAGAACAGGACTATGTGCCGCAGGCTGGCTGATGGTTGCACCAATACCGCCTTTAATCGCCATTTCCGCAACAGCCTGTGCCAGACCGCCAGATGAACAATCGTGAACGGCGGTCACCAGACCATCTTCAATCAGGCCGCGCACCAGATCACCGGTGGCTTTTTCATGCGCCAGATCAACATGCGGGGCAGGGCCGTCAAGACGGTTGTGAATGTCACGCATATAGGTGGACTGGGCAATATGCGTGCCCCAGCCTTCCGGCGCACCGGCGAGCAGAATGGCTTCACCTTCTGCCGCAAAGGCAATACGTGCCATTTTCGACCAGTCTTTGATCAGGCCGACGCCGCCCATGGTTGGTGTCGGCAGAATGCCCTGACCATTGGTTTCATTATAGAGCGAGACGTTACCGGAAACGATCGGGAATTCCAGCACGCTGCAGGCTTCACCAATGCCTTTGATTGCATGAACCAGCTGGCTCATGATTTCTGGTCGCTCAGGATTGCCGAAATTGAGATTGTCGGTCGAGGCAAGCGGTGTTGCGCCGGTTGCTGTCAGGTTGCGCCAGCATTCGGCGACAGCCTGTTTGCCGCCTTCATAAGGATCAGCTTCCACATAACGCGGTGTTACATCGGAGGAGAAAGCCAGCGCCTTGGTGGCATGGCCGTCAACGCGGATCACACCGGCATCGCCGCCCGGCAATTGCAGGGAATTGCCCTGAATCAGCGTGTCATATTGTTCATAGACCCAGCGGCGGGAAGAGCCATTGGCAGAATTGAGCAGCTTGATCAGGCTGTCTGCAATATCGGCTTCAGGAATATCACCTTCAGCCAGCGGCTTCGGCGCAACAGCCGGTGTCCACGGACGGTCATATTCCGGTGCTTCATCGCCAAGTTCCTTGATTGGCAGATCAGCAACCTGTTCACCCTGATGGAATACGCGGAAACGCAGATCATCGGTGGTTTTACCGACGATTGCAAAATCCAGACCCCATTTTTTGAAAATGGCCTTGGCTTCTTCTTCCTGTTCAGGACGCAGCACCATCAGCATGCGTTCCTGACTTTCCGAGAGCATCATTTCATAGGCAGACATCTGCTCTTCGCGCACCGGTACGGTGTCGAGGTTCAGCTCAATACCGAGATCGCCCTTGGCGCCCATTTCAACGGCAGAGCAGGTGAGACCGGCGGCCCCCATATCCTGAATGGCGATAACCGCACCCGATGCCATCAGCTCAAGGCAGGCTTCGAGCAGGCATTTTTCGGTGAACGGATCGCCGACCTGAACAGTCGGGCGCTTTTCTTCAATTGATTCGTCAAATTCAGCCGATGCCATTGTGGCACCGCCAACGCCGTCACGGCCGGTTTTGGCGCCGAGATAAACAACCGGCAGACCAACGCCTTCGGCCTTGGAATAGAAAATCGCATCGGATTTTGCCAGACCTGCAGCAAAAGCATTGACGAGGATATTGCCATTATAGCGGGCATCAAACTCAACTTCACCGCCGACAGTCGGCACGCCGAAAGCATTGCCATAACCGCCAACGCCGGAAACAACGCCGGAAACGAGGTGGCGGGTTTTCGGATGATCAGGCTCGCCGAAGCGCAGGGCATTCATCGCGGCAACCGGACGGGCACCCATGGTGAAAACGTCACGCAGGATGCCGCCAACGCCGGTGGCTGCGCCCTGATATGGCTCGATATAAGACGGGTGGTTGTGGCTTTCCATTTTGAAAACCACGCAATCACCGTCATCAATATCAACAACACCGGCATTTTCACCCGGGCCCTGAATGACGCGCTTGCCTGTTGTCGGCAATGTGCGCAGCCATTTCTTGGAGGATTTATACGAGCAATGCTCGTTCCACATGGCCGAGAAAATACCCAGCTCTGTGAAGCTTGGTTCACGACCAATCAGGTCAAGAATGCGCTGGTATTCATCGGGCTTGAGGCCGTGTGCGGCAATCAGTTCCGGTGTGATCGGGTAATCATTACGGATTGACTTTTTGCTGTCCATATCGGTGTCGCTGTCTTCTTTGGGCTATGAGCTGATGCTCGGATATGTGATTGGTGATGCTTGATGTCTTGGTATCAGCGGCTTCGCTGGTGTTTTCAGTTAGCAGCTTCGCTGGCGTTTTCAGTTAGCAGCTTCGCTGGCCGGATGCCCAGCGTGCCGTATCTTTGGCAATGCGCTCGGCCAGCGGGCTTTGCATAAGCGGGCCGAAACGCTCCATGCGTCCCGGATTGCCCTCAGCCTGCACAACCAGCAAAGGCCGGTCATTCGGATTGCTGGCAGGCACAACCAGAATACGCGGGCGGCCTGTATAGGAAACCAGCTCTGGTGCAAGGCTGTATTTGCGGAAATCCGGATCGCCGGATTTGAACCAGCATTGCTTTGCCCCCAGTGCCACACGCTCCATCGTTGCCAGCGCCGTATGGCTGACATTGCTGGTTGCAGGCGGTGCCGTTTTTTTAGACGCGAAACACCCGCTTAAAGCGGTTGCAGCCAGAGCTATGACAGTTACATGCGTCAGTTTCATTAAAGACAATGCCTTGCAACATAAACGGAATGACGGGAGGGATGATGCAGAGCCTGATGATTATCTTTCAGGCTCTGCCGGGTATCAGGTGTCAGGCTTTGGCTGTTGCCATTGCCTTGCGGGCATCCTGCATTTCGCCCAGAACCGCGGCGATCTCCGGAATGCCCTGTGCATTCATCAGATAGCCTTCGATTTTCGGACAATCTTCAAGAATTGCCTCAAAATTCGGGAAGTGGCGCAGGCTTTCCAGCAGGAAACGGGCAGGGGCAAGCCATGCATCGGCCAATGTCACTTCCTCGCCCAGAACATAAGGACCGGAGGAAATGCGATCTTCAACGGTTTTCAGTGCATGACGGGTATGAGCGAAAATCTGCGCTGTTTTTTCCGGTGAAAGCGGATTGTTTTTACCAGCCAGCAAAACCGGAATGATGGACGGCAGCACATCCAGATCAAGCAGACGCATGATAATGCGGATCTGCGCACGGTCTTTAGGATCTGCCGGCAGCATTGGTTTTTCAGGAAAACGCTCTTCCAGATATTCCGCAATCACCGAGGCTTCAAACAGGGTTTCACCGGAACCGGTGATCAGCACCGGAATGCGGCGCATCGGCGAGATTTCACGGAAACTTTCCGGCAGTGGCGGGCCGGCGGGCACATCAATCAGCTTGAGCGGCAGACCTTTGACCTCAGCAATAATACGGATAAAGGCGCAGTAGGGTGATAAAGGCTTATTATAGAGCTTCATATAGTACTTCCTCCCATTTATGCTGTTTTGCCGCTGCTTGCCGCAAGATCAATTATGCCAGTGAAATGCCCGCGCAATTGCAATACCGGCGGGCAATTTCCGCGTTACGAAGCCAGACGCTCCAGTGCCGATGCAAATAATGCACGGCCGTCTGTGCCGCCATGAGCCTGTTCGATCAGGTTTTCCGGATGCGGCATCATGCCGAGCACATTGCCCTGCTTGTTGGTAATACCGGCAATATCATTGACCGAACCGTTCGGATTGGTGCCTTCCGCATAACGGAACACAACCTGACCATTGTCTTCGATCGATTGCAGAACATCGCTTTCAGCGAAATAATTGCCATCATGATGGGCGACAGGGCAGCGGATGATCTGACCCTGTTCGTAACCGCGGGTGAAGACACTCTGATTATTGGCAACTTCGAGCTTCACTTCACGGCAAACGAATTTCAGCGATGTGTTGCGCATCAAAGCGCCCGGCAACAGGCCTGCTTCAAGCAGAATCTGGAAGCCGTTGCACACGCCGATCACACGCACACCGGCTTCTGCCTTTTTGCGCAATGCCTGCATCACCGGCATACGGGCGGCAATCGCGCCGCAGCGCAGGTAGTCGCCATAGGAAAAACCGCCGGGAATGACGATCAGGTCAACATCGGGAATCTCGGTATCGGTCTGCCACACGGTTTGCGGAGCCTTGCCGCCGATTTTGGTCAGCGCGGCAATCATATCGCGGTCACGGTTCAGGCCCGGAAGAAGGATAACTGCTGATTTCATAATGCAGATTACTCTCTTTTGGATGTCATGCAGTGGCTTGCCGGCATTAACAGGTTTTCAGTGGTGCGAACCAATTATAGCTTGCGCGGATTTTGCCTTAACTGCTTTCATTGCTCTTTCAGTTATTCCGGCCGGAATGATCATGAAGGATGATACCGGCCGCGTGTCGAAAGAGGTCAGGCAATCTCGAAGCTGAAATCTTCAATAACCGTATTGGCGAGCAGCTTTTCGCACATGGCTTTCAGCTCGGCTTCCGCTTTGGCTTTGTCCGCAGTATCGAGAACAACATCAAAAACCTTGCCCTGACGCACAGAATTGACGCCATCAAAGCCGAGGCTGCCAAGAGCGCCGACAATTGCTTTGCCCTGAGGATCGAGAACGCCGTTTTTGAGTGTGACGGTGACGCGTGCCTTAATCACTTTGTTATCCTGTAGTTTCGAGAATGATGTGTACGGATATTTTTGCGCGCATTATGCTCCGAAATTGTCTCATTTTTCGGTATGCGTTTCAAAAAATCTCCGCCTGAAATGCACAACCCGGAAAGCGGCAGACTTCCCGGGCTGAAATCACATTATTTTACCAGAGTAGGTCCGGTAGGACGCGGCGGCTCGTTCTCGTTTATAATGCCGAGACGGCGCGCAACTTCCTGATAGGCCTCAACCAGTCCGCCCATATCACGGCGGAAACGGTCTTTGTCCATTTTCTCGTTGGTGGTCACATCCCAGAGGCGGGCTGAATCCGGCGAGATTTCATCGGCCAAAACCACACGCATGGTTTCACCTTCAAACAGGCGGCCACATTCGATTTTGAAATCGACCAGCTGAATGCCGACACCGAGGAACAGACCTGTAAGGAAGTCGTTGATGCGGATGGCAAGAGCCATAATGTCATCAAGCTCTGCAGGGCTGGCCCAGCCGAATGCGGTGATGTGCTCTTCAGACACCATCGGATCGTCCAGCGCATCGGCCTTGTAATAGAACTCGATGATCGAGCGTGGCAGCACAGTGCCTTCTTCAATGCCCAGACGCTTGGCAAGCGAACCGGCGGCAACATTGCGCACAACCACTTCCAGAGGGATGATTTCAACTTCTTTAATCAGCTGCTCGCGCATGTTGACGCGGCGGATAAAGTGGGTCGGAATACCGATACGGTTCAGCTGCGTAAAGATATATTCGGAAATGCGGTTGTTCAGCACTCCCTTACCGTCAATCACTTCATGCTTTTTAGCATTGAAAGCTGTGGCGTCATCTTTGAAAAACTGAATGAGAGTGCCTGGCTCTGGTCCTTCGTAAAGGATCTTGGCCTTGCCCTCGTAAATACGGCGGCGTCGATTCATGGGGTTATTAGAACCTCTGGGGTTTGCTGAGACCGTTTTGAGACATGCAGTCTCTTCAGGAGCGCGGCCACTGCAGCCGCAATGTCTGCGTTCCCTAGCGCAAATGAGAGCTTTTAACAATCATCCTTTATGCCGCTATGTTGTTTTTCAGCGATTGTTTTATGCTTTTTCTGTGCGCAGTATCTGGTTGTGTGCCATCCGGCACTCTATATGCCATAAAGACAGATAAAATCTGCCGGTCTTTGGCCGGTTTACGGAGAGTCTAAGACAAGTCTGGGACAAGTCTTAGGTTGTGTTGCAGCATGTTTTGCTGCTATCGGGGTAGCGGAGTATTTTCAGTATAATTTGTCGTGTTGAAAATATTCTGTCGTTTGAATTGAGATGCGCATTCCCCCGGAAGCCGCTTATACTTTCCGGAATGCGCTTCAGTGTTAAGTACCGGAAGGTGAGGAACCCATGAGCGGAATGGATGAACGGCGTAATACTTTCGAGAATAAATTTGCCCATGATGAAGATCTGCGTTTTCGCGCAGTAGCACGCCGCAACAAACTGCTTGGTTTGTGGGCTGCGGAAAAACTCGGCAAATCCGGTGATGATGCACAGGCCTACGCGGCTGATGTTGTGCGTGCCGATCTGGCAGAAGCCGGTGATGAGGATGTCATCAGCAAACTTCTCGCTGATTTCAATGCCGCATCGGTTAATGTCGGTGATGCGGAATTGCGTGAAAAATTGCAGGGCTTTCTTGAAGATGCCGTGCAGCAGATCAGCGCTGAATAACACAGCCTTCTTTTCTTCTGTAGCGCCGTACGGAAAGTCTCCGTGCGGCGTTTTTATTTGTGCGATTGGTGATAGTCAGATCATTCCCTTTGGTGCAGAACTGCTTTATTGTTGAACTTATTCCGATTGTTGCCGCACATGGCATGGTGTTTTGCACTGTTGCAGGTGTTGCGCTTTTCCCGATCAGGCCTTTCCGCTTGAAAACAGGCGGGCATAATCTCTGATCTTTTACAGGTGTTCCATGACTTCATCTTCTTCTCTGGCGGCCAGACTGCGCTCGGGTGAAAATATCCGCTCGGCCTGGAGCCTGATTTCCGATCCGTTTGTGCTTGAGGCGGTCAGTGCGCTGAATTTTGATGCGGTGACGCTGGATATGCAGCATGGCACTCATACGGAAACCAGTGTGCAGCATGGCGTGGGCACGGTTAAAAGCGCAGGCAAACCGGTTCTGGTGCGTATTCCTGTCGGGCGTTTTGATATGGCAAGCCGTGCGCTGGATTTCGGTGCCAATGCGGTTATTGCGCCGATGATCAATTCAGCCGAGGATGCCAAGGCTTTTGCAAGTGCGATGAAATATCCGCCGGTGGGGGAGCGCTCATGGGGGCCGCTGCGCAGTGAGATCGGCTATGGTCAGCCCGGGTCAAATGATTATCTGCTCTCCGCCAATCAGGAGACATTGAGCTTTGCAATGATCGAAACCCGTGCGGCCTATGAGGCGCTGGATGCGATTCTGGCTGTGCGCGGTATTGACGGGGTGTTTGTTGGCCCTGCCGATTTTTCCATTGCATGGAGCAATGGCCGTGAAGCCAATCCGCATTCCGAAGCAATTGCGGAGCCTTTGAGCCAGATTGCCAAAAAAGCTGCCGCCAGCCACAAGCTGGCCGGTATTTATGCGCCGGATATTGCCTTTGCCAAACGCTATAATGCAATGGGCTTCCGGCTGATCACGCTGGCCTCAGACAAAGCCTATTTGTCAGCGGGTGCCGATGCCATGTTGCAGGCATGGCAGGCTGAATAATTTACCTGAAAAAAGCCGCGTTTCAGGGAAACGCGGCTTTTTTGTATCTGCCTTGGAAGCGGACGGAATGTGACTTGTCGCTTAAAGGCGCGACAGAAATTCGGTGAAAACCATCGTGCCTTCCGGCCATGGGCCATGGCCTGATTCTGCATTGATATGGCCTGATTCACCGGCATCAATCAGCAGCGAACCCCAAGCGCTAGCAATATCTTCCGCAGCCTCAAATTTTGAGAACGGATCATTGCGGCTGGCAATGGTGATTGCCGGAAACGGCAGGCGTTCACGCGGATAAGGGCCGAAAGTCATCAGATGTTTCGGGCGGATCGTTTCATCCAGCACATCCGGCGGAGCTACGAAAAAGCCGCCTGCAACCTTGTCCTTAATATGCGGAAGTGCATGGATTGCCGTTGGCACACCCAGCGAATGCGCCACCAGCACCACAGGTTTGGTTGCCTCATCAACATGCTTGATGAGCGAGGCCACCCAGTCTTCACGAACCGGTTTTGACCATTCTGCCTGCTGCACACGGCGCGCCGTGGAGAGCTTGTTCTCCCAGCGTGTCTGCCAGTGATCAGGGCCGGAATTGGTGTAACCCGGAATGATTAAAATATCTGCGTCTTTTACTTTCATAGGGCTGATCTACTCTTCCTCAGGCATTTATTCAATATTCTGTTTTGCCCTGACAACAGGTGCGGTGCTTGGCTTTAAAAGCGGGCGTAATCCGGTTTGTACGGATTATGGCAGGGCGTTGTATCCTCATATTATTATTATGCGGAAGAATTTAAAGGGGGGCACTTACTGTCTCCTTTGAGTGGACAGTTACAGTCTATCCGTGGGATTGTATCTTAAATGATGAACAGCTTGTTTGCTGGCCAGAGGATTGCGGCACGGGGATGTTAGAGCGATATATAGGTTATCTGAAAGTAACCGCTTTGCCTGTGACTGGCCTGAACCCGACCATATGGGCACCGGAATAGGAATGAATACGATGAGTAAATTACCATTTGCCGTCACACGTCCGGCCTATGTTGAACGTGTCGGTCTGAAATCGCGCGATGCTGAAACGCTGGCGCAATATTATGAAGAAATTGTCGGCTTGCGTGAAATGGCGCGCCGTGGTGCCTCGATCATTCTTGGCGCCGGTGGCCGTGAATTGCTGGAGATTGAACAGTCATCTGCCCTGAAGCAGGATGATCCGCGCAGTGCCGGTCTGTTTCACACCGCTTTTCTGCTGCCTGAACGCGCTGATCTGGCACGCTGGATCCGCCGTGCGATTGACAAGCAGTTGCCTGTTGTCGGTGCTTCCGACCATGCCGTGAGTGAAGCTGTTTATCTGACTGATCCGGATGGCAATGGTATTGAAATCTATACCGACCGCGCACCTGAAACATGGAAATGGAACGGCGATCAGGTGCATATGGTCACCGATGCCATGGATATAAACGGCATTTTGCAGGAGCTGAATAATGCGCCTTCAGAATGGACAAAAGCGCCGGAAGGCACGGTTGTCGGCCATGTTCACCTGCGCGTTGGTCAGATTCAGCCTGCCGATGACTGGTGGCATGGTGAACTGGCCTTCGATACGGTAGCGAAATACGGTTCCAAAGCCGTGTTCCTGTCCTCCGGCGGCTATCATCACCACATTGCCAATAATATCTGGCAGAGCAATGGTGCCGGTAAACGTGATCTTGACCGCAGCGGTCTGTCCTTTGTCCAGATCAATGACTCCCGCGGCGGTGCAACCCGTGTGGTTGAAGATCCTTGGGGGAATGAGATCCGCATCAACAAGGTGTAAATATCTGATCTAAAAGTTGCCCGACTTGGCTGCAAATGGCATCTGCCGCTTTTTGATTCAGATATTGGTTGGTCAATACGAAAAGCCCCGCCTGAGATTTTCAGGCGGGGCTTTTCGTTGGCTTAAAACACACGGTTATTTAAACACGTGCTTTGTTACTTCTGCGTGTTAAACACGTACTTTATTACTTCTGCGTGTTAAACACGCGGTTGAAAATCGTATCAACGTGTTTGGTGTGATAGCCGAGGTCGAATTTCTCACGGATCACATCTTCAGAAAGTGCAGCGCGCACTTCTTCATCGGCCAGCAATTCTTCAAGGAAGTCTTTGCCCTGTTCCCAGACC
Organism: Pseudochrobactrum asaccharolyticum; assembly: GCA_040392545.1. Classification (GTDB taxonomy): domain Bacteria; phylum Pseudomonadota; class Alphaproteobacteria; order Rhizobiales; family Rhizobiaceae; genus Pseudochrobactrum; species Pseudochrobactrum asaccharolyticum_A. The sequence goes on along the minus strand of JBEBVV010000012.1, from coordinate 48,464 downwards.
TTCATCGCATTGCGCTGAACGAGGCGGTAAGCATCTTCACGGCTGACACCGGCCTGTGTAAGCGCCAGCAGCACACGCTGCGAATGTACCAGACCGCGGAACTTGTTCAGGTTGTTCATCATGTTTTCAGGATAAACAAGCAGCTTTTCGATCACGCTGGTCAGGCGGGCGAGGGCGAAGTCCAGAGTAACAGTCGCATCAGGGCCGATCATGCGTTCAACGGAAGAGTGCGAAATATCGCGCTCATGCCACAGAGCCACGTTTTCCATTGCAGGCAGCGCCATGGAGCGCACCATACGGGCAAGACCGGTCAGGTTTTCAGTCAGCACAGGGTTGCGCTTATGCGGCATTGCCGAAGAACCCTTCTGACCCGGTGAGAAATATTCTTCTGCTTCCAGCACTTCAGTGCGCTGCAGGTGGCGGATTTCAACAGCCAGACGTTCAACAGAAGAGGCAATAACGCCGAGTGTTGCGAAATACATCGCATGGCGGTCACGCGGAATAACCTGTGTGGATACTGGCTCGGCTTTCATGCCGAGCGATTTGGCCACATGTTCTTCAACACGCGGATCAATATTGGCGAAAGTACCAACCGCACCGGAAATGGCGCAGGTTGCAATTTCTTCACGGGCTGCAACCAGACGGGCGCGGCAGCGTTCAAATTCCGCATAGGCCAGTGCCATTTTAACGCCGAAAGTGATCGGTTCAGCGTGAATACCATGGCTGCGGCCGATGGTAACGGTGTCTTTATGCTCGTAAGCGCGGGTTTTCAGTGCTGCCAGCAGCTTGTCGAGATCAGCGAGCAGCAGGTCGCTGGCGCGCATCAGCTGTACGTTGAAGCAAGTGTCAAGAACATCCGAGGAGGTCATGCCCTGATGGATGAAGCGGCTGTCCGGGCCGACAAATTCAGCCAGATGGGTGAGGAAGGCAATCACGTCATGTTTGGTGACAGCTTCAATCTCATCAATACGGGCAACGTCAAATTTGGCCGCGCCGCCTTTTTCCCAAATGGTTTTAGCGGATTCTTTCGGAATAACGCCGATTTCAGCCAGCGCATCGCAGGCGTGCGCTTCAATTTCAAACCAGATGCGGAACTTGGTTTCCGGTGACCAGATGGCAACCATTTCGGGGCGGGAATAGCGCGGGATCATGTGCGTTTCCTAAAGTGTATCAGACGGGGAGAACCGGTGAACCGGTCGTTTTAAAAACGTCAGGCGGATATCGCTATCCGCCTGTTTATTGAGATATTAAGCGCGGCCTTGTTCGGCAGCTTTGCGCAAGGCGTCTATATTGGTGCGGTAACCGTCAACATTGCCTGCTTTGTAGATGGCCGTGCCGGCAACGAAAGAGTTCGCGCCTGCTTTGGCAAGGGAACCGATCGTTTCAACCGTCACACCGCCGTCTACCTGAATATCAATCGGACGATCACCGATCATGGCACGAACAGCTTTGATCTTTTCAATGATTGAAGGGATCAGCTTTTGACCACCAAAGCCCGGATTGATTGTCATGACCAGAATGAGATCAATGTCATCAAGGATATATTCAAGGCAGGAGGCAGATGTTGCAGGATTGATTGCAACGCCGGTTTTCTTGCCAAGGCCTTTGATTGCCTGCAGTGAGCGATGCAGGTGAGGACCTGCTTCTGCATGAACCGTGATCTGGTCTGAACCGGCTTTGGCAAAGGCTTCCAGATAAGGATCAGCCGGTGCAATCATCAGATGCGTGTCAAAGAAAGCATCGGTAACAGGGCGAATGCAGCGCACAAGATCAGGCCCGAACGTAATATTCGGCACAAAATGGCCGTCCATCACATCAATATGAATCCAATCCGCACCGGCGGTCACAACATCTTTGACTTCCTGACCAAGCTTGGCAAAGTCAGAAGCGAGAATAGAAGGTGCAATGGTAATCGGGCGGGACATGAGGAGATCCTTGTTTCTAAGCCTTGCGCGAGGCTCTGTTCCGTTTGCAGGCGGTTAGCATGCTATGCGCATCCATACAAGTTTATGTGAGGTCGCATGTGTTTAAAGTCACGGATTAACCCCAGCGTTTATGGAACCACATCCATTGTCCCGGATATTCGCGCACCCAGCCCTCAACCGTATCATTGAGCAATTGCGCCGTGGCGGCAATATCAACCTGACCGTTTGTATCGCGCGGCAATTCCATGCGTTCTGATAATTCCAGACGATAGCGGCCACCGGGCAGGCGGATACAGCGCGCCGGATACACATCGCAATCATATTGGCGGGCTAGTTTGGCCAAAAGCGGATTGGTTTTTACCGGCAGATTGAAGAATGTGCTTGGTACGCCACGGGCAAATTTCTGGTCAACCAGCATGCCCACATTATCATCCTGACCAAGTACCGCAGCAAGCGACCATGCGGCACCGGCTTTGGATGGCACCAGATGCCCCATATTGGTGCGGCGTGCTTTCAGCACTTTACGTGCGATAAACGGATTGTTCGGCGGGCGGAACAGGGCGGTTACATTGAGGCCGAAAGTTGCGGCGCAAATCGGCAGCAGTTCAAAATTACCGGTATGGGCTGTGAAGAAAATATGCGGTTTCTTCTCATCAAGCAGACGGCGGAAAATATCTTCGCCCTCAACCTCAATCAGGCCTTTTTCTTTGGCATCAGGATCAAAATCAAAGATCGCATCGAGAAACACATATTCAGCCAGGAGACGCGCCATGCTGTCCCACATTTCCAGCGCGATGTCTTCAATCTCCTGCGGCGATTTTTCAGGATAGGCATTGGCGAGATTGCGTGTTGCCACTTTGTGGCGCGACGACAAAGGGCCGATCTTGCGGGCAGTCCATGCGGAAAAACGGATGGCGGCTTTGGCTGGCAGCAAGCGTAAAAATGCCAGCAGAATGAAGACTGCCTGCGCCCACAGCCAGTAATTGGCAATTTTCAGCTTTTGCCAATATTTGAACGCAAGGAGTTTCAGTTTGAACATGGGGTGCCTTAAGTCTTGATAGAATGACAGCGTCCCGTGTTTTTAGGCACAGGGCGCTGTCGTAAATACGCTTTTTAAAATGCGGTATCAGTCAATCGTCAGAATGATTTTGCCGAAGACATCACGGCTTTCCATGCGCTTCAAAACAGTGTCGATCTGATCAAAACCAACAACAGTATCAATCACAGGAGCAACGATGCCCTGCGCCATTTTCTGCATGGCATCGGCCATATTTTCCATGCGGCAACCGAAGGAGCCGAACAGTTTGAGCTGCTGCTGGAACAGCATCATCAGGTTCATATTTGTCGAAACACCGGAGGTGGAGCCGCAGGTGACCAGACGGCCGCCACGCTTGAGCGACAGCATGGAGCCTGCCCATGTATCGGCACCAACATGCTCGAATACCACGTCAACGCCCTTTTTCTTGGTGAGCTTGCGCATCACACCTTCAAAGCGGTCTTCACGGTAGTTGATCACATGATCGGCACCGAGTGCCTTGGCTTTTTCGATTTTATCGTCGGAACCAACCGTGGTGTAAACGGTGCAGCCCATTTTCTTGGCAAGCTGAATGGCCGCTGTACCAATGCCCGAACCACCGGCCTGAATGAGAATGCTTTCACCCGGCTGCAGCTTGGCATTGTCGAACAGCATATGTTCTACGGTGCCGAAAGTGACAGGCGCAACGGCGGCACCGATAGCATCAACACCCGGAGGTGCCGCTACCAGCAGGCGTGCAGGCAGATTAACCGCTTCACAGGCAAAACCATCGAGGTGGAAACCATGAACACCGGACACATGTTCGCAAAGATTGTCGCGGCCTTCACGGCAGGCTTTACACAGGCCGCAGGTGCGGGCGCCATAGATCGACACCAGCTGACCCGGCAGCACATTGGATACGCCTTCACCGATTGCGGTGACAACGCCCGAAGCTTCCGCGCCGATGACCAGTGGCATTTTGCGCTTGGCAAAAGCCATGCCGCGCCAGCCCCATACGTCAATATGGTTGAGGGCAACCGCTTTGATATTGACGGTCACTTCACCAAAACCCGGCTTTTCAGGTGCCGGAATATCAGTGATTTCAAGGCGGCGGTCATCAAGAAGCTGTAATGCGCGCATGTTCGAGTTCTATCCTTATTAAATTTTGAGTGCCGGTTTGTGATTGAGGTCGCTTAAAGCGGCGCTGCAACCACGAGGCTGGCATTCTGACCGCCAAAGCCGAAGGAATTCGACAGAATGGCGGTGACATTGGCATCCCGTTTTACATTCGGCACCACATCAAGCGGAATTGCCGGATCAGGATTGTCGTAATTGATGGTCGGCGGCAATGTACCGGTTTCAATGGTCAGCAGCGAGAACACAGCCTCAATCGCACCGGCGGCAGTCAGCGTGTGACCGATCATCGACTTGTTGGATGAAACCGGTACAGAGCTGAGCTTGTCACCGAAAACGGAAGACAGAGTATGATATTCCATCTTGTCATTTTCAGGTGTTGAAGTGCCGTGGGCATTCACATAGCTGATATCGTCAATGGTCAGACCGGCATCAGCAAGGGCTGCGCGCACGGTGGCAATGGCCGGTGAGGCATCCGGGCTGGAGCGGGTGCGGTGGAAATCATCCGCCTTTTCGCCGCAGCCTTTGAGAATGCCGAGAATTTTTGCACCACGGGCAATGGCGCTTTCCAGCGATTCCATCACCAGAGCGCCGGAACCTTCCGCCATGGAGAAGCCGTCACGATCCTTGCTGAATGGCTTGGAAGCCTTATGCGGCTGATCATTCTGGGTGGAAAGGGCAGAGAGCAGCGAGAAACGGATCAGCGCTTCAGCGGAAACGGAACCGTCAGTACCAATGGCCAGAACGCGGTCGCTCTCACCACGGCGAATAGCTTCAACGCCCAGCTGAATGGCTGTGGCACCTGATGCGCAAGCGGTGGACATGGTAACAGGCAGGCCGCGTGTGCCGAAGGCATCTGCCAGACGCTCGGCAATATAGCCGAATTGCGTGGTGTTAAACTCATTCATATGCGGATTGGTGCGGCAGGCTTCCAGCAGCAGCTGATAGCTTGATGCACCCTGATCTTTCACCAGTGCATCCAGCGCAAAACGGCTTTTCCAGTCAAGTTCAACCGGAGGTGCGGCCAGAAACAGCGGGCCGCCGAAATCGCTGACTGACAGGCCGGATTGGGCAATGGCTTCCTCACCGGCAAGACGTGCCAGTTTCTCGGACAGTGCCGATGCGCCAACGGTGCTTTCCGGCAGAAAATCGACTGTACCGGCAATGCGGGTTTTGAGATTTTCGGTTGGAAAACGATTGATTGTATGAATGCCGGACTGGCCGCCGGACAGCGCTTTCCAGTTATCTTCCTTGCCGGTGCCGAGCGGCGAAACAACGCCTGCACCGGTAATGGCAACAATAGGACGGCCGAGATGATCTGTAAATTTTGACATGGAGACCTCTAGATCTTGTAACCGGCGATCAAGCTTTGGTAATAATGGCTGCACCTTCGGAGCGGGTGGCTCCGACCGTCAGCGCTGTGGCGCGTTCTACCGCACCATTATGAGCAGTTTCGTCACTGGAGAGCGGGGCAAAAGCCTCTCCCTTCCAGACGCTGAGAGCGGCCAGCGCCAGCGCCAGCGGAAATTGTGCTTCGCGCATATGGCCGAACAGGCTGGAAACGCCGCGATAGCTGGCATTTTTTGCGCTGAGAGCCGCTTTTTCTGCAGCCGTTGGCTTGTGAGCACCGGAGGCACCGCTGACAATAAAGCTGCCATCTTCAATCAGGCCGGAAATGGCTGCGGTCAGGTCTTCCTTGCCGCGATGGATCTGGCCGCTGGAAATGGAGGCGATTTCACCATAGGCACGAGCGCCACGGGCTTTGGCATGTTCGGCTTCTTCGAGAACGAGGAAGATACCGCCGGAACCGGTGATCATACCGCCGCCCTGTGAACCTTCACGCGCCCAGACCGGAGCCCAGCCATCGGATTTCAGGAAGCCGCCAAGTTCATGGCCGAGCAGCATATCGAAATGTTCAGCATTGTAAGAACCGCCGACAAGCGCATGGGTGCTCTGGCCGGTGCGGATACGGGCGGCAGCGGTCTCAACGGCAGAAATGCCGGAACCTTCTTCACCCATGAATGTGCGCGAAGAACCGGTCACTTTATGAACAATCGAAATATTACCGGCAAGCAGATTGGAAAGCTGAGCCAGAAACAGGGTCGGGCGCAGTTCTGTGGAGAGTTTTTCATTGAGCAATTCGCCCGGCTGATTATTGCCGCGGGCTTCGCCCAGAATTTGCGTGTCAACGCTGACATCGCGTTCGCCGCCACCGGCGCCCACAATCATGTCCATGGTTGAGCAGAGCGCTTCATCTTCTTTGATACCGGCATCCTGCAAAGCAAGACCTGCCGCATAAGTGCCCAGACGCTGCCAGGTTTCCATCTGGCGCTGGTCGGAACGCTTCGGAATCTGCTGTGACCAGTCAACCTCGCCCAACGGGTGCACTGTATAAGGAGCGAAATTCTCTGTATCGAGCTTCGGCTGCGCATCCTTTGCGGTGAGGGCAGACCAATGGGCATCCACACCTTCACCCAGAGAGGTGATGAGGCCGATGCCGGTGATGAGAACTTTTTTGCTGTGCATGAGCTGCTCGCTTGATTTCCGGTCGTAACTTACCCGAGGGCAGGATATTACAGAGACCTGAAGGGTGATCCCGCAGGTATATGTATCAATGACAAAAGCCGCATCAAGCGGCGATCAATGTTTTGTGATGAACCATCACATCTATAATGCGTCTGCATGTTTAAGAAAACACGGGACGATATGCCATTACCTGTAAAAAGACGCGCGGCATGGTTTTTTCCATACGGCGCGTCAATTTAACTTCAATTAAGCCTGCTTGGCTGCGACGAGTTCGTCGATTTTGGCGCAGAGATTCTTCAGAACGAAATATTCTTCGGTATCTGCTTTGCCTTCGTTTACTTCCTGAGTCCACTGTTCCAGAGGAATCTTGATGCCGAATGCCTTGTCGATCGCGAAAACGATATCGAGGAAATCAAGGCTGTCGATGCCCAGATCGTCGATTGTGTGGCTTTCAGGCGTAATGGAAGCGCGGTCAATTTCGCTGGTTTCAGCAATAATATCAGCTACTTTGTCAAATGTTGAGGACAATTTGATAATCCTTGTATCAGGCCCGAACCAGCAGGCATCGTTGTTCAATCAGGGCGTGTCTAGCGTTTTTCGCCCAAAAGGGAAAGATGGAATTCCCTTTTAAGTCAGCCCTTGGACAGGTTCAGATCATCCGGCTATGCCTGACTTTACCGTTTCAGGTAAAGCAGAATGACCGGTTTCTGCTTTCATGATCTTTCATATTGCGCATATTTATGAAGAAATCAGCAAGAGTTTGACGATTTACAATAATTTTGTAAATCGCTTATGCAAGGCGGAAATTTTACGGGGACAGTTCCGTCCTGTGCCTGTTTTCAGGTGCTGTGACAGATAATCAAAGCGCTGTGCTGCAAAGTTGCAGAAAGTTCTGAAGGGACGCACGGGGGACTTATGGGACTTGCAGGCACAATTACCATTATTTTCAGCATTATCATGCTGGGATATCTGTTTGCCCGCTTCCGGATATTGAGTGCGGCGACCGGTGACGGGCTGGCTGATTTTGTTTTTGTGGTCTCAACGCCGCTGTTATTGTTCCGCACCATGTTGACGGCAGATTTCCAGACCGGCGATCCTTTTGCGCTGTGGCTGGTCTATTTTACCGGTGTGATTGTGGCATGGACGGCGGCGCATTGTGCTATCCGCCAGCTTTTTGCCCGCGACCGGCGGGCAGGTGTGGTTGCCGGTGTGACCGGTGCTTTTTCCAATCTGGTGTTTCTCGGTATGCCGCTGATGCTTGGTATTTACGGGCAGGAAGGGCTGGTGATCATCTCTTTGATTATCAGTGTGCATATGCCGCTGATGATGGCGGCCTCTTTGATGCTGAATGAATGGGCGCTGCGCAAAGATGGCATTATTACCGGTGAAACAGGGTTTACGCAGACGGTTGTGAAGTTTTTTGCGGCATTGCTGCGCAATCCCTTGGTTATCGGCATTCTCTGCGGCTGGCTGATGCGCCTTGCAGGCCAGCAGCCGCCGGAACTGGCGATGAACGTCATTTCAATGCTGGCGGATGTTTCAGGCCCGCTGGCACTGTTTGCCATGGGTATGGGGCTGAAGAAATTCGGCGTTTCCGGCAATGTCTTTGCTGCCGGTGTAAATGCCTCCTTCAAATTACTGCTGATGCCGGCAGTGGTCTTTGTCATGGCATGGCTGGTTGGTTTGCCGCCGCTCACTGCTAAAGTGGCAATCACCGCTGCGGCGCTGCCATCGGGTGTCAATTCTTATCTGATTGCCACACGATTCGGTGTCGGGCAGGGGCTGTCCTCAACCTCAATGGTGCTGGCAACTGCGGCTTCTGCGCTTACATTGGCGCTGTGGATTGGCTTGGCGCAGGCTGTCTGGGGCTGAAATTTATCACAGCTATGGCAGAACTGATTTGTGGTTCTATGCTGAACAGGGCCGGTTTTTCAGACATACTTTCATATACGGACAAGATTATTGTGTTTTCCGTAGGTGCTGTCCGGTTCAACTATAAGTGTCATATCAATTTATTGCGAAATGCCGGTAAATAACTGTGTTTTTCAGGTGAAAGGGCAGGTTTTTCAGAGTTTTGTCATAATAGATGCGGACTGTGTGGCTATAGAGCGCATGTTCGCAGGGCTGGTTTATGTCAAATCTGCATGGCTGTATTCTGTTACGGTCTTTATTCTGCAAGGCAAAAGCCGGAACAAACCTCCGCCCGCAATCAGCTACAAGGGATTTTTATGCGTTACGGTATTTATTTCACACCTCCTGCCCATGATCCGCTGCTGCGCGTGGCCGCCAACTGGCTTGGCCGCAATGCTTTTAACGGTATGGTTGTGCGCAGGCCGGTGCTGGGCTCTATGGATTGTGAGGAAATCAGCGCGTTGACAGAAGAACCGCGCCGCTATGGTTTTCATGCAACCCTGAAAGCGCCGTTCCGCCTGCATGAAGATTATGAGGAACACCAGCTTTTAGCCGCGATGATGCATTTTGCGTCCGGCTATCAGCCTGTGCAACTGCCGACGCTGAAAATTTCGCAGATCGGACCTTTCTTCGCGCTGGTGCCGTCGGAACCATGTGCGGCTTTGCAGCAACTGGCCAATGATGTGGTGGTGCATTTTGACCGTTTCCGCGCGCCGCTGAATGATAAAGAGCTGGCCAGACGCAAGCCGGAAAAACTGGATATTATCCATCGTACGAATCTTGAACGCTGGGGGTATCCTTATGTGTTTGAGCAGTTCCGTTTCCATATGACGCTGACCGGCGCTGTGCCGGAAGACCAGCAGGCGCATGTGCGCAATGTGCTGGAAGAGTTTTTTGCGCCGGTCTTGAGCGAACCGGTTAAAATTAACAATCTTGCCCTGTTTACAGAAGCAGAATCAGGTGTACCTTTTGAAGTCCATTCCCTCCATCCTTTGACGGGCAAGCCTGTTGCGGAGAATAAGCCAGCTTCAGCGACAACTGAAAAACTGTCGGCAGAGGCTGCCGGTTGATCAGTTGCTGAAAATTGTAAGAGAAAACATGTCCGTTCCAGAACAAAAGCCAGAACAGAAAATTGCGGCCGATACCATTCTGACCAATGCACGTATTGTGCTGCCGGATGAGGTGATCACCGGCACCGTGGTGATGCGTGACGGCAAGATTGCTGCCATTGATTCCGGTATTTCCGCTTCCGGCAAGGATATGGACGGCGATTATCTGATTCCGGGGCTGGTGGAGCTGCATACTGACCATCTGGAAGGTCATTATGCGCCGCGCCCGAAAGTGCGCTGGAACCCGCTGGCGGCAATTCAGGCGCATGATGCGCAGATTGCCTCCTCCGGTATCACCACTGTGTTTGATGCTTTGCGCGTTGGCCATGACGGCGAATGTGAAGTGGTGATTGATGATATGCTGTTGCTGGCAGAGGCCTTGCAGGCAGCGCAGAGCAAAGGGCGTCTGCGTGCCGAGCATTATCTGCATCTGCGCTGCGAGGTTTCCTCCAATGATTGTATGAGCGCTTTTGAGCGGTTGCGCGGTGCGGCCGGTGTGCGCCTTGCCTCTTTGATGGATCATGCACCGGGGCAGCGGCAGTTTCCCGATATGGAATCCTACCGCATTTATTTCATGCGCAAGAACAAAGTGAGCGAAAGCGATTATCAAGCCTATTGCGACCGGCGCGTTGCTGAATCGCAGCGCAATTCCGCTAAAAATCGCGCTCTGATCGCCGATTATTGTCATGCCAACGGTATTATGCTGGCCAGCCATGATGATGCGACGGAAGCCCATGTGGATGAATCGGTGACCCATGGTGTGGCGGTTGCGGAATTTCCGACAACTGTTGCCGCTGCTGCGGCCTCGCATTCCAATGGTATCGGCGTGATGATGGGCGGCCCCAATGTGGTACGCGGCGGTTCCCATTCCGGCAATGTCTCGGCGCTGGAACTGGCTGAAAAAGGCTATCTGGATATTATCTCGTCGGATTATATTCCTTTCAGCATGATGCAGGGGGCTTTCAATCTGGCGCATGTGGTGGAGCATATTGATCTGCCGCAGGCCATCCGCATGGTCAGTACCAATCCCGCCAAAGCTGTCGGCCTGAGTGATCGCGGCTCAATCGCAGAAGGCTTGCGTGCCGATCTGGTGCGTGTTCATGCCATCGACGATGTGCCGGTGGTGCGCTCAGTCTGGCGCTCCGGCACCAGAGTCAGTTGATATCAGGGCTCTGACGGGCTGCAAATGGCGTTTCTTTGCGCTTCCGGTGCTCATGTACACACGGCACCGCACGTCCTATGGACGTGCAAAGGATGCCGTGATCTTTTAGTTGCTGCATAATCTTATCTTTCATCTGTCGGATGAAAGGATTATGCAGATGTACATTCCGCTCCGGTTCTCAAGAACCACCATTTTCGCCTCGTCATAACCCAAATCTCAAGCTGCTCTGCAGCGCGCTTCGATCATTACATCTTTTGTCGGGATTATTCCGCTGCCTGTTCCGCACGGGCAGCACTGTTTTCTTCCACCTCGGCGGCTGTGTCACGCATCACCTGATAGGCTCTGCGGATTGTCTTGCTGTCCGCATCATTGCGCGTGGCATCCGTTGAGAGAATTTGCCGCCAGCGCCGTGAGCCTGCCTGACCCTGAAACAGCCCCACCATATGACGGCTAATATGGGCAAGGCGACCGCCTTCAGCAATATGCCGCTCTGCATAGTCGCACATCGCATCCAGCACCGCTTCCATCGGCAAAGGTGCTGTTTCGTCACCATAGACAAGGCGATCCACATCACGCAGCACCATTGGTGTGTGATAAGCGGTTCTGCCCATCATCACGCCGTCTGTATGCTGCAAATGGTCAGCCGTTGCTTCCATGCCGGTAATGCCGCCATTAATGCCGACAAAATGCTGCGGATAATCCTGTTTCAGCCGGTAAACACGGTCATAATCAAGCGGGGGAATATCACGGTTTTCTTTCGGTGACAGACCCTGCAACCATGCTTTACGGGCATGGACCCATAGGGCATCCGCACCTTCAGCAATCACGAGGCGGCTCAGCTCTGAAAGGGCTGTTTCCTGATCCTGATCATCCACGCCGATACGGCATTTTACCGTGACTGGAATTTTCACGGCCTGTTTCATCGCGGCAACGCATTCGGACACCAGTTGCGGTGTCAGCATCAGGCAGGCGCCGAAAGCACCCGACTGCACACGGTCTGACGGGCAGCCGACATTGAGATTGATCTCATCATAGCCGTAAGATTCGCCGATTTTTGCCGCTTCTGCGAGCTTTGCCGGATCAGAGCCGCCAAGCTGCAAAGCCACCGGATGCTCCTGTTCGGAAAAGCCGAGCAGGCGATCGCGCTTGCCGTGAATGGCGGCATCGGCAACCACCATTTCCGTATAGAGCAGGCTGTGGCGGGTGAGGAGACGATGCAGAAAACGGCAATGCCTGTCTGTCCAGTCGAGCATAGGCGCGATGGAGAAGGTTTTTTCGGCATAGAGTTCTGGCTTTATCGTCACAATCGTCATCTTTACGTGTTATTTCAGGCGGGCATACTGCGTAATCGCTGTTCTGTCCAGTTTCAGTCGGTCAGGATCAGCTGGTCGCGTTGCACACTATAGGCGCTCAGGCTGTTCATAAAATTCATACCCAGCAGGCTGCCGGTCAACAATCCGTCCTGTGAGACCAGAGCCTGCAAATTATGGCGCACAATATTGCCGATTTTAATTTCCTGCAAAGTTACGCTTGCAGCCATAGCGCGGCCATTGGCCGTGCTGACCGGTATCGTATATTTGAGGCTGCTTGTATCAATAAAGGCTTTCTGTGCATCACTTTGCGACAGCACAATTGTTGAAGCACCGGTATCGACCAGAAAATGCACGCGCTGGTCATTGACCAGAGCATTGACCTCAAAATGTCCGTTGGCAGACTGGCTGATGCTGACCGTATCTGTGCCATCGGCATTATTGCCGCTGATGGCTGTGCCCGGTATCAGACCGGCGGTCACACGATTGGCAATATTGCTCAGCTCATATTTATATTGATAGCCGGTGACGAGGCCGAGAACAATCACAGCCCAGATCGCAATATTGCGCACAGCATCATTGAGCGGAATGCCGGAACCGAGCAGCCCCGCAGCCACGACAACGCCAAAAATGCTCATATAAGCGGCATCGGCAAAATCATCATTGGCAAGGCCGAGCGTGGTGCCGCTCTCATCATTAACAACAAGAATGAGTATGAGAATGGCAATTGCCGCGATAACCAGCCAGAATAAACGGTTCATGAAATCTTGGTTCCTGAGATGCCCGAAACTATGCCGGAACGGTTTATATAACTTGCCCCTATATGGCGGCTTTGCGCTGCCGGCACAATAATTTCATTTTTCAACACTTTGAAAAACTGCGGGCAGAGCGTATAGCAGCCTTAAAGAGATTTACCAGATTAACGGATTTAGACACGTGAGTAACAGCGGACTGCCATTTGATGATTTTCGTGAACTGATCAGCCAGCTTCCTGAAGCCAGCGAATTTGCCGGTGAAGCTGTGCGTGAACGTGAGGCGCTTTTGAGCAAGCCGGTCGGCTCGCTGGGCCGGCTTGAGGAAATTGCAGAGTGGCTGGCAGCTTGGAGCGGCAAAGCCAAGCCGCAGATCATGCGCCCGCTGGTGGCAATTTTTGCCGGTAATCACGGTGTTCTGGCACAGGGCGTCAGCTCGCAACCACAGGCGCTGACCATGGAAATGGTCAATAATTTTGCCGCTGGTGGTGCTGCCATCAATCAGATTTGCATTGCCAATGATCTGGGGCTGAAGGTTTTCGATCTGGCGCTGGAACATCCGACTGAAGATATTACTGTGACTGCGGCTATGGATGAGCGCACCTGCGCGGCAACCATGGCTTTTGGTATGGAAGCCATTGCCGGTGGTACTGATTTGCTCTGCATCGGTGAAATGGGCGTGGGCAATACTACGATTGCAGCCGCAATCTGTCTGGCATTGTTCGGCGGTGAGGCAGAAGACTGGGTAAGCCTTGCTGCCGGTGAGGATGAAAGTGTTTTACCTGCCAAAATCGCAGCGGTGAAAAAGGCCGTCGCGCTCAATGAGGGCAATTTACGTGATCCGCTGGAAGTGCTGCGCCGTCTGGGTGGCCGTGAAGTGGCTGCCATTACCGGTGCCATTCTGGCCGCGCGCGCTGAAAAAATTCCGGTGCTGATTGACGGTTATGTGGCCAGCGCTGCTGCAATCATTCTGCTGGCGATGAATGGCAATGCGCTGGATCATTGCCTGTTCTCGCATGTATCTTCAGAAAAAGGCCATCGCCTGCTTCTGGAAAAAATCGGTAAGCAGCCATTGCTTGATCTGAATATCAGCCTTGGCTCCGGCGTGGGGGCAGCGCTTGCTGCCGGTGTGGTGAAAGCCGCTGCCCAATGCCATACAGGCACAGCTACCGCTGAAGATGCCGCGGTGAATGCATAAGCCTGCCAAATTATCAAGCTGAAACGGATAGTATAGCCTGATCCCGCACGGGGTCGGGCTATAAAAATTTATGCCATAACTGCAAGAAATTGCGATTGTGCCCAGCGTTAAGTTTTTTATGATGGGCCTATAAAATACCGGTGGCGATTTTACTCTCAAATTATATTTGCTGGGCAAATTCGTCCGGTGGATAGAACAAAGCCCGTTCTATCCGCAATTTTTCAGCTATTTATATTGCATGGTTTTAACAGGCCGCCGGAAAAGATAAATGGCACTATTCCTGATCAGAGGAATAGTGCCATTTTTATTCAAAACCATCATGGGATGCACAACATCCCTTTGGCTATAGGCTTAATTATTGTCTTTATCGAGCACCATATAATCAAGCGGCAGCTCGGTCGTATATTTGATCTGCTCCATCGCGAAAGACGATGATACATTGCGGATTTCGATCTTGCTGATCAGGCGCTTGTAGAAGGTGTCATAGGCGGCAATATCCGGCACAACAACACGCAAGAGATAGTCAATATCGCCGCTCATGCGGTAGAATTCCACGACTTCCGGAAATTCCTGCACAACCTCGGCAAAGCGTTTCAGCCATTCATGGCTGTGGGAACTGGTGCGTACCGATACGAAGACGGTGACCCGTGCATTGATCTTGACCGGATCAAGCACTGCTACACGGCGTTTGATAATGCCGTCTTCTTCCAGCTTCTGAATCCGGCGCCAGCACGGCGTGGTGGACAGGCCAACTTTCTTGGCAATATCTGCTACTGCCAGCGTTGCATCTTCCTGCAACAGACGGAGAATTTTTCTGTCAAGTCTGTCCATTTTGCCTCACATTAAGCGCTGGAGCGGTTTTCTTTTTTCCAGAACCGGAAAACAGCTCAAATTTTTTGTTCTGGGGCAGTTTCGCACGGAAACCGGTTCGTATTTTCGCCGGAACTGCTCAAAATCATCTAATTTTGAAACAGCATACCTTATGAATGACCTGAAAAGTAAATGCCAAGAATATAGTTCTTTCAAATCAAATTTTGTTAGAAATTATTTCCCTGTCGTCAGATAAGTGCGAATTTTTTGACGAAGCACGGGCAAAAGCTCACTTTCAAACCACGGATTACGTTTCAGCCAACCGCTGTTGCGCCATGACGGATGCGGCAGCGGCAGAACGGCGGGACCTTCGCTCTGATTGCTTTCCAGATAGCGCCGCCAGTTCATCACAGTCTCTGTCATATTGAGCGGTTTGCTCTGCGCCAGCAGATAATCCTGATACACAGGATTGCGTTTAAGATGATAGGTCTGCGCATGACTGCCAATGGCAATGATCAGTTCAAGCTGTGGCATCAGCGCAAATAAGGGGTCATGCCAGGTGAGGCGGCATTCCTTGCGCGGCGGCAAATCACCGCCATGTTTATCATAGCCCGGAAAGCAAAAGCCCATAGGGATGATGGCAAATGAAGCAGGATCATAAAACTCCTTACGGCTGACATTGAGCCATTCGCGCAGACGCGTGCCGGAGGGATCATTGAAGGGGATACCGGTATTATGCACACGGATGCCCGGAGCCTGCCCGCAAATTGCAATTTTTGCCGTAGAGGAGGAAATACAGACCGGATTAGGTTCAAGCTCCAGCGGCTTGCCATTGAGCGGATGATCGCGGCAGATGGTGCAATGATCAATGCGCTCCTGCAATTGCGGCAGGGTGAGGGTTGTTTTGATAGGGTTTAACGCATTCTGCATCATGATCATTGCCGTTTATTGATTCTTGTTGCGCTGTTTGGCGCGCCATTTGGACGGCCTTTCAAATTCGCCAGCCCAAAGGCCCAGCCCGGCTTTGCGCGCCTGTGCCTCTTCTTTCTGATATAGGCCGTAAGACACTGCCCAGCCTTGCTGCACCAAAGTGCGGTTGAGATCGGTTTCGCCGGCACGGCAAAAACCGAGAATACGGTTATATTTATCGCGCCCGTCAGAGGTGCAGGTCACCGCCTGATTGCCGATCAGCTTGCGCAAGGCGGCGGTGGCATAATCGCCGCACGGATAGGTCTTGCCATTTGCCTTGCAGCTTTGCTTGCCTTCCGGCGTGTCCATGCCCTTCAGCCGGATACGCTGGCCGTGCAGTGCGATTGTATCCCCGTCAAATATATAGAGCTCCCGCCCGTGCCCGGTAAGTGTGGCTGGGGTATGGGGTGTTGAATTTTGCGCAGTGCTGACGGCCGGTGGCGGAGTGTCAAACCAATGCGGCACATAATGCTGCATCAGGGCATAAATGCCCAGCAGAATAAGCGCCGTGGCAATGCCGGAGCGGCGTAACAGGGAATAGCGCTGCCGGTAGCGCACAGGCGGTTTGCGGCGCTGCGGCGGGTGCCTGCGGGATGGTGTTCTCATGCAGCGGACTATAAAGGGCGCGCAACTGATGAAAAGAGCATTGTGGCGTTTTCAGCCGTGAATCCGGCTCAAGAATCGATTCTCTTTTTATTTAAGACAATTAAAATATGAGCATGGGCTTTTGCTCAGGAGTGGGACTTCTTTAACTATATTCAGAAACGACCTGACAACTATGGGGCTGAGAAGGCCGTTTTCAAAGGGGTGATGAGGGAAAAACTTACTACATAGGACTAAGTTTGTGCTGTTTTGGTAACAGTATTTATCTTTCATCCGGTTTATGGTTCAGCCACACAGACTTGGCCTATTTCCCGCCATAAATGCAGAGCACCGATAGGCGACGGACAAAAGTTCAGTCTGAAAAGAAATTGAAACAACCCTTGTCCTGGTTGAGGTCATTCGTTGCAGGAATATTGTTTTTCTGAAAGATATCCATTCGTTAGCGCAATATTCTGCGACAATGCAGTAAGTTCGCGCGGCGTTAAAAGCATCTTCTCCGGTCCTTCCGGTCTGAGGGTCGTAATCTTGCCTGAAAACACAGATAATTCTGTTTGTGATACGGATAAATCCTGTGCCGGTTTTATTTTGACAAACGATAATGAAAGAACACTGTCGTGATCGGGTTGCTTAAAAAAGTCTCTCATCCTGCTCTGGCCGCCGGTGTTGCACTCTGTCTGGTGTGCAACAGCGCACTGGCGTTTGACATTCAGGAAACCGGTGACAAGAAAAGCAATCCGTTTGAAGTTTTCAAATTCGGATTGTCAGCCTTCAAAAGCGGCCACAAGGATGAAGCGCTGAAAGCGCTGCGTTATGCGGCAGATCAGGGGCATCCGGGTGCCAATTGGAAACTGGCCAGCATGTATGCTCAGGGCGACGGTGTTCCTGAAAATGACTATGAAGCCTATAAGATTTTCGAGAAAATCGTTCATGAAGGCGCAGAACCCGGCTCACAGAACGAATCTTATGTTGCCGGTGCGCTGGTGCAGCTCGCCCGCTATATGAAACAGGGTATTCCTGACACGCCGGTTGCGGCTGATCCGAATATGGCTGTTGATTTTTATGTGCAGGCGGCGTCCAATTTCGGCGATGCCACGGCGCAATATGAACTTGGCCAGATGCTGTTTAAAGGCGATGGTGTTGAGAAAAACACTGTGCAGGCCGCACGCTGGTTCCAACTGGCTGCGAAAAAGGGCAATGCCAATGCGCAGGCTATGCTCGGCAATATGCTGTTTCAGGCCGGTAAGACTGTCCGTGGTCTGGCCATGCTGACCTCAGCCTTTGAGCGCTGCTCGGATGAGGATTGCGAGTGGATCCGTGCTATGCAGGAACAGGCATTTTCAATTGCCGGTGAAGCAGACCGCCGCAACGCGATTGCACTGGTCGGCCGTGCGCATAATTAAAATGTTGCGCACATAACTAAAAAGCTGCGCATAATTGAAATGTTGCACACAAAACTAAAAAGCCGCGCATAATTAAATAAAAAAGCCGGAGAGGCTCCGGCTTTGTGAATAATCTCAATCAATCCGTTTCAGCATTTAAGCTCGATCACCACCGGCACGTGGTCGGATGGTTTATCCCAGCCGCGTGTGTGCTTTTCAATCTGCGCAGCTTCGAGAAGGCCGGCTGCTTCCGGCGACAGCATCAGATGATCAATGCGGATGCCATTGTTCTTCTGCCAGGCACCGGCCTGATAATCCCAGAATGAAAACATCTGCTCATCGCTGACATTGCGGATCGCATCATAAAAACCAAGATTTTCCAGACGGCGGAATGCCTGTCTGCTATGGGGAAGAAACAGGGCGTCATTCACCCAGTTTTCCGGCTGTTTGGCATCAATCGGCTGCGGGATAATATTATAGTCACCGGCCAGAACCAGTGGTTCTTCCAGTGCAAGACGGTCTTTCGCCCAGTCTTCCAGACGTTGCATCCAGCCGAGCTTGTAAGGGTATTTTTCCGTGTCCACCGGATTGCCGTTCGGCAGATAGAGCGAAACCACGCGGATCACGCCTTTGCCGGCGGTAAAAACCGCCTCGATGAAACGGGCTTGTTCATCACTGTCATCACCGGGTAGGCCGCGATTAACCTCGACCGGCGAAGTTTTGGAAAGAATGGCGACGCCGTTAAAGCCTTTCTGGCCATGGGTTTCCACATGATAGCCAAGGGCTTCAATTTCCATGCGCGGGAACAGGTCGTCTACGGATTTGATTTCCTGCAAACAAGCCACATCAGGCTGGCACTCCTGCAACCAGTGCAGAAGATTTTCGATACGCGCTTTGACGCCGTTAATATTCCATGTGGCAATTTTCAAAGACGTATCCCCGTATTGCATGTGTCAAAAAAAATACCGCCGCGGGCTGTTGCCGCGGCAGATATTCACTTTGTCTGTCCTCAGATTGCGAAACTGACGCCGCAGCCGCAGGAGGATGTGACATTCGGATTGTTGATTTGGAAGGACTGACCCATCAGATCATCGATAAAATCAATCACTGAACCGTCAATATAAGGCACGGAAATGCTGTCGATCAGCACTTTGGCACCGTCTTTTTCAATGATCATATCATCATCATTGGCTTCATTGACGAGGTCGAATTTATAGGAAAAGCCCGAACAGCCGCCGCCCTCAACAGAAATACGCAGCGCTGATTTATCAGCCTGTTTCTGTAGAATTTTTACAATCCGTCTGGCTGCGGAATCCGAGACAGTAATGTCTGTCATAGTCGTCACCTTGATATCATGTGCGGTTCAACTTCCGCACAGGGAAATCTTGAGCAGCCTGTAAGCCGCGCAGGATGTTGTTGCTATGCCTGTAATATAGGTCAGTCGGGCAGGGCGTGCAATCATTCCGGTGTGCAGGTCACGGGATAATGTTTCGGACGTAAACAGGAGCAATCATAAAAGGCCGGAAATACGGCCTGTTGCGCGGCAAATCTGTTTCATGCTTTCCGCAATGTGCAGTCTTGTGTTATTGCAACACATATCATCTTGCATCTTAAGCACATGACAGGAAGAATTATGGATAATATCGGTTTCGGCTATCGCGAACGCGCTCCTTATGCCTGCGACCCTGCGCAAACGCGCGGACGTCTGGTTCCGGAGGCTGAAAGCCGTACACGCACGCCGTATCAGCGTGACCGCGATCGTATCATCCATTCTACAGCCTTCCGACGATTAAAGCATAAAACACAAGTGTTTATCGCCCATGAAGGCGACCATTACCGCACTAGGCTGACCCATACGATTGAGGTGGCGCAGATTGCCCGTGCGCTGGCGCGTGCCCTGCGGCTGGACGAAGATCTGGCCGAGGCCGTGGCATTGGTGCATGATTTCGGCCATACGCCATTCGGTCATACGGGTGAGGATGCGCTGAATGAGAAAATGGCGGAATATGGCGGTTTTGATCATAATGCGCAGTCGCTGCGTATCGTGACCTTGCTGGAGAAACGCTATGCGGAATTTGACGGCCTCAACCTGTCATGGGAGACGCTGGAAGGGCTGGTCAAGCATAATGGCCCGCTGACCGGCCCTTATTCTGACGGCAAGCCGGTTCCGGGGTCTATTGTCAAATATAATGAGCGTTTTGATCTGGAACTTTCCGGTTTTGCCAGTCTTGAGGCGCAATGTGCGGCGATTGCCGATGACATTGCCTATAATGCCCATGATATTGATGATGGTCTGCGCTCCGGTCTGCTCACGCTTGAACAGTTGGAAGAAGTGCCGCTGACCCGCGATATTTTACAGGAAGTGCAGCGCCTCTACCCGAATCTCGACAAGGTGCGGCGCGGTCATGAGCTGATGCGCCGGCAGATCACCCGCATGGTTGAGGATGTGATTGCCCATGCGCAGATGCAGATTAAGAAATTTAATCCGCAAACTGTGGATGATGTGCGCGGTGCCAGTGCAATGATGGTGGGATTTTCTGAAAATATGGCGCAGGCGGAAAAGACGCTGAAAGCCTTTCTGTACAAGAATCTCTATTTCAATGCGCAGGTGGTGCCGATCCGTAAAAATGCCGATCAGGTCGTCAAAGACCTGTTTGATGCCTATATGGCGTCCCCTGACGCCATGCCCGCAGACTGGCGCGCAGGCGTTGCCGGTAATGAGACCTCGGCCTTTGCACGTCAGATTGCGGATTTTCTTGCCGGTATGACAGATAATTATGCCGTGCGTGAACACCGACGATTGTTTGACCATACGCCAAACTTGGCTTAAACGGGCTGCAAAACTGCCATTTATGACTGTGTGATTTGAAAAGCGTAAAAGCTTGGGCTGGTTGCACGACGTTCAATTGATTGAATATGAATTGCGGGCTTTGTCTGTATCTCATGTTCCGACAGGACAGATTATGAATATCTTTGCTGATTTCGACGTTAAAATTAAGAAGACGCTGCAAGATCTTGGTTTAAAAGACAAAGACGGTGGCGAGCTGGATGTGTCCCGCGTAGGCGTTGAACCGCCGCGCGATGCTTCACATGGCGATATTTCCACCAATGCGGCGATGGTGCTTTCCAAGGCTGTTGGCGCTAATCCGCGTGAATTGGCAGCAAAAATTGCCGAAGCACTGAAAGCTGATGCGGATGTGGCCTCGGTTGATGTGGCAGGCCCCGGCTTTATCAATCTGCGTCTCAATGATGATTACTGGCAGCGTCAGCTGGGCGTTATGCTGGCATCCGGCACGGATTACGGCCGTTCAAAAATGGGCGGTGAGCGTAAAGTCAATGTGGAATATGTTTCCGCCAATCCGACCGGCCCGATGCATGTCGGCCATTGCCGTGGCGCGGTTGTCGGCGATGTGCTGGCCAATCTGCTGAAATTTGCCGGCTATGATGTGACCAAGGAATATTACATCAATGATGCCGGTGCGCAGATTGATGTTGTGGCTAAATCTGTGTTCCTGCGTTACCGCGAGGCACTGGGTGAGGATATTGGTGAAATTCCGGCCGGTCTTTATCCGGGGGATTATCTGGTGCCGCTTGGTCAGGAACTGGCCAGAGAATTTGGTACATCGCTGCTGGAAAAGCCGGAAGAGGAAGTGCTGCCGCTGCTGAAAGACCGTTCCATTGATGCAATGATGGCGCTGATCCGCGATGATCTGGCCTCGCTCAATGTGCATCATGACCTGTTTTTCTCCGAGCGCAGCCTGCATGCCGATCATGCCAAGCTGATCCGCACCGCGATCAATGATCTGACGCTTAAAGGTCATGTCTATAAAGGCAAGCTGCCGCCACCGAAAGGCCAGTTGCCGGATGATTGGGAAGACCGCGAACAGACCCTGTTGCGCTCCACTGAAGTGGGCGATGATATGGATCGCGCGCTGGTGAAATCCGATGGCAGCTTTACCTATTTTGCTGCTGACGTTGCTTATTTCAAAAATAAGTTCGACCGCGGCTTTGAGGAAATGATCTATGTCCTCGGCGCTGACCACGGCGGTTATATCAAACGTCTGGAAGCGGTTGCCAAGGCTGTTGCCGAAGGCAAGGCCGAGCTGACAGTGCTGATCTGCCAGCTGGTCAAGCTGTATCGTGACGGCGAACCGGTACGTATGTCCAAACGTGCAGGTCAGTTCATCACGCTGCGTGATGTGGTGGATGAAGTGGGCTGCGATGCCGTGCGCTTCATGATGCTTTACCGCAAGAATGATGCGCCGCTGGATTTCGACTTTGCCAAAGTAACGGAACAGTCCAAGGATAATCCGGTCTTCTACGTGCAATATGCTTCTGCCCGTGCGCATTCGGTTTTCCGTCAGGCAAAAGAGCAGCTTGGCCTTGAGACTTTTGACCGTGCGGAACTGGCAAAGCATCTGGCTTTGCTGACCGATGAGAGCGAAGTTGCACTGGTGCGCAAGCTTGCGGAATATCCGCGTCTGATCGAAACCGCCGCCATTCATCAGGAGCCGCACCGGCTGGCATTTTACCTCTACGACCTCGCCAGCGCGTTCCATTCTCAGTGGAATCGTGGCTCTGATAACCCGGACTTACGTTTTATTAAGGTTAACGATACAAACTTGTCACTTGCCAGGTTAGGGCTGGTGCAGGTTGTTTCTGATGTCCTTGCGTCCGGATTGTCGATTATCGGTGCGGATGCTCCGGCGGAAATGCGCTGAATAAGGTGAGGGCGGTCTGAGAAGGTCGCCCGTTTGTTCAGGGAAAAAACCGGTACGAATGGCGCATTTACTGCGTTTTTCGTGCCGTATGCAGGAAACTACTGTCAATTTTTGCCCACATTGCCTTGCTAGATTAGTAATATCAAGGAGACGTCGGCGGGCGCTCCGGTTGAAATTAGGAAAACGCCATGACTGACAGTAGCGTGACGGGCCGCAATCAGAATCACAGCGATATACGCGACGAATCGGCGCGGGATAACGATCCGCTGTTTGAATTGTCGCGCATTTTTGGCTTTGATGAACCGGTCGCACAGACAAATATTCAAAATACACCGGCTGCGGATGATCTTTCTTCCGAGATCAGCCTTGAGCGCGAATTGATGGCTGATTTCGACGCAGAATTTGCGGCGGATTTTGGCAATGAGCAATATAGCGATCAGCTGAGCGAGCCGCAGGGCTTTGATAACAGCTTTGCCCCTGAAGTTTCGTCCGGCACTGCGCCGCAGGCTGCTGCGCCGCAGGATATGCGTGAGAGCCGCTATGCACCGCCTGCGGAACCGCGCTTTACCGGCTATGCGCCGTTGCAGCGTGCCTATGCAGAAGAAAAAGCACCGGCAGTTCCTGAGCAGCCGGTTTTTACGCAACCGGAAAATATATATCAGGAAGAGCCGCATTATTATGCGCCGGAGCCTGTGCAAGAAGCACAGGGGCAGGATGCATATTATGCCGCCTATTCCGATCTGCCGCATGATCCGGCTTTTTCCGAGCCGCAGCAGGCACAGGGTGATTATTTCTCTGCCGGTGAAACCGGGGCTGATAATGCGGAATTTGATATGTCTGCGCTTGAGGTCAATGATTTCGGCCTTGGCGAAGTCGGGCGCGAACCGCAACCGGAATTTGCCCCGCAGGATTTAACGCCTTCAAATTTTGCGCCGTCTTATGATGATGCAACGCATTATCAGCAGGCTGTTGCACCTCAGGCCTATCAGCCGGAGCCAGCTTATGCAGCCGCTGCCGAGCCGAGCCTTGAGGATGAACTGGCTTTCTTGCTGCATGACGGTCCTGCTGCGCCGCAGAGTGGGGATCAATATGTTGCTCCGGCAGCTGTGCAGGATGTTTTTGTTGCACCGCAGCATGAGGAGCCTGTAGCTCCGGCCTATCAGGAGCCTGTAAATTACACGCAGCCTGCCTATGGAAATCACAATGCACCGGATAATGATTTCGAGCCGCTGTTTGATGCTCCGACTGTAGAGGTTGCTCCGGTGGCATCTGCCTTCGATCTGAAGGATGAAACCGTTGCTGACCATGCGGTTGAAGCTGAAAATGCCGGTTTCTATGCGCAGGTTGAAGACGAGTTTTTTGAGGCGCCTGATCTGTCGCGTCTGCCAAACCGCAATTCGGCTTTCTCTGCCCATCGGGATGAAGTACCGGTTGAAGAACCGGTCGTTGAGGCTGCTGTTGAAACACCGGCGGTACGGTCTTTTGCCGATCTTTTCGGCGCGACCTCGCAGCCTGCTTATGAGCCGGAACCGGCAACAGAAGATTATGCCAGTGAGCCGGTTTATGCTGCGGATGAGCAGACAGAGAGCTTCAATTTTGATGAAGATTTCTTTGCGCCGGAAGAACAGCAATCGGTAGCACCTGCTGTTGAAGAACCGGTGATGCCGCCTTTGTCTTCCAATGCAGTGCGTGGCTATTCGTCTTATACATTCGGCGCGGCAACGCCTGCCGCAGGTATGAGCAATACGACATCGCTGCGTGAAGCGGTTGCACCGGTACAGGCACCTGCTTTTGAAACCGCGCCTGAAAGTGCGCCGCAGTCTTTTGCTCAGAATATCACCGGCCAGGACTTCGTCGCCGACAGCGATGCTGATTTCTTTGCAGCGGGTGACACGGCAAGTGAAGATTTCTTCGCCAATGATGATTTCAACTTCTCATTTGATGAGGATGTGCAGCCTGCCGATGATTATGCCGCTCCTGTTGCAGAACAGGTTGAGGAACAGGTCGCACCGGCTTTTGAGCCATCATTCCGTCCGGCTGCAAAAAGCTTTGAACCGGCACCGGAAATTGATGTGGTTGCCGTTGCTGAAAACAAGGTGGAGCAGACACAGGCACTTGATCTGCCGGATATTAGTTTTGACGATGAGGTAAAGGAAACGGGGCTTAATAGTCTCGAATCAGAATTTGCCGAAATTTTCAGCACCATCAGTGTCAGCGAAGCTGCGCCGGATACGACCAGTGAAGCGGATAAGGCATTTGAAAATATCCTGCAGGATAATTTCGCCGATTATCAGCCGCAGGTAAAAGCTGCTACCCAAACTGCTGATGACAGCGGCTTTGATTTTGCGGCGGCTGCGGGTGTTGCCGCAGCAGGGATCGGCGCTGCGGCTGCCGGTTATAAAGCCGGTACGCAGAATGGTGCCCAGAACAATGTTGCTGCGGCCAATGCCTCGCAGGATGATTATTATAATCACTGGGCGGCTCAGGGTGCGCAGGCCAATGATTTTGACGCTTATAATCTGGGTGAGAATTTTGCCCGTGATGAGGATGCGTATGAGGATTATCAGCCGCGTGCGGAAAATCCGCTGCGCAAGCCAATTCTCTGGGTATCGGTTGCCGCCGCACTTCTGATTGCTGTGGGCGGCGGTTACTATCTGCTGAAATCCGGCGGCGTTGTCGGCGGTGAGCCGGAAGTGCTGCGGGCAGATACCCAGCCGGTTAAAGTGCAGCCGGAAAATCCGGGCGGCACGGTGGTTCCTAATCAGGATAAGGCTGTTTATGAGCAGGTTTCCGGTACCAAGCCGGTTGCACCTGAGCAGAAAGAGCTGATCAATACGGAAGAAGAGCCGGTTGATGTTGGCCTGTTGCAGGGACAGGATGCGGAAGAAGACCGCCTGTTGTCCGATGATGGTGAAGCAACTTTGGGCACCACGACACCACCGGCTGATGAAGCGGAACGGGAACTGATCACACCGCGCACGGTGAAAACCATGGTTGTGCGTGCTGATGGTACGCTGGTGGAAAGCGAAGCGCCGAAAGCTCCTGCCGCACAGAATAATGCGGATAATGGTCTGGATGAGGCATCACGCCTGATCAGCCAGAGCGCTGTGCCTGAACGTCTGACCAATGAAAAGCCTGCAAATTCGGCGCAAAATGCAGCCGCGCCGCGTGTGGTGCAGACGCAGACTTTCACCGCCTCCGGTGAACAGGTGAAGCCGCGTGAAGTGACAACCGCGCCTGTGGTGCCGTCACGCCCTGCGGAACAGCCGGTCAATGTGGTTGGAAATGTTGAACGTCCTGCGCAAAATCAGACCCAGAATCAGGCAGCACCGCAGGTGGCCAATGCGAATGTGCCTGCCGGTACATGGTTTATTCAGGTCGCCTCGCAGCCAAGCGCTGAACTGGCACAGAAAAACTATGCCAATCTGAGTTCCCGCTATGGCAATATTATCGGTGGCCGTGGTGTGGATATTAAAAAAGCGGATATTCCGGGCAAGGGCACTTATTACCGCGTGCGCATTCCGGGCGGCACCAAGGCCGAAGCTGCGGCGTTGTGTGAACGTCTGAAATCTGCGGGCGGCAGCTGCTTCCCGACGCTCTGAGCCTGAAGGCAAAGTAAGAATAAAATGCGCTGTGTATTTTGATAAATACGCAGCGCATTTTTAGTTTGAGCGTTTCTCTTATTATGGGGCGGGATAGGCTGAAAAAGCAGTTATTCCCCGAATTTATACTGTGTTTTATGAAAAGCGTTTCACAGTCTTCGGGATGCCCTTTAAAACCGCATACAAATAGCATTATCTGTTTTCGAAATATCAAGAAGTGAGGAGCATTGCCGCAATGACATTTAAAGCCATGATCACGGGTTTTGCCGGAACAATGCTGACAGAGCAGGAACAGGAACTGTTCGCCAGAATACGCCCGTGGGGCTTTATTCTGTTTGCACGCAATGTTGAGAGCACCGAGCAATTGCAGGCGCTGACAAAGCAGATCCGTGATGTGACGGGACGCGCTGAAACCCTGATCTTTATTGATCAGGAGGGTGGTCGCGTGCAGCGTTTGCGTCCGCCGGTGGCGCCGAACTATCCTTCCGCATCGCAGATCGGTGCGCTTTATGCACAGGATGAGGAAAAGGGATTGCGCGCGGCATGGCTGCTCGGCCGTCTCCATGCTTTTGATCTGATGCGTGTCGGCATCAATGCCAATTGCCTGCCCGTGCTGGATGTGCCGGTTGAAGGTGCGCATGATGTGATCGGCACCCGTGCTTATTCCCATGATCCGGAAGTGGTGGCCGTGCTTGGCAATGCCACGGCGGAAGGGCTGATGGCCGGTGGTGTGCTGCCGGTGATGAAACATATGCCGGGGCATGGCCGTGCTTTTGCTGACAGCCATAAAGAGCTGCCAAGCGTGGATGCGCCTTTGAGCGAATTATGCGCCCGTGATTTTGTGCCGTTCTGCCAGCTTGATGATCTGCCGGCAGCCATGACCGCCCATATTGTTTACAAGGCGCTTGATCCTGACCATCCGGCGACCCTGTCGCCAGTGGTTATTAATTGCGTGATCCGTGATATGCTGGATTATGACGGGCTTTTGATGAGCGATGATATTTCCATGAAGGCGCTGTCCGGTAATCTGGATGATATTGCCCGCGATATTATCGCTGCCGGTTGTGATGTGGTTTTGCATTGCAGCGGCGTGCTGGAAGAAACCATTGCTGTTGCCAATGCCATTCCTGATTTGCAGGATGAAAGCCTGCGTCGTGCGGAACTGGCAGAGGTTTATGCCGGTGAGGCTGATCTGAGCGATGAGGCGGAGATCAGAGCTGAGTTTGACAGCTTGTTTCCGGCGCAGGCCACACTTGCCTGACGCAAGATATGTCCTGAAATAGAACAGGCGGACATGATGAGCGCTGCAACCGACAAGACTGACAAGAGCCAAGCCCCAAAGGCCGATGTGCCGATGGATGATTTGTGGCAGTCTGAAACTGCGTTGATTATTCCGCCTGAAGATGCCGCGGATATGACGCTGCATGTGGATGTGCAGGGTTTTGAAGGGCCGATGGATTTGCTGCTGCATCTGGCACGCAACCAGAAGGTGGATCTGACACAGATTTCCGTTCTGGCGCTGGCAGAGCAATATCTGGTCTTTATTGACATGGCGCGTGACCGCAAGCTGGAACTGGCGGCGGATTATCTGGTGATGGCGGCATGGCTGGCTTATCTCAAATCGCGTCTTCTGATCCCGAAAGTCAAAGACGAGGATGGTGAGACCGGTGAGCAATTGGCATCGGTTCTGCAATTCCGCCTCAAGCGGCTTGAGGCCATGCGCGATGCGGCGGGCAAGCTGGTCAATCGTGACCGGCTGGGACGTGATGTCTTTGCCCGTGGTATGCCGGAAACCGTGCTGGTGGAAAAGACCAGTCTTTACAGTGCTTCGCTTTATGATCTTCTGACGGCCTATGCCTCGCAGCGTCAAAGGCAGGCGGTGTCGCATGTGCAGATTGCCAAGCGCACTGTGTGGTCGCTGAAAGAGGCGCGGGTGCTGCTGGTGCGCATGGTCGGGGAATTGCAGGACTGGGTGGCGCTGGATGCGTTTTTGCTGGATTATATTGCCAGACCGGAAGACCGGGCGAGCGCAATTGCCAGTTCCTTTGCGGCCAGTCTGGAACTGGTGCGCGAAGGGCGGATGCAAATCCGCCAGAATGCAGCTTTTGAGCCGATTTATATGCGTTCTGCCGGTCGTAAAACATCCGGCGAAGAGCCTGAAATACCCGCAGAAAATCCGGTTGCGGATGATAAAAATAAGGATAAGGCGTGAGCGAGAGCGAGATGAGTGCTGAAACGGCGGCTTTATCAGGCCGTGAGGCCTTGGGCGATGTGGTGCGCATGGTAGAGGCGATTATTTTTGCATCTGCCGAGCCGGTGAGCGAAAAAATGCTGCTGGAGCGTCTGCCTCTGGAGGTGGATCTGCCGCCGGTACTGAAATTTTTGCAGGGCGAATATCGTTTGCGCGGGGTTAATCTGGTGAAGGCCGGTGAGGGCTGGGCTTTCCGCACAGCTTCCGATTTGAGCTTTCTGATGAGCCGCGATCAGGTGAAGCAGAAAAAACTGTCCCGCGCGGCTCTCGAAGTTCTGGCGATTATTGCCTATCACCAGCCGGTCACGCGTGCGGAGATGGAAGATATTCGCGGCGTGGAAACCTCCAAAGGCACGCTGGATGTGCTGATGGAGACCGGTTGGGTGAAATTGCGTGGTCGCAGGCGTACGCCGGGACGGCCGGTGACCTATGGCACGACGGATAGTTTTCTTGATCATTTCGGGCTGGCGGAGATTCGCGATCTGCCGGGCATGGATGAGTTGCGCGGGGCGGGGCTGCTCTCGGCGCGTCTGCCGGCGAATTTCTCGGTTCCGATGCCCAATGTGCGGCCGGATGAATTATTGCCGGATGAAGATCCGCTGACCGCCGGTGACATTGAGGAACTTGGCCTGTTTATGCCGAAAGTTGAGGAAGACGGGGCGCCGCAGCCGTGAAAAACAGGTCGTGGCGCTTCTGTGCAAATATGTGCAGATTGTCATAATTCTGTGGTCG
The DNA here is from genome assembly GCA_040392545.1 of Pseudochrobactrum asaccharolyticum. Classification (GTDB taxonomy): domain Bacteria; phylum Pseudomonadota; class Alphaproteobacteria; order Rhizobiales; family Rhizobiaceae; genus Pseudochrobactrum; species Pseudochrobactrum asaccharolyticum_A. The sequence continues at coordinate 19,355 of JBEBVV010000012.1, read as the reverse complement.
GGTATCTGTATTGCGGGCGGCGGCAATCTACGGCGCAGGTAATAGCCTATTGGTGATACCTGATGGCGGGCTTCGGAATAATACGCAAAATCGATTTTGATTTTTGTAACTATGCTGTAGAACAAAGATAAATCTCGCGGATTGAGACGGAATAATGCTGCACCGGAATATGTCGCGGTTTATGACTGTGATAATGCGGTAAAAAGAATCCGGGGTGGTGCTTATGTCCAATCTGGACGTGAACCGCTCCAGCGCTTAAATAGAGACTGAATTTGGATAATCCTGCTCCGGCTTTGCGGGCGGAGAGCATTTAGGGGATGTAATATGGGTAGTTTTTCGATCTGGCACTGGCTTATCGTTCTTGCGGTTGTGCTTTTGTTGTTTGGCCGCGGCAAAATTCCGGAACTGATGGGTGATGTTGCCAAGGGCATCAAAAACTTCAAACAGGGCATGAATGAGCCTGAAGAAACTGATGTCGCATCCTCCAAGACCATCGATAATGAAACCGGTGAGCCTGTAAAACCGGCCTCGAAGACAACGAAAAAGTCTTAAATTTCGGTCATTCTGCTTTGATTGTGCCGCTTATGCGGCGCAGTCTCACGCGGGTGTGCCGATTGTTGTGGCTTTGTATCGCGGATTTGCAACAGGATTGCCGCTTCGCCATTTGATATGGCGGGTGGCAGATATGCGATGAAATGGAACGCCGATGTTGGATATAGGCTGGTCGGAACTTCTGGTGATCGCGGTGGTGATGATCGTTGTCGTCGGGCCGAAAGATCTTCCGAAAATGCTGCGTGCTTTTGGCAAGGCAACGGCAAAATTGCGTGCGACGGCCAATGAGTTCCGTACGCATTTTGATGAGGCTTTGCGTGAGGCCGAGCTGGATGAGGTCAAAAAGACCATTGACGGCGTTAAAAAATATGATCCGCGTAAAACTGTGACCGATATTTTTGAACCGGTGCGCAGCGCCGGTGACGATCTGCGTGCCAGCCTGAATAATGCAACGCCAAAGCCTGCTGAAACACCGGAAATCACACCTGTCGGGCCGATGGATTCGCCGCTCGATCCGGCTGAGATGACGGATGAGCCGGTAGCTTCTGAAAAACCGGTTGCTGATAAGCCTGCTGTTGCGCAGCCTGCTGCAAAACCGGCTAAAGCGGCAACCAAAGCAGCTTCACCTAAAGTGGTAAAAGCAAAAGCCGTTGCGGAAAAAGCTGTTGCTGAAAAACCGGTAGCGGAAAAAACAGCCGCAAAGAAGCCTGCTGCTGCCAAAAAGCCGGCCGTTAAAAAAGCTGCATCCGACACTGTAAAACCGGCTGCAAAAACGACAGCAAAAGTGGCTGCAAAACCAGCCGGTAAAACGACCAAGAAGACAGGAACTGACCAGTGAGCAGTGATCAGGATGAAATCGACCAGAGCGCTGCGCCTTTGCTTGAGCATCTGATTGAGCTGCGCCGCCGTCTTATCTGGTCGATTGTGGCCTTTTTTCTGGCCTTTGTATTGTGTTTTGCTTTTGCCAAACAGCTGTTCAATCTCTTGGTACTGCCTTACCAATGGGCACTGGACTGGGCAGGGATGGATCGCACCAAGGCTGCATTGATTTATACCGCGCCGCAGGAGTTCTTTTTCACGCAGGTGAAAGTGGCGATGTTCGGCGGGCTGGTGCTGGCTTTCCCGATGATTGCCGCGCAGATTTACAAGTTTGTGGCACCCGGCCTCTATAAGCATGAGCGCATGGCATTTCTGCCGTTTCTGATTGCTTCGCCGCTGCTGTTTTTGCTGGGCGGTGCTTTGGTCTATTTCTTCTTCACGCCGATGGTGATGTGGTTCTTCCTTGCCATGCAGCAATCGGGTGCCGGTGGTGAAGTGCAGATTTCCTTGTTGCCGAAAGTGTCGGAATATCTCAGCCTGATCATGACGCTGATTTTCGCCTTTGGTCTGGTGTTCCAGCTGCCGGTGATTACCACGCTGATGGCCAAGGTTGGGCTGGTGACTGCGCAGGGGCTGCGTGACAAGCGCAAATATGCGATTGTTATCGCCTTTATCGTGGCTGCGGTGCTGACACCGCCGGATCCGGCAAGCCAGATCGGCCTTGCTATACCGGCGATCCTGCTTTACGAAATTTCGATCTGGCTTGCACAGATGATCGAAAAGAAGCGTACACAGGCAGAGATTCTCAACAATCTGACGCCTGCGGATGATGACGAGCAAAAATCATCCTGATTTTCGAAGAGATGAAGAGAGATTAAAGGCAGACATTGTTCTGCCTTTTCATGCATTGCATCTGCCGGACTATTTGCCTTTGATGTGATGCGCCAAGCTGCTGCGATACTCATTTTAATAATGATATTTGTGGTGAACCTGAACTTTAAGAAACGACGGTACTTCCAATGCTGGATATTAAATGGATACGCGAAAACCCTGAAGCTCTTGATGCTGCGTTGCAAAAGCGCGGAGCCTCTGCTGTATCCTCCGAAATTTTGGCTCTGGATGAAGCACGCCGTCAGCATATTGCCAAAGTTCAGGAAGCGCAGGAGCGCCGCAATGCCGCCTCGAAAGAGATCGGCAAGGCAATGGCTGAAAAAGATGCTGAAAAGGCTGATCGTCTGAAAGCCGAAATGGGTGAGCTGAAAAGCTTCCTCACAGAAGCGGAAGAAGAAGAACGCCGCCTTGAAAAAGCGCTGAATGATTATCTCTCAGGCCTGCCGAATGTGCCTTATGACAGTGTTCCTGTCGGCAAAGACGAGAATGATAATGTTGAGACGCGCCGTGTCGGCAACATCCGCAATTACGGTTTTGCGCCGAAAGAACATTACGAATTGGGCGAAGCCCTCGGCCTGATGGATTTTGAACGCGCTGCCCGTATGTCCGGTGCCCGTTTTACCGTGCTGAAAGGTGCTTTGGCGCGTCTGGAACGTGCCCTCGGTCAGTTCATGCTCGATCTGCACACCACGGAACATGGTTATTCAGAAACCATGGTGCCGCTGATGGTGCGTGACGATGCTGTTTATGGCACAGGTCAGTTGCCGAAATTCTCGGAAGACCTGTTTCAGACCACAGATGGCCGCTGGCTGATCCCGACTGCCGAAGTGCCGCTGACCAATCTGGTTAATGGCGAGATTGTGGATGCGGCGGAACTGCCGATGCGCGTGACCGCGCTCACCCCGTGCTTCCGTTCCGAGGCCGGTTCTGCCGGTCGTGATACGCGCGGTATGCTGCGTCAGCACCAGTTCTGGAAAGTGGAAATGGTGTCCATCACCGATGCCGACAGTTCCGAAGCCGAGCTGGAACGCATGACCGGTTGTGCGGAAGAAGTTTTGAAACGTCTTGGCCTGCCATTCCGCACCGTTACGCTTTGCACCGGTGATATGGGCTTTGGTGCGCAGAAAACCTATGACATCGAAGTGTGGCTGCCGGGGCAGAACACGTTCCGCGAAATTTCCAGCTGCTCGGTTTGCGGTGATTTTCAGGGACGCCGCATGAATACGCGCTACCGTGCAGCCGGTGAGAAAGCGACCCGTTTTGTGCATACGCTCAATGGTTCGGGCGTTGCCGTTGGTCGCGCTTTGATCGCTGTCATGGAAAATTATCAGGAAGAAGATGGCAGCATCACCATTCCTGAGGCATTGGTGCCATATATGGGCGGCATGACCCGTATCGCTAAAGCCTGATTTTTGCTTTGAGAAAACCAAAATGCCGGTGGCTGAAAAGCTGCCGGCATTTTTATTTGCCCGCATTATCTCAGCATTTACGATTTTGAGAGATGATGCCGGTTTACAGTCAGAGCATTTCCGGCAAAAGTGCGTAGCGGTTTTGTGCAAGGTGGTGCGACGAAATAAAGACTTAGAGTGGTTTCAGCGGATCGTTTTAACTGAAATTGCTCAAACTTATTGTCTGGCCGCGAGCAGGGTTCATGAATATTCACATGCAGGCAAATAAAGAAAAATACCGGATGAGCGGCAAAGAAGGCTTTGCTGCTTTTGTGCTGCGTATGCGCAGCCGCGGCCTGCATGATCAGCGGTTGTTTGCTGCGATTGAAGCCACGCCGCGCCAGCATTTTGTGAATTCCGCCTATCAGGATTGCGCCTATGGCAATCGCGTTTTGCCGCTGCCATGCGGCGAATCAATTGAAGGGCTGGATGATCAGGCGCGTTTTCTCTCAGCTTTAGCATTGGAACCGGGGCATCGTGTGCTTGAAATCGGCACCGGTTCCGGCTTTACCGCAGCGGTTATGGCGCGCCTTGCCGCGCGTGTTACGACGATTGAGCGCTATAAAACGCTGGCCGAGGCGGCGCGCAACCAGTTTCAGGCGCATCAGATTGAGAATGTAGTGTGCAAACATGCCGATGGCCGTCATGGTGTGGCGGGCGGGCCTTATGACCGCATTATTGTGTGGCTGACATCCGATGCGATGCCGCGGCAATATCTCGATCTTCTGGCAACGCATGGTGTGCTGATTGCACCGGTCGGGCAGGCAGATGGTTCGCAGATCATGTGCCGTATGGCCAAAGTTGGCAGCCGCTTTGAGCGGGAAGATCTGATGGCTGTGCGCTATCAGCCGTTTATTGAAGGGCCTGCGGCCTATCTCTGATCTTTTCCTTTTATGCCATGCTTGTAACGTATTTCTGCATTTGACTGTTGCAGATGACGGATGACGGCTTGTGCCCTTTTCATGTTTTCAGGCAGTTGCTTCTGTGGCTTCCTGCAAGCGGAACCGCTTTGCAGGGCAAAATGCGGCTGTTTTCATGAATATGGTATCCGTTTGATGAATCTTTTAATTTTTTTACGCTAATTTTAACCAGCAAGTAACATTAACGCGCTTTAATCACTGTAATGGAGCGGTTTGCGTTCTGATTGAATCTGTGGGCTTGCTCCGGATTCTCATGTTGGCCGCATTGTCACGCCATTCAAGTTGAACAACTTGAATGTGAAATGCTCTTAGAGTTTCGGGTATGGACGGGTTGAATATGCGTAAAAATGTTTTGCATCATACGTCCGAGCGTCTTCTGCGTCATAGCGCGGTCATTCTGCTTGCAGGACTGGTCGCTGGCTGTAGCGGGGATATGACACGCTTTACGGATGGTATCACGACTGGGTCGACGAATAATCAGCGTTCGATTATGCAGGCGCAGAATCAGTCCGCTCAGCAGATGAATAATGCGGATAATTATCCGGTTATGCCTGCCACGCAGCGCGTCGCCTCGGGTAATGTGCAGCGCAATGAATTGCCGCCGGTAGGCAGCGCAGCGCCAATGGGTGCCGCACAGGTTGCGCAAAATAATGTTCAGAACACGGTGCAGTCCGTGCGCGATCAGGCATCGCAGCAGGTGGCTATGGCTGGCAGCAATGTCGGCAATGCTGTTGCGGCTTCTGCCAGCAGCGCCATGGTGCAGCCGGGTGAAACACTTTACGGCGTTGCCCGACGTCTGAATGTTTCGCCAAGCGATTTGATGGCTGCCAATAATATTACTGATCCGAATATGCTGCGCGCCGGTCAGACCCTGACTGTTCCGGGTGTAAAGGCTGCTGCGGGCGGTGCACTGGTTGCTGCGGCAAGCAATGGCGGCACACAGACACTGGGTCAGCTGAAATCTGCCGGTACACAGGCTGTTGCTGATGCAAAACAGACTGCGACCAATAAAGTGAACACGGCTGTTGCCAATGCCGGTACCAAGGTTGCAGCCGCAGCCGGTGGCTATACCGTGCAGAGCGGTGACACATTGCATGCCATTGCCCAGCGTGCCGGTGTTTCTGCCGCGGCGATCAAACAGGCAAATGGTATGAGCGACGGCACAATCCGTGTCGGCCAGTCTTTGATTATTCCGGCAGCAGCCACCGCCACAGCCGCTGCTGCGGCAACGCAGGTTGCAGCGGCCGCCAAGCCGGTGCAGGCTGCAGTGGATACAACGGTTAAAACGGCCTCAACACCACCGGCTGCCGCCAAGCAGGTGCCGGATGGCAGCGTGAAGCCTTATACACCGCCGCAGGCGAGCAATAAGGTGATTGAAGATGCCGAACAGGATGTGGCCATGGCACCATCCGCAACCGGTATTTCGCAGATGCGCTGGCCGGTAAAGGGCAAGGTTCTGACCAGTTTTGGCCAGCGTGACGGCGGTTCCGTGAATGACGGTATCGACATTATGGTGCCGGAAGGCACACCGGTTAAAGCCGCTGAAAACGGCGTGGTGATCTATGCCGGTGACGGGTTGAAAGAATTTGGCCAGACAGTTCTGGTGCGCCATGAAAACGGTCTCGTGACTGTTTACGGACACAATAGCAAGCTGAATGTACAGCGCGGCCAGAAAGTGCGCCGCGGTGAGGAAATTGCCCGCTCCGGTATGAGCGGCAATGCCAAAGCGCCGAAGCTGCATTTTGAAGTGCGCAAGAATTCGACACCGGTCAATCCTTCGAAATATCTCGAAAGCTAAAGATAAGGCTCTTGCGATAAAGATTAAGAAAACCGCTCCGGTCACTGGCCGGAGCGGTTGTTTGTTTTTACCTTGGGTTTCACACGCTGTTCCGGCAGATTATGGTCATGAAAATATCTGAAACTGTGGAAATGCTTGCGCAGGCAGAGAAGGCACTTGGCATTGTGCGGGATTGTCTTGGCACGGCTCTGCTTGGTTTTTATCTGCATGGCTCGGCTGTGGCCGGTGGTTTGCAACCACATAGTGATGTGGATGTGCTGGCGGCGATCAACCGTCCGCTGACAGAGGCGGAGCGGCAGCTCTTAACCGCTGAATTGCTTGAGGCTTCAGGGCGTTATCCTGCACCGGAAGGCGCGCCGCGCCCGCTTGAACTGATTATTGTGCAAAAGGCAGATCTCTCGCCTTTGCCATATCCGGCACAATGTGAGCTGGTCTATGGTGAGTGGCTGCGCGATGCATTCGAGAACGGTGCTGTGGCTGAAGCTGAGCGCGATCCGGAATATACATTGCTTCTCGCTCAGGCACGCAATCAGGCTGTGGTGCTTTATGGGGCGCCGCTTGCAGAGTTTATGGCGGATGTTTCTCCGGATGATATTCACCGCGCGATTGCGGCGGCCTTACCGGCGCTGATCAGCAATATGTATGGTGATGAGCGCAATGTATTGCTGACATTGGCGCGGATGTGGCGCACGGTGACTGAAGGTGATTTTGTTTCGAAAAATAGTGCCGCTGAATGGGCTGCCATGCGCCTGCCGAAAGAGGCGGCCATACTTATGGAGCAGGCAAGGCAGGATTATCTGACCAGAGCGGCGCTTGACTGGCAGTATTTGCGGCAAGACGTTTGCAGAACTGTTGTGCTCATGAGGCAGCAAATTGAAGCGCGCCTGCCGCAAGACCTATCGTGATTTTGCGGCAGAGAGCGGATCATCAACGCGTCAGGCATTGATGGCAATGCCGAGCCTGCCTGCCAAATCCTGTACATATTGCCAGGCCACGCGGCCGGAACGGTTGCCGCGTGTGGTTGACCATTCCAGCGCTTCCGCATGAAGTTTTTCAACTGGATAGTTGAAGTTGAAATGCGCAGCATAGCCGTCAACCATCGCCAGATAATCTGTCTGGTTGCATTTATGAAAACCGAGCCACAAACCAAAACGGTCAGAGAGCGAGACTTTTTCTTCCGTTGCTTCTGATGGATTGATGGCGCTGGAGCGCTCATTATCAATCATATCGCGCGGCATCAGATGACGGCGGTTGGAGGTGGCATAGAAAATCACATTCTCCGGACGGCCTTCAACACCGCCTTCAAGCGCGGCTTTGAGGGATTTGTAGGATGTGTCGTCATGGTCGAAGGACAGATCGTCGCAAAACAGAATGAAACGGTAATCACTGTTTTTGATCATATTCATCAGCACCGGCAGGCTGTCGATGTCCTCGCGGTGAATTTCAACCAGCTTGAGCGGTTTTTGCTGGTTGTTCGTCTGATTTACCGCTGCCTGTGCCGCCTTGACCAGTGAGGATTTGCCCATGCCGCGTGCGCCCCAAAGCAGCACATTATTGGCGGGCAGGCCGCGTGCAAAGCGCTCGGTATTGCTGACCAACTGGTCACGGACCAGATCAACCCCGTGGATAAGCCCCAGATCAATACGGTTGACCTTTTTAACCGGTGCCAGTTCAAGCCGCGCCGGTTCCCACACAAATGTGTCGGCTTCCTCAAGATTAAGCGGCTTGGGAGCAGGGGGCGCCATGCGCTCCAGCACAGCCAGCAGCTGATCCAGTTTGGCGCTGAGAATTTGTTCATTCATAGTCATTGCAAATGCCTGTCTGGTTGTTCCGGAGCATTCTCATATGCTGCCCTGAACATGCGGGCAGAATGTAAGAATGCTCAGGTTTGTGAAAGCAAAGCGTGCTGCTTCCCGTGGTTTGGGTGCCGCGATGAATGATGATTTTCACTGCGGCTGGCATGACTGTAGCAAGAATATTTATTTTGAACAGTACCCACGGGTACGCTTGCGAAAATTTTATTTATTGCATTTCAGGGGAGGTTTATCGAAAAAAATTCCGGTCGCTCTGGTAAAGTGGGCTAAGAATTTGCATCTATGGTTGCATAACGGCGTATAACCGTTGTAATGCGCAGTGAATAAACAGATGCGCTGCCGGTGAAAACGGGCAGGCATAGCTACATAATTCCTTAAACCGCAACGGGTCTAAGGCATTATGCAGTTGTCAGGCATCTGACATTTTACAGTTCGACGAGGAGTCACTTTTATGTTCGTAACCCCTGCCTATGCACAGGCCGCCGGCGGCGCTGTTGGTCCTGATATGCTGATGAGCATTCTGCCGTTCATTCTGATTTTTGTGGTGATGTATTTCCTGATCATCCGCCCGCAGCGCACCCAGATGAAAAAGCGCGCTGAAATGCTGACCAATATCCGCCGTAATGACACAATCATCACCGGTGGCGGCATTATCGCCAAGGTTACCAAAGTGATCGATGACAATGAGCTGGAAGCTGAAATTGCTGACGGTATCAAAATCCGTGTTCTGCGCTCCACCATTGGTGATGTGCGCACCCGCGGCGAGCCGGTTGCTGATAACAAGAACAAGTAATCATCTGGTTCTGTTTTTAATGAAAAGCCCCGCTCATGCGGGGTTTTTTATTGGGGCTTATAAAACTCCTGAGCACCGCTTCTGAAAGCAGCGCGATAAGTCATGCATGATGCTGCCTTTTGTGCGAATCACGTATAAGGGCTGATAGCCGGAATTTACGGATAATATTGCCTGTTTTCTGATCAGGTTTTTAGCCGTAATCCGCACCGGAACATTTAATCCTGTCTGCTCTGTGCCTGTATTCGGGAGCGGATTGAAGTAACTCACGGATGGATTGCCGATGCTCTATTTCCCACGCTGGAAATCGGTACTGATATGGCTGGTTGTGCTGGCCGGATTTATCTTTGCTCTGCCCAATTTCTTTTCTGCACAGCAATTGTCCGGCCTGCCGGACGGTTTTCCCAAAGGACAGCTGATTACCGGCCTTGATCTGACCGGCGGTACCCGCGTGGTCATGGCATCGCCGAAAGTGACAAAGGAAAATCTGGAAAAGACTGCTGCGGTCATGGGCGACCGTCTGGCGGAGCTGGGCTATGACAATGCCCGTCTGGTTATCCAGAATAAAAATGAAATCCGTGCCGAAGTGCCTGATGTCTATGATGCGCAGATGATCAAGGATCTTCTGAGCCTTAAAGGAGAGATCAGTTTTCTTCAGGCCAGAGAAGTAACAAGTGCTGATCCGCGTGCCGAAGGGCTGGTGCCGCAGGATTCCGACATCATCTATTCCTTTGATGATCCGCCGGTCGGCTACATTGTTAAAAAGACACCGGTTCTTTCGGGAACTGATATTGCGGATGCCGAAGTTGGTGTGAACAGCCAACAGGATTCCGTTATTACTCTGTCGCTGACAGAAACCGGTAAAAAGAAACTCGCTGATTTTACCAAGAATAATATCGGTTCCGCTTTTGCCGTAGTGATTGATAATCAGATCGTATCGGCACCGACCATCCGTGAGGAAATCGCCGATGGTAGTTTGCAAATCACCGGTGATTTTGATCTGGAAACACTGAGCAATCTCGGCGTTGTGCTGCATTCCGGCCCGCTGCCTGTTGATGTGCAGGTGCTGGAAGAGCGTACAATTGCCTCCGCTCTCGGCCAGAATTATGCGAGCTACGGGCTGATTACGGCACTGAGTGCCCTGATTGTTGTGGTACTGTTCATGGTGCTGTCCTATGGTTTGCTGGGTCTGATTGCCGCTTTTGCGCTTGCCGTGAATGTGATGCTGGTGATCGCTGTCGTGTCCGTCTTCGGTATTGCCGTGGGCATGGCCACGATTGCCGGTCTGGTGCTGACAATCGGCATGGCGGTGGACAGCAATATTCTGCTGTTTGAAAAAATGCGCGAAGACCGCCGCAACGGTTTTTCCGTGGTGCAGGCGATTGAGGCCGGTTTTGCCCGTGCGCGCGCCTGTGTGCTTGATGCCAATCTGACAACGCTGATTGCGGCGCTGGTTCTGCTGCTGTTTGGCGGCGGCCCGCTCTATGAATTTGCGATCATCGTGACAATCGGTGTGATCACCACGCTGTTCACCACCTATAGTTTCACACGATTGCTGATATCGCTGTGGGTGCGCCAGTCCAAGCCGACGACCATTCCGGCGCGGTTCTTGAAGCTGGTGCCAACCAATACCAAAATCGGCTTTATGAAGCTGAGCCGTCTGACGGCCGGTATTTCTGTTGTGGCCTGTGCTGCGGCGATGATCCTTTATTTCACCATGGGGCTGAATTACGGGATTGATTTTGACGGCGGCTCCGCTGTGGAATTGCAGTCGCGTGACGGTGCTGCCGATCTCGATGATATCCGTCTGCGCCTCTCCGAGCTGAATATTGACAATGCGCGGGTTGTGCAGGGTAAGGATGATCAGACGGCGGAATTGCTGATCGGCTCGCAGGATGCCGGTGATGATGCCGAGCAGACTGTGGTTGTGAAACTGCGCGACGAGTTTGAGCAGGATTATGATTTCCAGCGCGTTGAAGTGGTGGGACCGACGATTTCCGAGCATTTGTCCAAAGTCGGGAATGCCGCGCTTGGTCTGGCGCTGATCGGTGTCTTTGCCTATTTGTGGCTGCGTTTCCGCTGGCAGTTTGCGCTGGGTGCAGTCTTGGCAACGGTGCATGATATTGTGATCATGATTGGTGTTTTTGCGCTGTTCCGCTTTGAATATAATATTTGGAGCCTTGCAGCACTGCTCACGGTTGTCGGCTATTCGCTCAATGATACTGTGGTGGTTTATGACCGTGTGCGTGACAATCTGCGCCGCTACCCGCAGACGCGGGTGAGTATGCTGGTGGATGCGGCGATCAATCAGACTCTGTCGCGTACCATTCTCACATCATTGGTGACATTGCTGGCGCTGATCCCGCTCTATATTTTCGGCGGTGCGGATATTGGTTCTTTCGCCGTGATGATGGCGCTGGGGATTATTATCGCAACCTATTCGTCGATTTATATTGCAGGGCCGCTTTTGTGGCTGCTCGGCATCAAACCGTCGGATGTGCAGGACGATCCGGAAAGCCAGCCTTCTGCCTGACGGGCAGGTGTGTCGCGTATTGCTGCGGCTTCGCATAAAATTGATTTTGCCCGCCGGTTTCTCCTGCGGGCAAAATGCTTTAGAGCGTGTCGGATAAAGGCGGAAGCGCCGGTTCGGGATGATTTTCACAGTCGTCTGTTGCCTGTCATACCGGCTGGCTCTGGCAAAAGCTGCATTTTCCTGTAGAAGAAACGCATAACAGCACCTATCTGACAGCACAGGCAGGTGTTTGAGTAAAAGAGAGACAATATGAGCATTGGTATTGAAATCCGCGAAGCGCATTTTCCGGGACGTGCCCCGATTGATGCCTATGGCAATGGCGGATTTCGTTTTGCCGAGATGTCCCATCGCGGTTCTTTATTGTGCCTGCCATCGGGCATACACGGTTGGGAGCCGAAACAGCCGCCGGTGCTGACGGTTGATGATCTGCCGATGATTCTTGAACAGGCGAGCGATATTGAAATTCTGCTGGTCGGTACCGGTATGGATTTGCGTCGCATACCGGAAGAGGTGTGTGCGGTTTTGCGCGCGCATCGTATCACTTCCGATCCGATGAGCACCGGTGCTGCGGTGCGGACTTATAATGTGTTGCTGGCTGAAGACCGTGCTGTGGCTGCCGCTTTGATTGCGGTGGAGTGATATAAGTGAATACAGCCAGCGATAAACAGCCTGCACATACAGGCGATCATTATCAGCATTGCCTGCAATTGCTGCGTCAAACCGATTTTGACCGCTATCTGGCGGTGCTTTATGCGCCGGAAGATAAGCGGCCTGCTTTGGCAGCACTTTATGCCTTTAATGCTGAAATCGCGCGCATCCGCGATGTGGTGCATGATGCTTTGCCGGGCGAGGTGCGCCTGCAATGGTGGCGCGACCTGATCAATGGCACCGAGCATGGTGCGGTGACCGGTAATCCGGTTGCGGCTTTGCTGCTGGATGCGATCAGGGATTATCATTTGCCGCGAAGCGTTTTCGATGCCTATTGCGAGGCGCGGATTTTCGACCTCTATAATGATGCAATGCCCGCCCGCAATGATCTGGAAGGCTATTGCGGTGAAACAGCCTGTGCAATTTTGCAGATGGCCTGTCTGATACTGGATGGCGAGGCGGCGGCTTCATCAGCGGAACTGTCCGGCCATGCGGGTGTGGCGCAGGCTGTGAGCGGTCTGTTGCGGCTTATGCCGCTGCATCGCCGCCGCGGTCAGGTTTATGTGCCGGCAGATATTTTGCAGGCTGTCGGGGTGAGTGCCGAACAATTTTTGAAAAATGATGAGCCGCAGGCTGTGCAGCGCGTGGTCAGTGCGCTGGTGGCACTGGCGCGGGAACATTATACCGCTTTTGAAAAACAGCCCCTGCCTGTCAGTCTCAAACCGGCCTTTCTGCCGGTGCGCCTCGTGCCGCTGATTTTGAAACGGGCCGAGCGCAAAGCTGCCTCTGTAGCAGAGCAGGGTGTTGAACTGTCGCAATTGCGCCGCCAGTGGATCTATCTGAAAGCCTCGTTTTAAAGCAAAAAAAAGCCGCCCTTTGAAGCGGCTTTTTGATTATTGCTGGTGCTGCAACCAGATTGCGAAATCGCTCAGCGCCCGCGCACTTAAAGCGCGTTTTTTGGCCTGTGTCTTTTCCTTGCCGCGCAGACGTACACCTTCCTGTTTCGGAACAGTTACATCCGGGAACAGGCCGAAATTCACATTCATCGGCTGGAAGGAGCGTTTGCCCGGTTCATCATCACTGACGAGATGTCCGCCGGTAATATGATTGAGCAAGGCGCCGAAAGCCGTGGTGGCCGGTGGCGGTGACAAATCTTCACCGCGCTGCTGTGCAGCCGCAAAACGCCCTGCCAGCAACCCCATAGCGGAGGATTCCACGTAGCCCTCACAGCCGGTGATCTGACCGGCAAAGCGGATTTGCGGACGGGATTTCAACCGCAGGCTGGTATCCAGCAGGATTGGCGAATTGAGATAGGTATTGCGGTGCAAGCCGCCGAGACGGGCAAATTCTGCATTTTCCAGACCCGGAATCATGCGGAAAATCTGCGTCTGCACGCCATATTTCAGTTTGGTCTGGAAACCGACCATATTATAGAGCGTGCCGAGCGCATTATCCTGCCGCAACTGCACCACCGCATAGGGTTTAACATCGCGGTTATGGGCATTGGTCAGGCCCATCGGCTTCATCGGGCCATGGCGCAATGTTTCAGAGCCGCGCTCTGCCATGACTTCGATCGGCAGGCAGCCGTCGAAATAGGGTGTGCCTTCCCATTGCTTGAATTCGGTTTTCTCGCCTTCAATCAGCGCCTGAATAAAGGCTTCATATTGCTCTTTATCCATCGGACAGTTGATATAGTCTTTGCCGGTGCCGCCGGGGCCGACTTTGTCATAGCGCGACTGGAACCAGCACACATCCATATTGATACTGTCAAAATGGATGATCGGTGCGATCGCATCAAAGAAAGCAAGGGAATCAGCTTCGGTTTCCTGCGCAATCGCTTCGGCAAGTTCTGCCGCTGTCAGCGGGCCAGTGGCGATAATCGTATTGCCCCAGTCCTGCGGCGGCAGGCCTTCAATCAGCTCGCGCTTGATGGTGATGAGCGGATGCGCCTCAAGTTTGGCCGTGACCGCATCGGAAAAACCGTCACGGTCTACGGCAAGCGCACCGCCTGCCGGAACCTGATGTGCATCGGCGCAGGCCATGATCAGCGAATTGGCAAGGCGCATTTCCGCATGAAGAACGCCGACCGCATTGGTCTGCGCATCATCAGAGCGGAAAGAGTTGGAGCAGACAAGCTCTGCCAGCCCTTGCGTCTTATGCGCATCGGTACCGCGCACAGGGCGCATTTCATGGATGATAACGGGAATACCGGCGCTGGCTATCTGCCAGGCTGCTTCGCTGCCGGCAAGGCCGCCGCCGATAATGTGAACCGGTGAATATGAGGATGTATTGGACATGCTTTGTCCATTACCGCTTTTACGGCGCTGCATCAATTGCCTGAATGGCTGATCACAGGCTTTTGCGCCGTATCAGAGCTGGAAATCCGGATAAAAAAATAGCTTCGTCGCAGGAGGGAGGGCGACGAAGCTATCTTTAAGGTGGACTGATATGGGGGTATCAGTCAGCGCAGTTTTGCGGACTGTTCCGCACAGCGCTCTGCCTGCTACAAAACGGGAGGGACAATAGCAGGCAGTAAGACATGACCGGCATGGGAGGAGGAGGTGCCAGTCATGGTAGGGCGGTCAAATCTGCGCCGTTTGTCATGAAGACCGGAAGCGGCGCAGCGGATTTTTATTTTGCACTTCCTGCCGTCAGCAAAACTGCGCGGCCGGTTGCAGAAAGATTACATGCCAGCGGAATTGGACTTGCGGGCGATGTAAGGAATGTCGGAGCGAGAGATACCGAGATCACCGAGTTCGCGGTTGGACAAACGGTTCAGTTCGGAAACTGTGTCACGGTAACGGCGCCAGTTGTTGAAAGAGCGGATAATGTTCATTTTGAAACCCTCGATTGTGTTTGGTGTGTTGTGTAATCTGTTGTCTTGTATATAGCCCGCCTGTTCTCAGATGAGGAGAGACAAGATTGCATAGCTCCCTTGCGGGGCTTGCAGACCTCATTTAAACGATTTAAATCGCGTTTTTGTCGCTTTTTGACCATGATTGACGGCAAGCGTAATTTTCGTTCGTGATGTGGTGTGATCCCGTAATTTTACTGCGGGTAAGTTGGGCGTTTGTCATAAAATGATCCCGTTTGGGTTGTGTATGATTTATGACAATTCAAGGCTGTAAGGGCGGGAAAATGCATATTGGTTAAATATGCGTAAAATCGCATACGGAAGGCATGCAGGATTGCAGACTTGAACCGGCCGGATTTTCATGGGAACCTGCATCCGGCTTGATTGCTTGTGGTTTTTTGCGGGGAGGACGTGCCGCTTGATAAGTTTGCCAGTGCTGATTGTTATGATTATTGCCGGTATTCTCGTCATCGTGCTGGCTGTTCATTATACAGGGGGCAGCAAATCGGGCGTTTTAAACCGCGATGAGGATGTGCTGGCGCGGTTTGAGCAGGATTATCCGCAAAAGCCGGTTGGGAAAATTTATTATACGCAAGGCAGGCATTCTGCATTTTTTGCATTACCGGAGTTGCAAAATGAGCCTGCTGCAACTTTAGAAGAGCAGGCGACAGGGCTTGTTCATGCGATGGGGGCTAAATTTCTGACCCGCATTTTAACGCCGCACGATATTCAGACAATTGTTAAGCAGGGTGAAACCGGCCTTCGCCTGCACATGCATGATTTTTCATGGCCGGAAGCTGATTTCATTTTTACCGATAAAGAAAGCCGTGATCAGGTTTATGACCGGCTGACCGATGCAGCTGGCGGGAACCGGCTGGCAAGTTGATATAAGCAAGCTGATATAAATTGCACTGGGAGGTGACAGCATGCAGGAACCGGCATTTTTTGATGTGACACTGCTTGCGGTGCCTCTTTATCTGGTGGCTATTCTGATTGAGCTGGTTGCCGTGCGCTACTGGCACCGCAATGGTGATTTTGAAACCCGCGATGCGCTGACCAGCCTGCTTATGGGTACCGGTAATGTTGTTGCCGGTTTGCTGCTTGGTTTTGTGTCGGTGACTGCATTGCTTTGGGTCTGGCAGTTCCGCTTCTTTGATCTCGGCCTGCATTGGTGGGTCTTTCTGGCAGCCTTTATTTTCGATGATCTGCGCTATTACTGGTATCACCGCATTGCCCATCGTGTGCGCTGGGTATGGGCAGAGCATGTCAATCACCATTCCAGCCAGCATTATAACCTCACCACGGCTCTGCGCCAGTCATGGACAGGGCAGATTACCGGCATGTTTATTTTGCAGGTGCCGCTGGTTTTGCTGGGCTTTCATCCGGCGGTGATTGCTTTTGTCTATGGTTTCAACCTGATTTATCAGTTCTGGATTCACACAGAAGCAATCGGCAAAATGTGGAAGCCGATTGAGCTGATCTTCAATACGCCCTCGCATCACCGTGTGCATCATGCCACCAATCCGCGCTATCTGGATGCCAATTATGCCGGTACGCTGATTATCTGGGATCGTTTATTCGGTACATTTGTGGAAGAGTTGCCGGAGGATATGCCGCGCTATGGCATTGTGAAAAATCTGGGTACTTTCAATCCTGTGCGGGTGGCTTTTCATGAATGGGCGGGCATGTTGCGTGATGTGTTTGCGCCGGGGCTGACATTGCGCCAGCGGCTGATGTATATGGCGGCGCCGCCCGGCTGGAGCCATGACGGCAGCCGCAAAACCTCGGAAGATCTGAAGGCGGATTATGTGCGTCAGCATCCGCAGGAAGCCGGAAAACCGGGATTGCCTGATCACCCGTCATGATTTACAGCTTGCCGGCTCTGATTATTTGACGCAGTCACAGATCAGGCACTATGTGGATCGGTTTTTGGTTGGCGCGGCGCGGCGCTTTTGGCCTGCGCAGCACCGGATAACGGGATTATCATTTGTCCTTTTTTGTTTCACTGAGCCGGCAGATTGACCGGTGGGAGGCGCAGGGCCTGCTGGATGAGCAGACAGCCGAGCGTCTGCGCAAAGATACACAAACACGAAACAGTGGCTTTGGTATCGGCGGTGTGCTGGCTGTGCTGGGCGCTTTGCTGCTTGGTGCGGCGCTCATTCTGTTTGTTGCTGCCAATTGGGATGTTATTCCGCGTATCGGCCGCGTCGGGCTTATCCTTGCGGTGATGTGGGGCGGTTATATTGGCGGCGCTTTGTTACAGGCACGGGGCGAAAGCCACTCTGCTGCGGGCAATGGCTACCACAATATGATGGCAGGCATATTCGCGCCTGCACTCTATCTCTTGTCAGCTATAACCTATGGCGCGGGTATCGCGCTGATCGGGCAGATGTATCATATGTCCGGTGATGCCACGACTGCGGCACTGGCTTGGGGCATTGGTGTGCTGGTGGCGGCGCTTTTGCTGCGCGCGCCGGTGCTGTGCGGTGCGGCGCTTGGTATTGGCGGCTTCTATCTTTATTCCGTGCTGATCGAATTGGGCGGGCAGGTCAATCTGGTCGAATCCTATCGCTGGGTACTGCCGCTTTATATTGCCGCCTGTGTTGCGACAATGATTTACACACGCGCCGACAAAGCCATGCATCTGGTGGCAATGCTGACACTGGCCTATTTTCTGGCGCTGTATTTCGATCTGACCAGCAGCTATGTGCTGATTATGATGATTGTTGTGGGCGCGGCACTTATTATTGCGCAGGGGCGCTGGCCGGATTTCGACCGCTTATGCTTTGGTTTCGGCCCGCAGCTTGCCGGTTACGGGCTGGCTTCTGTGTTGCTTGGCATGTTCATTTTTCAGGTCGAGCATAAGGGCGTGTTCAACAATTACGAGGCCGGGGCAGATGCGGTCTATTCGCTGATTGCAATCGGTATCTGTGTTGTGTCTCTGATCGTTGCCGGTGAAAAAAGCGGCCAGTTGCGCTGGTTCGCTTATGCCGGTTTCTCGCTGCATGTGCTGTATCTGGCAACCGTGACTGTGGGCACCATGATCGGCACCTCCGGTGTGTTCCTGATTGGCGGGCTGTTGATTATGGCGCTGGCCTATTTTGTTGCGCGGATGGAAAAACATCTGCGCCATCCGGTTGCGCCGGATCAGAGCACACAGAAAGGCTGACATGATGAGCGGTTTGACAAAAAAACGGCTCCTGATAGCCGCCGTAATTGCTGCATTGTTGCAGACAGGGGTGATGCTGGCCGGTGTGGTGCAGCGTATCAGTATTTTGCGCAACGGTTCGGAAGTGGTGCTGCGCAGCCTGCCGGTTGATCCGCGTGATCTGATGCGCGGTGATTATGTGACGCTGGGCTATGAGGTTTCCCGCCTGCCGGTCAAAATGATCAGCGGGGAACCGCCACGCAAAAGCGGGCTGAACTATCTCTATGTGGTTTTGGGAAAGCAAGCGGATTCCCGCTGGAAGCCGCTGCGTGCGCAATTCATCATGCCGGATGCATTGCAGGAAAATGAAATTGTGCTGCGCGGTGAGATCGAGGCACCGATTCAGGCCTATGATGAACAATCTTCCATCTCGGTGGTCTATGGCATCGAGCGCTATTATGTGCCGGAGGGCGAGGGCCTTGAGCTTGAGCAGGCGCAGATGAAGGGCGATGTTGATATTGTGCTGTCGGTCAATGAAAAAGGTGTGGCAGCTATCCGTTCCGTTTTGGTGGATGGCAAGCAATTATATAAGGAGCCGCTATTCTGAGTATAAAGCTGCTACTTATGTCTGGAACCGTCAGGTTTTGACAATTGCGGCGACGGACTTGTAATTTGCAGCAGACTCAGCGATAGCCCGTTTGACAGTTTTACAGGGAAGAAATGACAAGATGCTGTGCTTTGCGGTGTCTTATCGTGATATAAGGCTGTTTTTTCCCTTTGAAGCCTGAAAATTGGATGCTATAGAGACGCGCGCTTTCAGGAGTGCCGCTGTTTCAGATGCGGATATGGCGAAATTGGTAGACGCACCAGATTTAGGTTCTGGCGGGAGACCGTGGGGGTTCGAGTCCCTCTATCCGCACCAATATTTTATATAGAGCTGCGGCCGTAACTGGCGAGCTTTATATAGGTGGAGAGTTGCATGGCCTTTGCGCTTTTTGTGCGCGGCATGTGACAGCAGAAAAGAACAATTATTTCGCCAGCCACGGCGGCTGCTGGTCATGCGGCCGGTCATGCGAAACGAAGATAAAAGTGAAGGTTTGGACATGCAGGTTACCGAAACGCTCAATGAAGGGCTGAAGC
>JBEBVV010000011.1:0-92133 GCA_040392545.1 Pseudochrobactrum asaccharolyticum | reverse complement strand
GCTGCAGCGGAGCCGAGAAGAAGGCTCTTAATGTTCATTTCTGACCTCCAGTCAAAGTTTTAAATGGGTCTGGGCATTTTATTTTGGCTGAAGGACAACCTGCCCCCATCCCCTTGGGTGAAAAAGTCGCTACCGAAGCGCTCCTTCTTCTGTCCCCAAGATACTCAGGCTCACTTTCGATGCAACAGTGAAAACGCAGATCATGGGGTTCAGATGTTGCTATCGGCATATCGTGTTGCAGAAAAGACACGAAACGAGGGCTAGGTACCGGATTTTATTTATGTTTTGTTTATAAATCTTAATGGAATTTAACCGGATTTCCGGCTTTTTTAACTTTTTTTGACGTTTTACACAGGCTTTGTACGTATTTATGTACCCTGGCGTACACAGTGTTTTCAGTCGCGTGAATCTGTTCAGAAGCCGACCGGCGACCTGAGAATCTTATTTTAAAGCTTTAAAACCGTATCAGTTTGATTCTGCCCGATGATTCTAAACGAAGCCGGTTAAAACCACATTTCTGAACGCGCTTTTTATATAAGAAAGACAAAGAAGAGCGTAAAAGCCGGTTTTCTGCGGCTTTAGCTTGTTGATGAATAAGATTTTTTCGTTTGCAATGCGCAAAGTGCTTGAACTCCTGATTATTACGGGTTATTGCGCCTTTACCGGAGAGGTGGCCGAGTGGTCGAAGGCGCTCCCCTGCTAAGGGAGTAGACCTCAAAAGGGTCTCATGGGTTCGAATCCCATCCTCTCCGCCATAATCTTCAAAGCATAATCGCTCTTGTAACCGTCAGGATTTCTGGCGGTTTTTTTGTATTTTACACTAAAAATCACCGTCAACATGACAGTTTTCAGACCTGTATTTTTTCAGTTTGAAAATTCACCTTCACACTGAATTCCAATAACTATTTGATTTTAAATTACTTTCTCTAAAATTCTTTATTTCTGACTGGAGGTCAGAAATGAACATTAAGAGCCTTCTTCTCGGCTCCGCTGCAGCTCTCGTTGCAGCAACCGGCGCTCAGGCTGCCGACGCCATCGTTGCACCAGAACCAGAAGCTGTTGAATATGTACGCGTTTGCGACGCTTACGGCGCTGGCTACTTCTACATTCCAGGCACCGAAACCTGCCTGCGTCTCTCCGGTTATGTTCGCGCTGACTTCAAGGGCGGCGATGATGTATACGAAGGTGGCAAGCGCGATACTTGGAACACCAACGCACGTTTCACACTGCGCACACACACAGCTTCGGAAACCGAACTCGGTACTCTGAAGACATTCACTGAAAACCGTTTTGAATTCGGCGACGGCGCACACAAAGCTGCTAAGCTGAAATATGCTTACATCGAACTGGGCGGTCTGCGCATCGGTAAAGATGAATCCGCATTCCACACCTTCACCGGTTACCTCGGCGACGTAATCAACGATGACGTTGTTGCTGCTGGTGCATTCGACACCAACCTGATCAGCTACACTTTCTCGGCTGGTAACGGTTTCTCGGCAATTATCTCCGCTGAACAGGGCGAAAAAGTTGACGCATTCTCTTGGAATGGCGAAGCTGACGGCAAAAACGACAAGCCATATGATGGCGTGATCAACAACTACATGCCACATGTTGTTGGTGGTCTGAAATTCGAACAGGCTTGGGGTTCGATCGCTGGTGTTGCAGCTTATGACTCCGAAATCGAAGAATGGGCCGGTAAGGTTCGCCTCGATGTAAACGTAACTGACCAGTTCTCCGCATGGGTACAGGGCGGCTACGCTTCTTACGAAGAAGCTGTTGGCATGTACGGCAACTGGGGCGGCGATTGGGCTGTTTGGGGTGGCTTCAAGTACAAGGCAACCGAAAAGGCTACCTTCAACGTACAGGCTGCTTACGAAGATTGGGGCAAACAGGCTTATACAGCTAACGTAGCTTACAAGCTGGTTCCAGGCTTCACAATTACCCCAGAAGTTTCTTACACCAAGTGGAAGAACAACGACAAATATGCTGCTGATGTAGCTGGTAAAGATGCTTGGGGTGGTATGATCCGCTTCCAGCGTTCGTTCTAAGCGATACGCTTAAACTTAACCGCAAGGTTACTGGGAACCCGACAGCTCACGCTGTCGGGTTTTCTGTTTTAAGTGCATATCTTTATAATATCCGCGCTCCCTTCTCCGCCGCATTGCGTTATCCCCACGCTTTATGAGGGGCAGGATTTTGCAGTTCCGCTCTATCTGCTATATTTCTCAGGTCACATATTCCCGCCCCTGTCATAAAACAGGCGTGTTTTTTATAGCGGGATATGCAGGCACATTGGTTGCCGGTTATATTCGATGACTGATCCGCACAAATTATAAGGAGAAACGCATGGATTTTTTGCTCTGGATCGCCCTGACCGGTGTGATCGTGTTTCTTCTCGGATTGATTTATTCCAGACTCAACCGCAAATCAGCCAGAGAACCGGCGGCAAAAACCATCTCTCCGGCCGTCACACCCGCCTCACCTGCGCAGCGCAACAAGACAGAGAGCCAACCTGCCCCTGCTCCGGTCAAAAAAGCAACGGAAGCGCCACAGCAAAAACCGGCGAAACCAGCAGAACCAGTGAGCATCGCGCCGGTTGAAGCCGTAAAGACGGATGCACCTGCTCCGGTTGCAAAACCTGTACCCGCTGCCGAGCCTGTCGGCCCTGCGCATAGTGAAGCACCGGCAGTAAAGCAGACTGAGAGCGAAGCACCGGCCATAATTTCACAGCAAGAAGAGCAACCTGTTGCCACGGCACCTCAGGAGCCGGAACTGCTCAAAAAACCACGGCAGGCTGGTGCAGATGATCTGACACTGATCGGCGGCATTGGCAAAGCCATTCAGGACAAGCTGAATAAAGCCGGTATTTTTCATTATGACCAGCTGGCAGATTTAAATCCGGAACAAACGGCATGGCTTAACCGTGCAACCGGTTTTGCCGGACGTGCAGAGCGTGAAAACTGGAGCGCACAGGCAAAGAAGCTTCAGGCAAAATCGACAAGTACGAAACAAGAGCCTGCCAAGCGCATAACCAAAACAGCAACAAAAAGCCCCGCAGCCAAAACCAGAACTGCTACAAAGCCCAAAGCAAAGGCAGTCAAAAAGCCGTAAGCCGGATTGCCATAACGCATACATACACAATAAAAACACCCACCCCGGCAATACCGGAGCGGGTGTTTTTTATTTTTACTTGCAAGCTGATCTGCCCTGAAACATTTCAGATCAGATCAATCTCAATAGACGGATCAGGAATTGCCTTTAAGACGGGCATTGCAGAGGCTGTAATAACCGCCGCCTTTCTGGATCCAGCGCAGGCCATTGAGCGAATTGGCGCTCTTATTGGCATAATACTGATCAAGACAGGTTTTCATGCGCTGCTTGCCTTCGGTTTCGCTGGCATATTTGCCGGAAACCGCGCTTGGGAATTTCACGCCGCTTGGCGCAGCTGTGGTTGGTGCCGGTGGCTCCTTGGAAGAAACCGAAGTTACCATTTCAGGATCGGCACCCGGACCGCATTCAGCCTTACGGAAAGCATTCCATTTCAGGCCGGTTGCAAGGCCGGATTCCTGTGCGGCTTTATATTTTGCCGAACATTGCTGCATGGTCAGGCCTTTGGCAGCATCCGCAGCTGCGGCATCTTTTGCCTGCTTGGCAGGTTTGGCGGCAGTTGCCGGAGCCGCAGGGGCTGCTGCAGGTGCAGTCGCAGCATCGGTGCCGCATTGTGCCTTGCGGAAATCATTCCACTTCATCGTGCCAAGTGTACCGGCATCTTTTGCAGACTGATATTTGGCACTGCATTCAGCCATGGTCAGCGCACTTGCCGGCGAAGACATTACAAAGACGGCCATTCCTGTCAGCAATGCCGCGCCGGTCAGCCGGCTGAGAGTTTGAATTTTCATCTCTGTTCTCCTGAATAGGTGTAATATTCTGTGCCTGCGGCACTTTTCGTCAATATCGTATAATATTCCGCAATCAAAGCCCTCTCACAAATTCTGAAAGGATTTGACGCGTCGTGAAGCAATAATACAGCCTGTTATATTGTCTGCATCAAGGATAGCATTTTTATAACCATCTGGCATGCAGCAATTTATGACAGCACTATATCAGAAACCAAGAATATACCCGTAAAACCGGCTTAACCGGCAGATTTATACATCAGCCCGTCTGCGGCATTAGAAGGTATGCCGTTTATAATGCGCAATTATTGCAATAAAAAAACGCCTGCCCGATACAGATTTCGCTCATATTGCCACAGAAAATAACAATTTTCTCACCGCTGATTTTGCCCGTTTTTTGCTCTAAACAGAGAGCACCAATGAGCCGCAAAAAGCTCTGCGATTTCCTGCATATTTTCATTATTCTTATGTCCGGTGCTTTCATAACGCACGGCGTTGCTTTCAGGGCTCTTAAAATGTCAGATGTTGCCGCATCAGATGCGCTACCCGCGCTACCAGTGATTTCCGTTACCGAACGTCACCGTTTTTATGAAGACGTGATTGCCATGCTGATCGGCACGAGCTTTGTCAGCCTCGGGCTGACACTCTATGCACAGGCGAATCTGATGACCGGCAGCACGGCCGGTGTGGCGCTGCTCTTGCATTATGCAACCGGCTGGCAATTTGCACTGACATTTTTTGTCATTAATCTGCCGTTTTACTATCTTGCCATCAAACGCATGGGCTGGCGCTTTACCATCCGCACATTTGTGGCGGTGGCACTGATGTCTGTATTCACGCGGCTGTTTCCGCTCTGGGTGGATTTCTCCAATCTCCAGCCGGTTTTCGCGGCCTTTATGGGCGGAACATTGATGGGCATGGGCGTGCTGGCGCTGTTCCGGCATCGCGCCGGTGTCGGCGGCATCAATATTCTCGCGCTCTTTTTGCAAGATAATTACAATATCCGTGCAGGCTGGTTCCAGCTGGCACTGGATATGGTGCTGATGGTGGTTTCAGCTTTTTATCTGTCACCGCAACAGGTTGCCATTTCCCTGATCGGCGCCGTGGTGATGAATATTATTATTGCGATTAATCACAAGCCCGGCCGGTATCTGGCCACAAGTTAAAAGACCACGGTATGTGGTCACGAACTGAGACCATATTATCCGGCGCGATTGCCGCCGGAGAGGCTTATAATATTCAGTGGCGCGCCATCCATTCGCGCGCCTCACGCAAGGCACGTACCAGTTCCTGCTTGCTCATCAATGCGGAGAGTTTACTGCGCATCGGCAAAGCCCGTTCATCACCGCGGATTGCCGCAATATTGAACCACTTATAGGCCTCAATACGGTCTGCCGCACAATCGCGCCCTGCATAATACATCATGCCGGTTTCAAACAGCATTTCAGCTTCCATTGCTGCTACACTGCCGGTTGAATGAGATGCAAAACCTGTAAACATTGCCTGATCCTGTCCTGTTAAACTGCGGTCCGCTTGTGAGCTGAAACAGCCCTGCAGATCTCTGCTGTTGTTAGGATCAGGATGAGGCAAAGAGCTGAAACCACCGTTAAATGCCATACTTAACGGGCGCTCAACAAAATCCAAACAAGCGGTAAATGTCAGAATTCATTAAGAATAACTCTGCCGCATTTGCGGGGAATTTGGCAAATTAGCTAAATTTCAGCACCTTATAATTTAAACAAGTTGCTAACCTAAACCCGCATTAACCTTTGCCAGTTCTTCAATCCTGCATGCCCTTCTTCGTTTTTGATCCTTGAAAATCAGCTCTTTTCAACCGCATTGCTTTGGATTACGTTTACGTATGCGTAAGCCATAGTGAGGTGATGTTTACGCATCCTCGGGAGGAACTGATGAAAAGAAGCTTGTTTGCAATACTGGCACTGTCTGTGTCATGTGGATCTGCTTTTGCGGCAGAGCCGATTGTCGGCACATGGAAGCGCACATCCGGTACAGTGATTGAATATAAGAGCTGCGGCGGCGATGATTATTGCGGCACTGTGCTGAACGGCGAGTTCAAGGGCAAATCCATCGGCAAAATGACCGGTAAAGACGGCAGTTATAAAGGCACTGTCAATAAGCTTGATGAGGGTAAAACCTATTCCGGCAAAGCCAGTGTCAGCGGCAGCACATTATCGCTGGCCGGTTGCGTGGCCGGTGGCCTGATCTGTAAAACAGAAAAGCTGGCACGCCAATAAAGCCAGCCAATACAAATAACAGGCAAGAAATAAGCGTTGCGGGGTGGAGAAACACGCAACGCTTATTTTATAAACCGGCTAGAACACAGCAAACCACAAAGATTGGCACAGCCGGTGCAGTCTTGCGGCCCCGTTAAATATGCATATCAACGGGGCGCATTTTCATAATCAGCGGGCTTTCTGGTTGAACAAGACGCTCTGCGCATTTTTATCAGTGGCCAGATTGCTTTTTTCACGCTCGGCTTTGCCCAGTTCCATACCACGCTGCACCGCAGGACGTGCCGTCACGGTTTCATACCAGCGCTTCAGATGCGGGAAATCTTCCAGTTTCTGATCATAGTTTTTATAAGCGCTGATCCAGCCCACACAGGCAATATCCGCAATGGAATAGTCGTCAGCAATATAATCCCGACCTTCCAGACGGCGGTTCAGCACGCCGTAAAGACGGTTCACTTCATTGGTATAGCGGTTGATGCCATATTCAATTTTTTCCGGTGCATAAACGCGGAAATGCCCAGCCTGACCGGACATCGGGCCCAGACCGCCCATCTGCCACATCAGCCATTCATCAACGGCAACGCGCTTGCGTTCTTCTGCCGGATAAAATTTGCCGAATTTACGCCCCAGATATTGCAGGATAGCGCCTGATTCAAAAACCGAGATCGGCTGACCATCCGGCCCTTCCGGATCAATAATCGCAGGCATACGATTATTCGGCGCGATTTTCAGAAAAGACGGCTCGAACTGATCGCCTTTGCCGATATTGATATATTTAACTTCGTAGGGAATTCCCAGCTCTTCCAGCATAATGCTGATTTTCCAGCCATTCGGTGTCGGCCAGTAATACAGTTCCACCGGCTTGGTCTGGGTCTTGGGCGTAGCAGTCATCGGCGTCAGTCTCCTGATTAAACGTTTTCTGTAAGGCATGGTTCAGCACGTCTATGGTTCCGGAAAGGCTTGATATTTTCCGCACCAGTCAGTGTCACCCTGCCTTTGTGAAATTAATATAGTCATGACTACAAAATAGGCAATCCGTAAAATCAGCCAACAGAAAAATTCATTTAAACAGGGAATGAATGCAGGTTTACGATATTGAACACCAGATGAATACCCGTCTCAGTATCGGTTCACTGCCCGCAGGCTAGGCTGCTGCAAGATCACAACAGCACTTATGGAGCAACGGGGGGCCGCAGCCATGCTTTATCGCCGTTTTACAATCATCAGCCTGTTTTTGCTCGGAACAAGTTTTCTGGGTGTGAGCCTGATTAATGAAACATACCGGCACAGCGCCCATAAGCATCTGTTTGCAACATCTGCAAGTTTCTCCCCGATGCAACATGCGCATTTATCCGCAATGCCACCGCACCAGCAGACAAAGGAGCGATAAATGCCAGCTTTCCTGCGTCTTGAATTTTTAACCGACAGTTTCATGCTCGCTATGCGGATCATGATTTTCAGCCTGATTTTTGTGGCTCCTGTCGCAGCCTTTACCGGCATTGCTGCCAATACCGGCGGCAAAGTCACCGCCACCGGTCTGGTCTTGTTTGTAACATTACAGAAATAGCCCTGCGCGGGGGAAGGCACAAAAGAAATTCCGCTAAAAGCGCAATAAGCTGCCATATAAACTGTAAGGAATCCGGCTTATAATGGCTCATGAGCAAAAGAATCGATCCATTTACCGGCCAGCCTGTTGTTGATCTTATCGCAACCGGCATTGTTTCGCCCGAGCCAATGGCTCCCGCATCCTTTACAGATGCCCGCGCTGCGGTAGACGCATTGCGGGCAATCTATGACCGCAACACCGCCTTTCTGCGCGATGCTTTTCACCAGGTCGCCAAAGGCGAGATTGCCCCGCAGCGTTTCCGTGCTTTTTATCCGGAACTGCGTCTTTCCATTGCCAGTTTTGCCCATGTGGACACACGGCTTGCCTATGGCCATGTCAGCCTGCCCGGCGATTATGCCACCACGCTGACGCGCCCTGACCTGTTTGACAGCTATCTGATGGAGCAAATCCGGCTGCTGATCAAAAATCACGGCGTGCCGGTGATTGTGCAGGAATCAACCACCCCTATTCCGCTGCATTTTGCCTTTCTGGAAGGCACTTATGTCGAGGCTTCCGTCTCAGAAGCTTTCAAATATCCACTGCGCGATATGTTTGATGTGCCGGATCTTTCCAATACCGATGACAGTATCGTCAATGGTGATGCAGAGTTTCAGGCACTGGATGTGATGCCGCTGGCGCCCTTTACCGGCCAGCGCGTGGATTATTCCCTGCAGCGCTTGTCGCATTACACAGCCACCAGCCCGTCGCATTTCCAGAATTATGTGCTTTTCACCAATTACCAGTTCTATATGGATGAGTTCTGCGCCTATGCCCGCAAGCTGATGGCGGAAGGCGGCGGCGGTTTCACCCGCTTTGTCGAGCCGGGCAATCTGATCACTTTTGCCGGTAGCAGCACACCATCGCAGGGTGCAGAACCGGCGCGCCTGCCGCAAATGCCAGCCTATCATCTGGTCAAGCCCGATGGCTCCGGCATTACCATGGTCAATATCGGTGTCGGTCCTTCCAATGCCAAAACCATTACCGACCATATTGCCGTACTGCGCCCCCATGCCTGGCTGATGCTCGGCCATTGCGCTGGCCTGCGCAACAGCCAGCAGCTTGGCGATTATGTGCTGGCGCATGCTTATGTGCGTGAAGATCATGTGCTGGATGATGACCTGCCGATCTGGGTGCCAATTCCGGCACTGGCGGAAATTCAGGTGGCACTGGAAGAAGCCGTTGAAGAGGTCACCGGTCTTGAAGGCCATGAACTCAAACGCATTATGCGTACCGGTACCGTTGCCACGATTGACAATCGCAACTGGGAATTGCGCGACCAGCGCGGCCCTGTGCAGCGGCTGTCGCAATCGCGTGCTGTGGGGTTGGATATGGAATCCGCAACCATTGCCGCCAATGGTTTCCGCTTCCGCGTGCCTTACGGCACTTTGCTCTGCGTTTCAGACAAGCCGTTGCATGGCGAGTTGAAACTGCCGGGCATGGCAACCGATTTTTACAAGAAGCAGGTTGCCCAGCATTTGCAGATCGGCATCCGCGCGATGGAAAAAATTGCCACCATGCCGCAAGACCGGCTGCATTCACGCAAATTGCGCAGCTTCTTTGAAACAGCGTTCCAGTAACGCTGAGACGCATTGCTGCCCATGATAAAACAGCGCTGTCAAAGCGCTGTTTTTTATTTAGCCTTGATTAAGCTGCTTTTCACAGCCATCAGTAGCATCAATCTGTCTTTCTCTTGTGCTGTGGTCTCAATGTCCGGTGAAAAATCAACACCCGCTGTAAAGCAATCTTCCCGCCTGCTCTTTGCCTTTCTGATCCTGCTGGTGCTGCTATCGGTGCCGCTGGTACTCGGTTTTTTCGGTCGCGTGCATCCGGCCTTTGACAGTTTTGCACATTTCCGCGCCCATATCGCGGCGATCATGGCGGCAGGCGGTATTCTTCTGCTGTTTACCAGCCTGCGCCGCGAGGCAGCCATGGTGACATTGCTCGGCCTCAGCGCTTTAGCAACCACAATAGATTTCTCCGGCAATGTCTCTGGCAGCGCACAATCCGCCGAAGCCGACAGCGTGACCTACCGGCTGATGCAGATCAATCTGCAACAGGATAATCCTGATCCGAAAGGTATTTTACAGGCTGTTGCCCGCAACAAGCCCGATATTATCACCTATCAGGAAGGCTCTGAACAATGGCAGCCATGGCTGAAAACGCTGGAGGGCAGCTATCCTTACCGCCACCAATGCGGCACGCTGCCTTATCGCTGGGGTGTGGGCATTCTCTCCCGCCGTCCGTTCTCGGAGATCGGCGCACCGGTTTGCACCGGAGACGGTGTGCTGGCAACCGCGCTCATTAATCTGGGTGGCACCAATGTGCTGGTATCATCACTGCATCAGTCATGGCCGTGGCCTTACAAACAGGCAAGACAATTTGAAATGATCCGTCCTGCGCTGGAGCCAATGGCTGATGCCCACGGCATTCCGGTGATCATTGCCGGTGATTTCAATGCCACACCATGGAGCTATGCTGTGCGCAAGATTGAAGCAGCAAGCGACACCAAACATCTGAAAGGCATTGGCGCGACATGGCTGACCATATCCCTGCCGGATGGTTTGAAAAAATGGATCGGCCTGCCGATTGATCAGGTATTGATCAATGAAAGCGTGACCTTGCGCAGCATTAAAACAGATGTGCCTTCCGGCTCCGACCATCTGCCGGTGCTGCTGGAATTCTCCGTCCCTGCCCCCGTTTCCGGCTCCTCAGAGGATGAACCGGACGCTGTACAGACCTGAAATCAAAGCATTAAAAAAGGCGCCTGAGATGGCGCCTTTTTCATATGTCTATATGCAGTTCCAAGCGGGCACAGTTTGTGCGAACCCCGCCCTTCGCCGACATTTTGAGCTACGGCGGTCGAGACGGACACGGTTTATCCAAGCGTATCCCGAAAAGTGGCCTTCCGGTTTTAGGATAAGATACGCGCCCAAAAACCCAAATATTACATATTTGCGTAAACCGGTCCTTCGCCGCCTTGTGGCGTAACCCAATTGATATTCTGGTTCGGGTCTTTGATGTCACAGGTCTTACAATGCACGCAGTTCTGCGCATTGATGACGTAAGTTTCCTTGCCGTCCTTCTCAACCCATTCATAAACTCCCGCCGGACAATAGCGTGTCGAAGGCCCTGCAAACACATCATGCTCGGATTTCAGCTGCAGTTCCAGATTCTTCACCTGCAAATGCACCGGCTGATCTTCCTCATGATTGGTGCTCGACAAAAACACCGAAGACAAACGGTCAAATGTCACCACACCATCCGGTTTCGGATAGCTGATCGGCTTATGTTTTGCCGCAGGTTCCAGCGAGGCCGCATCCGTCTTGCCATGTTTCAGCGTACCAAAGAACGAGAAGCCGAACAGCTGGTTGGTCCACATATCCAGACCGCCCAGCGCCACACCGATAATCGTACCGAATTTCGACCATAGCGGCTTAACATTGCGCACGCGCTTGAGATCTTTGCCAATAGCGCCGGAGCGCCATTCATTTTCAATCTCAACCACTTCGTCATTATTACGACCGGCAGCAAGTGCTTCCGCAATTTTATCGGCAGCCAGAATGCCCGACAGCACCGCATTATGCGAGCCTTTGATGCGTGGCACATTCACAAAACCAGCCGCGCAACCGATCAGCGCCCCGCCGGGGAAGCTCAGCTTCGGCACCGACTGCCAGCCGCCTTCGGTAATCGCACGCGCACCATAGGAAATGCGCTTTGCACCTTCAAAGGTCGGGCGGATTGCCGGATGTGTCTTGAAGCGCTGGAATTCCTCAAATGGTGACAGATACGGGTTCTTATAGTTGAGATGCACCACAAAACCGACTGCAACCAGATTATCTTCCAGATGATACAGGAAAGAACCGCCACCGGTCTTCATATCCAGCGGCCAGCCGAAAGAGTGCTGCACCAGACCCGGCTTGCTCTTGGCCGGATCAATCTGCCAAAGCTCTTTCAGCCCGATACCGAATTTGGCCGGATCACGCCCTTCATCCAGCTTGTATTTCGCAATCACCTGTTTAGAGAGCGAACCGCGCGCACCTTCAGCAAACAGCACATATTTACCGAGCAGTTCCATACCACGGGTATAATTCGGCCCCGGCTCGCCATTACGCTCAACGCCCATATCACCGGTTGCCACGCCGATAACGGCACCGGCATCATTATAAAGCACTTCTGCTGCGGCAAAGCCCGGATAGATTTCCACACCGAGATTTTCGGCATGACCTGCCAGCCAGCGGGCGACATTACCCAGCGACACAATGTAATTGCCGTGATTATTCATCAGCGGCGGCATGGCGAAATTCGGCAGGCGCACGGAACCCGCAGGCCCGAGCACCAGAAACTGGTCGTCTGTCACCGGTGTCTTGAACGGATGGTCGCTTTCCTCGCGCCAATCCGGCAGCAGCTTGTCGATCCCCACAGGGTCAACAACAGCGCCGGAAAGAATATGCGCGCCAACTTCGCCGCCCTTTTCCAGAACCACAACTGACAATTCAGGATTAATCTGTTTGAAGCGGATCGCCGCTGCAAGGCCGGCCGGACCGGCGCCGACGATCACAACGTCGAACTCCATGCTCTCACGTTCCGGGAGTTCGTGTACGTCGCTCATTCATGCCTCCGTAGCATATTGTTCCCACTTAACGAGCGGTTGTTATTTTTCTAAAGAATAATAAAACCGCCCTATCCCTTTGTTTAAACGCAGTTCCGTTTGAAAACCGGTTCCCCCCGATCCGAAACTACGCCTATTGCATTTACTCTGATACAGAGTTGTAACACAGTTCAAATGCGTCCTATTGTCCGAAAGCGCCTTGCCTCATGATGATTGTTCATCAACAGAATGCAATAAAATTGACGTAAACGTCAACGTAAATCATTTTTGAACAAGCAAATGGGAAAGCCCTTGCCAAAGCAGTGTCAATTTGCGACCTCAGACTGTAAAACAAGCTGCATCATTCTTTAAAACCGGAACAACCGCGTGTCAGACACTGCAATTTATGCCAATTGGGAAGACCTGATTCGCTTCTACGCGGAATCCGGAGTCGATTGCGCATTGGCTGATGAGCCGGTTGACCGTTTTGCTGAGCCGCAAAATCCGGCTCCCCGCTTCAATGCATCAGCGCAGGCAAACAGGCAGACCAGCCCGCAGGCAAATCCACAGGCTGGACTACAGACTGACAATGCCGCTACGCCGTCATTTCAGCAGGGCAACAATGCGGCTTCTGCGCCTAAATTGCAAAAACAGCCCAAGCCGCAAGCTCCGGCCATTGCAGCACAAACAGCCATTGCACCGGAAATTCTGCTGGAACAGGCACGCCAACTGGCCTCAGGCGCAACAAACCTTGATGAATTGCAACAGGCTATGGCCGGTTTTGACGGTTGCCGCCTGAAAATGACCGCCAAGAATATCTGCTTTGCCGATGGTTCACCCAATGCAGAGCTGATGGTGATCGGCGATGCACCGGGACGTGATGATGATCTGGAAGGCGTACCGTTTTCCGGCCCGGCGGGACAGATGCTCAACCGCATTCTGGCCGCCATCAATCTGTCGCGCGATAAAGCCTATCTTGCCAATACGCTGCCATGGCGCCCGCCCGGCAACAGACCGGCAACGCCACTGGAACTTGATCTCTGCCGTCCGTTTCTTGACCGGCAGATCGAACTGGTTGCGCCGAAAATCATTGTCGTTCTCGGAGATCCTGCCGCCAAGGCACTGACCAACACGCGTGAACCGATCTATAAATTGCGCGGCAAATGGCTGAATTACAAAACCGCAAGCGGCACAGATATTGCGGTTATGCCAAGCCTGCATCCCGATTATCTGTTGCGCACCCCTGCCCAAAAGCGTTTTGCCTGGGAAGACTGGCTGATGGTGAAACTGAAGCTGGAAAATCCGGACGCCTGACACGCCGGCCCTCAAGCTTATACGCCGCAAACAGGCAACCGGTATGCCGCTTTTGCGCATATTAGCACTGACCGGCCATGATAATTCCGCCATATATATTTGCGACATAACTTCTCGTGTAAAAGATTTTGCCCGCAACCGGAAAATGACAGTATCCCTGTACTGTTTTTTACAATAAAGCGTCGCTGATCAGATTTGCCTCATAAACAACCCCAAGCGGTGGTTTATGCCTGTGTCCGGATATATTCCATGCCAGCTCAGTTATTGCCTATTACAGCGCTTCTTTTCAGCACGCTTCTGATGCTTATGGCAGGCGGGCTTGCGGGGCTTTTGCTGCCGATCCGCGCCAGTATGGAAGGCTGGTCAACCATCACCATCGGCTGGATGGGAACCTTCTATTCCCTCGCATTTACCATTGGCTGTCTGGTGGTGCCGATCTTTGTGCGCAATGTCGGCCATGTACGTGTGTTTGCCGTGCTGCTCACCATTCTCGGCATGTCGCTTTTGCTGCATTCGCTGATCATTAATCCCTATGCGTGGATGGCCTTCCGCTGCCTTGCGGGCTTTTCCCTCGCAGGCGGTTATATGGTGGTGGAAAGCTGGCTCAATGAGCGCGTGACCAATGAGAGCCGTGGCATGATCTTCTCGATCTATATGATCACCACAATGGTCGGCACCATGTCCGGCCAGTATATTCTGCCCTTCGGCGATCCGTCGACACAGACATTGTTTATCATCTGTACCCTGATCTACAGTTTCGCGCTGATCCCGACCGCCCTGTCGCGTGCCGAATCCCCTAAACCCCTGACACAGGTATCGCTCGATATTAAAGGGCTGTATCGTCGTTCGCCTGCGGCCGTTATCGGTTCGCTGATTGCCGGTCTGATTTCCGGCTCATGGAATATTCTCGCACCGGTTTACGGCCAGATGAACGGGCTGGATAATCTGAGCATTGCCACCATGCTGGTGACCGCCATGATCGGCGGGGCGATTTTCCAATATCCGCTGGGGCGTGCCTCCGACTTTGTTGACCGGCGCTATATTATGGTGCTCAGCGGCATGATCGGCGTGGTTCTGTCTGTTGTGCTGATGCTGTTCTCACCGGCAGAAGGTTTCAGCGGTTATTTCGTAATCTTCCTGATGGGGGCTGTGCTGTTTCCGATTTACAGCCTCAATGTTGCCCATGCCAATGACTATGCGGAAGCCAATGAATTCGTCAAAATCTCCGGCGGACTGCTGATCGTCTATGGTATCGGCAATATTATCGGCCCGCAGCTGGCTGCGCATATGATGGAGAATTTCGGCAAGCTGGGTATGCCGCTGACCTTGATTGTCTGTTTTGCCGCCTATGGTTTGCTTGCTTTGTGGCGTATCAGCCTGCGCGAACGCCCTGCAATCAGCGATCTGAAAACCGAGTTCAAATATCAGGCGACCAAAAACATCAATACGCCGGAAAGCTACCAGATGGATCCGCGCAGCGATGTGCCGGAAGAGGAGGAAAACGCTTAAAACCAGTCACGCTTAAAGCTGGGCACGCTCAATGTTTGATCAGCTTTTTTGCCTGTTTCTTGCCGTATAATTTCCGCTCGCGATAGATGATGAAAACGCCGGCGCCAATCACAATGGCGCTGCCGATCAGCATTTGCACTGTCGGCACATCGCCAAACACCACATAACCAATACCTAAGCCCAGTAGCATGGATGTATATTCAAAGGGCGCGATGGTCGACATTTCCGCATGACGGTAGCATTCCGTCAGGAAAATCTGTGCAATACCACCGGCAAATCCTGCCCCGATCAGCAAAGCCAATTGCCACAGCTCCGGCACAACCCAGCCGAATGGCAAGGTTGCCAGCGCAATCACTGTTGAGGTCAATGTAAAATACATCACGATGGTCGGCGTGCGCTCATGTTTGACGAGCTTGCGCACCAGCATCATTGCCACGGCCGAGAGCAAGGCACCGGACAAGGCAAATAACGCGCCCACAGCCTCACCATGGCTGAAACCGCCATGGGAAAACAGGCTGAGACGCGGCCAGACAATGATCAGCACCCCTGCAAAACCGACCAGCACCGCCGTCCAGCGGTAAATGCGCACCTGTTCTTTCAGGAAAATGGCACTCAGCACCACAATCATCAGCGGCGATGCATAATTGATCGCAATACTCTCCGGCAGCGGCAACAATGTCAGCGCATAAAAACCGCACATCATCGACATAACGCCGACAACACCGCGCCAGATATGGCCGAAAATATCGGATGTCTGCAAAGCAACACCCAGCTGGCGGGTAAAACTCATATAAATGACGATCGGAAAAATCGCGAAAAAGGAGCGGAAAAACACCAGCTCGCCGGAAGGTATCCCCTCTGCCGCTTTCAAAAGGGTCGACATGACCACAAAGATAACAACAGAAATGACCTTGCAGGTAATACCAAGCAAGGGGCGCTGGTCACTTGTGGTAGCCGTTGCTACCGTCGACAAAGTGCGCTCGGGGGCATTCACGATGAGATTCCTTAACTGCCATTAAAACAGCGGGCAGATTCTTGTTCCTCAGACTACCATAGTATTGAAAAACAATTTTCTATACACTTAAATTTTTAATTATATTTCAAATAGTTAAAGAAGGAGAAATATCCTGTGAAACGGGCGTGCCATGTGAGACATCTGCCCCGTCCGGCATGTCGCCAATTTAATAAAGCGCTGCAAATTCAATCCATTACTGATCTGATTGCATAAATTGATTCAAATATTGCGCATTGCTTTATCTGTATGGCGCAATATTCCCGCTCACAGATTGATAGCAGCAGCATATGTGACAGGCAAAAACAACTGTCATAAACCGCCATGTTTGGTTTTACTTATCTGGCAAATGCTTTAAGTTTTTGCCGCGCATGTTCGGGTCAGAAAACTGCTCAGCGGTTTTTCGGGAACATGGTTCGGCCATACTCAATTTATTTCAGGAGCAGCTATGCGTACCGATACAGGTCATGTTTTCCGCCTCGAAGATTACCGCCCGTCAGATTATCTGATCCGCAAGACCGAGCTGAACTTCGTGCTGGAACCAACTGCGACCATTGTCGAAGCAAAACTGACCATTGAGCGACGCAACAGCGCAGATGTAAACGCCCCGCTCAACCTTGACGGCGACGAGCTGTCGCTGAAAAAACTGACAATCAACGGGCAGCCTGCTGAGGATTTTTTAGCAACGCCCGATTTACTGACTATCCGCAATCTGCCGCAGGACGATCTGTTTACGGTTGAAATCGTCACCGTGATTAATCCGACGACCAACCGGCAATTGATGGGGCTCTATCGCTCCAGCAATGTTTACACTACCCAGTGCGAGGCAGAGGGCTTTCGCCGCATTACCTATTTCCTCGACCGGCCGGATATTCTCTCCGTCTATACGGTGCGCCTTGAGGCCCAAAAGCTGGATGCCCCTATTCTGCTTTCAAACGGCAACCTGACTGCAAGCGGCGATCTGGAAAATGACCGCCATTTTGCCATATGGCATGATCCGCATCCAAAACCGTCTTACCTGTTTGCACTGGTTGCCGGTTGCCTTGGTGCGGTCAGTGATCAGTTCACCACCCGCTCCGGCAAAAAGGTTGCGCTCAATATTTATGTTGAACACGGTAATGAAAGCCGTGCCACCTATGCCATGGATGCGCTGAAACGCTCCATGCGCTGGGATGAAAATGTCTATGGCCGTGAATATGATCTCGATATTTTCAACATTGTCGCTGTATCCGATTTCAATATGGGAGCGATGGAAAATAAAGGCCTGAATATTTTCAACGATAAATATGTGCTGGCCGATCCGCAAACCGCCACAGATACCGACTATGCCGGTATCGAGGCGGTGATCGCTCATGAATATTTCCATAACTGGACAGGCAACCGTATTACCTGCCGCGACTGGTTCCAGCTATGCCTCAAGGAAGGGCTGACCGTCTATCGTGACCATGAATTTTCCAGCGATATGCGCTCGCGTGCAGTACATCGTATTGATGAGGTTAAAACACTCAAAGCCCAGCAGTTCCCTGAAGATGGCGGGCCTTTGGCGCATCCGGTACGGCCGCGGGAATATCGTGAGATCAATAATTTCTACACCGCAACGGTCTATGAAAAAGGCAGCGAGCTGATCCGTATGCTGCGCACCATTCTGGGTGATGATCTGTTTTATAAAGGGCTGGATCTCTATTTCACCCGCCATGATGGTGATGCCGCAACAATTGAAGATTTCCTCAAAGTTTTTGAAGATGTATCCGGCCGCTCGCTGGCGCAATTCTCGCGCTGGTATGATCAGGCAGGCACACCGCTGGTGACCGCCCATACGGAATATGATGCAGCCGGCAAAACCCTGCGCCTGACACTGGAGCAGAAAACCGAACCGACGCCCGGCCAAAGCCAGAAACAGCCAATGCATATTCCGGTCAAATTTGCGCTGATCGGCACTGACGGCAAAGATATGGTGCTGACCGGTCAGGATCATGCGGATTTGCAGGGCGATGTGCTGCATCTGCGTGAAGCCTCGCAAAGCTGGACATTCCGTAATATTGCTGAAAAGCCGGTTCTGTCTTTGCTGCGCGGCTTCTCCGCGCCGGTTCATCTTGACCAGCAGCTGAGCTATGCGGAGCAATTATTCCTCGCCCGTCATGACAGTGATGCTTTCGCACGCTGGCAGGTGATCAACCGCCTGCTAAGCCATGCAATTATTGAAAATGTCGAGCGCTTGCATGCGCAGCAGTCCCTCTCCATTCCGCCGGTTCTCGCACAATTGCTGGGCGAAGTGGTGCAGGATGAAACATTGGATCACGCTTTCCGTGCTTTGTGCCTGAGCCTGCCGGATGAGGCGGATATTGCCCGCGAAATCGGCAGCAACATTGATCCTGACCTTATCCATGCCAGCCGCGAGGCACTGAGTGCCGCCATTGCCGGAGCCAATGCTGCATTATTTGCACAGGCCTATGACGCCTTGCATGACGACCAGCCTTTTGCTCCGGATGCAGCCGGTGCCGGTAAACGGGCGCTGAAATCCGCCCTGCTCGGCTATCTTACAGTTTCGGATGCCGCACCGGAACGCGCTTATGCGCAATTCGTAACGGCGGATAATATGACGGACAGGCTGGCTGCTCTCACCATCCTCGTCCATAATTTCCCGACCCATGAAAAATCGGTTGCGGCACTGGCGCAATTTGAGCGTGATTACAGCGCCGTGCCGCTGGTGATGGATAAATGGTTTGCGGTACAAGCACGCCGCCCTGCACCGGACACGCTGGAAACCGTGCAGCAACTGATGCAGCATCCGCTGTTCTCGCTCGATAATCCGAACCGCTGCCGCGCTCTGCTCGGCAATTTTGCCGCCGGAAATCCGACCGGTTTCAACCGTGCCGATGGCAAAAGCTATGAATTTTTCAGCGCGCTCATTCTGCAAATCGACAAGCAGAACCCGCAACTGGCCGCGCGCCTGCTCACCAGCCTGCGTTCATGGAAGACACTGGAGCCTGTGCGCAGAGCACAAATCAAGTCCGCTTTGGACATGATTGCAGGCGCGGAAAACCTCTCAGCCGATGTGCGTGACATTACCGAGCGCATGCTGGCCTGAAAATTTAAACAAGAGCGGATTTTTATATCGCTCTAAAAAAACCATATTTTGCTTCAATTATGAAACCGGCAAAAAGGCATGATTTTGAATCATATCAAAGTCATGCCGCTGCCCAGCAGTGATGCCTGAAAACCTGACCAATGTGAACTGATCGAATCACTTTCGAATCAGAGGTGATTTTTTATTAATAATTAATGAAAAGCACTGGACACAGCGAATCACATTTGATTCATTAGGGTTATTCGGTTTCACGATGCCGAATCACTTCAAAAGCAACCACTCAGATGAGGGCCACGGGATGGCAAATACCGACGCGTACCGCGCGCCGAATGGTGTCCGCTACACCTCAGAAAGACGGGGCAAGCGTTTAAAGCTTTCCGGCTACGTCTATCTGTTGTCGGGCCCTGCCTATCGTAAGCTCTTGTCGCTTGAGCCGGTTCTGCGCCGTATCATCCCTGTTCTGATCATCGCTTTTCTGGTTATCCTCGCCGGTGCGCGCATGATGTCGCTGCTTAATCAGCGCACAGCCATTGAAACGGAAGCCCGTCACACAATCGCTCTGACCGCTGCGCACACGGCTGCGAAGCTGGAAAAGCAATTGCAGATAACCGTGCCGCAGAATGAGGATTACAGCTCCGTTCAAAATCTGCTGGTTGAACTGCGCGCAGGCAGCATGATCAGTCCTGATCTTGAACTGGCCGTATTGGATGAAAATGCCAAAGTCATAGCCGCGCTTTCGCCGCGCCAGTTGCTCGGCATTCAGGCTGACACATTGCTGAGTGAGGCGCAGCCGCTGTTTATGTTCGGCGGACGTGCCGGTGTGCAATCCGTTAAATACCGCAATGAACCGGCTTTGGCCGCACTGGAAAAAGTGGAGCCGCAAAATGTGCAGGCCGCAACAGCCGGTGCTCTTTCTGTGCTGGTCTTCAACAGTGAAAAAGCCATTTTTAAAGAATGGCGGCAGGTTTTGTCGCTGAATATTACGCTGTTTGCCGCCACGGCCGGTGTGCTTCTGGCCATACTTTATGCCTATTTCAGTCAGGCCGCCCGTGCGCGCGATGCCGATGATTTCTCCCATCAGATTCAGACGCGGATTGATCTGGCGCTGGCACGCGGACGCTGTGGCCTGTGGGATTGGGATATGGCACGCGGGCGCATGTATTGGTCGCGCTCAATGTATGAAATGCTGGGCTATGAAGCGGTCGACAGTGTTCTGTCTTTCGGCGATGTGGCGGCGATTGTTAATCCGGTGGATGGTGATCTCTATGAAATTGCCACACAGGTCATGTCCGGTGAATTGCGTCAGGTCGATAAAGTGCTGCGTATGCGCCATGCCGATGGCAGCTGGGTATGGATGCGCGTGCGTGCTGAGATTGCCCGTGAGGGTGATGTGCATCTGGTCGGTATTGCCTTTGACGTCAGCGAACAGCACCGCTTTGCACAGGCCACCGCTGAAGCGGATTTACGTATCCGTGAAGCGATTGAAAGCATTTCCGAGGCCTTCGTTCTCTGGGATGCCGAAAGCCGTCTGGTAATGTCCAATGGCAAATATAATGAATATGCCGGTCTGCCTGCCACGGCGCTGAAAGCCGGTGTGACCCGCGAGGATATTCAGCCTTTGCTGCGCCCTGCCGCTTTTGAACGCCGCATGGCCAATGAAAATGACCGCCACGGCGCACAGACCTTTGAGCGCCAGCTGGGCGACGGCCGCTGGCTGCAGGTCAATGAGCGGCGCACGCAGGATGGCGGTCTGGTTTCTGTGGGCACTGATATTACCCAGCTCAAGCTGCATCAGGAACGTCTGGTTGACAGCGAACGCCGTCTGATGGCCACTATTCAGGATTTGAGCCTTGCCCGTAAGGCCGAGAAAGAACGCGTGCGCGAATTGTCGGAACTGGCCTCCAAATATGCGACCGAGAAGGAACGCGCTGAAAGCGCCAACCGCGCCAAGTCCGAATTCCTTGCCAATATGTCCCATGAATTGCGCACACCGCTGAACGCCATTATCGGCTTCTCGGAGATGATTTCTGCCGGTACATTCGGCCCGCTCGGTTCCGACCGTTATGCAGAATATATCCATGACATTCACACCAGCGGCAATTATCTGCTGAATGTGATCAATGACATTCTCGATATGTCGAAGATCGAGGCCGGTCATTTCTCGCTCGACCGTGAAGAGATTGACCTCTGCCCGCTGATTGAGGAAACCGTACGTGTGGTTTCCCTGCAGGCCGAGCAGAAACATATTGCGGTGGAAACCAGCATTGCCGATACAATTACCGCCAGTGCCGACCGCCGCGCCATCAAACAGGTGCTGATCAATCTTCTGTCCAATGCGGTGAAATTTACCGGTGACGGCGGCCGTATTCTGGTGCGGGCACGCAAAACCAATGGCGCGCTGATCCTGACCATCAAAGATACGGGCTGCGGTATTCCGCGTGATGCGCTGAAAAAGCTCGGCCATCCGTTTGAACAAGTGGAAAACCAATTCACCAAAACCCATACGGGTTCCGGCCTTGGTCTGGCAATTTCACGCTCGCTGGCAGAACTGCATCATGGTGCGCTGCGCATCTGCTCGACAGAAGGTGTCGGCACCATTGTTTCCGTGCGCATTCCTGACCGCAAGGCACAGGTTGCAGCCCTTGATACTGCGACCGAAGCCGCAGCCTGATCTCACCGCAACCGCGTGATGCGTAGCCTATAGCAATTGCTTGAAATTGGCGGCCACCATATCCGCCATCTGGTCAAGCTGATGCTCCACATGGGCAATATCCGGCAATTCGGCGGCGCGGCACAACAAATCAAGCAGCCCCGGCAGATAATCGTCCCGCCCTGTATGATCATCCACGCAGAGGCGGATAATCTGCGTCATATTGCTGTAGAAATGATGGGCTGCGGCCAGTTCCTCGGATTGGGTTGCCGTGGCAAAACTGCTTTTCAGCTGATGGAGATTGGCCTCTGTCGAGGTTTTGCGCCCCTCTGTCGCCACTTGCCCTGTCAGCACCGCAAATTGGGCGATGAATTCCAGATCAATCAGCCCGCCCGCCCGTAATTTCAAATCCCACTTATCACGCGGCGGTTTTTCACTGGCGATCAGCTTGCGCATATCCTTCATTTCCTTAGCGGTCTTTTTCACCTCTGAAGGAATGGCCAGAATTTCATCAATTTCCTTGTCAATCACATCAAGAAAAGACGGGTCACCGGCAATCGCGCGGGCGCGGGTCAGCGCCATATGTTCCCATACCCAGGCATCATTGCGCTGATATTTACCGAAAGCCTCAAGATGCGTGGCTACCGGCCCTTTATTGCCGCTCGGCCGCAGACGCATATCCACTTCATAAAGCACGCCTTCCGCCATGGGTGCAGACAAAGCGGCGATCAGACGCTGCGTCAAACGGATATAATATTGCGAGGCAGCAAGCTGCTTTTCACCGTCGGAATATTCAGCCTCCGGATCATGATCATAAAGCAGGATAATATCCACATCCGAACCGGCGGTGAGTTCGCGGCTG
This sequence comes from Pseudochrobactrum asaccharolyticum, assembly GCA_040392545.1. Taxonomy (GTDB): domain Bacteria; phylum Pseudomonadota; class Alphaproteobacteria; order Rhizobiales; family Rhizobiaceae; genus Pseudochrobactrum; species Pseudochrobactrum asaccharolyticum_A. The sequence continues at coordinate 69,356 of JBEBVV010000011.1, read as the reverse complement.
CCGAGCTTGCCCATAGCAAGCACTGCAATGCGCCCGCCGGCAACAACACCATGACGCAGCGAAAACTCCCTGATAACCGCACGCAAGGCACGGTCAATCATCAGATCGGCGAGATCGGAAAAAGCACGCCCTGCCCGCACGCCGTCAATCGCACCGGTTAACAGGCGGATACCGATAAGAAAACGCTGCTCGGCGGCAAAAATCCGCAACCTGTCCAGCGTTTCCTCATAAGGCTCTTCATGGCTGAGAAATGTATCCAGCCGCTCTTCAAGATAGATACGGGTTGGCAGTTCCGAGAAAATCCGCGGATCAAGCATACCGTCAAAGACATGCGGCTTGCGGGTGATAATCTCTGCCAGACGCGGCGCGGCGCTCATCACCAGCACCAGCAAATTGAGCAAGGCGGGATTGGATTGCAGCAGGCTGAAAAGCTGAATGCCCGATGGCAGGCCTTGCAGAAAACTGTCGAAACGCAGCAGCGCATCATCCGCCCGTTCTGTTGCGGCAAAAGCATTGAGCAGCGCCGGTGTCAGCTCGGTCAGCCGCTCCCGCGCTTCTGCGGTCTGCGTGGCGCGGTAGCGGCCAAAATGCCATGTGCGGATAATCCGGCAAATATCGCTTGGCCGTTCAAAGCCGAGTTGTGACAGGGTTTGCAGCGTATCCGGATCATCCGTCTCACCGGTAAAGACAAGATTACCGCCGCCGCTGCCAAGCTCCGGTGCCTGTTCAAACAAAGCGGCATAATGTTTTTCAACATTGCGCAGCACATTGAGAAAATCCTGTGTAAAGCTCTCATTATCCTGATAGCCCATCATCGCGGCGATACGGGTAAAACCCTCATCATCCTCCGGCAGAATATGGGTCTGTTCATCGGCTACCATCTGGATGCGGTGCTCAATATCGCGCAGATAACGGTAATTGCGGCTTAACTGATCGCGGGCATTCTCCCCCACCCAGCCTCGTTCACAGAGCCGCGCCAGCATTGCCAGAGTTTGCGAGCCACGCAACTCCGGAAAACGCCCGCCTGCAATCAGCTGCTGGGTTTGTACGAAAAACTCAACCTCGCGGATACCGCCGCGCCCCAGTTTCACATTATGTCCGCGCACGGCAATATCGCCATGGCCGCGATGGGCGTGAATCTGGCGCTTGATCGAATGAATATCGGCAATGGCTGCATAATCGAGATATTTGCGCCAGACATAGGGTGCCAGCTCTTTGAGAAACAGCTCTCCCGCCGCCACATCACCGGCAACAGGACGTGCCTTAATCATTGCCGCGCGTTCCCAGTTCTGGCCGCGCCCTTCATAATAATGCAAGGCGGCACTGACCGGAATGGCCAGCGGCGTTGCCCCCGGATCAGGACGCAGGCGCAAATCCACGCGGAACACATAGCCGTCTGCCGTTCTGTCCTGCAAAATTTTAACCAGCCGCCGCGCCATGCGCGAAAACAGATCCACACATTCATAAGGATCGGTGATCGCCGGACGCTGACTGTCGATGAAAACAATCAGATCAATATCGGAGGAATAATTCAGCTCTTTCGCACCGAATTTGCCCATGCCCAGCACGATCAGGCCACTTTCTTTTTCCGGATCAACCCTGTCCGGCAAAGCCAGTTTGCCTCTGGCATCGCTCTCTAAAAGCAGGAACTGCACTGCGGCACGCAGGCAGCTTTCCGCCAGATCACTCAGGCGCTCGGTGGTGGCAACCGTATCGGCAAGCCCTGCCAGATCTTCCAGCGCAATCAACACATGCGCCTGCCGTTTGAGACGGCGCAATTCCGTCATCAGCAGGCTCTCGGTCATATCCGCCTGTTTGCCTGCGGCCAGCGCCTCCGCTTGCACGTTTTGCAATAAGTCGGCAACCGGTGCGGTAAACAGGCTTTCCAGAATTTGCGGATGGCGCTCTGTAGTTTCACGGATAAAAGGTGAGCAGTCCAGCACCGCTGCAAGAAAGGTAGTTTCACCGGTGTTTTGCAGATAGTGAGCAAGCCGCTCACAGCCCTGTTCTGTGGCGGCGGCCTGCAGATTTTGTAAGTAGATTTCAGCCTGTTGCGGGTTCGGTATTGTCAGCGGCTTCAGGGAGCACTCAAAAAACAAACGACCGGTCATGCAATACTCCACCCTGATTACATCCGAAAACCTGCCCCTGCTTTCGGAATCATTCACCCGCGACACAGTTATAATTTTGTGTCATCCGGCACAGGAAAAGCAAGAACAACCCGCAAGCCCGGCTGATTATCTTCCAGTTTCAGGCTGCCGCCGTGCAATTTCATCACAGCTTTCACCAGGCTGAGCCCAAGACCGGAGCCAGGCTGCGTGCGGCTTTCCTCAAGGCGCACAAAGCGTTCTGTTGCCTGTTCACGCATATCTTCCGGAATACCCGCGCCCTGATCCGCCACACTGATCAGCACCTGTTCACCATCGCGTTTCATGGCAACGGTGATGCTCGGCAAGTCACCGTCATCATTATGATTTTGATCCGGCTGCGCATATTTAATCGCATTATCAATCAGGTTGGAGATGGTTTGCCCCACCAGTTCACGGTTGATCCGCAGACTGATATCCTCATCCAGTTCTGTGACCAGCCGCAGACCGGCATCTTCCGCCACCGGCTCATATAATTCGCACACATCCTGCAAGATCGGATTAACCGGCAGCACTTCCATCGTTTCCGAAGAATAGCCGGCCTCAAGCCGCGAAATCATCAAAATCGCATTGAAGGTGCGGATCAGTTGATCGGATTCCGCAATAATATCCTCAAGTGCGGCACGATAATCGCTGTTCTCGCGGGCACCGGATAATGTGGCTTCCGCTTTATTGCGCAGCCGTGTCAGCGGCGTTTTCAGATCATGGGCAATATTGTCGGACACATGTTTCAGCCCGTCATTCAGTTCCTCAATACGCCCCAGCATGGCATTGAGGTTAAGCGACAGCCGGTCAAATTCATCGCCGGAGCCGCTGACCGGCAGACGTTCCCCCAGATCACCGGCCATAATGCGCTGCGATGAGGTGGAAACCTGTTTGAGGCGCAGCAAGGCTCTGCGGCCGACAAAATACCAGATCAGAAAGGCACCCACAGCCATAATACCAAGCGCCAGCACCAAAGCGCGGCGCATAATATCGCGGAACAATTCCGGTTCGCTCAAATCGCGGCCGACAAGCACACGCATGCCATTGGGCATAGCAAGCACAATGGCAATCGCTTTATGCTGTCCGGCATTTTCCTGTTCGCCATAGCGCATATAGGTGAAAGGCCGGTCGGACATGCCGCTGATATTCAAAACGCCCGGCTCAAGGCTTTCGACATTACCGGCAAGAATCCGGCCTGCAGGGTCGGCGATGAGATAAAGGAAGGCGCCGGGCTGACGCGAACGCCGGTCAATGCTGCGTACCAGCATCGGAATGCCGCCGCGCTCATAGGAGGCGGTAATGCCGGTGACTTCATCCAGCAATGCTTTTTGCGTCTGTGCCGTCAGAAAATTGACGGACAGATTGGTCATATAGAAAAACAGCGCCATTGCACTGAGCAGGAACAGCAGCAGATAGAGCGCCGACAGCCTGACAGCCGTGGTGCGCAGCAAGGCACTCAACCGGCTCATCAGAGTGTTTCCGCAGTCTTGGCTTTAACGGCAGGTGAACCGGCCTTGAGCATATAGCCTGCGCCGCGCACAGTGTGCAGCAGCGGCTCGTCAAAATCTTTTTCAATTTTCGAGCGCAAACGGGAAATATGCACGTCAATCACATTGGTCTGCGGATCGAAATGATAATCCCAGACATTTTCCAGAAGCATGGTGCGGGTTACCACCTGCCCTGCATAGCGCATCAGATATTCCAGCAGACGAAACTCGCGCGGTTGCAGATTAATATCCGTGGTGCCGCGACGTGCCGTGTGGGACAGACGATCAAGCTCCAGATCACCGACACGATAGACCGTATCGGCCTCTTTAGGACTGACACGGCGTTGCAGCACTTCAACCCGCGCCAGAAGCTCGGAAAAAGCATAGGGTTTTGTCAGGTAATCATCGCCGCCCGCACGCAAGCCCGTTACGCGGTCATCAACCTGACCAAGTGCAGAGAGAATAAGCGCAGGTGTGGTCAGCCCTTGCGCACGCAGACCGGCAATCACCGATAGCCCGTCGCGCTTGGGCAGCATACGGTCAATGATCAGCACATCATAATTATTGCTTTCCGCCAGCGCATAGCCCGTTTCACCGTCACCGGCGATATCCGCAATGTGACCGGCCTCGGCAAAAGCCTTTTCCAGATAACGTGCCGCTTCACGGTCATCTTCAATAATCAGAATGCGCATACCCGCTGTTACCCTCTTATTTGCAAAATCCGGAACGGTTTCCGTTCCCATGAAGTGACCGGAACCGCAGAATGCCTGAAAAGGCAGAGCCTGCAAGCTCCGCCTTTTCTCATGTCATTGCCTATCAGCAGGCGATCAGCCCTGATCAACCGGCAAAGCAACAAAGCGGTTCTGGCCGTTGCTCTGCACCTGCATCAGCACGGCTTTACGGCCGCTCTTGACTGCTTCATTGATCGCAGTATTCACATCAGACGCAGATTTCACATCCTTATTATTGACTGTGATAATCGTATCGCCTGCACGGATGCCCTTGTCAGCAGCATCACTGTCCGGATCAACATCAGTTACAACAACGCCCTTGCCACTGTCATCAGGGGTGACTGTGAGGCCGTAATCATCAAGGCTTTCCTCCCCCTTGGCGGCTGAAGAATTGTCGCTCTTACCGCCCTGTTTCTGGTCATCAGGATAGGCTTTGATTTCGATGCTGACGGTCTCAGCCTTGCCCTTGCGCCAGATCGTCAGATTGGCTTTTTCGCCCGGATTAATGGCTGCAACCTTACGTGCCAGATCACGCGGATCTTTCACAGTTTCATCATTCACAGCGGTGATCACGTCACCGGCAACAATACCGGCCTTGGCAGCAGGACCATCAGCCTGCGGCTCGGCAACGATTGCACCTTTATCTTCGGAAAGGCCGATCGATTCAGCAATTTCCTTGGTCACAGGCTGAATTTGCACACCAATCCAGCCGCGTTCAACCGCGCCCTTCTTGATCAGCTGATCAACAACCTTGCTGGCCGTTGAGGCAGGAATTGCAAAAGCAATACCGACACTGCCGCCCGAAGGCGAGAAGATTGCCGTATTGATACCAACCACTTTACCGGTCAGATCAAAGGCAGGACCACCGGAATTGCCTTTATTCACCGCCGCATCAATCTGCAGGAAATCATCATAAGGGCCTGCACCAATGTCACGGCCACGGGCGGAAACGATACCGGCAGTTACAGTGCCGCCAAGTCCGAACGGATTACCGACAGCAACCACCCAGTCACCGACCTTGACATTGCTTTCATCATCGAAAGCGACATAGGTGAATTTGCGCTTGTCATCCACTTTCAGCACCGCCAGATCAGTGCGGGCATCCTTGCCGATCAGCTTGGCATCAAGCTCTGTGCCATCATCCAGCACAACGGAGAAGGCATCGCCATCTGTCACAACGTGGTTATTGGTAACAACATAGCCGTCTTCAGAAATGAAGAAGCCGGAGCCCTGTGCGAACGGGCGGGCATGGCCGCGATCACCGCGCTTCTGGCGCTTGTTCGGGCGTGCCTGTTCACCGTCAGGACCATAAGGATTGCCGAAATCCTTGAAGAAACGCTTCAGCGGATGGCCATCCGGCAACTGGTCAAAACCTTCGCCAAACATCTGCGTACGGTCATTGCGGGCGTTCTGCATATTGCTTTTCACCCGTACGCTGACAACAGCGGGACGGACTTTTTCAACCAGTTCGGAAAAACCGGGCTGCGCCTGCGCGGTAACGCTGACAGGAGCAGCATGCGCAGTCGACAGAGATGCCAGAGGACCCGTGGCCAGAACGGTACCTGCCAAAGCGCAGGATACAAAAATACGGGTGAGAAGGCGCTTTGAAGATGACTTATTATCAGACATTCAATATCTCCTGAGAGGGCGATGACCTATAGTAGGTTATCAACTGTTCCCGACAAGAGATAATTCATTGAACATTACCAGATAATTTCTGGAACATGAATTTTTGGTAAGGTTACGCGTAACTTACAGGCCGGATCAGGCTTATTTGCCTTCAAGCAGACGTTCCAGCCGCTGCTTTTCCTCATCCGTCAGTGGCGCAATCTGCGGCTGTTCAGAACCGGCTTTGCGCCGTGTCATCCAGATAACGCCAATACCGCACAGCAGCACCAGCAACGGAAAGCTCCATAGCAGCATGGTACGGGCTTCCAGACGCGGTTTCAGCAGCACAAACTCACCATAGCGCGACACCAGATAATCCAGCACCTCGTCATCCGTATCGCCTTTGACCAGCCTTTCGCGCACCAGCAAACGCAGGTCACGCGCCAGATCGGCATCGGAATCATCAATCGACTGGTTCTGGCACACCATACAGCGCACACCGGCAGAAAGATTGCGCGCCCGTTTTTCCAAGGCCGGATCATCCAGCACTTCATTCGGATTAACCGCCCAGGCTTGCTGTATTGCCAATGGAGCAGCAGTCAGGGCTGCTGCTGCAATCATGAGCATGAGGCAGAATGAGAATGCAGGATGCAACAGGCGTTTGATCATCATGAGGAGACACCACTTGCCAGTTTAACCGGTTTTTTCGCTTTGGCCGGAGCGCCCACGCGCAAGCGCCGGTCAAGCAGAGACAGAAAACCGCCGAACATCATGGCAAGTGTGCCAAGCCAGATCAGCGTTACAAAAGGCTTCCACCAGATGCGCACCACCATTGCACCATTCTCCAGCGCATCGCCCAGAGCAATATAATATTGATTAACGCCGCGCGTTAAAATACCGGCCTCAGTAGTTGGCATATTCCGCGCCGGATAAAAACGCTTTGCCGCCATAACAGTGCCGACTTGTTCGTCGTTCTTGTTCAGCAGGGTAAATGTGCCCTGATCTTCACTATAATTCGGCCCGTTAAACGGCTGCTGACCATCATAGCGCAGCTTATAGCCGGAGACGGCAACCGTTTCTCCCGGATGCATTGTCACCACTTGTTCAGTGCCGAAACTGGTAACGGAAACAATGCCGAGCAGTGTAATACCAAGCCCTGCATGAGCCAGCGCCGTGCCGAACACAGAGCGCGGCAGGCCGATCAGGCGCGGCAAAGCGCGCGCAAATTCGATTTTACCAAAACCGGCTTTGGTTACAATATCCATCAGACTGCCGAGAATAACCCAAACCGCCAGCCCAATACCGGCTGCAGCCCAGACGGCACGCGGATCAATCAACATCAGCACCAGAGCAACAGTCACCAGTGACAGGCCGAAAACCCACATCAAACGCTGCGCAACCGCATAAAGATCGCCGCGCTTCCACGCCATCAGCGGGCCGAAAGGCACAGCAAACAAAAGCGGGATCATTAAAGGGCCAAAAGTCATGTTGAAAAACGGTGCGCCGACAGAAATTTTAGTGCCGGTCATGGCCTCCAGCAGCAGCGGGTAAAGTGTGCCGATCAACACTGTGGCCGTGGCGGTACTCAAAAACAGGTTATTGAGTACCAGTGTTCCTTCGCGCGATATTGGCTGGAACAGGCTGCCTGTGGTCAAAGTCTGGGCGCGCAGTGCGAATAATGTCAGCGAGCCGCCGATAAAGAACACCAGAATAGCGAGAATAAACAATCCGCGTCCCGGATCCGTGGCAAAACTGTGTACCGATGTCAGCACGCCGGAACGCACCAGGAATGTGCCAAGCAGTGACAAAGAGAAAGTGAGCAGCGCCAGCAGGATTGTCCAGATTTTCAAAGCGCCGCGCTTTTCCATCACAATAGCAGAATGCAAAAGCGCCGTGCCGATCAGCCATGGCATGAAAGATGCATTTTCGACCGGATCCCAGAACCACCAGCCGCCCCAGCCCAGCTCATAATAGGCCCAGTAAGACCCCATTGAGATGCCGCCGGTGAGAAAAACCCATGCGGTCAATGTCCATGGGCGCACCCAGCGTGCCCATGCCGCATCAATGCGGCCGTCAATCAGCGCGGCTACGGCAAAAGAAAAGCAGACAGAAAAACCGACATAGCCGAGATAGAGCAGCGGCGGATGAATGGCCAGCCCGATATCCTGCAGAATAGGATTGAGATCCTGCCCTTCAACCGGCGCAGGAAAAAGCCGGACGAACGGATTGGATGTGAGGATGATGAAGCTTAGAAAAGCCGTTGCAATCCATCCCTGCACAGCCAGCACATTGGCGCGCAGGCTTTGCGGCAGATTGCTGCCAAAGACCGCAACCAAAGCGCTGAAAAAGGCAAGGATCAGCACCCAGAGCAGCATAGAGCCTTCATGATTGCCCCATACGCCGGTGATTTTATAGAGCAACGGCTTCATCGAATGGGAGTTCTCAGCCACATTGAGAACAGAAAAATCCGAAACAATATAAGCGTGAACCAGCATGGCTGATGCCAGCAGGATCAGCGCGAAAACGGCAGCCGCGCAAGGCTCTGCCACACTCATCAGGCGGCTGTCATTGCGCTTGGCACCAATGATCGGCAGAACCGACTGCACCAGCGCCAGTGCCAGTGCCAGTACAAGGGCGAAATGTCCGATTTCAACGCTCATTGTTTTTTCCTGCCAGGTCTTTCCTGCCGGCGCGGTTTTCAACTGCTGCAAACCGCATTTCATCAGATATCAGAATATTTCCGTTGGCATAATTCTGACGGAAATAATGCAGAACATGAAGTTTCCAAGGAAAATGCTTCAATGCTCTGCCTGTTTATGTCTGCCTCTGCTCCCTTATGGTGCATCGCTTCAGCGCTGGACTGAAAGACAGGCAGCTTAATATTTGCCTTCCCAGACACCCTTTTCTTTCAGGCTGTCGGCAACATCTTTCGGCATGTAATTTTCATCATGTTTTGCCAGAACATTATCGGCAACAAACACACCATCCGGTGTAAAGCGACCTTCAGCCACAATGCCCTGCCCCTCGCGGAACAGATCCGGCAGAATACCCTCATAGGTAACAGTTACCTGCTTGAGTGTGTCTGTGACGGCAAAACGCACATGCTTATCCGCACCGCGCACCACTGAACCGGCCTCGACCAGCCCGCCGAGACGGAACCGTGCACCGGAGGCAATATCCTCGGCGGTTACGTCATCCGGCGTCCTGAAATAGCGGATATCCTGACTGAAAGCGATCAGAACCAGTGCAATAGCCAGAGCCAGCACGCCCATAGCAATTGAGATCAGGATCAATCGCTTGCGCTTACGGTTGCGCATCATTCCGGAAATCTGAGGTTTTGCAGATGTTGGTGCTGAAAGTTGACTATGGGTCATTTCACGACTCCGCTCACATCAAGACCTGACTGCGCGGCGGCTTCCCGCAGTCTTTTCGCATCCTCTTCCGGCAGGGATTTTACCGCTGTACCCACGGCTTCAAGCGCCTTTTCACGCTCGCCCAGCACCATATAGGCGCGGATCAGCCGTTCCCAGCCTGCAGCATCGGAAGGATTTTCACGCAGTTTTTCCGCAAGACCATCCACCATTGAGCGGATCATATCCTTGCGTCCCTGCTCGTCCAATTGTGCGGCGGCTTCAATATCGGCCTGTGTCGGGCCGGGCTGCGCAACAGGAGCCTGCGGGGCAACAGCATTGCCTGCCGGAGCACCCTCTGTACGGCCGGATTTCATATTGGCAATTGCCTGCTCAATATCAGCACGCCAGGGAGCATTTTCAGGCGCGGTATCGAGCATTTTCTGCAAGACAGCAATGGCTTCGTCCCGCTTGCCTGCCTGCATATAGAACCGTGCCTGCATCAGTGGCGGACGCAAATCGGACGGTTCAAGCATAGCGGCTTTTTCAAAAAGCCCGAGCGCTTCCTGCGTCACTGCGCCATTGGCTTTCACGATCAAAGCTTCACCAAGTCCGATCAGACGCTCTGCATCATCACCCAGCAATTGCAAGGCTTTGCGATAGGCATTGATTGCATCATCCACACGGCCGAGGCGCAGATAAATCGGTGCGAGAATAGCCCAACCCCGTCCGTCATCCGGTGTTTTTGCCAGATGCGCTTCAGCCTGTGCAATCAGTTCGGCAGCTTTCTGATCCTGAACAGTATTGGCGCGGCGCTCAGCCAGAGGCTGAGAGGGCAGATCCGGCGAGCCGGTCATGGCATAAAGCCCCCAGCTCACAGCCGGAATGAACAGCAAAATCAGGATAATTGCAAAACGGGCACTGCGGCTGAACACATAGTCTTTGCTACCGCTTTCACCACTCTTCGTCTGCGGTGCAGTTTTATGCGCTTGTTTGCGGTCATTCTGCAAAATACGGCGCGATATTTCCAGCCGCGCCTGCTCTGCCGATTGCTCATCCAGCAAACCGCGCGCCAGATCGGCATCAACCTCTTTCAACTGTTGAATATAGACAGATCTGTCCTCATCGCTCTGTGCATCCGCCACGGTATTTTTCCGTGTCAAAGGCAACATCACAATCAGAATCGCAACAAAGGTTAAGAGTGTTGATACAAGCCAGAAATCCATAGTGGAGACTTAATCTGCCTGCGCTGTAAAACCAACTGTCCTGCATGCATTTAAGCCCATATAGGTCATTTGGCCGCAAAGCAAACGCCGCCTTTCCACGGCTATGGAACAGAGCAGACGCCGGATCACCACGTTACATATAAAAATGCACCTATGCAGAGTGCAATAAAAAGCCGCGCCGGATGATCCGGACGCGGCTCAATTCTCACATCTCCGGCACGCGATGCAATGCCCTGCGCCTGTTATGTCAAAGGTGACCAACTGCCATCATCATTGCGGCAGGCTGTTCCGCGCATTGTCTGCGGCGCACCGTCAATTGTCAGGCTGTGGCTGTATTGGCGGCAATTCTGGGAGCCGACCTGATAAGGCTGTGCGGCAACCACCTCACCGGAGGCTTTGCCGGAGCGGCCTTTCCAGCTCACAGCTGTCCCCTTCGGTGCATATTCAAGGGCTTTATATTCCGCTTCCACTGCCGCACGGCGATCCGAAGATGCCAGCTGCGCCGCAGTATTGCCGAGGATACCATTGCCCATCGGTGCAAGAACCGCATTATTGACGGAACCTGAAACCAGCGCCCCGCCCGATGATGAACCTGATATTTTAGGGCCGGTCACAGTGGTACAGGCTGCAAGAGCAAAAAGCGGCAGAATGACAACAAACTTGCGCAATACAACTCCGGAAAACGATTTCATGAGCAACTCAACATCCTGTCAGCAACATTCTACGCAACATTATGGCGACAGTCTCTGCAGACTGCAATCATCTCCATAATATCTCACCATAAACAGAACCCGCGAGCGATTATGACTGAATCATGAAACCGCTCATGCAGACTTTTACTCTTGTGGAAATGGAAAGGCAAAGCTCAATTTTCAACCAGCGGCAGGGTAATTTGCACGGCCAGTCCGCCAAGTTTTCCTTTGGTCAGTCCCAGACGCCCGCCATATTCGCGCACAGTATCCTGCACAATGGCCAGTCCAAGTCCGGTTCCGGGCTTGCTTTCATCAATGCGTTTTCCGCGTTTGAGCGCCTCGGTAATTTGCTCCGGCGGCAGCCCCGGCCCGTCATCTTCAATAATCATATCAAATGCCGCAGGCATTTGCTCAGCCTGCCGTAGAACCAGATTGATCCGGACTTTGCCCCATTTACCGGCATTTTCCATAATATTGCCGATGATCTCTTCCAGATCTTCCTTTTCACCGGCAAAAACTGCATCCGGCAACTGATTGGAAAAGCTGACTTTCATATGCGGATTGAGCTTTTCGCTCACCCGTACCATCCGCTCCAGAACCGGTGTTACCGGTGCACGAAAAACAACACTGTCGCGCTGCGCGGCAATTCTTGCGCGTTGCAGATAATGCTGGATTTGCACCTGCATAGCATCGCTTTGCTCAACAACAATCTGCCCTTGCCGCCCGCCAATAGTGCGCCCTTCATTCACCAGCACAGATAACGGAGTTTTCAGGGAATGGGCGAGATTGCCCACTTGTGTGCGGGAACGCTCAATAATGCGGTGGTTATTTTCAATCAGCGCATTCATTTCCTGCGCCAGCGGCGCAATTTCCAGCGGCAGATCAGTATCCACGCGATTGCTGCGCCCCTCACGAATATCTGCAAGCGTATGCCGTACATGATCCAATGGCCGCAGACCAAACAAAATAATCGCCGCATTGATCAGAATACTGCCAAGGCCGAAGATGCCCAAATAGGCATAAAGCCGGTTGCGAAAATCCGCGACTTCCTGCTTCACCTCATTCAGATTGCCCATCACCCGAAAACGCGCAATCTTGTCTGTACTGTCGAGCACCACTTCCGTTTCAACCACGGACAGCTCTTCGCCATTATTGGTTTCAACAAGATAGCTGCGCATGAAAGACTGGTCGAAAGGTTCTTCCGACACGGATTTGACGGGAATTTTCTTAGCGCCCAGCGAAATCGATTCGAGATGCCCTTTGACACTCGGTGTCACCGGATCAACCGACCAGTACCAGCCGGAGCCGGAACTGGCATAGCGGATTTCACCCAATTCAGGGCGACCATGCAACTCACCTTCCGGTGTCAGGCTGACCGCGCCGACAAGACTATAGAGATGTGCGGATAAAAGGCGTTGGAAATTACGTTCAGCCGCATCCTGATAGAGCGACTGGATCAAAGTCGCCACCACGACCAGCGCAATAATCACCCACAGGGTTGAGAGCGTAACCACGCGCAGCGCCAGAGAGCGCATTCCGAGAGTGAATAATTTCCCGGAGAACAGCCGCCGCATATCAGTCTTTACTGCCACTATCGTCAGCACCGGCATCGGAGCGGATACGATAGCCCATGCCGCGCACGGTTTCGATCAGATCAATGCCCATTTTCTTGCGCAACCGGCCAACAAAAACCTCAATCGTATTTGAGTCGCGGTCAAAATCCTGATCATAGAGATGCTCAACCAGTTCCGTACGGGAGATCACCTCGTCCATATGATGCATGAGATAGGATAACAGGCGAAATTCATGCGAGGTGAGTTTCAGCGCCGCGCCGTCAATCGTGGCTTTGGAGGCTTTGGTATCCAGCACCAGCCGTCCGCAGCTGATTTCGGATGAAGCATGCCCTGCCGCACGGCGGATCAAAGCCCGCAATCGCGCCAGCACTTCCTCAATATGGAAAGGCTTGGCTACATAATCATCAGCACCGGCATCAATACCGGCCACCTTGTCGCTCCAGCGGTCACGCGCTGTGAGCATCAAAACCGGCATGGTGCGTCCTTCACGGCGCCAGCGCTCCACAACACTGATGCCATCCATCTGCGGCAGGCCAATATCGAGAATGACCGCATCATAAGGTTCGGTATCACCGAGAAAGTGACCTTCTTCACCGTCAAAAGCGCAGTCGACGACATAATCCGCATCACGCAACGCCTCTGCCAGCTGACGATTGAGATCTTTATCGTCTTCAACAATCAGAATTCGCATCAGCAGACCTTTTCAGATTTTACGGAAGGGAATGTGGCGTCAGCATACAGCACTTTCCGTAAAGATTGCAGTGAGCAATACAAGACGGGCACAATCAATGAAGCGCGGAAGCGAAGTGCTTGCCGTGACTGTTATTTTGCAGGAACGGCAACTTCCACACGGCGCGGACGTTCACCGTCACGGCCCGGAACCAGCACCACCACGATGCAAACCGGCGCGCCGTTCTGAACAGCGGCGGTTGCCTTGGTCAGAGTGCCGCCCTGTTGCGCTGCAACCTGCTGGCCAATGGCCGCACAGTCACCGGCAACCAGATGAAGCACCGGCTTTTGCGAAACCGCTGCCCGTGCAGTCTGTAAACCGGCAGTATTATGTTTATGCAGGCTGGCTGCGCCCGCAGATGGAGCAGTGCTTGTCAAAACCGAACCGGTTGTAGCGGCCAGCAGAACAGAAGCAGCGAAAAATGTGCGAACTTGTTTTTGTGTCATCATAACGCTCACTTTAACGCTTTATACCTGAATGTTGAATGAACAATATTGTGCGCAAGCCAATTGCTGTTCAGCACATAATTTACCTTTCGTTAGCATTTGTTTTCAAAAAACGAAAGACTTGTTATCTGCGGCATAGCCGCAACCCGCAAAAATTATTGAGCAATAACACAGACTCACAAAGAAAAACGCAGTTCCGCATGGGCTCCGGCGCCATAGGCCTGACTGATCTGCGCAACACGCATTGTCAGTTGCACAGTCTCAGAAACAGCATCTGAAGCGCCGCCAACCTCCTGCAAAGCCCGCGTATAAACAAATAAAGATTCTGTGACATCCGTCCGGTATAAAAGCTCCGCATCATGCCACACAGATATTTGATATTTCTCCGTCTGCTCGCCCAGCGGAATATCTTCACCAAGCCAGTTGTCGGCGTCAATCCGGCCGCGGCGAATCCACCGGAATACAATATCCCCGTCCGCCATTTTACGAGAGCGCAAATGTACCGGCGACAGAGGCTGCAAGGCTTTCACCCCACCTGTGCTCTGCTGCGTCTGAAAATAATCATCCGTAAAATCACTTGCCGTCGCTCCTGCCCGCCAGTTCAGCAACAAGCCACTCTCAGACTGATGCAATCCTGCAGGTAAAAGCGTATCATCCAGCAAGATGAAGGGTGTACCTGCCGGTTTTGTCAGGGCAGCCTCTGCCTCACTGCCCGACTGACCGCGCAGCAAACCACGCAAGTGCCAGATATCTTCAGCAATTTCCTCGGCATGCAGAAACTGTAAAATTTCCCAATGACCGGCGCCCGCCTGCACCAATGCACTATTGGCACCATTAAGAAGCTGCGTGCGTGTTTGTGAGTGTAATTCACCGCGATATAAGCGCACATCAAAACACTGCTGATGCATAAAGCGTCCACTATCAGCAGGCGGCAAATCGCTCAACAATTCCCCCATCGTCGCCGCAAACGGAATCACAGAACGCAACTGATAATTATTGTTTTCAGGCGAGACATAGAGTGCAATTTCCCGCCACGGCTTTGCGTGACAGGCAATACGAAACTGGTTCGGCTCAGTTTCAGCCCCCGGCCAAAGCGGCAGATCAAGCATATAAAACAATGGCGGCCCTGCTATATGCCCGCTTTCGGAGGGCTGCATGACCGGTATCCGGCTGCGATCCGGCCTGCGCAGCACCGGTGCCAGTGCCACTGCTTTCGCCCGTCTTGCCTCACCATCCTCAAAACCTGTAATAATATAATCACGGTTGCCTGCCAGTTCCGGCATACGCACCCTGTCGCCAATTGTTAAATGCGCCTGTGACCACGGAACAGAAAAACTCACCGTCCGGCGTTCGGCGCGTTTTCGCTCCAGCCAGCTTTCTGCCAGCCCCTGTGCCTGCCCGCTCTCCATTGCGGCAGGCAAAGACAGGCTTTCATGCCCTGCCCGTTGCCAGCCCGATTTTTGCGCCAAAGCACTTGCCGACTGGTAATCACGTAACGGATCGCAGAAATAAATCTCTGCACTGGCGGGCAGTTCCTCAACATCGTCCAATATACGCAACGGCCATTGTTCATCACGCTCCAGTGCATAATCCTGCACCATAACCGGTTGCAGGCGCTGCGAAAGACTGCGGAATATCAGCCGTTGCTGTTCATCAGCCTGCTCAAAAGCGACAAGCGAGAATATATCCATCAGCGGTTCCAATAATGCTCTGCCGCTGGCCGGATTATCGGCAATATAGCCGGAGAGATAGCCTTCAACTCCACTGCAATCGGCCAATCCTTCCAGACCAAAATCTTTCAGCAAAGCCAGCAGCAATTCATCCAGCGCTACACCGCTCAACCGCCCATTGAGCCAATGTCCTGTTGCCCAATTGACTGCATCACCCCAAATGTCCGCTTTCAGCGGATATTCAGGAAACGGACGCGTATCCCATGCCCAGACATAAATCTGCTCTGCATCCAGCATAGTCCCGCCATAGACAGGTGAAACCGGATTATGCTCGCCGGTTTTTTGCCAGTAAGAAAAATGCGCCCGTAAAAAACGATCCGGCGCCAGATCACAACGTGAACCGTCCGAAAAATAAGGCGCGGCATTTTCTGATGATTTCGGATCAGGAAACACATTCGGCTGGTTCGGCCCTTTATCAACCGCTGCACAGCCAAGCTCGGTAAACCAGAAAGGTTTTGATAGTGGCTGCCATGCTGTCGGTTGCAGTTCTTCAGCACCATTAACGCGGTTGAAATGCTGATTTTGCCACCATGAGCGCAAATCCTTATAACGGAAAACCCAAGGCTTACCCGCCAGCCCGTCCGTTATCGCTGTGCGTTTGCGCTCACGCCTGTCCGCATCCGAGGCATAATACCAGTCATAGCCCTCACCACCGGCAATGGCATTTTGCAAGGTATTTTCATCATAAGCAGATGGCGACAAAGCAGGATCAATGCTGCGCTCATCACCATCGCGCCAGTCACTCAAGGGCATATAATTATCAATGCCGATGGCGTTAATAGCCGGATGCGCCCAAAGCGGATCAAGATGGAAATAAACATCGCCGCTGCCATCTTGCGGATGATAGCCAAAATATTCCGACCAGTCCGCACCATAGGTAATTTTGCACGCGGCCCCCAAAGCGTTACGCGCCATTTCAGCCAATTCGCAAAGATGATCAACAAAGGGGAAATTATTGTGCTCATTACGGATATGCGTGAGTCCACGCAGTTCCGAGCCAATCAGAAATGCATCAACGCCCCCTGCACTATGGGCAAGATCAATATAATGGCGGATGAACCGCTTATAGCCCCAGACACCATTGGTAAAATGCTCAAGCTGTATTCCGGCTTCCGGCGTTTTATCTGCCTCCGCCGGCAAATCTATTCTGCCGCGCCACGGATAGGCCGGTTGAAAACCCTGACCATTCAATGCAGGCAATTGATTGCCTGCCGGAATATCCATCATGATAAACGGATAAAGCGTAACTTTGAGCCCGCGTTGTCTGACATCTTTAATCGCAGCAATCACGGAAAAATCGGCAGGCGTGCCGCCATAGGCTTTCTCGCGGCCATTATCGGAAATCAGATGTGCCGATGCACGGTCAACATTGCCCACAGACCAGCTATGGCTCGGTTTTCGTGCGCCCCGTGCAGTGACACCGGGCAAAATACGGCATTCTCCTGCACGCAAATCCGTACCGAACCACGGTACGATCAGCGCCACAGTTTTCAAATTCGGGCAGAGTGCCTGCAATTCATCAAGCGATGCCGTCCAATCGCTTTGAGCCCGCAGATTATTACGGTTGAGCGCCCTTGTCTCGCCGGAGCGCGGTTCATCGCGCACGGTCTGCGGCGACAGGCCGAACTCCGTTGCACCGGGGATTAATGCCACGGCCTGAATATCCTGCGCCAGTCTGCCGACACTGCGCATCACTTCAAATTGCAGCAATGGCAACCGGTTACCATAGGGGTCGACCGGCAGACGCTCAAACACCACATAGGCCGTGCCACGATAGGCCGGTGCCTTACCTTTGCCCTGTCGCGCTTCAATCAGCGGGTCGGGTTGCTGGGTTTCCGTGCCGTTATAAATACGGATTGTAGCTTGCGTCTGATCAAGCTCCTTGCCATCCGCCCAGATGCGCCGGATGCCGGAAATCTCACCCTGCGCCACGGCAAAAGCCGCATTGGCATAATAGCTGTAAGTTGTGGTTTTGGGCCCGCCTTTGCCGCCCTGACGGGTGGTGGTTTTCTGCTCTTCAAAACGCGTTGCCCAAATCAGCGTACCACCAACGCGCATCGTACCATAAACGGCAGGCAGTGCCGCACCTTCTTCCGCCTGCATCGGACGCGTACCGGAAAGGCGCGGTCCTTCAATACGCCGTGTTGAATTGATCAGCGCAGTATCAACCATATAGCCGCCCATCGCCCCGATGGCACTGCCGATTGCCGCGCCAACGGGGCCGAACAACCCGCCGATCATGCCGCCTGCTGCCTGAAGAACCACTGTACTCATGAAAAGAATGACCTGTCTTCAAACCGAAGATTACTGACAACTCTCAGGAAATGAAAAGACCGCTGCAATGCGCTGCCGCCATTGCGGCACCAGCGCGGAAAGCAACACGCTATGCCCCTCATAGGCATGGATGAAGCGGTTATTCTCCGCCATAATGCCTAAATGCTTGGCAGCCACGCCATCCCGCCAGCGGAAAATCAGCATATCACCGGCCTGTAAATCACTGAGCGGTTTTAAAAACATATGCCGCCGTGCAGCATTGAGCAGCGGCTCATCCCGCGTCAGTTCCGCCCAGTCACGGGAATAGGTGCCTGCATCCTCTGGCTCGCTGCCATAAAGTTCCCGCCAGATGCCGCGTATCAGCCCCAGACAATCGCAGCCGGTCTGCAAACGGCTGGCACCGTGGCGATAGGGCGTGCCGAGCCATTTTTGCGCAATGGCCAGAACCCTGTCATTAACCGGTTCTGTCGTCATGGCACCAGCACTCCTCCGTCGAAATTGCCCTCGCCGCCTGCGAAGGAATAAGCAGCATCATTGCCCGGAATATGCGGAAAACCGCGAAAATTCTCATGATTGGCAAAGCGGTCACGACAGGACTGAAAACTCTTGTCACACCCTGCCAGCACACGGAAATGATCACCGGCCTGAACGTCATAGACCGGCAAATCCTGCAAGATCAGACTGGCGGCATCGCCGTGGCCAAGATGCGAAACAATATTATTGCTGCTGCCCTGATTTTTACCACTCGCCCAAGTGATTGTTCCCCGCTCGAACCAGTGCGATGCAAAAGCACACAAACCTGAAACAGTTATATCTTGCCCGTTCACA
This sequence comes from Pseudochrobactrum asaccharolyticum, assembly GCA_040392545.1. GTDB lineage: Bacteria > Pseudomonadota > Alphaproteobacteria > Rhizobiales > Rhizobiaceae > Pseudochrobactrum > Pseudochrobactrum asaccharolyticum_A. The sequence goes on along the minus strand of JBEBVV010000011.1, from coordinate 50,548 downwards.
GCGTCCACAATGCCTTCACCGGCATAAAGCGGATCAGCCGGATTGATGCCGCAGCGCCTGTCAGCAAATTTTGCATCACAGCCCCGCTTGGCACGCCGCCCGAAAACGCGGTCAAGCAATGCGGCACTGCTTTTCAGCTCGGCAATAAATTTCATACCGCTGCGGGTAATTTTACCAATCACGCTGCTACGCAAAAGCACGCATTGCTGCGGCTGCGCCCAGTTGACCAGATAAGTCTCGACCGTTGCGCCATCATAAAGCCCGCGTTCAATATCCGCATCATTCAGTGTATCACTGGTCAGCGCCCCTTCAATCTCGGAACTATCCACGGAAAGCCCAAGCTGGCTGCCGGCCTCAGAACCATTCATGCCACTTTGCGGAAAACAATTTATGCCATGAACCGGCAAGGATTTATCGTGATCGCAAAAGCCGAAAACAGCACCGTCTTTACGTCGTAAAATCCATGCAAAACAATGTGTTGTCACATCACCTTGCAAATGTGATTCAAATTCCGGATTCAGTGTCAGCATCACTTCACCTCAACAATCGGAATAGACGGAATTTCACCGGCTTTAAAACTGGCAATACTGGCGCTCAAGCGGTCTGTATCAAAACGCACCGGCACATCGAACAGGAAACCAGCCGTCACTTTTACTTGTAGCGGCGGCACATGATCTTCATCAAATTCGACAATACCGGTCAGTAAATTCACGCTAAATTTTTCACCCGAAACCGGCACACCATCCACGGCCAACTGCACCGTTTCAGCAACAGGCTTGGTGATAATGCGCTGATAATCACCATAGGATTTGATCAGCTGAAACTGCCGCGTAACACCATCACCAAGACCTAAAAGCTGATCTGTAACCTGTGGCGGCGCATCCTGTTCCGATGACAGATGATCAAACGGATCACGAAACCGGAAAGCATGGAGCGAACCCCGCCGCGCCTCGAAAAAGCGCAGCACATCCCGCAGATCATTGAGTGAACGCAAGCCCGTCCCGGCATCATAAAACCGGCGCGACATCGACCAGCGGGCATTGCGCTTTTCATGGCCGGAGGTCAGGCTTACAATCTCATTGCGCCATTCCGGCCCGCCCGTTGCGCCGAATGAAACGCCGAGCGGAAAAGACACATCATGGAATGAAGATAAATCCTGCATGTACCGTCCCTTCACAACCGTCTGGTGCCGTGACGCACAGCGCGTGCCAGCATGGCGCTGACCTGTGCCTCGGATCGGCTGAAAGAGGCAGCATCGGGCGACGACATATTAAAATTGATCTGCATGGCGCGCGCCCCGCCGCCACTGCCCATCGCCACGCCCAGACTGCCGTCACTGCCACGCGCGAGGGGTAAAATCGCCTCGGCACCGGCCTCTCCGGCCACGCCGAAACCACTGCCCAGCCCGAAATAAGTCGGGCTGGAAACTACCCCGCCTTTAGCAAAAGGTTTGACCCCGCCCAGACCGCCCATTAAGCCGGAAAACATTGATGAGAACAGCCCTTGCAACGGCTTCATCCCCGCATCGAGCGCCATGGAGGCCATATTGGAAGCCAGTCCGCGCAGCACATCATCCAGACCTTTGCCCGATGTAACCGCGCTTTTAAAAGCAGAGGTCAGGCTCTGCCCGAATGCGCCGGAGCGCTTTTGCAAATTATCCAAAGCGCGGTCAAAACCGCTGGTATCCGCCTCGACCGAAACCGTGACTGATTGCTGCTGCGTGCCTGTATCATTCATGTTGCACCATCAGGAAAAGCCTGCATCAGGCTGTTAAGAATAGCGCGTGACGGTGCCTGTCTGCCGCCACGCATAGACCGGTTAAGCGCCCGGATTTCAGCCAAACTCAATTGCCAGAAATCCTGTGACGACAGCCGCAATTGTCCCAACCCGAAATGCATCAGCGCATCCCAGGGGAAAGACATTGATTCAATTGCGGCTTCTAATTTTTTGATTGTATTGTGTTTTCCGGCTTTTCAGCATTGACGCCAAAAGTCACTTCCAGCAATTGCGCGACAAGACGGGCAAAGCCGACTGCACCGCCGTCAATGCGCATATCGGCCACGTCATCTTGCGCTACATCATGACCGCCACCGCGCAAACCTGCGGTTACAATGCGGATCATATCTTCCGCCTTCAAACTGCCCGTTGAAAAACGGGCAATCAAAGCGGAGAGATCTTCAGCCTCATAGGCTGCCTCAAGTCCGGCCAATGCGCCCAGTGTCAGGCACAGAACCCAGTCCTTGTCGTTCAAGACCGCTGCAATTTCACCCCGTCTGGCATTGACCGTCATGGCTGCACTCCGAAACTGACAAGACCGGCAGATTCCAACGCAATTTCAAAGGTCACTTCACCATCATGCGCGCCGCCATATTCCAGCGCGGTGATCTGGAACAAGCCGCTGATCGTGCCAAAATCCGGTACAACAATCTGCCAGTTCAAAATATCACCGTTGAAAAATGCCGTGCGGATCAGCGCGTCCGATGCTGCATCTTTGAAAATACCCGCACCGCTGACTGATGCACGTTGTACGCCGCTGCCAGCCAGCAATTGCCGCCAGCGGCCGGTCGCGTCAGCATCTGTTACATCAACAGTCTCCGCATTGAATGCGATGCGCTTGCTGCGCAAACCTGCACAGGTTTGAAATGTGTCATCTGCCGCTGCAATTTTCAGCAACAGGTCTTTTCCTCTCTGGGCTGCCATTGTTTATGTCCCTTCGATTTTTTCGGTCACAGCGCGGTAACGCAACTGGCCATTATAGCCGTCGTGCAACGCATCATTGCGGGTCTGTGAGGATTGCAGCATGAGATTGACCAGCTGATAACCGCCGATATCCGGCCGCAAAGTGCTACTGCCCAAAGCCTCCATGAGCTCTTCAACCAGCATCATCAGTTCCAGCACCTGTTTACGGCCATTGGAACGCGCCCAGATATGCAGGACCAGACTATGTTCCTCGCCGGTGCCGCTATCCGTATCCCACGCATAGACCTGACTTTGGCCAAAGCTGATATAAGGAAACACGGCATGGGGCGGCACATGATCATAAATGCCCTGCCCGTGCAGTTTCTCCATCAGCAAAGGTGCGGCTTGCAGCCATGCCAAAATTGCTTTTTGCAGAGCGAGTGCCGCGCCCGTCATCCCTTCTTGTCCTGTTCTGGCGCGGCAGGCGGCGTTTGCGTGTCCGGATTTTTCAGAAACAGCCCGTCCCGCTTGTTGGAAAGTGCCTGTTCACAGGCCTGCAAGCCGACAAGACGCAGCGTGCGCAACAGAGCTTCAAAGATAAAACGCATGGAAAAATTCATCTGATTTCCTCTTCTGCCAAACAAATGAGATAGCGCTGGCTGTCATCAGGATCATGCAGACCCAGCACGGTGAAATGCCTTGTCCCGTGCGTCAGCCGCATGGAGACCTGAATGTCGTTGCGATAGCGGATCGTGATGCGATGCGTGACATTGGGGATGGCTTGCAAAGCAAAGAACTGGCTGCCGGTTTTCTGCGGCTCAACCCTGCCCCAAAGGCTGGCAATCTCTGCCCATTGTTCCTGATAGCCACCGCTGTCATCAAATAACGGGCGGTTTTCCTGCAGGCTCAGCAAAGTTTTAAACTGCCCCGCATCAATGAATTGCAGGTTCATAGCCGCCCCCGCCGTAACCAGGGCGCCACAAGCTGCGCAACCATATCCGGCAGGCGGGTCATTAAACTGCCTGTATCGGCAGAGTTGCGGTTGTCATAGAGATGCGCCGCCAGCATCACGCAGGCATGGCGCAATGTTTCGGGCAAATCTTCCGGCTCATTTGCCAGACCGGCTGTGAGTTCAATTTCCAGCCCGCTTGCAATGGTGATATGCTGTGGTTTACGTAAGTAGAGCCGCTGCGGGCGGCTCTCTGTATCCAGCCGCCAGTCGTCATCCGTGAACAGCACCGCACTGCCATCGGCATCAAAACCTTGCACTTTATCAATGGAAATGACCGGTGCCTTATAAAGCGCAATCCGGCCCGATTGCGGCCAGTTACTGAGCTGTAAATGCCAGCTTTGCGGCAGCATCACCAGATTACAATGCTGCTCGATCACCTCACGCGCAGTGCAGATCAGACGTGCCAGCAAATCCTCTTCCTGATCCGGCGGCAGACGTAGAAATTCGCGCAAAAATGCTGTCGTCACCGGCTCTTTAACCGGCGGCGTTACAAGACGGAGAACCATGCTATCTCCTATAATTTATAATAGATTCAGTAGGATAAAATCACTCTCTGACAGAATGATTCATGCAGCCCTCTGAGAGCGGCCAAACCGCCTTCTCCCGTCAAACTTATGCTGCGAATTTGAGCAGTTTGATCGCATCAAAATCCTGCACACCACCGCCAACACGTTTGGTGGTGTAGAACAGCACATAGGGCTTGGCAGAATACGGATCACGCAACACGCGGATACCAATGCGGTCAACAATCAGATAACCGCGGGCAAAATCACCAAAGGCAATCGGTGTACTGTCTGCGGCAATGTCCGGCATATCTTCCGATTCCACCAGACCGAAGCCCATGAAGGAGGCTTTCTGCCCAAGGGATGCCGGCGGCTGCCAGAGATAATTACCATTGCTGTCTTTGAGCTTGCGCAATGCCGATTGGGTTTTGCGGTTCATCATCCAATGGGCATTATGGCGGTAGCCGGATTTCAGCGCATAGACCAGATCAATCAGCAGATCGGACGGGCTGGCAGCAGGCAGGGCACCGGCGACACCGGTTTTCAGACAGCCAAGTTTGCCCCATATCCATGCTTCTTCTTCAACCGTATCATAGGCCAAAAAACCATGCGGCTTGTTCACACCATCGCCATTGATGAAGGCAGCGCTTTCCTGTTCAGCAAAAGCAGTTTCAACCTCGGCAGCAATCCACTGTTCCACATCCACCGCCGCATCATCCAGCAGGCTGGCGGTTGCAGCAGGCATGGCGTAAATTTCCATCGTCGGGAATTGCAGTTCAGCCAGTTTGGCATTGCTGGTCTGTGGGCGTGCCCCCTCTTCCCCAACCCAGCCGGTGCCCGGCCCGCTGATGGAAAACGGCTTTTTCAAAACTGCACCGGAAACCTGACGCACGGTTGCCAGACCACGCACCGGCGAGAGGGATGCCAGCCTTGTGCCGATTGCTGTTTCCAGTTCAGGCGGCACGAGATAACCGCCATCCGGCCCTGAACCATAGGAATGCGCCTTCTGTTCAAGCCCACGCAATGCCTGCTCATCGCCACGGCGGGCATAGCGGTCAAAAGCCTGCTTATGTTCCTGCGCTACAGGATTGTGAAGCGAACGCTCTTCGCTCCCCAAAGCAGGCCGCGCCTGTTTCAGCACATATTGATCCAGTGCCGCCTTCTGCTCATCCATGGCACGGTTGAGGCGCTCCACCTTTTCAACAGTGAGGATATCGGCTCCGACATGTTTTTCAATCTGGGTCAGGCGCTCATCATTGGCCTGTTTGAAGCCTTCAAAAGCCTGCATAAATTCCCCGAAAGCCAAACCGACTTCCTGCTGGCTGTTCAGCGCCTTGATCTCCAGAGCCGGCGTCTTGTCTGCTTTGTGCATGTGCTTGATCGTCATTGCCTGTCCTTTTTTAAGGTTTAAGTGAAATGAACCGATGCAAACCGACCGGATGGAGGTTATGCGCTTCTATGGAGCTGAAATGCAGCCTGCCGGATAATCCGCGCCGTGCTGTTTTCATCATGGTGTTTATGCTGAACAGCGGTGACACGTGCCAGCGGCAGCATCGGAAATGTCACCAGTGAAATTTCCCAAAGCTCAGCCTCCAGAATATGCCGCTGGCCGGTAGCAGCGGCCTTTTTACTGCGCACCGCACGAAAACCGATCGACAAGCCATCCAACGCCCCTTCCGAAAGCAGGCGCCAGGCTTCATCAGCACGTGCCACGCCTTGCGTTAACTGCCCTTCCACATAAAGGCCGCGCTGATCCTCCGCGATCTTTGTCCAGATGCCGATCGGATTATCCGCCTGATGCTGCCAGAGCATCCGCACTGTCCCGCCCCGTTTGAGGCTGGCGGCGAAAGCCCCGCGCTCAATACTGTCCCCGCTCAAATCCGTGAGTGAAAACAGGCTGGCATAGCCGCTGAACCGCAAAGGCTGACTGGTTTTAAGTGTCATCAACGGCACTCCTCTTGCGGGAAACGATGCTGTCCTGATTTTTCAGCCTCTCGGTGAAGCGCTTGAAAAAAACAAGTGCCGTCCATGCGGCAAAACTTGCGGCAGCTGACCCCATCAACATCAGTTCCGCTTGTCCAAGACTGCTGGTCAATGCCAATTGCTCTGCAATTTTGACACCGGCGGCTCCGCCGAAAATCATGCCGCAGATCAGACCGACGGCAAAGCGGATGGCTGCCTCGCGCTTGCCCTTGGGCAGCATATAGGCCAGAGAAACAGCCGAGCCGCTAACCGCGCCGGTGATCTTGGCAAGCCATATCCACTGCTCCTGCGTTAAATCTCCCGTCTGGTTGAACAGGTTCATTCTTCGCGCCCCTCCGGTTGAAGAGAATAGCCAACCGCCTGCCGTTTTTCTGCATCACTCAGGAAATCGGCTGCACCAATGCGCCGCCACAGCGCCTCGCGCTCCTCGGCCAGCCCGTCAATCCGGTCATGATCATGTTCCAGCCGCAGATCGGAACCATAATAAGGGCAGAGCCAGTTGCTCAGCGCCTGCGCAGTGCGGGTTAAAAGCGGCAACACGGTCAGACGGTAAAAAGCACGATTGGCTTCGGCATAATTGGCATAGGTATTATCACCGGGAATACCGAGCAGCATCGACGGCACACCAAAAGCCAATGCAATTTCGCGGCTCGCCACATGTTTGGCCTCAATGAAATCCATATCTTTTGGGGAAAGCCCCATCGCTTTCCAGTCCAACCCGCCCTCCAGAAGCAGCGGCCTGCCTGCACCACCGGCACCGGTATAGCCTTCTTCAAGCTCGGTCTTTAACCGGTCAAACTGTTCTTCACTTAAATTCCCGCCGTCTTTCGGGGCATAGACCAGCGCACCGGATGGCCGCGCGGAATTATCAAGCAGTGCCTTGTTCCATGCAGCGGTGGCATTGTGAATATCCAGCGCCATCAATGCCGCTTCCAGCGGCGGAAAACCATAATGATCATCCAGCGGGTGAAACAGCCGCAAATGCAAAGCCCGTGCTGACAGACCGGTTTCAAAACCGGCATTCAGACTGATGCGGCGACTGATCGTATTATTGCGATAGAGCAAAGCCTGCGGCCAGCCATTGCTGTCGCTCTCAATCGTCACCCGCTCAGGGCGCAACAGATGCAGCTCTTTAGCCTGTCCGTCATAATCCAGCCGTTCAATATAAGCATTGCCGGATAGCAGCAAATGCCCGTAGAGCTGCTCGAAAAAGCCGGAGCCGCTGGCGCCTTCATGAGGCGCACGCAGCAGTTTCAACAACGGATGATCTTCAAGTTCCGTCTCGCCCTGATAGAGCAACAGGGGCACATTGGCCGCAGCATCACTGATCATTTTCACACAGCGATGCACAATGGGATTGCGCATAAAACCCTGCTGTGACAGCGCCATATAATTGCGGCTTGTCCAGCGTGCCTGCGCATCCATATGTAGCGCCACAAAACCCTGCTGCATTTTGACAGAGGGCGGCGCGGCTATTTTCTGCGCCTGCATTTGGGCAGCACCATGCCGCCACGGCCATTTCCAAGCCATGTTCACCTCACTCAATCTTAATTATGAAATTTACCGAAATTGCCGGATGCGCGGCTTATGCATGTCCTGAAGCAGAAGCGTATGCAGCGCCCAGACCAGCGCATCCATTCTGTCCGGAGAGCAGCCGGAAGACAGCCCGTTCACAGCAAAATCACACATTTCGTCTTCCAGTTCGGGAAAATGCCGCGCATGGCGGATACGCCCCTGTTCATAAAGCGCCGCAACCGGCTCGGCGCGCAGATATTTGCCACGCTGCGCCCGTACTGCCTTCACAGCAACGGATGCATCCTGCGCATGGATGACCGCCATCACCATATCCCCGCCCTGATTAACCTCTGCCACCACCAGATCGGCCTGATAGCGGCGGTAAAACTGCACCACCTGCGCTGCCCATTGATGGGGCTTTACACCCTGCACCGTGGCATCTTCCAGCACCCATGCCCGCTCCTGATGATCCAGTCCGGCGACAATAATCCCGCAGGCATCAGAATTTTTCGTCGAAGTGGCAGGCGGATCAACGGCAATAATAATACGCTGCAAATCCGGCACTGACGGATCATAGAGTAATTCCAATTGCTCCCGCGACCATAATGCATCTTCACGATCTGCAATCAGCACCCCGTCCAGTTCCTGCCGCCCCAAAGCCGTGCCTGCATAGCGCTGCTGCATAGCAAGCAGAAAGGCTGGCGCCAGATGCGCAGCATTTTCATCCGTACGCATATGGGTCATGATCGTTGCCGGATCATTCAGAAGTTCGCGCAACAAAGCCTGCATTTTCGGCGTGGTTGTTACCACCTGTCGTGGAAAATCCCCGAGCCGCAGGCCGAATTGCAGCATATCCCATGTCTGTTGCGGGTTTTTCCACTTTGCCAGTTCATCACACCATGCGGCAGAAAATTGCGGCCCGCGCAAACTGTCCGGATCTTCTGACGAATAAAAGGAGGCCACCGCCCCGCTCTCCCAGACCAGCCTGCGCCGTGTGCTTTCCAGCCGTGGCCGCTGCAAACGTGATACAGAAAGAATACCCGAAGGCCCCTCAACCATCACCTCACGCACATCGGCAAGCGTCTCCCCCACCAAAGCAATATTCCCGCAAGCTTTATCGCTGAAAGGTGCAAGCCCCTGCGCCATGCCGCTGATCCACTCTGCACCGGCGCGGGTTTTTCCAGAACCGCGCCCGCCCATAATCACCCAGTTGCGCCAATCATCACGCGGAAAGATCGGCAATTGTGCCAGCCGCCCCTGAAACAACCATTCCTTGCTGGCTGCAATCATGGTCTGCGCATCAATACCCGCAGCGGACAGGATGTCATGCAGTTCGGAGTTCTGTAATTCGGGCATTGATGATGCTGAGGGCTTCACGCACATCCTCCGGCTTCACACCGCCTGTCTCATTTGTCTGTTCAGGCTGATGGCCTGCCTGCTCCGCCCGTGTTTCCTTGGACAATTCGCTGATGCTCTTCACCGCCTTGGCCAAGGATGCCAAAGCCTCAACGGCGCTCTTTTCCGGCAGGCCTTCGGCTTTGGAAAAATTCTGCAATTCCGCATTAATTTTAATCAGCAAATCTTCAATATCGAGCAGCGGCAACCCGGTTGCATTGCTGTCCAACCCTGCTTTTTGCAAACGCCGGCGATAGATTTCCGGCTTCATTCCCAGCAGAAAAGCCATATCCTGCACAGCAATCTGAAAACGGCGTTGCAGGCGATATGCCGCCAGCAAACGCTCATGCGCTGCATTCTGCTGCGCTTTCTCATTTCCTGTATTTTTTATCATGGATTGCACCGGCTCAATTTTGTTGCCAACACATAACCGGTTTCAAAATCTGCAAAATAAAAAAGCGCAGCACCAGATGCCACGCCCCATAAAACCTATTCAATTGTCTCAGCCACACTTCTCTGACTGTATCTAAAAGCTACTGCAACACCGTCACGCCGTCAAGGATAAAATTCCTATCTTCTGTCCCGCAAGGCACATTCTTCTCCGCTTAACCAGTAAGATATTTAACAGCCTGTAATGGCTGGATTCTTTCGCACTCAAATGGGCTTATTTGCATAACCGTAATAATACGAACTGCTTTAGCCCTTTCATTAAGCATATTTCTAAACGCTTCCTTGGCACTTCTGCTTTATTGGCCATTCATAAGGATGTGCTAGAATGGGGGTAATAGTTAATCCCGTTTGAGCAAGCAAAACAGGTTTCTTTCCGGTTATGAGCAAGCAGGCTGACAATCATCCCCCTAAAAAGAAAACGCGCCGCCTCACCCGCAGCCCGTTTCTGATGGCGATTGATGCCTGGCTCGACAGCAGCCTGTATAATTTACGCGCCTTTCTTGCCGCTTTCTGGGAAGGTGCCACAATTTTCTCCCGCAAATTCCGGGTACGCGGCTGGAAGAAGCTGTTTATTGAACTCGCCGATGAAGGTTTTACGCTTGGTGTGCTCGGCAGTGTGCTGATGCTGGCACTGGCCATGCCCGCTTTTGAAGAGACCAAGAAAGACTGGCGCGCGCAGGATGATTATGCCGTTACATTTCTTGACCGCTACGGCAATGAAATCGGCCAGCGCGGTATCATGCATCGCGATGCCGTACCGATTACCGAATTACCGGATCATGTGATCAAAGCAGTTCTTGCAACCGAAGACCGTCGTTTCTTTGAACATATCGGCATTGATTTTTGGGGCTTAAGCCGTGCGCTGACGCAGAATATGCGTGCCAATGGCGTGGTTCAGGGCGGTTCCACCCTCTCCCAGCAATTGGCGAAAAACCTGTTTCTCTCTAATGAAAGAACGCTGAAACGCAAGATCAACGAGGCCTTTCTCGCGCTCTGGCTGGAAGCCAATTTAAGTAAAACGGAAATTCTGCAGCTCTATCTCGACCGCGCTTATATGGGCGGCGGTACATTCGGCATTGCTGCGGCTTCCGAATTTTATTTCGGCAAAAGCGTCAAGGACGTCAATCTTGCCGAGGCTGCCATGCTGGCCGGTCTGTTCAAGGCTCCGGCCAAATATGCGCCCCATGTCAATCTGCCCGCAGCCCGTGCGCGTGCCAATGTGGTGCTGTCCAATCTTGCCGATGCTGGTTTTATGAGTGAAGGCCAGCTGGCCTATGCACGCCGTAATCCTGCCAGCGTGGTTGATCGCGCTAAAAGCGAAAATCCTGATTATTTCCTCGACTGGGCGTTTGACGAGGTGAAGAAAATCACCCGCACCATCCCGCAGCATAATCTGATTGTGCGCACCACGCTGGACCGCAATGTCCAGAAAGCGGCGGAAGACGCGATTGAGTTTCATCTGCGCCAATATGGTGCGCAATATAAAGTGACCGAGGCCGCAACCGTGGTGATTGCCGATGACGGTTCTGTGCGGGCAATTGTCGGCGGGCGCGACTATGGCATGAGCCAGTTTAACCGCGCCACCAAGGCATTGCGGCAGGCCGGTTCATCCTTCAAGCCCTATGTCTATGCCGTTGCCATGGAAAAAGGCCTGACGCCGAATACGATTGTATCCGATGCACCGATTGCCTGGGGCAACTGGATGCCGCGCAATTACGGCCGCTCTTTTGCCGGTCGTGTGGATCTCACCACCGCTCTGATCAAATCCTATAATACGGTTCCGGTGCGCCTTGCCAAAGACTATCTGACCACCAAACCGATTGTGGCTCTGACCAAAGCCATGGGTATTGAATCGGAAATTTCCGATCATAAAACCATGGTACTTGGTACATCCGGCATGACAGTAATGGATCAGGCAACCGGCTTCAGCGTGTTTGCCAATGGCGGCTTTGCCGGTCAGCGTCACGGCATTGTGCAGATTGCCGATCCGGCAGGCAAAATTCTCTGGGATTACAAGCGCGACACACCGGAACCGCAGCGTGTACTTTCGGAAAAAGCAGCCTCAGAAATGAATTCCATGCTGGTGCAGGTGCCCGAGCGCGGTACCGCACGGCGTGCCGCTTTGCCAATGACCCGCGTTGCCGGAAAAACCGGCACCACACAGAATTACCGCGATGCATGGTTTGTCGGCTATACCGGTAATTACACGGCCGCGGTCTGGTTCGGCAATGACAGCTATGCACCGATGAATAATCTGACCGGCGGCATCATTCCGGCGATGACCTGGCAGATGATGATGTTGCAGGCACATCAGAATATTGATCTGAAACCGATTCCGGGCATCAGCAATCCGTTTCCGAAACAGGCGCCCGTGGCTGATCCGCAGCTTGTGGCGCAGGGCAATGCGACGGCGGGGGACAAAACAACCGATGCGGTGCAGGATTATCCGCGCGTCTTGTCTTCCGAAGCCACCCGCTTTCTGCGCAGCCTGAATGAAAAATTCAAGGCTTTTGAAACACCGCAGCCAATGCGCACAACCCTGTCCTCACTCTGATCCGGCATGGTATTTTTTATGGTATCCGGCAGGTTTGTAGTGACAGGCAATATTAACCTGATGTGTTTTATGGTTCAGCCATGACATTTTTCAGAACCCTTTTTCTGGCTGCTCTGGCCTGCCTGATTGCTCTGGCGGGCGGGGCTGCCAGTGCGCTTTATACTCTGAATAATTTTGACGGCTTCAACCGGCTGACAATCGGCCAATGGCATGCCTCACCGCTCTATGGCAGCGCGGAAGCAGATTCCTATGCCCGTGCGCAGCGCAGCCGTGCCGCTTTGCTGCCGCTCGGCAGTGCGGAAGGGCAGCGTTTTGTCTTGCGTCATGATGATACAGGCGCGGCTCTCAGTCCTGACTGCGCTTATATTCTGCAAGGTAAAACGCCGGTTGCGCGTTTCTGGACACTCTATGCCAGCGATTTGCAGGATCGCCCGCTGGTACAAAAACAAGGCCTGCCGCAGGAACTGCACAGCCAGATGATCTGGTATCAGTCGGATGCCGTTTTTCTCATCACCATTTCAGAAAATGCGCAGGCCGGTAACTGGCTGTCGCTCAACACAACCCGCCCCTATCAGTTGATTATGACACTGTATGATACGGATCTGGGAACCTCGATCGGTTTTGAAAACCCGCAAATGCCCGCTCTGCATCGCGTGGAAAACAGCTGCGCAAGGAGCCGGACATGAGACACAGCCTGTTGCAACTGCTCTATGTGCTGCTGCTCGGCCTGCTCGGTGCGGGCATTGTGCATATTGCCATTATTCTGCTGGTGCCGGGCTATGCGTCAGAAACATTGTGGAAGCGCGTTGAAACACTGGGCGCTGCGGAAATGTTTCACAGTCTTGACGGTGCGAACTGGGCCAAGCGCAATGATCCGCTGATGCGCAGTGCGGCCTGCCGTTTCGACCTTGGCAACGGGCCGGTTCATATCAGTGCGATCGGCAAAGTACCGTTCTGGTCACTGGCGATCTATAATCATCAGGGCGATATTACTTTCAGCCTGAATGATCAGGTTTCTGCCACCACCGATATATTGATTGCATCGCCGTTGCAAAAACTGCTTCTAGATCAGGCTCTGCCGCCGCAGGCTGAGCAATCCGTGATCATTACCCAGAATATCGGAGAAGGTATTGCCGTTTTGCGTGCCTTTGAACCGGATGCAACATGGGGTGATGAAGTTACTGAATTTATGAAATCGGCAGAATGTATGAGTATTGAGACCGAGAGCTGACAGCCGCGGCCATTTTTCGTTTATATTTGTTCATACAGATTAAAAAACCGCCATTTGCCGGCCGATGGTTAATCCATTGCTAAGTCTTCCCCGCTAAACTGGTTCCGGTTGTGCTGATACGGCTGTCAGCAAACCGCTTATTTGTGTAGCGTAAAGGGGTAAATACGCGTGACCGCCGATCAATTCCGCGCTTTGGAGACATTATCCGGAAGTGGTCATTCTGCTCACCACAAGACCGATGATCTGCTGGCTGCTGCTGTGGCCGGTTTTACCTCGCTGACACGTCCCGGCCGTTATGAAAGCCAGCAATTTGAAGATCTGGCGCTGCCTTTGCTCGAAACCGCTTCACCACGGGCGCGCCGTCAGGCTTCAGCGATCCTCGCCCAGCATGATGTAGCGCCGCGCAAGCTGGTGCTTGATCTGGCCAATGACAATATTGAGGTTGCGGCGCCGTTGCTGCTGCGCTCTCCTGTGCTGACCACAGCAGATCTGACCGATATTATTGCGCGCAACGGCCTCTCCCATGCGCGCATCATTGCCCGCAGACATCCGGTTGATCCGCTCATTCTGCCATTGCTGACAAGTTTTGACGATCAGGTCATTAATCAGTCTCTGACAGCGGAACCGCTGATTGTTACCGCACCGGCAGAAGAGAAAAATGAACCCGATGCGCAGGATCTGCACTTCACCTCCTCTGCCCCTGTGCGCAAACCGGCAGCCCCTGCCAGAACCGCAGCACAGCAAAGCGCCAAGCCAGCGACTGTCGCGCCTGCCGCGCATGATCTTGGCACTCTGTCGCTCTATTCGCATCTGCGCCCTGCTCTCGCGGAATATCTGATTGATATGGCTCTGCTGATTGACAGCAGCCTGTTTCGCACAGCGCTGGCCGATGCACTTGATGTCAGCTATTCCCGTGCAGAAACAATTATTGGCAACTGGCCAAATTCACAATTGCCGCTGGCGCTCAAGGCTATCGGCCTGACCGCGCAAGATACATATCTGATCCTCACGGCGGTTCTGGGTACGATCCACGGTGAGCGTGACCAACTGCGTGAATTTGTGCATATTTACCGTTCCATCAGCACCGAGCAGGCTCTTGCCGCCGTGCGCCGCTGGAAAGCCGATGATATGAATGACAAGCTGCGGGATAAATTGCGCAGTCTGGCAGAAGATCAGGCCGGTGATTTTACCACTGCCGCCAATAATGACAGTGACCTGCTGCACAAAAAGGCGCAGTAAACCAATACCGGATTAATGGCCGCCCAGCATATCAGCGGCCTGCGGGCAATCTTCTATCTCCACCAGCCAGAGATCAGGATCAAAGCGCAGTTCTTTTTCCAGCCGCTCATTGATCAGCTGTTCATCATCGCTTTGCATATACAGCACAAATTGCCGCTCATCCGCGCGTTCCGGGTCATATTCGCTCTGCGGTGCAGGCATATATAAATCATAATGCCCGTCTTTATTGCGTATCTTGATGAAAATCGCACCGGCCTCGGTTGCCCCGCGCCGCACCAGATAGGCAAAGCCGTCAGCACCGCGTATGCGCCGCATCAGCGCCGAAACCCAGAACTCACTTGTCAGACGCATCAGTACAAATACCTGTCCCCGTCAAATCAGCTTATCAGCCCGATTTCCCGCATTTTACCGATCAGCTCAGGATCAGGCTTACCGCTGACATTGAGGCGGAAGAGCTTCTGAAATTCACGAATGGCATCTTCCGTGGTTTTACCCGGTACACCATCCACAACGACCATATCATTGCCGAAAGCCTTGAGCCCCGCCTGAATACGCACCAATTCCTCGGCGCTGACGGTCTGCCCTGCGGCGGGCTGTTTCGGCGAAGGTTGTGCCAGAGCCGGCTTCTGTACTGCGGCGGCTCTTTCCTGCTGGCGTATCGGTGCAGGCTTGTCAGCCTGTATCTGGTTCAAAACAGGTACAGCCCGTTGCGGACGATTTTCCGGCACAGCCACCGCACGCGCATTTTGCACATCCGTGCCCGTTGCCGATACCGCAACTACAGATGTTTCTTCACCGGCAATCGCATCTTCAATGCTGATACCGCTATTGCCTGTCTGCGGTGCCAGCTTGGCCTGCACACTCTGCCATTGTTCCAGCGCCTTGCGGGTTTGCGGCCCTGTCAGCCCGTCCACATTGCCGTCGTAAAAACCAAGCTGTTTCAGATTATATTGCAGAATTGCAACCTGTTTGTCGCCATTGGGCGCCAAGGCGGGCAAATCACCGCCATCAACCGTTGTATCCGGCAGAACAGCCATATTTTGCGGCTTTTCCGTTGCAGACGGTGTTTGCACAACTTGGCGCACCGGCTCGGTACCCGCATTGCCGGTCAGCCTGCGGCTGGTCTCGTCATTTCGGACAGTTGCGCGGAAAACCTGTTCCGGACGGGTTTTAAAGAACACGCTGTCATGTGCCTGCGGCTGATACCAGATCGCATTGCTGGCCACAAAACCGAGGATAACAAGAAAAGCCGTTGCCCCACCGGCAACCACCGGATTGCGCGCAACAATATCTCCGGCAGCCAGCGCCATGCGCGACACACCGGTCAGACATGCATCAAAAAAACGTCTGCCAAAACTACGCCGTTTTGCGTTCTTGCGCATGGAAGTCCCCTTGCGTTTCGTGCCGCTGCGGCTCTGTCTTTCCGTCATAACTGCTTTCTGCCTGTTGGGCCTGAAGATGAATAATTGCCGTTTTCACTTGTTCAAGAGCATTGCGCATATCGGCCTGCGCATGCCCTGTCTGCATCATAGAGCCTGATGATGCCCCATTTGCGGCCTGCTGCATGTTATCCACAGTCTCAGCAGTTACAGGCTGCGGCAACCGGATTGTCACTGTTGTGCCCTCGCCTTTACGGCTGCGGATATCCATTTCACCCTGATGCAGGCTGACCAGTCCTTTGACCAGATAAAGGCCAAGGCCGGAACCTTCCTGCATACGGGTCTCCGCATTATTGATCTGGGTAAAAGGCTGGCACAGACGGTCAATTTCATCTGCCGTCAGGCCGATACCGGTATCAGATACGGAAATAACCAGTTGCTTGCCGCCCGCATAACCGCGCTTTGCCTCTTCCGGCATGACATCAATGGTCACGCAGCCGCCGCGATTGGTAAATTTAATCGCATTGGAAACAAGATTGATCAAAATCTGCTGCACTGCACGGCGGTCAGCCGTCACATCCTGCACGGACGGATGAATGCGGTCGCAAAGAATAACGCCTTTTTTCTCAGCGAGCGGCATCAGCATCGCATTGCACATGGTCACGCTGTCACGCATGGCAAAGCATTCCTGCTGAACCGGATACTGACCGGCTTCAAGGCGGGATGCTTCAAGAATACCATTGACCACTTCCAGCAAATGGCTGCCGGATTTGCGGATCAGATCAATATATTCGCGCTGTTTTTCGCTCTGCAGCGGGCCTGCAACATCATGCAGCAGCAGATCGGAAAAACCGATGATCGAATTCAAAGGTGTGCGCAGCTCATGGCTCACAGTGCCGAGCAGACGGCTGCGGGAGACTTCCAGATTCTCAATCGCCGCGCTCTGGCGGATAAAGCGCTGCTGTTCGGCCTTTGCCTGCTCCATATTGCGGGCAATGATCAGAAAGCCTTCATTTGTGTTTTGTGCCTGACCTTCAATTTCAAATGCGCTGAAATAGACCTTCGCCTGTGCACCATTCTGTAAATTGGCATTTTCAACACAACGCAGACGGATTTCGGTTTTCCCGCTCAGCTTCATCGCCGAATCTTCATTCTGCAAAGTGTTCAGAAATGCCAGATAATGCACGCGGTCGGCCACATGAACACGGTCGAGCAGCAATGTATTGGTCAGAACCGCACGTTCCACGCCGAATTGCGCGACGCAACGGTCAGACAAAGAGCGGATATGCCCGTCCTTATCAAGACGGATAACCAGCGCATCCAATGCATTTTCCAGATCGGCATCGCCCTGACCGGCAACAGGTGCCATTTGTGCCTTGGCAGTCGTGCGGGCAGGCAGGGATAAGACGCGCAGCAACACGCTGCCCATATAGGTAAAGAGAAATGCGGTGGAAACACCGGCAGGCAGCATGATCTGTGTGTTCACACCTTTAACAAGTGAAATGGTGATCAGCGTGGCGGCAAGACCGGCACCGGCAGCAATACCGGCGCGATTGCGCGTTACCAGCCAGATTTCCAGCGGCAAAGCCAGTACCATTGCCCAGATCAGCGTATTATCTGCGCCTGCAAATAATGCCGTGAAAGCCAGAACCACGCTGTAAAAGGACAGTGCAACACTACCTGTCAGGCTGGCGCGGATGTGAAAGGCCTGTGCGGCCAGCAGCAAAAGCGAGATACCGGCAAAGGACAGGCTGACAAACAGCATACTGCCAAGGCTTGTCACCGGCAGCACACTATAAAAGGCCATGGTCAGGAAAAGCGGAAACAGCAACAAGGCAAAGCGCAAATAGACAACGGAAAATGCCGCGGATGATGACTGAACATCACCCTGCGCAAACAGGGCATGATTCAAAGCGGTATTGTGCATACCACCTCTGATCATTTTCATCGTTTTCGCATAAATGCCGTGCACGCAGCTTACTCACTCTTACTCGGACGCATCTACAATCCTGTCCGGAAACAGGATGACCGGATAGAGCCAGAATGGACGGACAGACTTTAAGGAAGTGATAAAACGTGAGCACAGATGGGCTGAACAAAGGCTTTTTCGGCAGAAAACACGATGCTTTTGCCTCTATGGTAAACGGAATATTTCCGTATCGGAAAAGCGTAAGCAACTGTTAAAACTCTTTTATCAGAATCTTCAGACATTTGCCTGATACTGAAAAATCAGGCTCTGTCCTCATTGTTCCGCTAAAGGCAGCATGAGCAGGAAGCCTGCAACTGCGCCATAAATTTGTGCTGCAACACGCATATAACCGTATGGAGTGAAACAGAAAGGCAGGACAACAGAGTATGAGATTTCTGCTGAAATGTGTTTTCTGGCTCGGCGGTGTGTTTCTGATCATGCCGGGAATTGTGAACAAGTCTCCCGATGCCGGAAAACAGGCACAACAACAATCTGCCACACAACAGAGCAACGGCAAGAGCGATGCAGGTGATCCGGTCGAGCAATGGTTACAGGCCGGACGGACATTGCAGGATATTGCGGCCTTTTGTGACCGCAACCCCGCTTTATGCACGGCAGGCAAAGCAGCATTACTCGAAGCCGGACAACAGGCCGGCGAAAATGCCCTGAACCGCGCCAAAACCAATTTGGACAGTCTGACACATCCAGCTCAGGCAGAGCCTGTGCCCGCATCACAAAAAATCCCGCTGCCTGCACAACGGCCATTGCGCTAAACCCGCTTTCGCACGTTGTTTTACGCATCATCCCGCGCAGCCACGGCATGTTTTTACCGGAAATGCTTTAAACTTTTCAACCACAGATAAAATGGTCTATAAGCCGCGCAGATATTTTAGAAAGCGGAGTTCACCATGACAAATTCAAAGATCAGCGCCATCGTTTCAGACTTTGAATTTCTTGACGATTGGGAAGACCGTTACCGCTATGTGATTGAGCTTGGTCGTGATCTGCAACCCTATCCTGAAGAGGCCCGCGACAATGATCATAAAGTGCCGGGTTGCGTCAGTCAGGTCTGGCTGCAAACCATGCAAGGGTCAGGCACTGATCCGGTGATGGATTTTCTCGGCGATTCCGATGCCCATATTGTGCGCGGATTGGTGGCCATTCTGCTTGCACTCTATTCCGGTGAAAAAGCCTCCGCGATCCTGAAGATTGATGCGGAAAATATGCTTAAAACTCTCGGCCTCGATGAACATCTGACCCCGCAGCGCTCCAATGGTTTGCGCTCTATGGTGCAGCGCATCCGCCATGATGCGCAGGCCGCCCTGCAGATTGCCGTTTAATTTTCTGCCTTGCGCAGAATATTTCTCTTCTGCGCAAGGCCTGTTCATACTTCAAAGTGACGGGCGGTAATCGCTGTCACCCCAGTGATAAATCATCGGGCGCCCTGTCTGCTTTGCCCCCCGCCTCGCATTATAATAGCGGTGCAAAATACTTAATCCCGTTTTCAGCAGCATTTTAGCAGATCGTGCCGGCCATATACGCTCACGCTCCACCTGTTCCAGCCCTTTGAGAAAACAGCATATATCCAGCAATACACCGGATAATTCCGGCCCCACGGCCTGCAATGCTTGATGCACGCGGTCACGACAATCCAGCGCATAATCGCTCAGTTCCGCTGCCCCGCCCCGCTCTCCGCGCACCCGCCCTGCCACACCGGCCTCCCAATTGGCAGAAATGCGCGGCATCATATTGCCGCGTGTGAAATCCGCCCGCAGGCGCTCTCCGGCCTGAAACTCCTCATCGCTGAGAAAACGCTTACCCGTATGGCGGTTCTGCCGGTACAGCATGGCCAGCGGTGACTCTGCGGCATTAACCTGCGGTTTCTGCTGCTGCGTGCCGGTACTCCGTATATCAGTCTCTCTTTCCGCATCCGGCTCTGTCTTAATTTGAGCAACCGACAGTTCTTTAAGCACCGGCAGTAAGTCTCTCCCCAAATCCGTCAGATTTATACTGTCATTATTACAAGATACGGCGCCATATTGACTGATCTTTTGTAAAAATGCCCTGTCAAAAGCAAGGTTTGCACCATCTATATTGGTAAGCAGGCAGCGCGTGCTTTGCGCCATATCTTCGGCCTGTGCCGGAGCCTTGGCCAGAAAGCGCAGCAAACGCAAAACCGCACGTTGCTCTGCCAGAGAAAACAAGCGCTGCATATCATCTCTCATTGGCCACACCTCCGTCTGCATAAATAATTCTGATCAGATATTCAAAGGAACTGACATTGCGGTCGAAGGCCTCATCATCACGCATATCTTCAATCAGATGACAGGCATGTTTAACGGTTGTCCGCTCACGGCTGAAGGCATAAGCAACCTCCGCCATGGAAAGACCGAACATTGTGTGGGCGATATACATGCCCAGTTGTCTTATTCTGGCGATATTACTTTTACCGCGCTGCGCGCTGCGTAGCTCCTGTAACGGCACTTTAAAAAAGGCCGACAGCAAAACCAGCAAAGCCCCGCAAATATTCCCAACCCATTTTCGCCTTTCGGTTTTGTCCATTGCCCGCGTATTCAAACAAGCGCGCAATATATCTTCAGACTGTACGACGACATTATCTTGCTCCGGTTTATCGCGACCTGCCGTTCTGAAATGCGGGCGACAGGATACAGACAAATTATGCAAAACCGCGAGCGTCTCGGAATGACCGGACATAAAATCAGGAAAGTTACTCACCATACGCCCTCCGCAGAAGGCATAGTGATAATATAAAAAAATTATACGAAGATAAATTCAACTGATGATTCAAATAACTTCATATAATTATATGAAAAATAAATTTCAAAATACAAACAAAATTAAATTTAAAATCATTAAAAACAAAAACAATTAAATAAAATTAAATTTAAAAATACGAAATAAAATAAAATATCAAAATATATATTTCAATATTCAAAATTTCAGCTTATCCCCTCCTCCTTTGCGCAAGTAAAAATAGCCACCATTCAACGGAGGCCTTGCCATGTCGCAGACATTAAGCGCAGAAACACAGACATTCCTGAAAGCCAAGGAGGAAGACCGGCTGAATGCCAGCCAGACGGCCGCGCTGCAACTCTGCTGCGGCCTTGATCTGAGCCAGATTTTAACTGCCTGCACAGAACAAAAACAAACTATGATTGGCAGATTAAACCGGCTTTTGCGAAGAGAAAGACTTAAAGGCATCAACCGGCATTGGAGCTATGACATCAACAGACATATTGCTCTGAAACAGGTGCGCGACCGGCTCCTCAGTATAACCGCAACGGAAGCGGAGAAAATCTGCTGACCGGCAATAAAAAAGCAACGGCACAAAACATGCCGTTGCTTAATGACTTGTCATCAAGACGCCCGAATAATCAGGCGGCTTTACGCTTGCGTCCCAGACCCATTTTTTTGGCCAGCTGCGAACGCGCAGCAGCATAGTTAGGCGCAACCATTGGATAATTAGGATCGAGATCCCACTTCTCACGATACTGCTCTGGTGTAAGGTTATAATGCGTCATCAGATGACGCTTCAGTGATTTGAATTTTTTGCCATCTTCGAGGCAAATAATATAATCGTCATGAACAGACTTTTTAGGGCTGATAGCCGGTTTAGGCTTCTCAACAACTGCAACAACTTCTTCGCGAACGCCCGAACGGGCAAAAGCTGCATGAACATCAGCAATCAAAGCAGGAACTTCACCTGCACGAATTGAATTATTACTTACATAAGCAGCAACAACATCAGCTGTAAGACTAAGCAGTAGTTCGTGAGCAGAAACTACAGTCTCTGGATGTTCCATTATACTTCCTTTACTTATAAAAATTGCTTGAATGGAATTCTTCTAAAAAATACTTGAGAAGTGTCTCCACTCATCAATCAACCAGTTAATACTAAAAGCGCCACCCGCAATCATCTTCTCATATCTATAAAAAACGCGAAAATGTCAATTTATTTTATCTTTGTCATTAAACAACACTGATATTTTGATCAAAAAATCAAAACTGAACATTCTCCGAACAAATATAAACGTCATCACATTAAATAAAAAATGAAAACTTTCAGTCAGATTCTCATTTTAGAATAATTGTAAAAACGTTTTAATCACAGATCATTCTTTTTTATACTTGTTGTTATGCAATATTTGCATCTGTTAAAACGTAAGATTTTTTTAAAATATTCAACCTACGGCTTTAAATGCAAGTGAATGCAACAACGACAACAACATGAACCAATGTAACAGGTAATGCTTTCTATCAAAAAAAAACGCTATTTCTATATTAAGTCATTTTTCTGACAATTCATCCTTTTTTTAATATGCAACAGTCTGTTTCGAGAATCAGCACAATCAATAAATCGGCATTTTTACAAATTCAGACACAAGATTTAACCGGCCGGTGCTACTGAAATGGGCCGGCAGGTTTTACAATGTCAAAACTACCGGCTGCTTTAAAAAGCAGATGTACATCCCCATTTATTACATCAGCGAAACACGAATACTGGAGACCCATAATGTCCGACCCCCGTGCGCAGCGCCCGCCGCTCAAAGTACAAAAAACCGATGCGGAGTGGCGTGAACAGTTAACTCCGGAACAATATAAGATTACGCGCCAGCACGGTACGGAACGTGCTTTTTCCAGTCCAGACTTCGACAGTAAACTTCATGGCACCTATCACTGCATTTGTTGTGACCGTTTACTTTACCGCTCGGAAGATAAATTCAATTCCGGCACCGGCTGGCCGAGCTTCATCCGTCCGGCAGAACCGGAAGCCGTGCAGGCTTTTGAAGATTTTTCCTATGGCATGAACCGCACAGAAATCCGCTGCGCAGATTGTGATGCCCATCTCGGCCATGTTTTCCCTGACGGCCCTGCACCTACCGGCTTACGATATTGCATGAACGGCACAGCCCTGTATTTTACCGAAATCTGACGGCAATCAGCCTTCTGACTGATTTGTCCTATCCGCACCAAGACATGACCGGAAACAGCATGACCAGACATTCCTTTATCAACCGCCCTGCTCCGCAAACGGAAAAGGCGGCTTACAGCGATACACGCCACGGCATTACACGTCAGGATGATTATCACTGGCTGCGCGCTGCCAACTGGCAGGATGTTTTGCGCGATCCGTCTTTGCTGGATGAGAAAATCCGCAATCATCTTGAAGCGGAAAATACCTATCAGTCAGATTTGATGGCCGATACGAAAGACCTGCAGCAGCAGCTTTTTGCCGAGATGAAAGGCCGCATCAAGGAAGATGACTCCAGCGTACCGGTTAAAGACGGTGCCTATGCCTATGGTATTTCCTATGTCATTGGTGGCCAGCATCCCCATTATTTCAGAACCCCGCGCGATGGCGGTGACAAGACCATACTGATTGACGGTGACAAACAGGCGGCGTCCCTTGCTTATTTCAGCCTTGGCGGGCTGGATTACTCCCCAGACCACAGCCTGCTGGCATGGTCTGCCGACACCAAAGGCTCTGAATTTTACGACATTAAAATCCGCGATCTGGCTACATTGGAAGACCGCAGCGATCTTCTGACCGCAACGGCCGGCGGCACTGTCTGGGATGCGCAGAGCCAGGGCATTTTCTATGTGGAAATGGATAATAATCACCGCCCTGCAAAATTATTCTATCACCGCATCGGCACAGAACAGGCGCAGGATCATCTGATTTATGAAGAAAAAGATGCCGGTTTCTTCATGAATGTGGGCGGCAGTTCCCTGAATGATTTTGTATTCATCAATATTCAGGATCATGAAACATCCGAAATCTGGCTGATACCGGCCAATGACCCGCACGCAAAACCTCAACTGGTGGCACCGCGTGAGACCGGCATTGAATATAGCCTCACAGAAGGCAGCGATGTTTTCTATATTCTGACCAATATTGACGGCGCCAAAGACTTTAAAATTATGTCTGCACCGGTCAGCGCGCCGCAAAAGCAAAACTGGACTGAAGTTGTGGCCGAGAAAGCCGGAACAATCATTCTGGATATTGCGGCTTATAAAAATCATCTGGTCTGGCTGGAGCGCAATAATGGCCTGCCGCGCATTGTTATCCGCGAACGTGCAAGCGGTGCGGAACATGCCATTGCCTTTGACGAGGAAGCCTATTCGCTGGGGCTTCAGGGCAGCGCCGAATATGATACGGATGTCATCCGCTTTTCCTATTCATCCATGACCACGCCGGGGCAGCTGTTTGATTATAATATGGTCACCCGTGAGCGGGTTCTGTTGAAAACGCAGGAAGTGCCAAGCGGCCATGTGATTGAAAATTACGTTACCCGCCGCATTCTGGCACCGGCTGCTGACGGCGAACTGGTACCGGTTTCCATTCTCGCCCATAAAGATACGCCGCTCGACGGCTCTGCCCCGTGCCTGCTTTATGGCTATGGCGCTTATGGCAGCACAATTCCGGCCAGCTTCTCCACCTCACGTCTGTCACTGGCGGATCGCGGCTTTATCTATGCTATTGCCCATATTCGTGGCGGTAAAGACAAGGGCTTTGCATGGTATGAAAACGGTAAACGCGAGCATAAGGTCAATACATTTACAGATTTCATTGCAGCTGCAAATTATCTGGTAGCGGAAGGTTTCACCGCCCATGACCGTATCATCGCGCATGGCGGCTCTGCAGGCGGTATGCTGATGGGTGCCATCACCAATATGGCACCGCAAGCCTTTGGTGGCATCATTGCCGATGTGCCTTTTGTTGATGTGTTGAATACCATGCTTGATGACAGCCTGCCGCTGACGCCACCGGAATGGCCGGAATGGGGCAATCCAATTGCATCAGAGGCGGATTACCGTACCATCGCCGCCTATTCGCCTTATGATAATGTGGATGCGAAAAACTATCCGCCGATACTGGCCACAGCCGGTCTGACAGATCCGCGTGTGACCTATTGGGAAGCCGCCAAATGGGTTGCAAAATTGCGGGAGAAAACCACCGGCACGCATCCTGTCTTGCTGAAAATCAATATGGAAGCAGGCCATGGCGGCGCTTCAGGACGCTTCTCGCAACTGGAAGAAATCGCCTATAATTATGCATTTGCGCTGAAAGTTGCAGGCAAGTTGTAACAGCGCATCAATAAACACTGTCAAAGCAGATAAAAGCCCCGCGCTTCTTCTGCTTTGACAGTGTAAGACACACCGGCAGCCGCATAATCGAAAAGGACGAAACCATGCCATTCATGTCGCTGAATTTCATGCGTAAAAATTGCTTTCGGCTGTGCCTTACTGCGCTGTGTGCTGCCGGACTTCTCTCCCTCCCCGCAGAAGCGGCACAGGCTGCTGTGCGCAAAGATGTCAGTGAATATGCCGGTCAGCGTTGCAACACGCCACCGCGAGGCAGCGGCGTGATTGTCGGCATATTTCAGGGTTACGGGGAAAGTGTTTTCAACAATGATGACAGTCCTGAAGTCATCAGCCGTTACCGCTGCTTCCGCTCCATGGAAGAATGCCGCGGCTGGCTTTATACGATGCAGAGCCTCTACAGCGCCGGTATGCCGCGCGCAGTCAAATGCATCAAGCGCTGATATTTTCTCATAAAAATAGCATCAAAAACACAGTGTTCACTGTGAGGAAACAGAGAAAAAACAGTGAAAAAGCCCTGAAAACCAGCATTTTCGCCGCAGGCGGTTACTTTCATGTAACTTGCGGTTTTTTACATGCCTCCTTGTCAACCGCGCTTTGCACCTTACTTTCCCTCTCACCAAACCCCATCCCCTCCGGTGAAGGAAAAGACCATGAGTTTTTTGAAATCAGCAACGCAGTTTCTTGGCAAAGCGGCCTTTGCCGCAACGCTTGCAACATCTGCATTTTCCGTCTCCTCCGCTTCTGCGCAAGAAGACAAGCCGCTTTCCTGGCAGTTCTTTCAGGCCGATGAAAACGGTTTTCTGCGTACTCCGGTTCTGCTGACCGGTGAAAAAGATGCCATTCTGCTTGATGGCGGTTTCACGCTTTCAGACGGTAAGGCGCTTGCCGAAAAGATCAAAGAAACCGGCAAAAATCTGACCACCATCTATGTGAGCCAGAGCGATCCTGACTATTATTTCAGCCTCGGCCCTGTCAAAGCCGCTTTTCCTGATGCCAAAGTAATTGCGGCTCCGGCTACGGTTGAAGCCATTAAAGGCAATGTGGAAGGCAAGCTGAAAGTCTGGGGGCCGCAGCTGAAAGAAAACGGCCCGCAGACCTTGGCTGACGTGGTTATTCCGGAAGCTTCCGATGCCACAGAGCTGGATCTTGAAGGCAAAAAAATCGAAATCATCGATGCGGAAAATATGCCGAACCGCCGTTATCTCTGGGTGCCTTCGCTGAAAGCTGTGTTTGGCGGCGTGCTGGTAACAGCCGGTGAGCATGTCTGGCTTGCCGATACACCAAAGGCCGAACAGCGTCAGGCATGGATCAAAACCCTTGATGCCATCGCCGCTCGCAATCCTGAAATCGTGGTGCCTGCCCATATGAGCGCCGGTTCCAAAACCGATCTGTCCGCGGTTACTTTCACCAAGGATTATCTGGTGGCCTTTGAAGAAGAACAGGCCAAAGCCAAAAACAGTGAAGAGCTGATTGCGGCTATGAAAAAGCGCTATCCTGATCTTGGCGGCGTATCGAGCCTTGAGCTTGGTGCCAAGGTTGTTAAAGGCGAGATGGAGTGGGAATAATCTCCCTGCACGCCTGAGCAAGAAACGGAAAAGCACCGGAAATTCCGGTGCTTTTCTTTTATGCCTGCGAAGACCTGTTATTTCAGATCATAGAGCGAGCGCGCAAAACCCGCCAACCCCTTCTCTTCCAGCTTTTTGAGCGGCATACGGAAAGTCACACGGGCAATGCCCGGATGACGGCCGATTTCAATGGCACCGGCCATTGTCGCGCGGTTCATTATTTCCGGCACCGTCACGCCGAACAAGTCCGCCGCACGTTTCAACCCGTTATCGGTTGCCTCATTCAGTGTGGCACCGCTGCCAATCACCGTAATCGGTGCATCCTGTTCAATTGCAGCCACACCATTTGCCTTGGCAAGCGCTTCGGCACGCTGCCGCTCAACAGCACTGAGCGGACGCGCCAGATATGGCACATCGTCTGCCACAGGGAATAAGAGCGGCCCGTCAATGGCCAGACCTTTGATCACATGCACTTCAAGCGTCACCACACCGGCCACGTCGCATGTATGTCCGGCAATTTCACCATCACCCTGCAAAGCATGCATATCGCCGAGATAGACACCACCGCCCGGCACTTTCACCGGACAGATCAGCACCGCCCCCTGCCGCACCGTATTGACATCCAGATGACCATCGGTCTTGTGCCGCGCCAGTTCTTCCGGTGTCAGAGCATATTTATGCGGTGCATTGAGCAGGAAAGAGCCGAAGTCACCGGCATTGTGTGAATCCGGCATCGCTTTGGACGGTGTTGTGCCCAATTGTCCGAGGAACGGGCGCAAGCGCGTGGCAACGCCGACCAGATCAGCAGGTGCAAAAGTCATCACCGGATTTTGCACAGATGTATCCGGCAGCGCCATAATCTTTGCCGCATCCGGCGCCATGGCCTCGGCGCGGTCTTTACCGACCGTCAAACCAATGCTGCGCTCATCATCGAAAACAATTGTATAGCCGTTTTCAATCTTAAACGGCGTGGCATCCGCTCCGCATTTATCGCAGCGTATGGCGCTCTGCCCGATACCTTCAATATGAGTTGCAGGCCATTCCGTACCACATTGCGCACAAACGGCCGCGCAGAACGGATCACCATTATTGCGCCCCGCCACCACACTGTCCGAACCTGAAGCGGTTGCATTTGATGTCACAGTGATTGCGCGGATGCGGATAGCGATGGCATCCCCCACTTCCGCGCCTTCAACGGCCACAGGGCGGGTAACTTCATGACCGCCGCGAATAGCAGGCGTGATCATCGGCCCCCAGCAGCCGGGTGCAGTATTGGCAATGATTGTGCCGCCATCAGCAACAGGACCGAGCATAGCGCGGTCAGGGTCAAGAATACCGTCTGTCAGCTCCGTCACATAGACCGTGCGGCACGCCGTGCTTTTCTGCCGGTTTTCCTGATGTCCATTAGGCATATCTGCATCCTCCAGAAATGATGCGCTGTTCAGCAAGCGCCAAACAGACAGACTTCAAACCACGGGTAGTCATGGCCATGCTTTCTGCGTTACAGAAAACACGCCGCCCGCAAACATTATACTAAAGGATAGCAACCGGTTTATGTAATGACAAAGCCGTGAGACAAGAGCACAGCTAAACTATTGAGAAACATAACCGTTTTTATGCACGGGAATTGCTTTGAGATAGGCGGCAATCGCCTCGCGGTCGGCAGGCTGCAATTTCGATGTATTGGCAATCACATCGGTCATCGCGCCCCCCATCGAGTCGAAATCCGGTGTAAATCCGGTTTCCAGACCATAAGCAATATCACTCACACTCCAGTCGGAAATGCCGCCTTCGCCACCGGTAATATTCGGCACATTACCGCGCCGTCCCTGAGCATCCGTTTCCGCAGAAACGGCACCGGCCAGCCATTGCGTTTTATCCATACCGCCCAGTGCATTGCGCGGTGTATGACATTCACCGCAATGCCCCATCGCCTCAACCAGATATTGTCCGCGTTGCAGCTGTTCATCCGGATTATTCAGCTGCACGGCGGGCGCATTGTTCAGATAGAGCATTTTCCACAGGCCAAGTCCGCGGCGGATATTAAACGGAAAACCCAGTTCATGCGGTTTCGAGGTTTCATCCGAAGCAGGCAGTGTTTTCATGAAAGCATAAAGATCCGCCACATCCTGCAACTTCATACGGGTATAAGATGCATAAGGGAAAGACGGATAGAGATGCTCACCATTGCGCCCCACGCCTTCCTGCATGGCATCGGCAAATTCTGCCAAGGTCCAGTCTTTAAGACCGGCAGCAGAAGGCGAGATATTCGGCGCAATAAACGTACCGAAATCAGTTTTCAGCTCATGACCGCCGGATAAAACCAGCTTTGCATCGCCACTTGCACCCGGAGCCGCGTGACAAGAGGCGCAACCGCCGGCATAGAAAATCTGTTCACCGTTTTTGACATCCCCTGTTGCGAGCTTATCAAGTGCGGCGCGGTCAACATGCACAGGCTGTGTCAGAAACCAGAACATACCGGCAGCAATTCCGGCTCCGGCCACACCACACAATAAAGCAGCGGATATCAGTTTACGTTTCATGCCAGATTTTCATCCTCATTCATGCATCCGGTCTGTTTTAAACCGGCATTCAGAAAAGCCTGCACATCACAGGTATGTGCAGGCCAGACTGATTATTTCTTGATGCGATAAGCCTGATGACAGGTACCGCAGCTTGCACCAACATCTTTCATGCTGACGCGCAATGCATCGACATCCTTTGGCTGCGCTTCAACAGCAGCAGCGGTGGCGGTGCGGAATTTTTCAATTTCGGCTTTAAAACCGGCCTCATCTTCCCAGATTTTCGGTGCAGCAGCCGTATCACCGCTTTCCGATCCTTTCGGGAACAACACATCGGCATCCATCTTGATGGCATCAGCCTTCATCTGCTCCAGGGCAGCCTGTACAGTCTCACCTTCAAACGGCTTTTCGCCTTTCATCACCGAGCCGAGCACGCCCATTGAACGGCCTACATCTTTCATCAGGGCCTGACGGTCTTCAACAGGGGAAGCATAAGCCGCACTTGTCAGCATGAATAAAGCAGAAAAAACCATCAAAGATTTTTGCATGAACAGCGTCCTTTAATCCGATATTTATCAACCATTATGGCGCGGCCTTCATGAAAAGCCGCGGGCATAATTTTAGAACGATTATAGTGTTGATATTTAGAATATCTATAAAAAGGCCGGTTCAGCAGATTAATTTTTTGTAACAATAAACCAGAGAAAAAATAAAAAAATCAAATAAAACATTTTAAATTCAATAAGTTAAAACATAAAGACAAAATCTGAAATTCACAGAAAATCTGAAAAGCGCTGTTAAGCCGCATCATAAATTGCCGCTTAGCCTACCGGAAATTTCAGCGGATAATGCTATGTGCACAAGGCAGGATGAACTGCGGCACCGCTCAGCACATAGGGCAATTTTCATTCAGCCCCCAACGGGATAACGGGCTCCATACAAAAACGGCGCCGCCTGAAAACAGACGACGCCGGATTGAGCATTTAAGAAGGCTTATGCTTTTTCGAAAAGCTCAAGCACATAATCCCAGTTGATCATGCTGTCGACAAAGGCTTCCAGATATTTCGGACGCGCATTGCGGTAATCGATATAGTAGGAATGTTCCCAAACATCGACGCCGAGAATTGGTGTTGCGCCGTGTACCAGCGGGTTTTCACCATTTGCAGTCTTGGAAATTTCCAGCTTGCCGTCTTTAACCGAGAGCCATGCCCAGCCCGAACCGAACTGACCGGCACCGGCAGCGATGAAATCTTCACGGAACTTGTCGTAACCGCCGAGATCGGATTTGATAGCAGCTTCCAGCTTGGCTGGCAGTTTGTTGCCGCCGCCGTTTTTCTTCATCCAGTTCCAGAAGTGGAGATGGTTGTAATGCTGACCGGCATTGTTGAACAGCGCCTGATTCTTGCCAAAGCTTTCTTTGACGATTTCTTCGAGGCTCTTACCTTCCAGACCCGAACCTTCCAGCAGCTTGTTACCGTTGGTTACATAGGCCTGATGATGCTTGTCGTGGTGGAACTCAAGGGTTTCACGGGACATATACGGAGCAAGCGCATCATAGTCGTAAGGCAGAGCAGGCAATTCAAAAGCCATGGTGTTTCTCCTCTTGGTGTGGGCGGCTACAAGTTTCCGCCACCCAAATTCTTCATGCCCGTATTACATAGGCCGACATGCGCACGCGGGCAATGCGCACAAGCCCCGTTCTCGGTGAAATCACGGAAATTTTAAATTATTATCATTTTAATCTGCAGGCAATCTGCCGTCAGAGCCGCAGCAAAACCAGACGGCTCCATAAAGCTGCCCGTTTGCGCCCCACCCTGTGCCTGCCTGTTCTGCACAATACAGGTTAAAGATATAAATTATCTTTTAGATAGTAATAATGTAACGCTTTATGTTGCAATGCGGCAACAGGCATATAAGCATAGTTCCATTCTTAAAAATTCATAAGTTCTTAGCCATATTATGGCAATTTTTACCCAGCTTTATGCAGGGATGTTCTGCCGGAAACCTTCCCCTTATTTTCAA
Source organism: Pseudochrobactrum asaccharolyticum (assembly GCA_040392545.1). GTDB lineage: Bacteria > Pseudomonadota > Alphaproteobacteria > Rhizobiales > Rhizobiaceae > Pseudochrobactrum > Pseudochrobactrum asaccharolyticum_A. Next base: position 19,402 of record JBEBVV010000011.1, on the reverse strand, counting down.
GGCCGTATTTCTTTCAGGCAGATCCATCCTTCCGGCCATCTGGCCATTACCCCGTTTTGTCTGCTTGCGCCCCCGTGGCTGGCAGAACGGCTCTGTCGGGTTGTGCCTGATAGCAGCTTTTGCAATGGCATTGCTCTTGCAGGCTTTTATCAGGTCAGGCTCATAGTTTTTTAAAACGTTCTGAAAAGACTGGTTTAAATATGGAAAAAACCCTCTCACGCCGTTCTTTCATGTCGGCGCTGTCTGTAACGGCCGCTGCCGGACTGGCAGGCTGCACCCAAATCAGCCGCAATATTCCGGTGATTGATATGAGCAGCAATCCGGCGCCTGTAGCCCCGCCTCCGGCTTTTAATAATACTGGCGGCGCGCTCGGCCCCTATGCCAGCATGTATGCAGCGGTGGAAGATGACGGCTATACGATTCCCGCCGTTCCGTTTCAGAAGATTGATCCGAAATATTACCGCCAGCTCGTTCAGGATCCGACCGGTGAAATGCCGGGCACAGTGGTCGTGGATACCGCAAACCGCTTTCTCTATCTGGTGATGCAGGACGGTCAGGCCATGCGCTATGGCGTGGGTATCGGTCGTGCCGGTTTCTCCTGGTCAGGACGCGCTGTTATTCAGTGGAAACGCAAATGGCCGCGCTGGACACCGCCGGATGATATGATTGCCCGTCAGCCGCAGCTGGAAAAATACAGCGCCCGCAATGGCGGCATGGCTCCGGGCTTGAACAACCCGCTCGGCGCCCGCGCTCATTATATTTTCAAAGACGGTGTTGATACGCTTTATCGTATTCACGGCAATCCGGAATGGTGGTCAATCGGCAAAGCCGTATCCTCCGGCTGCGTACGTATGCTCAATCAGGATGTGATTGATCTTTATGAGCGCGTACCGAGTAAAACCCCAATTCTGGTTATCTGATTTTTCCAGATTTGCGACTATCGTCAAAGCCGGACTGTTTTGCAGTCCGGCTTTTTTATCGCCCAATATAAATTTGACATAAAATCCAAATTAGACTTTAAATCTAATTATGACACACAATTCCCTTCCCATTTCCGGCTTTATGGGTTTTGCCGCACCCGTTGCCAGTGCCTTGAATGCCCTGCTCTATCCCCATGCAGAGATTGTTCTGCATGATCTGAAAACAGGACTGATTGCTGGTATCTGGAACAGTTTTTCCGGCCGCAAGACCGGTGATCTGTCGCTGCTGGATGATGATCCGCAAAGCTATGTGCAAACAACCATACTCGGCCCCTATGAAAAGGCCGGTGACAGCGGGCAGAAGCTTAAATCCGTTACGGCCATCCTGCCCGATGTAAATGGCACGCCCGCCGCGCTGCTTTGCATTAATCTCGACGTATCGCAGCTTGAAGTGGCGCAGCGTATGCTGGCAGCCTTTATCACCCCGCGCTCAAGCAGGCCGGATGCCCTGTTTGCGCGGGATACGCGGGAGCAGATCAGCTTCGCCTTTCATCAATGGCTGCAACAAAACCAGTTTGCGGTTTCCGCACTCAAAAAAGCAGACAAGCTTGCGCTTGTTGCCGCCCTTGATGCACGCGGCCTGTTTGAAACGCGCTATGCAGCGGAGCATCTGGCCGCACTGATCGGCAGTTCCCGCGCTACAATTTACAATTATCTGGCCGAAATCCGCGCAACACAGGCAGCGGAAAAATAACAGGCACATAATCATCAGGAGGAACAGAATGGGACTTTTACCGGATTTCCGGCTGGAAACACATTTTTCGCGCTGGGAGTTTAAAGCGCGCTATCATATGACCGCCAGCGATGCCGAAACCATGCGCATGCATGATCTTTTGGCGCTTGCTGATGATGCAGGCCGTGAAACATGGGAAAAACTCACACTCGGCTATACGGAAACATGGGGCAAACCGGTTCTGCGCGAAACAATTGCCGCAACCTATCAGGGGCTGACTAGCGACGACATTCTGTGTTTTGCCGGTGCGGAAGAAGGGCTTTACTGCGCCATGCTGGCACTGCTTGGGGCGGATGATCATGCCATTCTGACCGTGCCTAATTATCAGTCGATGGAAACTCTGCCCGTCTCTTTATGCAGGCAAGTTTCCGGTGTGCCTTTGCGGGCAGAAAACAACTGGGCGCTGGATATGGATGATATTCGCAAAGCCCTGCGCCCGAATACCCGTCTGATTGCTGTGAATTTCCCGAATAATCCGACCGGTGCCATTGCCGATCAGGCAACATTTGCCGCACTTGTGGAACTGTGCAAAGAGCGCAATATCCACCTGTTCAGCGATGAGGTCTATCGCGGATTGGAGCGCGATCCGGCCAAGCAATTGCCACAGGCTGCCGAGCTTTTCGACAAAGGCATTTCGCTCAATGTCATGTCCAAAGCCTATGGTCTTCCGGGCCTGCGTATCGGCTGGATTGCCAGCCGTGACCATGATCTTTTGGCACGGATGGAGAAGATGAAACATTATCTTTCCATCAGCAATTCTGCGCCAAGCGAAATTCTGAGTGTCATTGCCCTGAAAGCTCGCGATCAGATCATTGCCCGTAACCGCACTTTATGCCGCGATAATTTGCAACTGCTCGGCGCATTTTTTGCCGAATATCCGCATCTCTATCAATGGCAGGAACCGGATGGCGGTTGTGTCGGTTTTGCCCGTTATATTGGTGCAGGCAGCACGGATGATCATTGCCGTGAATTGGTGGAAAAATCCGGCATTTTGCTGCTGTCTTCTTCGCTCTTTGCTTCAGATCTGCTGCCGGTGGCAACAGACAGGTTTCGTGTCGGCTTTGGCCGCAAAAATATCAGTGCGGGACTTGATGCATGGCGTGCGCATTTACAGGCGCATCAAGCCGGTTAAAACCACGGCAGCATATGACTGCCGACAAACAGAACAAGAAAATGCGCCCTGCTTCAACAGCAGGCGCATTTTGATCAGCGTTTGAAACCACCGAGAATACCGCGCACAATGGCGCGTCCCAGCGAATTACTGACCGTGCGCACCACGCTTTTTACAGCGGTTTCCGTAACCGTCTGGCGGCTGCCGCGCTTACCGCCGCCAAGCGTGGACGACAGATAATCCATCCAGCTGCCGCCGCCCTGCTCCTGCTGTTGTTTCTGCTGTTCAGCACTTGCTACTTTTTCCTCTGCCCGTTTTTGCAGAATTTCAAAGGCAGATTCGCGGTCGATCATGCGGTCATACTGGCCGGAAACCGGGCTGGTCGCCATCAGTCTGGCACGTTCCTCTGCCGTCAAAGGCCCGATACGCGATGCCGGCGGGCGCATCAATGTGCGCTGCACCATGGAAGGAATGCCCTTTTCCTGCAAAGTGGAAACCAGCGTCTCACCGGTGGAAAGCAGCGTAATCGCTTTGAATGTGTCGAAATCCGGATTCGGGCGGAATGTACCAGCGGCAGTTTTTACAGCCGTCGTTTCGCGCGGCGTATAGGCACGCAATGCATGTTGCACACGGTTACCAAGCTGCGCCAATACCACTTCCGGCACGTCCAGCGGATTTTGCGTGACAAAATACACGCCCACACCTTTGGAGCGGATCAGGCGCACCACCTGCTGAATACGGTCAAGCAGCGCTTTCGGCGCTTCGTCAAACAGCAGATGCGCTTCATCGAAGAAGAACACCAGACGTGGTTTTTCCGGATCACCGACTTCCGGCAATTGCTCGAACAGTTCCGACATCAGCCATAGCAGGAACGTAGAATAAAGCCGTGGGTTCATCATCAGCTTGTCGGCGGCCAGCACACTGATAATACCGCGGCCATCGGTATTGGTGCGCATCAGGTCGGAAATATTCAGAGCCGGTTCACCAAAAAAGAATGTGCCGCCCTGCTGTTCCAGCACCAGAAGCGAACGCTGAATAGCGCCGACAGATGCCTTGTTAATATTACCATATCGCATGGATAATTCGGATGCGCGCTCAGCCACATGCGCGAGCAGCGATTGCAGGTCTTTCATGTCGAGGAGCAAAAGCCCCTCTTCATCGGCCACGCGGAACGCAATATTCAGCACACCTTCCTGCGCATCGGTGAGGTTCATCAGGCGGGAGAGCAGCAATGGCCCCATTTCTGAAATCGTGGCGCGGATCGGATGCCCCTGCTCGCCGAAAATATCCCAGAAAATCACCGGATTGGCATGTGCCTCATAGGGATCAAGATGAATTTCTTCTGCCCGCTTGACCGAGAAATCATTCTTTTCACCGATTGCGGCAATGCCGGACAAATCACCCTTAATATCCGCGCAAAAAACCGGCACACCGGCTGCGGAAAAAGCTTCTGCCATCACCTGCAAACTGACCGTCTTACCCGTACCCGTCGCACCGGTAATCAGACCATGCCGGTTGGCATATTTCAGTGCCAGCTCTTCAGGCTGCTGATAGCTGTTATCCGGCTTGCGGCTGGCACCCAGAAAAATGCTTGCATCTGCTGGCATCAAAAAACTCCTCATCCGTTCATTCTCACGCCATATCACTCATGAAACGGCACCGGCAGTTTAAATTCTATACCCATCCGGCCATGACAGAACAATATTGTCCCGTACAATCGTCGCAAATTAATGTTACACGCGTTCACAGCAGGCTTGATTCCATCGCCGCAGAATGCTTATTACGTAAACGTCAATTTTGGGAGACCACCATGGAAGAACTGATTACACGTATTACAAACAATGTTGGCATTGACAGCGCAACAGCAGAAAAAGCTGTTGGTCTGATGCTGGCATTTCTTGAAAAAGAAGGCGCTCAGGACAAAGTCGGTGCATTTATTGCCGGTATTCCGGGCGCACAGGAACTGATTGCTTCCACTGATAAAGGCGGTTTCCTTGCCAATATGATGGGCGGCGTTATGGGCCTCGGCTCCAAGCTGATGAGCGCAGGCCTCGGCATGGGCGACATTACCAATGTTGCCAAAGAAACCATCGCTTTTGCAAAAGAAAAAGCCGGTGCACAAGTTGTTGATGATGTGGTGAATTCTATTCCAGGTCTCAGCCAGTTCATCTGATTTTAGGTGTTTCTTATAAAAAGCCCCGCATGAGTAATCATGCGGGGCTTTTTATATTCAAGACTATTCTTATTCGCTGTCCGGCTGCACATGCAGCGCACGCCCTGCCCCCCAACCGCTCCATGAGGCTACAATGCCGATCACCACAAACAGGAAGGCGCTTGCAGTATATGTGCCTGTAAGATCATGGATAATGCCGATCAACAGCGGCACGGCAGAAGCAATCATATAGCCCACAAACTGCACCATGCCGGAAAGATGCGCAGCCACACGCGGATTGGGAGAGCGCAGCACAATCTCGGTCATTGCGGCGGCAATCAGCCCGCCAAGACCAATGCCCTGCAAAACAGCCCAATACCAGACCGACCAGAGCGGCATAAACAGCATTGCCAGCATGGCAATGCTGGCACAGGCAATCAGCACCACATTCAGCAAGCTCTGATTGCGTGAGCGCACAGCAATTGTCGGCACAATCAGACAGGCAAAAAGCTGTACACCGATTGAAACAGAGACCACGGCACCGGCCGTAATACCATCAAGCCCGCGCTCACGTAAAATCGGCGACAACCAGCCAAAAACCGTATAGGCCAGCGAGGATTGCAACCCCATAAACAAAGTCAGCTGCCAGGCGATCTTATCGCGCCACAGGCCGGTGATTTTGCCCTTATTGGCAGCACGTTTGTGTTTCTGCCGCCATGTCAGCACGCCCCAGAGCACGCCCACGACCAGCGCCGGAATTGCCCAAAGGGCAAGCGCCTGCTGCCATGAATTGCCAAGCGCCCTGTAGGCAGGCAGGGTAAAAGCCGCGGCAAGCGCCGCCCCGCCGCTGAGCGCCATCGTATAAAATCCGGTCAGTAAGGCAGCCTTATCCGGGAAATCACGCTTCACCACGCCCGGCAGCAGCACATTACATACGGCAATACAGGCGCCTGCCAGCATAGTACCGGCAAACATCATGCTCACAGGGCCGGTGCCGCGCAGGAATGTGCCTATGCCAAGCAGCAAAGTGGCAAAAAGCAATGTGCGCTCCATGCCGAAACGCTCGCCATATTTTGGTGCCAAAGGCGCGAAAAAACCAAGGCAGAAAACCGGAAGCGTTGTCAAAAGCCCCGCAGTGAACGTGGAAATGCCGGTAGCATTCAGAATTTCCGGCAGCAAAGCTGCAAAACTGGAAAAGAAAGGCCGCAGATTAAAGGCGATCAACACCAGACAGACCGCCAGCAGCAGACGATAAATATGCTCGCTGTCCTGCTGACGAGACGATGCGCTACCGGAGCCATGTGCTGCCGGCGTTAGCTCTGCGGCGGGTATATGACCGGCTGCGCCCTGCACATTCCCCTCAGCCCTTAACGGCTCATTCATTCCGGACATCCGCCTTCATTCCTGTCTTTGATCAAACCCTGATGGGTCTATTTGATATATCTGACCAGATACTGCATGTGCAATGCCAGACACATAAACAAGACACATCAATTTGTCTTCCATTCAGCCGATATCCCACGCCAGCGGGAACTCTTCGCTCTGACATGTGTTCTTTACATATCCATCACTATAATGCTCTACCAATCATATTGAGTTTGTATTTACAGGGATTTTCTGAACAAACATGCTGACTGTTTATTATCGCAAGGGCGACCTTCTCGTTACCACTGCTGCTGATCAGGCAGAAACGGCCAATGCTTTTCCTGACAATACAGAAAATTCTGCGCCGGTTGTAACAGATGCCATGCCGCCAAATGCCTTATGGATTGACCTCGTCAATCCCACGCAGGAAGAGGAAGAGCGGGTTGAACGCTGGGCCGATATTCCGATCCCGACCCGCGAGGATATGGGTGAGATTGAAGAATCCAACCGGTTTTACAGCGAAAACGGCGCACAATATCTGACAGCCCCCTTTCTGCATCTCAGTGATGGCGACCGGCGCATTGTCAGCCCTGTCACCTTTATCATGACTGATAAAATCCTGATCAGCGTACGCTATGCAGAGCCGAAATCCTTTGCGCTTTACGCCTCACGCACGGCGAAAAGCGGCAATGGCCTTGTCAATAACCGCACCAACAGCCTGTGTGTCATGCTTGGCATTGTGGAGGCGAATATTAACCGGCTTGCCGATTTCGTCGAAAATATCAGTGAGAAAATCGACAGTGCCGCGCATCGTATCTATCACCGCCAGTCCAATATGCGGCCAATGTCCACGCAGAATTTCCGCGAAGTTCTCAATGAGATCGGATCGCATGGTACTTTTCTCTCCCGTATGCGGGAAAGTCTTTCCGGCCTGCGCCGCCTGCTGGTCTATCTGACGGCCAATACTTCCGCCAAGACACAGGCCAAAGATACACGTTCATGGCTCAAATCACTGGAACGCGATACGCAATCACTGGAAAATTACGTTGATTTTCTTTCCAACAAAATCAACTTTCTGCTCGATACAATTGTTGGCCTGATCTCGGTTGAACAGAATGCGATTATCAAAATCTTTTCGGTGGCCGCAGTGGGGTTCATGCCGCCGACACTGATCGCTTCAATTTACGGGATGAATTTCAGCTTCATGCCGGAATTATCAGAAAAATGGGGCTATCCGGTTGCCTTGCTAGTGATGGTTATCTCGGCTTTGATTCCGCTTTATTATTTCCGCAAAAAGGGCTGGCTCTGACAACAGAGCCGACCTTCTTGCAACAGGCCGTTATTTTGCAACGGGTTTGAAACTGATAATCTCAAACTCGCGGCCATTCACCATTACAAGATCGCCTTTGCCCTTGCCGAACAGGGCAACAGCCAGCGGTGCAATATGCGAGATTGACCCTTGCGCCGGATCGGCTTCATCCTCGCCGACAATAGCCCAGTTCTGGCGGCGACCATCTTCATTCTCGATCACCACCTGCATGCCAAAACGCACAACATCGCTGGTCTTGTCGGCTTCCGTCAGCTCAGCGGTTTCACGCCGGGCTGTCCAGTAGCGCAGATCGCGCGAGACATGGGCAATAGTTGCCTTGTCACCGGCAGCCGTTGCCTGCCCCAGCTCCGTCTGCAGACGTGCAAGTTCCGCCTCAATCAGCCTGAGACCGTTTTGCGTGACAAGATTGCGGTGCTGACTGACAGGACGCTCCACCAGACCGGCCGGAACATCATCCTGTTCTTTTGTAAAAGCTCTGCTCATGGCCCAAGGGTAGGAAGTAACCACAATAAAAGCAAGCTGCATAAAAATAAAAAGCCGCGCATGATTATGATGCGCAGCTTAATTATCAAATACTTATACTATTTTTACAGTCTTATGCGGCAAGTGTTTTCAAGTTAGTGAGAAAATCTGCCGACGGTGCGATAAAGCCAAAATCAATCCCATTCCAGTTACTCATACGGCGGGTGGCTTTTTCTTCCAGTCTACCGGAGAGTTCTGCATCTTTGGCAAAAAGCTGTGCCAGCAAACGGGTAACCATAATTTCCGCAGCACGGGTGGCGCCGTCATCGCATTTCATGGCAAAGCCCAATCCCAGTTCCGGCACCGCGCCGCAAAATACGCCTTCCGCACCGGTTTTGACAAAAATCCGTCCCGGTGCCAGTTGCATCAGATCGGTACAGGCGCGGCGGCTGCCTGCCACATAGAATGGAGCGGCCATACAGGCATTGATCAAACGCTTGGCAGCCTTTGCACGCTCCGGTGCCAGACCGCTGCCGGTTGCCATACGGGCAAAGCCGCGTGCCATCGCATCAATACCGATTGCATAGGTCGGAATGGAGCAGCCATCCGTGCCATAGTCATCAGGGTTGTGAACCGCACCGGTCACATCCTGCATGGTCTCACGGATAATGGTCTGAATTTGCGAATCCGCTTTGACATAACCTTTGGTCTTCAAACCCATATGGGCGCAAGTGCAGAGAAAACCGGCATGTTTGCCTGAACAATTATTATTCAACGCCGTCGGCTCTTTGCCGCTGCGGGCAAGGTCAATCAGCACTTTCTGATCGGACGGCCAATGGGCTCCGCATTCCAGATCGTCACAGGACAAACCAGCTTTTGCTAGCATGGCTGCGGCACGGGCCACATGTTCCGGTTCACCGGAATGGGAGGCGCAGGCCATGGCCAATTCCTCATTACCGAAACCATAGGCATCGGCTGCGCCGCTTTCAACAAAAGGCAGAGCCTGCACGGCCTTGATTGCCGAGCGCGGATAGGTGCGGCGCTGTACATCGCCAATAGTCAGAACAGCCTTGCCGTCACCGTCAAAGACGGCAATAGCGCCACTATGGCGGCTCTCCACATTATTGCCGCGCACGACTTCAACCAAAACCGGATTTGTCATTTTAAAACTCCGCATCATTCCTGCGACTGCTCCGGTGCCTGTGCGCCGGTTTTCAACGTTGGCCGCATATTCGCAAATGCCAAATGAAGCCATTCAGCTGTGCCATGCTCTAGCAAAATTGTCCTGAAGCGTCAAAACACATGATTGCGTGTTCCATGCTGTTTCCTGCAACAAATAACAACACTCAAACCATTGACATAAAACAATAATATTGTCTTGATTGACTGACCAATCAATAAAAACAATAATAGGCATATCCTGTTTAATTCTGTGAGTGTCTGATGCCTAAAATCGGAATGGAAGAATTACGCCGCAAAGACCTGATTTGCGCGGCAATCCAGACAATCGGCGAGCGCGGTTCGCTGGATGTGACCGTTGCGCAGATCGCCCGCAAGGCCGGTGTCTCCGCAGCATTGGCGCATCATTATTTCGGCGGCAAAGACCAGCTTTTGCTGGCAACCATGCGCCATTTGCTGAGCGAACTCGGCTCTGATCTGCGTCTTGCTTTGCAGGCAACAGACAGTCCGCGTGCAAGGCTCTCCGCGATTATCAGCGTCAACTTCTCGGCCTCTCAATTTGCCCATGAAACCATTGCCGCATGGCTCACATTCTATGCCCATGCCCAGCAATCGCTTGAAATGCGCCGTTTGCTGCGGGTCTATGCCCGCCGTCTTCATTCCAACCTGTGCTTTGCGCTGGAGCAACTGACAAGCAAACAGGCCGCGCAGCATATTGCTGAAGGCACCGGCGCTCTGATCGACGGGCTCTATATCCGTCATGCGCTGGGTGCCGATGCGCCGCAAGCACCCAAAGCCATTGCACTGGTTGAAGATTACATCTCCATGCAACTGACACAACACCGGCCAAAGACCATCAGCAACCAGAATTAAGGAAACCAGTATGGAAGCAGATTTCGTTATTATCGGCTCCGGTTCCGCCGGTGCGGCTATGGCCTATCGCCTGTCTGAGGATGGCAAGCATTCTGTTATCGTCATCGAATATGGCGGCAGTGATATCGGACCACTGATCCAGATGCCTGCGGCACTGTCTTTTCCGATGAATATGGCCACTTATGACTGGGGTTTCAGCACCGAGCCGGAGCCGCATCTGGGTGGCCGCAGCCTCGTTACACCACGCGGCAAAGTGCTCGGCGGGTCATCCTCCATCAATGGCATGGTCTATGTGCGCGGCCACGCCAAGGATTTCGACCATTGGGCTGAAAGCGGTGCCAATGGCTGGTCTTATGCGGATGTACTGCCTTACTTCAAGCGCATGGAGCACTCCCATGGCGGCGAGGAAGGCTGGCGCGGCACCGACGGGCCGATGCATATACAGCGCGGCAAGCGCAGTAATCCGCTGTTTCAGGCCTTTCAGGAGGCAGGAAAACAGGCCGGCTTTGAAACCACACAAGACTATAACGGCTCGAAACAGGAAGGTTTCGGCCCGATGGAACAGACCATCCATCACGGCCGCCGCTGGTCAACCGCCAATGCCTATCTGCGCCCTGCTCTCAAGCGCCGCAATGTAACACTGGTCAATGCTTTTGCCCGCAAAGTGGTGATCGAGAATGGCCGTGCCACCGGCGTTGAGATTGAAAAATCCGGCACAATCAGCACGATCAAAGCCAGGCGTGAAGTGATTATCGCGGCTTCCAGCATCAATTCGCCAAAACTGCTGATGCTGTCCGGTATTGGTCCTGCTGCGCATTTGCGTGAACATGGCATTGAAGTTGTTGCAGACCGTGCCGGTGTCGGCGCGAATTTGCAGGATCATATGGAGGTTTATGTGCAGCAGGAATGCCTGCAGCCAATCACGCTTTATTCCAGTCTCAACCTGTTTTCCAAAGCGCGCATCGGTGCGCAGTGGCTATTGTTCAAATCCGGCCTTGGCGCGACCAACCATTTTGAAGGTGCGGCTTTTGTGCGCTCAAGCGCCGGTGTGGAATATCCGGATATTCAGTTTCACTTCCTGCCTGTTGCCATCCGCTATGACGGCAAGGCAGCCGCAGGCGGGCACGGCTTTCAGGCGCATGTGGGGCCGATGCGTTCCAAGTCGCGCGGCTCGGTCACATTGCGTTCCGGTGATCCGAAAGAAAAGCCGAAAATCCTGTTCAATTATATGTCGCATCCCGATGACTGGCGCGATTTCCGTCATTGCATCCGCTTAACACGCGAGATCTTTGGTCAAAAAGCTTTTGATGCCTATCGCGGACGGGAAATTCAGCCCGGTGACGATCAGGTCACAGATGAACAGCTGGATAATTTCATCCGCGACCACGCGGAAAGCGCGTTCCACCCATGCGGCACCTGTAAAATGGGCGCCGTGAATGACCCTATGGCCGTTGTCGATCCGGAATGCCGTGTGATTGGTGTTGAAGGTCTGCGTGTAGCCGACAGCTCGATTTTCCCGCGTGTCCCTTATGGCAATCTCAACGGCCCGTCGATTATGACCGGTGAAAAGGCTTCAGATCATATCTTAGGCAAAACACCACTGCCGCGCTCCAATCAGGAACCTTGGATTAATCCGCGCTGGCAGATTTCAGATCGCTAAGTCATAATAAATTTAAAGAGTTTCAAAGGAATTTCCCATGCGCGCACAGCCGCAAGCCTCACATTTTATCAATGGTCAGTTTGTTGAAGATACAGCAGGCCGCGCTTTTGATGTGATTTACCCTGCGACCGGTGAGGTGATTGCCCGTCTGCATGGCGCGACACAGGCCATTGTCGATCAGGCCGTTGAAGCCGCAGCAAAAGCGCAAGCCGAATGGGCAAAGCTCAAACCTGTTGAGCGCGGCCGCATCCTGCGCCGCGCCGCAGAGCTGATGCGCGAGCGCAATCAGGCATTGTCGGAACTGGAAACACTGGATACCGGCAAAGCCATTCAGGAAACTTTGGTGGCCGATGCAGCATCCGGTGCCGATGCCATGGAATATTTCGGCAGTGTGATCTCCGGTTTCAACGGTGAATTTGTCGAGCTTGGCGGGCCTTTTGCCTATACACGCCGCGAGGCATTGGGCGTTTGCGTCGGTATCGGCGCATGGAATTACCCGATCCAGATCGCCTCGTGGAAATCGGCTCCTGCTCTGGCCATGGGCAATACTTGTGTTTTCAAACCATCGGAAAATACGCCGCTATCCGCTCTGGCACTAGCTCAAGTGTATAAGGACGCCGGTCTGCCGGACGGGTTGTTCAATGTGGTTCAGGGCTTTGGTGATGCAGGTGCTGCCCTGATCAGCCATCCTAAAGTTGCCAAGGTTTCGCTCACCGGCTCGGTGCCGACAGGTAAAAAGATCATGGCGCAGGCCGGCGGCGAGATGAAACAGGTCACCATGGAACTCGGCGGCAAATCCCCGCTGATCGTGTTTGATGATGCCGATTTGGAAAATGCTATTGGCGGTGCCATGCTCGGCAATTTCTATTCCACCGGTCAGGTCTGCTCCAACGGCACCCGGGTTTTCGTGCATGAGGCTGTCGCGACACGGTTTGTCAGCCGTCTGGTTGAGCGCACCCGCGCCATTCAGATTGGTGACCCGCTTGATCCAAGCACCCAGATGGGGCCGATGGTCAGCCTTGCCCAGCGCGACAAGGTTTTGTCCTATATTGAGAAGGGCAAGCGTGAGGGCGCAAATCTGGTTTGCGGCGGCGGTGTACCAGCCTTGCAAGGGCTGGAAAACGGCTTCTATATCGAACCGACAATTTTCACCAATGTCCGCGATGATATGACTATTGCACGGGAAGAAATTTTTGGCCCTGTGATGAGCATTCTGACCTTTAAGGATGAGGATGAAGTCGTTGCCCGCGCCAATGATACGGAATTTGGCCTTGCTGCCGGTGTTTTCACCGCGGACAGTGCCCGTGGTCATCGGGTGATTGCAGCGCTCAAGGCCGGTACATGCTGGATCAATGCCTATAATCTGACACCGGTGGAAGTACCGTTCGGCGGCTATAAAAACTCCGGTATCGGGCGCGAAAACGGCCTTGCTGCCCTTTCCCATTACAGCCAGATCAAAACGGTCTATGTGGAAACCGGCAAAGTCGACAGCCCTTACTAATCCCCGATGCACAAAGCAAAACACCGGCAGTTTCAAACTGCCGGTGTTTTTAGAGCATAATTCCTTAAACTTGGATCAATTTAAGGTAAAATTATGCTCTCATTTTAAAGTGTTCGAGCGACCTTTGTGTGCCAAGTCTGGCACACGGCGCTCTAGTCTGTCTTATTCTTCGTCTGTGTCAGCCTCATCATCAGCCGCCGGATTTTCATCCATCAATTCGGCATAATCGGCATAATCCATCTGCATACGGCGATAGACCAGATATTTGGCATCATGATAGGCCGCAATTGCACCGCCACGCGGTTCCAGCACATCACCTTTACCGCTCAGCGCCGCCATAGCCTGTGGCAGATCGGCAAAATCGCCGCTGGCAACGGCACCCAGCATGGCCGAGCCCAGCAATACCGGTTCAGCCTGTTCCGGCACCAGCACGCGGCAGCCGGTAGCATCCGCATGTTCACGCAAATAAAGCTGATTGCGCGCCAGACCGCCGGAAACCACCAGCGTATCAATCTCCATGCCTTCATGGCGCATTTCTTCAAGAATATGCCGTGTGCCATAGGCCAGCGCCTGAATGGTGGCGAGGTAATCCAGCGCCAAATCATCAAGCCCGTGCTCCAGTGTCAGACCGACAAGTGCGCCTTTGCGCCAGCTTTCCGCCAACGGTGAGCGGTTGCCGTGGAAATCCGGCTGCACATGGCGGTGACGGGTAAGCGTCGCCGTTTCCGCAGCCATTTTCGCCAGATGCGCATCCAGAAGATCAGCAATGCGCTGATTTGGATGGTCTGCTGCCAGTTTTGCAGACACAGCATGGCGGGCAATCACCGCATCAAGCAAAGCGCCTGCTGCCGACTGGCCGCCTTCATTCGCCCAGAGATCAGGCAGCAATGCAGAATAATATGGCCCCCAGACACCGGAGACAAAAACCGGCTCTTTACTCAAGGCAATATGGCAGGTGGAAGTACCGGCGATCAGCGCCAGACGCTGTTCTGTTGCACTCACACCGGCACTGTCTGCCACAGCCAATGTACCAAGCGCACCGGAATAGGCATCAATCAGACCGGTGGAAACAGCAATACCGGCTTTAAGCCCGAGCTCTTCTGCGGCTTGTTCCGACAAATTGCCTGCCAGTTCACCGGCCGCACCGAAACGGTTGCCGATGGCAGCGAAATTGTCGTCACCCAGTTCTTCAAGGCCGATATTTTCAAGGAAGGCGCTGTCCCAGCCCTCACCGGCTTTGCCTTTATCGCCGAGATATGTCCATTTGCACACCGGCGAACAGAGCGAACGCATATCCGTGCCCGTGGCGCGATGCACCAGCCAGTCCGGCAGATCCCAGAAGCTTGCGGTCTGCGCCCAGCTTTGCGGCAATTCACGTTTGAACCAGCGGATTTTCGGCAATTCCATTTCCGGCGACATGCGACCGCCGACATGGTTCAGCACTTTGCCGCCGATTTCGGTAATCTCTTCGGCATCTTTGATTGCACGGTGATCCATCCACAGGATCACATCCTGATCCGGCTCGCCTTTCGGGCTGACGGTCACCGGCTTGCCTTGCGCATCTGCAACAACCAGCGAGCAAGTGGCATCGAAACCGATGCCAGCCACACTGTCAGCAGCAATTGCCGCTTCAGCCATTGCGCCTTTCACAGCTTTGCAGATTGATGCCCAGATATGCGCCGAGCTTTGCTGTGCAAAATCCGGTTGCGGGCGGAATGTTTCAATGGCGCAGGCCGCAGTACCGAGCAACTGCCCCTGACGGTCAAAAACACCTGCTCTGGCACTGCCGGTTCCGACATCAATTCCGATATAGTGGCGCATCTTCAATCCTCATGCACAGAATATGTTTTTCGATTCCGTGCTTACTACAATTTCATGACGTATCAATAGCATTGAAAAGAGTGCTATAAACAGATCAATGGCACTCACTTCCAAACCGGTTTTGCGGCAGACCCAATCGCTGACAATGACACCGCAAATGCAGCAATCCCTCAAATTGCTGCAAATGAGCCGTGCTGAGCTGGAAGATTTTGTGCAAAGCGAGGTTGAGGCCAATCCGCTTCTGCAAAAACTGACCGGCCCTTCGAATCCCTCCCCCGCATCCGGCGCGGGCTTTTCTGCTGACCAGTTCGGCACCGTGCAGCACAGTCTGCAGGATCATGTAGCCGAGCAGATTAATCTCCAATTCCGGGATGCAACAGAGCGCAAAATTGCCGAAGCACTGGCCGAAACGCTGGACAATGCCGGTTATCTCCATGGTGATTATGAGGAGATTGCCACACGTCTCACCGTCTCCGCAGAGCAGATTATGCAAGTGCTGCGCCAATGCCAGAATTTTGAACCGGCAGGGATTTTTGCCCGCAATCTGGCAGAATGTCTGCGCCTGCAACTTATTGCCGACGACCGTCTGAGCGCTGAAATGAGCCTGCTCATCAGGCATCTTGATCTGGTGGCAAAGCGCGACTTCGCCGCCCTTAAAAAGCTCTGTGACGTTGATGATGAAGAACTGAGCGACATGCTGGGGGAGTTGCGCGGACTGAACCCCAAGCCCGGCCAGATCTTTGACAATATACCGGCCATGACCATCATACCGGATATTCTGGTCAGCAAAACCGGGGCTGGGGAATGGCAGATCACGCTGAATCCGCAGGCGCTGCCGCGCGTGCTGATGAATGAGGAATACAGCCGTAAACTCAGCGACACTGCACAGAGTAAAGAGGAAAAAGATTTTCTGCGTCAGTGCCGCAGCAAAGCGAACTGGCTGACCCGCAGCCTTGAGCAGCGTGCCAAGACAATTCTCAGTGTCGGTTCTGAAATCATTGCCCAGCAGCAGGATTTTCTGGATCAGGGTGCTGAAGCCCTGAAGCCGCTGACCATGCAAATGGTGGCCGATGCCATTGCCATGCATGAATCCACCGTCAGCCGTGTGGCAGGCCAGAAATATATGCTTACCCCGCAAGGGCTTTATGAATTACGCTATTTTTTCAATGCCGCAATCAGGGGCAAAAATGCGCATGGCGATTTTGCCTCAGAGGCTGTGCGCAGCAAAATCCGCACTTTGATTGCACAGGAAAGTGCAGAAACCGTGCTGTCTGATGAAGCCATTGTGCAGGCGCTTGGTGCCAGTGGCATTGAGATTGCCCGCCGGACTGTCGCCAAATATCGAGAAGAACTGGGCATTCCCTCTTCCGCCAAAAGACGGCGGGAAATGAAATTGCACAAGGCCAAAAAGAGTAAAGGCGCATGAGGTATCTATGCGTTACCCATGCGCCTTTGCCATAATTGAACTTACGCAAAGCCATCCACACGGCAGACGATCATATCGTGATCGGAAAGCGGACGTTCATTTTCATCCAGCGAAGAGATGATGCGGCTCTCAGTAATCTTCAGCCCACGGCTCAGGAACCAGTCCAGTTTCATGGCGCGGTCAGGCCAGCGTGTGATCAGGCTCGGACGGGTGGTCATCTGATCCAATGCACCGCTGTGGCGGATAAAACCACGTTCCAAGGCGACACGGAACAGGCCTTCCGCCTCAAAATCACCGCCCGCATGATTGCCGGTATTGAGATCGCCGCCGATCAGCACCGGCATGTCACCAAATTCTGCTTCCAGCGCATCCAGCAGCTGCACAACCTGTCTTTCGCGATAGGCTGCCGGTGAGGCACTTTCCAGATGCACCGAGACCGCCAGAAACGGGCCATCAACGGTTTCAATCACTGCGCCGATGGCATTGCGCTCACCCAGACGCGGCTGATCACCGCCATTGAAGAACCACAGCCGCTCACCGGCCAGACGCTGAATGAAAACGCGCTGCATCGGAACAGAAGACATCAGCGCATTGCCGTGGAAACCTTTTTCGTTGAAATCATCCTGACAGAAAGAATGTTCAATTTCCGAACCAAGGCCAAGCTCGATAAATTCCACGCCATAGGCATAATCCATATCCATATGGCGGGCGACATCTGCCGTGGTATTGCGCTGCGCAGTACGCGCCATGCCATTATCCATCTCGGTGAGCAGTGCCACAGCCGGTTTTTCTGCCAGCATTTTGGCGGCACTTTCCTCAGGGAACAGGCAGCGCTCCAGATTCCATGCGGTGACATTGAACGGAAAGGCCAGCGGCGCGGTTGCGGCAGCCTGACCACCGGTTTCAACACGGGTCATGCAATCCATCGCAACCAGTTTGGCATCATGGGCAGCAATAGTTTTATCCAGCAGGGTAATGCTCTGGCGCTCCTCACGGGAAGGCACATCCAGCGCAGCCACAGTGGCGCGGATCATGGTTTCAACGCTTTTTACTTCAGTCATATTATGTCTCGGAGTTTGCACTATTTCAGGCAGAAACAGCTTGCGCTGCTTTTACACGGTTTGTGGATGCTTGTGACAATTCAATGCGCTTGCCGCTTGATTTATCAAAGAAATGCAGTTTCTCGCGCGCAACACTCAGCAGCATCTGCTCGCGGATTTCCGCATCCGGTGCCAATGCCGCCACCAGTTTCTGATTGCCCGCATAGCCATGCACAATACGCTGTGCGCCAAGCTCCTCCACATAATCGGTGCGGAACTGCAAGACCGGCTCCTGCGTCTGTTCATGCGCTGCAATCTGGCGCAGATCCTCTGCACGGATGCCAATTGTAATCTCGCCCTGCACCGGCGGCAGATCGTGCAATTGCAGCACATCATCGCCCAGCATCAATTGCGATTGATGCAGCGTGGCATCGCACAGATTCATTGCCGGAGAGCCGATAAAACTGGCCACAAAAGTGGATGCAGGCTGATGATAAATCTCCAGCGGCGCACCGATCTGCTCAATCTGCCCGCCATTCAGCACCACCAGACGATCAGCCAGTGTCATTGCTTCCAGCTGATCATGGGTCACATAGATCGAGGTTGTGCCAAGGCGGCGCTGCAAATGGCGGATTTCACCGCGCATGGACACACGCAATTTGGCATCAAGATTGGACAAAGGCTCATCGAACAGAAACACCGCAGGCTTGCGCACAATCGCCCGCCCCATCGCCACGCGCTGGCGCTGACCACCGGAAAGCGCACGCGGCTTGCGTTGCAGATAAGGCTGTAATTCCAGCATTCTTGCAGCTTCCGCCACACGTTTTGCAATCTCTTCTTTCGGTGTTTTGCGGTTGCGCAAACCATAGGCCAGATTGTCATAGACCGTCATATGCGGATAAAGCGCATAATTCTGGAACACCATGGCAATATCACGATCGGCCGGTTCCACATCATTGACCGCACGGCTGCCAATGCTGACCGTGCCTTCGGAAATGCTTTCCAGCCCCGCCACCATGCGCAGCAATGTGGACTTGCCGCAGCCGGACGGCCCGACCAGCACAATAAATTCACCGTCTTTAATATCAATATTCACAGCATTGACGGCTTTGGTACCGCCTGCATAAATCTTTGAAACATGTTCGATTTTAACTTGTGCCATCAGAGGCTCCTTAAAATTTCTTACTTGTCGCTCTCGGTCAGGCCTTTGATGAACCAGCGCTGGAACACCACGACGATCAGCACCGGCGGCACCATAGCCAGCACGGCAAGAGCAAAAGCCTCGTTATAATCCGGTATTTGTGCGCCCACCCACACCTGCAAAATCTGCTTGATACCGCGCATCAGCGTGAAGAAGCTTTCATCTGTCGTCACCAGCATCGGCCAGAGATACTGGTTCCAACCATAGACAAACATGATGATAAACATGGCGGCGATCATGGTGCGCGACAGCGGCACCAGCACATCAATGAAAAATTTAACCGGCCCTGCCCCATCAATACGGGCAGCTTCCAGAAGTTCATCGGGCACGGATTTGAAGAATTGCCGGAAATAGAATGTGCCGGTGGCCGAGGCCAGCAGCGGGATGATCAGCCCTGAATAGCTGTTGAGCATACCGAAGGATGACACGACCTGATAAGACGGTACAATGCGCACTTCCAGCGGCAGCAGCAATGTGGTGAAAATCAGCCAGAAAGCCAGCGTGGCGAAGCGGAAGCGGAAATAGACAATCGCATAGGCCGCCAGCATCGACAGCACGATCTTGCCGA
>JBEBVV010000010.1:0-112332 GCA_040392545.1 Pseudochrobactrum asaccharolyticum | reverse complement strand
CTAAATGGAAATATCTGCCCAAACCGGGTCAGTTCTCAGTGATAATCAACAATATCTCCGATAATCCGCTCTTGTAGATAGAGCTGCTTAGCATCCGCTAATGTCGGCGCATAAGTCTCTGTTTCAATACCCTTGAGTGATGGCTTTGTGGCTTGCTGCGTGGAGGTAGGGTCTTGTGAAGGCGAAGCAATACGCTGCACAAATGGCGCAGTGTCAGGGCTTGTGCGCTGCTCGTTCGCGAATGATTCTTTCGATGAGTGTTTGTCGCTGTTGGTCAGGCGTTCAAACTCAGCATGGACATGCGGCCAGTTACGCAGAGCCTCACGTCGAGTGTCACCAAGTAGTCTTTTAAATTCACATTGAGGGAAGGTTGTCCGAGCTGCTTTAGGAACCCTACGGCGGTAATGCCAAGTGCCGGCATTTGTCAGGACTACGTATTTCAGCGACAAACCCATTGTGTACTTCCTGTGTACTCGGATGTGTACCTGGGAAGTGCTAAAACTGTTATATCATTGAAATATAAGGGGCAATAAAAGCCAAATGGTGCGGTCGAGAAGACTCGAACTTCCACGGGTTGCCCCACAGCGACCTCAACGCTGCGCGTCTACCAATTCCGCCACGACCGCACTGTGTGGTAGAAACCGAACTGCTTCGGTGAGGGCGATGTAGCAAATCACTATTGGAGTGACAAGCCAAATTATTCGTTTCATTGCATTTTTTTAAAAATAATTCACAGGCAACGAATTTTAGCCCGCAAAACAAGGCTTTTGTAATGGCTTCAATAGGTTGGAAAAGCTTATGCCTGTTGCTGATGGTACTATTGGTGCTTGTTCCGGTCGTTTTTACCTCGAAATTTTCCTTAGAGATTCGCATTTTGGCTGATTTCATGAATCAAAATACAACGCGCTGTAGCCTCTGAATGTTTTCAAGCTGCTTCATTGTTTCCTGATAGCCGATATCAATTGTTTCTGCGGCTCTGTGAAACTCCGTCAGGCCGATATGTCCGATGCTTGGCATCAGCGAAATATCCGGCGGATCGCCGGCCATGCGGGCGCGCGAAATTCTGTCCTGTATAATATTGAATGCATCCATCATGACGCCGGTAATACCAAGGCGCGATTCATGGCTGATTGGTCCGCCACTTGATGCACTTATAATGTCTTCATTTCCTGCGCGTGCGGGACTGGTATATTTAACCACGGCTGCGCGGCCGAACTGGTCGTAATTAAGATTGACGGCGAGAACCAATGGCTGCTCATAAGCGCGGCACACAGAAACCGGCACCGGATTGACCAGAGCGCCATCAACAAGCAACCGGTGATCGTAGCGGATCGGCTCGAAAACACCCGGCAAGGCATAAGATGCACGCATGGCTAATATAAGAGAGCCGGTCGACAGCCATATTTCGTGGCCGGTGCGCAATTCCGTGGCGACAGCCACATAGGGGCAGGGTAAGTCATCTATATTAAGGCCGTCGAGATGCTGGTGCAGCTTGCGGTCTAGGCGCATACCGCCAAACAATCCGCTGCCGCGCAATGTAATGTCCATAAGGCTGAACATACGTCTGCGTGTGAGGTTGCGGGCGAAATCCTCCAGCTCATCCAGCTTGCCGGCCAGATAACATCCGCCAACCAGAGCGCCGATTGAAGTGCCTGCAATCATGGAGATTCGAATCTTTGCCTCATCCAAAGCCCGTAAAACACCAATATGCGCCCATCCGCGGGCAGAACCGCCGCCAAGTGCAAGAGCGATCGGCTGCGGATTTTTATGAAAAACAGGATTTGCCAGTTCCGCATTGCTATCGGCATTTTTATCAATCGTGGCGGAACGGCGGCGGGTCACCCATGATAACATATATTAGCTCCTGTAGATTTCAGTACATGTCTGAAGGCAAGTTTATACATTAAGGCAGGATTGTGTCATTTAAGTATAAATATAATACATCATTTATAGTTGTATTCATTTTGATTTGATTGTTGTGAAACAAGCAATTTTTAAAAATAAATTTCATGTTTATGTGTGAATTTATCTTTGGATGTTGCTTCAATCACGAAAAGTTCAACATTCAAATTTTCGTTAACTCGCTGGTAACCATGAATTTTACTGCCTTTGGGTGTTGCAGTATTGCTACAGCATTTTTTATCGAAAGGTGTAAAACACACTCAAGCAAACTTTTTGAGGTTACACCATGTTTAATAAAGTTCTTCTCGCAACTTCCGCAGCTGTTCTGATCTCCGGTTCCGCTATGGCTGCTGACGCTATCGTTTACAATGAACCAGCACCTGTTGCTGCTGTAAACACATTCAGCTGGGAAGGTGCCTATGTTGGTGCCAATGCTGGTTACGGCTTCGGCAAGATGAAGGCATATGAAGAAAGCATCAAGCCACGCGGTTTCGTTGGCGGTGTTCAGGCTGGTTACAACTGGCAGTTTGACCAGGTTGTTGCCGGTATCGAACTGGACTTCCAGGGTTCCGCAATGAAGAAGACTGTAGACTTCTATAACAATGCGGGCGCTTATGTAGGTAGCACAACCGGTAAGGTTCAGTGGTTCGGTACTGTTCGTGGTCGTCTGGGTGCGGATATTGCTGAACGCACCATGCTCTATGGTACAGCCGGTCTTGCCTATGGTAAAGTTAAGCTGTCCGGCACTGACGGTGTAGATGAAATCAGCGCTTCCAAGACCCGCGCTGGCTGGACAGTTGGTGCTGGTATTGAGCATGCCTTCACAGACAACGTAACTCTGAAGACAGAATACCTCTACACCGACCTCGGCAAGGCACGCCTCTTTGATGCTGCTGAAAAAGTTAAGACCAACTTCCACACTGTGCGCGTTGGTGTAAACTACAAGTTCTAATGAACTTATAAGAGGTGAAGGACGCCTCTTGTTTCTTCAAGATTTCTTTCGCTGCCTTTATGGGTAGCGAAAGAACCATCCTCCAGACAAAAAGCCCTGCACAATAATAAATTGTGCGGGGCTTTTGTTTTGTCGGGCTCATTTATGGGCTGCGCCAATATGGGCTGTTTTTAATGTTGCTCTGCTGTATTCCGCATTGATTGTGCGGGATGGGCGGGATGGGCGGGATGGGTGCTTGGCAGGACGTGTTGATCTGTCGGTGCATCGTCTTTTTCAGTCGCAACGAATCCCGGCTGCGCTTGGTGTGAAGCTCGATAACTGTTTGGAAAATGCCGGAAATTTCGCTTTTCTGCCGCGGCTTCTTATCGGTTCAGGTGGAACGGCGGTGATATCTTGCGGCGTAATATATTAGCCTTTATTATATTAGTTTACATTAAATTTAAGTATGTATGAATACAGCTTTATATGTCAGGTGGAATTTATGAAATTCAAGGTATTTCTATAATATAAATTATATTTATTATTGTAAATTATTTTTACTTTTGATCAAAATCAAATTTTAAAACATACAAAATATGATTTATTCTTGTTTTTGTATTTTATATTTGCTTGTAACTTTGAAAAATTAACCAAACAAAACATGCGTTTACATGGGTATTTGTAAAACTTACTTTATTAATGTGTTGCAATATTACTACATCATTTTTTAGTAAAAGCTGTAAAAGCAAACTCGGATAAACTTTTGAGGTATGCTATGTTTAATAAGGTTCTTCTCGCAACTTCCGCAGCCGTTCTGATTTCCGGTTCCGCTATGGCTGCTGACGCTATTGTTTACAATGAGCCAGCACCAGTCGCCGCTGTAAACACATTCAGCTGGGAAGGTGCCTATATCGGTTTGAATGCCGGTTACGGCTTCGGCAAAACCAAGACTGTTCTGGATAATGGCGCTGATGGCGGTACTGTTAAGCCACGCGGTTTCGTTGGTGGTGCTCAGGCTGGTTACAACTGGCAGTTTGATCAAGTGGTAGCCGGTATCGAAGTGGACTTCCAGGGCTCCGGAATGAAAAAAACATTCAATATTTACAATGCCGCCGGCGCTTATTTGGCTGATAAAACTGCAAAGGTTGAATGGTTCGGTACTGTTCGCGCTCGTCTGGGTGTCGATGTTGTTGAGCGTACAATGCTCTATGGTACAGCCGGTTTTGCTTATGGCAAAGTGAATGAAACCGACACTAATTTCAAAAATGAAAGCATCCGCGCTTCCAAGACCCGCGCTGGCTGGACTGTTGGTGCCGGTATTGAACATGCCTTCACAGACAATGTAACGCTGAAGACAGAATATCTCTACACAGATCTCGGCAACACAAAGTTTGAAACCAATCCATTCCATGCCGATAAAATTAAGACCAACTTCCACACTGTGCGCGTTGGTGTAAACTACAAGTTCTAATGAGCTTATAAGAGGGGAAAGACGCCTCTGGTCTATTCAGGGGCTCTCTCGCTGCTCTTTAAAGGGCGGCGGGAGAACCGTCCTCAGGATACAAAAGCCCTGCACAATGATGACTTGTGCAGGGCTTTCGTTTTTCTAAGTTAATTTGTAAAATTATCAAAATAACCTATTGAATTATTTGTTTAATGTGATGCTTCCATTTTGCACATCAACCGTACGGTAAAAGCAAGAGCGGCGTTCGGTATGGCATGTTGGGCCATCACCGGTCACGGTCACTTTCAGCCATAAAGCATCCTGATCGCAATCGGTGCGTATTTCGGTCACCGTTTGCAGATTACCGGAGGTTTCACCTTTCTTCCAAAGGCTCTTGCGTGAACGTGACCAGTAATGGGCAATGCCGGTTTCCAGCGTCAGGCGCAGGGCTTGGGCGTTCATATGAGCAACCATCAGCAATTCGCCGTCACGGGCATCCGTCACCACAGCGGTGATCAGGCCGGCAGCATCAAAGCGCGGCGCAAAAACACTGCCTTCTTCGGTGCTGAGCTTGTCGGTCTGGGCAGGAAATTCTGTTGGCAGCAATGTCATGAACCGCTCCGTAGCATCGTCATAAAGCGCATCTGATGGGTTGCATCATTTTCAAAAACGCCGGTAAAGGTGGTGGTCAGGGTTGTTGAGCCCTGTTTGCGGATGCCGCGCATTGCCATACACATATGCTCAGCCTCGATCAGCACGGCAACACCGAGCGGATTGAGAATAGTCTGAATGCTGTGCGCAATCTGCGCCGTCATGCTTTCCTGTGTTTGCAGGCGATGGGCAAACATATCGACCACGCGGGCAATTTTGGACAGGCCGACCACAGAACCATTCGGAAGATAGCCGACATGCGCCTTGCCGATAATCGGCACCATATGATGCTCGCAATGGGAGTGGAAGCTGATATCGCGCACCACAACCATGTCCGAATAACCGGAAACCTCTTCAAATACGGTTCCCAGTTCTTCTTCCGGTGATTGCCGGTAGCCGGAAAACAGCTCTTTATAGGCTTTGGCAACGCGTTTTGGTGTTTCAAGCAAGCCTTCGCGGGACGGATCTTCGCCCAGCCATAACAGCAATGTCTTCACTGCGGCTTCGGCTTCTGCCTGTGTCGGTCGTGTTGCAGGGCTGTTCTTGGTGCCGGTGTCTGAAATGTGCTTGTTCATATCGAGCTCCCGTAGTCTTTCTCTCAAGGAAAGACGAGTTAAACGGACACTGTTACGAAGCTTGCTCAGCGGTCTTATTTATCCGTGCCGTCTTTGGCGCGTTGAAATAAAGCCTGTCACGCTGAAGGCTTGGCAGTTATGTCTGGCATGTGCAGAATGCCGCCAATGGCTCATCTGCCAATTTATAATTTTGCACGCTGAAACTGTTTCAGTCTGCAAATGCCAGACCTATATAGAGTATGTGCGAGATATTAAAAGGGTAAACACAGCCGTTTTATGTCGCATATAAGTTTGATTATGCGTCTTGGCGGCTGATAACAGAATATTTATCTTGAGCCATTGGCGCTGTCCGGCGCATAACGCAAGTCAAGCCTGTATTTATATGGCCGGCTATGCAGCAGACATGTGGGGAGAAAACGTATGATCAATGATATGTATAATGCCCGCATTCTTGAATTTGCTGGTAATATTCCGCGTCTGGGTAGGCTGGAAGCGCCGGATGCCACGGCAAAAGCCCATTCTCGCCTGTGCGGTTCAACCGTAACGGTTGATCTGAAAGTGGAAAATGGCGTGGTGGTGGATTTCGCCCATGAGGTGAAGGCCTGCGCTTTGGGGCAGGCGACATCATCCGTGATGGCACGTCTTATTATCGGCTCTACGGTTGCAGAGTTGCGGGCTTTGCGTGAGCAGATGATTGCCATGCTGAAAGAGAATGGTGCGCCGCCTGAAGGGCGCTTTGAGGACTTCAAATTCTTCGAGCCAGTGCGCGATTATAAGGCACGCCATGCCTCCACATTGCTGACTTTTGATGCTGTTATTGACTGTCTTGACCAGATTGAAGGCAAGACACTGCGCATAGTTGGCGGATAATCCATGTGCCCGCCATCCGAACCGCATCACAAACATAAGCGCTATAGCCGCAATTATCAGGGCGCATGGCGCAAAACGCCGGATCGTCTGCTGGGCGCCGGTCTGGTGCGGCTTTATCAGCTGACTTTGTCCGGCTTTATCGGCAATTCCTGCCGCCATATGCCAACCTGTTCCGAATATGCCTATGAGGCGATTGCCCGTTATGGCCTCTGGACAGGCGGCTGGATGGGGTTGTTTCGGGTGATGCGCTGCGGGCCTTTCGGCACTTGCGGCATAGATCGGGTGCCGGAAAAGCTGGATGCGCAGTATAAATGGTATTTTCCGTGGCGTTACTGGCACATTTCCGCAGCAAAACAGCAAACAGAACCGGAATAAATGTCGCTGTAAGCTGAGTTATGGTTTCTTTCTGTTTTTAGATTGATTATAGGAAACAGGCTCGCATAACTGCATTTGGTTTTGCAGAAGCGGGCATTTGCATATGCATATTGAAAGACAAGAGCGCTGACACCGGTAAGATGACCGGAAAAGGCTCTGAGTTTACACACGAACAAACCACCCGCAATCGTTGGCGGGACTGGATGGGGATGACAATGTCTGATCTTATTACTCTCGAATTTCCTGACGGCTCCAAACGCGACTATGATCCGGCCATGACCGGTCTGGCGCTTGCCGAATCCATCTCCAAATCACTGGCTAAGAAGTCTGTCGCCTATGCGGTTGACGGTACGGTGCGTGATTTGTCCGAGCCTCTGGGCGCATCAGGCAAAGTCGAGATTATCACCCGTGAAGATCCGCGTGCGCTGGAACTGATCCGCCACGACTGCGCTCACGTACTGGCAGAAGCCGTGCAGGAGCTTTTTCCGGGAACACAGGTTACAATCGGGCCGGTTATTGAAAACGGCTTCTATTATGACTTTGCCCGCAATGAACCTTTCACGCCCGATGACCTGCCGGTTATCGAAAAGAAAATGCGTGAGATCATTGCCCGCAACAAGCCGTTCACCCGTGAAGTCTGGTCGCGCGATAAAGCCAAGCAGGTTTTCTCCGATAAAGGTGAAGCCTATAAGGTTGAGCTGATTGACGCGATCCCTGAAGGTCAGGATCTGAAGATCTATTATCAGGGCGACTGGTTTGATCTGTGCCGTGGTCCGCATATGGCCTCTACAGGCCAGATCGGCAATGCCTTCAAGCTGATGAAGGTTGCCGGTGCCTATTGGCGCGGTGACAGCAATAATCCGATGCTGACACGTATTTACGGTACGGCTTTTGCCAGTGATGCCGATCTGCAAGCCTATCTTCTGATGCTGGAAGAAGCGGAAAAGCGTGATCACCGCCGCCTTGGCCGTGAAATGGATCTGTTCCATTTTCAGGAAGAAGGTCCGGGCGTTGTCTTCTGGCATGCCAAGGGCTGGAAAATGTTCCAGAACCTCGTCAGCTATATGCGCCGCCGTCTTGACGATCACGGTTATCAGGAAGTCAATGCACCGCAGGTGCTGGATAAATCCCTCTGGGAAATCTCCGGTCACTGGGGCTGGTATCGGGACAATATGTTCAAGGTCACCACAGCCGGTGATGATACGGAAGATGATCGCGTTTTTGCGCTGAAGCCGATGAACTGTCCGGGTCATGTGCAGATTTTCAAACATGGTTTGAAATCCTACCGCGATCTGCCGATCAAAATGGCGGAATTCGGGAATGTGCATCGCTATGAGCCATCCGGCGCGCTGCATGGTCTGATGCGTGTTCGCGGCTTTACGCAGGATGATGCGCATATCTTCTGTACTGACGAACAGATGGCCGATGAATGCCTGCGCATTAATGACCTGATCTTGTCGACCTATGCCGATTTCGGCTTTGACCAGATCACGGTTAAGCTCTCCACACGCCCTGAAAAGCGCGTGGGCGATGATGCGCTGTGGGATCGTGCAGAAAGCGTCATGGGCGAAGTGCTCAAGACGATTGAAGCCAATTCCGGCGGCCGCATCAAAACCGGCATTCTGCCGGGTGAGGGTGCGTTCTACGGGCCTAAATTTGAATATACGCTGAAAGATGCGATCGGTCGTGAATGGCAGTGCGGTACAACGCAGGTTGACTTCAACCTGCCGGAACGCTTCGGTGCCTTTTATATCGACAATAATTCCGAGAAGAAGCAGCCGGTTATGATCCACCGCGCCATTTGCGGTTCGATGGAGCGTTTCCTCGGTATTCTGATCGAAAACTTTGCCGGTCATATGCCGCTGTGGTTTGCGCCGGTTCAGGTGGTGGTGGCAACCATTACATCTGAAGCGGATGATTATGGTCAGGAAGTAGCTGGCCTGCTCAAGAAAGCCGGTTTGCAGGTCATTACCGACTTCCGTAACGAGAAGATCAATTACAAGGTGCGTGAGCACTCGCTGCAGAAAGTACCGGTCATTCTGGTGCTTGGTAAGCGTGAAGCAGAAGAGCGCACAGTCAATGTACGCCGTCTCGGCTCGCGGGATCAGACACCAATGTCGCTTGATGACGTGCTGAGCGCCTTGCGTGAAGAGGCAACACCGCCTGATCTTCGCAATGCATAATGAAATAAGAAAAGGCCGGAGCAATCCGGCCTTTTTGTTTTATATCAATATCTTGTCGCCAGTATGTGAATTATTGAATTAATTCAGTACTGCTGCTTTAAAGCGATATCCGCCCTGACTGTCAATGTCGAAATAATCGCCGAGCTGCGGATGGCGCAGCGGTTCACCGCTTTCATCTTCTTCCAGATTTTGCTCGGAAACATAGGCCACATAATCCGTTTCTTCATTCTCTGCCAGCACATGATAAAATGGCTGTTCGCGCTTCGGGCGTGAGGCTTCGGGAATGGACATATACCATTCTTCCGTATTGGAAAATTCCGGATCAACATCAAATATGATGCCGCGGAACGGCAACAGGCGGTGGCGCACCACCTGACCGATCTGGAAGCGGGCATATTTTATGTCACTGCTATTCATTGGGTACCATCTTGATGAGGTGCTGTCGCGGGCACGGATACGGATTTATTCTTGGCCGTAAAAGACGGCAGTAGCGCTTTGAAACCGGCACCCGGCCGCAGGCCTTCCCGCATGAAGAAGGCACGCAGCGGCGGCACGGTGCGCAAAATTTCCAGACCTGTGCCACGGATAATCTGCGCAGGCAGGAAATCCGACAGCAATGTGCGGTTCAGCACATCAACCGAGCCGGTACGCGCCAGAATATCCGGACGGCGGCCGCTGTCATAAGCGCGGATCACGCGATCAGAACCGGCATCCTGTTTGTCTTTGGCAATGGCGCTGATCAGGGTTTCAACATCACGGGTGCCAAGATTGAGACCCTGCGCACCGATTGGCGGAAACACATGGGCTGCTTCACCGATCAGGATGGTGCGCTTGGCGGCAAATTTTAACGGCACAAGGCCGGAAAGCGGCCAGGCCTGCTGCTTGGTATCAACCGTAATCTGCCCGAGCATGGATTGCATTTTGCTTTCAATCTCATGGGCAAGCTGTGCACTGTCCAGCGCCATCAGGCTTTTGGCACGCAGCGGATTGGCTACCCAGACAAGGCTGGAGCGGTTGCCCGGCAATGGCACCTGCGTGAAAGGCCCGTCTTCCGTGTGAAACTCGGTGGAAATATTCTGATGCGGCACTTTATGGGCAAAAGAGCAGACCACAGCGGTCTGCGGATAATGCCAGCGGCGGGTTTTAATGCCGGCAGCATCGCGCGCTAAGCTGTTGCGGCCATCAGCGGCTACCACCAGCGGCGTTGTCACTTCCTGACCATCGCTGAAAGTGACCGTGATACTGTCGGCATTATGGTTATAGGCGGTCGCATTATTATAATTGCGGGCAATGCGCGGATGAGCGCTCACAGCCTCATGCAAGACGCGGTTCAGCACCAGATTAGGAATATTATAGCCAAAGGCTTCGCTGCCGATCTCCGATGCGCGGAAGGTAACAGCAGGGCTGCGGATCAGTCTGCGCGTACCATCGACAATGCACATAGAGGCAAGGGCGGCGGCTTGCGGGCGGATGGTCTGCCACACGCCGAGACTGTCGAGATATTCAATTGCCGGCATCATCAATGCGGTGGTGCGGCGGTCATCCTGATCGCTGACAGGGCCTGCGAGCAGAATATCATAGCCTGCCTGCGCCAGCGCCAGTGCCGCGATCATGCCTGCCGGACCGCTGCCGCTGATCAGAATGCGGTTGCTTTTGAATTCCGGAATGAATTTTGCACCTTGAGCGGAACCAGACATGACACACCTCTTTGTTCTTAGCATCGACAGTGGAAGGGAGGAATTCTGAAGATGCCGGTATTGCCTGCGAATATCTCTTTTAGAGCATCATGCGCGGGATTGGGTGAACAATACGCGCTCGAACACTTTAAAATCAGAGCATAATCTTAACTGTGACTGATTCAAGTTGAAGGAATTATGCTTCAGGCCATAAGTAGCGTTTCTGACACAAAAATCATATGTTTAATCCTGCAATCTCTGCCCGTGACCGGTAACTTCTTTGGATGAGCGACATTTTGTCTGTTTTTTGCTGCGACATTTGTTGCACTTTTGATGTTTTTCGACAAAAGCTGTTAGCACTGGTAATTCATTAAAATTTTGTAACAGAATCGGCAAAGACCTTGAAAGCGAAACTGACGGACAAACTGAAAGCAAAAAAAGTCACTCTGCCTCAGGTCAGGGCTTTTTCTGTTCACCTGTTAACGGCTTCCGGCTCATTTCTGGCCTTTCTCTCACTGGTTGCCGCCAGTGAAAAAGACTGGACGGCAATGTTCCTCTGGCTGGGTCTGGCTTTGTTTGTTGACGGTATTGACGGGCCGATCGCCCGCAAGCTGGAAGTGAAATATGTGCTGCCGAACTGGTCCGGTGAATTGCTCGATAATATTATCGACTATGTGACCTATGTGCTGATACCGGCCTATGCGCTCTATCAGAGCGGCTTTATGGGGCATGGCCTGTCTTTCCTGTCCGGCGCGATCATCGTTATCAGCAGTGCGATTTATTACGCCGATACGGGCATGAAAACCAAAGAGAACTTCTTTAAAGGTTTTCCGGTGGTCTGGAATATGGTGGTCTTCACCCTGTTTATTGTCGGCCCCGGCGAATGGACAGCTTTCGGCATTGTTGTTGTCTCGGCAATTCTGTCTTTCATACCGCTGAACTTCCTGCATCCGGTGCGTGTTGTCCGTCTGCGCCCGCTCAATCTCAGCATCTTTTTTGCATGGTGCGGCTTTGGTGTGGCCGGTATTCTCTATCAGATGGAAGCGCCATTATGGGTGCGTATCGGGATTTCCGTCACCGGTATCTATCTTTACTGCATCGGTATTGTGATGCAGTTCATGCCAAAACTAGGGCTCAAAGCAGCCGCGAAATAATGGGAAGCCACATCAATGATCAATGCCATTCTTATCCGTGAAACCGGCGGTGCCGATGTTCTGAAATATGAGCAGGTTGAGCTGGGGCAACCGCGTGCCGGTGAAGCGCGTATCCGCCATGAAGCGGTGGGGCTGAATTTCATTGATATTTATTTCCGTACCGGCCTTTATAAAGCGCCGCAGCTGCCTTTCATACCGGGGCAGGAAGGTGCGGGTGTTGTGGTCGCCGTGGGCGAGGGTGTCACCA
Organism: Pseudochrobactrum asaccharolyticum; assembly: GCA_040392545.1. GTDB lineage: Bacteria > Pseudomonadota > Alphaproteobacteria > Rhizobiales > Rhizobiaceae > Pseudochrobactrum > Pseudochrobactrum asaccharolyticum_A. Next base: position 100,324 of record JBEBVV010000010.1, on the reverse strand, counting down.
ATGTGAAGGTTGGTGACCGTGTGGCCTATACCGGCGCTATGGGCGCCTATGCCGATGAGCGCCTGATTGCCGCTGACCGTCTGGTCAAAGTGCCTGATAATATGGATATCCGCCTTGCAGCGTCGATGATGCTCAAAGGCATGACCGCTTATTATCTGATTAATCAGACCTATAAAGTGCAGAAGGGCGATACGGTCCTGATCCATGCGGCGGCAGGCGGCGTTGGCCAGATTGCCGGACAATGGGCCAAACATCTCGGCGCAACGGTTATCGGCACTGCTGGCTCGCAGGAAAAGGTCGATCTGGCTTTGTCGCTCGGCTATGACCACGTGATCAATTACCGTGAGAATAATTTCGTTGAAAAAGTGAAGGAAATTACCGGCGGCAAAGGTCTGCCGGTGGTTTATGACAGTGTGGGCAAGGATACATTCCCTGCATCGCTTGATGTTTTGCGTCCGCGCGGTCTGTTTGTCAGCTTCGGCAATGCTTCCGGCCCTGTGCCGCCGTTTGAACTGGCACAGCTTAGCCAGCGCGGTTCGCTTTATGTCACACGGCCTTCGCTTGCCGCCTATATTGCCACGCGCACAGATCTGGAACAGGCAGCACAGGCTTTGTTTGATGTGGTTGCCAGCGGTGCGGTCAAGATCAATGTCAGTCAGACCTATAGCCTGCGTGATGCCGCAGAGGCACAGCGCAATCTGGAAGCCCGCAAGACCACCGGCACTACAGTTCTGATCCCTTAAGGTCTGAACAGGGAGCTGTGAGGCCAGATAGACAGTATTTCCGGCGTGTATTTACGCCGGAAAAGCTTTTTTATAAATTATTTTTGATTTTTCACATCATTATCCGCGACATAGGAAATGAGTATAATTGTAATAAAATTTAGAAATATGCAGATTAAATAGTGGAATATAGCACGCAGAAGTTGGCAGTTCTGCTTTTCATATTTTGGAAAAAACTCAACTGCTTAATATGCCTTCACTCAACCGGTGCTGCGTGATCAGTGATGATCTGTATGGCTTCTAAATTTATACATATCGCAAAGGCAGCGATGCGATATTTTTTATTCAATATTATTAATATAGGACATTGTGAGGGATATAGGGACAATGAAGAAAACGCTGGCATTGCTTGCCACCGCTGTAACGCTTGTGATGACAGGCACTGCGCAGGCCGAAGAAAAGCTGAAAGTCGGCTTTGTCTATATCGGACCAACCGGGGAATTTGGCTGGACACACCAGCATGATCAGGCCCGTATAAAACTTGAAAAAGCACTGGGCGACAAAATTACCACGACATATGTGGAGCGCGTGCCGGAAAATGCCGATGCTGCGCGTGCCATCGAGGCGCTTGCCGAGGCCGGTAACAAGCTGATCTTCACGACATCCTATGGCTATATGGATCCGACCATTGAAGTTGCCAAGAAATTTCCTGATGTGAAATTTGAACATGCAAGCGGTTTCAAAACCGCAGACAATGTTTCAGCCTATAATGGACGCTTCTATGAAGGCAGCTATGTCGAAGGGCAGATCGCAGCCAAATTGTCAAAAAATGGTGTTGCCGGTTTCATCGGCTCTATGCCGGTGCCGGATGTTATACAGGCCATCAATGCTTTCGAGATCGGTGCGCAATCAGTCAATCCTGATTTCAAAGTCAAAGTGGTTTGGGTTAATTCATGGTTCGATCCGGCTAAGGAAGCCGATGCTGCCAAGACACGGATGGATCAGGGCGTGGATATTCTGACCCAATATACATATTCCTCAGCACCGGTTGAGGCCGCCGCAAAACGTGGTGTCAAAACATTCGGTCAGGCTTCCGATATGATCAAGTTCGGCCCTGAAACCCAGTTGACAGCAACCATTGACGACTGGTCGCCCTATTATATCGAGCGCACTAAGGCGGTTCTCGATAGCACATGGAAATCGCAGAGTGCATTCGATGGTATGAATACCGGTATGGTGACCATGGCGCCGCTGACCAATATGCCGGATGATGTGAAGGCAATGGCTGAGGAAACCATCAAGAAGCTGACTTCCGGTGACCTGAAGCCGTTTACAGGCCCGCTGAAAAAGCAGGATGGTTCTGAATGGCTGAAAGAAGGCGAAACCGCTGATGATGCCGCTATTACCGGCATGGATTTCTATGTTCAGGGTGTTGATGGCACGGTGCCGCAATAAGCTTCAGCCTGTATTTTTGAGCGAAAGGCTCCGCATCAGGCGGAGCCTTTTTCATTTATGGTTTCAGGCGCGATCAATCCGGCCGGAATAGCAGCCACGTCCGGCATTATGGGCGTGAATATAGGCTGTATTTTCATCGCTGAAGAGGCGTTCAATTGCATCTTCAGTCTCCATGCCGTGCACAACCTCCGTTCCGATAATCATGCCTTTGCGATTATAAGCGCGCAAAGACAGCAGTCTTGTGCGCATCACCGGCGGTACTTCATTGATGCGGTCATAGGCCTGCACCGCATTCTCGCGCACATAGATGGCATGCGTTGCATAATAGGGTGTTTCCGCCGGTTGACATACATGGTTGAGTAGCCGCAGGCTTTCACCGGTTGCAGCCTCACACATTTCAATACGGTCGGGATAGCCGGTGTCATCGGCAATAATACGCATGGCACGATAGAGTTTCAGTTCGTGATCCGGCAGGTCGAAAAGATGGCGGAACGGTTCCGGTGACAGGCCGGTAATACGAAAATCCATTGATATGCTCCTGTTTGTTGCAGGAGGAGTAAAGGGCAGGCGCGGTCAGCACGCACTGTAATTCTGTTTTTCAAATTTCACTTTGTATCAGGCAGTCAGATAACGAAAAAAGGCCCCGCAAAGCGGAGCCTTTCAGATATTGATTGTGTGCTGATTTATTCAGCAGCATCAGCCGGAGCGGCATTGAGCATACCATAGCGCTCTTCACCGATTTTACCGAGCAACTCAAGCTGGGTTTCGAGAAAGTCGATATGACCTTCTTCATCCTTGAGCAGTTCATCAAAAAGCTGACGGCTTACATAGTCACCGGCTTCATCGCAGATTTCGCGGGATTTCTTATAAGACGCGCGGGCATCATATTCGCCTGCCAGATCAGCTTCCAGAACTTCCTTCACTGTCTGGCCAATGCGCAGCGGCGCAACGGTTTGCAGGTTAGGGTGGCCTTCAAGGAAGATGATGCGGTCGATGAGGCGGTCTGCATGCTGCATTTCTTCAATCGACTCTTCGCGCTCTTTTTTCGCCAGACGGGCAAAACCCCAGTCAGACAGCAGACGGTAATGCAGCCAATATTGGTTTACAGCACCGAGTTCGAGGAAAAGAGCCTCATTAAGCCGCTCGATGACCTTTTTGTCGCCTTTCATTCCATTCGCTCCCGAATTGTTCACGCAATGCACGGACGCGATCAATATACACAATGAATTCAGAATCATTATGCTCGCGCCGAAGATGATATTCTTCGGTCACTCTTATGATCGTTTCGACGACATTTGGGAAGCAGCCACAGCAACGGCCGCGCTTCTTCATCGCGTGATAAACCTTGGCGGGAACAATCAACTGCCAGCAATCTTCATCCAGCATCTGGATGATAGTATCTTCGATCTCTTTGGCAGTAATAATATTGCAATGGCAAACTAGCATGCCGCACCTGCAAAGGTAATACCGGCATTTTTCGCCTGAAAATCAGGTCCTGGACTAAAAATAGACTTTGCTTCCGAAGAAGACATATTATGAATTACTTTATTGTAATTCTTTTCAAATGAAATGCGGTTATAAATCGCAAAAATCGTCTTGAACATTCTTCCTCCAAATGAATGGGTCAAGGCCAGACATTTAAAGTTGCACTGTAACTGTTTGATTTTCTAATGCTTCATGGTTTCAGGCTTGTCAAACGTCGTAGTTTAAAACTGTTCTAAAAATCAATAATTTAGAATGATTTTAAACTTGAGTTAAATGCCCATGTTAATTGAGCTATTCATGACGCGATAAGCGAAATTCACGCTATTTGCGGTAAATCAGTACCGCTGCGGTGCGTTGTCACACCCTTCATAAAACGATAATTTCAACAGGAAATTTAAGATTGCAACGCGCCGGAGAGGGCGCGTTGCGAAAAATATGCGCGGTTCAGATCAGAACTGGAACTGCGTTGCGACGACAAATGTGCGTCCCTGACCGGAGCCGGATGTGCTGAGCGACGGTGTATAGGTTTTGTCGAACAGGTTGGTTACCTTGAAGGACAGATCAACATTTTCATTGAATTTATAAGTCGCGAAAATATCGACGAGACCATAGGAATCCGATTTTTCCGGTGGCAGAAGATTACCGAACATGTCTGTCGCAGAAACCAGACCGCTTGAAACATAGGAATATTTGGCGCCGGCAGAGAGTTTCTTTTCGAAGAAATATCCGCCCAGTGTCACAGCGACAATATCATCCGGAAGATACTGGCTTGCACCGAGACCCGGGGTCTGGGATGGCAGGTCAGATTTGTTATGCGTGTAGGAAACTGCACTAAACACATAATCGGAATCGTAATTGGCTTCCAGTTCAAAGCCCTGTACGCGTGACGTGCCCGGCAGGTTGACAAATTGCAGCTTGTTATAGGTGGTATTGCGCTGCGCTGCGATGTAGTTTTTTACATCCATATTGAAATAATTGGCCTTGAAGCGAACCACATCACCTGCGGTGATCAGATCACCATGTTTGAGATTCAGGCCAATATCCCAACCGCGCTGTTCTTCCGGCAAAAGATAAGGGTTCGGCACATAGCTTGAAGTTGTGCCGCCCGGATGTGTTCCGCCGAGCATTGTTTCCTGCAGTGTCGGTGCACGCATCGACTGTGAATAGGTCACATAAGGCTGCAGCCAGTCGGTAACATTATAAGCGAGGGTGACTTTAGGGTTCCACAAGCCTTTTGACTGATCTGCCGTGTAAACGCCGTTATCTTCAAAGCCGGGAATTTTACTGTCGGCAGTACCGTTAAGTTTGTAGAAATCATAGCGCAGGCCGGTCAGGACTTGCAGGCGATCATAATTCCACTCAACCTGCGTGAAGGCTGCGCCGCGGTTCGTGTTTGAATCTGCCGGATTGACGCCGGTTTTCACGCCGCCGGTATTGTCATGATTATATTCAACGCCATATTTCCAATCGATATACAAATCGTTGAAATTAAAGCGGGATGTATTCGAGACCGAAAAGCCGACGGACTCGTTTTTGATTTCACGGCCAAGGCTTGAAAGTGTCGGGCTGTTACCACCGACATAATTCAGCTTTGTGCTGTTGTAATAGGTGTTGATCGCCAGATCGATATAATCATTATCAGCAGGATTATAGACATAATTTGCCGTGAAAGTACGGTTCTGCAACAGCAAATCATAATCAATTGTCGGTGGAACAGGTGCGTAATTGCTCTGCGATGTGCCGTAATGATTGTTATAAATCACACCGCCAAGTGTCAGCTTGTGATCTTCTGCAAGATTGAATTCGGCTTTGAACAGACCCGATGTCATTTCCTGACCGGTCTTATTCTGGGTTATGCCGTCACCGTTTTTATAATCATTGGAATCGCGGCGGCTGATGGCGGCAACAATGCCGATTTCATTAACCCGTGCGGCACCAGCCAGCATTTCGGAGAAGCCAACCCCGTTGCTGCCCCATGAGGCGCGGCCGAGAACGCCTTTGTCTTTGCCTTCCATCAGCACATCATCAACGCCGAGGGTGCGGAAATTGACGCTCCCTGCAAGACCGCTGCCGCCCTCAGTGGTGACAGCGCCACGGGTAATGTCGACGGAGGACAGAAGGTTAGGGTCGATATAGCTGTAGCCCTGCGCATCGTGACCTGTGGTGCGGAAGGTCTGCGGTGCGCCGTCAATCATCATATTCACGCGGCCGGAGCCTTCAAAACCGCGAATATTGACGGCTACGCCCGGATTGGAACCGTTAATACGAGTGAAGACGCCCGGCGTTTCACGCAGAACCGTATCCAGCTTTTCACGACCGTTCAGCTTGATCTCGGTTTTGGAAATATTGCTGACCGGAGCAGGGCGCGAGGTAATTTCCTGCGGATTCACATTCTTGATATTGATTGTATCAAGCTGCACATCATCAGTCTTGTTCGTGGCCGGCTTCGTGTTTTGTGCCTGCTGAGCCTGCGCTGCGCCGGCCAAAATCACCAGAGCAATTGCGGTGCTGCCAAGACCTGTTTTCAGAAATTTGGATAGATTGGAGGTGTGCTGCATTTTTTGTCTCCGCATTGTCGCCGCTTTCAAGCGTGGCAAGCAAGGCATTTAAATTGAAAAAACTTTTTCGAAATAAACTGTTATGCGCGCACCCCTCTTCATCACAGGCCAGTTTCCGCGCATTTTATGAGGCAAAATGCTTGCGCAGATGCATATCTGTGATGTGTGGATGTCCGATATTTTTATTATTCCACACAACAGTATGGATATTCACGGGAATTTTAATATGACGCGAAATATCCACTATTGCTTCCAATAATTAATATGATATTTTGTGTCAAGAAACATACCTGTAAATAAACAGGATGGTTGCTTTGATGCAACAGGGGCCGGCAGGCACCGTTTAACTGGTTTGATGGCCTTGGGGGTTCGTCAGATCTGATGAAGGCACTAAAACAGGCTGCACCCGTCGGATGCGGCCGCAACAGGCGTATAATAATGACTGCAAAGCAAACTCTTTCACCACAAGACATTCTGCGTCTGCGCAGTGAAAATCCGAAATCCCGTGAAAGGGACTTTGCTCAGGCAAACGGTATTACCGAAGCGGATTATGTGGCTGCCCATGTCGGTACATCCGCAATCCGTTTGAATGTAGATATTACGGCCATTCTGAACGGCGCTGCCACGCTTGGCGAAGTTATGGCGCTGACCCGCAATGAAAGCGTTGTGCATGAAAAAATCGGACCTTTTGAAAAGGTTTCCGTTGGCCCGCATGCGTCAATCGTTTTGGGTAAACAGATTGATCTGCGCATTTTCCCTAAAGTCTGGACCTATGGTTTCGCCGTTGAAAAGACCGATGGCGAAGGCAATATCCGCCGTTCGCTGCAGTTCTTCAACAAGCAGGGCGATGCAGTGCATAAGATTCACCTGCGTGAGCAGTCCGATCTTGCTGCCTATGAAGCGCTTGTTGCTTCCCTGCGTTCTGAAGATCAGAGCCAGACTGTTGAAATTACGCCAGCCAAAGCCAAAGAAGAGCCAAAGGACATCGCCACGATTGATGTGAACGGTTTCCGTGAACGCTGGACCAATATGACCGATGTTCACCAGTTCATCATGATCCTGCGCGAATTTTCAGTGAGCCGCAAACAGGCTGTTGAGCTTGCCGGTGAAGAATTTGCCTGGGAACTGGAAGCAGGCAGTGTTGAAAGCATGATGAACACTGTTTCCGAAACCGGCCAGCCAATCATGGTGTTTGTCGGCAATAATGGCTGCATCCAGATTCACACCGGTCCGGTGAAAGAGATCATGATGATGGGCCCTTGGCTCAATGTTATGGATCCGACATTCCATATGCATCTGCGTACAGATCATATTCACACTGTCTGGGCTGTGCGTAAGCCAACCAAGGACGGCCATGTAACATCGCTTGAAGCCTATGATGCTGAAGGCGAAATGATTGCCCAGTTCTTCGGTGAACGTCATGAAGGCGAAGCCGAGCGTACAGACTGGCGCGAGCTGGTTGAAGCACTGCCGCGTCTGGCTCGTTCAGCCGCAGCCTGATCTGTTTATTATTATGTGCAAGGCGGGTTCTCCCGCCCTGCACAATTTCGATCTAAAAATTTGCCCGCCGTTTTGCGGCGTTTCATTCAGAAATTTTAGTCATCGGCACTTTTGGATGGCTGAAACAAGCCTCAGGTGGCTCATGTTTTTTGCTCGCAGCACCCATAATTCTTCATCCCGTTTTCAGTCTTTTCGTTTTGCGGCAGCTTTTGCTGCCTGTCTGCTCACCACAACAGCAGCTGTTTTACCGGCCGGTGGTTTTATCACTGCGGCGCAGGCTGAAGAGGTCAAAACATTTACCGATACATCGCGGCTCGTCAGTGTCGGCGGCGCGCTGACTGAAATCGTTTATGCGCTGGGTGAAGATGGCAAGCTGATTGGCCGTGACCGCACCAGCACTTATCCGGAATCTGTGACAAAACTGCCGGATATCGGCTATATGCGCATGCTTTCGCCGGAAGGCGTGTTGTCGGTTACACCGACAGCGATGCTTGTCGTTCAGGGCAGCGGCCCTGCAGAAACCATGGAAGTGCTGAAACGTGCTTCGGTACAGATGATTATTGTGCCGGAAGAATTTACCGCAGAAGGCATTATCAATAAGATCAATGTTGTCGGCGAGGCGCTCGGCGTTCAGGACAAGGCCACGGCGCTTGCAGCTAAAGTCAGCGCTGATCTCAAAGCCATTGCGGATAAGACGGCTGGTATCGCTGAGAAAAAGCGTGTGCTGTTCATTCTGTCCCGTCAGGGCGGACGCATCATGGCATCGGGGCAGGGCACTGCTGCTGACGGCATGATCAAGATGGCAGGCGGCATCAACGCGATTGATGAATATAAAGGCTATAAACAGCTGACCGATGAGGCGCTGGACAAAGCTGCGCCCGATCTTATCCTTTTGATGAATACCGGTGCTGACAAGGATCATGATGATCATTCCGATCTTCTGGGTAATCCTGCACTCGCCGCAACCCCTGCCGGTCGCAACAAGGCGATTGTAACCATGGACGGACTTTATCTGCTGGGCTTCGGTCCGCGTGCGGCGGACGCTGCGCGGGAATTGTCCGATGCGCTTTACGCCAAAAAGGACTGATGCTTTTACGGGCGTTAAAGCATGTTGCGGGGCAAAGTGCTGCGTCGGATGCACAGACTATACGTAAAACAAGCAAACATTACCGGTCAAAAGACTGTGCCGGTAATGCACTGAAAACAGCAACCCTGCTTGCGAGCGGCTGGCTGCATATGGCTGATATGGGCTGATACGGAAAGCAAAAGACTTTGACTGATACTGTTGGCGATATGCCTGCTTCCCACTTCATCAAACGCAATGCCGTGGCTGCATCGCAATCTGCAACTGCAAAACTGCCGGAAAACGGTGCTTTACCAAATATTTTGCAGGGCGACCGTTCCCGTCAGGCACGTATTGTCATCGGGCTGCTGGCCGTGCTGCTGGTGATTGTCGCACTGTTCAGCCTTACGGCAGGCGCATCGCAGGCTTCAAGCTGGTCAGTGCTGAAATCCCTGTTCAGTGGACAGATTGATCCTTCCGATATTGCAGCGCAGCGCGACCGTATCATTATTATGGATATCCGTTTGCCGCGTATTGTGCTGGGCATCATTATCGGGGCATCGCTCGCCGTATCCGGCGCGGTTATGCAGGGGCTGTTCCGCAATCCTCTGGCCGATCCCGGCATTGTCGGTGTGTCTTCCGGTGCAAGCCTTGGTGCCATTACCGTTATTGTGCTGGGCGGTACTTTTCTGGCACCTTTGTTTAAGATTTTCGGCTTTTATATGCTGCCTCTGGCCGCTTTTATCGGTGGGCTTATCACGACGCTGATCCTTTATCGCGTTGCCACACGGCGCGGCAGAACCTCGATTGCCACAATGTTGCTGGCCGGTATTGCGCTTGGCGCTATGTCCGGCGCTTTCAGCGGTATTCTGGTTTATATTGCCGATGACCGGCAATTGCGCGATCTGACCTTCTGGGGCATGGGCTCGCTGGCCGGTGCAACATGGGTTAAAATTCTCACCGCAGGCCCGATCATTGCGCTGACTTTGTTTGCTGCACCTTTTCTGGCGCGTGGTCTCAATGCCTTGTCGCTGGGTGAGGCGGCGGCCAATCATCTCGGCCTGCCAATCCAGCGGATTAAAAATACCGCAATCCTGCTGGTTGCCGCAGCCACCGGCGCATCAGTCGCCGTCAGCGGCGGTATCGGCTTTGTCGGCATTGTCGTGCCGCATTTGCTGCGCCTTTCCATCGGGCCGGATCACCGTTATCTGCTGCCTGCCTCCGCACTGCTTGGCGCCTGTATGCTGCTGCTGGCTGATGCCGTGAGCCGTACCATTGTTGCGCCTGCGGAAATTCCGATCGGTATTGTAACTGCCTTTGTCGGTGCGCCGTTCTTCCTCTGGATTTTGCTGCGCCGCCGTGGCGTGCTGGACTTATAATCATGATTGAGACCAAAGATTTTGCCGTTCAGCTCGGCGGAAAAACCATTCTTAAAAATGTTAATATCAGTGCCAAACCCGGCGCGGTAACCGCCATTGTCGGGCCTAACGGCTCCGGCAAAACCACGCTGATCCGCGCTTTATCCGGTGATCTGCCCTATACGGGCAAGGCGTTGCTGGATGGTGCGGGATTTGAAACCTATAAGCCATGGCAAATGGCCGAGCGCCGCGCCGTGCTGCCACAAGCAAGTGCGCTGTCTTTTCCGTTTACGGTGCGTGAGATTGTCAATCTCGGCCTGACCGGCGGACGCTCCGGCGTCAGCGAAGGCGAAGAAGCGCAACTGCCGGACAGGGCGCTTGAGCTGGTTGATCTTGCCGGTTTCGGCGGGCGCTATTATCAGGAATTATCCGGTGGTGAGCAGCAGCGCACTCAGCTCGCCCGCGTTCTGTGTCAGGTCTGGAAACCGGTTCTGGATGGCAAACCGCGCTATTTACTGCTTGATGAGCCGGTATCAAGCCTTGATATTCGTCATCAGATCGTGGTGATGGATATTGCGCGTAATTTTGCTGCCAAAGGCGGCGGCGTTATCACCATCCTGCATGATCTTAACCTGACGGCGCTTTATGCGGATCACGTGATTATGGTACATAATGGCGGGATTGAAGCCTGCGGCAGCGTGACGGAAACATTCACCAATGAGCGCTTGCTGCGGGTTTATGAATGTCCGTTGCAGGTTGGCGTGGCACCGGCTGCAGGCCAGCCTTTCATCCTGCCGCATTCAGTCTTCTGAAAAACTGGTTTTGCAGGCACAAACACAGTTCAAATGAAAAAGCCCTGAACACATGTTCAGGGCTTTTTTTGTTCTTTAGCCTGCGGCTGCAACCAGCGGGCGGCTTTCCAGCTCATCAATGCCGAGCAGGCGGCGTACATTCGGACGCGCATCAATCAGATCCTGAATGCTGTATTTGGCGAGAACACCAAAGAATGCATTCAGCGCTTCACGCAATGCGGAATTCAAAGCGCAGCTGTCGATCAGCGGGCATTCGCTGTCACTGTCGAAACATTCAGCCATGGCAAAATTATCTTCTGTCACGCGAACAACATCAAACAGCGATATATCCGCTGCAGGGCGCGCCAGTTTCACGCCGCCATTACGGCCGCGGACTGTGGTGACAATATTATTTTCGACAAGCGGCTGCAGAATTTTGAACAAAAACAGTTCTGAAACCGTATAGGCCTTGGCGATTTCCGCGATGCGGCTCAGATTGCCTTCATTGGCAGCACAATACATCAGCATGCGGATAGCATAATTCGTCTGTCTGGTAAGACGCATATCAGGTCCTTTCCCGCAGTGCTGCGAAGCACTGCTAAAAACATGAGCGCAGTTTAGAACTATTCTGAATAAATATAAAGCCCTGCTTTGCAATAAAACTTACTATTTTTAATCATGTTTTAGTGATGTTGCACAGCGCTGATTGCAGGGTGCGTGAATATGCCCACCTGCTTATGCAAAAGGCGGCATCTCAGCCGCCTGAAAAACAATCTGCAATAATGATTTTGATCATATAAAATCAATTACTTATTGGCAAACATCAATCCATTGCGCATTGGTCAGCTCTGCCAAACGCAGCGGATTGATGCGCACGGCACTATTCACCGCACCGGCAGCGGGCAGCACTTCATCAAAGGCTTTCAATGAAATATCGCAATAGATTTTCAGGTGATCAGCCACACCGAACGGGCATACACCACCTACCGGATGGCCGGTTGCCTCAAGCACAGAATCAAAGTCGAGCATACGTGGCTTGTTTTGAAACTGGTCTTTGAACTTGCGATTATCAAGACGGGCATCACCACGGGCAACCAGCAAAATAATATCATCACCCAGTTTCAAAGAGAGGGTTTTGGCGATCTGTGCCGGTTCCACATTATGCGCAGCGGCGGCCTCTGCCACGGTGGCGGTGCTGGTTTGCAGTTCAATAACCTGAACATCCGGGGCTTTTTCGGCAAAAAATGCTTTTACTGATTCAAGGCTCATGAGATTTTCCGTCTTTCACATTCAGAAGGCGTCTATTCTGAAGATCAATGCCAATGGTAAGATGTACCGGACATGATGGAACAGAAGCACTAGCGCTCTCAACAATTATTTGCAAACAAGCACAATAATTTAAGCCGTGGTGATTGACGAAGCTGCAAACAAGACTGTATGAAGCCTTCATTCGCCATCATGTGCGTTGCAGGCTGATTTGCCTTGCTGCAGGAGGGGTGGCCGAGTGGTTTAAGGCACCGGTCTTGAAAACCGGCGTGCGGGAGACCGTACCGTGGGTTCGAATCCCACCCCCTCCGCCATTTGACTGGTTCAGTCATTTTCCAGTTTTTATAATGCATTTCTGGATGTAGCGCGTCGCTGATCTTGAGTTTTTGTCAGTGATGTTTAGGCAACCACGCGCATGTGTAACAGTCAGGCTGACCACGCGGTGACCCGCTGTATTACCAGTTTGCAATTTGGGGTCAGATTCTCAGATATTTCCGGAATGATCTTTGATTATAAAGCAGGTTTGAAACCTCCAGAACGAATGGAACATTATCTGCATTCGCGTGAAGAATGCCATGTTTTGGAGGTTTCGGAGAAGGAGCATTAGCCACCCGGCTGGCAATTCATCTCGGTGAAGGCAGCGAGCTCATTTTTGTTTTTGCTAAAGCCGAAAGCCTTGATGGTGAGTTTGCCGATCATCGTGTCGTTACACAACATGACTGAAGTCGGCTTTTGGCCTGAAATCGTCATATCGCAAATCGCACCGAAGCTTTCGTCTTTGGTTTCACCCTTTGTGCCAATGAGCAGATCGCAGTTCAGCTTTGCTGAAATGCCAAGATATTTCAGATCATTCTCAAAATCGCTGGCACGCTCTGAAATTTCTTGCTGATTAGTGATGTCGCGGACATTCAAAGTTTCTGCGGCCACAGGCGCAGTCAATAAAACCAGCCCTACAGCCATCAAGCTACCCAATTGAAAATACATTGCTTCTTCTCCTAAGCCATAACCAGACCTGTAATTTCAGAACAGATTATCAATACAATCACATTGCCTGTGTCCAGACCTTATTTGCGTATTATCCGGTTTATTGCAGCGCATCCTTTTCAATATAAAAGACCCGCTTTTAAATATGATGTTGATTTGAGCTCAGATTAATTCAACTATCGTTTACACGATTGCTTCAAATAGATTGAGAAACAGGAGATATGCATGACAAATTCAGCGCATATGAGTGATGCATTTCAAATATTTATGAAGGAAGCACCGGCCCATCAGGAAGCATGGCTGGAGGCTGTAAAGAAAATCGGTGCGGCTTCAAAGCTCGATCCGAAAACTGAAGCACTGATTTATATCGGAATACTCGCTGCCACACGGCTGCATAGTGGTCTTCCGTTTCATGTGGCGGAAGCGAAACAGCATGGCGCAACGCGGGAGGAAGTTGTCAGTGCTATTCTTGCCGGTTTGCCTGCGCTTGGGAATGTTGTCATTCAAGCGCTGCCTGCAGCCTTGCAGGCCTATGATAAATGATACGCTGAAACTGGTTGTTTAAGCATATAGCGGGCAGGGCGTGCCGTGCCGGCTTTTGCAGCAGAAATGCGGCTCACCTAAGAGCGGGATAAGAATCTCGAAAAAACGGCGGCTTTGCACTGTGGTTTTGTATCGAGGCAAAGCCACCGGTTTGAAATCAACGCTGAGACAAGCGGTCTCGGATTTCAGTCAGACGATCATAGACTTTGAAGGACAGAATAATGCCTTCACAAATAACGCGCCAGAAGATCAGGCCTACAACCAGTATAACTATCCCGCCAAAAACCTGTCTGATACCGCCACCATAATAACTGAAAGCGGTGAAAATTGTCAGAAGGGAGGTAATGATAATGCCCACAATGCCGATCCAATACACGATCTTGATCAAAGACGGCGTTAAAAACTTATCAAAACCGGTAATATCTTTCAGGTCCATTTGAAACTCTTTCATTTTGATTTTGAGCAACACTGTGCAAATCATATTATGGAAGTATAGAAGTCCGCCGACACCTTATTGCAGAGGTGGTAACAGTCAAGTAAACCTTTGTATTACAACAGTTTTAAAAGATTTTATTCCCGTACAACCGCGCAATTATATCGATGGGGATTTGAGGTCTTGGCTGCGGATCTTATCTTTGTCGGGAATTAATCCTTTGGAATTTTATTCATGAGCAAAGGTGCGAGTAATGCTTTTGGTTTCATATCTTTATGAAACATGGCTATCGCAAGCTTACAGTAATTTTCAGGGTCTTCCTTTACTTCCTTTTCTCTTCGCGCAAATTCTTCCCTGTATCCAGGTTCCGCGAATGGCAACATAAGACCAGTCCCATCCTGAAAACCTTGAATGTATGAGGCATTGAGCTCTAGCCCCTCGCAATATAATCCTGCTGCCATCACTCCAGCCATATAGATAACGAAATCATGCTTCGAAACGCGAGGCTGTAAATTAAGTGCGCCTTGTGTATCTGCCATAACGGCATGGGTCATGATTATGGATAACAGTCCAGTAGCTATGGCTTTTTTCATTTATTCACTCAAAATCTGGCAATTAAATGTGCCACCAGAATAATTTGCGCCAGCATATCGGGTTCTCATCAGTGAAATAGTGCAATTTGCTGACTGTTTATTTTGTGCAGTTAATCGCTCGGAACTGTTCACCAAGAACATCAATGGAATTGAAGCTTATGGAAGCAAACCACGCGTTGCCTGCTGATTATAAAGGTATTCCAGAATAGCAATTTCACATGTTCGTCAAAGAATGTGACGGGAGCTTCAATTGCCACTCCGTTGCCAGTCTCATTAAGGTTCTGCAACAGTGGTGGCTCAAATAAGAACAGATACGCTTCTATGTCCGTCTCAAGAAATAAAAAGCACCAACTAAGTCATTGAAAGAACTGGTGCGGACGGCGGGACTTGAACCCGCAAGCTCTAAGAGCGGCAGATTTTAAGTCTGCTGAGTTTACCGATTTCTCCACGTCCGCGGCGCAATATATGCAGCCTTAAACCTGATCTTTTGATCTGTGATTTGTGCCGATAAGTCAAGACAGTCTTTGCAATCAATGCGGTTTATCGGCAGAAAATGCGTGATTTATGCAGCATTTTGACAAAATCAATACTGATTAAAATCAGCCATTTAGAACATTCAATATCTCAGAGACGCACCGGAAAGCTTCAAATCTTTCCGGTACGCAATAAAGGCTCAGACCGAGCGTGTTATGCCGCCATCCACGCGGATATTCTGGCCGGTAATATAGCCTGCGCCGTCAGACGCCAGAAATGCGATTGTTTCCGCAATTTCCTTTTCCGTCCCGTAACGCTGCATCGGAATGCGGTCTTTAAACTCCTGTTTTTCCGGTAGGCTGTCGATAAAGCCCGGCAGAATATTATTCATGCGGATATTCTCGGCGGCATATTTATCGGCAAACAGCTTGGTATAAGAGGCAAGGCCGGCGCGAAATACACTGGAAACCGGAAAGGCCGGATCAGGCTCAAAAGCCGCAAAAGTGGAAATATTGATGATGGAGCCGCTTTTCTGTGCCTGCATGGCGGGGGTAACCAGCCGCACGGCACGCACCACATTCATGAAATAAACATCCATGCCGCGATGCCAGTCCTCATCGGAGAAATCCAGCAATCCGCCGCGGGGGCCGTGTCCGGCACTGTTGATCAGCACATCAATGCGCCCCCATTTTTCCAATGTGGAATCAACCAGTTTCTGTAAATCCTCATTGGACTGGTTGCTGCCGGTTACGCCAATGCCGCCATAGTCTTTGGCCAGAGCCTCACCTTTACCGGAGGAGGACAGAACGGCAATATGATAGCCGTTTTCAGCCAGTTTACGGGCTGCTGCCGCTCCCATGCCTGAACCGCCTGCAGTGATAATCGCTGTTTTTGAAGTCATAATTTTCAGTTCCCGTTTTGATGCGGCAAAGCTGCCATAAAAAACATTTCGCTGTAAAGTTTTATATAGTCACTATTATAAAAATTTAAGCTGCGAAACGGACAGAAAATGCAGCGGGAAAGCGCATATATTTGCTTAAAACGTCAAAACAAACTGGTAATTTTTCGTCAAACTTGGCAAAACTGGTTTTTGCCTGCACCGGATATCTGCCTGATATCAATCTGATGCCAGATTTTCCGGTCACGTCATGGAGGCGGCTTTGACATCATCTGACCTGAAAAAATCCGGAACTGAAATCAAAACATGGGCAGAATCCGCCCCCGTGCTGGTTGATGTCGCCATGGGGCGCAAACCGGCCGATCTGGTGGTGCGCAACGGCCGTCTGGTCAGCGTTTATTCCGGCGAGATTGTTGCCGGTATTGATATTGCCATTGCGCAAGGCCGCTTTGCCTATGTGGGCCATGATGCAACCCATTGCATCGGCGCCAATACCAAAGTGGTGGATGCGGAAGGGCGCTATCTGGTGCCGGGTCTGTGTGATGCGCATATGCATGTTGAAAGCGGCATGGTGACGGTCACCGAATTTACCCGCGCCGTTATTCCCCATGGCACGACGTCCATGTTTATTGATCCCCATGAAATTGCCAATGTGCTGGGGCTTGAAGGCGTGCGGCTGATGCATGATGAGGCGATGGCCATGCCGGTCAATGTCTATGTGCAGATGCCGAGCTGCGTGCCTTCTGCGCCGGGGCTTGAAAATGGCGGCGCTGAAATCGGCGCGGCAGAAGTGCTGGAAGCCATGAGCTGGCCGAATATTATCGGCCTTGGCGAAGTGATGAATTTTCCGGGTGTTGCCAATAATGACGCCACAATGCGCGGTGTGATTGATGCCACCATGAATGCCGGTAAAACGGTTGGCGGCCATTATGCCTCGCCTGATTTGGGCAAGGCATTTCACGGCTATGTGGCAGGCGGCCCTGAAGATGACCATGAAGGCACACGCGCCGAGGATGCCATTGCCCGTGTGCGTCAGGGCATGCGTGCCATGCTGCGCCTTGGCTCTGCATGGTATGATGTGGCGACACAGGTCAAAGCGATTACCGAGCAGGGGCTGGATCCGCGCAATTTCATTCTCTGTACCGATGACAGCCATTCCGGCACTCTGGTGCATGACGGCCATATGGACCGTGTGGTGCGCCATGCCATTGCGCAAGGTCTGAAACCGGTCACAGCCATTCAGATGGCAACACTGAACACT
The DNA here is from genome assembly GCA_040392545.1 of Pseudochrobactrum asaccharolyticum. Classification (GTDB taxonomy): domain Bacteria; phylum Pseudomonadota; class Alphaproteobacteria; order Rhizobiales; family Rhizobiaceae; genus Pseudochrobactrum; species Pseudochrobactrum asaccharolyticum_A. The sequence goes on along the minus strand of JBEBVV010000010.1, from coordinate 82,940 downwards.
GCCCAGCATTTCCGGCTGGAACGCGAAATCGGTTCGATTACACCGGGTCGCCGCGCAGATTTCCTGATTGTTTCCGATCTTTCTGCGCTGACAATCGAGCGCGTTTATGGCCGCGGCACATTGCTGGCCGAGCAGGGTAAACTGGTCGCCGAGATAGCGCCTTACGAATATCCGGCCAAGGCAAAGAATACGGTAAAGCTTGGGCGTAAGTTCTCGGCGCAAGACTTTGATATTCAATCACCAAAGCCCGCTAAAAATGTAACGGCACGCGTAATCGGTGTGATTGAAAATCAGGCGCCGACCCGTGCGCTGGAAGCCGAACTTTCTGTGAGCGACGGCATTGTGCAGATGGATCGCCGCAATGATGTTTGCCAGATTGCTCTGGTAGAGCGTCATCGCGGTTCAGGGCAGATCACCAATGCATTTGTTTCCGGTTTCGGCTATACGCTGGACTGCGCACTGGCTTCCACAGTTGCCCATGACAGCCATCATATTCTTGCCGTCGGCACCAATAAAGATGATATGGCGAAAGCCGTTAATCGCTTAGGTGAGATCGGCGGCGGCGTGGTGCTTTATTCCAAGGGCAGGGAACTGGCCTGTGTGGAAATGCCGATTGCCGGACTGATGTCTGACGAGCGCGCCGAGATTGTTGCTGCCAAGGCCGACAAGCTGGTGAAAGCCATGGCTGCCATGGGCTGCACGCTCAATAATGCTTATATGCAGCATTCGCTGCTGGCTCTTGTGGTGATACCGGAACTGCGTATTTCCGATATCGGTCTTGTGGATGTACGACGTTTCGAGAAAGTTGATTTGTTCCTATGAGTGATTTTATCCAGTCTGTCGCTCAGGCCACGCAGCAAATGCGTGCCCTGTTCGGTGAAACACCTTTGCAGCGCAATGATTATCTGTCGCGTAAATATGGCGCGGATATCTGGCTGAAGCGTGAAGACCTTACACCGGTACGCTCTTATAAAATCCGTGGTGCATTCAACTTCATTTCCGCAGCGATTAAAAAAGCAGATGCCAATGCCGTATTTGTCTGCGCATCTGCGGGCAATCATGCGCAGGGCTTTGCCTATGTCTGCCGCCATTTCGGCCGCAAGGGCGTGGTCTTTATGCCGGTGACCACACCGCAGCAGAAAATCGACAAGACCCGTGCTTTCGGCGGGGAATTTATTGAAATCCGTCTGGTCGGAGATATTTTTGACCAATGCTATGCGGCCTCGCAGGACTATGCCAAAACGCAAGGCGGGCTCATGGTGCCACCTTTCGACCATATGGGTATTATCACCGGTCAGGCATCGGTTGCGCAGGAAATTGCAGAACAATTACCAAAAGGCAAGGTGCCGGATCTGATGATGCTGCCGGTTGGCGGCGGCGGTCTTTCTGCCGGTGTTACGCTCTATGTAAAAGCACTGGGCTGGCCGACCGAGTTCCGTTTTGTCGAGCCGGAAGGTGCGCCAAGCCTTAAGCTCAGCCTTGAGGCTGGCAAGCGCATCAAGCTGCAAACGGTTGATAATTTTGTTGACGGTGCAGCCGTTGGTGAGCTGGGTGCAGAGAATTTCAAAATCCTTAAAGCCTATCCTGAATCATGGGTGATTAATGTGCCGGAAAACCGGCTTTGCGGCACCATGACCGAGATGCTCAATGTGGAAGGTGTGGTGCTGGAACCTGCCGGTGCTCTGGCGATTGATGCGCTTAAAGATTTCAAGAAAAGCGAACTCAAGGGCAAAACCATTGTTCTGGTGGTATCAGGCGGTAATTTCGACTTTGAACGCCTGCCGGACGTCAAAGAACGTGCGCTGCGTTATGAAGGCCTGAAGAAATATTTTGTCTTCCGCTTCCCGCAGCGTCCGGGTGCATTGCGTATGTTCCTCGATCTTTTGGGGCCGGAAGATGATATTGCGCGTTTTGAATATTTGAAAAAATCAGCACGCAATTTCGGTTCGGTTCTGATCGGTATTGAAACCAAAGATGCCAAAAACTTCGCCATTTTGGATAAGAAGTTCAAGGAAGCCGGCTGGTCCTATCAGGATATTACCGATAATCAGGTTCTGGCTGACTTTATCATTTAATAAATACTACAAATTGTGTCCTATGTTTATTTGCATAGGACACTCTTATTTATTTCATTTGCTTTTTGAAACGAAAGCGCCCATATGCAGCTCAGGCGCTTGGGCTTCATAGATTAAATTCTATGCAGGCTTTCCATGCTGGACTTGGTTGCGTCTTAAATTTTCTCTATTGGTTTCATAATTGAGAGAGAAATAATCCGGTCATTCCGCACCGGATACGGCAGCGCAAGTCGCGTGAGAACATTAATGTTCCGGCGCTTCGTCGTATAAAAATTTGTTTCCGGATTGCCAGCTGCGCATGGTGATCTGATGATGCGTATGTCCGGCTTTCCCGACCGGTGACGCATATCGAAAGCTTATATTTTGACAAATCAAAATGAAACTGACCTGACCGCAGTTGCGGAAATTCAGGATACCAGCGGCTTCGCCGCTAAAACTGAAGATAATGCCGGTTTTGCCGCATTAGGTGTAACCGGACTTTTGTTGAAGAATCTGGTTGCTGCGGGCATGACCACGCCAAAGCCAATTCAGCAGCAGTCCTTGCCTGCACAGCTGAAAGGCAAAGATATTCTGGGCATCGCCCAGACCGGTTCCGGCAAGACAGCCGCCTTCTCCCTGCCAATTATCGAACAGATTTTGGCGCTCGGCGATAAGCGTTTGCCTAAAACCTGCCGTGCTTTGATCCTTGCTCCGACCCGTGAACTGGCCGTGCAGATTGAAGAAACCATTCGCGTTCTGACCAAAGGCGCGCATCTTTCAACCGCACTGGTGCTGGGTGGTGTTTCCCGTGCTTCTCAGGTGCGTAAAATGGCGCCGGGCGTGGACATTCTCGTGGCAACGCCGGGTCGTCTGACTGATCTGGTACGCGACAAATGCGTCGAACTCTCAGCTACAAAATGGCTGGTTCTCGATGAAGCCGACCGCATGCTGGATATGGGCTTTATCAATGATGTGAAGCGCATTGCCAAAGCAACACGTTCAGACCGTCAGACGGCTTTGTTCTCGGCAACCATGCCAAAGGAAATTGTTGCGCTGGCTGAAGGCCTGCTGCGTGATCCGGTACGTGTTGAGGTTTCACCTGCCGGAACAACCGCAGCTGAAATCACACAGGTGGTTTATACGGTGCCGACCAAGGATAAGAAAAAGGCGCTTTCCAGCCTTTTGACCAATCCGAAGCTGGAAACCGTTATTGTCTTTACCCGTACCAAACATGGTGCGGATGCGGTAACACGCACATTGGAAAAAGATGGTTATTCCGTTGCAGCCATTCACGGAAACAAGTCGCAAAATGCCCGCCAGCGGGCGCTGAACGGCTTTAAAGACCGCTCCGTGCGTGTACTGATCGCCACCGATATTGCCGCACGCGGCATTGATGTGCCGGGTATCAGCCACGTGATCAATTATGACCTGCCGGATGAGCCGGAAAGCTATGTACACCGTATTGGCCGTACTGGCCGTAATGGTGCCTCCGGTGCCGCGATTACGCTTTATGACGGTGGTACTGAACATGCAAAGCTCAAGGCTGTTGAGCGGGTTATCCGTAACAAGCTGACACAGAAAGAACTGCCGCCGCAGTTTGGCCCGTTGCCTGAGCGCACAGAAAAGCCAACTTTTGAGCATGAATGGCCGAAGCCGGATCCACGTGCCGTTGGCAAGCGTAAAACCTCGCGTCCTTATAAAAGTCTGGATAAAGCACCACAGCGTTCTGCTGGTTTCTCCGATGTACGCGAGCTTTATGATGATGCGCCAAAATCGGGTGAAGCAAAACCTGCACAAGGTGAGCGTGCCCGCTCAAACCGCAATCATTCCGGCCGGGGTGGTCAAAGCGCCGGTCATAAATCCGCGCAGGCGAATAGCGGTAAGCCAGCGAATAAAAAAACATTCCACCGTAATAAAAAACGGGCAGGACACGACTGGAACAGCTGATTAATCAGCTTTTCTGCTACTTTGCATTTTGTGGAATAATAATATCGCCGGAATTGCTTCCGGCGATATTTTTTATTTCTGACGCAGCAATTACGGAAAGGCTTTACCTTGCGCCGCTTGTCATGCAGCAATAGGTTCGGCAGAGAAGTCCACGGATAAGACTATAAAAAAGGGCAAATATCATGGTGCAGTCAGGCGTTAAAAAATCTGTGGTTGAGGCAATCGGCAACACGCCTCTCATTCGCCTGAATAAAGCATCTGCGCTGACCGGATGCGAGATTTTTGGCAAGGCTGAATTTGCCAATCCCGGGCAATCTGTCAAAGACCGTGCAGCGCTGTATATTATACGGGATGCGGAAAAGCGTGGGCTTTTACGTAAAGGCGGCGTTATTGTTGAAGGCACTGCGGGTAATACCGGTATTGGCCTGACAATGGTGGCCAAGGCGCTTGGCTATCGCACAGTTATAGTCATTCCGGAAACCCAGAGTCAGGAAAAGAAAGACGCTTTGCGACTGCTTGGCGCGGAGCTGATTGAGGTTCCGGCTGTGCCTTACAAGAATCCGAATAATTATGTGCGTCTGTCCGGTCGCCTTGCGGAGCAGCTTGCCAAGACCGAGCCGAATGGTGCCATCTGGGCAAATCAGTTTGACAGCCAGATCAACCGGCAGGCGCATATTGAAACCACAGCGCCTGAAATCTGGCAGCAGATGCAGGGCAAAATCGACGGCTTTATCTGCGCTGTCGGCTCCGGCGGCACTTTGGCCGGTGTGGCCGCAGGTTTGCGCAGTTTTAACAAGGATATTAAAATCGGACTGGCTGATCCGGAAGGCGCTGCGCTCTATTTTTATTATACAACGGGTGAATTGAAGGCCGAAGGCTCATCGATCACAGAAGGCATCGGGCAGGGACGTATTACCGGCAATCTGGAAGGTTTTAAGCCGGATTTCGCCTATCAAATTCCTGATGCCGAAGCACTGAAACTCGCCTTTGATCTGGTGAGGCAAGAAGGCCTGTGCCTTGGCGGCTCCTCTGCGATCAATATTGCCGGTGCCATACGTCTGGCACAGGACCTTGGCAACGGCGCACGGATTGTCACCATTCTGGCCGATTACGGCAATCGCTATCAGTCAAAAATGTATAATCCGGCTTTCCTTGCAGAACGGGGCTTGCCGGTGCCGCAATGGCTGCTTGCAAAGTCTGATATTGCAGTCCCTTACGAGGCGGTTTAAACCCTTCACAAAAGAATTTTTGTGAGGGAATGATGACTCAACATCCGGCAACCGATCCGCTTTTCCGTGAGGATGCTTATCTGAGAGCCACACCGGCCAAGGTGATCGGCGTGACAGAGGAAGGCGGCATTCTCCTTGACCGGACAGTGTTCTATGCCACATCCGGCGGCCAGCCGGGGGATAGTGGTGTGCTGCGCCGTGCCGATGGTACTGAGATTAAAATTGCCACCACCATTCATGGCGCAACCAAAAATGATTTCATCCATGTGCCTGCCGAAGGTGAAAGCCTGCCGCAAACGGGTGAAGAGCTGATTGCCGAAATTGACTGGGATCGCCGGTTCAAACTGATGCAGATGCATACGGCCTGCCATTTGCTGTCGGTCATTTGCCCGTTTCCGGTAACGGGGGCAGCCGTAAATCTTGATGACAGCCGCATTGATTTTGACATGCAGGGCAATGATCTGACCAAGGAACTGGTAAGCGAAAAGCTGATGGAAATGGTCAATGCTGCATCACCGGTGACCACAGACTGGATCAGCGATGAACAGCTGGCGGCCAATCCCGATCTGGTTAAATCCAAAAATGTGCGTCCGCCGGTTGGCCAGGGACGCATCCGGCTGGTGCTGATCGGCGATCAGGGCAGCGTGGATTCCCAGCCATGCGGTGGTACCCATGTCGCCAATACGTCTGAAATCGGTGAAATCCATATTGGCAAGATTGAGAAAAAGGGTAAGGAAAACCGCCGTTTCCGTATCCGTTTCGGCAAGGCTCCGGCATAATAGCGCGGCTTTTTTCCTGTTATAATCCAGACAGGTTTCATGAATTGAAGATCGGAATGCAATGGGCAATCCTGCGGACAAAAATGAGAAGGCGCTTGCTGAAGAAGTAAGCGTCAATATCACCAGACTGGAAATGACGGCGCAATCAAATGCCGCCGTGCCTTTGCCTGCCGGTGTGCGGCTGGCGATTATGCTGGCGGAAAATATGCCGGTGCATTTCTATCGTTATCTCTATGAAAAAATCGGCAAACCGCATCACTGGATGCTGCGGCGCATGCAAAGTGACGAGCAGGTTGCCGCTGTCATACAGGCCGAGGAAACCCGCATTCTGCTGCTTTATGTGGATGGCTGTCCCGCAGGTTTTGCCGAGATGCAGTTGAACCTGCCGGAAGCGGTTGATCTATTATATTTCGGGCTGGTACCGGATTATCAGGGGCGGGGACTGGCGAAGTTCTTCTTCTCCGAGGTGCTGGCCGCTGCATGGGCGCATAATCCGCAAAAGCTGCGGCTTGAAACCAATACGCTCGATAGTCCCCGTGCCTTGCAGCTTTATCAGCGCATGGGCTTTTCACCGGTTTCCACGGCAGAAGATAAGATTATTCTATGGACATAAGGACAGGTGAAAACACCTGTCAGCGGCGGCGGTCGGCCTCTACCAGCATTTCTTCTTCCGCAATATGCGGATTTATCGACGCGTTCACAGTGTCGGCCTTTTCAAAAACGATGCAATTGCGCCCGTGATTTTTTGCCTCATAAAGACAATGATCGGCGCGGCTGAAAATTTGCGAATTACTGTCGCTTTTTCGGGCAATCGCACCGCCGATACTGATGGTCAGCGGCTCAACTCTGTCCTGCGTGATGTAAAAAGGCGTATTTTCAATCTCAATGCGGATACGCTCGCCAACGCTGATCGCCGCGGAACGGCTGGCATTGGGCAGATAAATACAAAATTCCTCACCGCCGACACGACCGACCAGATCGCCTTTGCGGGTCACATTTTGCATTGCGAAAGCAATCAGTTTTAAGGCGCGGTCACCGACAGTATGGCCGTGCTGATCATTGATATTTTTGAAATGATCAGCATCAATCAGCAAAAGCGCGCCGGTCTCAACACGCGAACGCACAGTGCGCATCATCTCAAAAAAGGCCTCACGATTATAAAGGCCGGTCATATAGTCGATTTTCGAGCGCGCCTGTAATTCCAGATGTGCCTTTTCCAGATCATTAAACGCTTTTTTCAGCTGCGCATTGCGCCGGAAAACCACAGTCATGGTCGGGAAGGCTGTCACCAATGGCAGAATAAGGCTAAGGCTGATACCAATCAAACCGGCAGGCTCACCGCGGATAATGCCAATTATCACGCTGATGCATACGCAAAACAGCGCTGCTCCGAGGGAAACAACGAGTGATTTTAAAAGTGCCGGTTTCATAGTTAGACTAAATATCCTCAAACCGGTACAGCCCGTTATAACCTGTGCCGGCCGCTGAAAGTCGGGGAGTGAAGATATGTTTTTGCTGCATATCCTGCACTTCTTTAAACTAATATTTGCATCCCGACTATCAAAAACGGAATTTGGCGTAAATTCTTTATAAATAAGGATTTATTTATTTAGTAATACCAAATTTAGCTAGCAATTACATGCCCAATAATGCCAGTACAATCATCGCCAGACCGACCATGGAAACAAACCAGATCAGGCTGCGAATATAAGGAATGCCGAAGCCATAAGCAGGCACATATAAAATCCGTGCGATGAAATAAACCCATGCGCCGTAAAAGGTAAGATTGTTCAGCGTGCCGCTGATATGGGCAATGATAATAGCGGCAAAAAACAAGGGAAGGGTTTCAAACAGGTTTTTCTGCGCACGCTGCAATCTTGCAGTCACGATGCCAATCGGCGGCCCTGCCTGATCCCGTGGGCCGGCATTATAATCCAGCCCCGTTTCACGGTTACGAAAGCCTGCCGGCAGTAAAATCTGAATAGTGGCAAGAATGATCATCCATACTGCGATTGTTAATTCTGCACTCATAGCCCGGCTTTCTGTGGTTGTTGTACATAAGCGCAGCATAAAGCACAGAAGCCGCATTCCGCAATTGCGGGATTTGGCAATATGATTTTGTCTTATCCTCAGCGAAACTGTGACATGGTTAATACGCCGGTAGGATTTGCGAAAACCACCGGTCTTTCCGGTTTTTAAAGCATGTATCCCGCTGCTTTTGCTATGCTATATCTCTGTAATGACTTGAAAATTAACGCTTTCTTATGCGGTAGCCTCATGCGCGCTTCTCAAGCGCAGGCTGATGAGGGTGCAAAAGGCCGGTTTTGCGTGGGCAGAACATGTCGGGAACACGGTTAAATGCCTGGCGGTACGCGCAAATCCCGTTAATCTTGCGTTAAATAATTGTTGCCAAATGTCGCAAAATAAGGTGCATTTTCATGGTAAATGGCGGCTTTGCAGGTTTATAAACATATGCAGGCTTAAATTGGTTTCTATGGAACAGGCTTCATATTCACGGTGTAACAACCGCAAAATGTGAGCCATGTATCAGAGCGGTCGGATAGACCGGACGTGTTGTTGGTATCGGGTTTGAGTAGCGTAATGAAATTATTTCAGAAACAGCCGCAAGGGCTGGTTACCGCAGACACCGGTGCTGAACTGTCCGGTTCAGAACGAAACAGGGTTGGCGGGGGCCTCATGCGGAATTCTTCCAAAGCAAAACGTGCTTTCTATCTCGGCGTGGTTGGCCTGCTGGTAACGGCCTGCGCCTCACCGCAGCCGGAAGCCAAGAAGAAAAAACGCTCCAAAGAATATTTCGCTGAATCTGTTTATGGCGTCAAAGCCAGTCCACGTGTCGCCAATGGCAAAAAGATGCCGCGCGGCGGTGGCCGCAATCAGGTTGGCAAACCGTATAAAGTCAAAGACAAGTGGTATAAGCCGAAGGAAGACCCGAATTATGTGAAGGTCGGCCGCGCTTCCTGGTATGGCTCGGCATTTCATGGCCGCCTGACCGCCAATGGCGAAGTCTATGACATGACACATCTTACCGCAGCGCATCCGACAATGCCGCTGCCAAGCTATGCCCGCGTGACCAATACGGCCAATGGCAGCTCTGTGATTGTGCGCGTGAATGACCGTGGCCCTTATTCCAATGACCGCGTGATTGATATGTCGGAAAAAGCCGCTGAAATGCTGGATTACAAGCATCACGGCACCGCCAATGTGAAAGTTGAATATGTTGGCCGTGCGCCGCTGCACGGGCAGGATGATGCGTTTTTGCTGGCCTCTTACCGTCCGGCAGGCAGTGGAGACAGCATTGGTCAGCCTGCAAGCGGCGTGATGATGGCTATGAATGGCCCGACACCGACTTCGGCGCCAAACCGTCCTGAACAAGCCGCAGTCAATGCATTCGATCAGATTTCTGCACAGCCGCAACTGCCTTTCGGCTATGCTGACGGTTCTGCGCCTATGCTGCCATCTGTCGTGCCTGTGCCGCTTGATAAGCCTGCTTATCTCTACAATATGGCCTCTGCACAGCAGGGTGATATTCTGGTTGCCGCCTATGCGGGCAACCGCATGGCACAGGCCAAAGAAGATGTTTATTCTAAAGTGCTGATGCCGCAGGCAGCTTCTGCCGAGTGGCGGCAGGCACAGGCTGAGCGGATGCTGCGCAATGATCCAGAGCAGGGCGAATATGTCGATCTCGGCACATTCTCTGTGAAGGAAGAGGCCGAGCGCGTTGCATCTGCATTGGGCAAATTCGGCACTGTCAGCCGCAGCATGACCCCGCAGGCACAGGGTGCGCTTTACAGCCTGACAGCCAAGGCCGGCAATGGCAATAATGATGCCTTGTTGCAGGCCGCATGGGCCGCCGGTGCAGTGGATGCCTTTGTAGTTCGCGCTGAATAAGCGGATAATGGGAGCTTTCAGAGCGACCTTTATCCGTGCGCTCAGCTTGCTACGGGAAGATTTGCGGGTGCTAACGGATGACGAAATGCCAGCCCCGCGAGATATGCGTCATGACAAATCCTGATCATCCGCATGACATCAACCTGATGAGAGGTGCGTTCATCTCTCCTTTGGTTGTACCTCTGCTTGCGGGAATATTTTTCGGTGTGCAGGCGCTGTTTATCGAAGGCTTGGGCTTGTTTGGCTTATTTCAGATGCCAATCTTGTTTCTCCTGTTCGGCCTTCCTTTCACTTACGCAGTAACCTTCGTTCTCGTTCTGCCGATGGCCGCTTTTCTTCGCAGAAGAAACACGCTGTCAGCTGAACGCTTGTGCCTTTGGTGCACTCTGATCGCGTCCCCCGCATTGGAAGCCTATGTCAGTTTGCTGGACGGTGGCTACAAGCCGATGCATGACTTATTCTGGCTGATCGCTTCCCTGCTTGGCGGGCTGGTTTCAGGCATCACATTCTGCCGGATCGCTGACGTTCCTCGTCAATCAGTGACGGGCAGGCAATAGGGATGTGCAGGGTTGGAAGAAGCCCTGCAAACCGGTCGCAGCCATACAGGCTTCATATAACAAGATAATAAGCGTCCGGTTCTGCCGGACGTTTTTATTTGATCAGCGTCAAAACGTAAGAGCTTCACAGATCGTCAATGATCATAGGCTATTTTTGAGTCTGATAATGATTGCAAGTAATGACCGGAGACGAAAGTGACCTGTTTCAGCGGCACATATGGCAAACCAAAACTCCGGCATATGCTGCGTTTTACTGCTGTGCTGTTCACAAGCCAGTTTGCACTTTCCGCTGCGCATGGTGCCGAGCCGCCTTTTGCCGTGCAATCAACGCAAGCCTTGTTATTTGATGCCGAGACCGGCAGCACCTTGTTTTCCCGTCAGGCTGATACACCGTTTCCACCCGCATCGCTTGCCAAGCTGATGACAGCGGAAATCGCCTTTAACGCGCTGAAAACCGGAAAATTACAGCCCGATACAGTTTTCACGGTGAGTGAACATGCCTGGCGCACCGGTGGTGCGCCTTCCGGCACCGCCACCATGTTTGCCAAGATTAAATCGCCGCTCACGGTCAATGATCTGATACAGGGCATCACCGTGCAAGCGGCCAATGACGGCGCCATTATTCTGGCGGAAGGCATGAGCGGCAGCGAGCAGAATTTTGCACAATTGATGAATGACAGGGCGAAAGAACTGGGACTGAAAGCATCACACTTCGTTAATCCCACCGGCCTGCCGCAGGAAGGCGCAAACCAACAGGTCACCTTGAGCGATATGGTGAAACTGGCGCAGCATATCCAACAGGAATATCCGCACTATTACCCGCTTTATGCGCAGGAGAGCTTTACCTGGAACAATATTTTACAGCGCAACCGCAATCCGCTGTTGCGGCTCAATATTGGTGCAGACGGGCTGGCTATGGGCGGTACCAAGGAATCCGGCCTGTCCTTCATCGCTTCGGCACAGGCTGACGGACGGCGGATTTTCTTAGGTTTAAACGGCGCAAAAACCGCGCAGGAGCGAACAGCGGATGCAGAAAAGCTGATCCGCTGGGCGATGAATGATTTTACCCGTTTGCCGGTTTTTGAAAAAGACGCAGAAGTCGCGCAAGCCTCGCTTTATGGCGGCACACAGCGTTCGGTCGGGTTGATTGTGCAGGATGCGGTTTCCGTTCTTGTGCCGGTGGCCGACAGGGGCAAATTACGCTCGCAGGTGATTTATCAGGGGCCGGTTGCAGCACCGGTGCAAAAAGGGCAAGAGATCGGCCGCTTGCAAGTGCTGCGCGAAAAAGAGATTTTGTTGGAACGTCCGGTCTATGCGGCGCAGGATGTGGCGGAAGGCTCATTGCGCAATAAATCCGTCGATGCGCTCTATGAACTGGCAACAGGCTGGATGCGCCGCTTCTGGTGACGGGTTTTATTTGACAAAACCATATCCATCCTGAATAAGCTTTGCTCACGAATTTACAGGTTTCCCGTCATTTGACGTTACCGCAACACAGGAAAATCAGAGCTTTGTCAGGATTATTGATCACATTTGAAGGCGGGGAAGGTGCTGGCAAGTCCACGCAGATCTCGCTTCTGGCTGATCATTTGCGGGCAGGCGGTTTTGATGTTGTGGTCACCCGTGAGCCGGGCGGCTCTGCGGGCGCTGAGGCTGTGCGCCATGTAATTTTAAGCGGCGCGGCGGAAGCCTATGGCCCGGCAATGGAAGCCTTGCTGTTTGCCGCTGCGCGCAGCGATCATATTGATCAGAAAATCCGTCCGGCGCTCGATGCCGGTCAGATTGTGCTCTGCGACCGTTTTATTGATTCCAGCCGTGTCTATCAGGGCATCAGCGGCAATCTCGATCCGCAATTCATGCACTCTGTTGAGCGTATTGCCGTGGCGGGAACCCTGCCGGATCTGACATTCATTCTCGATATTCCGGCCGATAAAGGCTTGACGCGGGCAGGTCTGCGCCGCGGCTCGGACGTGGCTGACCGTTTTGAAAAAGAAACCATCGCCACCCATGAAGCACGCCGTCAGGCATTTCTCGCCATTGCCCGCGATGAGCCGCAGCGCTGCAAGGTGATCGATGCAGACCGGCCTGTCGAGGCCATCAGCGCCGATATTGCCGCGCTGGCAGACAGGCTTGTAAAATCCCGCGAGGTGGCTGCTCATGGCTGATCCTGCGCCAAACAGTACCTATGATGAGATTGACGGCGTGGCTGCGCCCAATGCCGCTGTTTTTCTGACCGCCCATGAGGATGTGCGCGCATTTCTTGCGCAGGCCTATCAGGAAGGTCGTATGCACCACGCCTTGCTGTTTGAAGGGGCGCAGGGCATTGGCAAGGCAACAACCGGCTTTCATTTGGCCGGTCATATGCTGCACTATCCCGACCATGCGCAGGCACCGGCGCAATTGGCTGTGCCTGATCTGGATAAAGCGCCTTATCGCCAGATTTCACAAGGTATGCATCCGGCACTTTTGCATATTACACGCCCCTATGATGCCAAAACCGGCAAATACCGTACGGCGATTACCGTTGAGGAAATCCGCCGTATTACGCATTTTCTGAGCCGCACCTCCGGTGACGGCGCATGGCGTATTGTCATTATTGACCCTGCCGATGATATGAACCGCAATGCCGCCAATGCGCTTTTGAAAACACTCGAAGAACCGCCTGCACGGGCGCTGTTCATTCTGATTTCGCATTCCTCCGGTCGTTTATTGCCAACCATCCGCTCGCGCTGCCAGTCACTTGCTTTCAAACCGCTGAATGATGCGGAGCTGAAACGCGCGCTGGATGTAGCAGGCAGAGGCGTTGGCATGGATGTGCAGGACAGCGGTTACTTTGGCGCGTTGTCGGCACGTGCTGAAGGCTCTGTGCGCAAGGCGCTGCTTTTGGTGGCACATGGCGGGCTTGAAATCACCGATACGGTGGATAGCGTGCTGAACAATGCGCGGTTTGATCTGCCTAAAGCACAGGCGCTGGCTGGTATTTTGGGCGGGCGTGATGCAGATGTGCAAAACCAGCTTTTTCTTGAATATGTGCTGGACAAAGCCGCCGCACAGGCGCTTGAATTCGCGCAGCAAGGGCGGCTGAGCGAAGCCAGCCACTGGTCACAATTCTGGGATGATCTGCGCCGCGAGGCAGCAGATACCGAAAGTTACAATCTTGATCGCAAACAGGCGGCATTGATCATGATGGAAAAAATGCACCGCGCCATGCGCAGCGGCATGCCGGCCTGAATTTTGAGATTCGGGGCTTGAGACCGGCTGATGCCGCTGACAAAGCCATTCACTGCAGAGTGTTGACATAACAATTTGCAGGATAACGTAATTTCATAAACCGATATGAAGTTTCCGGTTTTCATGCATTTAGGGCTGACTTCACGCCTGACATGCGTTATGCCGGTTACATCAGTTATCATCATATTGACTTCATGAGATAAAATATCTCAGCAAGACGGATCCGACATGAGCCGCGAAAAATTCTATATTACCACCCCGATCTTCTACCCGAACGGCACACCGCATATCGGCCATGCTTATACGGCGATTGCCACCGATGCGATGGCACGTTTCCAGCGCCTTGACGGCAAGGATGTACTGTTCCTGACCGGTACGGACGAACATGGTCTGAAAATGCAGCAGACCGCCGAGAAGGAAGGCATTACACCGCTGGAACTGGCCGATAAGAACTCTGCCGTGTTCCGCGAAATGCTGGCTAAAATCGGCTCCAGCCATGACCAGTTCATCCGCACAACGGAAGAGCGTCATTACAAGGCCTGTCAGGATATCTGGCAGCGCATGGTTGATAATGGCGACATCTATCTCGACAGCTATGCCGGCTGGTATTCCGTGCGTCAGGAAGCCTATTTCGACGAGAGCGAAACAACCGTTGGTGAAGACGGCGTGCGCCGTGAGCCGATCGGCTCGCCGGTCGAATGGCATGAAGAAGAGAGCTATTTCTTCCGCCTGTCCAAATATCAGCAGCCGCTGATCGACTATTTTGAAAAGCATCCGGATTTTGTCGGCCCTTCCGAGCGCCGCAATGAAGTGCTGAGCTTTATCAAATCCGGCCTGCGTGACCTGTCTGTTTCCCGCACTACCTTTGACTGGGGTGTGCCGGTGCCGGGCAATGACAAGCATGTTATGTATGTCTGGGTTGACGCGCTGACCAACTATCTCACCGCTATCGGCTATCCGGATATGGCTGCGGAGAAGGCACAGTTCTGGCCTGCAACTGCGCATATTCTGGGTAAAGACATTGTGCGCTTCCACGCGGTTTACTGGCCTGCATTCCTGATGTCTGCCGGTCTGCCGCTGCCGCAGCGTGTTTTCGCCCACGGCTTCCTGTTTAACCGCGGCGAGAAAATGTCGAAATCGGTCGGCAATGTGATTGATCCGTTTGCCTTTATCGACCGTTATGGTCTGGATCAGGTGCGTTATTTCTTCCTGCGTGAAGTGCCTTTCGGTCAGGACGGCAGCTATAATCACGAAGCGATTGTCAACCGCACCAATGCTGATCTTGCCAATGATCTCGGCAATCTTGCCCAGCGCTCGCTGTCGATGATCGCCAAGAACTGCGAAGGCAAAGTGCCGGAAAAAGCCAATTTCCATGAGGAAGATACGGCTATTCTGAAACTAGCTGAAGAGGCACTGGATATTGCCCGCAATGCGATGAAGGTTCAGGCTATTCATCAGGCTCTGGCAGCCATTTTCAATGTCGTATCGGAAGCTAACCGTTACTTCGCGGCTCAGGAGCCTTGGGCATTGCGCAAGACCGATCCTGTGCGCATGGGCACTGTGCTTTATGTGACGGCAGAAGTGCTGCGCCGCGTCGGTATTATGACGCAGGCCTATATTCCTGCATCTGCTGCCAAGCTGCTCGATATTCTCGGCGTGGCGCAAGACAAGCGCAGCTTTGCCGATCTGGGTGATGTGCTGGTGAGCGGTGCGGAATTGCCTGCACCGCAGCCGATCTTCCCGCGCTATGTGGAAACCGAAGAGTAATATCTTATATAAGATACGGGCGGATTATCGCCCGTATCCATTTCCTGCGTAGAGCATTGCCATTGGTCTTATGAGAATGGAAGTTGCTCTATGCCTTTATTTCACGCGCATCTTGTCCGAAAACCGCGAAAACTTTTCAGGATGCGCTTATGACATGCGGGCAGGACTTTTATTATGCTTGTAGACAGCCATTGCCATCTCGATTTTGCTGATTTTGCAGAAGAACGTGATGCCGTTATTCAGCGTGCGCTCGATGCCGGTGTGGAGAAGATGATTACCATCTGCACCCGCGTGAAAAAATTTGACCAGATTTTAGCGGTCGCGGAAAGCTATGATCAGGTTTATTGCTCAGTCGGCACACACCCGAATAATGCGCATGAAGAGCTTGATGTGACGGCTGACGAGTTGGTGCGTCTGGCGCAGCATCCCAAAGTTGTGGCACTCGGCGAGGCTGGCTTGGATTATCACTATGATTATTCAACACCGGAAGTCCAGCGTCAGGGGCTGCTGACCCATATTGAAGCGTCACGCCGCACCCAATTGCCGCTGGTAATTCATGCGCGCAGTGCCGATGACGATATGGCGGCTCTGCTGCGCGAAGAGACAGCCAAAGGCGCGTTTCCGTTCATTTTGCATTGCTTCTCATCGGGTATTGATCTGGCACGCACCGGCGTTGAGCTGGGCGGTTACGTATCCTTCTCCGGTATTATCACCTTCAAAAATTCGGCAGAAATCCGTGAAGCGGCAAAAATCGTGCCGCATGACCGTTTGCTGGTGGAAACCGATGCGCCTTATCTGGCGCCGATGCCGCATCGTGGCAAACGCAATGAGCCGGCATTTGTAGCTCATACGGCTGCGGTTCTGGCCGATGTGATTGGTGTGAGTGATGCGGATATCCGCCGGATGACCGGTGAGAATGTGTTGCGCCTGTTCACCAAAATCCCGCGCTGAAACACAACAGATAATCTTCGTTCAAACTCATAGAAAAACAATATAACCTTTTGATATTTAAT
The DNA here is from genome assembly GCA_040392545.1 of Pseudochrobactrum asaccharolyticum. Lineage (GTDB taxonomy): Bacteria > Pseudomonadota > Alphaproteobacteria > Rhizobiales > Rhizobiaceae > Pseudochrobactrum > Pseudochrobactrum asaccharolyticum_A. The sequence continues at coordinate 66,454 of JBEBVV010000010.1, read as the reverse complement.
TATTAAAAGGAAATTATAAAGCGGATTGATACATGTCTGACTTTTATCGCTTTACGGTTCTTGGTTGCGGCTCCTCTCCGGGGGTACCGCGTCCGAACGGCGATTGGGGAAAGTGCAATCCGCTCAACCCGAAAAACCGTCGCCGCCGCGCTTCGATGCTGATTGAGCGCGTGAGCAGCACTGGTACAACGCGGGTGATGATTGATACGGGGCCGGATTTCCGTACGCAGATCATCGACGGGCTGGAAGGTAAAACCGACCGCCACCTCGATGCTGTTGTCTATACGCATCCCCATGCGGATCATATTCACGGCATTGATGATTTGCGCAGCTTTGTGCTCGACAGTAAAAAGCTGATGCCGGTCTATGCCAACCGGTTGACGCTGAACCGGCTTTATGAGGCTTTCGGCTATTGTTTTGCCACGCCATTCGGCTCCAGCTATCCGCCGATTTTAAAGGCGCATGAGATCAGCAATACCGAGTATTTTACTATTAACGGGGCAGGCGGTTCTATCAGCTTTCAGGCCATGCCACTGGTACATGGCGATATTACCAGCCTTGGTTTCCGCATTGGCAATGTTGCTTATTGCTCTGATGTCAACGCCTTCCCGCCGGAGACGGCAGCGCGTTTGCAAGGATTGGATGTGCTGCTGATTGATGCTTTGCAATATAAGACGCATCCGAGCCATTTCAGCCTTGATGAGGCACTGGAATGGATCAGCCGTCTGCAACCGCGCCGCGCCATACTCACCCATATGCATGTGCCGCTGGATTATGATGTGTTGCGTGAAACTGTGCCGGACACGATTGAACCGGCCTATGACGGGCTGGTCTTTGAGGTTGCGGCCTGAATTTTACGCTGCCGTGATAGCCGGTTTTCTGCTTTTATTTTTCACCAGACCACGGATGAAGCGGGTCATCGGCATTTCAACAAGCTTGTAAATGATAACGCCGGCAATGGTTGAAATGCTGAAAGCAATGATAAAATACAGCGTGCCGTAAAGCGGCGTCACCGGCACGATTTTACGGATAACGGCCAGCACGATAATATGGCTGAGATAGATGCTATAAGATGCTTCCCCCAGCAATACACCGAGGCGACCGCTGAAACTGACCGGCTGATACCTGCATAGCAGCGCTGTGGCAACGCAAAGCAATGCCGGTATGAAAGCGAGCGGTTGCAGGGCAAGCGGCCAGCCATTTTTCTCTGTCAGCCAGATGAAAGCAATCGCCCCAATGACGGCGGCGAACATCCAGACCAGACTGATATTGGCTTTTTGAAACAGTGCGGATTTTTTATAGGCAGCGCCAAGCCATACCCCGCCGACAAACAGCAGCAGCAACGGATTGGCATAGAAGCTGAAAAGTGTTGCAGGGCTGTTGATCTCCGCTGAACTCAGGCTGCTCATTCCCCAGATAACAAATGCCACTATGGCAATGCTGAAGCCTGCAATCGCAGCTTTCTTGGGCAATAGCAGAAAGACTGCAAAAATGCAGTAGAAGAACATTTCATAATTCAGCGTCCAGCCGGGACCCAGTACCGGCTGCATAATATTGTCGGCTGACGGATCCGGTGCCGCAATAAAAAAGACGGATTTCAGCAGATAAGGCAGCGCTATATCTTTGGTGCCTGTTACAATAAACAGTACGGCCGCAACCAGTGTCATCAGCCAATAGAGTGGCACAATGCGGATAATCCGATTGACCATAAACCGTAATGGTTCACCGCTGCGGCCGAATTTATTGTCATTGGTCAGCACCATGACAAAGCCGCTGATGACAAAAAAGATCGTCACACCAATGCCGCCGAGCTTCCATGCCATATCAAAATAAGACTGCGGCGCACTATAACCCGTCAAAATATGCGCAAGACTATGATCCGCAACCACCAGTAATGCGGCAACAGCGCGTAAAATCTGTATTGAATAGATCGTTGACGGCGCTTTGCTGTCGGATACGGCTGAGGTCATACCGGTGAAACCTTTCATAGTCACCGGACTATATGCCTGATCCGGGCGCAATTATAAAATTCAAATATTTCATCCGCATAATAATAATAATTTATAGTAAGGAAGAAATTCATAAGACGACGGGAACGCAATTGTTATCCTTTTCAGAGGTTTCTCCGGCCAAAGGAATCCGGTAAATGTAATGCCGGAATGAGGAGGAGACTATCTTATGAAATTTACTTTTGCCGAGCCGCAATCCGCCCACGATCCGGCGATGTTTCTGTCGGCAGGCGCACGCAAGCCCAATCCTGAAGTGCCGGAGCGTATTCGCCGGCTGTTACAGGGCGCAGGCGATGCGGGATTGCAGCTGGTCAGCAGCAAGGATCATGGTCTGGCACCTGTCAGCGCCGTTCACAGTCCGGAATATCTGGAATTTTTGCAAGTCATTTATGCGCAATGGCAGCAGATCAGCGGCGCCTCACAGGAGGTTATTCCGAATATCCACCCGAACCGGCGTGATTTTTCCTATCCGGCATCACCGGTCGGTCGTGCAGGCTATCATATGGCCGATACGGCATGCCCGATTGCTGCGGATACGTGGAATTCCGTCTATTGGAGCGCACAGACAGCGATTGAAGCCGCAAAACTGGTGCAGAATGGTGAGCCTGCGGCCTATGCTCTGTGCCGCCCGCCGGGACACCATGCCTATGCGGATATGGCTGGCGGCTTCTGCTTTCTCAATAATTCCGCGATTGCCGCGCAATTGCTGCGTGAGAGCCATGACCGCGTGGTTATTCTCGATGTCGATCTGCATCACGGCAATGGCACGCAGGGTATTTTCTATCGCCGTGCCGATGTGATGACGGTTTCCATCCATGTTGATCCGTCTGTATTCTATCCGTTTTTCTGGGGACATGCTTCCGAGCGCGGCGAGGGTGCGGGCTTAGGCTATAATTACAATCTGCCGCTGGCGCGCGGTTCCGGTAATACGGAATTTCTGGCAGCGCTTGATCTGGCGCTTGATCGCATTCGTGCTTATCGCCCGGGCGCGCTTGTGCTCGCACTTGGTCTTGATGCTTCCGAGCATGACCCGTTTGGCGGTTTCAAAGTCAATGAAGAAGGCTTTACCCGCATTGCCCAGAAATGCTCCGGCCTGAAATTACCGACAGTCATTGTGCAGGAGGGCGGCTATATCTGCGATCAGCTGGGTGGCAATCTGGCAGCCTTTATGCGCGGCATTGAACTTTAAGCGCATTAATTTCAAGAAATAAAAGATAAGGGGAATGACGGAATGTCATTCCCCTTATTATTTTGATTAAAAACATCAAATTTCAATAAATATTTATCTTGTAGAAATTTCAGGTTTTAAATCTTAAAAATAAATGTATAGTTAAATTCAATCGCGATGAATAACTGTATTTTATATAATAAATATCTAGAACTTTATTATATATTTTAAAATTATTTTAGATTTACTGCAAATTTTGCATTTTCAGAATGAAATGAAATGCCTGTGCAATGACCGGTCTCCAAGTTTAATTTCAGATGAGGGAAGCATTCAATGTGTTTAGCCTGCAATCCCGGAATGATGGCTGTTCTTAAAAATGCCGCCTCACGGCGTGATTTTCTGAAATATATGGGCGTGGCGGCCAGTTCTGCTTTTGCTGCCTCATCCCTTGCAACATTGCCGGTTTTTGCCGCATCAACCGCTGACGGACCTGCGGATATCGTTTTCAAAGGCGGCACAATTCTCACGCTCAATGATCAGGCGCCAAAGGCCGAAGCGCTGGCCATTCGCGGCAATACAATCATTGCTGTCGGTACGGCGGATGAGGTGCAGGCGGTCAGTGGTGCGGACACCAAAGTGGTTGATCTTGGCGGACGCACCTTAATGCCGGGCTTTGTTGAGCCGCATATGCATTCTGTTTTCGTTGCGCTGGATGACTGGATTGATGTCAGCCCGATGGCCACGCCGACTTTCACAGATGTATGGCAGCAATTGCGTGACGGTGCGGCCAAGGCCAAAGCCGGAGACTGGATTCGTGCCCGCGATTTTGATCCGAGCATCACTACCGATGCGCGCCCGCCAACAATGGCGGAACTTGATGCGCTGGCACCGAATAATCCGTTTTTCATGATGGAGAGCAACGGCCATATTGCTTATGCCAATAGCGCGGCGATGAAAGCTGTCGGCATTACCAGTGATACGCCCGATCCCTCCGGTGCGCGTTTTGTGCGCGATCTCAGCGGTAAGCTGAGCGGTCGGCTGGAGGAAAGCGCCGCACAGGAACCTTTTATCGCCAAGATGCCTCAGCCTTCTGCTGCTGAAATCCAGAAGCGTATCCGCAAAATGATGGATCACGCGGCTTCTGTCGGCTGCACCACGCTGCATGATTGCGGCATAGGCCTGCTGTCCGGTGTCAATGATCTGGCATTGCTTGAGGCGGTGATGGCGGATAATCCGCCGGTGCGCTATCGCGGTATGCTGATTTCCACGATCATGGATGCATGGGACAAGCAGGGCATCAAGGCCGGTTATGGCAATGATCTGTTTCGCATTGATGGTATCAAAGCATGGGCGGACGGCTCCAATCAGGCGAAAACCGGCTATCAGCGCGAAAATTATATGAACAGCAACAGCCGTGGCACGCTGAATTATTCGCTGGAACAAATTACCGATACGATCAAACGCGCTCATGAGGGCGGCTGGCAGGTTGGTGTTCATGCCAATGGTGACGCAGCAATTGATACGGTGATTGAAGCCTATCAGACAGTCCTGCAAGGTGCGCAGCCCAATGATCTGCGCCATCGTATTGAACATTGCAGTGTGCTGCATCCCGAACAGATGGAAAAGATGAAACATCTGGGACTGTCACCATCCTTCCTGATTGGTCATATCCGATGGTGGGGCAAGGCCTTCCGCGACCGTATTCTGGGGCCTGACCGGGCGAAATATTACGACCCTTGCGCCTCGGCTCTCGCGGCAGGCTTGCGCATATCGCTGCATTCCGACTGGAGTGTTACACCGGTTGAGCCACTGCGCTATATGCAGGATGCCGTTGCCCGTGTGATGAATGAGGGCGGCGGTGTTTTCTTTGCCGATGAGCGGATTTCACCGGAACAGGCCTTACGCGCTGTTACGCTGGATGCCGCATGGCATTGCCATGTCGATACGATCGTCGGCAGTCTGGAAAAGGGCAAATTGGCCGATCTGGTTATTCTGGAGCAAGACCCGACTTCCGGCGTCAAGGATATTGGCAAGATCAAGGTCAGCGAAACATGGATGGATGGCGTGCAGCGCTATAAAGCCTGATGAAACGAAAAGGCGCTGTGTTTCAGTGAAATACAGCGCCCGTAATGCCGCACCAACTGCACTTGTGCAATGCTCAAACACCCTGTGAGATCGCATCGGTGCATGCAGAGAATTGAATGCGCCAGCCAGCTAGCACCTCTGTGCAGCGCGGCTGCTCATTCCTCATCCATATGCAATTTATGCAGGATGCGATGTGTGATCGGGGCGAACATGATGCTGAAACCTGCAAGAAAGAAGATATTGGCATAAAGGCCGTAAATGCCGGCAAACATTCTGCCCGCAGTTGTTTCCGGCACACTGATCAAGCCGAAACCGCTGAGAATGAAGGTTGAATGCAACACTGCATCTTCAAGGCCGAGACCTTCAAAGGCGATAAAGCCGACAGAGCCTAACAGGATGGAAACAGCCATCATGGCCAATACATAAAACAGATGTTGTGCCATGCGCCGGAAAAATTGTGCGCGGCCAATCGGTTTTTCAGTGCGTTTTTCGTACATAATGCAGCCAAACTAACGGAAACAATAAAACATACAGGGCAGTGCCGACGAGCAATGCACGCACCCTGTTCAGGCGGGTCAGAAATAGCTGGCAAACAGATTGAGCAGCGACACAACAATACCGAAAATGACGACCAGCGATATGACCCAGACGCCAAAGGCTTTCAGCTCTGCATATTGCGCACCGGTTTTTGAAGCCAGATATTTGCGCTCGGCATAGGCCGCCAGAAACACAGAGAGCGGCAGGCAGATAAACAACACGCTGACCAGAAGAGTCGTTGCTTTGAAGATCATGCTACACCCCGAAGTTAAATCTCTGTCGTAATATTTCCCATAAAACCATTGCGGTTCTGACGGGTTAAATATGATATTTTTGGAAATCCGGCATAGCCATTGTTACAAGTGAGAATAACAAGTGGTAATAAATTACGCCGGAATTCCTTACTCCATCGTATAAGTCTGTGGCGGAAAAGCAATCTGGAACAGGCTAATAGAGCGTAATATTTTTGTTGCGCCTTTTAAAAGCCGACTTTTATTATTTTACATTAAAATAAAACAGAGCAGAAAATTTTCACTCGCTCAAAATAAACTTGCGAAATGTCAGAGCAGCGCATGTCACCACGCGCCGCTCTTTATATTCTGATTATTTTGCACGCAGATCCTGCAACCAGATACCTGCATCACGCGCTTCAGCCTCATGGTTTTCTTCACGCCAGGTTTCAGCAAGGCTCGCCTGATACCAGTCCTGCATGGCTGGCAAAGCCAGCAAATGCGCCGCATAGGCAGCCGCTTTCACACCGGTCTTGATACCATAGGTCTGAAAACGGAAGGCGACAGGCGCAAAAAACGCATCCACAATGCTGAATTTTGCACCGGCAAGAAACGGGCCGCCAAAACGCTCCAAACCTTCAGCCCATAAATATTCAATACGGGCGAGGTCTTTTTCAAGCGCGGGTGTAAAACTGGCAGCAGCATCAATACGCAGACCAATATTATTGGTGCAAATTGACCGCAAAGCATGAAAACCGGAATGCATTTCCGCGGTTGCGCAACGTGCCCATGCACGGGCTTTTTTGTCTTCAGGCCAGGCTTGCGGATGCTGCTCGGCAATATAATCGGCTATGCCCAGCGAATCCCAAACCACAATCTCGCTCCCGTCTTCCTGCATGTCTCGCAGACAGGGCACCTGTGCCGTTGGCGACGGGTTGATTTTTGCCCAGTCGGCACTGCCAAACGGGATCAAAATCTCCTCAAAAGGGATGCCAAGTTGTTTCAGCAAAAGCCACGGCCGCAGCGACCATGACGAGTAATTTTTATTGGCGATATAGAGATGATACATAGGATTGCGGCTCCGTTACGGTGCGCCGCAAACATTTCACGAAAAGCCCGTTTGCACCAGTGCGATTTTTAAAGTTTATGCAATCCAAACAAGGATATTGCCGGTTGAACTTCAAGCCGGATTCAATGCAATATTTGGGGCAATATCCGGATAATATCTTGCTGGCAAGAAAAGCGGAACTTATGAAAATCAGACCTTTTATAACCTCAGATACACATGAGCTCACAGCACTATGGCAGGCTGCGGTTGAGGCAACGCATGATTTTCTCAATGCTGATGATATTGCTCATTATCACGATCAGGTGCGGGATATCTATCTGCCTGCATTGGAAGTCTGGGTAGCAACGGACAATACCGGTGCAGCACTTGGCTTTATCGGCCTTGCGGAGAATAAAGTGGAAATGCTTTTTGTTGATCCTATGATGCATAAGCAGGGCACAGGCCGCGCTTTGCTCGATCATGCCCATAAGCTGAAAGGCCTGCTCTCCGTTGACGTGAATGAGCAAAATCCGCAGGCGCTCGGTTTTTATCTGAAATATGGTTTCACCCGGACCGGACGGTCAGAGACGGATAGTGAAGGCAAGCCATTTCCGCTCATTCATCTGGCGCAGCCTGCGTGTTTTCCTTGAGATAGGCCATCAGATCATCAATCTGCCCCTCCCACAGCCCCCAAAACCGCATAGACGTGCCGGGGATCATGGCCTTTGGTGAGGTCAGAAACTCTTTCAGACTGTTTTCATCCCAGATCAACCCGTTTTCACCGGCCTGATTCATGGCATCCGAATAGCGAAATCCTTCTGCAGAACCGGCTTTGCGACCGAAAATCTGCACCAGATGTGGCCCCATTTTATGGGTTGGCTGATCAAGCACATGGCAGGAACGGCATTTGAGGAAGATTTTGGCACCGGCTACTGCATCGCCCTGTACCCCGGATTGCGCTCCGGATTGTGCCTGCGCCTGAAATGGCAGCAGAACAAGCAGGCCAAGTGAGAGCAAACAGGTACGAAGCCGATGGTGCAGAACTGGTATCAGGGCTAATCTCACGGAATTTCAGTGTTTTTCAGGTGAGGCCGGTTTACGCTTTATCCATAAAGATCGCAATATGGCGCTGCGCTAAGGCAGCGCCATCTCTATTTTATGCGCGGATAGCTGTTGTCATAACCAGCGTTAACAGGCCGGAAACCACTGAGAATATCACCAGCGGCAGGATCGTATCACCGCCAAAGATAAGAACCACCGCCGTTCCGGCAATGCTGACCAGCAAACTTTCCAGACAATAATAAATCGCCGTAGCCATGCCTGCATAATCGCCGAAAGCCTTCAATGCGCCATTGGCGGTGACAGAACAGGTGACTGCAATACCGGCCGCAACAATCCACATTGGCAGCAGAAAACCGGCAACAGAAAGCTGCATTGCACTATTCACAAGGAACATTAAAACCCCACCGGAGATAATCAGCACCATGCCACGTCTTAATGTACCGCGCAGCCCCCACCACCGGCTGTAATATCCGGCAAAACGGCTGACAATCACCATAATGACAGCAACAGAAGCAAAGCCGAGACTGAAAGCAAATGATGTCAGGCCGAGCCGGTTGATGAGCAAGAGCGGCGCAGTTGAAAAGAACACGAAAAAAGAACCGAGTGCCGTACTGAAACCCAGCGTATAAGTGAGGAAGTCACGATTGCGTAAAATGGAAAGCACTTTGTTGCGTGCGTTGATATGCTCTTCGGCCTTTTGAACCACGCGCGTCTCCGGCCAGCGCCATGCGGCATGCAATCCCGCAACACTGCCAAGAATTGCCAGAAACCAGAAAATACTGCGCCAGCCAAATTGCACATCCAGTGCAGCACCCAAGAGCGGTGCCACAGCCGGTACGCAGGCGAGTATGGAGCTGAACAGGCCATAAATAACCGCACTTTCCTCGCGCTCGGCATAAACATCGCGGATGGTGGCGAAAGTGGCAACCAGCATGGCCGCAGCACCGGCGGATTGCAGCACACGCAGCGTCAGAAACAACAATGCCGAGCCGGTGAGCGCCAGCCCGGCAGAGCTAAGCACAAACAATAGCGCGCCACCCAACAGCACCGGCCTGCGACCAATCTTGTCTGACAAAGGGCCGAAGATCAGCTGACCGGTACCCAAGAGGCCGAGATAAAGGCTGAGTGTAAGCTGCACCGCCTGAGGGCCGGTTTGCAGGGCTTCCGCCATATGCGGAATGACCGGCAAATAAATATCCATCCCCATCGAAGCGAGAAGATCAAAAGGCACCATCAGCAGCAAAGCTGCGGATAATGTGAACGGCCATTGCACCGGCAGACCGTTACCTGCACCATGTGCAGGTTTATTTTTAAGAAAAGACATAATGAATCCATGCTCATATGGCGCAGATTCAGCATAAATTACCGCCACGGCAGTGATCATCTGCCTGCGGAAAAAGGAAGCTGAATGTGACGCCGCAAATTATCTTCAGATGATGAAATTTGCGGCTGAGCGGGTTGCGGATTTCATTTTAACCTCTTGAAACGTGACTTTGATAAAGTTTTGTCAGGAAATTGTCAAAGCTTAGCGGTCACTGTGCGGACAAGATGGTTTTCAGCTTGTCTGGCCTTTATGCTGCGTTACAATAGGGGGCAAATCTTGTATAAGAGATTGAAACAACAAGATATAAATACAGCACCACATAATGCGGGACACCGAATGGCCAGACTGATGATTGAGAAATTTGCAGAAGGGCAGTTGGATAAGAAAATCGCTGTGCCGCTGTTTCTGCTGCATAGTGCCCGCCGGATTTTACCCGCAGCGGCCATCCGCAGCCTTAAAGATAAAGGCATTGATCTTGACGCGCTTTATACCGCAAGCTGCAGCGGGCAGGCCTATCAAACCGTGCTGGATGTGCGTGAAAAGCACATCAATAAAACAATCGTCATCTCTTTGCAGCCATAAATGCTACTTCGCATAAAGCCTCTGCGCACAGAAATGTGAGTAAATCTGCCCTCATGCGGCACTATGAGCGTGGTATGAATGTCGGTCTTTGATTGACTGCGCGGTGTATTTTTGCCAAATCAGCGAAAATGATTTTAACAGCCTTGCAGACCCGTTTTTGCAAAAAGGCTGTATCTGCTGCAAAATGTTGCAGTGTTTTTGCAGGCTTGCAGGCATAAACAGTGCAGTGTGAAATTGAGATTATGACGTGCGTCAGCGCACACAGGAAAGGTTTGGGGCTATGACAGCCGATTTCCGCGAGCTTCGTGTTAATATGGTTGATACGCAGATCCGTACAACGGATGTGACGGATCTTGCTGTTCTGGATGCTTTTCTTGCCGTTCCGCGTGAGGAATTTGTACCGGCCAACCGCCGTGAACTGGCTTATATTGATGAAGACCAGTTGCTGGCTGAAACAGCTGAAGGCGCACGCTATCTGATGGAGCCGTCACCGGCAGCCCGTCTCGTGCAGTTGGCACTGGTGAAGAAGCAGGATGTGGTGCTTGATGTTGGTTGCGGCACCGGTTATCTGGCTGCGGTTCTGTCACAGCTTGCAAGCTCAGTGATTGCTCTTGAAAGCAATCCTGATTTCATCGCGCAGGCTTCTGAAAAACTGCAAAATCTCGGTTATGACAATGTTGTTGTTGTCAGCGGCGAATTGAATGCCGGCTATCCGAAAGAAGCGCCATATGATGTTATCCTGATCGAAGGCGCAGTTGATTTTGTGCCGGAAGCCTTGCAGGCACAGCTCAAAGATGGCGGCCGTCTGGTTGCTATTGAAGGGCAGGGCAATATGGGCGTTGCTCATATTTATGTGAAGGAAGACGGCATTGTGTCCCGTCGCGGCGTTTTCAATGCTGCGGTCAAGCTGCTGCCTGGTTTCCGTCACGCTGCTGAATTCGTATTCTGATCATTTTTATGCGATAAAAAAGCCTGTCACAGCACTGCTGCGGCAGGCTTTTTGTTTATGACCGATTTTTACACTTAAAATATTTGCCTGACCTGATATTGTCTGCGGCAGAAATGTCGGTATGCTGCGGCTGCAATTGATAAAAACGCCGTAAATGAGGCGGTGATAAAATTGTTATTTCCGCAACAATAACAATTTGTTTATTACCGGAGCACGCGGACGGGTGGCAAATCTGTCCTTTACCAGTTATTAGCAAAAGCCCGAAAGTACCTGGGATTTTTTGATTCGAATTGTATGGGGTTAACCGTGGTCAATTTACGCAAACAGATGTTAGCTGTTGCACTTTTAGCGAGCACGGTACTCGCACCGGCGCCGGTTTTTGCAGAAACGCTGTTCGGCGCGATGCAAAAAGCATATCAGAATAATGCGGCTCTGAATTCGTCACGCGCAGGCTTGCGTGCTGTTGATGAAGATGTGGCGATTGCCAAATCCGGCTATCGTCCGACCATTAACGGTACCTATAAATATGGCCGCAGCCGCAGTGGCGTAACGGACCAGTATTCAACCAGCGGTGAAGTTGGCATTCAGCTGAACCAGACGCTGTTTGACGGTTTCCAGACAAAAAACAATGTGGCGGCGGCCGAAAGCACCGTGTTTGCCCAGCGCGAAAATCTTCGCAATGATGCGCAGAACCGTCTGTTCGAAGCTGTATCTGCCTATATGGATGTGTATCAGAACCGTCAGATCGCCGCTTTGCGTCAGAAAAACCTTGCTGCGCTGAATGAACAGGTACGCGCCGCCAAGGCTCGTCTTGATGTGGGCGAGGGCACACGCACCGATGTGGCGCAGGCTGATGCCAAGCGCTCCGCTGCCGTTGCCCAGCTCAATGCCGCTCTGGGTGATGTTAAATCGGCTGAAGCCGTTTATCAGCAGGTTATCGGTGCCAAACCGGACAAGCTGCAACCGGCAAAACCTGCGGGCAAGTCTTTGCCAAATTCCATTGCACAGGCTTATACGATTGCTGAAAGCGGTCATCCCGGCATTAAGGCGACACAATTTGCCATGGATGCCGCAGGCCATAATGTACAGGCCAAAGAAGGTGCTTTGCTGCCACAGGTCGGCGTAACAGCCTCAGCTTCGCATTCTACGGTTTATTCCGGTCTGCCAATGGCCGGTAACGGTAATTCCGCCTCCATCGGCGTTGGCGTGACTGTTCCGATTTATTCCGGTGGCCGCAATTCGGCAACTGTACGTAAATCCAAGGAACAGTTGGGGCAGGCCCGTATTCAGATTGACGTTGTCCGCGATCAGGTGCGTGCTGCCGTTGGTTCGTCATGGTCGCAGCTTGAATCCGCAAAGGCTTCACTTGTCGCCTATCGTGACGGTATTTCTGCTGCGCGTCTCGCCCTTGATGGCGTGATTGAAGAACGCAATGTTGGTCAGCGCACCACGCTGGATGTGCTGAATGCGCAGAATGATCTGATCAATGTGCAGATTCAGCAGGTGCAGGCCGAACGTGATGTGGTTGTGGCAAGCTATGCCGTTCTTCTGTCTGTCGGTCGCCTCAATCCGAAACAGATCGGCTTGCAGGTCGCGGAATATCAGCCAGAACAGCATTACGATGCTGTAAAAAATAAATGGATCGGTCTGCGGACACCGGATGGCCGCTGATAAAATATGATGCAAAAACGGCGCTTGATGCGCCGTTTTTTTGTATCTGCACTTTTAATGATCTGAGAGTGGGGAATGTTTAAAACGGTCATCACTCTTCTGTTTTGCCTGTTTACGCTGTCTGTTCTGCCTGTACAGGCTGATCCCGCTTCTTTCCCACGATCCGCTGAACAGGAAATTTCCGCCTCAGGCCTGTCAGCAACACTGTTATTGCCGCGTAATCATGCAATATTAAAAACAATGCCTGTTGTGCTGATTGTTGCCGGTTCCGGCCCCGTTGACCGCGACGGCAATGCCGGTATTCTCAAAAATAACAGCCTGAAATTTCTGGCCGAAGGTCTGGCGGAAAATGGCATTGCCAGTCTGCGCTATGACAAGCGCGGCATAGCCAAAAGTGCCACGGCGACAATTCGTGAGAATGATCTGCGATTTTCTAATAATAGCGATGATGCTCTGATCTGGTATAATCTTCTGGCACAGGACAAACGCTTTTCCGGCATTATCCTGCTCGGTCATAGCGAAGGCGCTCTGGTGGTCACATTGGCAGCACAAGCCGTGCAAAATGCACCACAGACAAAACTTAAAGGCGTGGTTTTGCTCGCAGGTGCCGGTTCACCGGCTTCCGCCATTCTGAAAGCCCAGCTTATTGCTGCCAGACTGCCTGATGATCTATTGAAAACAGCGCTGGATATTCTGCAAGACATAGAGGCGGGACATAAGCCAGACAATATTCCGCCAACACTGAACAGCCTGTTCAGGCCATCGGTGCAGGATTATCTGATCTCATGGTTTGCGCTTGATCCGGCAAAAGAACTGGCGCACCTCACAATACCGGTACTGATTATCTCCGGCGGACGGGATTTTCAGGTACCACCGGAGGAGGGGCGTAAACTGGAAGCAGCCAATACACAGAGCCGCCTCTTGCCTATTGAAACCATGAACCATGTGCTGAAATCTGCGCCGGAAGACCGTGCACAAAATCTCTCAACCTATAGCGATCCTGATTTGCAACTTGCGCCGCAACTGATCCCCGCTGTGGTGGATTTCATTCAAAAGCTGAACTGATATATTGCCAGCCCCTGCAATTGGTTAAAAATCACTTAAGAAATCTGTGTTTTACGCCTGCAGGACGGCTGCGGGGATTCTCAAATCAGCATTGCTTCTGTACTTTACAGAATAAGATTCGTTGAATTTTCAGACTGAAGAATTTTACGCATCCTCTGCCGGATTGCTATTCGAGGCCAAAAGCCGTTTCCGCAGGATGCGACAGCCAAGGGATGCTGCACGATATGGCACAGACTTCCAGCGCAACGCGTGAACCGTCCATGGAAGAAATTCTGGCTTCCATCCGCAGAATTATTGAAGACAGCGATGTGACCAAACAGGCCACTGCTGATCTGACAGCTGCGCCTGCGGCTGCCCGCAATGATGCTGCAGAAGCGGAAAAGCGCGGCGAGGTCACTCAGTTTCCCCGTCCGGCACCAACCGCTGAAGCGCCCCAGCAGGCACCGTCTTTCTCGCTGGATGCCGTTTTGCGTGGCACGATTTCCGAACCGGCTGCTCCGGCAGCAGCACAAGATACAAATACCAAACAGGTAAATGCCGCAGAGCAGGACAAGGCGGAAATGCATGAGCGCAATGTTGCGCATGTGCGTATTGCAACGGTTAATCCGCCGGTGCCGCCACATGTGGCTGCTGCCGCAGAACTGCCGGAAAGCCCTGTTACCAAGCCGTCAGAAGCCCTGCTGATGCATGTTGCCCAGAAGCATGTGGCAACACAGCACAGCACTGCACCTGCCGCTCTGCAAGCCGCAAAACAGGAGGATATTCAGGTGACAGACAGCGATATGCCGAAAACACCTGAAAAACCGCTGATCTCGCGTGCAGCAGAAGAGCAGGTCGCCGCATCTTTCGGCAGTCTCAGTCAGGCATTGATTGAAGAGCAGAAGCGCCTGCTCAATGACAAGATGGAAGCCATGTTGCGCCCGATGTTGCAGGAATGGCTCGATACCAATCTGCCACCGCTTGTGGAACGTCTGGTGCGTGAAGAGATTGAACGGGTCGTGCGCCGCGGTTAAGACTGCGGGAATACAGCCTGTCCTGAAATGTTTTATAGCCCCGCTGCGCTGGAGACGGGGCTATTTTTATGGCAATAGCCACCTTATATAGATTATAGAAATAACGTGATTTGCAATGTGAGGCACGCAGCCTGTCTTGATTCTTTGTTTCAAACTTGCTTTGAAGCATGAAAAGAGTCTTGTCCGTTATGAATTGATGTTGATGCCTGCTTGCAGCAGAGCGAAATAGGACATTCATAGCGCCTGCCTTCATATAAAGAGACAGAGTTTTTATGTTAGAGAAAACCTACGATTCCGCGGCCACAGAGCCAAAAATTGCTGAACTTTGGGAAAAGGCTGAGGCTTTTAAAGCCGGTGCCGGTTCCCAGCCGGGTGCGGATCCGTTTGCGGTGGTGATCCCGCCGCCGAATGTTACCGGTTCTCTGCATATGGGCCATGCGCTCAATAATACAATTCAGGATATTATGGTGCGCTTTGAGCGCATGCGCGGCAAAAATGTGCTGTGGCAGCCGGGTATGGACCATGCCGGTATTGCAACGCAGATGGTTGTTGAGCGCCAGTTGATGGAACGTCAGGAGCCGAACCGTCATGCGATGGGGCGTGAAAAATTCGTTGAGCGCATCTGGCAGTGGAAGGAAGAATCCGGTGGCCTGATTTTCAATCAGTTGCGCCGTCTCGGTGCCTCCTGTGACTGGTCGCGCGAGCGCTTCACAATGGATGAAGGCCTGTCGAAAGCGGTTCTCGAAGTTTTCGTCACACTCTACAAAGAAGACCTGATTTATAAAGACAAGCGTCTGGTCAACTGGGATCCGAAACTGCTGACCGCAATTTCCGATCTGGAAGTTGAACAGCGTGAAATCAAAGGTAATCTCTGGCACTTCCGCTATCCGCTGGAAGGCGTGGCTTTTGATGCCGAAAATCCGGATACTTATATTGTTGTTGCTACAACACGCCCTGAAACCATGCTGGGCGATAGCGGTATTGCGGTTAATCCGGAAGATCCGCGCTATCAGACACGCATCGGTAAAAATGCTGTTCTGCCGCTTGTCGGCCGCGCATTGCCGATTGTTGGCGATGATTATGCCGATCCGGAATCCGGTTCCGGTGCAGTAAAAATTACGCCTGCCCATGACTTCAACGATTTTGAAGTTGGCAAGCGCAATGATCTTCGCAAAATCAACATCATGTCGCCGGAAGCGAAGATTTTCCTCAAAGATAATGAGGACTTTCTGGAAGGTCTGGCCGCTTCCGCTGAGCTGGATGCACTGATTGAGCACTTCCATGATCAGGATCGTTTCAAGTCGCGTAAAGCCATTGTTGAAATGATGGATGAGGGCGGTTACCTCGAAAAGATCGAAGATCACACCCATATGGTGCCGCATGGCGACCGCGGCGGCGTGCCGATTGAGCCATTGCTGACTGACCAGTGGTATGTGAATGCAGCCGAACTGGCTAAGCCTGCGATTGAAAGCGTTCGCGAAGGCCGTACAGCGATCGTGCCGAAGACCTGGGAAAAGACCTATTATGACTGGATGGAAAACATTCAGCCTTGGTGTATTTCCCGCCAATTATGGTGGGGTCACCAGATCCCTGCATGGTATGGCCCGGACGGTACAATCTTTGTTGAGAAATCCGAAGCTGAAGCCCTTGCTGCCGCTGAGAAACATTATGGTACAGCAACAGAACTGACCCGTGACAGTGACGTGCTGGATACATGGTTCTCATCCGCGCTGTGGCCGTTCTCGACTCTTGGCTGGCCGGATAAGACACCGGAACTCGACACTTATTATCAGACCGATGTTCTGGTAACCGGTTTTGATATCATCTTCTTCTGGGTTGCCCGTATGATGATGATGGGGCTGCACTTCATGAAAGAAGAGCCGTTCCACACCGTTTATGTTCACGCACTGGTGCGCGATAAAAACGGCGCCAAAATGTCGAAGTCCAAAGGCAATGTCATCAATCCGCTTGATCTGATTGATGAATATGGTGCCGATGCGCTGCGTTTCTCGCTGGCGATCATGGCCGCTCAGGGTCGTGACGTGAAGCTTGATCCTGCCCGTATTGCCGGTTACCGCAATTTCGGCACCAAGCTCTGGAACGCCACCCGTTTTGCGCAGATGAACGGCGTGACACGCAATCCGGATTTCAAGCCGGAAGATGCCAAATTGGCCGTCAACCGCTGGATTCTGACCGAACTGACCCGTGCAATCGGTGCCGTAACAGACGGCATTACCACCTATCGTTTCAATGATTCGGCGGGCTCGGCCTATCGCTTTGTCTGGAACCAGTTCTGTGACTGGTATCTGGAACTGCTCAAGCCAATTTTCATGGGCGATGATGAAGATGCCAAGCGTGAAGCACAGGCCTGTGCAGCTTATTGCCTTGATGAGATTTACAAGCTGCTGCATCCTTTCATGCCGTTTATGACGGAAGAACTCTGGGGTCTGACAGCCGGTGAGGGACAAAGCCGTGAAACGCTGCTTGCCCATGCGCCATGGCCTGCCGGTACGTTTGAAGATGCGGCTGCTGCCGATGACATCAACTGGCTGATTGAGCTGGTCAGCGGCATTCGCTCCGTTCGCTCGGAAATGAATGTGCCGCCATCGGCTCAGGCACCGCTTGCCGTTCTGGAAGCCAATGACCTGACCAAAGAACGCCTGACGCATCATGATGCGGCGATCAAGCGCCTTGCCCGTGTTGCCAGTATTGGTCTTTCCGATCAGGCGCCGAAAGGCTCTGCGCAGCTGGTTGTCGGCGAGGCAACCTATTGCATGCCGCTTGGCAGCCTGATTGATCTTGGCGCGGAAATGGCGCGTCTGGAAAAAGAAAACGGCAAGCTGGCTGCGGAAATGGAAAAAATCGACAAGAAACTCTCCAATGAGAAGTTTGTTGCCAATGCCAAGCCGGAAGTGGTGGAAGCTGATCGTGCCCGTTTTGCTGAATTGCAGGACGCACAGGGCAAGATCGCCGTAGCAATGCAGCGTCTGAAAGATGCGGAATAAGCCCTGAATTTTGGTTATACAGCCAATCTGTCCCGCCCTTGAATATCACCATTCAAGGGCGGGATTTTTATTTGTACGAAGTGCATTGATCCATTTTGATTCTGAATTATATTTTTGAAGATATTTTCAGCTAATTGACTGTAATATATGAATTTTTCTTGATTTTATCAGTGGCGTATTTTCGAAAATATTTGTAAATACAGTAATGATTTTAACGCCTGACAGGTGTTTTTCGGTGCCCAATGCAGGCTAATTTGCCGTTTCAAGGGTGCTGAAAAACGATTCCTATACTGCGTTGTAATTTTATCACAGATGGCGTTTCGGGGCGAAAAACCATAAAAATTTGACGATTTATATTCCGTTTTTGCACTTCCGACGTGAAAAACCCGCGAAACTGGTAAGAAAAACGCAGTATTCAACTTTTCTAAACGAACCGGCGGTTCGTTGAAATGATTTGATGGACTTGCAGAACCGGTTTCGCATGTTACGCTTACGTCAAAATTAAAGATAAAATCTGAGGGACAACATGCCGAAATTTGCACTTAAATTATCTGCTGCTTCACTTGCACTTACCGGTGGCTTGGTCGGGGGACTGTTAGCCGCTCAGGCCGGTGGTTTGGAGCGCAGCTCGCAGGATTTTGACATTCTGTTTGAGGAAGGCAATGTGGTTGAGGGCGGTGCAACATTTGCAGCCCCGCAGCGTAAGTTGAAAAATATTCGTGACAGTTCGTTTCCGGTTAATCCTGTGCCGGGGCAAAATATCGGCAAGCCATTTGATACGCAGGTGGATGAGGGTAAAAATTACTGGGTGCCGAAACTCTCTGCCAAATTTCAGCTGACTGATGATCTGGCCTGTGCCGCGCAATATCGTGAACCATGGGGTATTGATACGGATTCCGGCATTAACAATGCCCGTATGTTCAGCGCCATTGAGCAGAAAATCTCTTCCCGCGACTATGGTTTGAACTGTTCTTACCGCTTTTCAGCAGGCGACAAGGGCTTTTTCCGTCTTCTCGGTGGCGTGAGCTATCAGGAACTCAAGGGGAAGCAGACCAAGATTTCTGCTCTGCCAGACGCCAGCGATCCTTTAAATCCTGCAAAATTTAAATATGCCAATAGTCTGCTTGATGTTGATGACCATTCCTTTGGCTGGCGCATTGGCGCAGCTTATGAAATTCCGGAAATCGCATTGCGTGCCAGCCTCGTCTATCAGTCCAAGGTCAATTATGATCTCGACGGTAAAGTGGCGGTTGATGTAATCGGCGCACCTTTGATGAATTTTGTAACTCCGGTCAGTGGCAGTGTGGCAACACCACAATCTGTTGAGTTCAAATTCCAGACCGGTATTGCACCGGACTGGCTGGCACTGGGCTCTATCAAATGGACAGACTGGAAAAGCATCACCAAAGTTGGCTTCGACAATACCGGAACAGGGCCTTTTCTTGGTATGATACCGGTTGGTGCAGAAGTTACTTCGCTTGATCTCTATTATCGTGACGGCTGGACCATTATGGGCGGCATCGGCCACAAATTTAACGATAAGTGGTCGGGTGCCGCAACGGTTACCTGGGATCGCGGTACAACAACGGGTCTGACATCGCAGACAGATGTCTGGCTTTTCGGTATGGGTGCAAATTATAAAGCAACTGAACAGGTCGAATTCCGCCTTGCCGGTGCCATTGGTGTGCTGACCTCCGGTACGCTGGATAACACACTCTCAGCTCCAAATGGCGGTAGTAAAACCGGCTCAAAGGCTGATTTCGGCACGGACGTTGTCGGCGGCGTAACATTCTCCGCTAAATACAAGTTCTGATCTCTGACCGGATACAAAAAGCGCTGTGACTGTGGTGGTCGCAGCGCTTTTTCTTTTGAAACGATACTCAAAACAGTTTCTGCTACGCTTTACGTCTCTCTTTATCCGCTCCCGCAAAGACACGTGCAGCATTAGGCCAAATTCACGCTACGCGCTTGCCTGCAATATCCGACAAGACAAGGCCAATACCCATCCAGTCACCGTCGATATAGGGATGATGCGCGATTTCCATAATGGAGGCATGGTTGCGCATGGCAGCCTTCAGTTCCAGCCAGAACCGCCGCACACCGCCATTCAAATGATCATGTTCACGGCCTCTGACATCGTGAAAGGCTGCAAGTTTTGCAAAACGCCCCACATTCAACCAGTCTTTTTTAACGCCGTCATAGCTGTGATCTGCATCGATGAATGCAATATCAAAAGACTGGCCATAAAAATCTGCCGATGTTGCCGGCATGTTTTTCCGGATTGGCAGGAAGGATGCATAATGCTCGAAATCCTGAAAATTGTCGTGAATATCGACACAAATATAATCCTGTAACCCACCAAGACGGGCAAAATAGGCTGCGGAAAATACAGAAACACCACCGAATAATACGCCTATTTCTATAACTTTTTTCGGATGATGCTGACCGGCAAAGAGCAAATAATCAGCAAATTCTGTCGGAATTTGCTGAATGCCGAAATTGACAGGATTTATATAATTATTGAATTGTGCAAGCCCCTCCCAATCACAATAGGGAATACCAAATTGCTGTAAACAGCTGAGCAGGAATGCTTTATCTGTCAATTGCGCCGGCGTGGCCGACATGATCCGGCCGATTGCCTCGCGTCCTTTTATTATAATTTTATTTTCGATATCCAAATCATTACTGAATGAGTCATTCATGATCCACCACCATTCAAAGAATATTTACATAAATACGAAATTAATTTATCATTTAAACTTATTGAAAAGGTCGAATTTATAATTATAGTTAAAAGGTAACTTTATTTATTCAATTATTACTTAAACTCAAAAATAAAATATATTTAATTTATGGCCGTATTATTACAATTATCCGTTTCATGGTCAATCAAATCCGCAGCTTTTTACAAGACGTGATGACGTAACGGCAATTAAGGCATCGTCGCGACAATATTCATTAGCAATAATAAATGCACGATAGATTCGATTGGGTGAGGGTTTTCATGAATTTTCAGGACTATGATCTGATCATCGTTGGCGCCGGTTTTTTTGGCGCAACCATAGCCGAGCGGGCTGCCAATGAGCTTGGCAAACGCGTGCTGATTATTGACCGCCGCAACCATATTGGCGGCAATGCTTATTCCGAAACCTGTCCGCAAACCGGCATTGAAGTGCATAAATATGGTGCACATCTGTTCCATACGCCCAATAAATTAGTCTGGGACTATCTCAACCGCTTCACGCGCTTTACCGATTATAAACACCGCGTTTTCACCAGCTATAAAAACCAGGCCTATATGATGCCCATTAATCTGGGCACAATCTGCCAGTTTTTCGGGCGGCGTATGGGCCCTGATGAAGCACGGCAACTGATCGCCGAACAAGCGGGGGAGTTGCAAGGCAAACAACCGGATAATCTTGAAGAAAAAGCAATTTCGCTGATTGGCAGGCCACTTTATGAGGCCTTTATCCGTGGTTATACCGCCAAACAATGGCAGACTGACCCGCGTGAATTGCCGGAATCCATCATTACGCGACTGCCGGTGCGCTATAATTTCGATAATCGCTATTTCAATGATGCCTATGAAGGCCTGCCGGTTGATGGCTATACGGCAATTTTTGAGAAAATGCTGAACAACGAAAAAATCACCATCCGCCTTGGCGTTGATTATTTCGACATCAAATCGCAAATCCCGCAAAACAAATTGCTCATCTATACCGGCCCTATTGACCGCTATTTTAATTATGCGGCAGGGGAGCTGAAATGGCGCACCATTGATTTTGAGGCCGAAATTCTGCCGGTCGATGATTTTCAGGGCACCTCTGTCATGAATTATGCCGATGAGGATATTCCCTATACCCGTATTCTTGAGTTCCGCCATTTTAATCCGGAACGCAATTACCAGACAGAAAAAACTGTCATCATGCGGGAATATTCGCGCTTTGCAGCACGTAAAGACGAACCTTATTACCCTGTCAATACGCCGGAGGATAAACAGACCTATCTGGCTTACAGCAAGCTTGCTGCGCAGGAAAACAATGTCATTTTCGGCGGGCGGCTCGGCACCTACCGTTATCTCGATATGCATCAGGCGATTGGTGCGGCGCTCAAAACCTATGAGCAGGAAATCAAGCAATATTCTTTTGAGAATGACTAAAAACATTTGCTTTCAATGGTTTATATCGGGGATGTTGAATGCGAGACAATCATATCCTGCAAAATATCGTGTTTCCGGATGAAACACGGGCAGACCGCACGGCTTTATATGCATATTGGCCAAATGGCGGAATAAAACTGGCAGATCAGAGCGGCGCCTTATTTGCAAAACAGGGTACGCATATAAGCCTGATGAGCTTTTTTAATGCTTTCAGCCATCGTAAATGGCATGCGCTGACCGGTATCAAACAACTGGCTTTTCGCGTTTTTGGCCGTGGCCGTGTCCGTATCACCATTTCGACCTATAATGAAACCGCAGCCGCCATCGCCATTGCAGATTATGAAGGCGATCTGTCGCCCCATGGCATCACGCTTGATCTTGCCGACATCAGCCAAATTCACGGCGAGGTTCTGGCAGCTGATATTGAAATCCTCACTGATACAGAACTGAGCAGTGCAAACTGGGTGACACCGGAGCCACCGTGCCGCGATGTTACATTGGCTGCGGTCATCACCAGTTTCCGCCGCGAGCATGAAGTGCAGGCGGCAATCCAAAAATTCAACGAAACCATTATTCCGCGTGCGCCAAAAGACCATCTGCATCTTTATGTGATTGATAATGGCAAGACCTTGCCGGAAATATCCGGCAGCGCTGTTACCGTTCTGCATAATGAAAATCTGGGCGGAGCAGGCGGCTTCTCCCGTGGTTTTATGGAAGCGCAGCAGGCCGGACGGTTTTCCCATGTCCTGTTTATGGATGATGATGCGTCCTGCGAGCCGGAAAGTGTGTGGCGCGCGCGTATCTTGCTCAGCTATGTGAAAGATGAGCGCGGCAGTGTGGCCGGTGCCATGTTTTATGCCGACCGGCCGACACATCAATATGAAAAAGGCGCGTCCATCAGGATCCAAGGCAAGCATCACGGTACATGGCATGCACATCATCACAATTGGGATCTGGCCGATATTGCCTCTGTTGCTGCCAATGATCTGACGGAACATGCCAATTATGGCGGCTGGTGGTTTTTTGCCTTTCCTATCAAGCCCGTCAAACATCTGGCCTTTCCGTTTTTTGTGCGCGGTGATGATGTCGATTTCAGCATCACCAACAAGCTCAATATTATAACCCTCAATGGCATTGCCACATGGTGCGATAATTTTGGCTATAAGCTGAACCCGCCAACGGAATATCTGGCCGCACGCAGCTGGATGGCGCTGTCTTTCATGCATGGCGATGATGTTTCAATAAAATCCAGTTTCAAATGCCTGTTAAAAGACGCATTGAAGCTGGGGATGCGCTTTGATTATGCCGGTATGCATTCTGTGCTCGACGGGCTGGAACATGCTTTTGAAGGGCCGGAATTTTTCAGCCGCAATCCCGCACCGCTCGATATTTTGACACAACAGAAAAGCAGAGCCAGCGCAGAGAAACTCACGCTTAAGCAATTTGAAAAACTGCGCCCTGTCTCATGGCGCAGGCCGCGTATCAGGCGCTTTCTCGCCATGATTTCGCTCGGCGGCGCTTTGCTTCCCGCAAGCCTGATCCGGCCGGTGATTATCCATACCAGAATAGCATGGGAGGCCGGTTCATGGACTTTGCAGCGCGTCTCGGCCGCTGCTTTCGGCGTTGGCCGCGATGTCAGCGTCTATCAGCGCAATTCTGCAGAATTGCGCAAAGGGCTGAAACGCATTGCCGGACTGAAACTGCACTTCTTCAAAGAATTCAAAAATATATGCAAAAATTACGATGACAATAAAGGGCAATGCCGCTCACAGACCTATTGGCAAACCACGCTTGGCCTTTCCAAAGGGGATGAGCTATGAGTAATCAACACAGACTTGCAATTCTGATGCTGGCCTGCCGTGATTATGAGGCGATGGAGCTTGCGCTGGCCTGCCATACGACTTACAGCATGCCTGAAATTCCGCTCTATATATTGCAAAATTGCCGCGGTAATTATGATGCGGAACGCACGCTGGAAGTGGCACGGCGCTATGCCAGACTGTTCCCGAAACAAATCCATGTCATTGATCATATTGCGCCGCAGGCACCTTATCATTCAATTGCTGATCTGTTGAATTCGGATATTTTCAAGCCCTATGATCTGATCTGCAAGGTTGATGATGATGCCTTTCCGATCACGCCGGACTGGCTGCCCAAGCTCATAAAATGCTGGCAGGAATCCGAAACACGTTATGGCGACAAGCTCGCTTATGTCACGCCGCTGATCAACAATAATAATTGGGGTTTTGTCGAAACCATTGAAGCAATGGGGCTGAAAGAGACGTATTTTTCAACCATGGCCAGAGAGCATTATGCCGGACTTGATAATGCCTATAGCCGCCGCCGCTTGATACCGGCAAGCCAGATTGCCACCGGTACGGATGGGACAATCTGGGGGCTGCCTTATCTTGCCCGCTGGATACATGAGCAAACCACATTGCAGCCGGAGCGCTTTATTGCGGCAACAACATCGCTCGCGCCCAAAAGCATTCCATCCGAAGATCGCTATTCAATCGGCTGTATCATGTTCCGCAAACCGCTCTGGAATGCGATCAATGATGGTGGCACGGATGATGAGCATATGATGCATATGCACTGCCGCAAACGCAATCTGATGATTATATGCGAGCGCTCCATTCCCTTCATCCATATTGCTTATTTTTCTCAGCGGGAAGAAAACCGCGACATTGTTGAAAAAGCCAAAGCTGTTTATGCCGAGCGCCTGCAACTGCCATTTCCCATTGGTCTGCGCCAATCCCGCCAGCTGGAAATTGAAGCACGTCTGCGCTGGCTTGAAGCCGGCAATGCAACAGGGACAGCACCCGGCATACCGACTGGCGGATTGGCCGATAACAGCAATATTGCCAATATGTCAGCAGAAATGCTGGGTGTTCATGCCTTTAAAGGCATAATCAAAGCCGTTTTGTTCAAACTGGGTCTGCGCAAGACACCGCCGCGTTGAAGAAAGGCGGAAATTATTATGGCACCGGAACAGAATAAAAATCCTACTGTCGCAATGGCCATCCTCACCAATCGCTGGCCGGATGAACTCAGCATATTGCTCGATACTGCCGCGCGGCAGACTGTGGCCAGCACAGCCTTTCTGGTTGATGCATCCGGCAGAACGGATATTGCCCCTCGGGACGGGCTCGTGATCGTGCCGTCAGAACTCAATCTTGGCGGGGCAGGCGGCTTTTCCTATGCTATTTTATCTGCCTTGGCGAGTGGCGCAGAGTGGATCTGGATTATGGATGATGATGCCTATCCGCTGGGCGATGATTGTCTGGAATACCTGCTCCGCGCCGCGCAGGATCATCAACTGGATGTCGTATCACCGCTGATTGTTGCCCCTGAAGATCACAACCGCCTGTCTTTTCCCTTCAAAGTCAAAGGCAAAATTTCCTATGACCGTGCGGCGGTGGCCGCGCTTGGTTTCATTCCGTCTGTTGCGCAGTTTTTCAACGGCGCATTGGTGCGCCGTTCTGTTTTCTTTAAAATCGGCCTGCCGGATATCCGTCTGTTCATTCGTGGTGATGAAGTTGATTTCATGCTGCGGCTGCGGCAGGCAAAAATTCCCTTTGGCACCGTAACGCAATGTGCCGTGTGCCATCCGGCAGGCTGGCCGGAGGTGGAAAATATTGTCAAAGACCGGCTGGCAATCCTGATCCCCGAGACGGAATTCAAAAAATATTATTTCTTTCGCAATCGCGGATATATGGCACGGCAACACCGCCGTTATATCAGTTTTTTTGCGGATATGCTGCTCTATCCTTATGTCTATCTGGTCAAAAAACGCGGCGATCTCAAAGGCTTGTCTTTCTGGTGGCATGCCTATCGGGATGGTTGGCTGCGCAGATTTGACCGCGCTCCGCATATTGAACCGTGATCTGTGCAGATGAGGAGAGCGAGCAGCATGAGCGACCGGAATGGCAATAAAACAGCAATCATTATCGTGACCTATAAGCGGCCAGCATTTTTACAAATGCTGCTCACCAGCATCGAGAAGCTGTCCACTAAGCCGGAACATCTCATCATTGTTGATAATGCCAGCGGTGATGAAACACCGGATATTATCGCTGCATCCTCCATCTCTGAGCTGGGGATTCAGCTGCATTATATCGTGCTGGATAAGAATATCGGCGGAGCAGGCGGCTTCAGAGCAGGGCTGGAACTGGGGCTTAAATTGCAGGCAAATTGGTTCTGGATGATGGATGATGATGTGGAGATCCTACCGGACGGATTGAAAACCATGCTGGCATGGTCACAGCATTCGCAATGCTTTATCGGCCGCCGTTATGATTATAATGGCAGCGAATTTCACTGGCAGCCGCGTTTTAATCTGCATCTTGGCGTTCCGCTGCCTTATCTTGGCAATCCGTTTGCGGACAGACCGTGGTTCGCCACCAATTGCGGCTGTTTTGAAGGCATGTTTATCCATCGTGCTGTTGTTGAAAAAATCGGCCTGCCGGATCAGCGGTTTTTCATCACCTGGGATGATGTGATTTATGGCTGGCTGGCCTCGCGTGAGACGCAAGTGATGCTGATTGATGCCTTTGTGATCCGCCGCATCCGCCAGCAACGCCAGATCAGCCTTGGTATAAGGCACCTCAATGAGGCCAGCAATCTGAGCCGCTATCATGTCATGGCCAATAGGGGGCATGTGGCGCAATATTTGCAGCTTTATGAGTGCTATCATCCGGCAACATTTGCACTTGGCACATTTCTGGTCTTTGCCAAAGAAATGCTGCGTCTCATAGCGGTGGAGCATAGTTTGAAAGGCTGCGGGGCTTTGTTTCGCGGTATGCGGGCGGCACGCAAAATCCGCCGCGATAAAAACTGGTCACGCCCTTGAGAACTATTTAATGCTGATGATAAGAGGCGCCATATAATTTCAGCCCTTCATCAACAGCACCGAAAAAGCGCAATTCACCGCCATCGAGCCACATGACTTTGTTGCACATATCCGCAATCAGATGATCGGAATGCGAAGCGAGAAACACAATATTGGCTTTTTCCTGAAAGCCCTTCAGCCGTGCATCGGCCTTTTCAATAAAAGCGGCATCACCAACGCCAATCACCTCATCCAACAGCAATAATTCCGCTTCCATTGCCGTAGAAACGGCAAAAGCCAGCCGCACCCGCATGCCGGAAGAATATGTGCGCAAAGGCAGATGCAGATAATCACCAAGATCGGTAAAATCGGCGATTTCCGGCGTTTTCTGATCTATTTCAGCCGGTGTCATGCCCAGCAACATGCCGCGCAGTTTGATATTCTGATAGCCGGTGAGGGTCTCATCCATGCCAAGCCCCATTTCCAGCAGTGCAACGGCTTTGCCCTCCACATGCATCTGCCCGCGCGTGGGTTCATAAATACCGGCCAGCACCCGCAGCAGCGTGGATTTGCCGGAACCATTGCGGCCGATCAAGCCAATGCGATCACCGTCATGCGCTTCAAAACTGATATTGCGCAAGGCCTTAACAATGGTCACACCGGTGGCATCAGCATTGATACGTCCGGTGCTGAGCTTGTTCAGCAACTGCATTTTCATTGATCTGCCGGATAATTCATAAATCGGCATATCAACGGAGAGATTTTCTGCACACGCAAATGACATAGAGTATCTCCTGAAAATTCTAAAATCTTGCAGTTCCGCGTACCGTACCGCATCAGACCCAATAGGGTATGCGCGCGCGATAGCGGCCATGAAACCACAGGCTGATAAATGTACCTGCAATGGCAGCACCAAGACTGACAATCCAGCTCAGCGCCGGTACCGGTTGCCCAAGCAGCGGACTGCGAACAATTTCGAGAAAATGGGCAAAGGGGTTAAGCTCAATCAGCAGCGGATATTTATCCAGCATCTGACGTTTGAACAGGATCGGCGTGATATAGAAAAAAACCTGCAATATGCTGGCAACAATCTGATGCAGATCGCGATATCTGGCGCAAATCGTGGCCAGCAGCATGGAAATCCAGAGCAGGTTCCATATTAGCAACAGAAAGCCCGGAATAAACAGATAGAATTCACTGTAGAAATCGTAGCGAAAATAGACCAGCACAATCAGAATAATAACTGCATTATGGGCAAAAATAATCAGATTGCGCCATAGGGTTTGCAGACAGAAAACGGCGCGGTTGAGCGGTACTTGTTTGAGATAGGCACCGGCGGCGACATAAGAATTACAGCCCTCGCTGATGGTACCGGAGATAAAGCCCCAAAACACGAACCCCACCGCCAACGCGGGCAAATAATCCCGCAACTCCGCGCCAAACAAATTGCCGTAAACCACGCCGAGTGAGGTGATCATCACGCCCATGCTGATTGTCATCCAGAACGGGCCGATACGGGAGCGCACATAACGCTGTCGGATTTCCAGCCAGCCAAGCATAAGCCACAAACGGTAATGCAAAAGACTGTTAAACAGGTCTGTCAGGCCGGTCTTTAAATTCTTCATACAGAACTTTCTGTGTCTTCCGGTTGCAACAGCCATGCCGCATTTAAAACGGATAAGGGCAGGCCGCATAAAGAACGCAATCGCTCAGGGTAAACCGGAATTTCTGATTTAAAATTTAATTAAGCTTGCACTAATGTGAATGTTTTTAATGAGATAGCAATGTTTAAATACTGTAGACCGGATAACAAAATTTCGCACCTGACAGGCTTTTGTGATCACTGCTTGGCTTGCACAATATAGGGATAAAAATACTACCAATATAAAATAATTTTATATCGTAAGCTCAACTAAAACCATGAATCTGAACAGGTAGATCAATATTTATATTTATTATTATTTACATAAATATGACGCGCAATACATTAAGATTTTCTGCTTTAATACATTCGAATTTACTTTTATTAAGTCTCGATTTTTTCTTATAATTGTCTTTTTTTATAATAAAAACTAATATAATTTCATAATGTTATATTTAATCACATGAGAATTTTATGCCGAGTAAAAATTCGATAAAAATCAGCGATAATACCAATAAGAATGATCCGATTTTTACCCGCGTTCTCCATGACCAATTGTTCGACGTGCAAAAAGCAACCTTTGTTGCCGTCACGATCAATATCGTACTTTCATTTATAGTTCTGTATTCCCTGCTGGTAACAACAGATTCAAAATATTCCATTCAGTGGTTTTGTCTGCTGAACTTCATAAATATTATAAGATTGATCCATTCATACAGAATATCAAAGTATAAATCATCACTATTCTTCGACAGTGAAACGCTTCTCAGAGAACATATTCGCATCTACCAATGGCTGACATTTCTCTCCGGCTTATGCTGGTCTTTGGTCGCGCTGCTTACCGATTTATATAAGGTGGATAATTACGAATTTTATTTAATCATTGTCGCCGGAATTTGCGCCGGATCGGTCACCAATATTTCCTCCAATATGTGGTTTTCGATCAATTTCATCATGCCGCCGCTATTGATAACCGGTATTGCCTTATTTTTCCGCGATCAGATCATTGATTATATGCTGGTTATCTCCATCATCCTGTTCATCATCAGTATGGTGCGCGGCGCAGTGCTTGGTCATTACCGGTTTGTGGAATCCAGCCGGCTGAAACATGAAGCCACAGAAGTGGCGCAGGCCATGGAACGCATGTCCATGGAAGACCCGCTCACCGGTTTGCTCAACCGCCGCGGGCTGGAAAATGCACTCGAACATTTAAAATCACAGCAGGAACAAATGATCGGGATGCTGATTGATCTCGATGGTTTCAAAGCGATCAATGATACTTACGGCCATAAAACCGGCGATGAGCTCTTGGTGGTTATTGCTGCGCGTTTACGCCGTTCTGCACCGCTGCATGCTATCATCGCCCGTATCGGTGGCGATGAATTTGCCGTGCTTTATCCGGCGCGCTACAAAAAGACCAATCCGGAAACAACAGCAAAAAACATCATTACCAGCCTGATCAAACCATATTCCACTGCCGGAACTGTGCAGATCGGCGCTTGTATCGGCATCAGCTATTCCGGCTTTACAACCCTGTCCGAATTGCTGCTCAGCGCGGATATGGCGCTTTATGAAGCCAAAAATACCGGCCGCAATGAATATTATGTTTTCGACGAAGTGCTGCAGAAAAAACTGGCACGCCGCCAGATGCTGGAAACGGATATGGAGCAGGCACTGCATACACAGGCAATTTCCAACTGGTTCCAACCGATTATTGATCTCACATTGTTCAAAGTCTCCGGTTTTGAGGCTTTGCTGCGCTGGAACCATCCGGTGCATGGCGCAATACCGGCACCGGAAATTGTGCAAATTGCCCGTGATATCGGCCAGCTGGACCAGCTGACACATCATGTTTTCGAGAATTGCTGCGCCATGCTTGTTAACCTGCGCGAAGCGGGCAGGGATGATATTATAGTCGCAATGAATCTGTCGTCGCGCGAATTGGCCAGCGCCAATATCGAGCGCATGATCGTCAACGGATTTCAGAAATACAATATCGGCTTTTCATCCTTTGAAATCGAAATTACCGAAGATGCGCCGATTGATCATTTCACGGTGGAAGATACGCTGGCAAGGCTGTCCGGACATGGTATTTCCATTGCGATTGACGATTTCGGCACCGGTTTTTCAACGCTTGCCAGCCTGAAAAGCGGCATGATCAACAAGGTCAAAATCGACAAGAGTTTCATTGCCCGCGTTGCGCTGTCCAAAGAAGACAGGCTGCTGGTCAAGGCCGTTGTTGATCTCGGCCTTGCCATGAAAATGGAAGTGGTGGCTGAAGGCGTTGAGAATGCCAAGAATCTGCGTGTTTTGAAAACGCTTGGTTGCCGCAAGGCGCAGGGCTATCTTTTCTCACCGGCCATGCTGCCGGATGAGGCTATCCGCTACGCTTTGAAACAGGACGGCACATGCGAGGCGCTTCTGGCACCGCAGGAAGAACAAAAGGATTAACGGGGCAGGGCGCCCCTATTCCGTTGCCTGCGCACTTTGCGGGCGGCGCTTCATCCAGTTCAGCACACTGTGCTTCGGGTCAACAATAGCACTGAGCGCACGGGCATAATCAAGAACCAGCCCCGGTGTCCAGGCCATTGTTTCAGCGCGTTTGCGCATCATGCTGGCTGCCCATAATTCCGGATAGACAATCGCGCGGAAAGCAAAGAAAACAGGCCAGCGGCGGTGACGGTAAATCCCTTCCAATGCGGCATCCAGCGCATCGGCCACCACGCTTGAGCAATTGCGATTGGTAAGATTATAGGTGTTATCGCTCTTATAAACGTCCCAGAAAGCCCGCAGCTTATCTTCATCCACATCCTTGATAACGACTTTAACCGTGGATTCGCACCAGTCATCCGCTTCAGAGCGGTAATCGGGCAAAAACCGGCCCGGAACATTATTATCGGCCGTTGCACGTAAAGTGCGGCTGAATTCATTGGGCGAACGGTCAATCTCAACTGCCGGATAATGACTGATATAAATATCAGGCACCAGTTCCAGCGCCGCATGTCCGGTTGAAATAACCCCGTTTGCATCCACCGCCGCAATATAGCGGCTGATAGCACGCTGGCGCAGCGGTGTCATGGCTGTGCCGGTTGGTGTCCAGACATGCACGATCAGATCGCCGCGTTTGGTCTCGCGCTCCGTATTGCCGTAAGTATTGACCTCTGAGAGAAAGTTGCGGCGGCCGAACAGGCGCGAAATCGGCGCACCCGGCTCCAGCCAGTGAATGCGGAACGCAATGTGAATGATGCCGATACTGGTGAGAACCATAACCGCGCCGACATTGACCGCCACAGTGCCTGCATACCATGTCGGCCATGGTTGCAGCGTGAAGATCGCCAGCATCAGTTCAACAATACCGCCGATAATGCCGAGCTTCCAGCGCGGATAGCGGATCACCCACGCACTGGCAATGCGCATCGTGCCGTCAACCAGAAAACACAGGCCGAAAATCAGCGCCAGAAAGAAATTGCTTGCCGCTGACGAGGTGAAAATCAACACGGAAACACTGAGCAATGCAAGGCTCTGCACAATGCGCATCTGCCGCGCCGTCCCCTCGCTGCCCCATGCCGCCAACAGGCTGACTATAGCCTCCGGCACCAGAAAATAGGCAAAAGCATAGGAGCTGATCAGGGTTTTGCCATCAAGTGCATCTATAAAAATCGCCAGTCCGACAACAAACCAGACAATCCCGATGATGAGCAGTGTTTTCCAATGTCTTTGGATGATTTCACGTCCGAGAAAAAGAAACAAAATACGTATCATGGGTTATCTCAGCATCAGAGGCAGTATTACCGGAACGGTAGTGTATAGTATCCGGTGATTTTTAAAAGCGGCAAGAATAGACAGGATTTATTCACGGGTTGTTTTTTAAAAAACCGTCGCGCAATAAACTTAAAATCCGCAAATCACAACAGGAACTGGCTTTCTGTCTACGTATAGCCTGCGCCAAGAACAACCCTCTAATTTACGGGGGTGCAATATAGAAAACAATTATTTTCACAGGCATAAAAAAATCCCTGCCAAAGGGCAGGGACTTCTTAAGTCAGGCAATGTGCTGAAGCTTACTGATCAAGCGCGAATTTAACAGTCACGCTCACATTATAGCTGTTTTCACCGGCGGCAACCGGCACAGAATCCGTGGCTTCTGCCGCCATCGGAACCATTTTGGTGCGCGCCATCATAACCGGCTGCGGATTGCTGGAATATTCATTGATTTCCAGAACGCGGCCAAGCTTGATGCCACCGGCTTCTGTCAGGGTCTTGGCCTTATCCATCGCATTTGCCATGGCTTTTTTGCGGGCTTCTGTCATGGATTTTGACGGATCATCATTCACAAAGCGCAAACCGCCGCTCTGATTGACGCCCAGATCAATGGATTTATCCAGAAGATCACCAACCTTATCGAGATCGCGCACGCGTACGGTCAGGCCGTTGGTCACATTATAGCCGATGATTTTTGGCGCTTTCAGGCCATTTTTATCGCTCGGATAGGTATAAGTCGGCTGGATATTGATGCCGGATGTCTGCAAATCGCGGTCTTCAATACCGGCTTCTTTCATGGCGGCCAGAACCTGCGTCATCGCCTTGTTGTTTTCTGTCAGCGCCGCACGGGCGGTTTTGCCTTCACGCAGCACTGTCAGATCAAGAATAGCCATATCCGGTGCGGCCTGAGCCTGTCCTTCACCATTGACCACGATAAAAGCCTGCTGTTTTTCGGACACTTTATTCTCCTGAGCAAAGGCAGGCTGCGCAACAGTACCGGCCATGGAAATTGCAAGAAATGCGGAAGCGAAAAGGGCGGCGGTTTTACGATTGGTCATGGTATCTCCTGATAATGAAATCGAATAAACACTTTATTTCAATGGATTGCGGATGTTTTGCGGCGAAAAACAGGCAATCCCTTTATTGTTTGCCGTTGAGTAAAAACTCTTTGCAAAGCGGCAGTAAATAATTCTCTGTCAGAGGAGCAAGCGTCACCCCGACAGGCTGCAGCGGATCCACCCAGATGATTTCCTCAATCTCGGCAGCTTTATGAACCGGCTGCTTCAACATGATGCGGAAAATCTCTGCCTGCACCTCAAAACCCGGCTCATTGGCAGCAGGGGCAGAAAAACGGCCAATATAATGCGGCTCATCACCGGCAATGGTTAAACCCAGCTCTTCCTGCAATTCGCGTTGCAGCGCTGCAACCGGTGTCTCACCGGCTTCGATTTTACCACCGGCCTGCATAAAGGCTGAGGTTCCGGCCTTGCGAACCAATAAAACCCGCTCATCCGGTGCCATCAGAATTGCCGCAGCAATATGAATGGTTTTTGACGGAGCGGATTGTGCAGACAAAGACATAACAGACAAATTCCTGAAACCTGGATGTGAAAGATCATCAGATCACGCCCGCTCTTTGTAGCGGGGCGAACATGAAGGGGAGGTGAATGATTTTTTGCAATATAAACTGATTTGAGCAAAAAGCTGCGTTTCTTATTCAGGGAAACAGCCAATCAGCGCTTTAGGCGCAAATGCATCCCCCGAATAACTGCTTTTATAAAATAGATTTTTCTGCAATCAACTCGACTTTACATAATTTGGTATAATTTTGCTCATTTTAACAAAATTAGGAATTTATTTTCTCATATTAAAATATGCGGCGCGGAAATATGTCTGTGACGGCACAGGGCGCTATGACATCTTAGCCACCATCAAAACCGGACTGAAAAAACAGCCGGCAGAAACAGATACGGCAGTCTGAAAAACCTGCCTCAATTTTTTGCATAAAGGACAGATAAAATGAGCTGGTTGAAATCGATTGTCGCTGTTGGTGTTTTGCAGTCCGCTGTACTGATCTCCGGTCAGTCTTTTGCTGATGAGGCGCTGGATCGCATCAAATCGGAAGGCGTGCTGAAAATCGGTACCGAAGGCACTTATGCCCCTTTCACCTATCACGATAAAGACGGCAAGCTGGTTGGTTTCGATGTGGAAATCGGTCAGGAAATTGCCAAGCGCCTTGGCGTTGAAGCCAAGTTTCTGGAAGGCAAATGGGACGGTCTGATCGCCGGTCTTGATGCCAACCGTTATGATGCTGTGATCAATCAGGTGGGCATCACCCCTGAACGTCAGAAGAAATACAGCTTCTCCGAACCATATATTGCTTCCAAGGCTGTGCTGATTGTTAAAGACGGCAATACCGACATCAAATCTTTTGAGGATCTGAAAGGCCGCAAATCGGCTCAGGCTCTGAGCAGCAATTACGGCAAAATCGCCCGTGAATATGGTGCGGATATTGTTGCCAATGACGGTTTTGACCAGTCGGTACAGCTGGTGCTGAGCGGCCGTGCAGAAGCAACGGTTAATGCCAGCCTTTCCTTCCTCGACTTTAAAAAGCAGAAGCCGGATGTACCGCTTGTCATTGCAGCAGAACTGGAAAATGCCGATAAATCGGGCGTATTGCTGCGCAAGGGTGAAGATGACCTGCTGGCAGAAGTGAATAAGGCACTGGAACAGATCAAATCTGACGGTACTTATAGCAAGCTTTCTGAAAAATATTTCGGCGCAGACGTTTCAAAATAAGTCTTGCCGCCAGTCCGGATAAAGGTAAAACCGGCGATCAAAAATCGCCGGTTTTTTCCTGCCGCATTGCACATATCACGCGGCCGTAAATTATAATTTTATTTCTCATTCCGCATCAGGCACACTTGGCCTTTCTGCTGAATATCTGTCGGGGACACATGAATGTCTGACATTTTATCACTTATGCTTGAATCGCTGGGCCCCTTGCTCTGGGCGGCTCTGGTTTTCACAATTCCCCTGACATTGCTGTCATTTACCCTCGGCACTTCGCTCGGTCTGATCGTGGCTCTGCTACGCCTGTTCGCACCGCGCCCTGTTGCGGCTATTGTCAATTTTTATGTCTGGCTCATTCGCGGCACGCCTTTGCTGGTGCAGCTGTTTCTGATCTTTTACGGGCTGCCGAGCCTTGGTGTAACGCTGGATGCATTTCCTGCCGCACTGATCGGCTTCACGTTGAGCATCGGCGCTTATTCGTCTGAAATTTTCCGCGGTGTTATTGTTGCTGTGCCAAAAGGCCAGTGGGAAGCCGCCTATGCCACAGGCATGACATGGGGGCAGGCGATGCGCCGCACCATTCTGCCGCAGGCTGCACCCAATGCCGTACCGCCTTTGTCCAACAGCTTCATTTCGCTGGTAAAAGATACATCGCTTGCCGCCGCCATCACCGTGCCGGAAATGTTTCAGGTGGCGCAGCGTATCGTGGCCGTAACCTATGAGCCGCTTATTCTTTATGTTGAGGCCGCATTGCTCTATCTGGCATTGAGCTCGGTGCTGTCCTATCTGCAAACCCGTCTTGAAACACGCCTCAAGCGTTATGGCGGCTTTCTGGAGACACGTTCATGATCGCTTTAAAAAATATCGTCAAAACATTCGGCGACCATACGGTTCTGAAAGATATTTCCCTCACCATTGCGGAAGGCAGTGTTACTGCCTTTATCGGCCCGTCCGGTGCCGGTAAGAGCACCTTGCTGCGCAGCCTCAATCTTCTGGAAATCCCGACCTCCGGCCGCATTGAAATCGCTGGCGATGCATTGGATTTTGATCCGTTGCGGAAAGTCACCCAGAAAGAAATTCACTCAATCCGCCGTCATTCCGGCATGGTGTTTCAGAATTTCCAGCTGTTTCCGCATCGCACAGTGATTGAAAATGTGACAGAAGGCCTGATCACAGTGCAGAAATGGCCAAAGCAGAAAGCACGCGAGCGTGCCATGCAATTGCTGGAAAAAGTAGGGCTGGCACAAAAGGCCGATGCATGGCCTGCAACACTTTCCGGCGGCCAGCAGCAGCGTGTGGCCATTGCCCGTGCTCTGGCACCATCACCGCAAATTTTGCTCTGCGATGAGCCGACCTCGGCGCTTGATCCGGAGCTTTCCGGCGAGGTGGTGGACGTACTGGCACAGCTTGCCAAGGAAGGCACCACTATGGTCATGGTCACCCATGATCTGCGATTGGCCTCACGCATTGCACAGGATGTGCTGTTTGTTGATGACGGTGTGATTATTGAGCGTGGCACAGCGCAGGAAATCTTCCGCCAGCCGAAAGAAGACCGCACCCGCCGCTTCGTCAATACGCTGACACAGGAAGGGCAGGGCTTCATGCAGGGCGCGGGCATTTAACGAGCACTCGCCCCGATTTTAAGCAAGAACCCCGCCGGATCAGCTTTGATCCGGCGGGGTTTTTATTGAAATTAAAAGAAACAGCTCTCAGTCAACCTGATCGCTGTCCACTTCATTTTCCGCCTTGGCGAAAACATCAATATCTTCATTCTTGCCGGCCTCAACGGTAAATTCACGCTGATAGAGCCGGTCTTTATTCTTGGCGACCGCAATATAATCACCGGCTGCCAGCACCAGCGATGCATAGGCGCTCACATTATCATAAACACTGTCGCCATTGGTATTGACGATCGACCATGATGTATCGGCCAGTGCCTCACCACCACGGTCACGCAGCAATTTCAGAGTAATTTCCGCTGCATTATGCTCAACCGTTGCTTCCGTCAATTTGCCTGCGGTAACAACGATTTCCGAGCGGATAATCGCATTGGCATTGCCATATTTGGAAACCACATGATAGGTGCCGCTATTAAGGCGTACAATCGTATCCGGCATAATATCCGGCACGATCAGCGAGCGGTCAGACCCTTCATCCTCATTTTCATAAATCGAAAACCGCAGGAACTTGTCTGAAATTTCATGTCCGTCCGGCAGTTTGGCGCTGAGCTTCAAGCCGCCCGCATCAAGGATCATTTTTTCATGGCGGCTGGCATTGCGCATATTAATGCGCTTGGTGGCCCCCGCACGGCCAAAGCTGACATGAATGAGATAGCTGCCCTGCGGCAGTGCAAAATTTGCCGAACCGCCGGTGGCCGTGGCCACAAGCGGCAGCTTGCCCTCTTCATCCGGCTCCGGTGAAAATACCCGCCAGACCAGCCCTTGCTGCAGGGCAGGGCCTTCAGCCGTCAGTTGCGCATCAAGCATCAGCTCATTTTCATTGGCAAGCGGTGCATTTTGCGGCGCACGCGGATCGGCATAAGGGGTAATGCTTGGTGCAGTTGATAAAGGCGCCGTATCAGGCAAAGCCTCTTCGGGCTGTTCTGAGCCTTCCGGCAGAGAGATTTTCGGCAATTGCAGCTTGTCGAATTGCGCGCCCGGCACCACGCGCATCGAGAAACCGCCCGAATCCTGCTGCAGTTGCGGTGCTAATTGCTGCGCATAAGCACCATTCAATCCACCATTCAGACCAGTTGCCAGCATTACGCAGACAGTCAGTGACAAACGCCCGCGCGCAGACGCATTTATGCCCCCATGCACAATGCTCGTGCCATTCACTGCGGAAATACGGGGCAGAACTGATCTGAATTTCATAAACCGGTGCTCATTTGAATTTTGAAATATCCGTCTTTATGGTTTGACCGCAGTGTAACGGCATTTTCAAGGCCGGATTTAGTAAAATATCATCGCCTGTGATTAAACACACATATTCCTTGCCTATATGAGCATCACTATAGGCTCAAAACAGCACATTGTGCTACATGCACAATCACGATCATATGCAGAAGCAAACCAGAAAAAGACAGGAACCAAAGTGTCAGATCTGATTGATTTCCTTAAAAGCCGCAGTTCAACCCCGATTGTCGGTCTTACCGAGCCTGCACCGTCTGAAGACGAGCTGAACCAGATACTGACCATTGCCGCCCGTGTGCCGGATCACGGCAAGCTCAATCCGTGGCGTTTCATTCTTTATCGCGGCGAGGCGCGGGATAAAGCCGGTGAATATCTCGCCAAACGCGCAGAACAGCGCGCTGCAGAGCGCAATGAAGACTTTCCGGACAACCGCCGCGAACAGGAGTTGAAACGCTTCTCCCGTGCGCCACTGGTTGTCGGCATTATTTGCAGCCCGCGTGACACCGACCGTATTCCTGAATGGGAGCAGCTGCTTTCCGCCGGTTCCGCCGCTATGCAGCTTTGCAATGCCGCCAATGCACTCGGCTATGGCAGCAACTGGATCACCAACTGGTATTCCGATGATGAAGAGGGCAGGCGCTTGCTCGGCCTTGCCCCGCATGAAAGAGTTGCCGGTTTTGTGCATATCGGCACGCCGAAAGCCGCAGCACCGGATCGTCCGCGCCCGGATTTGCAGAGCATTGTTTCCGATTATCAGGGCCCGTTTGAGGGCTGAACACTCCAGTAAAAAGCAGAGTTTTTATGTTTTATGAGCCGCAAAACGGGCATGGCCTGCCGCATAATCCGCTGAAAGCCATTGTTACCCCGCGCCCGATCGGCTGGATCGGTACGCGTTCAGGTGAGGGGGCGCTTAATCTGGCACCCTACTCATTTTTCAATGTGATATGCGATACACCGCCTTTGGTGATGTTCTGCTCCACGGGCTATAAAGACAGCGTGGCCTTTGTGGAAGAAACCCGCGAATTTACCGCCAATATGGTGGGCGCTCATCTCAAAGTGCAGATGAATGCCACGGCTGTGGATGCGCCGCGCGGTGTGAGCGAATTTGACTATGCAGGCCTGACAGCCGCGCCCTCACAAATGATCAAAGCGCCGCGCGTTCAGGAAGCCTACGCATCACTGGAATGTAAGGCGGTTGATATCCGCGAATTATCCGGTCTCGATGGCAAACCTGCCGATACTTATATGGTGATCGGCGAGGTTGTCGGCATACATATTGACGAGCATGTTCTGGTGGACGGACGCATTGATATTACCCGCTCCCAACCGGTATCACGCCTCGGTTATATGGATTTTGCCACCACCGATCAGGTCTATGAGATGTTCCGCCCGAAATGGGATAAATAAGACCGCAGATATTAAACCAAAAAGGCCGGAGAACAGTTATTTTCCGGCCTTTTTGGCACTGTTCCACAAGGCTTCCATCTCATCCAGTGTGGCGGCTTCCAGCGTTGTGCCATCCTCCGTCAGCGCATCTTCAATGAAGTGAAAACGGCGGCGGAATTTCTCATTGGCAGCACGCAACGCCATTTCCGGCTCCAGATTAAGATGACGGCCGAGATTGACCATGGCAAAGAGCAGATCGCCATATTCTTCCTCAATATTGGCACGATCCTGTTTTTCCATTGCCTCACGCAATTCCTGCGTTTCCTCGGCAATCTTGTCGAGAATAGGAGCGGCTTCCGCCCAGTCAAAACCGACACGCGCCGCTTTCTGCTGGAATTTCAATGCGCTCACCAGTGCCGGAACATAGGTCGGCACATCATCGAGAAAGCCTTTTTTATCCGTCGTTTCAAGGCCGAGCGCCGCACGGCGCGCTAAGCGCTCATCCTTCTCAACCTGCTTGATACGGTTCCATGCGCCTTTGGCCATGCCAGCCTCGCGCGCTTCCTCATCACCGAAAACATGCGGGTGACGGCGGATCATTTTTGTGGTGACAGCTTCCACCACATGGCCAAAATCAAATCCGCCTTTTTCTTCTGAAATGCGCGAATGAAACACCACTTGCAGCAAAAGATCGCCCAGTTCCTCACGCAAATCATCCATATCATTGCGCTCAATCGCATCAATCACTTCATAGGCTTCTTCCAGCGTATAGGGCGCGATTGTGCTGAAATCCTGCTCCACATCCCACGGGCAACCGGTTTTCGGATCACGCAGCGCCACCATAATGGCCAGAAGTGTCTGAATATCGCGGGAAGGTTGCATAAGCCGGTTCCTGTTTTGTGTACCCGTTAAAAATATCAGGGTGGTCTATAGAAATTTGGGATTACAGGTGCCATAAAATCCGCGATAAAACAAATCACCTGTTTTTCTGCCAACAGGAATGATCCGCTGCAAAAGTGAGAAATGCGAATGGCGATTTTAGTAACCGGCGGCGCCGGATATATCGGATCCCACACCTGCGTGCGACTGCTGGAAACCGGCCATGATGTAGTGGTGGTGGATAATTTCGACAACAGCCATCCGGAAGTCTTTCAGCGGATCGAGAAAATTACCGGCCGGATGCCGAAGCGCGAAACCGGCGATATCCGTGACCGTGAATTTTTGCAGAAGGTGATGCAGGCCTATCACTGCGATTCCGTCATTCACTTCGCCGGCTTGAAGGCTGTGGGAGAATCCACGCAGAAACCGCTTTATTATTACGACTGCAATATGCTCGGCACATTGCGCTTGTTGCAGGCCATGCGCACAGTCGGCGTTAAAAAACTGGTTTTTTCCTCTTCCGCCACGGTTTACGGCGATCCGCAACATCTGCCGATTGACGAGAACCATCCGCTGTCAGCGACCAACCCTTATGGCCGCACCAAGCTGATGATCGAGGAAATGCTGCGCGATCTCTATAAGAGCGATCCGACATGGAAAATTGCTATTCTGCGCTATTTCAACCCTGTGGGTGCCCATGAAAGCGGGCTGATCGGTGAGGATCCCAAAGGCATTCCGAATAATCTGATGCCGATTATTGCGCAGGTTGCCACCGGCCGCCGCGAAAAGCTGAGCATCTGGGGCAATGATTATCCGACACCGGATGGCACCGGTGTGCGCGATTATATTCATGTGACCGATCTAGCCGAAGGCCATCTGAAAGCGCTGGCAAAGCTTGATCAGCCGCAATGTATGGCCGTTAATCTCGGCACAGGCGAGGGCTATAGCGTGTTTGACGTGATCAAAGCCTTTGAACATGTGTCCAACCGCAAAATTGCTTATGAGATTGCGCCGCGCCGTCCGGGTGATGTGGCATCCTGCTATGCTGATCCGGCCCATGCCAAAGAACTGTTGGACTGGAGCGCACAAAAAACCTTGCGGGAAATGTGTGCCGATATGTGGAACTGGCAATCCAAAAATCCCAATGGTTATAATGAATGAGTCTGCGCCACGCCGG
Source organism: Pseudochrobactrum asaccharolyticum (assembly GCA_040392545.1). Classification (GTDB taxonomy): domain Bacteria; phylum Pseudomonadota; class Alphaproteobacteria; order Rhizobiales; family Rhizobiaceae; genus Pseudochrobactrum; species Pseudochrobactrum asaccharolyticum_A. The sequence goes on along the minus strand of JBEBVV010000010.1, from coordinate 25,165 downwards.
ATAACCGGCATGGTGCTGCTATGCCCCTGAATAGAACCGGAGCATAGATTGACTGCAAAGCACGGGTTTGAACCTGAATAAAGGTTGCAAACCACGCTCTTTCTGTTTCACTTTTCGCATATGACCGGCCGATTGATGGTGCCGGTTGCGCCGGAAATTTGAGACAGGAGAAACTCCGGCAATGAAAAGCGATTGGTTTTATGCGTTTCCTTCCTGATAAATTCATCTCCACCCTTATTCTGGCGATCCTTATCGCTTCCGTTTTGCCTGTTCAGGGTGTAGCGGCGTACTGGTTTGGACTGGCAACAAAAATTGCTATCGGCCTGCTGTTTTTCCTGCATGGGGCACGGCTGTCGCGGCAGGCTGTTGTGCAGGGTATCGTGCATTGGCGACTGCATCTTGTGGTACTGGCCATTACTTTTGCCCTGTTCCCGCTGATCGGTCTGGCGCTGGGCTGGACCATACCAGGCCTGTCAGATTCTGCCTTTTATGCCGGTATTCTGTTTATCTGCGTATTGCCTTCCACGGTGCAGTCTTCCATTGCTTTTACCTCCATTGCCAAAGGCAATGTGCCGGCTGCAATTGTTTCCGCTTCCGCCTCCAATATTATCGGCATGTTTTTAACGCCGCTCTTGGTTGGCCTGCTGTTTACCACAACCGGTGAGGCCGGTATTTCGCTGGATGCACTGGAATCCATCCTGCTGCAATTGCTGGCGCCTTTTGTACTTGGCCAGATTTTACAGCCATGGATCGGCAGCTTTATCCGCCGCAACAATAAAATGCTGGCACTGGTCGATCGCGGCTCGATCGTGATGGTGGTTTATCTCGCTTTCAGTGAGGCAATGGTGCAGGGTCTGTGGTCCAAGGTTTCCGGCCATGATCTGACGATGATGATCCTCATTAATGTCGGACTTTTGGCCTTCATTTTGTGGTTTACCGGCTTTATCAGCAAGGTTCTCGGCTTTTCACGCGCTGACCAGATCACCATTATCTTTTGCGGCTCCAAGAAGAGCCTTGCCAGCGGCGCACCTATGGCGGCGGTGATCTTTCCGGCGGCGATGGTGGGCACCATTGTGCTGCCTTTGATGATCTTTCATCAGATACAGCTGATGGCTTGCGCATTTTTGGCGCGGCGCTATGCGGCACAGGCAGATCATGAATTGGAGCCGTCAGAGCAGGGGCTTTAAACACCAAAGAGAAGAGGGGGCTTCCCCTCTTCTCTTTTTTTAGTCTATCGAAAAAGCTGTTATCCTGCCCATGTGATTTTAACTGTTGCACTATGCGTGATAATCTCTTTAAAGAACCGCACAGATTACAAAAAATCACCTTATGGCGGTATAAAGCTCGGCTTTTATGCCCGCATCTCTTTAAAACGAAAGATGATAAACCATGTCCGGAACACCGGTATTTGATGAAGATGCGCTGGAACAGGCCTATAATGAAGCATTGAAGCTTGAAAAATCCGGCGATTTTGATGCTGCCGCCAAAGCCTATCAGAAAGTGCTGGAGATTGATCCGGACGATCACGGCGGTGTTGCGGTGCGTCTGGCAAGCATGGGACGTGGCGAAGTGCCGGTTAATGGCGCGCCTGCGGCCTATGTGGCAACATTGTTTGACCAGCATGCCGAAATGTTTGACACGATCCTCGTTGATCAGCTGGGCTATGATGTACCGCTGCAACTGGCTGATCAGCTTGAAGACATTGATCCTGATTGTCATTACGCCCGTATGCTTGATCTGGGCTGCGGAACCGGCCTTGGCGCGGATGCACTGTTTGAAATGACCGAGCATCGTACCGGCGTGGATATTGCTGAAAATATGGTCGCCATTGCCGATGAGAAAGGCGATTATAATCTGCTCTATGTCGGTGAAGCGGTAAACTTTCTTGCCAAGACCGATGCACCGGCATGGGATCTGATCATCGCCACGGATGTGCTGCCATATATGGGCGATCTGGAGCCGTTTTTCTCGAAAATTCCGCTCAATCTCAACCGTAACGGCATTTTCGCATTTTCCAGCGAAACGCTGGACGACAAGGATTTTGCCGGTCGTGATTTCGCGGTCGGACCGCATCAGCGCTTTGCACATCAGCGCAGCTATGTTGAAAAACTGCTGGCAAGCCACGGCATCACAGTGCTGCGCGTCACAGACATCACAGTGCGCAGCGAACAAGGCAAACCGGTTGCAGGCCATCTTTATATTGCACGCAAACTGTAATCCATGCCTGAAACATAAGGCTTTCTTTAGCCACGGATAGGCTGACAAACACATAAAGGCGGCAGGACATAACAGCTCTGCCGCTTATATCTCATATCAATTAGTTCCATAATCTATCTTATGTGATTTAACTGCCATTCTCCATATTTATGGAATGCCGCCTCCAGCCCTATATTTACCGGATATGCGACATAAATTGATCCGGTTTCATATCTACCGCTTTATAACGGTTATTTCTGATCGTTTTTGACGGAGCGCATGATGACGACACCACAGTCTAAGTTGCGAATTGCGGTGCTTTATGGCGGACGTTCACCTGAGCATGATGTCTCTGTGCTCTCTGCCACAAATGTGGCCCAAGCGCTTGATCAAAGCAAATATGAGATCATACCAGTTTTCGTAACCCGCGAAGGTCAATGGCTGCTCGCAGAGTTCAGCAACGGCACGCTTAGCAAACCCGAAAGAGCAACTGAGCTTTGCCTGATTTCAGGCGGTTGCGGTCGTGCAATTGCAATCCCGGAGAATGCGCAGCCTTATGAAATCAACAAGATTGATATGATCTTTCCCGTCTTACATGGCCTTCATGGTGAAGACGGTTCCATACAAGGATTGGCAGAAACAGCACGTCTTCCGTTGATCGGCTGCGGTATTCTTGGATCGGCTACAGCGCTTGATAAGGATATAGCAAAGCGATTGCTGAATGAGGCGCTTCTGCCAACAGCAAAATCACGCATACTTCACTATGGTTTTGCGCCTGCTTTTGATGATTTAAAGACCGCGCTCGGCCTGCCCGTGTTCATCAAGCCTGCAAGGCAAGGCTCATCGGTCGGTGTCAGCAAAGTAACGTCTGAACAGGACTATAACCGCGCTCTTGAAGCAGGTTTTATGCATGATACAAAACTTCTCGCCGAGGAATATATTCACGGACGGGAAATTGAATGTGCCGTACTGGAAAATCCTGACGGCAGCCTTTTTGTCTCACGGGCAGGCGAAATTATCCCGTCACAAGATCATGCTTTCTACAGTTATGATGCCAAATATATTGATGAAAAAGGGGCGGTGACGGAAGCCCCTGCCCGATTGACGGCAGATATTGAAAACAGGATCAGAGACATGGCGGCGCAGGCCTTTAAAGCGCTCGGTTGTGACAGCATGGCACGCGTGGATTTTTTCCTGACACCGGATATGCGTATATTAGTCAATGAAATCAATACTATTCCGGGTTTTACCAATATCAGCATGTATGCAAAAGTGATGGCCGTCAGCGGTATTGCTTATCCTGATCTGATTGAGCGTCTTATCGCACATGCTATGGTGCGTGCATCTGCCCGGCACTGAAAAACACACAATCGCAGTAATATTTTTCTCATAGCGGAGCTTTAAGACGAAATAATAAAAAAATATGTCTGCAAATCTGTTGCCAGTAAACACAAGCGGTTTTAGCTCTTGAGATTAAAGGAGCAAATCATGCAGATTATTGAAACACCGGATATGTGGGTTTTAAGCATCAGCCGCAAGCTTACACTATCGCAGATTAAAGCTGCTGCTGCCGAATGTGCGCCATTGATCGAGCATGAGATTACCCGTCACAATCTGCAAAAATCGGGATCATGGCTGTTCATTGCGCATCATTTGCCCAAAAACAGCAAAACCCTGTTTGACTGGCAGATATGCTGCCCTGTGATGAAACCGGATAGCTATGATGGCGCCCTTCATCTCCTGCATCTTGAGCCAATCATTGTGGCAACGCGCAATCATTATGGCTCATTGCGCACGCTGTTTACACAAGGCTATGCACCTCTTATTCGGGAAATTGAAATGTCACGCCACGATTTTTCCGGTGAAAGCCGCGAAATTTATCATGACTGGAACGGGTCGGTTTCAACCTATCATCACATTGAAATCCAGTTTGGGTTATCGCGTTAATCTGTACGGAAACGAATAAAACGGAGGTCAGTATGAGCAAACCATGCCTAAGTTGCGATATTATCTCCGGCAGGCGGGATGTTGCGGAAACATTTATCAGTGAGAATGAGTACTTTCATGCCCATCAGGATGTCGCCTACCCTGTGCCCGGCCTGATTATTGTTGCAGCCAAAAGGCATTTTAAAGTGCTCACCGAGATGACGGCTGCTGAAACAGCCAGTTTTCTGCCCTTTGTACAGCAATTACGCCACCAGCAATCGCGGCAACTTGGTGTTGAGCATGTCTATTATTTCTACAATGAAGACACGACGCATCATTTCCATCTTTGGATGGTGCCCCGTCTCAACTGGATGGAACAATTTGGCAGATCAGTTGAGGCTGTCCGTCCGGCTTTGCATTATGCATGCGATATGATGAATAATGAGGCCGGTCTGCACGCGGTTATTGATGCCGCACGCAAGCTCAGACAGGCTATGGCTGTGCAGGCATAGCAGGCTTTTGCGGTGCGGACAGAATAACCAGACACCCCACCACCAGCACCGCACCGAGCCAGCCGAGCGGTGAAAGCGTTTCTCCCACAATCAGCACAGCCAGCATGGCCGCAATAACCGGCTCTGTCAGGGTTATTGTCGTCGCCGTGCTGACCGATATATGCGCCAGCGCATAGCCAAACAGCAAATAGCCGGTAAACATCGGTACAAGCGCCATATAAGCGCCAACCGCTGCATTATTCCATGAATTGAGCAAGGCGCTGCCGGTGATAATCAGAACCGGCATCAGTAACAGCCCGCCTATCCCGAAAATTGCGCCCATAGCCGCCTTGGAAGCGATGCCTTTGGTGATTAGCCGGTGCGCCGCCCAGGCATACAGCGCATAGGTCAGGCCGCCGATCAGCCCCAGCAGCACGCCTGCCGCAACCTGCCATGACGATGCGCCGCTGAGCGCAGTATGATGACCTCCGCCGAAAAAGCACAGCAACACAATGCCGCCAAGCCCCGGAATACAGGCCATAAGCCATTGACGGCTCAGCGCTTTACCATCCACCAGCCGTTCGGTTAAAGCGGAGAACAAGGGCGCAGAACCAATGGTAACCACCGTGCCCACAGTAACACCGGCCAGATGCATGGATGAGTAAAAAGCCAGCGGATAGACCGCCACACAGACAGCGCCGAAACCTGTAATAAACCAGTGTTTTCGCAAAGCTTTTGCATGATATTTCATCAGCCGCAAGGCGAGCAGGGCTTGCAGCAATCCGCCCAGCCCCATTGCCACGGCACCAATCGCCAGCGGCCCGACTTCAGGCGCAAAAGTTGCGGCCGTGCCGGTTGTGCCCCACAGAAAGGAAGCGATAAGCACACAAAGAATACCAGAACCTGCGCGATCGGTTCGCAGCGCGGAAACATTGCTCATAATGCCGCCAGAACCTTTTCTGCCAGAATTTTTTCTGCAAGCCGTCTTGCATTTTTGACACGCTGGCTGTCACCTTCAAGGCCTGCCCTGCTGATGGCGCCTTCAAGCAGAAAAGCGAGATGTTCTGCCGTCTCATCCACGGTCACCGCGGTAAGACTGCCACCGGATACTGTGCGAATTTTACGCAAATGTTGCTGCAAAATCTGCTCGATCTCTTCCTTGTGGCGGCGAATGGCTTCCCTGCCCTTTTCTCCCGCAGTCAGCTCCGCCGCAGTATTCAGCAGACCGCAACCGCGAAAACCGCGCTCATAGGCATAATCCGCATGATCAGCATAAGCGTCAAACACCGCCAGTATTTGCTCTTCCGGCGTATGTGCCTGTTGCAAACGTGCGGCATATAAATCCAGCCATTCCTGATGCCGGTATTCAATAAAAGCCTCAACCAGATCCGCCTTGGAAGCGAAATTATTATACAGGCTCATTTTAGCCACGCCCGCTTTGGCAATGATCATGTCAATGCCCGTCGCATGGATACCATTATTGTAAAACAACACACCGGCAGCGTTCAGCAGACGCTCGCGTGCCGACAGGTTTCGGGCAGTTTTTGCAGTGGCAGACATGGCTCTCTCATCCATAATAGACAGACTGGTCTACCTATCGTTAGGTGAGACATAATCCCCTGTCAACAGCCATATGGATTGAAAAACTACTTTAAAAGTTCCATTTATTTAACAAATCTTATATTGAGCCCAGTAAATTAGCATATGCATAACGGAGTGCTGGCAGGAATGAACAAACCAACGGTAGATCAAGCGATAACCGGCCAAACGCTTCGCAACATCAATACCGCACTCACCCCTTCCGAAGTTGAATGGGTTCATCTCGGTGACAATCTCTCCAATGACCTGTCAGAAAAACTCGGCCATCTGATCGAAGATGATAAGGGACGGCTTGTGCGCGTCTTCTATGACCGCCTGCTGCAAAATCCCGATGCCAGCCCGTTCCTGTCGCAGGAAGTGGTGCATGACCGCCTGCAGCATTCCATGCGCGGCTGGTTGCGCCGCTTGTTTGTGGAACGCACCGCCACTGTTGAAGAATTTGTTGCCGAACAGCGCAAAATCGGTGCGGTCCATGCCCGTATTCAGGTGCCGATCCATGTGGTGATGCAGGGTGCACGTATTCTCGAAAACGAAATTATCAAACAGTTGCAAAATCTGGAACTGACACCGGCCGATGTCGTTCAGCTCTCAAACTATGTCAATAATACCATCAATATTGCCATTGAATTTATGAGCCAGGCCTTTGTCAGCAATACAAAAACCGACGCCAAAACCGATGAGGCCTATCGTGTTTTTGCCCTCAGTCAGGATGTATCGCTGGAGCGTGAAAGCCAGCGCGCCGCATTGATGGAATGGAGCCAGTCGGTTCTGTTCGGCCTCTATGGCAGCAAACCCGACCTTGCCCTGCCCGCGCTTTCCAGTTCCGATTTCGGCCTCTGGCTGCATCACAAAGGCGACATCATCTTTCAGGGCTCGCCGGTGCTTGATAGCCTGCGCAGCAATGTCAGATATATTGACAGTGAATTGCTGCCCGCAATGACCACGGAAAGCCGCAAGCCAACGCCGGACATCAGCGCTCTGGTTGAAACCCTGAAAAACAAAACCGGCGAAATGAAATTTCTGCTCGCCGAGTTGTTTCAGGCCGCTGTTGCACTTGAAACCGGCCGCGATCCGCTGACACGTACATTAAACCGGCGTTTTCTGCCGTCTATATTGTCACGTGAAGTAAAGATGGCAACACAAAACAAGATTGATCTGAGTATTATGATGATTGATCTTGATAACTTCAAATATATTAATGACAGTTACGGCCACAGCAGCGGCGATCATATTCTGCAGCAAATTGCAGAAATCATTCTTTCCAATAGCCGTACAAGCGATTTTGTATTCCGCTATGGCGGCGAGGAATTTTTGGTTGTGCTGATTGAGGCGGATACAGATTGCGCATTTGATAATGCGGAACGCCTGAGAAAGCGCATTGAAAGCCAGCCTATAACCCTGCCGGACGGAACTGTGACATCCGTTACGCTGTCGATTGGAATTTCAACATTTAACGGACATCCCGATTACAGCCATCTGATTGAAACGGCTGATCAGGCACTCTACAAGGCCAAACAGAACGGACGTAATCGCAGCGAAATTGCGACTGTTTTTGCTTAATTTTTTGAGTCAGCCTCCATTTGCCATCTCACTGGCTGCGCTTATGCCAGCAGCCAGTGCATTGGCGCGGTCAATTGCAACTTCAAACCGGTAGGGAATCCCCGCCTCGTCAAGCGCAGACAAAAAGGCCTTGATCAGGTTCTCCGTGTCGATATTGTTGTAATAAGACTGCGCCAGATTACAAACAGCTGCGGTATAGGCACTGCCGTGTTTCATCGGCCAGTGACACAGCAAAAACTCGGATAAATCCGCCCAGGAGGCGATTTTATGAACCTTGCCCTTTTCCGGTTTTATTAAAATAATAAGATTCCAATCCTTATCCATGCAATTCCCATAGTTGATTGAAAGCAAGATCCGACCCTATATCAACGCATTACATAAAAGAAGTATATAAACATAAAGTAATATAATAGTTTAAATTGTACAGCAGAATTTATCTGTGCTTTTATTCCTGTTTTTATTGAAAATCTTGCGTCACAAACGGCGTTTTATTTTTGTTTCTTACGCTGTCTCCGGTCAATTATGACAAGTTTATAACGGATTTTATGACAGGCTTTTCAGCGGGACTCACAACAGAAGCACCTTGTCCTTTTGTCCCTCTCCGCCCCTGCATTCTCAGTTATAATTTTACGCGGGTAGACTTTTTTCAAAAAATATTATATAAATCGAAAATCAAATTTAATTTAATCAGCATTTTCTCAAAAAATTTTTAAATAAATCTTACGAAGAGATTATGTTGATTTATGTAAATAGAAATAAAAAAGGAGAATAGGTCTGCCATATTGGCAGGGTTAACATTTTTTATGGCGATTTATACAGTTGAAGAGAGTATGAGCGCACCAAAGACACCTAAATTATCTTTGAAAGATGTTTATAAAGTCTTTGGTGATAAGCCGGATCGGGCAATGAATCAATTGCGCACCGGAAGAAGCAAAACTGAGATTCACAAGGATACGGGCTGCACAATCGGCGTTGACGGTGCCAGCTTTGAAATTATGGATGGCGAGATTTTTGTCATCATGGGTTTGTCGGGCTCAGGTAAGTCCACACTCCTCCGCCTGCTCAACCGGCTGATTGAGCCGACATCCGGCGTGATTGCCGTTGATGGCCGCGACATTACCAAAATGTCGAAGCGCGAGCTGATCGAGCTGCGCCGCCGCGATATGAGCATGGTTTTCCAGTCTTTTGCATTGCTGCCCAACCGCACAGTGCTGAACAATGCCGCCTTTGGTCTGGAGGTTGCAGGCATGGCTGAGGCCGAGCGCCATGAGCGCGCAATGAAGGCGCTTAATGCGGTCGGTCTGGAGCCTTATGCCCAGAGCATGCCCGATCAACTGTCCGGCGGCATGAAACAGCGTGTCGGCCTTGCCCGCGCTTTGGCCAATGAGCCGACAATTCTGCTGATGGACGAAGCCTTCTCGGCACTTGACCCGCTCATCCGCACGGAAATGCAGGATGAGCTGATCCGCTTGCAGGCAGAAAACAGCCGCACCATCATCTTTGTCAGCCATGACCTTGATGAGGCGATGCGCATCGGCGACCGTATCTGCATCATGCAGCATGGCAAGGTTGTGCAGGTTGGCACGCCCGATGAGATCGTCTCCGCTCCGGCTAATGATTATGTGCGGTCATTCTTCAAGAATGTGGATGTTTCCCATGTTTTCTCCGCCGGTGATGTAGCCCGTAAAACCCTGCTGACGATTATTGACCGTCAGGGCGTTTCGGCGGCTTCGGCACTGGAGCAAATGGAAACCACCGGCCGCGACATTGCCGTTATTGTCGGACGCGACCGCAGCTATCACGGCATGATCAGTCAGGACAGCCTGATTGAAAAGGTCAAGAATAAATCACCGCATCCGTACAGGGAAGCATTCCTGAACGACATCACGCCTATTGAAGCAAGCGAACCGCTTTCCAACGTGCTTGGCCGCGTTGCTGAAAGCCGCTGGCCGGTTCCGGTTGTTGACGAAAAAAACAGATATGTCGGCGCGATTTCGAAGTCGGCATTGCTGGAAACACTCGACCGCGCCGGTTGAGCTGAAACGATTGGTATAAATATGGATATGAATTTCAGTATCGGCAAAGGCGCCGATTACGTGGTGAATTACATTCTCGACCACTTCACACCGGCGCTGGACATGATTGCCGCAATTATCGGCTTTGTCACCAATGGCATTCAAAGCGGTCTTCTGGCCGTGCCTGCCATTGCCGGTATCATCATTTTCACGCTGCTGTCTTTGTGGCGTGTGGGCTGGAAATTTGCAATTTTCACTGCCCTTGCCCTTGCTCTGGTCAATCATATGGGGCTGTGGTCAGGCACAATGGAAAGCCTGTCGCTGGTTCTGGCGGCAACAATCATTGCCATTGTCATCGGTATTCCGCTCGGTATTGCCATGGCACGCAGTGAAACACTGGCTTCGATGATCCGCCCTGCCCTTGACCTGATGCAGACCATGCCTGCCTTTGTCTATCTCATTCCGGCAGCCATGTTCTTTGGTCTCGGAGCTGTGCCCGGCACCATTGCAACCGTGATTTTTGCCATGCCACCGGTCGTGCGTCTGACCAATCTCGGCATCCGGCAGGTGCATGAAGAATTTGTGGAAGCAGGGCTGGCTTTTGGCTGCACGGCAAAACAGCTGTTGTTTAAAGTACAGTTGCCCAATGCGCTGCCATCCATCATGGCCGGCATCAACCAGACCATCATGCTGTCGCTGTCTATGGTGGTGATTGCATCCATGATCGGCGCGGGCGGACTGGGCAATACGGTTCTCACCGGTATTCAGCGCCTTGATGTCGGCACCGGTTTTGAAGGCGGGCTGGCCGTGGTCATTCTGGCGGTGGTTCTCGACCGGATCACCCAGAGCTTCGGCAAATCACAGCCAAGCCTGTTCAAGCGTTTTGCAGCGCTGAGAAAACAACAAGAAGCGACCACTGCAAACTCATCCTCCCTGCGCAAGCAGGAAGCTTAATCTGGACTACCAAACCTCAAAGGAGAAGATATGTTCGGGAAACTGACACGTCTAAGCCTGGCGGCATTGCTGGCGGGAACAATGGCAACTTCAGCATTGGCTGCGGGTGATGCCAAGGTGGTGAAACTCGGCTGGGCTCCGTGGTCCGATGCTGAATTTGTCACCAAACTCGCCGCTAAACTTATTCAGGACAATCTGGATCAAAAAGTTGAACTGGTGCAGACCGATGTGGCTCCGCTCTATCAGGGTGTGAGCCGTGGCGATCTGGATGCCATGATGATGGCATGGCTGCCGGCAACCCATGCTGATTATTACAAGCGTGTTGAAGGCAAGATCGAAGATCTGGGCCCGCTTTATGAAGGCGCGAAACTCGGCTGGGTTGTGCCTGCCTATGTGCCGGAAAGCGACATTAAGTCCATCGAAGATCTGAAAAAAGCCGATATTCATGAAAAGCTGAAAGGTCAGATTCAGGGGATTGATCCCGGTGCCGGTCTGACCCGCCTTTCCGAAGAAGCGGTGAAGAAATACGGCCTGAATTACAAGCTGCAAATCTCCAGTGAAGCGGCAATGCTCACAACCGTTGACCGTGCCGCCCGTTCCGACGGCTGGTTCGTTGCAACCGCATGGAGCCCGCACTGGATGTTCGGCAAATACAAGCTGCGTTATCTGGAAGATCCGGAAGGCGCATTGGGTGCGGCCGAGCATGTCAATGCTATTGCCCGCAAAGGCTTCAAACAGGATAATCCGAAAGTCGCCTCTCTGCTTGAAAAGATGAATATTCCGCTGGAAGACCTTGAAAAAGCAATGTTTGAGGCACAGGAAACCTCTTACGACAAGGCTGTCGACAAATATATTGCCGACAATCCGGATCGTATTAAAACATGGCTGGCGGAATAATCTTTCCGTCCTGCAACATCAGATGGCGGTGCTTTTCAGCACCGCCATTTTTATATCTTGCCCTGAACATTCATATTTAAATTACTGACATCAATTGCGATCAGTGTTACAGCATGGCCAAATGCCGGAAGCGGCTGTACTGGAGCATTGATCTGAGAAATATATTCGCTTTCAGATCATTTCGATGCAAATAAAAGGTGATGTTATGAGTTCAATACAATGGGTATTTCTCATTCAGGCGATTATTGCTTTCGGCTTGGCCGGTTGCGTTGTTTATGTTGTCTTGAACCGTAAACGCTGAATTTCGCTGATCTTCAATGTCAGAAACGGCTCTCATTCCTGCACAGATTGCCAAGGGGCAGCGCAATTTCAGCGCCCTGCTTTGTGATGGTCAGGATTTTTCCGGTCTGGATTTATCAGATTGTATTTTCAGGGACTGCCGGTTCAGCACTTGCAATTTCAAAGCTGCAACACTCAGCGACACGCAGTTTCACAAATGCCGGATGAATGCGGTGCAATTCACCAGTATTGATGCCAGTGCCGCGCATTTTCAGGATTGCGACCTTGCCAATACGCAATGGGCGCGCTCCAATCTCAATGGCACGCAATTTGCCCGCTGCAAACTGACCGGCGCCGATTTTTCCGATTGCAGCCTGATCGGCACGGATTTTGATGAATGCCTGCTGATTGCTACTTTTCTGCCCCGCGCCTCCTTTCGCAATAAAACGCTGAAAAGACTGGATTTCAGCGAAGCGGATTTGCGGGATTGTGATTTCCGCGATACGGTTTTTGAAGAATGCAGCCTGCGCGGAGCCTCCTTGCGCCTGTGCAAATTCAAGGGCGCGGATTTACGTGGCTGCGATCTCGGCAGCCTGACATTTCAGGACGCGGCCATTTTAAAAGGCGCGATTATTTCCAAAAATCAGGCAACAGATATTCTCAGCGGCATTGGCTTGCAAGTGTTATAAAATCACCGGTTACAGCTTGCCATCCCCCTGTTCTCCGTTCATAAACCGGTATGTACGGAGGATAAAATGCTGGATTTACGACCGGTCAGCCGCAAAGACGCCGCAGAACTGATTGCCGGCAATCTTGCCAGCCGCGACTACCATCATCCGTGGATGCGCAATTTCACCGATCAGCTCGGCTTTGAAGAATGGTTTTGCAACCTTGCCAGCAGTGCAAGCCTCTCGCTCATTGCGCGTGAAACCGCCAGCGGCGGCATTGCCGGTGTTTTTACCTTCAGCCAGATTTTCATGAAAGCCTTCCGCAGCGCCTATCTCGGCTATTACGGCATGGCGCAATTTGCCGGACGCGGCCTGATGACAGAAGGCCTGAAACAAACTGTTGCCTATGGTTTCCGTGAAATCGGCCTGCACCGGATCGAGGCCAATATCCAGCCGGATAATCTGCGCTCCATCGCACTGGCAGCCCGCGCGGGTTTTCATAAAGAAGGTTTTTCCCCGCGCTATATATTCATTAACGGCGACTGGCGCGATCATGAGCGCTGGGCGATTATCAATGATCAGTAAGCATTATTCGCAGCGGATAAATTTCAACACACCAACATAAGGCGGTCTGTTGCCGGATTTATCATCGGACGGATGATTAATACCGTCCGTCACGATCACCTCGTCGAAATCAAACGGGCTGACACCTTCAAGGCAAGCGGCATTAATGCCATATTGCTGCGGGTTGGAACGGCGTTGATGATGGGTATAAATCCCGCAGATCGAACAGAAATAATGCTTCGCTGCCTTGGTATTGAACTGATAAAGCGTCAGCGCATCTTCACCGCCGACAATCTCCAGTCCGCCAAGCTGGGCAGAAACCGCAACGGCACCGCGCATCCGGCAATAGGAGCAGGTGCAACGCCGCGCCGTGTTCAAACCATCGGATAATTTGACGCGAAACCGCACCGTCCCGCAATGGCAGGCACCGTTTACAGATTCACTTGCTTCAACCATATCCCTGTTCTCCCGTTTCTCCTGCCAGATTAATACAAAAAGGCATCCTCCTGAACAGGAGAATGCCTTCCGGGTTCAACAAGTTTTGATAGAAATCAGCCGAGCGCCTTTTCCAGTTCCGGAATAATCTCGAACAGATCGCCGACCAGTCCGTAATCAGCCACCTGAAAGATCGGGGCTTCCTCGTCCTTATTGATCGCCACGATCACTTTAGAATCCTTCATGCCCGCCAGATGCTGAATGGCACCGGAAATACCGGCAGCAATATAAAGCTCCGGCGCAACCACCTTGCCCGTCTGGCCAACCTGCCAGTCATTCGGCGCATAACCGGCATCAACGGCCGCGCGGCTGGCACCAACGGCTGCACCGAGCTTATCGGCCACCGGCAGCATGATCTCCTGAAATTTCTCGGCAGAGCCAAGAGCGCGGCCACCGGAAACAATGATTTTTGCCGAGGTCAGTTCCGGACGGTCACCGCCCGACAATCTGGCTTCAACAAATTTCGACAATTGCGGATCATCGCCACAGGCAATGGTTTCAACCGCAGCCGCTCCGCCTTTATCAGCAGCAGTAAAACCGGCTGTGCGCACGGTAATCACCTTTTTCGCATCCAGCGCCTGCACGGTCTGCAAAGCATTACCGGCATAGATCGGGCGCTTGAAAACATCAGCCGAAATCACTTCGATAATGTCCGATATCTGCATCACATCAAGCAAGGCAGCCACGCGCGGCAGCACATTCTTACCCGTGGTTGTGGCCGCAGCAATGATCACATCATAAGCCGCGCTCAGATTTTGCAGAAGATCGGCCAAAGGCTCGGCAAGCTGGTTTTCCAGCGCTGCATTTTCTGCCAGCAGCACTTTGCGTACGCCTTTAAGGCTTGCTGCGGCATCAGCCGCCGCTCTGGCATGATTGCCCGCAACCAGCACATCCACATCGCCGTCAATGGCCAGTGCTGCGGTCAGCGCCTTGGCAGTCTGGTCTGACAGGGTCTGATTGTCATGTTCCGCTAAAAGTAAAATTGCCATGATCTTATTTCCCTATCAAATCAGTCCGGCTTCATTTTTCAGTTTCGCAACCAGTTCCTGCACATTGGCCACTTTAACGCCCGCCTTGCGGCTTTCCGGTTCTTCGGTTTTCAGCACTTTGAGACGCAGAGCCGTATCAATGCCAAGCTCTGCCGCCGTCTTTTCATCAAGCGGCTTTTTCTTGGCTTTCATAATATTCGGCAGCGAGGCATAGCGCGGCTGGTTCAGGCGCAGATCAACCGTCACCACAGCCGGCAGTTTCACCTCAATCGCCTGCAAACCGCCGTCAACCTCACGGGTCACACCGGCTTTGCCGTCACCAAGTTCCAGCTCCGACGCAAATGTTGCCTGCGACCAGCCAAGCAGTGCCGAGAGCATCTGCCCCGTCTGGTTGGCATCATCATCAATCGCCTGTTTGCCGGTGAACACCAATTGCGGCTGTTCTTCATCAACCAGTTTTTTGAGAATTTTGGCAACGGCCAGCGGTTCAACCGCATCATCCACCTTCACCAGAACCGCACGGTCTGCGCCCATTGCCAGCGCCGTGCGCAATGTTTCCTGCGCTTGTGCCGGGCCGATAGAAGCCACAACAACTTCGGAAACCTTACCCGCCTCTTTGAGCCGCAGCGCTTCCTCTACGGCAATTTCATCAAACGGGTTCATCGCCATTTTAACATTGGTGAGGTCAACACCGCTGCCATCGGCCTTAACGCGGATTTTGACATTGTAATCAACAACCCGCTTGACTGCGACCAGAACTTTCATGGTTTTATCCTGTAAATTCAATCTATTAAAGAAAATCACATTTTGCAGCGCAGATTGGCCGGATCGTAGAGCGATTCCTCAACCACCCGCGCCTTGCGCCATTCACCCAGAACCTGCACGTCCAGCTCCAGCCCGATCTGATTGCCCAGTTCAGGCGGCAGCAGAGCAAGGGCAATATCATGGCTGAAGTGGCAGGAATAACCGCCGGAGGTAATCCGCCCGACCAGTTTGCCATTGTGATAGACGCCCTCATTCATCTGCACACTGGCACCATCGGTGGCGATTGTGATGGTGCAGATACGACGTTTGAGCCCTTCTTCGCGCTGCCGGATGAGTGCATCGCGACCAATGAAATCGCCTTTGTCGAATTTGATAAAGCGATCCAGACTGCTTTCCAGCGCGCTCAGTTCCGCATTCATATCGCGATACATAGCGCGGTAGGATTTATCGAGACGGCAGCATTCCAGCGCCGCCAGACCAACCATGCGAATACCGAATTCCGCACCGGCTTTGAGAATTTCATCCAGCAAATGGCGCTGATAGCCAATCGGATGATAGAGCTCCCAACCAAGTTCGCCTTCATAGGTCACGCGCAGCATCCGCACATCGCTGGCAAGGCCGATCGTACCGGTCTGCATGCTCATCCACGGGAAAGCCGCATTGCTCAGATCAACCTCGGTGATCTTTTGCAAAACATCACGGGCTTTCGGGCCGACAAGGGTAAAGGCACCGCGCTCCATGGTCACATTGGTCAGGGTCACGCTGCGGTCATCGGGCAGGATCTTTGACAATTCATCAAAGTTCAGCCGCTCACCACGCGGCGTAGAGATCAGATAAAACGCATCCGGCTTGAAGCGGATCACCGTATATTCACTGACCACACCGCCATTTTTATTCAAATGATGACAGAGCGCGATACGGCCGAGTTTCGGCAATTTATTCGCCAGAATACCATCAAGCCAGCGCTCCGCCCCCGGCCCTGAAACCTCGAATTTGGTCATCGGTGTCATTTCGATCAGGCCAACGCCCTCACGCACAGCGGTCACTTCCTCACGGATATATTTGGCTGCGCGCTGGGTGTGGCGGAAGCTCAGATCAGGAATGGCTTCCTCTTTGCTCGGCGCAAACCATTGCGGCATTTCCCAGCCATTCAGCACATCCCAGACAGCGCCCATTTCGGTGAGCCGGTCATAGGACGGCGCGGTTTTTTGCGGGCGGGCGGCAGGCATGGTCTGGCCGGGAAAATGAATATCCGCATGTGTGCCCCATGTTTCCTGCACCTTATGGCGCGTCCATGTTTTATTGGCATAATTGGCAAAACGGCGCGGGTCGAGTTCCGACATATCCTTGGATGGCGCACCGTCAATAATCCACTCAGCCAGATGGAAGCCCAATGTGCCACCCCAGAGAATACCGCCCGGCACACCTTCCGCCAGCCATACATTCGGCAAATCCCATGCGGGTCCTGCAAGCGGCAACTCGTCAGCGGTCATCTGGAATGGCCCGCGCACATTGGCCTTGATGCCTGCACGCGCCAGAGCCGGTACATAATCGGTTGCCACTTCCCAGTTCCACTCAACCGCGTCGAAATCTTCTTCCACCAGATCGGCGCCAAACCATTCCGGCACACCATCCACGGCAAAAAGCTTCAGATGCTCGGTACGCTCATAAGGGCCGAACATCAGGCCATCGCCCTCTTCACGCAAATATCCGGCAAAGCCCTCATCGCGCAGGATCGGCATTTCCGGCAGCCCCTGCTTTTTACGCTCCACAATTTCCGGCACCGCATCTGTGATCCAATATTGGTGCAGGATCGGGATTGCCGGAATATCAAGGCCGAGCAAAGCGCCGGTCTGACGGGCATAATTGCCGGTTGCCGAAACAATATGCTCGCAGATAATGTCGCCATTATTGGTCGAGACTTTCCACTCGCCATTCGGCAGGCGTTCAAAACTGTTGACCTGCGTATTCTGGTAGATTTTCTGCCCCATATCACGCGCACCCTTGGCCATAGCCATGGTCACATCCGCCGGTGCAATATGGCCGTCATCGGGATGATAGAGCGCGCCGATCATCTGCTTGTTATTTTCCAGAAGCGGCCAGAGTTCCATCGCCTCTTTCGGCGAAACCAGACGGGCATTGGTGCCCTGTGCCTCGGCCACATCCATATAGCTCTTATATTCATCCATACGGTCACGGGTATTGGCAATGCGCAGCTGGCCGCATTTATGCCAGCCCACACTCTGGCCGGTTTCGGCTTCCAGTCCTTCATAAATTTCAATGGTCTTGGCAATCATGCGGCCGATATTATGGCTGCGCGCATAAGACGGAATAAGCCCCGCCGCATGCCATGTTGAACCGGCGGTCAGGGATGTGCGCTCCAGCAATGCGCAATCTGTCCAGCCGCGTTTGGCCAGAGCATAAAGAACGGAAACCCCGACGCAGCCGCCACCAACAACCACAACCCGCGCATATGTTTGCATAATTCCATCCATTATCATTGCAAGCCGCCCGCCTCTCCCGAACGCAACGGCTTTTTGCTCATTATCTAAAATCTTTCAGCAAGATAGAAACATCTGCCGCTATTGGCTCTCACAATAGAATGTGCGAACTGCTTTGTGATCTTGTAAAAAAATACATCGAGATATAACTTCAGATTATGCATAGACTCCGCAATCTCATCCCTTCCGCCAATTACCTGTTCGCTTTTGAAGCGGCAGCGCGACGGCTCAGTTTTACCGCAGCGGCCAAAGAGCTGAATGTCAGCCAGCCTGCGGTGAGCAAAACCATCCGCCTGCTGGAGGAATCGACAGGGCTTAAATTATTCCGCCGCGAAAGCGCGCGGCTGGAGCTGACACCGGAAGGGCAGCGGCTCTATCAGGAGGTGCAATCCTCCTTTGACCATCTGCATATGGTGATTTCTTCCCTGCAGCGGAAATATCAGAAAGACATTGTACGGGCGTCATTTTCAGCAGTTTTTATCTCGCTGTGGCTGCTGCCGCGCCTGACCGATTTCAAAAACCGCTATCCGGAAATTTCGCTGCATATTGAGGAAAGCCCGAAAGATTACATTGATCTGACGGAAGAAGATATCGACCTTTCCGCCCGCCTTGGAAATGGCGAATGGCAAGGCTTGCGCGCCTGGCAATTATGCGAGGAAGAAGCCGTTTGTGTGTGCAGTCCGGATTATCTGGAAAAATACGGCCCGATCAGCACACCGGCCGATCTGCTCAATCACCGTTTGCTGCATTTTGAAGAAAAGCACCGCTCACGTATCGGCTGGCGTGAATGGCTGGAATATCAGGGCGTTTCCAGTGCAAAACTGCCGCATGATGTGGTGTTCAGCGATAATCTGGCCTCCATGCAGGCCGCCGTTCACGGACAGGGTATTGCATTAGGCTGGCGCCATCTTATCCGCGCCCATCTGGAGAGCGGCAAGCTAGTTATACCACTGCAAAATTCCTACAATGCAGGCAAAAGTATCTATCTTGTTGCGCCCGCTTCCCGCCAGATCAAGGCCGGTACGGAAAAGTTCAGAGACTGGATTTTAGAGCAGATGCATCAGGAACTGCCTTTAAGAAAAACTGAGCCGCGTTCTTATTAAATAACATTACAAAACATAAATATCTTATTGAAATTGCAGGAGTGGAAATGGCTAAAGTTGCATTTATCGGCCTCGGCGTTATGGGCTACCCGATGGCGGGACATCTGAAAACACGCGGCAATCATGAGGTTACGGTTTACAACCGCACCACAGCCAAAGCGCAGAGTTGGGCGCAGCAATTTGACGGCAGCTTTGCCGCCACACCGGCAGAGGCTGCACGCGGGCAGGATTTCGTATTTTGCTGCGTGGGCAATGATGATGATCTGCGTCAGGTCACGCTTGGTGAAGACGGCGCCTTCCACACGATGGGCAAAGATACGGTATTTATTGATAATACCACGGCCTCAGCTGAAATTGCCCGCGAGCTGGATAAAGAAGCCCGCAATCGCGGCTTCCATTTCATTGATGCGCCGGTTTCCGGTGGTCAGGCCGGTGCGGAAAACGGTGTTTTGACTGTGATGTGCGGTGCCGATGAAGCGGTGTTTGAAAAAGCAAGTCCGGTCATTGCCGCCTATGCGCGTTCTGTCGGCCTGATGGGCGCTGTCGGCAACGGCCAGCTTGCCAAAATGATGAACCAGATCTGCATTGCCGGTATTGTTCAGGGGCTGGCAGAGGCCATCCATTTCGGCAAGCGTGCAGGGTTGGATATTCAGAATGTGATTGATGTGATTTCCAAAGGGGCTGCCGGTTCATGGCAGATGGAAAACCGCTCACCAACCATGATCAAGGGCGAATATAATTTCGGCTTTGCCGCAGACTGGATGCGCAAAGACCTGAAAATCTGCCTTGAAGAAGCCGACCGCAATGGTGCGACCCTCGCTCTGACCGCGCTGGTTGACCAATATTACAAGGATGTGCAGAAGCTCGGCGGTGGCCGCTGGGATACATCCTCGCTGCTGGCACGGCTTGAAACGGAATAAGGCAAAGTCTGCAAGATCACAGCAAAAGCAGTGCCGGAGCAGCCATCTGCCCTGCACTGCTTTCTTTATCACTTAAAGCTATCCGAATACCGGCATTCATCTGCGGCAAATATCCGGTACATTTTGCGCATACCGCGCCCCGTTCATCCGGTCTGACAGAGACAATATCTGCCATGCCTTACGAGTGACAAGGCTCTTGCTTTGCGCAAAGACTCACGGCTCATCTTCCCCGGTGCCACATATTTCCCGCCACAGGATCAAGAGCCCAAGCAATGCCCTATATTATGCCTGTTCTGCTGCTGATTGCTTCCAATGTATTTATGACACTGGCCTGGTACGGACATCTCAAATTTACCGGCAAGCCGCTCTGGCTCGTTATTCTTGCCAGTTGGGGCATTGCGCTGATTGAATATTGCCTTGCCGTGCCCGCCAACAGATATGGCTATCAGGTCTATTCCGCATCCCAGTTGAAAACCATTCAGGAGGTTATCACCCTTTCGGTTTTCATCCTGTTTTCCGTTTTATATCTGGGTGAAAATCTGACGATCAATCACCTTATCGGCTTTACCCTGATCGGCGCCGGCGCATTCTTTATCTTTGCAGGACCGTTCAAATAACAATCAAAATAGGTTTATTTGCCTATATTCAGGTTAAATCCAAGCTTTTTTCAGGTTAAATTTGCCATTTGCGCTAAAATTTCCCATACGCCATTAAAAAAGGAATTCGTAATGGCGTATATAGCAGACTTCTTCAAATACACAGCACTTGTCGTTATCGGGCTTCTTCCAATTATGAACCCGCTGACGACCATCCCTTTGTATATGTCGCTTACAAACCGCATGTCGGCAGAAAACAGACGTAAACAAGCCGCCAAAGCCTGTATTTATGCTTTCAGTATTCTGGCAACGTTTTTGCTCTTGGGAAAAGGTATTATCACATTATTCGGCATTTCTATGCCGGGTATTCGTGTGGCGGGCGGTATTATTATTCTTATTCTGGCACTGCGTATGGTGTTTTCCGGCAATGACACCTCTTCAGAGGTTGATTCCTCCGCCTCCGACATCAAAAAGGCCGATATGGATTACTCCTTCTCGCCGCTTGCCATGCCAAGTCTTGCTGGCCCCGGTTCCATTGCTGTGGTGATGAGTTTCGGTTCGCAAATCCCTGCCGGACAGATGCTGATGGGGCATATTCATATTCTGATCGGCATCGCCATTGTCGCCAGCCTCGCTTACATCATGCTGTCGGCCTCCAAATATATTGAAAAGCTTCTTGGCAAGCACGGCACGCAGGCTATTTCAAAAATTATGGGCTTCCTGCTTACTTGTATTGCCGTGCAGTTTCTGGCTTCAGGCATCCGTGATTTTTATCTCGAATTTGCAGGACTGGCTCCTGTGGCACCGCTGTGAGACATGACCATAAAGTTGAACATCACAACACTTTCGCAGCAAAGCGGCAATGTTCTATAAGCGACATTTGTATCGAATATTTACAACATGAAAGAGAGACTATGTTCAGACGTATTCTGAGCGGTGTTCGACCTGCTTATCTGATCCGTGCCTGGCTTATCGGAGCCGTTTTTCTGGCAATTATACTGTTCTTTGCATTCCAGAATAAAAACGGCTTCCCTTATGGTCTTGTCGTTTACTCGGTAATCTGCACGATCTTGTTCCCGTTTTCAAAACTCGTCTGGGATGAGATGAAAAACCTGATCATGGGTAATAATATCTTTGTCATGAACGCCCTCATGCTCATGCTGCTGAAATATATGGTGAATGCCGTTTTGTGGGTCTTCGCGCCTTTTATCGCCATTCTTGGCATCGGTTATATCTGGTACAGAACGCGCGAAGTCTGATCTTTCTAAAAATACGTCATAAATAAAAAGCAGAAACCGTTGCCGGTTTCTGCTTTCTTTTCATATATCGCTCACAGAATCCCGATATTGCGCAAATACCTGACTGATAGAACAGCTTGGCATGGTGCAATTTACCGCGTTTCATAGAAAACTATGCAGCCGGAGGAGTTATGAGCGATACATCTTTAGCTTTTATCGCCTTTATAGGCATTACAGCGCTTGTAGGCCTTCTGCTCCTGCCCTTTTAGACAGGCATAAAGCAGTGCTTACCGCTTGATAGTCACAACAAAATCCTTTGTTGTGACTGTTACTGATTTTTTGCTGGATTTAACCTTTGCCTGATCTGTTCTTATCTCCGAAGCCCCGGTTTTAATAACTACATTACCGGTGAGTTCGGTTATATCAGGCGCGATTGTTTTCGATTTTTCTGCATCAATTGTGACAGGCAGCTTTTCTTTTACCTTGGTTTCAGCATGCGCAGCCAAAGGTGCCAAAGCAACAGTCATACACAATATTGCAATCGTCGTTTTCAGTCGCATTTAAGCCTCCTATATCGCTACAAAAGACAAACACATAAATTGCCGCCGGAATATCCCAAGCTTTAGCGTGCTATTTCCCGCGTCGGATATAAGGAGGCAAATCAACCTTCTTCAGCAGAGCTGACACGCCCTGCAATTTAATAAATATCTAATTAAGCAAATACGCATATATTTTCTGCCAACCCATTGATATTTTTATATTCATGTCCATATTCATGAGAGAACAATAGGAGTTTGGCATGAAAATCATCTTAGCTGCGGCAATTCTGTCTCTATCTTCTGTCGCTGCATTTGCCGTTGAGCCTGATGGCGCAAAGCTGTCTGAAATCATCGTTAAAATCGAGAATACTGCCGATGTGAAATATATCGATGAAATCGAATGGAACAATCGCGGCTATTACGAGATCAAATATTATATGGATAATGGTGCCAAAGTTAAAATCAAGATCGACCCTAAAACCGGTGAATCGATCAGAAGATAATCTGTCCGTTTAATGAAAGGGGCTTTTACAGCCCCTTTTTTATTGCCTTGTCGTCAAAGACCACTCTTTACATGCACAGCGCTCCACAATGCTCCTACGGCATTTGGAAAGCATCAATCATGCCAGTTCTGAACTTTGCTTGACCTCTCACTGAACCGCACATAGCATTTGTGAAAAAACGATCATCATCACAAAATATCGTCGTGAGGGGAATGCTATGACGACAGATCAGAAAGTAAAGGGCCCGGCCTCCTATTTCCCGTCCATCGAGAAAACCTATGGCAAGCCAATCAGCTATTGGCTGGAGATTATTGGGGCAATGCAAGGCAAAAAGCACATGGAAATGGTCACAGCCCTCAAAACCGACCACGGACTGGGTCACGGCCACGCTAATGCGCTGGTGGCATATTACAAATCATCTGCCGCCGAATGAGCGCTACGATGGTTAGCTCACCGCCTTCAATGCTTCGGGGGGAAACTATTTCACATATGAGCCGCACCAGAAGAAATGCCCGTCAAAAAGCATTCTCTCTCGAACTTTATTGAAACAGGATGTTCACAGCAATTGTGAAAGCAATGAACACCACTCTCAACTGCTCTTACTTTTTTTGCAGTGCTTTAACGTGCAAAGCAATATTACCGCGATCCAGTTCTGAAACGACTATCTCGGCAGGAAACCGTGGCTTTAAACGAAAAATCTTGGCGCCAACTCTCTGATAAGCCTCATCACGCGCCTCACGCTTGCCAACACATTTCGACACGAAAGCCGCGACCTCTTTCACTGTTGTATCTTGCAAGGTGCATAACCAGCTGACCGAAGATACATTCGTGCGCAAAACAACACGGCAAGAATGACTGCCGGTTAATGTCAGCTTTGACGGGTAAACATCCACATCCACCGGCGGCACATCAGCTGCAACATTCTTGAAATTTATCTTCGTATCTTTGATGACCTGCTGCAATACGGAGCAGTCTTTCTGGATATCCAAAGCATAAGCCGAACTGGATGCCAGAACCGCAACCGACACAAAAGCAGATGTGAATAAAGATTTCATGAGAACCTCCGAAGAGCTGAGGCATAAACGATCGGAAGCGATCAAACAATCATGTTGTTGCCGAACGAACGGCCGCATGGCGTTTGGAATTAAATCATCACACCATATCGCCTGTCAGACAAACGGCAAAATATCCCGCACCTCAGTATTAAGTGCGGGGAAAAATCTAAAAAACCAAACAAAACAAAGCGTTGATTGTTGGATGGAGGCCTCGCCCGGAATCGAACCGGGGTGCAAGGATTTGCAGTCCTCTGCGTAACCACTCCGCCACGAGGCCATCCGATGTGGTTGGTTGCTGAATAGGTTAAGCGGAATGACTCGTCAAGTGTCTCCAACGTGCTTTCTGACAAAATTTCACTCAAGCATTAAATTTATGTCGATAACGCCCCTGCCTGACACCGGATAATTTAACCGCTTGCAAAATTTACCCTTTTTCCACCCCTTGCGGCCGGCTTTACTATGCCAATGAATCTCACCAGCCCGAAGCGACACTTGAAACATCGCAGATTCGTATATTGTGGAAAGTGCCACTGATGGATGATCTGCAAAACAGTTATGCCCTGCTCGCCCCTGAGGTCACACCAACGCCAAGCATTCACTCTCAGAATCATGCGCAAGCAATTCAATAATAGTGAGCACGGATTCGTCATCATCCAGAATCATGGTTCTGCGATCATGCTTTTTTGTGTTTCCCGCGGATTTCAGTCAGGTGCAGGAATTATTTTCGCAACCAAAGAGCGATATCAGTCTGAAATTATCAACATAATCAGCGTGATAATATGGTTTTAAAGCCGGAAATCACTGTTTTTGGAAAAATTCCGCTAAAAACCTGATAAAAAAGCAGAAAAGGGCTTGGCAAAACCAAAATGCTTTTGCTATACGCCAAATCGCTGAAAGCAAGAGCACCTGTTCCTCGGTAGCTCAGCGGTAGAGCAACCGGCTGTTAACCGGTTGGTCGCTGGTTCGAATCCGGCCCGGGGAGCCACTCTTTCTCATGAAAGAGCGTGCAACACATTATCCAGACATAGTTTAATCTTATCTGAAATGCATACCGCATTATTCAGCGCCATTTCGCATCCCATATCTAATTCTTTGAAACAGAATGATTTTTGTCATTTTGTCAGGCCGCACCATGCCCTTTGCGCTAAAAAACAGCCTTCCCTGTCATAAATCTGTTTTTTCCTGTAAAATATCAAATTAAAGGCTTGGCAAGACTCACATTCATTTGCTATACGCCACTCAGCGAATGCTAGAGCACTGTTCCTCGGTAGCTCAGCGGTAGAGCAACCGGCTGTTAACCGGTTGGTCGCTG
>JBEBVV010000009.1:0-127547 GCA_040392545.1 Pseudochrobactrum asaccharolyticum | reverse complement strand
GGCGGGTCAATTCTCGGTGGAAAAACCGGGTCAGTTCTTAGCGGCAATCAACACCAATTCATTAGCTGGAACTAAATCGTATCTGTGGCATTACTTGCTTCAGCACCCAACAGAATTCGACCCCATCCCCACTTCCACCACTTTATACAAATAATCTGCCCATAATCCTCTTATTCCCCATTGATACGCAAGAGTGGTTGCGTTAGAACGGCTTAGCTTTATATCAAAGCGACTGCGCACCCGTAGCTCAGCTGGATAGAGTGCTGCCCTCCGAAGGCAGAGGTCACAGGTTCGAATCCTGTCGGGTGCGCCAAAAATCTCAATAAAATCAATAGTTTACAAATATCCTCAAAACATCGCTTGAATTAATCGTATTTGTTGGCACAATTTTGGCACAGTGCGGCACACCGCGCTATATCAAGTGGGGTAAACAAATTTGGCTACGATCAGACAAAAAGGCGTTGGACAATGGCACGTCCAGATTCGACGCAAAGGCTGGCCGAACCAGACAGGCACTTTCAGAACTAAGGTCCAAGCGGAAACTTGGGCGCGTGATGTCGAGTCCAAAATGGACAGAGGTGTCTTCGTTGATCGGTCACGCGGACACGAAGAAACACTTGCTGACCTAATCGACATCTACCGCAAAGAAGTGACAGATAAACGTCCAGGTGAAGATTCCAGAATTGCGGAGAATGCACGCCTTGATCGATTTTTAAGAGATGAGTCCGTGCTTTGCTCATATGCAGTCGCAAACCTGCGTCCAAAGCATTTTATTGACTACCGTGATCGCCGCCTGACAGAAACCGCATCACGCGGAAAGGAAGGTGGTCGAGGACGGTATAAAGCAATTGAGCATGAAATTAAACTGCGGAATGACGGCACTCCGAGAGCCAACGCAGCGCAACAAAAATCCCCTCCTGCTGCTCCAAAACTAATCTCTCCCGGCACGGTTAAACGTGAGCTTACACTTTGGAAAAACATCATTGGTCACAGCAAGCTACGTCTGAATATTCCATTTAACCCGGTGAACTCGGAGGATGTAAAACGCCCCGCAGCTATGGACGAGCGCGATGTCCGACTTGAGCATGACGAAATCGAGAGATTGCTAGATGAATGCAGAAAAGCAAGAAATCCATGGCTTTTTCCGGTTGTTGAATTCGCGTTTGAATCTGGTGCACGGCGTGGGTCTATTTTACGGCTTGAGTGGAAAGATGTGGACTTAAACCGCCGCACCGCAGTTTTGCGACGAAAAAAAAATAGCCACAACCCACACGAGACACGCGATATTAAAATTGGACTGTCACCACGTGCTATCGAAGTTTTGCAAGCTTTGCCAGATGAGCCAGCGCGCAGTGGTCAAGTTTTTAAGATGACAAAGGATGCACTGAAAACTGCTTATGACAGGGCGAGAAAACGGGCTGGGCTTGGTCATTTTCGGCTGCATGATGCGCGACACGAACGGACATCAAATCTCGTCGAGGCTGGCTGGTCAGATACTGAAGTAATGGCACAAACGGGGCATCTTGATCCAAAATCTCTTAAGCGCTACGCAAATCTTCGAGAAACTTTTTTGGCTGATAAACTTGCAAAGTTACCGACTAGAAAATGAAAGTTTGTATGTCACGATGTTTGCCGATTTAAAAATAAAACAAAGGGCTTTTGAATACCAAAACGGCCTAAAAAACTTAAAATCTGCATTTGATATTTCAAATGCCGCTCTTCTAAATGAAATAGACATAAAAAGCAGAGCGCTAAATGAATATTGGGATAGTGGGAACTTTATTGGTGAATATGATGAAGAGGAAGGTTATTTGTTATGGAGTCAAGATCATATACTTCAGTCCGACATAGATGCGCTTGATGCAATGATTTGTAATTTAAATAAATCTTTTATTATTACAATGTTTCACTATTGGGAACGTTATGCTCAATTAATTATCGGTGAACATACGACACAATTTGAAAAAATTTATAATAAACTTTCAGATAAGTTAAAAATTATTATACCGGAAAAATTAAAATTAGTGAATAAACTGGCTGTTACAATTAAACATGGAAATGCTAAAAAATATCGCGAGTTAACTGATGAGTGGCCAGAAGTAACCAACGATTTTTTTCAATTCATGTCTCCTTACGAAAAAATTATAATTAAGAATGAAATAATTGACGAAGTTTTATCTATCATATCAAAAAGTGGTGAGAGCTGTTAATTATAACACTTCAGTCGATGTCCTCATATTTTTTGTCGCCGATAGCCACTATCTTCACTTTTGAGAAATCAACGCCGTAAAAAATGTCGTTTTTACGGTTCAATCCAGCCTGATCTATCTCACCGTTTTCTAGCATGCGAGCATCGCGATTTCGCGACAACTGTTTCGTGTAAGCGCTATATTCAGCCATGTTTTCAAGATAAATCGTGCGACCGTCTAGCGACCTACCGCTCCCTATCGGGTAAACAATTTTGTCGCCGAATTCATCAAACTCTGGCTCAAGATCTGGTGTCGGAATTTTCATAGCTGCACCATTTATGATTTTGCTAACATAAAAGACTTTATGCTTTCCGAAGCATATCACAAAAGAAATCTAAAAAATTTTGGATGATTTGAGTTTGTCACCGAAAGGTTACATTCTCAAATTAAATCAAGTTGTCGAAAATTGATGACAAATCACGTTCGAATGTCAGTTATAAGCAACAAAAAAAGGCCACCGAAGTGACCTTTCTGTTTGTTGCGGCACTCTCACTAGCCCCGCCTGGCTTCGGCATACCCCTTTAAATGCGCGCGAGATGATCAACTGGGGTGCTATAGATTGCTCATCTACAGATAAGATATGACATCGCGATGTAAGTCACAAACAAAATAAAAGGCCGCCGAAGCAGCCTATTTATCGACATCCAATTTTGTTTACACTGTCACCAGAACCAGTCCCTGCTGATACTTTTGAGCTAACTGCAGGAGATCAGCTGACGTCGCACTTTTGCCGTCAAGCATGAAAAGACGTTCGTTGATCCGGCTCAGACGATGCCCCTCTTCTCTCAAAAGATCTTCAAGCTGCGACATGTAAACGGGCATCTCTTTTGTCGCGTACCGATAGCTGTCCAAAGCCACGGCTGCCGCTGCACCTGTTTTACCAGAGATGACTTCTTTCCAGCCGATATCTGATTTTTCTTCTTTCCGACGCTCACGCTCTGCATAGCGCTCAAGCGACACGGCTTGAGTCGAAGATATTTTTACAGATTCTGGTAACGATAAAACGAGCGCTTTGCCATCTAAACGAAAATCCACTTCCGTCAGAGGCATATCTTGAGCCGCGATGCCACATAAATCGCCTGAAAATTCTAACGTGTGCATCGGAATAAACTTTATTGCGACGAAATCAGCTAGCTCTCGACATCTAGCATTTTTCGTTTTTGTTATCGCAAGAACTCGATCATCGGTACGCTTGACAACATATTTGTCGCCGATTGCTATGCCTACAGCCTCTAGAGCTATTGGCGGAAGGTGGATTTTCCCAAAAGAGAAAGATGACTTTTTCTTTCCCTCTTTTTTTAATTTTATAAGTCCTAGTTTTCCTTTGAACATTTTTTACTTTTCCGGCTCGGATATTGAGCAAGTTCAGTATGTTTCAGGAAAACTGTCGGCGCAAATTTGAAAACGATTACAATATGTTGACGAAATTTATGTAATAATTAGCTTTGTAAACATAATTGGCTAAAAATTATTTTCATTTCCTCTCCGGACAGCGCGAAAAGATCTTGGTATAAAGCTGACAACCGAGGAGATCGACCATGTCCAGCGAAGGAAACAATATTGTTTACGGAGTATCGGCAACGCTAGCCCTTTTGACCGCTGGTGCGATGGATGCACATGAGCGTGGCATGAATGCGGTGCGTGAAGCTCGGCAAGCTGAAGCAGATAATCAATATTACGCGGCGGTTGATCAACTGGAGCTGGACTATAAAGTTCTGAGCGATTTAACTCGCAAGATGTCGAAACAACTTGCAGAAGAAAAAGCTAAAAACAAAAGACTGACGGCTGCTCTCGCACAACGCCAAGCTCTGATCGACCAGATGCGAAATCGCGCTTAAGCAGCGTAGTCGACGCTTTTATATAGCCGGATTCTTTTTTCCAATTTCGACATCTTTTCTATCTCGCTCGGCGGCTCTGGTATCGCGGGCAAGCCGTACACGCCGCAGCGCTTCCCGCTCATAGCTTTCGTGCAGCCGTCCAGTCCCACTTTTGCAAGCTGCTCAAGATCGGCATCTGAAAGCATGAGAAGCCAAGCTTGCTGTTCTGTTGACAACGCTTGCAAATCCACAGTTGATCTCTCTTCACACGTACGCGCGCATGCGTATCTATAGAGCGTGTGACCAGCTTCTGACGTCGGCTTTAACAGCTTATCGGAAGTTGGCGCAGCGTATTCAAACCTATTGTTTCCAACTTCCGATAATATTTCTTCCGGTGTTTCATATGCAGCTGGCATACGACGCTCTGGCATCGGCAGCGGCTTAGCTCCAAAGAGCCGCAACAGCATGTTTAGCAAGCCGACGATCATTTTCTCGATAGCTATAACCGCCGACAGAGCCATTTTAAACGGCAGTATAAAAATATTTTTCATACGTGTTTTCCTTCAATTTAAAGTAGAAAACACAGTAAAACATGGCGTTTCGTAAGCAACAAATTACATGTATATTTTATAGAGCAAAAATAGTATTTTGTAAATATTGTATTAATCTACAATACATTGCATCATTTTTATGTAGCGCCTATTACTCAATCAAACCCGCTACGTAAAGGAATATAAAATGACAAAAAACAAAACTGTATGGATAAAAGTTTATGACGCAATTGCTGACGAACGCGGCGATATTTTTCGCGGCGTCGTTCCAGAGGATTTCTCTGCTGAGCTGACGTACGATGGCGAGTGCATATACGATAAAGATGAAGCGCTGCTCGATGATGCCGGGCTCGGTGCTTACATAGAGCCGCGCTCAAATGTGAACTGGGGATTTTTTCCATTGTATGACAACACGATCCGCTTCGACGACAAGCTCGCTGTTTTTCTACGGAAATACGAAGACGTCAACAAAGTCAAAAAATGGCGTCGCAATTTACCTGAAAATTTTACCGTCTGATGATGAGCGCTGGCAACGCTCGAAACCCCTTCATAAAGGGGGTCACGGTAGCCAACCCGAAAAACAGGAGCACAAAAATGAGAAAGGTCTCAAAAAACTTTATAAACCCGCATCCGATACACGAGCGAAACGATACGCCAGAAGCCGTCCGCGACGCTTTCCTGCACGTGAAATGGCATCTGGAAAAGAGCGGCTGGACGACTGAAAATTTCACCGATTTACTCGGCTGCGCACGTCAGACTTGGTATCAATACGGGCATAAACTGGAAAGCCGCGGCTATAGACAGATATCCGCCGATGCACTCGACACTCTGCGTAGAGAAGTGGTTTTAAACATTTCATCGCAGCTCGACCGCTACCAAGATCCTTTCCGCCGGCCACGTGATATGTGGTATGTCGGCGAGCTAATAACTTTTTCGAAAACGCTGGCCTTATATAAGAGCGCGTTCACCGGCGAAGCCGTTGTTTCAAACGATTTTAACAAAGCCGACTTTACGCACTCAGAAGACGAACAGCTCATGCTGGATTGGTTGACTGCCGCACGTTTTGCGACACGTGAGCAACTCATGACGGCGACTAAACTAGGTCCGTACGATGTCGGTCGCGTATCGGCAAAAAATCCAGGCAGACCTTTCGCAGTACGAAAATCCATATGCCCAATCCCCATGTATATAGCTAAAAGAGCCACCCCCCATGGTCCCAGTGCGTCAACTATTTGTGCAGTGTGTTGGTTTCCGTTCGGAGCTTGCTGTGTGTAGTCAAGCGGTAGATGGTCGGCTTCCAGCATCTGAAGCTGAAAATTAATGCCACTGCGCATGTCGCCATCGCGTCTTTCGCGGAAACGTACTAAAGCCTCTCCGTCTCGCGGTATGACAAAACCCATGACATATTGTTGACCGTAAAAATCAAGGCGGCCGCGTGTATCGGACTCTTTTATCCAGCGATTCCAAAGTCTTAGAAGGGCCTTATCTTTAATAACTGATTTAATACCGTAATGGACTCCGTTATTTGCAACTTGTCTGCATGCTTGTCTGTAAAAGCTGTCGTTTGCATACATCCAGCGACTTCTGCGGCGCACTTTTTCGATCTCGGAGTTGTAGCCGTTGGGACCTACGTTAACGGATTCTTCTATCGTTTTTGCGTTCGATGCTGCTTCGAAAAAGCTCTTTGCAGAGCGGAAAATGTTGGAAAAAATAGAGGAACGAACGCTGCGGATATGCGTGTTGATGCGACGGGATTTTGTTGACGAGGTGCGTGTTTGTGCTGTCTGTGTCATAGCTTAGCTATACGGTCGACAACGTGTGAAATTCGGACGACCGTTTTCACAGCTTCGGCAGCTTCCAGCTCTGTTATGATAGCTGCGGCGACAGCGCGACGGCGCTTAGCTTCTTCTTCTGAAGACTTGCCGTCGAGACCTGAGCCGCCCAGCTTTTCAGCAGCAGTGTCAGCTGCACGTTTCTCAAGCCAGCGTACGACTTCGGCCGTATCAAAACTCCACGCTTTACCGAGATCGCGGTCTGCTTTTTCTACATACGGAAGCCCATGGTCGAGCCATTTCGTCACCGTGTTTCTGTCGCGGTCTAGAAAACTGGCGAGTTCTTTCAAAGACACTAAGCGATCTTTTGAAGCCGTGCGACGAGATGACGAGATGTTACGAAAAGTTGGTGCTGTGTCGGTTTGTACAGAACTTTCGTCACAAGATTTCAGCACCGTATCTGCAGATTTTTTCCTCGTCATTCCTGCTCCAATATTTCAGAAAACTCCTGAAATCATTGGGCTTCACAAGCCTGCAAGATTCTAGCGTGAACTTTTGGCGTTGCTGGGGTGCTGATGATGAATGATTAAAAAAAATTTTGTAAAGAGCGACACCATGCCGTCGCCAATTACCCTCATGCAACATTCAAGAGCTAGGGACCCATAAGCAAAAAAATACTTTACCGCTTTCAAGTAAAACATTCTTGTTCACTTTGTAATCAGTTGTTATTGAGACATTAGAGAAAATATTGTGAGGGGCTATGATTAAGATCACCGCAATTGCCGTAATGGCGCTTAATATCATGACAACTTCAGCTGAAGCCGACTGGCAGTATACTAAATGGGGAATGACTGCCGAAGAAGTTATTACAGCTTCAAATAATAAAGCCTCAAAACCTAAAAAACCAGATACTGTCGAAGATGGTCATATAGTTCATCTGCTCACTGCGCCGTATAGTACAGAGCGATTTAATTTTAAATCACAGTTTTGGTTTGGCAAAATCAGTAAAAAATTAGAAATTGTAAAGCTTGGCCTTGTTAATATAGATCAGTGCCCGTCACTTATCGGAGAATTAAAAAGCATATACGGCAATGAATACTTTAAAAAATTAAGCTTTGGCGAAATATACAAATGGAGAGATACAAAAAACAAAAACGATATATTACTAATGAATGCAGAAAATCTTTTTTGCGAGCTAAGTTACCAGAATATAATAAACCCTGGAGAGAGAGGTTTATGATGCATAAAATTATATTAGCAAGTTTATTCATTTTCCCTTCATCCATAGCCACAGCGCAAACGCGTTATGGCTCCTGCCAAGAAAAAGCACAATTTTATCAAGAGCGTTACGAATCCAGTGGTCAAGTAAAGGATTTGGTCTGCATGCAAAAAGCTATGGAGCGAGACCTACAGGATTCTAGTCGCTACTCATGTCCAAATTCCGCCCAGTATTATCAAACTCAATACGAACAGTATGGACAATCCGATGACCTGATCTGCATGCAGAAAGCATTAGAAAAGGAGCTGCAATGATATAGAAGAAGCAATACTGCTATCTTACCTCAATCAAAAATTCTAACTGATTTGTTTTTTCGTGCGTATTCAAGCTCTTCAAGATGATACTCAAGTAAGCCTAAACCGATCCATTTCATGCACGGCGTTGCCATAGAATTACCTAAAGTGCGATACCTATCTGAATCTCTTGCAGGTTTTCCATCAAAAATAATATCAGTCCATCCATCTGGAAAACCTTGTAAACGTTCACACTCTATCGGGTGAAGTCGTCTCGCTATAAGCCTTCCATTCAGCTCTTGAACTATTACAAAATCAAGTTCCGAACCGATACCAGCTGGACGCGACATGCCAGCGCCAGAGGCAAGCAGCGTCCCGATAACAGGCGGATGAAAAATGTTGTCGTTATCCTCGTCTTGCCAGGCTACAGAAGCAGCCGAGATACCAGAGAATGTAGAAAACACACGCAACACAGTGAATACTCCAATTTTGTATTGATTATCTTTACAAAAATCACCGGCGGCAAGTGTTAAATAAAATCATAAAAATCTGTTTAATATATCGGTAAAATTAAAAAAGATGCGCAGAATATTCTGCGCATCTAAACTTATTTTATACAGATTGTGACAAGTCCCAATGCTTAATTAGTACATTCAGTAGATTTTTTTGTCGAACTATCAAAACTTCTGGTGTCCACTCAGAGAAACTCCTCACCTCTTGTGTAAGAATGAATGGTGAAGCCGTTCCATCTTTTCCGGTAAAATAAACACCTTTTTTAGTTACGAAATCATAATTTGAAGCGGCTGGATTTTTTCTAATATGAAGTGGCACAAGATTAGCAAGCTTATGTGTCCAGTCCAGTCGGATGTTTTCATCAGGAAATATTTCAAGCCATTCCGAACCTTCTGATGGCGTTTGAGGCAAAACATGCTCGATGGAAACATTACGAAACTGCTGCTTCTTTGATCCATCAGATTTTAAACTTTCCAAACGCAGGATCAATGCCGCACGGGCCTTAGGTAAATTCCTATAAATATCCCCGTCTAATGCTCGTATAAAATTGCGCTTTTCTTCATCTGACAGCGACAAATTTACTAACGCACCACTTTCTCCATCAAAGTCCTCTTTCTCAATTTCCTTCATTAATTCCGCATAACGAACGATACGAATATTAATGCCTGCTTTTGTAACAAAGAGGAAATACGTTAACCTCTCTAACTTAACTAAGAACTGAGCGATTAAATGAGGCTTATTTCTGAATTTGTTAAAAAATAGCATTGCTGGAGGCAACCAGTCCTTCCAGTCTACTTTTCCAAGATGAGTAGCTTGCTCATTAATTGTTTCTGACCCTTCGGTGGCTGCAAAATCACAGTTTTTTAACCAACCATATATTTCTGCATATTTAGCGATTACATTATCAAACAATTTATCAGCAGAAATGTCTTTTCTGACATATTCTTTAAACTCTTTGGTCAGAATTGTATTTTGTTTTTTCTTAGCATAAATAGCTCTTACATGAGAGAAAACATCGGAGAAATCATCCCGCCCCATATGCCGTTCAAGTGCTATCCACTTTTTAGCATACTCTTTACTCTTTATCTCTCCACTGATTTTTCGAATGTCACCAAGAATTTCAGCTTTCAAAATATCAGTCGGCGAAAGATCAAGCCCTCGATTATTCAGAACGCTAAAAATACGATAGGCAGCATCAAGGTTAGGTGTGGAAATTACTACGATGGAGCAGTTGTAAACAATAAACTTAAGTAGATCTAAGCACTCGACATGATCAAGTTTACTCAGTTCAGACATAAGTAAATCTGCATTTTCTTTGAAACGTAAACGGCTATCTTCTAGTTTCTCCGTAGTTTCAATTAAACGCTGTATTCCACCTGGCTCTTGAATATGATCTCTAAAAAATATCGCATCTTCATCAATAGCACGAAGACGATATTCATTCGGTTCGTCATCTGAGATGCCTAAACCTTTCTTATACAAAAAGCTTGTAATGCCATCTGATTTATTTGGCAAAAGTTCTCTGAGGACTGCAAATAAAATCGTCAGAGTTGTCAAACGCTGCTGACCATCGACCACATCCGACATCGGATTTCGGTCACTCTTTATGAGTACAACGCTACCAATAAAATAGAAACTACTGTCTTTATCTTTTGTGCCATGATCCCTCATAGCACCAACAAGATCACTTAATAAATCCCCAGTTTGTTCGGTTGTCCACGAATATGGACGCTGGTAATCCGGTATTTGAAACTGATATTCATCTGAAAATACTTCTTTCAAAAGCTTATCGTGCGCTTCCAGTGACTTTGTCATTCTAACACCCCATTTGTTTGATGAGGTGTATTCCATAAATACTTTATCGGGGGAATAGGTTATCCATCATTAACTACATAGGAATTTAATATTACCATCATTTTCGCACCTTCTGCCGCCGCAGCTCTTCCCCGAACGCTCCCGCCGTCCCCCTCGTACGCAGCGCCTTCGCGATCTGCGCTTGATACTGATATCTCGGCTTATACCTTGCCACCGGCGACACACTCAGCAGCGGCTTGATCTTCTCGGTAGCTCTCACAGAGATCACTCCGACGACTCTTTTACGCGCCGCTTTCGAACGCTTCGGCCGCTGCCAATACCCTTTTACGCCCCCGACTTCGCCCCAAAAAATACCAGGGCGATTTCTCGATGCGCGAAAATAAGAAAACGGTGACGTGTCTTGTCCGCCAACTCTCGCAGCGTCTCTCTGCTGCCGAAGCGATAGCCGTTTGGCTTTTTCTTCTCTGTTTTGCTTAGAAAGTTGACGAGTGTAGCCCCAGCGTATGTTTCCAGCCTTATTTGTCTTCGCGCCATATACGAAAAGATCGCGAGGTCCCGAGCCAGCATCGCCAGTTTTTCGTGTGCCGCCTTCGATCTGGAAGCGAAGGTAGGCAGCCTGTTCTGGTCGAATTTTGACTTCGGAATACATGTTTTGCATGCCGCTATTCGGCTTCGCCTTGCCGACGACAAAACCTCGTTCTGTGAACGGCACGGAGCCGTCGAACGCTTCTTTCACGTGTTCTTTCAGGAGTTTTTGGGCTTCAAACGCGATCCCGTTCAGAAAGCCAGCAGCGGCCTTCGGCAGCACTTCTTTTTGAAGCGACGTCAGATTTTTTGTTAGTGCGCGTTCGTCAAAAGCAAAGTCCATCTTCATAAAAGCATCATCCTGAAAACAAAAAAGCGCGCTGAAAACCTTGAAAAATCAGCGCGCTTTTTGCTCAACCCAGCAACAGCGGAAAGGAAGGAAACGCTGTTGATATGTTTAATGTGAGCTCACTGTTTGTAAGTCACAACCGTTATTTTTAAAATCTTGCTTCGAGCGCTGCGACACGATTTTTCAAACGGTCGATTTCTTCTGCAAGTTCTACACATACATCTAAAAGTGTTGTTTTTCCCAACTCCGTAAACTTATTTGCTGCGGACGTTGGACTACCGAAGCATTTTCCAGCGAGTGACGCTTCCCAAAAATTGCTATCATATAAAAATTCCAACATATCGACGCTGCCGAAAGTCAGTCCCGCGAGCGTTCCTTTTCTGCCAGTGCCAGAGTCAGCTGGTCCAAAATAATTTGTTAAGCCGCCAAAAACTTGATCGTATAGCGGAACTTGTAAACAAGATGTGTAAGTCGCGATGTCTGCATGCGGCGCTACCGGAGATATACAGCGTCAGTTCGGCGACGACGGGATCACTGACAAAAATTTCCGCACACACGATGTCACCCCGATTTTTGATGTCAACGAACCCATTGATTTTGATGTAGATTGTCCGCCTTCTGTACCTGAAGAACTTTGGAATAAAATACCAAAGAACAAACGCCGCGACTTTATAGTAGAAGCAGCTAAAAATCTTCGTATCGGCATTCATCCGGTCGATACACTTGAAGGATTCTTAAAAAATTATTGACATAGAAAGTAGATCCCAGTATATACGCCTCAGTAATAGCGCTGGTGTCTGAATAATTTTGGCATGGGCGCTCTTTCTGAGGCGTACTAACATGAGGTTCTTCTCGATACGAATATTTGCATAACCGCACGCAGGCTAACCGCCTGATTTCGTTTGCATATATATATCGAAGGGAACTTAACGTGTCTTACGTTCAAAAGTATTATATTTCCGACACACA
This sequence comes from Pseudochrobactrum asaccharolyticum, assembly GCA_040392545.1. Taxonomy (GTDB): domain Bacteria; phylum Pseudomonadota; class Alphaproteobacteria; order Rhizobiales; family Rhizobiaceae; genus Pseudochrobactrum; species Pseudochrobactrum asaccharolyticum_A. Next base: position 115,475 of record JBEBVV010000009.1, on the reverse strand, counting down.
TTTTGGTCATGAGGCCTCACTCGGCTTTTGCCAGCGTCCGTTTTCGTCCGTTCGCGAGATGGACGAATTCATGATTGATGCGTGGAATTCGACCGTAAAAAACACGGATATCGTCTACCATCTCGGCGATTTCAGCTTCGGCGGCGCGGCGCATGCTAAGCAAATTTTCCGCCGTCTAAACGGCCGGAAAGTGCTGATCCTTGGAAATCATGACATCGACCGCGACGGCAGCGCACTCAGCTATCTCAACGAACTCGACTGGGACATCGCCCCTACGCCAGCACTTCAAGTGTCGGACGGCGGTGAACGTCTTTATCTGTCGCACTATGCGCATCGCGTTTGGCCGTCCAGCAATCGGGGTGGATATCATTTTTACGGACACACTCACGGCCGCGAGCCGCATCTCGGGCTTAGCAGAGATGTCGGTGTCGACGTTGAAGACGTGGCTTTCACACCTCGCACTTTCCGTCATTTGACCGCTGCGCTGCCGGGTCTTCAGACTTACCGCGACGCTATATAAACAAACGGACTTCTCACGCACTACGCATGCCTGCTCGCCGAAAACTCGGCTTGAGCGCTCATAGTCATAGGAGAATTTCATGAGCAACGACCAAAACCACGACATTTTTGAAGACCTCGATTTTGAAGGGATCGAACGCGGCGACGATGAGACTTCAGATGAAGTCGAAAGCCAAAAGTCGCCCATCATTCAGCCAGTTTTAGATAAATTCCGCGAGCGTTTTCTGTTCGATACGCTTGTTGACTGCATCGAAACTTGCGGCGTTGAAAAAGCAAGAGACGCGCTGCGTGTTGACCGCGTACATGCACGCTTGCTATCCGCGCCGACACCGAAACGCTGGATATGTATGAAGCAAAGGTCAAAGATATTTTTCAATCTGGCTTCCGCTATCAGTACGTGAGTCAAAAGCCGCGCAAAGAGCAGTCGTCATTTTTTATCTACAGCCCTGAAAAATCGACTTCTGAGTTTGCTAAAAAGCTGCTGCAGAACGATCTCAACGGCATTATTTTAAGCAACTCTCGCAATTATATCCTTGTCGCAAACGGTGCCAAAATCCCAGCTGAAAGCCAGTATTTTGTTGACGCAGAGATTACTCTTCGTTGCACGGAGAACGCATTTTTATCCGCCGCCCATGCCTTCATTTCGACGGTAAATGAGTTGACAAACGAAGATGTAAAAATGATTTCCCAGCTATCAGTGGCTTCGGTTGCCAACATTTTTTCTGCACCGCGTTCGGCATCTGAAAGTGTTTCTGTTGCTCGCCGTCTCGTAGACGCTCAAAAGCGTGCTGCGGCATCCGAAAAAGACATGGGCCCAACGCTCGACGATCTCCACGGACTTGGTGCAGCCGGCGACTGGGGTCGTGATCTTGCACTTGATCTCGCAGACTGGAAATCTGGCCAAATTACGTGGACAGACCTCGACCGTGGCATCCTGATTTCCGGCGCTCCAGGCACGGGGAAAACGACTTTTGCTGCGGCTCTGGCTCGTACGTGCGGTATCAAACTTGTTGCAACTTCAATGGCGCAATGGCAGTCGACTGGTCATCTCGGCGACTATCTGAAAGCTATGCGGAAGTCGTTCGACGAAGCTCGTAAAAATGCACCGTGCATTCTCTTCGTCGATGAATTTGACAGCGCTGGCGACCGCTCGAACGATAAGTCTGACAACGGCGACTACAACGTCAAAGCTATCAACGGCTTGCTCGAATGTCTGGACGGCGTAGCTGGTCGCGAAGGCGTGGTTGTCGTTGGCGCTACGAACGCACCTGAAAAAATCGACGCCGCTCTTAGAAGACCTGGGCGACTAGATAAGACAGTCGAAATCCCGTTGCCAGATAATGCTGCACGCGATGGAATTTTGCGTTTTCATCTGAAGCAAAATTTAGTCGGCGCGGATTTGAGTGTCGTCGTCGAGCGGACAGCTGGCATGTCGGGTGCATGGCTTGAAGACGTTGTACGTCAGGCTCGTCGTTCAGCACGCCGTCAACGCCGTGAGCTGGAAGTCAGCGATCTTGTAGCTGCGCTGCCGGATCTAGTTGCTATCTCGCCGGATACACTTCGTGTGATCGCAACGCATGAAGCGGGACACGCTGTTGTTTTTCTCGACAACGGTTTGTCGCTTCATTCTGCACGGATTTCAAAGCATGTTGAAGCGACGAGCGGCTCATTTTTCGGCGGCGTAGTTAGCGCTGTTCAAAAATCGGATTCTCTTTATTTGCGCTCAAAAAGTGAAAACCTAGCGAGGGTTCGTCAACTTCTTGGTGGTCTGGCGGCGGAAGACCTATTCTTTCAACAACGCTCTGACGGCAGCACAACCGATTTGAAAGAAGCGACCTATATTTTAGCGCGGATGGAGCTAGTGACGGGGCAATGCGACCGTTTAATTTATCTTTCCGACGGCGACTATGACTCGGTTTTCGCAATGCTGAAAGTGCGACCGGATATCCAAAAATCGGTCGAAAACACGATGCGACAGTGCATGACGGAAGCGAAGGAAATTCTTGAGCGCCGTCGGTCTGATGTCCAAAAAATCGCGACCGCACTGCTGAAAAACGAATGTCTGACAGGCGATGACATCACTGCCCTTCTCACGCCATCGAAGCCGAAACTTCGACTACTCTCGCGTGTGCGGGAGCAAGACGATAGCTATGAAAATCATATGATTAGCTAATCAAGTCAACATTTTTGAAATCGAAAACTCTGACGCATGCGTGTCAGAGAACGGGACTACTTACCCAGAAAAGGAGATACCTATGCAAACATTTTTGGCCGCGCTGATCAACTTTATTGTCCGCGTTTTACTACTAATTATTATCGAAATTGGGGTATTTTTCATGGTTCGGTCGAGCGGAGGATACGGACCAACAAACGGCTGGGCTGTGTTTGCATCCGGTATTAATTTGTTGCTTTTATTTATGTTTTTGAGAGCTATCTGGTTCTTTTTTAAGGAGCTTTTTAGTTCGCATTAGATATCAAAAAGGCCACCGTTTTGGTGGCCTTATTATTTCAGATTTCACCACGAGCAATTTTATCGGCTATAGATGGACGGCCACGTTTACGTTTTGGCATTTCGACGACTGGCAGCGACGGAGTTGGTTTGCGATGCTGATCGACCCAAGCTTCCAAATCCTTGTATGCAAACATGGTCCGTCGACCGATATTTACTGTCGTAGGACCACGGCGTTTATAAACAAGATCGCGGAGTGCGGGACGAGACAGACCAAGAGCGGCAGCGGCATTTTCATAGTTAAGCAATAATAGGGTGTGCGCTTCCATAGACACACGACTCCTGTATTTTGGAGTCATGTACTTGCCTCGTACACTGACGGAATAGCTGCTTATGCTGATCTGTCTTCACCGCATCTACGTGAACTGCTTCACGTCGTGAAATGTCACGAAATCGGGTTGCATTAAGAGACAGATATAAAGGCAACACGTATAAATATGGTGACCGCGATTTTTATAGTCGTCAATCCCCTTTGTCGCTAGAAATCGCTATAAATCTGCAAACCAAGGCCTCTACAAGAAAGTTTGGGCAGAGGTCACAAAATGCTGGCACATTTAGCACAATTCTGGCACAGTGAGTAGCGATAAATAGCGACATTCAGCGACATGAAGCGACACTAAGTTATTGATTTTATTGGTAAGTACTTGATATTAAAAAGATTGTCACTGCCCTCCGAAGGCAGAGGTCACAGGTTCGAATCCTGTCGGGTGCGCCAATTATTTCAGCTAAACAAAAAAATATAAGCACTGGTCACAGGTTCAATTGAACCTGCCAATTATTTTATCTATCGCTCAAATCGTAAAATACATCCCCATTGTCTGCATATTTTCTACAGGTTACATATATTTATAAATATGAAACGGGGATTCACATGTCAGAAACGCAATCACGTAAACAACCTGCCACATGGCGGATTGTAACAGCCGCAATTCTGGATTTCTTAACTGCATTTTTTGTGCTGGGCTTTGCTGTCGCATCAATTTTTGGCGGTATTACAGAAAATGGTTTTCATATCAGCGGCTGGCCTGCACTACTCTTCTTCGCACTCATCATTGCCTATTTTATTATCTTTAACCGCTTCTGCAACGGCACGATCTGGAAACACATTCTGAGCGCGCAAAGATAAATAAACGCCATCATTCCTGATGAAACTAACAGTGCGATCTGTCATTAGACTTTTCTTCGCCGCCATTAAACACAATAAAATCAAAGCTGCATATCAGGCCTGCGCGGCAACTGCCCCTGCCCGCAACAGCGCCGAAAATGCAGTCATGCACATTATTCTGCACTGTTTGATGCAGGTATTTCGTGCAACGCGTAAAAAACGCTATAAAACACTTATCTCAGCTTTGTTCTGCCTGTATCTGCACCGGCAAGCCTCCCTCTTCTTGCCGGAGCATTGCGATACGGCTGAAACCGGCTGAATGCTATGACAAGACCATGTGCAACAAACGCAAAGCGGCCTATGTTCCGGTTCAGACATAACCGTTTGCGCAACGGCATATCGCATAATTTTATAAACCGAGGAAAAGAATGTCTGTCTCCACACCTGTTATTGCGCTCCATGGCGGCGCCGGAACAATCCTGAAATCCAATATGACGCCGGAGCGTGAAGCAGAATATCACGCCGGATTGCGCAAATGCCTTGAAGCAGGGCTTAAAATTCTGCGCGAAGGCGGCACAGCGCTGGAAGCAGTAACAGCCTCTGTTATGGCGCTGGAAGAATATCCGCTTTTCAATGCCGGTCGCGGCGCGGTTTTCACCACCGATGCGACCCATGAAATGGATGCTGCCGTGATGGACGGCGCTACCCGCGAATGTGGTGCGATTACAGGTATTTGCGGCCCGCGTCATCCGGTACTGGCAGCGCGTGCAGTTATGGAAAAGACCGAGCATGTTTTCCTTGCCGGTGATGGTGCCCGTCGCTTTTGCGAAACTGCCGGCCTTGAAATGATGGAGCCGGACTGGTTCTCCACCGAAGCGCGCCTTAATGCCCTGAAAGCAGAAATGGAACGCCGCCGCCTTGGTCTGGCTGATGATGGTGATCCGGCACGCAAACACGGCACTGTCGGCGCCGTTGCACTGGACAGCCACGGCCATATTGCCGCTGCTACCTCCACCGGTGGCATGACAGCCAAAACACCGGGCCGCGTTGGCGACAGTCCGGTTATCGGCGCCGGTACATGGGCCGATGACAAAACCGCAGCAATTTCGGCTACCGGTCACGGCGAATATTTCATTCGTTGGGCAGTCGGCCATGAGATTGATGCCCGTATGCGCTGGGCTGGCCAGAGCCTTGAACAGGCCGCCGGTGATGTGGTGCGTGAATTGGGTGAAATCGGCGGTTCCGGCGGGCTGATCGCCGTGGATGCCAAAGGCAATATCCAGTTGCCATTTAACAGCCCGGGCATGTATCGCGCATGGTGCGGCGCCGATGGCGTTATTCATACCGGCATTTACAGCAATGATGCTGAATAAGCCCTAAACAGGACAAAACGGCCGCAGATACAGCATGTGAAGCGGCCGTTCCCGCTCTTTTTCTTTACTTTCTTTTATTTTCTGCACGCCTTTCAAAACAGATATTTCTAAAATAAATCTTTGCCCCGCTTTTTCAAAGACGAAATAATCATTCAAAAATAACATTTGAAATTTCATATAGTTGCTTTAGGCTTTCCCCTGTCTGAACCAGAAAAAACAAGAACCGGTCAGACAAAAACGCATTCCGGAAAGCAGGAGAAGATTTCCGGATCATAAAGCGTCTTTCACAAGAAACAGAGCATTTTCAATCACTCAGGTTCAATTGAAATGCGACGATGGGGAAATTTGAATATGAAGCTGATGACACCCGCTGTTAAATCCAAATCTGCACGCCTGCCTATGGCACTGGCGTTCAGTACGGCCTTATCCTGCGCATTATTTATGCCGCTTGCTGATGCGGCAACGCCGGATGACACACTGGTTATTGCCATGATGATCGATGATGTTATTTCGCTCGATCCGGCAGAATCCTTCGAAATTACCACAGCGGAAATTCTGGCAAACAGCTATGGCCGCCTGATGCGCACCGATTATACTGATCCGTCCAAGCTGGCACCGGATATTGCGGAAAGCTGGGATGTCAGTGAAGACGGCAAAACCTTCACTTTCAAAATCCGCAAAGGGCAAAAATTTGCCTCCGGCAATCCGATTACAGCCCATGATGCGGCCTTTTCCCTGCAACGTGCCGTAAAACTTGATCAGAGTCCGGTTTTCATTCTCAGCCAGTTTGGCCTGACAAAAGAAAATGTCGATGAAAAAGTCTATGCCAAAGATGATGATACGCTGATCTTCACGTCGGAAAAAGCATTTGCCCCGTCTTTTGTTTATAACTGCCTCACAGCAACTGTCGGCTCGGTTGTTGACAGTAAGCTCGTGAAAGAACACGCAAAACCTGTCACGCCGGCAGATGGTTCCACCATCGACAATGATTTTGGCCATGAATGGCTGAAGCGCAATTTTGCAGGTTCCGGCGCTTATACGATCCGTGACTGGCGCCCGAATGAAATCATCATGATGGAGCGCAACGAGAATTATGACGGTGAGCAACCGCCGCTCAAGCGCGTTATCTACCGTCACGTCAAGGAAAGCGCCTCGCAACGCATCATGCTTGATGCCGGTGATATTGATGTGGCGCGCAATCTTGAACCAGGTGATCTGGAGGCCGTTACCGCCGACAAGCGTTTCCACACAGTCAGCGCACCGAAAGGCACGGTTTATTATTTCAGTCTCAACCAGAAACACGATATTCTCTCCAAGCCGGAAGTGCGCCAGGCGGTCAAATATCTGGTCGATTATGATGCGATCCAGTCCACTTTCATCAAGGGTATCGGCACAATTCACCAGAATTTCCTGCCAGCCGGCATGCTTGGCGCATCCACCGAAAATCCGTTTCAGCTGAATGTAGAAAAAGCCAAGGAATTGCTTGAAAAAGCAGGGCTCAAAGACGGTTTCACCATCACTATGGATGTGCGCAATACCCAGCCTGTAACAGGCATTGCTGAATCTATTCAACAAACTTTCGCCAGAGCCGGTATCAAGCTGGAAATTATTCCGGGCGACGGCAAGCAGACACTCACCAAATATCGCGCACGCAAGCATGATATCTATATCGGCCAATGGGGTATCGATTATTGGGATCCGCATACCAATGCGGATACATTTGCCACCAATCTTGATAATGGCGATGATGCCGTATCCAAAACCAGTGCATGGCGCAATTCATGGGTTATTCCAGAACTGACGCAGAAAACGCTGGATGCGGTGATGGAAAAAGACACCGATAAGCGTGCACAGGAATATCTCGATATTCAGAAAGAATTCCGCGACACCAGCCCGTTCACCATCATCTATCAGTTCACGGAAGTGGCGGCTGTCTCCAACAAGGTCAAAGACTTCATCATTTCACCCGATACCAATTATGTGCTGAAAGCGCATAAAGAGTAGCTGACAGTAAAATGCCCCGTATAGTCAGCCTATACGGGGCATTTTCATCACTAATAAAACCGGTCATTACAGCGCCGCGTCAAAAGGCTGTCATTGCCCGCTTCAGCGCACCACAAGAATAGTGGTTTTGGTATGGGTCAGCACTTCACTGGTCTGGCTGCCAAGCAGCAGTCGTCCAAGACCGCGGCGGCCATGGGATGTCATCACAATCAAATCAACATCGCTTTTACCGGTAAATTCAACAATCGCTTCGGCAGGCCAGCGATCGTCGAGATATTTCAGTTCAGCCTTCACGCCAGCAGCTTCCGCACTCAAGCGTGCCTTTTCCAGAATGGCTTCCGCCTGTTTTTTCTGGTTTTCGTTATAAATCTCAACATCTTTCGGGCTGGCAATCCAGCCTGCACTGCTTGCCGTTGCCATCATCGGAAACGGCTCGGTCACCGTGATCACCGTAACCTTACTGCCCAGCTTCTTGGCCAGTTGCAATCCCTGATCCAGCCCTTTTTGAGCCAGTTCAGATCCGTCTGTCGCAATGAGAATATGCTTATACATGATGCGCTTCCTGTTTCCGACACAGCCCCGTTGCCGTGATTTTCCGCTTTGCATGGCCGGAGCCTGCGCCTTTGCAAAACACCATAATCAGCTACCTGCAATCTTAGAACAGAAGCCGGAAACTGTGAAATGATTTTCAGTAAAATTCTGCATTATTTCAAGCGGATATTGCACCTTACTGGTGGAATGCCTCCGGCAGTGCCTGTGCGCTTTTCTGGCTGGTAAACAGCACTGTCGGCTCAATACGCCCCACACCGCGATAAGGGCTGGCGTGAATACCTAAAATCCACATACTCATCACCGCAGTCACCGTATAAATCCCCAAGGCCTTGCGCCCTGCTTTGGGTCTATCGGCATGAACGGCAGAAATCACCACCAGAGACAGGATCGTGAGGAAAAAGACCAGATACCACTTATAGTGATTGACGGAGCTTGCGCCCACCGCAAGGCGCGTATTGCGCGCATCCTGCATTTCATCAAAATCCTGCACCATTTGCGACATCAGCGCGCCCGGCACATCCGTGCGGGCAAGATTGATCAATGCAATGCGGATATTCTGTAAAGCCTCCTCAACAGGCCTTACCGGTTTAATATTAGCGCCTTTGCGCCACTCCTCGGTCACCACCGCCACGCGATATGTGTTCAATGCTTTGAGCAATTGCGGTTCGTTCAAAGCGTCTGGCCGTGCCATGCCCAACAAACGCGTGATTGAAGAACGCTCCTCACTGGCAGCCTGATCAGCCTTGCTGTTCACCGACCAGATATCAGCAGCCACAAAACCGAGCGACAATGCCCATGCCGTGGCAATCGTGCCGACAAAAGCCCCGATCGGCAAAGTCAGAATATCGCGTGAAGCCTGCTTGGCAAAAATACGCAGAAAAATCAGGCTCACCAAATAAAAACAGATACCGCAAAAAGCGAAGACAAAAAATAGCGCAATCGGCGGCATACTGAACAATGAATGCATTTTTCCCTCTGGCTTTTCCCCGGCCCTGCCCCTGAAACACTTGCGACGGTTTTGACCTAAATAATACCGGTACTATGGAACAGGCTTAATATAAAGCCACAGAACTTGTGAATGCAGTATTATTCATAATGAATCCGGCTGCTTTACTCAGCATAACCGGCCTTCTGGCGCAAATATTCACGCGGTGAACTGCCAAGCATTCGCTTAAACATCGTCGTAAAAGCCGCGGCACTTTCATAACCGGTGTCAAAAGCCACGGTGGTGATCGTCTCACCGGAGGCAAGTTTGGGCAGCGAGGCGAAAATACAGGCCTGCTGGCGCCATGTCACAAAGCTGACGCCGGTTTGCGCACGAAACAGCCGTGTGAAAGAGCGGCGGCTCATGCGTAGTTTTGCCGCCCAACTGTCAATATCCGCGGCCGGATCAGGGGCATTGAGAAACGCCTTGCACAAGGCCGCCAGTGCCGGTTTCTGCGGAAATGGCAGCCCGAGTTCGCGCACCGGCAAGCGCCGGATCTCATGCATCAAAAGCGCAAACAGCAACATACTGCGTTCATCACCGCTGTCGGGTTTTTGCGTCTGTACCACCTCGCCGATCAGGCTGCGTGTCAGTTCATTAACCGCCAGCACACGCGGATAGCCTGTGTACTCATAGTTCCGCATGTAAACGGACTGCATTTCAACCGCAGAAAACATCTCCACTTTATGCTCGATACCCTGCGGAATAAGCAGCGCATGATCGGGCGGGATCATCCAGCGACCGCTTTCCGTACTCACCAGAGCCACGCCGGAACGGGCATAAAGAAACTGAGTACGGGAATGGCGATGCAGCGGAATATGCAGCCCCGGCGGATAATAGCGGGCAAGCGCCACCACCGGCTCGGAGCCATGCTCCAGCATATGAAAGGCATCAGCGACCTGACTATTAATCTGCTCGACGCTTTTAAACTGCATTTTTGGCCCAATCAGAAAACTTTACGTCCTTAGCACAAAAGCAGGCCAGAGCAAACCGGACTACATCACATATCTGCCTGTCAGGGTAACAAGCCGACAGACTGCCCTGCCATCCTCAGCAATGAGAAAAGGGCATCGGATCCCTGATAAAATGAACAGGATGCACGCCTCCGGCGGTCATTGGACTGCCGTTGCGTTCTGCCATGAGGCTTAAACATATCCGGAGCACTTGCAATGACTACCGTGACCAGCCAGTCACCTAAAATAGCCGAAACAACCGCCGTTTCCCTGATTGTGGCCGTTAGTTTCTGCCATATGTTCAACGATATTATGCAATCGCTGCTGTCAGCGATCTATCCGTTGATCAAAACCAATTATAATCTGGATTTCCACCAGATCGGTCTGCTTACCATGACCTTTCAGATCACAGCCTCGCTGTTGCAGCCTGTGATCGGCATCATCACTGACCGCTGGTCAATGCCTTATTCCCTGCCGCTTTCCAGCGTCAGCACCTTTGCCGGCCTGCTGCTCCTCGCTCATGCCGACAGTTATACTGTGCTGCTGATCGGCTCCAGCCTGATCGGTCTGGGTTCAGCCATTTTCCATCCGGAAGCCTCGCGCGTTGCCCGCACCGCCTCCGGCGGCCGTCATGGCTTTGCGCAGTCTTTGTTTCAGGTCGGCGGCAATTTCGGCTCGGCTCTCGGGCCTCTGCTTGCGGCCTTCATCATTCTGCCCAACGGCCAGTCCAGCGTGGCATGGCTGGCGATTATCGCGGTTTTCGGCTTCATCACCCTCACCCGTGTCAGCCGCTGGTATGCGCATAGACAGCGCCAGAACAAGAATAAAGCACCTGCCGACCGCACATTACCGCTGCCGCAGGGACGCGTTATTTTCGCCATTCTCGTGCTGGTTCTGCTGACCACGACCAAGAATGTCTATATGGCCAGCCTGTCGAGCTATTACACCTTCTTCGTCATCGAGAAATTTCAGGTTTCGGTGCAAAATGCCCAGCTGATGCTGTTCCTGTTCCTCGGCTCGTCCGCTGCCGGTGTTTTCCTCGGTGGCCCGATCGGCGACCGCATGGGTGCGCGTTTTGTGATCTGGTTCTCGATCCTCGGCGTTATTCCTTTCGCCCTGCTGATGCCTTACGCAAATCTGTTCTGGACATGTGTTCTCACCGTGGTCATCGGCATCATTTTCTCCTCGGCTTTCTCGGCAATTGTCGTTTTCGCTCAGGAACTGGTGCCGGGACGCGTGGGCATGATTGCCGGTGTCTTTTTCGGCTTTGCCTTTGGTGCAGGCGGTATCGGTGCAGCCCTGCTCGGCGATTATGCCGACAGTTACGGCATTGAATATGTCTACTGGCTCTGTTCTTTCATGCCACTGCTCGGCGTGCTGACCATCCTGTTGCCGCGCTTACCGAAAAAGCAGGAAAACATTGCCCGCTAAGGCATAAAGAAAAACGGGGAAGACCATCCGGTCTTCCCCGTTTTCAATTCAGGCAGAACAGACATACCTGCCCTGCATAAGATGAAACTTATTTCTTCACGAATTCGATCAGCTCATCATAAGCCTTGCAGGCTTCAGTAAGATCAGTGGTACCCTGATATTTCGTCTGCATTTCCTGAGCTTTGGTCATGATTTCCTGAGCTTTGCTCGGATCTTTGGTCACAGCTTCCTGAACAGCTGTCGTTACTTCGTTTACTTTCTTCATCAGTTCGTCCTGGGTGCAGGCGAAAGCAGAAGAGCTGCCGGCAGCAGTGATCAGCAGGGCAGACAGCGACGCAGTAACCAGTGTTTTGATTTTCATAGAAATATCTCTCTTTGATGATCTCATTTACGAACGAGCAATAGTACGTTTGCAATCTAGATTGGTATTTAATTTCATCAAAATAACAATTTATGTTTTAGTATAACAAAATATGCCTGAATAAATCACAGGTTTTCAGACGCGAAATTGGTACAGAATTACACGGCAAAGTTTTATTTATATTCAAAATACCAATATCAAGAACAATCCTTGTTTCCATTACCGGCAATTCAGGTTACAAAACGGCAAGTTCTGTACGGGGGAGGATTTCATGTTGCGGTCACTCGCGTCCACACTCATTTTCATTGCCATGATCAGCAGCGCTCTGGCACAACCGCTCGAAACATACAGAGCCAGACTAAGCAAAAACGATCATCGCAATTCTTCCGGTGAGCAACTCACCTCTGCGGCAGCGATTATCCGGCAGGATCGCGCCAATTTTTACCTCTTCGCGGCAATGGATCCTGAAGATGAGGCTGATACATTCTTCAGCGATAAGGCCAATCGCGCGCGTTTGGAGAAAATGCTGATCCGCGGAAATCTGTCTGACGAGGCGTTAAAAACCATTATCAACAGCACGCCGCTTGTGCGCGTGGATATTCATCAGGACCATGTGGATGTGACGATTGAGGAGGAGGAGTGATCTTCACTCCGCCCGTAACGGTTTCCAGAAAAAGATTGTACCGGTCAACACACCATGCGGTGTCAGAGCGAAATCCGGCACCTCACCTGCCCGAATAAAGCCCAGCTTTTCATAGAGTGATACTGCATTACTGTCGCTGGCCGTATCCAGCAGTAAATGCGTGCGGCCATGCTGCAAAGCCAGCGCCTGCACGGCCTGCATCAATTGTGTTGCCACGCCTTTGCCACGATAGGCCACAGCTGTCATCAGCTTGGCGATTTCCGCACGATGCGGCTGATTGGGGGTGCCCACCAGATGCAGGCTCACAGTTCCCGCCAGCCTGTCACCGTCAAAAGCGCCGAGAATGATGCGCTCTCCTGCATCAGCGGCAGCGAAAGCATTGCGCCAGAAAGCTTCAGCAGCATCCGGTGCCAGCGGATACATGAAGCTGACAGAGCCGCCACTGGCCACCGTTTCAATCAGCAAATCCCGCAAAGCCGCAAGATGACTGTTCGTTGCAGGAACAGGTTTAACAACAAGTCCGGCCATGACATTCTGCTCCGCATTTTATTATGATAAATTGCTTTTACATTTTATTCTTAACGATTGAAATAACATAATAATTTATCCCCCTCGCAAAATAAATAATGCAGTTAAAAAAGTTGCCTGCATATCAGAAATACATGACTGGCGATAAACTGAAAAGCCACTTATGACCCTTCAGGCGGAGCTTTTTAAAGCGCAGAGCACAAAGCCGCTTTAGCCGTCATTAAAGCATAGTATAAAACAGACCCTCTGCCACATCGCTCAACAGCACGGGTTCTGATATCTGCGGGGCTGATTTGTACCAAATCCTGTTCAAGGCAACAGTGGTAACCTTGCTAGTGGTTGCGCTGAGCCAGATATTTTCTTTCAGCATCAGGTTTGCCTCCGGCCAACCTTTCACGGCTTTTATCTTTTTAATGAATTCCGTATTACCGGTTCTCACCGGGTTTCCGATCAGTGCTTATATTTTTGTCCAGAATGCCCGCCTCAAAAAGCTCTCGGATGAGCTGACAGAAGCCAATCATATGCTGCGTATCCGTGCGGATACGGACAGCATGACCGGCCTGTTGAACCGCAATGCCTTTCTGGAACGCATCAAGCCCCTCAATAAACTATCGCCCTGCTCCGCCTTTCTGGTGGTCGATGCGGATAATTTTAAAAATATCAATGATATTTACGGCCATCATGCAGGCGACAAAGCCTTGCAGGAAATTGTCGAAGCGCTGAAAGCACCTTTGCGCGACGATGATATTCTCGCCCGTATCGGCGGCGAGGAATTTGCATTATTCCTGCCACAGACTGATACGCAGGAAGCCATCAGCCTCGCCGAGCAATTGCGTGCAACAGTTGAGAATATCCGCTTCATGCCGGTTCACAGCCTGATTTATCCTTTAAGTATCAGTGTCGGCATTGCCATGTCGGATGGTACTTACACCACATCGCAGCTCATGCGCATGGCCGATCAGAGCCTGTATCAAGCCAAGGCCAAAGGGCGCAATCAGGTTGAGATTAATGAAGAAAGCCTGATCCGGCATTATGCCTGTCACAATCATGCGCCCTCAACCGAGCCCGCATAAAAAACTGCCCCGCACAGAATGTGCAGGGCAGCGGATTTATTTAAATCAGTATGCGCTCAGATTGTCCGGCGCCCGACCGATGTTCCGGTCTTTATTGAATGCCAAGAAACTGGAACGGCTCAGAAACCTTGAAATTCTTGTTCACATTGCCGGAGAAAATATTGGCCTGATCCGGCCCCAGATCCAGCTTCATCACCTTGCCGTTTTCAGACAGATCCAAACCTTTCAGATCAACCCAGAATGTATTCGGTGTCAGCGCGGATTCAAAGAAATAGAGCTTGCGTTTCTGATCCGCCACAGTTCTCCAACGGGTTGAAGAAATATTCGGCTGATCCGGTGTGGTAATACCCAGCGGCACCGACACATTACGGATTACGCTGAAAACACCGGCAACAGCCACATCCGGATTTTCGCTTTTCTGGATGGAATTAATATAGAAGGAAGCGCGCGCAAAGCGGTCGGAAGCGCGATTTGTGCCCGGCAGCATCACCGTACCGCCAATCTGCTGCCAATAAGTATCCAGCGCCAGTTGCTTTTCAAAAGTCGGCGAATTGGTCATGACCTGATAATCACGGCTGTGATGAATGACCTGCTTGCCGTCAATATATTCAATAATCGCGCTGTCGCCCGATGCATCGGAGATTGACAAATGCAGCGTTGCCAGACGGCTTTCGCCCGGCACATTATCGGTCACAACCACAAAAGGCTCGGTTTCAAGCGCTTTAACCGCCTCGTCTACAGTTGCATAATTATCCAGCACATATTGCGCCCATGCAGCAATTGTCAGACCCGGCTTGTTTTTATCCGGCGTCGGATAGCTGGATTCAACCAGCCACAACACGCTTGCGGAAAGTCCGGCATCATTCAGGCCATCTGTCGTGGAAATATCATAACCGGAAGTGATGACACTGCCATGTTTGGATGTCCACTCAACGGAATTCGGACCAGCCATACCATTGCGCTTCATGCCCTTCGGGAAAACCCAGAGATTGCTGCCGACATCAACCTTCCAGTCCATGGAACGGGCAGTGATCACCTCGTCATTCAGGCCGTGATAAACCACACGGGTGCAGGCTTCTGCCGCCAGCGGCGCAATGAAGAGGGACAAGGCGGTTGTTGTAGCCACCAGAGCGGAGCGAAACGATTTACGCTGTAAAAACAAGAATGAATCTCCGTTACATAATATAGTCTCAACGCAGTTCTAATGCCGGAATACGACAAACTGAAGAATTACGGCCAATATATTGCGATTATGAAACGTCATCATATTGCGAATATCAAGTGTGCAGACCGGAAATTCCCTGCCATTGAGCGGTTTTATCTGCACAAATCTGACCAGATGTCATAAGCCGCATGGTCTGTGCTGCCCTTTGCACAACAGACAGACTGCGCACAGCATGCATCATTCCTCAAAAGCGCATCGAAAGGCCAACAACAGGGCCATGCTGCACCACATCCCATTTAAAGCGATGTCCGGTGAAATCCGGCCCATCGAAATCCTGCGACAAAACGCGGTAGCCAAGCCGTAACATTGTCGGCCTGTCAAACAGGAAAGTCCGGTACCCCAGATAGCCCTGCGCATTATAACTCAGCTTTGATCCGGCTCCGAAACCGCCAATATCCGCTTCTGCCGACAGGTTCCAGCGTTCATTAAGATCCGCTTTTACCCGCACACCGACAAAAGGATCCGTCCAGTCGGTTTTTCTGGAAACATGGTGCCCGAGCGCGAAAAGATCAGCTTTCAGCCTTGTCCAGCGCACACCCAATGTCGGTTCAATGGCAAAATGCTGCGGCTCGTTATAAACGGTCACACCACCCAGTTCTTTTTCATAAATACGGTAAAACATACCACCGGAAATCATGGTGGTTTTGACTTTCAGCGCAATTTCATGCGCCAGCAGGTCTTCATCCTGACGGGTCGATACATATTGCGCATCCACATAGAAACCGAGCGGCCCTTTAACCAGCTCGATATTCCCCATCACCGCCATATCAAGATTGTCGAAAATCTCGGAGAACGGAATATTCACATCCGTATGATGCCCGCCCAATTCCGCCTTGCCTTTCAGCGAAGCCCCCCAGACATAAGGGCTGACAATAATTTTCCAGTCATCATCCATCACATATTTCTGCGCCGGAACATCTGCCGCCCAGGCAGCTGTCATGGCCGGTGCCAGCATTGCAATGCCGGAGATCAGACCTGTGATAAAGCGTGTAATATATCGCATTTCCGGACATACCCCTTTGCCGGCCCCCTGCCGGTGACCTTATGACTCGCAGGCAAAGAGTAAATCATTATAAAAAACGGTCAATCACCAATAAAACAAGTTATGTAAAAAACAATATAACCTGATTGATTTATCAGGATTGCAGAAATACCTGTAAAATCACATATTCAACATATAAATCACCATAATATATAATATTAATTCAAAATACATAATAAAAAACAGGCAGAAAGACCCCATAAAAGGTCTCCCTGCCTTGTAAACCCAGTCTTAAGCCGCAAGTTTTACCGGCTTGTTCCAGCCCAGAACAGGGGCAATTTTTGCCGTAAAATCGCTGATAATCTGCCTGTATTCATCGCTGTGGAACTCATAAGGCAGTTCAAGCCGCAATTCACTGACATAAGGCAGCACCGGATCATTCAGCAGGTTTTCCAGAATTTCATCGCTGCTGCCCACCTGATCCGGATTAAACAAAGTGCGGCGCGGCCCCTGCGGTGCCAATGTGCGTTCATAGCGCGATGCCGCAAATTCCTGATAGCGCTGGCGTGATTTTGCATCCGCACTATCCGTCGGCACAATCACCCGTCCCAGCGCAATGCGCGGCACCCTCTGGCGCTGATGCCGGCTCAGATAGGTGTTAATCTGATTGATCTGTGCCGTGTAGAAATCATCCGTGTCTTCGCCGGAAGTCAGATTGCCGATCAGCAGATTGAAACCATGATCTGCCGCCCATCCGGCAGAGCGCAATGAACCGCCGCCATACCATAAACGGTCTGTCAGCCCCTGCGCATGGGGATGGATTTGCGGACGCACATCGCCGAAAGGCGTTTTGATAAAGGTCGATTCATCACCGAATTTATGCCCGTCCAGATAGCGGGCAAGGCGCAACACCCGCTCATGGGAAAAATCGAAAGCCTTCCAGTCGCCTTCAAAAACCTCTGATGCCAACAAATCCGCATGAAGCGGCACACCGGTGCTTAAGCCCACATTCAGCCGCCCGCGGGACAAGACATCAACTGTCGCCAGATCTTCCGCCAGACGCGGCGGGCTCTCATAACCTAGCTGAATAACCGCACTGCCGATTTCAATGGTTTTGGTGCGCTGTGCAGCGGCAGACAAAAACACGCTGGCGGAAGAAACACCCGGCTCCAGATGGCGTTGACGCACCCATGCGTTGTTGAAGCCCAGTTCTTCACCAAGCTCAAATAATTGCAGCGTTTCTTCCAGTCCCTGATAGGGATTATCAGCCGCGTAATTTCCCGGTGTCAGAAACGCAATTTTCTCAATTTTCACTGTTTTATCATTCAAAGGCATAAAAGTTCCGCCATCCGCATTGTGGTCTGTATTGGCATTTTTCCGGTCATTTCCTGAGCCGGAAGGCTTTGCTTGCAACCGGCAGAACGTGCAGTTTGTGTCCCCCGCACGTTCTGCCGCCGAGGATTGCAATTTTGCAATCCTGCTCCCCTCTCTGTTCGCTTCAGGATCAGCTTTTCGGCAGCCCCGGAGGATTGGTGCGGGACTGGTCAATGGCTTCAGGTTCCAGCTGCCATGTCGCAATCACCTTCTGATAATCGCCGCTGGCAATCAGATCATTCACCACATTGGTCAGTGTATCCGCCAATCCGCTATCCTTGCGTGTTGTCACTGCAACTTCTGCCGTCAGCGGCCAGCCGCCGCTGACTGTACCGACCAGAGTGCTTTTCCCGTTCAGTGCGGACGCATAGGCCTGTGTGGCATTGACGCTGAACACCAGATCGGCCCTGCCCGATTGCACGGCAATTTCTTTCACGCCGTCATCATCATAATATTGCACATCAACCGGCTGCAAACCGGCCGCAATATTCTGCTTGTTCCATTCCAGCAGGATTTTTTCCTGATTGGTGCCCGGATCGGTAATCACTTTCAGACCGGCAATATCTTTCGGTTCTTTGATTGATTTAATCGGGCTTCCGGCCTTGGCATAAAAACCAAGCTCATCTTTGCGATAGGTGGAGAAGTCGAATTTCTGCTTGCGCTCTTCGGTCACGGTGACATTGGAGATCACCGCGTCAAACTTGCCCGATGCCAGCCCCAGCGGCCAGTCTGCCCATGCCACCGATACCAGCTCCAGCTTGCGGCCAAGACTGTCGGCAATAATCTGCGCCAGATCCACATCATAACCGATCACGGTTTTTGAATCTGCCGCATAATCATGCAGCGGCAAATGCCCGCTCGTACTGATGCCGATAGTCAGAACACCGTCTTTGGCGAATTTGAAAGAGGATGGAATTTCTGCAATCCGCTTGTCATTTTTCTCAACCCGCAGGCGGTTACTCTGCTCCGGGCTCAGATCAAAAGGCGATGCTAAGGCCACCTGCCCGTAAAGCACGGCTCCCAGCATTCCCGCTCCCAAAAGAGCCGTTCGTAATTTAGAAAAAACCTTCATTGAACAATCCCTCATCTGTCAGCTAGCCATCACCGGCTACACATAATTCGACCCTGCAGGCGGCGCGCTTTGTTCAGCACCACCCGAAAACCACCCATAAAAATATTTAAAAGACAGGAAGGTCAGGCATTTCCGGCCATAGTGTTAAGCCGGAAATGCCCCGCTCTCATCTCAGCTTTTTGGCAGACCGGCAGGATTGGTCTTGGATTCTTCCACCGCTTCCGAACCAAGGCTCCAGCGTTCCAGAACCTGCTGATATTTGCCGTTTTTGATCAACTCATTGAGCGAAAGCGTCAAAGCATCCACCAAACCGCTGCCTTTACGGGTGGTAATTGCCACTTCCGCTGTCAGCGGCCAGCCGCCGCTCACCGTACCGACCAGACGGGTTTTGCCATCCACGGCCGCAGCATAGGCCAGCACCGCATTCACGCTGAAAAGCGCATCAGCACGGCCGGACTGAACTGCCAGTTTTTTCACCGCATCATCATCATAATATTGCACTTCAACCGGCTTCAGACCGGCAGCAACATTCTGCTTGTCCCATTCCAGCAGCACTTTTTCCTGATTGGTGCCCGCATCGGTGATAATGCGCAAACCGGCAATATCTTTCGGCTCTTTCAGCTCTTTGATAGAGCTGTCATTTTTAACATAAAAGCCGAGCTCATCTCTGCGATAGGTAGAGAAATCGAATTTCTCCTTGCGCTCTTCTGTAACCGTAACATTGGAAATCACCGCATCAAATTTGCCGGATTCCAGCCCCAGCGGCCAATCTGCCCAGGCAACAGGCACCAGCACCAATTCGCGTCCCAGACTATCTGCCACCAACTGGATCAGATCAGGATCGAAAGCCACAACCGTTTTGGCATCGGTTGCATAGGTGCTGATCGGAGGCACCCACGGATTAATGCCGACGATGAACTTACCATCTTCCACAAATTTGAAATTTTGCGGCACGGCAGCAATCACGCTGTCGCTTTTTTCGCCTCTGATACGTCCGGCCTGTTCAGGCCCCAGATCAAGGGCGGCGGCTGAAACATTGCCTGCCCATAAAGACACGGCGAGAAGACCGCCAACGAACAGCGATTTGGAATTAAAGAAAGTCATGAATAGGTCCTGTTAAATTATCCGGAGCATGGCACCATGCCCGATCTGTTTGTTTTTCTTCACACGCATGCCGTCACAGTTGGGGCTGTTGCGGCACGCGCCTGTTGTTGTTTCACAGCACTTTGGCGAGGAATTCGCGGGTGCGCGGATGGGTTGCTTCGTTGAAAATCTGGTCCGGTGCGCCCTGTTCCAGAATGCGGCCGTCTTCCATAAACACCACCTGATCAGCGACCTCACGGGCAAAGCCGATTTCGTGGGTTACGATCACCAGCGTGGTGCCGGAACGTGCCAGTTCCTTGATCACATCCAGCACTTCGCCCACCAGTTCAGGGTCAAGCGCGGAGGTTGGCTCATCAAACAGCAGCACTTTCGGGTTAACCGCCAGCGTACGGGCAATAGCCACACGCTGCTGCTGACCGCCGGAGAGCTGACGCGGATAGGCATCCGCTTTATCACTCAGCCCCACCCGTGCCAGCAAGCGGCGGGCAACGGCCACGGCATCAGCCCGTGCAAGGCCGCGCACAACCATCGGCGCTTCAATAATATTTTCCAGAACCGTCAGATGCGGAAACAGGTTGAAATTCTGAAACACCATGCCGACATCGACACGCTTTTTGAGAATATCCTTTTCCTTCAGCTCATAGAGTGTTCTGCCGTCGCGGCGATAGCCGAGCAATTCACCGTCAATGGAGATGAAACCGTCATCCACCCGCTCCAGATGATTGATCGAGCGCAGCAAAGTGGATTTGCCGGAACCGGAAGGGCCGAGAATGGCGGTCACACTGCCCGGACGGATATGCAGGCTCACATCATCGAGCACGAGATTGGTGCCGAAGCTTTTGGAAACCCCGCGAATATCAACAGCACCCTGCACAATGGCTGCGGCCTTGCTATGCGCATCAAAAACCGGCGCTTTAACGGCTTGTTCAGTCACTGCATTAGCACGATAATCAGCTTGCAGGCTCGCTTTAGCCTGGCCATTGACCGGTGCCGCTGCCGGAATGAAGCGCGCCAAAAAACGGCCGAACAGAGCAGCAGGAGGATTGCGCAGCGCACCGCGGGAAAAATGCCGTTCGATATAATATTGTGCAATCGACAGCACGGTCATGATGATCAGATACCATACGGTTGCAACCATCAGCAGCGGCACAACTTCAAGATTGCGGCGATAGATCACCTGCACGGTATAGAACAGTTCCGGCAGCGCCAGCACATAGACCATGGATGTGCCTTTGGCCAAACCGATAATCTCGTTAAAACCGGTCGGCAAAATGGTGCGCATGGCCTGCGGCAGAATAATTCTGAAAGCCTGACGGCGGCGCGGCAGCCCCAGCGCGGCGGCGGCTTCAAGCTGCCCCTGATCGACGGAGAGAATACCACCGCGAATGATTTCGGACGAAAATGCCGCCTGATTGAGGCTCAAGCCCAGAAGTGCCGCCGCAAACGGGCTCAGCACCTGCACCATAGGATATTCCGCAAAAGTAATATCCGTATAAGGCACACCAAGGCGCACTGTTTCATAAAGATAACCGAGATTGTTGAGGATCAGCAGCAAGACAATCAGCGGCACCGAGCGGAGAAACCAGATATAGCCCCACGACAGACCTGAGAGCAGCGGTGATTTGGACACACGCGCCAGAGCCAGCGCCGTTCCCAGCGCAAAACCGAGCACTGTTGCCAGCGCCGTCAGCCATAAAGTGCGTGCCAGCCCCACCAGAACCGGCTCAGATAAGAACCACTCCGCAAAAACCGGCCAGCCCCATCTGGGATTGGTCAGAATAGACTGTGCTGCCATAAAAATCAGCAAAGCCGCTATGATTGTTCCGGCAACACGTGCCGGATAGCGAGCCGGAACAATACGGTAATGTTTAAAATCTGTCGGCTCACTGCGTGATGTATTTTCAAGCTCCGCCGCAGTAAATCGCGTTGTGATGTCCACCATTATACACTTCCCTGACACTCAACTGAGTGACTTTACATCATTGATCAGAGTAAAGTTTAATTGAATGACTTGATTGTGATGGAGTCCTGTCGCGACATCAAAACAAATAAGACTATTTAATCTCCCTTAAATAAATGATTTTTCTAAGCATTATTGTTTGAATGAAAATAATTCAGGCAGGAATATTTTCATAAACGCCCGCGCCATTCACCGGATTTCTGCCGGTAAAAATCCGGCTGATATCCTTCTCGAAGGGCAGAATTTCATAGCTCTGCGGATCGGCATTCACATCAAAAAGCGCCGTATAACCATAGTTCAGATAAAGCGCTTTTGCCTCCGGCTGACGAAAAGCGGTTGTCAGATAAACCCGGCTGTACCCCTGACGGTGCGCCTGCGATTCCAGCTCATTCAGCACTTTTTTCGCCAGCCCCTGACGCCGCAAATCACTATGCGTCCAGATGCGTTTAAACTCTGCCGTATCATCGCTGTAACGCATAAAAGCACCGCCGCCGATCGTTTCACCATCACGCAGCAGCAGCAAAAAATTACCATGCGGCGGCGCAAAGGCTTCCGGCGGATAGCGGTTCATTTCCGCGCGTGCGCCTTCAGGGCTGAAATAGGTGCCGTAACGCGCATCATATTCCGCTGTCAGCGCCTCAATCAGCGGCACAGCTCTGCTGTCATGCGTCGTGGTATAAAGAAACTCGTCTGCCATAATGGTATAACCTGATCTGATAGGAATGGCGGGCTCACAGCACACGGCCTGCCCGCCAAATTTAAAATCCGGCACTAAATATTCACGCCAGAACCGCTTCCGTCAGCCGCACCCACAACAAGGATGCCGGTAGCAGAAGATCGTCGTTGAAATTATAATCCGGACTATGCAGTCCGGCGCTGTCGCCATTACCGGCAAAAACATAGCTACCGGGGCGTGCCTCCAGCATGAAGGCAAAATCCTCACTGGCGGTGCGCGGCCTGAAATCACTGATAACCGTACCGGCGGCAAAGCTCTGCTCCGCCACCTGCCGGATGAAACGGGTTTCAGCCACATGATTGATCAGCGCCGGAAAGCCCCACTGATAATTGACATCTGCCACCGCACCATAGCTTTCAGCCTGTGCGCGCGTGATCGCTTCCACCCTGCGGCGCAGCTCTTCACGCACAGCCTGCGAGAAAGAGCGGATCGTCAGGCCGAGTTCCACATTCGCCGGAATAACATTATTAGCCTTGCCGCCGTGAATGGTTGCAACCGTTACCACGCCCATATCCAGCGGATCCACATTGCGGGAAACCACGCTTTGCAACGCCATAATCACTGAAGCCGATGCAACCACCGGATCAACCGCTTTATGCGGCTCTGCCCCGTGGCCGCCGCGCCCGTTAATAGTGATGATCGCCCTGTCGACCGATGCCATGGCCGGCCCTTCAACAAAGCCGAAATGCCCCGCAGGCACGCCCGGCCAGTTATGCAGGCCATAGACCGCATCGCATGGAAAACGCTCAAACAAGCCGTCATCAATCATGCGCTTGGCGCCGGAGCCGGTTTCTTCAGCAGGCTGGAAGATCACATGCAACACCCCGTCGAACTGACCGGATAATGCCAGAAATCGCGCTGCCGCCAGCAAAATAGCCGTGTGCCCGTCATGACCGCAGGCATGCATCACCCCATCATGAAGACTGGCATAATCAAGCCCTGTCTGCTCATGGATCGGCAAGGCATCCATATCCGCACGAATACCGACAGTCTTTGTGGACGTGCCGCGTTTCAGTGTACCGACAACACCGGTACCACCCACGCCTGTGGTGACATCATAGCCCCATTCGAGCAACAGACCGGCCACCAGAGCGGATGTGCGATGCTCCTGAAACGCAAGCTCCGGATGCCGGTGCAGATCGCGGCGCAGTGCCACGATCTCCGGCAGATAAGCGCTCAGACCGGCTTCAATCTCTAGCCTGCGCTGCGCATTTTGCACCTGCGTTGCGGCCTGAATATTCATGCCGCACCTTTTTGGCTCAGCGCCCTGTCCTGTGCCTTGTCTGCTGTTGCATCATAGCGGCTTTTCACGAAATCCAGCCCCAGATTTTCCCGCAATGTTTCCCCTGCCAGTCCTTTGCGGTGATAACCGCGCTGTTCCAGCACCGGCAGCACATAATCGGTAAAGTCGCGCAGACCTTCCGCAATCACGTGGAAACCGAGAATGAAGCCGTCTGCGGCCTCTTCTTCCGTCCAGCGGATCAGTTCATCGGCAATATGTTCAGCCGTACCGATAAAGCCGGAGCGCGGTGTCGCCACATTCAGCGCAACCTCGCGCAAGGTCAGACCCTGCTCAGCCGCATCGCGCTTGATGCGGTCTGTAGTTGAGCGGAAGCTGTTTTTGCCCACATCGCCAAGTTCAGGAAACGGCTCATCCAGCGGATAAGCGCTGAAATCATGGTGATCAAAAAAGCGTCCCAGATAATGCAGGGCTTCTTCAACCGAGACCAGATTGCGGATTGCCTGATATTTATCCTCGGCCTCAGCCGCAGTACGGCCAACAATCGGCGCAATGCCCGGATAAATACCCACATCATCCGGCCGTCTGCCATGGGCAACAGCGCTGGCCTTGATCTGGCGGTAGAATGTGCTGCTGTCGGCAATTGTACCTGCATTGGTGAACACGCCGTCCGCATGTTTGCCAGCAAGCCCGATCCCTGCCTCGGATGCACCGGCCTGAAAGATAACCGGCTGTCCCTGCGGTGAACGCTGAATATTCAGCGGGCCTTCAACCGCAAAAAAGCGGCCTTTATGGTCAAGACGGTGGAAGCCCTCCGGCCGATAGAACTGGCCGCTCTCACGGTCACGGATAAAGGCATCATCATCCCATGAATCCCACAGGCCCTTGGTCACTTCCAGATATTCATTGGCAATTTCATAGCGCAATGCATGTTCAGGATGCGCCTTGCCATAATTACGGCCGGAACCTTCCAGCGGTGTTGTCACCACATTCCAGCCTGCACGCCCGCCGCTGAGCAGATCAAGCGAGGCAAACTGACGGGCAATAGTAAACGGATCGCTGTAGGAACTGGAAACCGTGCCCACCAGACCGAGACGGCTGGTGCTGGCCGCCAGTGCCGACAGAATCGTCAGTGGCTCGAAACGGTTGAGAAAATGCGGGATGGAAATCTCGTTGATGTAAAGACCATCCGCCACAAAAGCGAAGGCAATACCCGCCTCTTCCGCAGCCCGCGCCGTATCAATAAAAAACTGCAAATTGACACTGGCATCCGCCGGTCCTGACGGATGTTTCCAGGAATTCATGTGCCCGCCTGCACCCTGCAGCATGATGCCGAATTTGATTTGTTTCTTGCTCATAAGATGTCTCCATATTGGCGCTGCGGCTGCCGCCGGACGTCCCTGTTCGTAAAAATTCCGTCTGATCAGGCTGCAATTGTCAGGCGCTCATGCGCCAGAGCCTCGATCGCAAAAATCCGCTGTTCATGGGAGACAGCCGGAAATTCAAGCACAAATTCCCCCACACCATATTGGTTATGCAGCGCATCCAGCTTTTGACGCACCTGCCGCGCAGTTCCGGCCAGAACACTCGGGCGCTTTTCTTCCACGCGGTAATCACTAACACCGGCCTGACGGGCAAATTCCGCCGCTGCCTCTTCGCTGCCCACAGAGACAGACTGGCCGGAGGCAAGATGCACTTTGAAAATCCGGATATTGCCAACCGTCTGCTGTGCTTCCGCTTCTGTTGCGGCAATCACCACACCCAGCGCCAGCGCAGGCACATCGCCTGTTGCCGCGCGGAATGTATCAAAGGTCTTTTCAAGATTATCCGTATCGCCGTTCAGATGACCGGCATAAACGAAGCGCCAGCCGGTTTCGGCCGCCAGCAAGGCACTGTCAGCACTCGCGCCGAGCAAAAAACGCTCCGCTGCAACTTGTGGCTTCGGTGTTGCCGCCAATCCGGCAAAAGCGCCTTCCGTGAGCTTTTCACCGCCGATAAAAGCGCCCAGCTGTTCCAGCTTGTCTTTAAAACCGAGACGGTTCGGGGCAGCAATTTCCTGCTGCAACGCCTTGGTAGACAGCGGCAACCCGCCCGGCGCCTTACCAACACCCAAATCAATACGGCCATTGCCGAGGGCTGCGAGAAGGTTGAAACTTTCCGCCACTTTATACGGGCTGTAATGCTGCAACATCACACCGCCGGAACCGATGCGGATACGATTGGTCACACCCAGAAGATAGGCTGCCAGCACTTCCGGCGCAGGGCTTGCCAGCTCTTCCGTATGGTGATGCTCCGCAATCCAGAAACGCTTATAGCCCGCTTTCTCTGCGGCCTGCGCATAGGCCGCGGTATTGGCAAGCGCCTTCTCCGCAGTCACCCCCTTGGCGATAGGACTTTTATCCAGAAGGCTGAGTTGATAAACCATATGTTTCACCGCATCTTTATTTAATAATAAAAATTTCCGGCAAACCAAAATATAACAACAAATAATTCTCATAAACACCATTGTTTATAAGAATTAAATTCACATGTTACTTTGATATAAGCACCGGAATCAATTCATTATTATTCTTCAATACAAGACAGGAACATACAAAGCGGTTGAAACTGAATTACCTGCAATAATTACAAATTTATTCCCTATAAATACTAAAACTCAAAATTCTTTGCTTTGTTTCACAAGCACGCAACCGCCATGCTCTGCAATACAAACCCGGACTATTTGCAGCCATGCAGAACCGGTTTTGCGGCACTACCGCACCCATGCAGAGTTTAATGGAATATATAATGAGCAAAGATATCCTCTTCCTCCTCGAAGCCGGCTTTAAAGATGATGCCTATCCGGGCAAAACATTTCTCTGCCCGCAAGGCACTGCAATTGAAGGCGTTCTCGCGCTTTATCCGAAGCTGGAACAGCATCTGGATATTCGCCGCGTCGCCTTTCCGCGCCCGCGTCAGGAAGTGATTGCCCTTGCCGGTGAGGCAAATCAGGCACTGCCTTTGCTGATTTTAAGCAGCGGCAAACAGAGCCAGCACAGCACCGGTCAGGCCGGTGATCATCAGCTGGTTGCTGGGCGCGACAAAATCGTGGCCGCACTTGCAGAGCTTTATTCCATCGCTGAACTGCATCCGTAAATCACCGGTCAATCACGCCGCTCCGGCCTGTTCATACAGGGCTTAGAGGAGCGGCAGATAGGAAATTGAATGTCCCTCCCGCAATTGAAACGCCTGCCGGTCAAATCACTATCGATAGCCTTCAG
Organism: Pseudochrobactrum asaccharolyticum; assembly: GCA_040392545.1. Taxonomy (GTDB): domain Bacteria; phylum Pseudomonadota; class Alphaproteobacteria; order Rhizobiales; family Rhizobiaceae; genus Pseudochrobactrum; species Pseudochrobactrum asaccharolyticum_A. The sequence continues at coordinate 88,486 of JBEBVV010000009.1, read as the reverse complement.
CGCCGCATTGCTGTTGTTCAGCGCCAGCCTTTCCGCCTCGGCTGAAAAACTCACATTTGATCTCACGCCTGAACAGAAAGGGCTGGTACGCACAACGGCTGATCCGGAACTGATCAAACGCATTCCGGAAAATCTGAAACTTGCACAGCCCGGCAAATTCACCGTTGCCGCCGCACCGACCAATCCGCCGGTCACAGCCTTTGCAACAGATTCACGCACCGTCATCGGCTTTGATCCCAATCTGGCACAGGTCGTTGCTGACAAGCTGGGGCTGGAGCTTAATCTTGTTACGGTTGCATGGGCAGACTGGCCGCTTGGCCTCACATCGGGCAAATATGATGCCGTGATCTCCAATGTCGGTGTCACGGAAGAACGCAAGGAGAAATTCGATTTCTCCACTTATCGCAAAGGTCTGCACGGCTTTTTTGTGCGCACAGACAGCAAAATCACGGCAATCAGCGAGCCAAAAGATATTGCCGGTCTCAGAGTTGTTGTCGATTCCGGCACGGCGCAGGAACGCATCATGGTGGAGTGGAACCGCCTCAATCAGGAAGCAGGTCTGAAACCGGCTGAACTGATCTTTTTTGATGATGAAGCAGCCGCAGAACTCGCACTGAAATCCGGCCGCGTTGATGTGATTGTGGCACCCAATGCCCGCCAGATTTACGAGGCTTCCATCGGTGCGGAAAAACATGGCGTCGGCACGCTGAGCGCCGCATGGCCGCTGAATTCAGAGGTCGGCATCACCACCCGTAAAGACAGCGGGTTTGGCCCATTGCTAACAGAAGTGCTGGAAAAGCTGATACAGGACGGCACCTATGGCAAGATTGCCAGCCGCTGGCATCTGGAGAGCGAAGCGCTGGAGCATTCCTCCTTCAACCCGCAGGGTCTGCCGAAATACAGCACCAAATAACGGGTATCATCCGGCAATAAAACAGGGCGGACGGCAATCTGTGCCGCCCGCCTTGTTTGATTTTCAGAACTTCAGATAGTTAGCTGTGCCAATCTGCTTTGCACAATATCCTTTTGCAGCACCAGCCGGAACAAGCGGCTCAGCGTATCACAGACATTCTGCACCTGCGCACGGCTGAAACGATCACCACGATAGGTTACAACCAGCCTGATCTCGCGTTTATCACCCACATATTCTTCCATGATTTCAAATTGCATGCCCAGCATGGCTTCATCCTTATCCGGATCAACCTGCCGGTAACGAATGGCACCGCCCCGCTTGTCAGACAAAGCGCCATTGAGCTTGTTCTGTGCATGAATTTGCACATAGACTTCAAAGAAACGATCACGCCCCGGAACTATCCCTAAAGATTCCTCAATAATATCAATCGGAATATCCGTATAAGGCATAGAGCCGACCACAATATCACGGCAGGATTCAATCAGTTCCGCCACGGTCATATCCGCATCAAACGGCACGCGATGCGCAACCATCGTGGTAAAATAACCAACCGTATCATAGAAATGCGCATCAGTGCGCCCGTCTGCCGAAGTGCCGATAACAAGATCGGAGAGATTGCCGATTTTATGCAGGCTCAGCGCAATCATGGCGTAGATCACATTGAACAGCGAGGCATTATTGGCACGCGCCAGACTATACAGCCCTTCGGCGGTTTCCTGATCAATGGCGCAATCCAGCCAGTCCACATCACCGCTTGTTGTTCCGGCATCACTTGCTTCAGCAATTTGCGGCAGTTTCAGCCCATGCGTGGCCGTGGTCAGCATGTTTTTCCAGTAATCAATATGCGTCTGATCCAGCCCCTGTTCATATTGCCGGCGGGCAAAAGCAGCCATTGACGGCGCGGGCTGCTCCCAATGCGGTTCCTTGCCTTCAAGCCGCGCCTGATAGGCTGTGCCCAGCTCATCCATCATCAAATTCAGCGACCATTCATCCAGCGCAAGATGATGGAACAGGAAAGACAATATCTGCCGTCCGGTCTCATCGTCCCGCATGAAGCGCAGCCGCAATGGCAACTCCCGCGACAGATCAAACAAGTAGCCGGTCTCATCATGCAGGCCGACACCAATGCTCTCGCGGCTGGTCCAGAACCACTGATAATTATCCAGATCATTCGCAGGCACAACGCGCTGATACACGCTGTCGCCGGAACGGTAGAAATGACTGCGCAAACCGGCATGGCGCACCAGAATATCCTCAAAGGCACGGGCAAAAATCTGCTCGTCAACCTCATCAAAGAAATCCAGCGCAAATGGCAGGTTGAAAACCGCGCCATAATCAAACACTTCATAGCCGCGCCACATCGACATTTGCGCAAAGGACAAAGGCACAACCGCCTCTGCATGACCGGCGCCGGTCTGATCCTGTGCCACATCATCTGTCGACCCCACCGGCACAATGCGGGATGCCAGACTTTCAGCCGTGGAATATTTGAAGAAATCGTTGAACTGCACTTCCAAGCCATGCTCGGTCAGCAAGCGGCCTATCACCCTTGTCGCCAACATGGAATGACCACCGCAGTCAAAAAAGTCATCACCGGCCTGTATATCCGGATCACCAAGCGCACGGCGAAACTCTGTCAGGATAATGCCCGTATAAGAACCGCTCTCCTGCGCCGTCTCCACCTGCTCCGCACTGCTTGCAAAAACGGCCTGTGCTTCGCCTTGCAGGGCAGCACCCAACCGGTCAAGCAGCAATTCACCTGCCATATCCAGCAGTTCCGGCCCCGTACGTAATGTCAGCACAAGCCGCTGATCATCTTTACGGCTGATATCCAGTGCAATATCGGCCGTCGCCACACGGGATGGCAGCAACAGCTTTTCCGCCACCGGATAGCCCGCCTGAAACGCTGTATCGCTCTCACCACTTATGGACAGATCAATCAAAGGCAGCGCCCTGTCGCCTGCCTGTTGCATGCCTGTCACTTCGCTTTTTTGCAAAGCCTCACAAACCTGAACGGCCAGATGACCGGTGGCATCATGACGGGCAAAGACAAAATTGCTCAGACTGCCCGCATGATGAAGCCGCAGCACCAACTGCTCATGGGCTCCGATTTGGCTGACCAGCCGGGCAAATTGTTCGGCAATAAAACCATTGATCTGACAGGCATCCTGAAACACAAGTTTTTCTGAGCGCAGTGCATCTTGATGCAGTGCCATCTGCCATGCCTGACTGATACCGGATTTAGACACCTGACAGGCGGTTGAGATCATGCCCGTTTTCGTACTGCGCTCCAGCAATGGCAGCACACTATCGCTGCTCTGTGCAGGCATGAATACGGCCTTATATTTCTGCACCGGCAGAACCGTTTTTTCCCCGCGGCTCACGGCTGCAATCTTTTGCAGCAAAATACCGGCATCAATATTTTCATCGAGAATATGATGCAGGATAAAGGCAATCTGCTTTTGCCCGCCTGCATTGGTCAAAAGCACCTGATAGGGTGACTGTTCCTGAAGATCACACGGTGCTGCCTGCCGCACCAGCAACAGCTCGCTGACATGCTGTGCCGAAAACATTTGGACATTTTCCACGCAAGGCACGCCATTTTGTGCAGGCACCTTAACCAGTTCAAAATCATCATTAAACTGAAAGCGCATATTCAGCGCAGGCTCGCTCTGTACCACGCGCCGCACGGCCAGTTCCAATTGCGCCATATCCGCATCATCTGCCAGCCGCCATGCTGCAATCCAGTTCAGCACCAGATCTGGTTGCTGCTGCTGCACCAGCCAGATCTGCTGTTCATAATCCGACACGACCGGCGCCGCCCGCCCCTCATCAGACACATCCGCATCCCTTGAAAACGGATCAATCCCGCCATTGATACGGGACAGGCTCGTGTCTTTTTCCATCTGATCACCTTTATGAAAAACCGGCTGAAATGATGCTGACCGGCTTTGTTATATGCTGCGGAATTTACCTTCCGCAGCCCATTGCCTTTGCGCAAAGCACGGCAATTAAACGTGCAAACAAACGCCACACTATGGCGGCGCATAATTTTAATATGACAATTTTCATCAAGTTTTATCCGGCAAGTCAAGACCAGAAATATGGGGTTTGCTAAAATATGCTAAAAACGGATTATGCCCTTGGCAGCAAGACACTTCCCCTTAAAGAGGCTGATGCATAGTCCGCGCAGACATGGCAAAGCAAATGGCGGTTTTACCCGCCATTTGCTGTCATCAGCCCGGTATTTCCGGCTGTCAGTTGGTCGCGTGCCAGCTTTGCGTCTGCTGCTGGGTCTGCCACATTTTAGAGAAACGGCCACCGGATTTTAGCAATTCCGGCTGCGTGCCCTGCTCGGCCAATTGACCGTCTTCAATCACCAGAATACGGTCAGCCGCAGCGATTGTGGAAAGCCGGTGCGCAATCACAATCACCGTGCGTTCACGCACCAGCGCATCAATGGCTGCCTGCACGGCCACTTCACTTTCCGTATCAAGGGCAGCGGTCGGCTCGTCCAGAATAACAATCGGTGCATCTTTGAGCATAGCACGGGCAATGCTGATCCGCTGGCGCTCGCCGCCGGACAAACGCCCGCCAAGATCACCGATACGGGTCTGATACCCTTCCGGCAACCGGTTGATAAAGTCATGACAATGCGCTGCGCGTGCGGCTGCCTCTACCTCCTCATCCGTGGCGGAAGGTCTGGCCATACGAATATTGGCCATCACCGTATCGTCAAACAGATAGACATCCTGAAACACCACTGAAACCAGACTATTGAGCACATCCGGTGCAATAGAGCGGATATCCTTGCCCCCGATCCGTACCACACCGTGCTGCGGATCAGCATGGCGCAGGATCAGCCGCGTTATCGTGGTTTTGCCGGAGCCGGAAGGCCCGACCAGCGCCGTCAGGCTGCGCTCCGGCAAAGTGGCGCTCATGGTTTTAAGCGCCGCTTTTTCCGGCGCTCTGGCATAATGGAAGCTCACATTATCAAAGCTGACATCAAAGACTTCCGGCTTTTCTTCCGGCATCTGCTGCGGCAGCGGTTTAATATCCAGCAAAATCTGGATTTTCTGCAAGGCAGCTTCCATCAGATCAATAATCAGCGTCATCAGAATAACACTGCTCAAGGGCTCACTGAAGCGCACAATGATCACCACCACAGCAGCCAGTACTGCGACTTCAAGTGAGCCCTGAAAAACCAGAACCGCGCCGATCAGCACCACCAGCAACAGCCCCAGCTCCATAACCGAGGCAATCATCAGATTGGGCTTGGCACCTTTGCGCTGGCCAATCGCCTGTATCTTTTCAAGATGTTCAATACTGTGTTGCAGACGCACGGATTTTTCACCGGCACAACCGGCAGCACGCAACACTGCCAGCCCTTGTGCATATTCCAGCATTTCCGCACTGGCCTGTGCATTGGCATCGGCAAGGGCACGCATACCGCGCCCGAAAGCAGGCCGTCTCCAGCGATAAAATGGCAGCAGGACAGGAAAAATCAGCAGCAGAAGCAGCCCCATGCGCCAGTCGATAAACAATGTCACCACAGCAACAGTCAAAGGCGTGATCACCGCATTGGCGATCAGATTGGCAATGGTCAGCACATAGGTCAGGTTTTCATCCACATTGCCAAGCAGCGTGGCATTGATTTCGCCTGAGCGTTTATCCTGCAATTCCTCCAGCGGAATACGCCGCAATTGCTGACCAAGCTCCGTGCGCAATTCATGGGTATTGAGCACCATATCACCGGCATAGTCGAAATTCTGCGCCATCCAGCGCACAACAGTGCTGGCAATCATAAAAGCGGTCATCAGCCCTGCCCATGGCAGAACAGCCGCCCACTGCCCCTCCTGCATAACCGCGCGAAATACCGGAATGATACAGACCAGCGCCAGACCTTGCAGCACCGCCGCAAGGCCAAGGCCGATCATACTGGCACGCAGGCGCGGTGCACGGTGACGGGCTGTCAGCATTAATTGCCGCCATGTATCTTTGAGCGGTGTTATTTTGGGTGTTGTCGTGCTCATTTGCGGCCTCCCATCAGAGCCCAGCCCTGTGCTTTTTCATAATGCCCCCACAAGCGGGCATAGATCGCGCCATTGGCAACCAGTTGATCATGACGGCCTTTTTCACTCAAACGCCCCTGATCAAAGACCAGTATCTGATCGGCATCGCGAATGGTTGAAAGCCGGTGCGCAATCATCAGCACCGTTTTACCGCGCATCAGATGCGACAGCGCGGCCAGCAATGCCGCCTCATTTTCCGGATCGGCAAAAGCCGTTGCCTCATCCAGCACCAGGATCGGGCGGTTTTGCAAAATCGCACGCGCAATGGTAATACGCTGGCGTTGCCCGCCGGAGAGAAACACACCGCGCTCCCCTGTCAGCGTGTCATAGCCGGAAGGCAGTTCCATGATAAATTCATGCGCCTGTGCCGCTTTTGCCGCAGCAATCACCTCCTCATCCGTGGCATCGGGCAAGCCTAAACGGATATTGGCCGCAATCGTATCGGCAAACAGAAAAGTATCCTGAAACACAAAGGCAACCTGCTGCATCAGCACATCGGTTTTGATCTTGCGTATATCCGCACCGCCAATGAAGATTGCCCCCTCACTCACATCCCAGAAACGCGGTATCAGCCGCGCAACGGTGGTTTTGCCTGCACCGGACGGGCCGACAAGCGCGGTGATTGTGCCCGGCTCCGCCATAAAGCTGATGTCCTGCAGCACCATTGCCCCGTCAGCCGTATAGCGAAAACCGACCTGATCAAAACGCACACTGGCATCAACAGGCATTTGCGCCGCATCCGCCGCCACTTCCGGCAGAGCCGGCTGGCTCATCACCTCATGAATACGGTGAATGCTGATTTCCGTACGGGCAATCATATGTTTGAGCGACATCAGCGGCAGCAGGGATTCCGCCATACCGGTACAAATCAGCAGCACGGCCACCCATGTGGAAACAGCCAGCGCATCACGCGTGACCAGCCAGCCGCCAAGCCAGACCACCACCGCCACGGTTGGCATCGGATTGAGAATAACCTGCGAAAAACGCGCTGGAAAACCGGCCATACGATACCAGTTCAGCACAATATCCAGATAGGTCTGCAAAGCACGCTGATAGCGCCCGAAAGTCGCCGTACCGCTGTCAAATGTGCGCACCACCGGCATGGCCTGCACATATTCAACCACTGAAACACTGACCTGTTCGCGGGCAAGGTTAAATTCATGCATCACCTCGCCGCTATTGCGCATGGTGCGGGCAATAATCCCCAGCCCCACAACCAGCACCGCCGTAGCCACAAGCGCCAGCCGCCAGTCGAGAATAAACAATGCGATAAATGTCAGCACCGGCGATACATAGGCACGGGCATAAAGCGGTGTGCTGTCGGCAACAAAGGTATGGAGATTTTTCACATCATCCATCATCACCTTGGCAAGTCCGGCAGCACCGTTTTGTTGCACATAGCCAAGCGGCACCCGCGCCAGATGATCGGACAGGTCTTTACGCAACACGGTTTCCAGCCGGAATGCCGCATAATGCGATTGGTTGAAAGCCAGCAAGCGCAACACATAGGCCACAGCGGTAAAAACAGCCGCAGCGGCAAGCGGCACCCACGGAAAAGCCTGCGGACCGCCCAGCAGCAGATGCACCTCCCATGCCAGTGCAATCAGCGCAAGCACTGTGGCCAGCGCCGCCAGTGCCGATAAAAACATCGCGTAATAGATTTTACCGCGCACGGGATTCATAATCTGCCATAGACCCGGCGCAACCTGTGTCTTTTGAGGATCACTCATATCGGTTTTCCAACTTTGACATTTGGATAAGATGCTTGAAACAAATGCTGATCAGCAGCCTTTATTTCGATTTCTGCCCAGTAGATTTGTGCCCTGTAGATTTGTTCCAAGCATCAAGCGCATCCAGCGTATGTTTGGCACTGGCAAAACTCGGCGTGAAGACTTTGGAAGAATCCAGATAGAGAACGCGCCCGTCTTTGGCCGGCTGCACAAATTGCTCCCAGCCCGGCACCACTTTCTCAACGGCTTTTTTGATCGTAGCCTCATCATGCTCGGTCTGTGCCCAGCTGCTGATAATCACCAGAAGATCGGGGTTGAGTGTGCCGAAGCGCTCAGGGCTGAGCTTCATCATCAAGGTCGGCTGGGCATTGGCCCCAGCAGTTTCATCAATGGTGAATTTCTTGAAACCGGCATCTTCCAGCGCCTGTGTGGCACCGGAGCCGCTGCCGATCATGCTCAGCTGATCGGCCACCAGAATGAGCAGATAGGTCTTGCCCGCATAATCATCTGCAGCCAGCGCTTTTGTTTCACCAACCCGTTGCTGATAATCCGCCAGCAGAGTCTCAAAAGCATTTTCGCGGCCGGTTATGCGTGCCAGATCTTTCTCAATAGCAAAATTGCTCAGATCACCGCTGGCAAATTTCTGCAAATAAACCGGTGCAACACCGGAAAGCTGACCGACTTTATCAAGGTCAAATTCCGTACCGACAATCACATCCGGTTTCAGTGCTGTCAGCCGTTCCAGATCAATCTGACCATTCAGGCCAAAACCTTTCGGTTTTGTGTGCCCTTTGCCAAGCACCGCATCAATAAAATCCGCGCCGAACTGGTAAGAACCGTCATCATTGCGCCCGAGACTGGCAACAGGATCCAGCCCCAGTTCAATCAGCGGCACTGTGGCCACAGGCTCATTCAGCACCACAATCCGTTTCGGCTCCTGCGGCAGGGTAACTTCGCGCCCCGTGGCATCAGTCAGCGTGTGACTGTCTGCCATTGCAAGGCTGCTCATGCCCAGAAGAAGTGCCATTGTCAAAACTCTGATCACTGGAAGTCCCTTTCATTGCTGCCGTTTCCGGTAAAAAGACCGGAGGCGTAAAATTGCGAGAAACAGAGGCACGCCGATCAGGGTAAAGCTCAGGCCGAGCGGCAGCGAAACCCTGCCCCCGAATGACAGACGTGTGAGAATATCGGCAGCAATCACCAGATTGCCGCCCATGAGTGCGGCGAGAAACAAACGCGCCCTGCCTGTGGCGCCGGTAAGAAAACCGGTCAGTTGCGGCGCGAGAATGCCGAGAAAAGACAGCGGCCCCACGGCCGTCACCGATGAGGCGCTGAGCAGAACCGCGAAGAACAAAATAACCGGCCGTGAAAAGCGCACCGGCTCTCCCAGAGCCATGGCAAGATGATTGCCCAGCTCATAACAATTCAGCGCCGCGCCAAAAACCACGATGCCGATCACGCTTAAAGCCATCAATGGCAGGAAAAACAGGATTGTTTCCCAATTGGCCTGAAACAGCGAGCCTGCCATCCAACTTGCCAGATTATAGGAGAGTTCCGCAGGCAGATAGAGCAGCAGGAATGAATCCACCGAGGCGAGAACCGTGCCCACGGCAATCCCCATCAACAGGATTGCCAGCCCGTCGACATGGCCGCGGCCAACCAATAGCAGCAGCACGCAGGCAACGCTGAGACCGCCGCCCAGTGCAGCCAGCACCACATAGGCTTTGGGTGCGGCAGGCGCAAAGGCCAGAAGAATGAGGATCATGGTCATGGAACCGGCGCTGATGCCGAATAATCCCGGCTCGGCCAGCGGATTACGGGCAACCGATTGCAGCACGGCACCGGCCAGTGCAGCGCTCCATCCGGCCAGAAAACCAAGTATGATGCGCGGCAGCCGCACGGTGAGAATGGCATAATTCTGATCATGATCTGCGGCCTGCCCGAACATCACCGGCAGAATATCGCTCAGACCGACATGAATATCCCCGACATTCAGCGACAGCATAATCAGCGCCAGCATGATCAGAAACAGCGCTGCACCGGCCAGCAAATCCCGTTGCCGCAGCGCCAGCCCGTTGCGCAGGCGAATGATTTTGTGTCCGTCTATTGCCACATCCCGCATCATGACAGCCTCGCAGCCGATGCGGACAGGTAATAGCGCCGTATCACCCAGATAAAAGCGAGCCCGCCGAGCAGATCCATGATCAGGCCTGTATGCACCACATAAGGCAGGAAGGCGATGCGCGCGCCAATATCCGCAATCAGGGTAATCACCGCGCCGGTCATCGCACAGGCAGGCAGTGCATAGATGAAATGCTGACCGGTAAAGGGGCGCACAATATGCGGCACAACGAGGCCGACAAAGCCGATCGGCCCGCAAATGGCAACCGCTGAGCTTGCACCGATAATGGCGCAAAACAGCCCGATGCGGGACACAACAAGCGCGTTCACACCGGCGGAACGCGCTTTATCCTCTCCGAGCAGGATCAGCGTCAAAGGACGCGCCAATGCCAGCAACACCAGCAAAGTGGCAATGCCGATCCAGCCATAGCTATACAGCCTCTCACTATAGGCATGATTGATATTGCCGGTCAGCCAGGGCAGATAATCCATACGCAAAGTCGGGTGTCCAAGCAGCACCGCATTGCTGACACCGGCAAACAGCATGGCAATCAGCGTGCCGGATAAAATCAGCATCAGACCGCGCGGCGCATCGCTGCCCCCTGCCAGACGCGACACCGTGAGACAGGCTGCAAAACCGGTCAAACCGCCCAGCAAGGCAGCAAGCCCCTGCTGCTCAAGTGTCAATTTGAAATAGATTGCACCGACAATCACAAACATTGTGGCACCGGCATTGACGCCCATTGTCGAGGAACTGGCCAGCGGATTGCGGATCAGCCCCTGAAATACCAGCCCGCTGCAGGCCATGACCGCCCCGACATAAAGGGCGATCAGGCTGCGCGGCAGCCGCTGATGCACAAGAACCGCTTCTTCATAATTGGTCGGTACGGCCTGTTGCAGTGCGGCAAAAATCACTTGCGGTGCTGCATATTTATCGCCCGTTGCCAGTGCCGCATAAAAACTCAACAGCAAAGCAATCAGGGAAAAAAGCAAAAACAGGTGCCGCCGCATCATCGCACCTGCCCGTCATCTTGCACCGGGAAAGGCTGGCAGACCATACGGCCTTTGCGGGTAAACACATCCGCCGGAATGTCAAAAACCGCCTCAATATTGGCAGCATTGATCACGTCTTCAACGCGTCCTGCGGCTCTTATCTGCCCGTCTTTGAGCATCACCACATCATCGGCAAATGTTGCGGTGAGATTGATGTCATGCAGCACAACCAGAACCGTCTTGCCATAATCCTGCGAGAGTTTTCGCACCAGATCCAGCACGGCATATTGATATTTGACATCCAGATGATTGACCGGCTCATCCATCAGAATAATGTCGGTATTCTGCGCCAGCACCATGGCCACCCATGCACGTTGCCGCTGCCCGCCGGACAGCGAACTGACAGGGCGGGATGCCTCGGCGGACAAGCCGACAATTTCCAGAACATCACGGTATAATCTGCGCTCTTCATCCGAAGGCCCGCCCAAAAGCGAACGGCGCGCATAGCCGCCCAGCTCAACCAGTTCGCCCAGCGTCATATAATCGGGGCAATGCGCTTCCTGCGGCAGATAGGATAAATGACGCGCCAGCGCCCGCCTGCCAATGGCACTGACCGGCTCGTCATTCAGTAAAATCCGGCCACCGGAAACCGGCACAAAGCCCATGATCGCTTTCAGCAAAGTGGATTTACCGCAACCATTGGGCCCCACAAGTGCCGTCACACGTCCCGCAGCGAAGCGCACCGAGAGATCAGACAGAACCGGTTTTCCGCCATATCCGGCAGAGATATTATGAATGCTGAGAACCAAATTAGCCTCCGGCATTATCGCCAACGGAGAAGATTTTTATATAAATTTTTCAGACTGTTATATTTGATCGTTCATATATCGAACAAACAGGCGCAAAGGGCGGCGCATTGCACGGAGGTCTTGTGCAATGCGCCGCCGGTTCCGGTCAATTTCCGGCTATTACAAGGGTCAGAAATCAACCGATGCAGACAGCAGGAATGTTCTCGGCTTGCCCAGACCGCCGCTCAGGCTGCTCCATCCCCAATAGGATTCATTGGTTACATTGAGCACGCTTGCGCGCAGTGTCAGCGGCTTGTCAGCCACTTTGGTCAGATAGCGCAGGCCAAGGTCGAGTGTGGTGTAGGAAGGCACTGAAAGCGTATTGGTATTATTCACATAACGCTTGCCGACATGATTGATGTTACCGGTTACAGTCAGCCCCTGAATGGAAGCCACATCATATTCAAGCCCCATCTTGGCCATGAAAGATGGCGTGCCCGGTGCCTTATTGCCTCTTTCAGCAATATTGGCCGTGTCTTTCAGCTTGGCATCAATATAGGAAATACCGCCGAGCATCCGCAGGCCGGAAGCCAGTTCGCCATAGACGGAAAGTTCCACACCACGATTGCGCTGTTCGCCATTGGCACCGAACAGATTGGTTACCGGATCAACATAAGCATTCGGCTTGCTGATCTGGAACATGCTGAGCGTGGTGGTTACCGTGCCAATATCCCATTTCACACCGGCTTCATATTGCTCGGTTTTATATGGTTTAAGCGCAGTACCAAAATTATCTGATCCCGGAGGTGCGGCCTCACCCTGGCTAAGCCCCTGAATATAATTGGCATAGACAGAAACATTATCGGTCGCCTTAAACAGCACACCAACAGCAGGCGTCACACGGCTTTCATCATAATCCACAGCCATCATATGGCTTGGCAACAGATATTGCTGGTTTTCAACACGCTGATATCGCGCCCCCGCAGTCACCTGCAAACGCTCATCAAACATGCTCATCGTATCGGAAAAGGCAAAACCGGTGAGCTTTTGTTCAATCCCGCCATAAGGGCCCATACTGTCAAAAATACTGACATCAGGAGCCGGACCAAAATCAATATTATGATAATTGGTCAGTGCCAAATTAGGCAAAGGCAAGGTGGTAAATTTATTTTTCGACGTAAAGCGTGTTGCAGACAGGTTCCATTCATGACCGACACTGCCGGTTGCAAATTCACCGCGCAAGCCGATTTCACCGGAATATTGCGTCCCGTCAGACAATTGACGATTGCCTGAAATAGCCATGGTTCCGTTATTATCCATGAGAACATTACGCGTAATCAGGGAATCGTAACCGCCGCTGCGCCGCCCCCAGGAAGCATAGGCCGTAATGGCATCGGTAATGTCATATTCGCCCTTCAGCACCACTGTATCCGTGTCATTTTTATTGAATGACCACGGGGCTGCCAGCGAATGTTTGCCATTGAGCGGCTGAGGCAATCTCGTAACACCCGGTGCAACGGACAGGCCGAAATAATTCACGCCGTCCATATCTTCCCGCTGTTTGTAATAATCAACCGAGAAGCGTGCCCGCTCGCCGCGCCAATCCAGCGCAACAGAGCCGATTTTCATACCGTGTTTTTCATTTTCAATGGCAGTATTGCCGTCACGCAGCACGCCGTTGAAACGGATGCCCCATTCATTATTCGCGCCAAAGCGTCTGCCAAAATCAGCATGAACGCCCCACTGGCTGTCGGAAGCATAAGTGGTTGTCAGACGGGTAATCGGATCATCCTGTGCGCGTTTCGGCACAATATTCACACTGCCGCCGACACTGCCGCCCGGAGGCATACCATTCAGAAATGCCGACGGGCCTTTGAGTACTTCAATACGCTCGGCAAATTCTGTTGAGCCGCGCATATTCGGTGCCATACCGATCAGGCCATTATAGCTCACATCATCGGCAGCACCCGCAAATCCGCGAATATAGAATGTTTCATAAATATTGGATGTATTGGAAACATAGATCGAAGGATCCGTCGCGCCGATCACCGAGCCAATATCCTTGGCCTGCCGGTTTTCCATATAATCCTTGGTATAGGAAACCGTGCTGAACGGCGTGGACATCACATCCTTATTGCCCAGCAAACCAACGCGGCTGCCCGTGGCAACCTGCCCGCCTGCATAAGCCGGCGGAACATCGCCCTTAGCCCCGCCTGTATCAATCACAATTGTGCCCAGCACCACCGAGCCATCAGGTGCAATACCGCCGCCCGCATTAACATGGCCGATCACAGCCTGTCCGCTTGGCGTGACGCGGGCCGGAATACCGGTGCCTGCCAGCATTGTCTGCAAAGCCTGTGCAGAAGAGAGACTGCCCTTGACCGGTCTTGACCGGAGGTTACGTGACACATCCGGCGCAAGCGTGACGGACAAACCTGACTGACCGGCAAAAACATCCAATGCCGAAGACAAAGACTGCGCCGGAATATCAAAACTCTTTGTGGCCTGAGCCGTTTGCGCAAATGCGGGCACCATATCGGGACTGAGCACCAACAAACCGGCAAGCGCACTGGACAACATGAGTTGGGAAAATGTGGCAACGCTCACAGATGAGAGTGACCGGATATTCACAGGAAAAACCATAAACTTGACCTCGGCAGTGAATTATTATCATACCCCTAAAATAATTTACAAATTTAGTCAACAATACCGGATCAGGGCAAACCCACACAAAAAAGATAATAATTTCATGTATTTAAAATGATAATCTTATATCCTGAGCATAAAATACAAGATTTAGACAATGCGGTGAAAATTTCACAGATAATCAATAAATTAGCATTGTTGAATTTACAATAATATAGTTGAGTTTTTTAGTCATAATTTCGTAAAATTGCCGGTTTCTTGCCACAATCTATTGTTTTTACAAACAGACTCCCCTCATATATCAGACTAAAGTTCTATATGAAAAAAGCGAAAAACAGACACCGAATAAATCGTAAAAAACAAATTTTACGCCCGTTACCGGCTATTTTCTGCCGCGCAATAATGGCCGGTCAGCAATTTTTGTCATTCTGATTCGCGCGCGGTGATCAGCATCACAAGAAAATAATTGTCGCAGATATTTCCAATGAAAACCGCCATCCACCCGCGCGACATCAGTCAAATCTCTTTTCACTAAAATTCAGTGCTTGACGGCTTTATTTAAAGTGGATAAAAATACTCAAGAATTAAATTTTCCGTTTTCCGCAAAGCTTTTTACCGCTCTGCGGAGGCGATCCTGCGGGGCGAGACCCCGCAATTTCCATTCTCGTTTATACCAGAAAACGATGCCTTGCGCCTCTGGCACAAGGCCTGCGGATGAAAGCGCAAACACATCTTTGTCGCCTGAAAATCATGCTGTCCCAAGAGCATGTTATTGACCGGAGTATGTCCAATGGATGCAATTTCTATTCGAGATAACAGCTACTATTTGCAAAGGCAGGCACGGCGGGAATCGAATGCCCGCAGCTATCCGCGCCGCTTCCCTATCGCCGTTCAGTCTGCCAGCGGCTGCACCCTGACCGATAGTGACGGTAAAACCTATATTGATTGTCTGGCCGGTGCAGGCACACTCGCTATCGGGCATAATCACCCTGAAGTGCTGGATACATTGCGCAATGTACTGAATTCCGGCCTGCCGCTGCACATGCTTGATCTGGCAACACCGCTCAAAGACAATTTCGTCACCGATCTGATGGATACGCTGCCTGCCGGTTTAAACGGTGAGGCAAAAATCCAGTTCTGCTCCCCCAGCGGATCAGATGCTATTGAAGCCGCAATCAAACTGGCAAAAACCGTTACCGGCCGCAGTGATATTATCAGTTTCCGCGGTGCCTATCATGGTATGTCGCAAGGCTCGCTGTCACTGATGGGCTCGCTTGCACCCAAAGCCGCTATCGGCGCCTTGCTCCCCGGTTCGCATTTCTTCCCCTATCCCTATTCCTACCGCTGCCCGTTCGGGCGTGGCGGTACGGAAACCACCCGGCTTGCCATTGACTATCTGGAGCGCGCATTGCGTGATCCGGAAGGCGGCATCAACCGCCCTGCGGCTATTATTCTGGAGGTCATACAAGGCGAAGGCGGCGTGATTGAAGCACCCGCAGAATGGTTGCAGGCCGTGCGCCGCCTCACCACAGAACTCGGTATTCTGCTGATTATTGACGAGGTACAGACCGGCGCGGGCCGAACCGGAACTTTCTATGCCTTTGAAAAATCAGGTATTGTTCCCGATATCATTGCCCTGTCAAAAGCCATTGGCGGCGGCCTGCCGCTTGCGGTGATCATCTATCATGAAAAGCTTGATCTGTGGGAACCGGGCGCCCATGCAGGCACTTTCCGCGGCAATCAGCTGGCTATGGCAGCCGGTTCCAAAACGCTGGAAATCATCGAACGCGATCACCTCACCAGCCATGCAGCCATTATCGGCGCAGAACTCAAAACTTCATTGCAGCATATTGCAGCTCAAACGCCCTATATCGGCGATGTGCGCGGGTGCGGCCTGATGCTGGGGCTGGAAATCGTTGATCCGCACGGTGTGCCAGACCAGCTCGGCCATCATCCGCACGGGCCAGAAATCGCCTCACTCGTCCAGCGTGAAGCCTTTTACCGCGGACTGATTGTAGAAACCGGCGGACGTCACAGCAGTGTGCTGCGTCTCTTGCCACCACTCACAATAACACGGGAAGAAGCGACACGCGTCGCCATGATCTTCTCCGATATTTTCGCCTCACTGGAACGACAGGTCGCATGATGTTTGATACAAAACCCGCCGATAGCCGTCGCTGCAGCGCCCACCGCTGCGACGGCAATTACCTCGATTATGTCTTTTCTTCCGATATTAAATCGAGCGTCTTTTACAAAAACATCATGCATTATGCGATTGATCTACTGCAAACCTGCAATAATGATGCCAAAACCTATTCCGGCGCGACGATTGCCGATATTCGCAAGCTTTTGCAGGATATTGAAATGCTGCCGGAAAACGGCACCGGTGTGATCAAGGCACTCAGAGAGCTTGGCAGACCGTCTGTGGAACATGCGCTGAAAGTGAGTTCAGCGGCAGCTGTGGCGCATCTGCATTGCCCTGTAGCAATCCCTGCCCTTGCCGCAGAAACCCTGATCAGCGCCACCAATCAATCGCTGGATTCATGGGATCAGTCCCCATTTGCCACTTTGCTTGAGGAGCGGGTTATCCAATGGCTGCTTGAACTGACCGGCGCGTCTGATCAGGCCAGCGGCTGCTTCAACAGCGGCGGCAGCCAGTCCAATATGACGGCGCTTTACCTTGCGATTGAGCAGATGTCGGAAATTGAACGCAAAAATTTCGTCATCTTCACATCTGAAAATGCCCATTTCAGCATTCGCAAAAGTGCGCGTATTCTCGGCCTCAGCGGCGATGCGGTTATTCCGGTGCCAGTTGATGAAAACGGCCGCATGTCTGCCGCGCAACTGCATCCGGCCATCATGAAAAGCAGACAAAACTGTAAAGTGCCGCTTGCAATTGTCGCCACTGCAGGCACCACCGATCTGGGTGCGATTGATCCTTTGTCCGAGATTGCCGATATAGCGGAACTGCATAATCTCTGGCTTCATGTCGATGCAGCCTATGGCGGCGGATTGCTTTTCACACCGCATCGCGACCAGCTTAAAGGCATTGAACGCGCACATTCCGTGACGATTGATTTCCACAAAATGCTATTCCAACCAATTAGTTGCGGAGTTTTGTTAGTAAAAGACAAGAAGTTATTTTCGCCACTCGCATCAAAGGCTGATTATCTTAATCCGGAAGAGGAAGTCTTTACCGATGCGCCCAATCTTGTGGAGCGCTCCATGCAAACCACAAGACGCGGCGATGCCTTGAAAGTCGCCATCACCATGCGCTCTGTGGGGCGTGACGGGATCAGCGAAATGGTGTGCAAAACACTGGACAATGCCAAGGCTGCGGCAACGGCCATCAGAGCCCGCGATCAATTGGAACTGATACAGAACCCGCCGCTCTCCACGGTTATGTTCCGCTACGTGCCGTGTGACAGCAACCAATGCGGCAACCGCATTGCCCTTAAAATACGCGAACAGCTTTTCAATGAAGGCACAGCCGCCATTGCCACCACGGTGCATCAGGGGCGCGTCTGCTTCAAGCTCACAATGCTGAACCCGTTTTCCGATGCGGATGTCGTCAACCGCATCCTCGACCGCATCGTGGCGCTGGCTGAAGAGCTGGAAAAATCCTCCGATTTTATGCTGCCGCAACAGGCTTCCGCCTGAATGCTCTGCCCCATACTAATCTCTGCCCCATACCAATAACTGTACGGAGAAGATATCCATGGATATTTTTCAACGCGACACTGGCGGATTTGCCTATTCCCGCTTTGATCCCCTGATAGGGAAAACTGTCAGTTTCCGCTTATTGGACAAGCACAAAGACACCGAACTGCTCTGGCGCTGGATGAATATGCCCCATGTCGTCCCTCAGTGGAAAATGAATGTGCCGGTCGAGGAGATTGCCGCCTATATCGACAAGAACCTCGCCGATCCGCATCAGGATCCGTATATCGGTTTTATCGACGGCACACCTATGAGTTACTGGGAGGCCTATTGGGCAAAAGATGATATTCTCGGGCGCTATTATGATGCGCTGGAGACGGATCGCGGCTGGCATATGCTGGTGGGCGAAAAGGCCTATTTCGGCCGCAACACCGCCCGCGCCGTGATTACCGGCTTCACCCGTTTTCTGTTTCTGGACAATCCCGCAACGCAAAAAATCGTCGGCGAGCCCAGCGTGCAGGCGCGCAGCCTGCTGCGCTATGCAGAAGATTGCGCCTTTGAGGAACAGGGCGAAATCGACCTGCCCGACAAGCGCGCCAAGCTGATGTTCTGCCACCGCAAGCCCTTTACCGAGAAATGTGGACTATAAAACATGACAGCCTGTAATCTCCTCGGCATCGGTCTCGGGCCGTTCAATCTCGGTCTGGCGGCGCTGCTCTCTTCCCATGACAGTCTCAGCAGCGTCTTTCTTGAACGTAAACCGGAATTTCGCTGGCATGAAGGTTTGCTCATGGAAGGCACCACATTGCAGGTGCCATTTCTGGCAGATCTCGTCACCATGACCGACCCCACCCATCCGCTCAGCTATCTCAATTATCTGCGCCAACATCACCGGCTCTATAATTTCTATTTCTATGAGCGGTTTTTAATCCCGCGTCTGGAATATGATGATTATTGCCGCTGGGCATCGCAGCAGCTTGCCTCCTGCCGCTTTGGCGAGACGGTGGAAAATGTGTCTTATGATGACGGACAAAACCTGTTCAGAACCGAAACCATACGGACAGATGGCAGCAGCCACGCCTATCTCGCGCATAATCTGGCACTTGGCATCGGCACCGTGCCTTATTATCCGGCATGGGCGCAGCAGAGAGATTCCGGCCTGATGGTGCACAGTTCGCAATTCAATCATTGCCGCGAACAATTGCAAAAATGCAAAACCGTCACCGTCATCGGTTCCGGTCAGAGTGCGGCTGAATGTGTGCTGGCACTCTATAGCGCTTTGACACCGGATATGGTCAGCAATGGTGCTTCTGTTCAGTGGATATCGCGCTCTGCCGGTTTTTTCCCGATGGAATATTCCAAACTCGGACTGGAATATTTCTCGCCGGATTATATGCAATATTTCCACACAGTGCCGCGTGAAAAGCGCCGCGACATTACCCGAAAACAGGGGCTGCTTTATAAAGGCATCAGCATTTCCACCATCGCGGAAATCTTTGACCTGCTTTATGAGCGTTCCGTCGGCGGCGTCAAGACAGGCCTGACGCTGATCGCCAATTGCAATGTCAATAATGCTGAATACAGCCCGCAAAGCAGCACATTCCGCCTGTCTGTCAATAATCCGGAAAGCGGTGCCACCGGCTCTTATGAAACAGATGCGGTCATTCTTGGCACCGGCTACCATCATGTCTGGCCGGAATGGTTTACCCGTTTAAAAAATACCGTGCTGGCAACGGATAATGACGGCGACATGATTGTGGATGAAACTTTCTGCGCCGCACGCTGCGATGACGGTACGGGTAAAATCTTCATCCAGAATGCCGAAACATTCCACCACGGCGTCGGCGCACCGGATCTCGGCCTTGGCGCCTATCGCAATGCCACCATTATCAACCAGCTTTTGGGGCAAATTCATTATCCGGTGCCGGTCAATTCATCCTTCCAGCAATTCGGCCTTTGATAAGAGCATAATTTCTGCCCCCAAAAACAGCGCCGCATTTCTCATGCGGCGCTGTTTTTATAAGCATCATTTATCCAGCAAGGCCGACACATCCTGCGCATTGCGGCAGCGCATCAGCTGTGCAGGCGGCAAAGCCACAGAGAAACTCTCGCTCAGCCGTGCCGCAATCAGTTTCAGATGCTGCGGGCGCAATCCCAGCCCGATAAAATCCGTCACCGCACAGACCGGCTGCACCTGTTCCGGTTTCAGCACATCCAGATAAATCTCCAGCACTTTACGCTGCACCGGCGGTATTTCCGGTATTGCCTGTTCTGCTGGTTGCGCCGCTTCCAGAATTTTGCGGGCAGCGCCACGATCCGGCTTGCCATTGCGCGAAAACGGCAATTCATCAAGCTGCATAAAGCGGGATGGCACATGGGATTGAGGCAGGCGCTCACGGGCAAAATCCCTTAAACTCGCGGATGATAGTTGCGCACCATTCTCCGTCACATAAACGGCGCCCAGCACCGCCTCGCCCTGTTTCTGATCCCCCGTATCAACCACCATAATCTGCCGAAGCTGCGGATGCGTGATCAGCGCATTTTCCACATCCGGCAGCGACACACGCACACCGCGGATTTTCACATAGCCGTTAACGCGGCTGTCAAAAATAATCACGCCGTCATGGCGGTAGCGCCCGCGATCGCCGGTTTTGAAAGCCCGCACATCTGCGCCCTTTTCATCGTGCACCGTCACAAAATCCGTCTGGATAATCGTGCCATCTTCCAGATAGCCCAGCGCCACATTCACACCGGCGGTGTGGATGCGCCCGGCAACACCGGCAGGGCAATGTTCACCCTGCTCATCCAGCACAAAATAACTGTTTTCAGGCAGCGGAATACCATAGGGAATAATATGGACATCCTCGGCTCTGATCTCATGCCAGATACTCCAGATCGTCGTTTCCGTCGGCCCGCCAAGCGATACCAGCCGCGCCTGCGGCAGCAACTTACGCAATCCGGCAATAATCACCGGTTTGATATAGTCCCCGCCCTGCGCAATCAGCCTCAGGCTTTTCAGCTCATCCCCGCGCCTGCAGGCCAGCAGCATTTCCAGAATTGCCGGCACAGAACACCACAGCGTTACCTGATGTTCAGCAACCAGTTGGTTCCAGCGTATGGCATTTTTCTCCTCACCGGCCTCCGGCAGCACCAGCGTGGCACCGGCCGTCAATGCGCCCAAAACATCAAAGACCGACATATCATGATGCAGCGGTGTGACCGAAATAAACACATCGCGCTCTGTCACCTGCCAGTTTTCCAGCGTGCAACTGATCACATTATTGGTGGAGCGATTGGTCAGCACCACGCATTTGGGTTTGCCCGTAGTACCTGATGTATAAAGGTAATAAGCAGGGTTTTCACTGAGCGAGAGTTCAGCAGGGTTAAGAGAGTGACTTACATCAGGCTCTGCCGCCATCAAAGCCTCAACCGTGACTACAGGATGTGCGGCAGTCAAATCTCCCGTGCTGACTACCAGATCAGGGCAGCAATTTTCCAGAAGATAATCCAGCCGCTCCTGCGGTGATGCAGCATCAACCGGCACCCAGATTATACCGGATAATGCGCAGGCAAGCACCATGGCCGTATGTTCAGGGCTGCGCGGCAGGCAAACAGCAACCACACTGCCCTGTGCCAGCCCGCGCGCCTGCAACCCGCCCATTATACGGCGCACAATGCCGCCAAGCTCCGCATAGCTGATGTGCTTTTGCCCGCAAATCAGCGCAGTCTTGCTGTTACCGGCAGCAAAAATATGATCGGCAATACGGTGCAGAAAAGGTGCATCCTGCGCTGTCACCGGCAGATTGTTAAAACAATAATGGCTGAGATCGATTATCTCCCGCATGCGCACAGCCAGTTCACCACTGACGGCAATATGATGCGCGGCCTTGCTGAGTGCCTGCAAAATATCCTGCACCATTGCCTGATCCAGTGCCTCACGCGCATAATCAATATCAAAGACCAGATCACCGGCAGCATTGACCGAGAAGCGGATATCCATAGCCACCTGCGGCGTCTGCGTCTGCCCGCTATGCAAATATGCCGGACTATCCTGCGATAAAACCGGCCAAGACAAGCCATTGGTAATCACCACCGGCAAAACCGGCAGGCTTCCGGTATTTTCAAACAAGAGTCGTGCAATATCCACACCCGAAAATGCCGGATGGCTGAGCCCTTCCAGCACATCCTGCTGCAAGACCGCTGCACGAGAGGCGAAATCGCCCTCCTGTTTGCGCCAGTTCACAGCAATAAAACTGGAATGATTGGCAAGCGTAGCGGATATTTGCGGCGCAACCGGAATGCCGACACACAGACTGTTTTCCTCTGTCCAGCAGGACAGAACCTCAAGTACAAGCGCTGTCAGAACCGAATTTTTAAACAGGGCTTTGCGCGCGCCTGCACGATGCAAAGCGCTGAAAATTGCGGCGGGAACAATCATACTTTCCCGCCCGTAGCGGGACTGCATGATCTGGTCGAGCGGCTTGCTCCAAGGCAGGCGCAGCGGCGTCTCCACCGCTTGCAACTTGTCTTTCCAGTAAGCGGCATCGGCCTTGATCTGTGCCTCATCATAATGCGCCGTCGCTTCCTCCTCCTCATCAGCGCCGCTTCCGCCCGCCAATAATTCCCGCATCAGCAGCGCAATTGACCGGCCATCAGCAATCAGGGCATCAAACCGCGCGAAGAGAATGTCACCCTCGGCCTCGCCTGCAAATTCCGGCAAGTGAAACAGCGTGATCTGCCATGGCGCACGCTCCGCCCCCATAATCTCATGGGCATAGGCTTCCCGTTGCTGCTCAATCCGGCTGACTGCCTCCGTGCGGCTCAGACCACGATAATCAATCTCCTCCCAATTGATCTGCGCATCAGCCTTTACAGATTGCGTGAAACTTTGCGGATCAATCCGCGTGCGCAGACAGGCATGGCGCTGCACCATCTCTTGCAGACGGTGTTTCAGAACCGCTGGATCGAAGTGACCCCGATATTCACGAAATTCCTGCATTGCCACGCCGCCAAGCGGTATATTTTCACCCCGCCCCGCCAGATAGGCCCGCTGCAATATAGTTAAAGGTTGGTTCTTCCCTGTCGGGGCTGCACTCCGCACCTCATCCAGATAATCAGGCTCGTCAGCCGCCTTGTTAAGACAGGTGATAAAATCATCAAACAACGCACCCACCCATTGCGCAGGCAAAGCGTCCAACCGAATATCCCAATTGACGAGCAGACCACCCTCATAAGCGGCCATCTGTGCATCCAGTGCCACTTGCGAGCCTTGTGAAACCGCCCAATCCATCAATCCGAAAACCTGACGGACAGTGTCGGAAAACAACGCTCCGCCATCCAGAGCAAGGGCAGCGGTAAACACCACCGGTGCCAGTTGCGGCTTGCCATGATGGCGGGAAAGATCGCGCATCACATTGACACCTGAATAGGCGGAATGTTCCATCTGGCCGATCAGCTGGGTTTGCAGCCCGCAGCACAAATCTGCCAATGTGGGTGCGGCATCCAGATCAATCTCTGCGATCAGAATATTGGCAAACTCACCGGCAATCTTGTCAACATCCTCCACCAGCGGCAAACGCCAGAACATTGGCACATTGAGGCGGAATTGCCGGTCACCGGTCTTGCCCCCCAAGGTGGCAGCAAACAGGCCGAGCATCATTGTGGCTGCGGTGATCCGGTGCTTACGTGCCAATTGTTGCAATGCCTGCCATTGCGCAGCATTGATTTGCCGGGCAAGCCGGTGACTCTGCGGCTTAGTTCCATCAATGCGCAAAGGCAAAGCCGGTGCAGGCGGAATAGCCGCAAGCCTGCCGCGCCACCAATTCTTGTCACGCTCGCGCATCTTTTTCAGCGCGGCATCCGCGCGATACCGGTCGAGCCAGTCAAAATATGTTGCCACCGGTTGGCAGACAGTTTCCGGTGCCTGATAGAGCGCCGCCAGATCATGCATCAGCAGGCGGAAAGAAGACGGATCAATAGCAATCATATCCGTGTCAGCATGAAAGCGAAACTGCCCGTCATCCAGCAAAGTCAAAGAGAATCGCACCGCCTGTCCCGAGCACAGATCAAGCTTCTGATGTGTCCAAACCTGCCGCTTTTTCTCCAGAAAATCTTGCTGTTCAGGTAAAGATTTGCCACGCAGATCATCAATTTCAAGCACCGGATGCTGTGGCGTGTCTGCAATTGTCTGCTGCCCGTCATCCGTCACGCAAAGTGCTATCATCAGATGCAGTTTTGCAAGGAGCTCAAGCGCCTGTTGCAGCCTGCCCGCATCAATGCCATGCCCGTTAAACT
The DNA here is from genome assembly GCA_040392545.1 of Pseudochrobactrum asaccharolyticum. Taxonomy (GTDB): domain Bacteria; phylum Pseudomonadota; class Alphaproteobacteria; order Rhizobiales; family Rhizobiaceae; genus Pseudochrobactrum; species Pseudochrobactrum asaccharolyticum_A. Next base: position 64,269 of record JBEBVV010000009.1, on the reverse strand, counting down.
CGGTGTAAAGATGAGAGGCAACACCGCCGAGCATTGTCTGCGGTTCACGGCCGACAAAACAAGCCGCCTGCATCGAATTTAACTCTCTCAACACCGTGCCGTCTGCTGGATGGGTCATGATAATCACACTCGCTTCAAAAACTTGATTGTTTTATTCAAGTTATGAATATATGATAAAAACATTCAAGTTTTAATTTGACCCTTGCTTAGCAAATAAATTGTGAGGGCGTTTCATTTCGATGTGAAATTTCTGCCCGATGCCGCAGCAAGTCTCCCTCTGTCTGCGGTTATTTTCCCTTACATCCGTCACTGGAGTGTAATGAGCATGAGAACAAGTCGCCTCAGAGCCGATGTGTCTGAAGAACAATCAAATGTTAATAGTGAGAGGTTTTTCTCGTTTACGTCCGGAAATAAAGAACTGCGCACCCGCGGCCTTTACCGTCAGATTACCTGTCCTGCCAAAGATGGCAGCCATGCAGACGGCCTCTTTCAACGCACCATCAATGCGGCATTGAAGGAAGCCGCCCAAAGCGGACAGGACAATCCGGTCATTGTCGGCGCTATTCCCTTTAATCCCGCCGAAGCATCCTGTCTTTTCATCCCGCAAGCCTATGAATGGCACGATCTTGCCCCCGCCATTTGTGCTGCCACCCCTACCACTTCCGTCGCCGTTCCCTCCGCTTTAAAACCCGCCGCCCAGAAAAGCCTGCCCGATGAAGCCGGTTTCAAACGCGCTGTGGAACAGGCAATCGCCAATTTCCGCCTCAGCGATGTGCGCAAAGCCGTGCTTTCAGTGATGCGTGAACTCACTTTCGAGCAGGATGTCGATACAGAGCAAATGCTCGCCAATCTGCGCGCCCAAAACCGCGAAGGCTATCAGTTCCGCTTGTCATTGGATGATGGTGCAGTGCTTGTCGGTGTCAGCCCTGAACTGGTGATCCGTAAAGACGGCCGCACGATCACTTCCAATCCGCTGGCAGGCTCGGCAAAACGCATGAGCGATCCTCTGGACGACCAGCGCAATGCACAGCAACTCAACTGCTCTGAAAAAGACCTCTATGAACACCGGTTGGTGATCGAGGATATTGCCGCCCATCTGCAACCGGTTTGCGATGTACTGGACGTGCCGCAGCGCCCTTCCCTGATCAGTACTGCCGCGCTCTGGCATCTTTCAACACGCATTCACGGCACCGTTGCCGATCCGTCCCTGACAGCCTTGCAGCTTGCCTGTCTGCTGCATCCCACACCGGCGGTTTGCGGTTATCCGACCGAGCGCGCCAGACGGCTGATCCATTTTATCGAGCCTTTCGAGCGGCGCTTTTTCACCGGCATGGTTGGCTGGTCAGATGCGCAGGGCAACGGCGAATGGGTGGTGACCATCCGCTGCGGCAGTGTGCGACGCAATATTGTGCAGCTTTTTGCCGGTGCGGGCATTGTTGAGGCCTCCGACCCCGCTTCGGAATGGAACGAAGTGCAAGCCAAACTCGGCACCATGCTGCGCGCCTGCGGCCTGAACAGTTAATCCAAAGCTTTTCGACGGGTAGAATAATGACAATTGAATTCACACGCTGGCCGCAGGAAAGAGCCGATCTTTATCGCCGCAAAGGCTATTGGATTGACCAACCACTCACCCGCATTCTGCAGGAACAGAGCCTGACACGGCCGGATGCACCGGCCATTCTCTGCGGCGAGCGCTGCATCAGCTATGCCACACTGGACCAGCTCTCCGGCAACCTGGCAACCCGCCTTCACCTTGCCGGTATCCGCCAAAATGATACAGCCTTGGTGCAATTGCCTAATATTGCAGAATTCTACATTGTATTTTTCGCGCTGCTCAAAGCGGGTATTGTGCCGGTTAATGCGATTTACTCCCATCGCAGGCTTGAGCTCACTGCCTATGCGCGCCAGATCAAACCCAAACTGATCATTGGTGCCAGACAGCACGAATTGTTCAGGGATGACCGCTTTCTGACTGAACTGGCTGCGGAAGATTTGCACCCGCAACTCATATTGCTCGCCGGTGATGTCAGCTATGCACATGAGGCCAATCATCTGGGCAACTGGCTGCAAGCACCGGATGACGGCATTATTCCCCCAATGCCGGCACCGACAGCCGCAGACGAGGTTGCCTTTTTCCAGCTTTCCGGCGGCAGTACCGGCACGCCCAAACTCATCCCCCGCACCCATAATGATTATGATTACAGTGTGCGTGCCAGCGCGGATATTTGCGGGCTGACACCGCAGACGCGGTTTCTCTGCGCCCTGCCCGCAGCCCATAATTATGCCCTCAGCTCCCCCGGTGCGCTGGGCGTCTTTCATGCAGGCGGCTGTGTTGTTCTGGCACAAAATCCTGAACCGCTTGGCTGCTTCACTCTGATCGAGCGTCACCGCATTGATATGGCTGCCCTTGTGCCGCCCGCCGTGGCGCTATGGTTGCAGGCCGCGCCTGAACATCAGGAAAAACTGCATTCGCTGAAATTAATTCAGGTGGGTGGCGCCAGTTTTGCCGAAGCTCTGGCCCGCAAAGTACCGGAAATTCTGCATTGCCGCTTACAGCAGGTTTTCGGCATGGCGGAAGGTCTGGTGAATTATACCAGAGCGGGAGATGCTGATGAACTGGTCTTCACCACACAGGGCAGACCGATCAGCCCCGATGATGAAATTCGCATTATGGATGAAGACGGCAATGTGCTGCCCGATGGCGAAGCCGGTATGCTTGCCACACGCGGGCCCTATACATTTTGCGGTTATTATAACAGCCCCGAGCATAATGCCCGTGTCTTTGACAAGGAAGGTTTCTATTATTCCGGCGATATTGTTGAGCGCAATGCACAGGGCTATCTGCGTGTTGTCGGCCGTGTGAAAGACCAGATCAATCGCGGCGGTGAAAAAGTCGCCTCGGAAGAAATCGAAAATCTGATTGTTCTGCATGATGATGTCACCCATGCCGCCCTTGTGGCGATGGAGGATGAATTGCTGGGCGAGAAAAGCTGCGCCTTTGTCGTTTCCCGCAATCCGCAACTGAAAGCCCCCGCCCTGCGCCGTCATCTCGCAGCTCTGGGTATCGCCGATTATAAATTGCCGGATCGCATTCAGTTTATCCCTCATATGCCGCTCACACCTGTCGGTAAAATCGACAAGAAACATCTGCGTTCGCTTCTCACACACAACACAGCTTCGACCTGAGCACGTAGTGCGAAATGTGCAACCTGAGCACGAAGTGCGAAATGTGCAACCTGAGCACGAAGTGCGAAATGTGCAACCTGAGCACGAAGCGCGAAATGAGCAACCTGAGCATCAAAAATTAAAACTCCCCGTATCCCGACCAGAAAGCCAGTCATGACAATTCCTAAAATTGCTGATTATGCCATTCCGCAGCCTGCAAGCTATCCTGCCAATAAAACCGCATGGACTGTCGATCCGTCCCGCGCGGTTTTGCTGATCCATGATATGCAGCGCTATTTCCTGCGTTTCTATGATGCGGAAGGCACATTGATGCGGGCTCTGGTGCAAAATCTCGTGCGCCTGCGCCAATGGGCAAAAAGCAACAATATCCCCGTCGTCTATACTGCCCAGCCCCATGAACAAACCGCTGAAGACCGCGCTTTGCTGAATGATATGTGGGGCCCCGGTCTCACCGTGGCAGAACCGGAAGTGCAGCAGATTATTGATGAGCTGGCACCGGACAGTAACGATCTGGTGCTGACCAAATGGCGCTACAGCGCTTTTCAACGCTCACCTTTGAAACAACAGATGAAAGAGTGGAAGCGTGACCAGCTGATTATCGGCGGGGTCTATGCCCATATCGGCTGTATGATCACGGCAGTTGAAGCCTTTATGAGCGATATCCAGCCTTTTCTGGCGGGTGATGCGGTGGCAGATTTTTCCGAAGCTGAACACCGGATGGCACTGAACTATGTCGCCACGCGCTGCGGATGCGTGGTCAGCACCGATAATCTGGTGCAGGAACCGGCCAGCGGCACCAGCCGCAACTGGTTGCAAGAGCGTGTGCTGCAACTGGTTGAAGACACAAACGAGTTTGATGCCAATGAAAGCCTGATCTTTTACGGGCTGGATTCGCTCAAAGTCATGAAATTCTCTGCCGAGTTGAAAGAGCGCGGGCTGGATATCAGCTTTGAGGAACTGGCACGCGACCCCACCCTGACAGCATGGTGGGCGCTGATTGAAAAGCAGCAAAAGGCAGCCTGAAAATGAGCCGTACGGAGTTCAGTAAAAACGGCTCTTTTGCGGGCAAGCGTGTCATCATCACCGGTGCCGCGAGTGGCATAGGACGCTGTATTGCGGAACACTTTGTGCGCCACGGTGCCCGTGTCACCGGTATTGACCGCAAAGCAGATGATCAGGGCAGCGGCAGCGGTTTCCGGCTGTTACAGGCCGATATTGCCGATGCCGCAGCCGTGAAAACGCTCTGCGACTATCTGAAAGCGGAAGATGATACGCTGGATATATTGGTCAATGTTGCAGGTGTTTTGAAATCCGGCACCACCGAGAGCCTTTCCGCTGATGACTGGAAAACCTGTATGGATGTGAATGCCAGCGGCGCATTTTACATGTTGCATCACTGGGCACCGGTCTTTCGCAAACAAAGATACGGGGCGATTGTCAATGTCGCCTCCAATGCTGCCCATGTGCCGCGTATCAATATGGCGGCCTATTGCGCCTCGAAAGCAGCCATGGCGAGCCTCAGCCATTGCATGGCACTGGAGCTTGCCCCCTATGGTGTGCGCTGCAATGTAGTTTCCCCCGGTTCCACCCGCACGCCGATGCTGGCAGGCATGCTACAGAACAGTTCCGGTGAACAGCAACTGATTGACGGCCTGCCGGCGCAATTCAAACTTGGCATACCGCTCGGCAAAATTGCCGTGCCGGATGATATTGCCAATGTCGTGCTGTTTCTCGCCTCTGATCTGGCAGGGCATGTGACCATGCAGGATATTGTTGTTGACGGAGGGGCAAGCCTTGGCAGCTGACGGATATTCCCCCGTATTATCGGATACGCAACCGCTGAAACTCGCGCCATGGCTGGAGCTGGCTGAAGATACCAGCCTGTTTATGTGCCGCTATCCCTGCCATGACCTATCCTTAACCCCCGGTTTTCAGGATATGGAAGCTGTGATTTTGCCGGATGCGTTCGGGTCTTTTGCCCCGCGCCGCAAGGCAGAATTTATTGCAGGACAACGCTGTGCCCGTGAAGCACTGCGTGCAATAACGGGAATTTCTGCCACGCCGCGCCGCAATGCCGCTCATGTGCCGATATGGCCGCAGGGCACAACGGGCTCCATCTCCCATTGCGATGGCTATGCCCTTGCCATTGCCGCACAAAACTCCTGCTATTGTGCGCTCGGTATTGATATTGAAACGCTGCAAACTGAATATGAAGCAACAAAAATTGCCGCTCTGGTTTTAACGCCGGATGAAATGCAGCGCTTGCCACAACAGGGCAAAGGCCTTGCCGTCACCGCCGCTTTTTCCGCCAAAGAGAGCCTGTATAAAGCGCTTTACCCGCAAACCGGCCGCTTCTACGGATTTTATGCAGCCGAATTGACAGCAGAACTGACGGCAGATTTCAGCAAGGGCACAGGCCGGTTAAAACTGACCACAGACTGGTCGCAACACTGGCGGCGCGGTCAGGAACTTGCCGTATATATCCATAGGACGGATAATTTTGTGCTGACTTGCGTGGCCATACCGACCTTCGGGGCAAACGCTTTTAGTCACTATAATTTAACTCGATAAAAACCGGCATATGCGCTATTCAGGATAATATATTACGGGTTAATTTTACCGCCCTTGCCGAAATTGAAGTGAGTAAGAAAGTACACGATGAGCGAAACCAAATCTGCCCGCGGACGTCCGCGCCGCGAAATGACAAGGGCGCAAATCGCGGATGCCGGTATTGCCATGGGCTTGCCTGCCATTTCCATTGTCGGTGTTGCGGCGGCTCTGGGCGTCAGCCATATGACGCTTTACACCTATGTCTCCTCACTGGATGAACTGAAACAACTGGTTGCCGATGAAATCTTTCTGCGCTGGCCATTGCAGGAACCGCAGGGCGAGCCTTTAAAAGATTATATGGAGGCTTTTGGCATCTCCATGTGGCACCTCGTGGAAAAACATCCGGGTATTGCCCCCTATTTGCTGCGCGAAGATCTGATTACCCCTGCCATGCGCGCCAAGATCAGCGATCACCAGCATGTGCTGATGCGCGCCTATAATCTCAGTTTCAAACAGGCACACTGGCTGTTTCTCACCGTGGCGCATGTCTGTGTTGCCGTAGCGGATACGCTTATCCCGCGTGACAGCAAATTACACGCCGCGACAGCCGGTCAGGGCATCAATGCCGGCTATGCTTCCGGTGTCCACGCCCTCATCACCGGCGCGCTCATCATTCTCGATGAAATTGAGAACGAAACGACTGATCAGTCCGAAATCTGATCAGTCGCAGAGAATGCGCAACTGTGTTTGCGGATCAAAAAACACCGCTTTACCAAGGTTAAAAGCAAGGCGTACCATCTGTCCCGCCTGCACATGCGCATCTGCCCGCAACCGCGCCACCACCTCTTTGCCGCCAAGTCTGGTCACCGCAAAAGTGTCTGATCCGGCGGGCTCCACCACATCAATATGGCAGTCTCCCGCAACAATAAGATCCGTATCACGCTCAGCCCCGTCCGGATCGGTCAGCGCTTCCGGACGAATACCGAAAATCAGCTGCCGCCCCGCATAATCTGCAAGTCCTGCACATAGAGCGGGCAGTGGTAATCGTAAAATGTCAGCCTCCGGCCGCTCCAAAAGCAGGCACAGGCCTGCATCCGTTTTCTCAACCACGGCATTCAGCAAATTCATCGCAGGCGAGCCCATAAAATCTGCCACGAACATATTAACCGGCGCATTATAGATTTCCGCAGGCGTGCCATATTGCTGCAAAACACCATCTTTCAGCACCGCAATTTTCGTGGCCAGTGTCATCGCCTCGATCTGGTCATGCGTCACATAAACAATGGTGGTTTTCATGCGCTGATGCAGCCGCTTGATCTCGGTGCGCATATCCACGCGCAATTTGGCATCAAGATTGGAGAGCGGCTCGTCAAATAAAAATACCTGCGGATTGCGCACCAGCGCCCGCCCCATGGCCACACGCTGCCTTTGCCCGCCGGAAAGCTGGGCAGGTTTGCGCTCCAGCAAATGTCCGATCTGCAATATTTCCGAAACATCACGGATTGCCTTTTCGCGCTCATGCTTCGGCACGCCGCGCACTTCCATACCAAAGGCAATATTACCGGCAACAGTCATATTCGGATAAAGCGCATAGGACTGAAACACCATGGCAATATCGCGCTGTGACGGCGGCAGACCGGTAACCGGCTGACCGTTAATGGCAATCTCACCGGAACTGACCGGTTCAAGACCGGCAATGATATTCAGCAATGTGGACTTGCCGCAACCGGACGGCCCCACCAGCACCAGAAAGCCGCCTTCTTCAATTTCGAGATCAATATTTTTGAGAATTTCAACAGTGCCATAGGCTTTATAAAGATGGGAGATTTTGAGAAATGACATAAATTATCCCTTCACCGCACCGGACATCAGCCCGCGCACGAAATAGCGGCCGGATATGATGTAAACGATCAGCGTTGGCAGCGCGGCAAGAATGGCCGCTGCAAAATGAACATTATATTCCTTCACCCCTGTGGAGGATGAAACGAGATTATTCAGCGCCACAGTCATTGGCGTTGTCGCAGCACCGGAAAAAGACGCACCGAACAGAAAGTCATTCCAGATATTGGTGAATTGCCAGATCACCGACACCACGATAATCGGCCCTGATGACGGCAGCAAAATATAGCGAAAAATCTGCCAGAATCCTGCGCCGTCCATCTGCGCGGCGCGCACCAGTTCCGTTGGAAATGCCTCGTAATAATTGCGGAAATACAGCGTGGTAAAACCCAGACCATAAATCACATGCACCATAATCAGCCCTGTAAGAGTGCCGGAAAGCCCGACAAAGCCCAGCACACGCGCCATCGGTATCAGCACAATCTGAAACGGAATAAAGCAAGACAATAACAATAGGCCGAAGAACAGATCGGAGCCGCGAAACCGCCATTTGGCCAGCACATAGCCGTTCAGCGCCCCGATCATGGTTGAAATGGCCACCGCCGGAACCACCATAAGAACGGAATTGATAAAAAACGGCCGTACACCGGTCGGCTGCACACCGATCTGCGCCGTTGACCATGCGGAAAGCCATGGCTCAATCGTCCATTGCTGCGGCAGGCTCAGCATGCCGCCCTGCCGGATTTCATCCAGCGGTTTAAAGGAATTCACCAGCATCACATAGAGCGGCAGCAGATAATAAACCGCGAATAGCAGCAAGGCGGCATAAATCAGTGCGCGTGTCAGCCGCGCATGGGAAACAGCATTGCTCACCGGCTTTTTCCTCCGCTGATTTCCGCATAGAGATAGGGAATAATGATCGAGAAAATCATCACCAGCATGATAATTGCCGAAGATGCGCCGATGCCCATCTGGTTACGGGTAAATGTGTAGGAATACATAAATGTTGCAGGCATTTCTGTTGCCTGCCCCGGCCCGCCGCCGGTCAGCGCGACAACAAGATCGTAAGCCTTGATGGCCAGATGCGCGAGCACCACAAAGGCCGACAGGAAGACCGGCCGCATCATCGGAATGATGATCCGCCGATAGGTGGTGAAAGCGGATGCGCCGTCTATCTGCGCGGCTTTGAGAATTTCATTATCAACACCGCGTAAACCGGCCAGAAACATCGCCATGATAAAGCCGGAGGACTGCCAGACCGCCGCAATTACCACGCAATAAATCGCATAGCGGCTGTCTTTGATCCAGTTGAAATGAAAGCTCTCCCAGCCCCAAAGATGCAGGGTATTTTCCAGACCGATGCCCGGATCGAGAAACCATTTCCATGCCGTGCCGGTCACGATAAAAGACAGCGCCATAGGATAGAGATAGACGGGACGCAGAAAGCCCTCGCCGCGAATTTTCTGATCCAGTAAAATAGCAAGAAACACCCCCGCAACAGAACAGATCAGAATATAGAGCACAGCAAAAATCGCCAGATTGCTGACGGCCAGCCACCAATGCGGCAATGCCCATAACCGGCTGTAATTGGTCAGGCCGGTAAAATTATAGGATGGCAGCATTTTACTGTCAGTCAGCGACAGAAAACCCGTATAAGCAATGAAACCATAGACAAAAATCAGAATAATCAGAAAACTTGGTGCCAGAACGAGTTTTGGCAGCAAAGCCTGCAAGCGGCTGCGGCTGGTCATCATCAATTACCACGCTGGGCACCTGTCCGGACAAGCCGGACAAACACCTGAAAACAATAAATAAAATCAATTAATCAAAAAATTTCAGTTCAAAATATCATTTGGCTGCGGCTACAGCCGTTACCAGTTCCTGCACGGCCTGCTGCGATGTCAGTTCACCATTGAACTGGCGTGTCACCACATCAAAAATCGCATTTTTCACCGCAGCCGGATTGCCATAGCCATGCGCCATGGAGCCGAGCATTGTGCCTTTGGTATTGGCCTCTTTAATATCGGCAACGGCTTTTTTCCCGCAGGCATCAAAAGCGGTATCCGGCACATCCATTCTTGCCGGTGCAGCGCCCTTTGCCACATTGAATGCAGACTGAAAGGCCGGACTTTCAACGGAAGAGGCCATTTCCATCTGCGCGGCTATTTTGTCGTCAGCCACTTTGAACATGGCAAACAAATCCGAGTTGAAAGTAACCGCCCCTTGCGTTCCCGGATAGCGGATACAGACAAAATCCTTATCCGGCTGTTTTCCGGCGCGGACAAATTCGCTCTTGGCATAATCCCCGATAAATTGCAGACCGGCCTTGCCGTCAATCACCAGCGCCGAGGCGAGGTTCCAGTCACGGCCGGAAAAATTATCATCCACATAGGAGCGCAATTTGGTCATCCGGTCGAAAACCTGCCGCATCGTATCACTGCCAAGCGCCTCTTCATCCAGATCAATCATGGTTTTTTTGTAAAACTCTGTTCCGAAAGACAAAATCACGGATTCAAAAACTGTGGCATCCTGCCAGGGCTGGCCGCCATGGGCGATAGGGATGATGCCTTGCGCTTTAAAATTATCCAGCAAAGCAATCAGCTCATCCCAGTTTTGCGGTGCCTTACCGCCCGCTTTATCCAGCGCGGCTTTATTGATCCATACCCAGTTTTCCGAGTGAATATCCACCGGCGCGGCAATCCAGTGCCCGTCATAACGGGCAAATTGCTGCAATGGCTGCGGGATGACTTTATCCCAGCCCTCTTTGGCGGCAATCGCATCAAGATTGCCCAGATAGCCCTGCTCCGCCCAGTCGCGTGTGTCGAAACCAAGCATCTGCACAGCGGTCGGCGGATTACCGGCAACCACACGGGCACGCAGCACGGTCATCGCCTCCACCCCCGCGCCACCGGCAACAGGAACATCCGTCCAGCTGATCCCTTTGCTCTCCAGATCTTTCTTCAAAACATTGACCGCTGCCGCTTCACCACCGGCCGTCCACCAATGCAACACTTCCACATTTTCCGCAGCCTGTGCTGCACCGGCCATCAGCCCCGCAGCCATTGCTGTTGCTGTTATCAGTCTGTGCATGTTTTCCTCCCGATCCGGCCGGTCACGGCCAATAACCGCTACAACACAAGCACAACCGTAACCCGCAGCAAACGCCACTTTCGTGCCCCCGATAAAAAGGGAGGCTGACATTTTCGGTTTCACAAATCTGTGTGATTGACCCTTTATCCCAAACGGCTATAAGGGCTGCTTTCTCTGATTATGCCGCCACTGAATATGCAAGGAACTGAACAATGACTTCGGGAAATCATCACGCCGCGGAGAAGATAACGCTTGGCCTCGATTTCGGTACAACCAATACGGTTATTGCAGTGGCAGACGGTCATGGCATTGCCGAAGTCATGGAATTTCCCAAAGACGAAACCGTCTTGTCAGCCTATCGTTCGGTGCTGTGTTTCTGGCAGGATGGCAATAAAGGCCACCGCAATGTGGAAAGCGGTCCCTGGGCTATGGATCGCTTTATTGCCGACCCGCATAATTGCCGTTTTTTGCAGTCGTTCAAATCCTTTGCCGCCAGCAAATCCTTCACCGATACACCGGTCTATGGCAAGCGTTTCAAATTTGAAGATCTGCTGCGTACCTTCCTGCAAACATTGGCCGACCGGCTTGGCGACAGGCTGCCAGCCAAAGGCAACAAGGTCGTTGTCGGCCGCCCGGTTACTTTTGCCGGTCATAATCCCGATGAAGCACTGGCTATGGCGCGTTATGAAAAAGCCTTACGGGAATTCGGCTTTACCGATATTCATTATGTCTATGAGCCGGTTGCCGCTGCTTTCTTCTATGCGCAGAAACTGAACCGCTCTTCCACGGTTCTGGTTGCTGACTTTGGCGGCGGCACCAGCGACTTTTCCGTGGTCAATTTCGAGCTTGGTGCCAATGGCCTCACCTCCACGCCGCTTGCGCAGGTTGGTCTGGGCATTGCCGGTGATACATTCGACTACCGCATTATTGATAATGTGGTTTCACCGAAACTCGGCAAAAAGAGTCATTATAAGTCTTTCGGCAAAGTGCTGCAGATTCCAAACCACTATTTTGCCAATTTCGCCCGCTGGAACACGCTGTTCCTGATGAATTCTCCGGCAACCTTGCGCGAGTTGAATGAACTGGCCTCGCAGGCGGAAAATCCCGATGCGCTGCATCATTTCATTGAAATGATCGAAGGTGATTACGGTTTTGAGCTATACCGCGTTGTCTCGGATGTTAAAGCAGGTCTGTCCTCATCGCAAACATCGGAACTGCATTTCAAGGCCGAGAATTTTCATATTGATGCACAGATCGCCCGCCCTGATTTTGAAAACTGGATTGCAGAAGATTTACAGGCAATCTCGTCTTCGGTTGATCATGCCGTGCAGAATTCCGGCCTGCAATTCGGTGATATTGACCGCGTCTTCCTGACCGGCGGCACGTCCTTTGTACCGGCGGTGCAAAAACTGTTTACAGACCGCTTCGGCCATGCCGATGTATCGAGCAGCAACCAGTTTGACTCCATTGCCACAGGGCTGGCACTGATCGGCCACAGCAATGATCTGAAGCGCTGGACTGTAAAAATATAAAATCGTATAAATTCTTTGCGTTAAAGCAAGAAATTGATCCTGATCAATGATGTCTATGTAAGTGCATGCAAAACTTTCCTCAGAATTCAACAAAGGAAACAACATGTCGAATACACCACATACTCTTGGCGAAGAATTTCCGGGCCAGCTGGATGCAATCCATGAATTAAAGGCAGCTGATCCACGCTTTGCTAAAGTACTTGAAGAATATGACGACGTGAATGATCAGATCCACCGCGCGGAAACCAAGATTGAGCCAACCACGCAGGAAAATGAAACCGCATTGCGCAAGCGCCGTCTTGCTCTGAAGGACGAGATCGAAAAGGCGCTTAACGCCAAGGCATAATCTGCTTTTGCAAGAGCATTTAACAAAGCCCGGTTACCCGCCGGGCTTTTCTTTTAGCTGCATATAATTGCACAGATCTCTCCGCCTTCAGATCATCACATTTTCGCGTGTTGATTTCTCCCGTCACTTTGTATCAGAATACAGCAAACGGGAGAGATATCATGCCTTTTCAAAAGTCTGATTATCTTGGGGTCTATCAAGCGGAAGAGCTGAAGCTCTTGCAAAAAGCCTATGACGAAGTTTGCAAACGTCTCGGGACCTGTCCGGTCAGCGACGAGAGTAAAGACGAACTGGCACGTACTGTCATCCGCATCTATGAAAGCGGCATCAAAACGCCGGATGAAATCGCAAGACTGATTGTGCAGATTGAGACCCTGCGTTCCTGAAATAAGCAGCGTGCTCCTCTTTGTTTCGTCAGTCCGAATTTTTGTTTCAAGAAAAACATATTCCCTCTAAGGAAATGATTTTCTTTATTTTAGTTTATGATAACGTAACGCAATAGACAGGAAATAAAGGGGTTTCTACAATGCGCATGTTCATTATCGCACTCGGTGCGGTTATTGCCCTGAGCGGTTGCACAACAACCGAGAAAGATCTGAGTATCGGCACCGGTGCCGGTGCAATCATCGGCGGTATTGCCGGTGGCGGCAAAGGCGCATTGATCGGTGCCGGTGTTGGTGCTGTCGGCGGCCTTCTGGTGCGCAATCTGCGCAATGGCAAATGCGAATATCGCAACAGCCGCGGCCAGATTTACGTTGCCCGCTGCAAATAAACGCCGGAACCCATAACTGAAAAAGCAAAAAGGCAGCCCGCAGGCTGCCTTTTTGTTTCATATATTCAAATCCTCGCGCCGCATCGCCACTATGCAACATACCAGCCCATATAGTGAAAGGGCTTGCAGCTATACAAAGAGCAGGATCAGTCGATCACCTTACCGGGATTGAGTATATTTTTCGGATCAAGCGCCTGTTTCAGACTTTTCAATGTCGCAAGTTCTGCGGCACTGCGTGAATAAGACAACCACGGCTTTTTATGCAGGCCAATGCCGTGTTCCGCCGAGACCGAGCCTTTATAAGAGCGCACAATATCATAGACGATTTTTTCAATCTCGCGGCCGCCCGGATCAAATTCCACATAATGATTGGCTCCAATGTGGAAATTACAATCGCCGACATGGCCGAAAAAGACGCATTCCATCGCCGGATAGCGCTCGGCCAGCGCATTGCGGATTTTCTCCACCGCCTCACCAATAAAGGACATCGGCACGGAAACGTCAAAACTGATGGTCGGCGCCCCGTCTTTCAGCATTTCAGAAACCGCATCGCGCAGTGCCCAAAATTCCTCTGCCTCGCGGTGAGATTGCGCAATCGCCGCATCCACAATCCAGCCCTGCTCCAGCGCATGTTCCAGAACGCCCTGAAACAGCTCACTGTCATTTTCCGGCACCGCGCCCTGCATATCCATCAGCACATAAAGCGGATAGGAACCGTCAAGCGGCGCACGCACATGTTTGGCAGCGCCGTTATAATAATCATGCCACATTGCCTCAAAAGCACTGACACGGCCGGAAAGCGCTTTTTGCGCATAGCGCAGCAATTGCAAGGCACCATCAAAGCTCTCCAGCGCCACCAATGCACTATTGGCACCGCCAATCCCCGGATGCAGCTTCAAAACTGCACGGGTGATAACCCCCATCGTGCCTTCCGAGCCGATAAAGATATGTTTCATATCCATGGCCGCATTGTTTTTCGGCATCTGGTTGAGCATTGGCAGAATTGTACCATCGGCCAGCACTACTTCCAGCCCCAGCACCAGATCACGGGTCATGCCATAGCGGATGACACGGTTGCCGCCCGCATTGGTGGAAATATTGCCGCCGATCTGGCAGGAACCGCGCGCACCCAGATCAAGCGCAAACATCATGCCCGATGCTGCCGCAGCTTCCTGAATGGTCTGCAAAATCGCACCGGCCTGCACAATCATTGTACCGGCTTCGGCATTGATCGTTTCGATGGCATTCATATTACGCAGCGATATAAGCACGGCATTTTCCACCGGCACCACACCACCGGCCAGACCTGTCAGCCCGCCCTGCGGCACAACCGGCACATTATGAGCATGGCACAGCCGCAAAATTTCCGAAACCGCCTCTGTGCTGCGCGGCAATGCAAGCGCCAGCGGTGTGCCGCCCTTTTCATCGCTCCAGTCATGTAAATGAGCCGGATCAACGGCCTCCGCTATCTTCAGATCCTTGCCCAGAAACGCTTGCAATTCTCTCAACACGTCCTGATGCGCCGGTTTATCCTGCATTCTTCCAAACTCCGTTCAGAACGAAATTCTGCCCTTCAGGCAAATATCCGTAATAAAATCAGTTCCATACCAATGGTTACAGCATAAAACGAACAACGGCCACTGCAACCATAAAATGGCGCAATAATATTTACGTTACACGCAAATAGCGCCATGTTTGCAGCGCGCAAAACACTCCAAAAATCTTCTGTAAGATCAACGGAAATTTACGCATCTATGCAGGTGTTTTAAGCGTCTCAGGATACACCATAATAAAACAGCAGGCGCTGTTTCCAACGCCTGCTGCTCTGTAATCATTTGTTTGGCCTTACCACTTCATACGCATACCGGCAGTGCCTTTATAGCTGTAGCTGTCTGCGAAATGGCTCAGGCTGGTATTGATGGTACCCTCGCCATAGAGCGAATATTTGTCATCAGCCCAGTTATAAGAACCACCGATACCAATACCTGCCCAGAGCCGCTCGCGCTTATTAATAAAGCGTTCCGAGCTCACATTCACACGCGTGCCGCCCAGAAACTCATGATAAAGATTGGCAATACCGTAAATATTGCTGCGTGTCATACGGCCCTGCCCGTCATACCATGAGTTCTGATAATCAAAACTCAGACCAAGACGCGCCTGCAAACTATTACCGCGTTCCAGCGATACATCCGTGTCGAAACGATCCGTGAAACGGCTGAACCGGACATCGGAATAGGTCATCTGTGCCTGCGGTGTCAGCGACCAATGCTCATCCAGCATCATGCGCTTGCCCAGTTCTGCGGACAGAGCATAGCCAAAGCCGTGATTGCCGCTTTCCAGAAGCACCGCACCGCCGCTATGGCTCAGATCACTGCTATACCATGTGGCTTGTGCCTGCGCATCCGCATAGAAACCGTCATCATCATACCAGGTCAGCGTGCCACGCAGACCATAACCGTCCGTGCCGATCTTGCCGCGTCCTGCATCTGCATCAAATTGTGACGAGATACTGGCTGCACCATGCACATAATGGCCAGATAAGCCGCCGATCAACCGGCCGCTCTCTGTCTCATTCAGCACGCCATCAATACCGGCCATCATCTTATAGGCTTCATAATCATAGCTCGCATCAGATGTGGAGGTTGCCGGCTTGATCTTGGTATAGGAGCCTTCAACACGCCCCCACACGCCATTGCCATCAATATGCGTGCCGGCTTCTTCCACCGGTGCAAAAACAGTCGTCGCATCAGCCCCCTGCGCAACCAGCGTATTACCGGCATTGTTCCAGTAACGGTTGCCGACACGCTGCTGCAATGTTGAAAGCCCGTTCAGACCGAGCAGCAATTGCGGATAGACCTCATAGACCGGCGCACCGGCATTATACTGCTTGCGCCCCATATATTCGGAATCCAGCTTCCAGTTGTGATAGTGACCAATTTCATCAAGCGAATAATAATGCAGCTTATAGGCATAGGCACCGGCCACAACCGCCTGTTCGCCATTATGCACATAATCACCGGCCAGAACGAAATCTCCCTGCTTTTCACCTTCGAGCGAAATGACCTCAATCCCATTGACCGTTTGTGCACCCTGCCCGCCAATATTGCGCACTTTTACGGTCGTTACCCCCTCAACTCCATTCCAAATCTCAAGCTTATCAGTCAGTGAACTGTCATCCCCCAAGACAGTATCAAGCAGCAAAGTGCCGCCTGCACTGGTATAACGGCCAATCACTGTAAAAGTACCGATGGAACTTAAATCACCGCCATGGCTGGCATCCAGCGTCTTGCCCGGCGCAATAAATCCGGAATTATTAACACGCGAAACAAGACCAACGCCTTCCAATGTACCGCCCGGAAGAATATTAATTGTCGCAGCATGAAAAACACCATTAACCTGCACGGTGCTATTCAATGCATCCGGTGCCAGACCGGAAGTTGGATCAATAATTATATTCCCGCCAAATGAATACTCATCATTGAAAATTGTGCGGCCGGATTTGGCATGAATCACGCCATGCCCAGCAATTTCCGTCCCCAAAACGCTGCCACTATTTCCAAAGACAAAAGCATTATCTGTATGATTTAAATACAGTATATTCTTTTCGCCAATGAGTTCCAATCTATCTATTTGCAATTCACCGGCAGCCTTGGCTTGCTCGCCAATATTACCGCCAATGCTGACAACAGACCGATTATCTCCATTATCGTTGAGTGTAATTATTGAAGCTTTTACTTTACCGCCGTCAGAAACATTCAAATATCCGCCCGGCCCCTCAAAAAAAGGGTTCGCATTAGCTCCCAATGTCAGATCCGTTGCCACATCCCAGACAGAGCCCGCCCCGCTGACATAAACTTGGGAATCCAGATTGATAACCCCCGCCTTACTGGTAACAGAACCACCGTCACGGATGAACATAGAGGATTTGCCAATTGAATAACCAACAGTCAGTGTCCCCATATCGGTCAGTGTGCTGCCATCACCTTCCACGATAATGCGACCGGAACCACCATCGTTTCCCAGCTTACCATCCTGAATTTTTACCTCACCGCGATTTTTAACAAGCAAGGTTGCGGATTCTTCAAAAGTACCGCCTGCAAGCGTAAACCAGTCACGAACCTCCAGCAGTGAGCCGGCACCGCTGACTGTTACCATCATTCGCGGGTCCGGTGATGTCGTCATACCATCGAAACCGAAGCCGGTCGTTGTCATCACGCCGCCGTCTTCAATGGTTAAATCCATCGGCCCGCGTATATAAGTCGTCCAACCACTACCTGCATTCAGCCCCACATCCCAGCGGGAGCCAGCGCCTGACACCTTAATGACACTTGGGGCGGCTGACGTGTATACCGGCGCCACAAAGATTTCGTCCGTCACAACTGTGGCGCCGTCGGAAATCAACAATGTGCCCGGCCCATTATTTCCCATGCCAATATAACCGGAATTCCAGCTTGAATCTGTGGGCTGAGGAGCAGGATTTGCTGAGGTCACATCCCCCTGCACAATAATGGACTGCGCCTGAACTGTGACTGGCTGAAAAATATAGCAAGCTGCAGTAAGGGCCGTTGTAAGCAACAATCCGTCCAGAAGAGAGATATGTTCAATCTTACAATTTATACTGCGATTTTTATAATCGATCAGCGCCATAATACATGCACCCCTGAATATTAAATTACAGAGATACTTTTATGATTATGGTTAATATGCACTTAATTGAAAACTTCACTAAAGTAGGTGATTGAAAAATAATAATAAAATAAAATATGCTCAAAACGCTTACTTTGAGCCAAAATCATAAAAAACAATACCAAATTACGGCCGATTATTATATTTTAGGAATAAAAACAAAAGACATTGCGATATATGAAATCTATTCAAACACCACAAGAAAAGAACTTATATAAAAATAAAAATTCGAATATAAAAGAAAAAATAGACCATAAATACCGTTAATGGCAAAAATAAATACCAAAAACCATGAGTCAAATCGGCGGTTCAGCTCAACTGCGTCTCAAAAAAAATGCAACAAAATGATAAAATGAATGAGACAAGCAATATAATTTAAGCCGCAAGACCATATGGAACGCAGCAACAATTCCCTGAAACGGGAACTCCGTACTTATCAAACCGGCGCACCGGGCACGGCATATCACTTATAAAATCAGAAAAGCACAACAACACCAGAACTTTAAGATACCGGTGAAAGCCCGCTTTACGCGGGTTCCCACCTGTCAGACCGCTAATTTTCAAGCGCTCAAACGGAGACTTACGCCCCGCTGATCTCACTGTTTTTCAGCTCTTCCGCTCGTTTTTTCTCTTTGGCTTCTTTGTCTTTATCGTAATGCCATTTGATGGCGAAGAACATGCAAACGCCCAATACGATAACTTTGAATATTGCGAAGACTATAGGAACCCAATCCATTTTGAATATTTCCATGCTGCTATCTGTCGTGCAGCCGCCCTAGCACAATAGTTTCACTTCAGCAGCACATATTTATTTGATCGCATTGTGAAGATTTTCTTCGCAGCGGCATTTCGAGCGCAGCCAGCCCTTACACCCTGAAGGACACCTCCCCTTAACCCGGGGGATGACCGAGGCCATAAACCAACCTATTAGCATAGGCATAAACCAAGCCGGGCACATATTGCCCAATTACTACAGACATTACTTATTAAAAAAGTAAATTACGATTAAAGGCGCATTGGCGTCACGAGGACTGGAACAGTTATGAAAACAAAAATGATCTTGCTTGCATCTTTTGCAGCATTCGCAGGCATGTCAGCAGCCAATGCCGCTGATGCAATTCAATATCAGGAACCGGCACCGGCTGTCGCCGCCCCATCCTTCTCATGGAATGGCGCATATATTGGCGGACAGATCGGCTATGGCTGGGGCAGAACCCATTACACATCCATCCTGAATGAAAAGAAATTTTCGCCGGATGGCTTCCTTGGTGGTCTTTATGCCGGTTACAATTTTGATCTGGGCAACAGCTTCATTCTCGGCGCAGATGCTGATGTCACATATAATGACCTCAAGAAAACAATTGATCTGCCCCTGGAAAGCTTCGGATCCGAATTACGCTGGTCAGGTGCTGTGCGCGCACGCTCCGGTTATGCAATTGACCGCTTCCTGCCTTATGTCGCTGGCGGCGTCGCCTTCGGACAGGTACACAACACCTATAGCCTCCCTGCCATCCACACAACTTATTCGGATAAAGAAACACTGACAGGCTGGACTATCGGCGCAGGCGTTGATTACGCCGCAACCGACAACCTCATCCTGCGTCTGGAATACCGCTACACAGATTATGGCAGCAAGCATTTTGACTTCGGCGGCCAGTCCGGCATTCCTTTCAAGCTGAAGACAAATGATGTCCGTATCGGCATCGCATATAAATTCTAAAATACCGGATATTCAAAAAGAAAGCCGTCTGTTCATGCAGGCGGCTTTTTTGTGCCTCAAAGGCGCGAGAAAGCAGCATTTTACACTAAACACACAAAGCGAAAACGCCTTGGCATACAAGCATCAAATCATGTGAGGAAAAATGAAAACAAATCCGTACACCTAATCTCAAGGTGAGGGATTAATTGCAAAAAGCACAACGATTACAATGGGAAGATTGTAAGTGGTGCCCCCAGAGAGACTCGAACTCCCGACCCCCTGATTACAAATCAGGTGCTCTACCAACTGAGCTATAAGGGCAACTGACGGCTAGATAGCACAAGTTTTGCCTTTGTAAAACGAAAAATCATCTAACCCTGCAAAAAATAACAATGTTTTGCGTCGAACCGCTATTTAGGCTACAAAACGGCACTTAATGATGCAGCTTTCCGGCAGATACGATGAAAAATTCATATGAAAAATTCTTTTATATCACTTCTGGCACTGCAGAATCGGAGTCTGCTGCAGAATCATTGCGCAAATTCTATGGTGAATCACCTGTCGAAGAAGCTGATGCGCTGATTGTGCTGGGTGGTGACGGTGTGATGCTGCAGGCATTGCATGATCATATGAACCATGACCGTCCGATTTACGGCATGAACAGAGGTTCGGTCGGCTTTCTTATGAATGAGTATCATGAGCATAATCTGCCCAAACGTGTGGCTGCCGCTCATGCAGAAACCATCCGCCCCCTTGAAATGATTGCACAATCGCAAGAAAGCGGCTGTGTAAAAGCCCTTGCGATTAATGAAGTCTCGATTTTGCGCCAATCCTATCAGGCTGCAAAAATCCGTATCAGCATTGATGACAAGGTGCGGCTGGAAGAGCTGATCTGTGACGGGCTGATGGTGGCAACCCCTGCCGGTTCCACCGCCTATAATCTGTCGGCACAGGGACCGATCCTGCCACTCGACTCGCCTCTGCTTGCCCTTACGCCGGTGAGTCCGTTCCGCCCGCGCCGTTGGCGCGGTGCATTGCTGCCAAAATCCGTGACAGTGCGTATGGATATTCTCGAAGTCGACAAACGCCCGGTCAATGCCGTGGCAGATCATACGGAGGTAAAATCTGTCACCTCTGTGGTTGTGCGCGAGGACACGCAAAACAGCGTCACCTTGTTATTTGATGAAGAACATACCTGGGATGAGCGCATTCTCAATGAGCAGTTCCGCTATTAAGAGCCGCAAGCATCATCCGGCTGAAGTCCCTGTTTCAACAGCAGAACCTGTTTTACTGGTCATAACCAGCAACAGGACACATTATTCAACGCTTTACTTGGTCACAACCGCATGAATCGAATATAGGAAACTATATAAACAGGGCCTGCAAACTTAACTCCGGCGCATTCTAATGTAGGATATAACAGTTGTGCCCTGTTCCGCAGCCGGTTAAATCAAACATTAATCAAGCAAAAACGGCATTTTTGTTGACTTTTTGAGCTGTTCCACGTAACGGCATTATTAATTTTAACGCAATGCGCAAACATAAGCGCTTTTCCTGACCTGTTGTCATGCGGACATTACCGGCCGGGTCCAGTGCGCTTCTTCCAAAAAGAGAGCTACGCCTCCATTGACGACATTCGCAGAACTCGGTCTGTCACCGAAAATACTGGCAGCGGTAGAAGCCGCCGGTTACACAGCTCCCACCCCTATTCAGGCTGGCGCCATTCCTCACGCACTTGAACGCAAAGACGTTCTGGGGATCGCGCAAACCGGTACCGGCAAAACAGCCTCTTTTGTGCTGCCGATGCTGCATCTGCTTGAAAAAGGCCGCGCCCGCGCACGGATGCCGCGCACCCTTATTCTGGAACCAACCCGTGAACTTGCGGCACAGGTTGAGGAAAATTTCGTAAAATACGGCGTCAATCACCGTATCAATGTCGCTCTGCTGATCGGCGGCGTGTCTTTTGAAGAGCAGGAACGCAAGCTGGAACGCGGCGCAGATGTGCTGATTGCCACGCCGGGTCGTCTGCTTGACCATTTCGAACGCGGCAAACTGCTTCTGACCGGCGTGGAAATTCTGGTGATCGACGAAGCCGACCGTATGCTGGATATGGGCTTCATTCCGGATATTGAACGGATTTGCAAGCTGATCCCGTTCACCCGTCAGACCCTATTCTTCTCGGCAACCATGCCTGCGGAAATCACCAAGCTGACCGAACAGTTCCTGCATTCACCGGCGCGTGTTGAAGTGGCGAAAGCCTCCTCCACGGCCAAAACTGTGACGCAGCGTCTGGTTAAATCCGCCAAAAAGCCTTGGGACAAACGCGCTGTTCTGCGTGATCTGATCAATGCTGAAGGCGATGAGCTGAAAAACGCGATTGTCTTCTGCAACCGCAAAATGGATGTGTCGGAACTGTTCCGCTCACTGGTCAAACACGGTTTTGATGCCGGTGCTTTGCATGGTGATATGGATCAGCGCGCCCGCATGACCATGCTCAGCAATTTTAAAGACGGCAATCTCAAAATTCTCGTAGCTTCCGATGTGGCTGCCCGCGGTCTTGATATTCCTGATGTCAGCCATGTCTTCAATTTCGACGTGCCGATCCATGCGGAAGATTATGTACACCGCATCGGCCGCACCGGTCGCGCCGGCCGCTCCGGCAAGGCATTCTCGATTATTACTCCGGCAGATACCAAGCATCTCGACGCGATTGAAAAGATGATCGGCGAAAAGCTTGAATGGCTGGATGGTGATCTGTCCACCCTGCCTGCCGTGGAAGAAACGGAAGATACGACCCGTCGCGGCCGTAACAGCCGTGGTAAAAACGGCAGAAAGCCACGCGATAAAGATCATAAGGAAAAACAGGCACAGTCCCCTGCTGCGGAAGATAAAGCAGCGGAAACCACTGCACCTGCCAATGATATTTCTGCGCTCAATGCGCCGCAGCCTGTATTGCCGGATAATGTTGCCATCGGCACGGCAACGGTTTCTGAGCCTGTTCGTCCTGCTCCGCAGAAAAACGGTCATGATGAGCGCCGTCATAACCACGCGCAGAACGGCAACACGAATGGGCAGAATAACAAGCGCCACCGCCGCGATTTTGACGATGAACCGTCACCGCTCGGCTTCGGCGATGATATTCCGGCCTTTATGCTGATCCCGATCAATATCTGATCCCATAATAAAAAACCCGCCATATGGCGGGTTTTTTATTATTCTGTTTTCAATATTTGCATCAGGCGGCGCGATGCGCCGCATCCAGCGCTTCCTGTGTAACCGGTGTCAACTCCACGGATTCACCGCAGCCACAGGCCGAGGTTTGGTTCGGATTATTAAACACAAAACCTGTGCGCAGGGTTGTCACTTCAAAATCCATTTGCGTGCCGAGCAGAAACAATGCGGCCTCCGGCGCCACATAAACTTTTGCACCGTCGCGCTCAACCAGATCATCAGCGGCATTGGGTTCTGTTACCAGTGCAATTGTGTATTCCATACCGGCGCAGCCGCCTTTTTTAACCCCCACGCGAATGCCCGAAGCATCTTCATGATCCGCCTGGATTTCACGCACGCGTTCAGCCGCGGCATCAGTCAGGGTCAGAATGGCAAAGCGTCCCATAAAATTCTCTCACTTGTATCTGTTACACGGTTCAAGGCCGTATAGTTTCAACATATCCTCACAGCCGGAAATCAAAAATCCTGCCTGAAATTTCAGGCCTGCTGCCTCATCATCATTATCTAGTCTCACACAAACCATACTGCAAGTAAACTCGCTTAAGCGGCGCTTAAAATTGCCATGATCTGTTTGCAGTCTTTGATAAAAAGCGCCAGACTGCCCATAACTGCGCCACCTTATTTGCCTGTTATAAGACTTGTGCATTTTCCTGTTCTGACCAAGCGGAGACTTCAATGACCATCAATAATGCCCGTCATACCCCCGCCCGGCCTGTCGCTGTCGCCCGCGCGGTCAGCCGCAAACAGCAACAGCGCATCACATTGCTGCGCCTTATGGGAACCACCATTATCGGTGCCGCCCTTCTCACCGGCAGCGCCTATTATGCCAGAGCAGCGGGAAATGCAGCGTCGGAAACTGCCAAGCAGCAGAAAGTCAAACCGGAAGCGCTGAAAAAAACAGGTGAAGCCGCCACCAAGGATTCTGAAGAAGAAAAGGCCAAGCTTGAAAAAGCCAAAGCCGATACTGAAAAGACAGGGGCTGAAAAATCAGAGACACAGCCCAAAACGGACGAAAAGCCTGAAGAGGCAAAATCATCTAAAGCCAGTGACAAGCCGGAAACCGTAGCGCCGGAAGCGACAAAAGAAGCGGCGGAAGGTTTACTCATACCCGATTATCTGGATGACCGCAGCACGCCGCAGAAATTGCTGGAATCCTATTATAATGCGGTCAATCGCAAGGAATATGTCCGCGCTTTTTCCTATTATGGTGAAGGCCAATATGGCGATGATTTTGAAAAATATGCCAAGGGCTATGAAGGCACCCAATCGGTCACCATCAAACTGGGCGAAACCCAGCCGGATCCGGGTGCGGGTCAGATTTACTGGTCTGTGCCGATCGCCATTGAATCACAACTGGAAGACGGCAAATCACAGGTCTATACCGGTTGCTACACGGTGAGCATGAGCAATCCTGCAATGCAAACCGTGCCACCTTTCAAGCCAATGGCGATTATGGCGGGCACCTTATCCAAATCACCGCTGTCGCTTGAAAAAAGCGTACCGGAGGAATGCGGCGCCCCCTGAATCTTGTCATCTTTGACAAGATTCATCCCCCCCCATTCAGAGCCTTATCAGCGCTGCAACGGATGGATCAGACGCGAGCTGACACCGATACGGTTCCACAGATTGATCATCCCCGTCAGGATTGTCAGTTGTGCAATTTCCGTATCGGAAAATACCGCCTTCACCAGTTCATAGGCGCTATCCGGCACGCCGCTTTGTGCAACCAGCGTCACAGCCTCTGTCCATTCCAGCGCCGCACGGTCACGCGCATCAAAACACGGCGACTCCCGCCATGCCGCCGTCATATATAAAGTCTGCATATCCATACCGTCGGCATGGGCATCCTTGATGTGCAAATCCGTACAATAGGAACAGCCATTAATCTGCGATGCACGGATTTTCACCAGATGCAGCAAGCGCTTATCCAGCCCTGACTGATCCACAGCCGCATCCAGCGCTCTGACAGAACGGTAAAGCTCCGGCACGAGTTTGGCCATATTCATTCTGCTTTGCATGAAACTTACCTTTATAAATCAATTGCATAAGAATCATCGATATAATATATCCATGATTATAGACATGCAATTCACAAAGAGGACACGATGCGCAGAATGAGTGACGGCGTTGAGGCGGCTTTGCACTGCGCCCTTGTTTTATCAGGACTGGCTGAGGATAAGGTTCTGGCTGGCAAATATCTGGCAGAGCTGCATGGTGTTTCCGAGAGCTATCTGCTCAAGCATTTGCGTGCCCTCACCGCAGCCAATGTGATTATTGCCATACCCGGACCGCGCGGCGGCTACCGGCTGGCACGTGATGCGCAAAATATTACCTTGCTGGAAATTGTTGAGGCGATTGACGGCAAAGAACCCGCCTTTATCTGCCGCGAATTGCGCCGCCGTGCACCCGGTAAATCGCAGGAACCATGCCGCTACAAGCGCGATTGTTTCATAAAATCGCGGATGCTGGCCGCCGAACAGCTTTGGCGCGATGCGCTGCATGTGCAAAGCGTGGCAGATCTGATGCATGACGGCGAAGAGCAGATCAGCCCGGACAGCAAGCGCCTGACGGCAGATTATCTCGCGCTGCATGCCCGTTAAACAAAAAACGCTGCGTTTCCGCAGCGTTTCAAATAATCAGTACCAGCCCACAGCAACCTGTGCTTCTTCGGACATACGGTCTGCTGTCCATGGCGGATCAAAAGTCATAGACACTTCCACATGGGAAACGCCTTCAACCGCACCAACGGCATTTTCCACCCAGCCCGGCATTTCACCGGCCACAGGGCAACCCGGTGCTGTCAGCGTCATATCGATTTTGACCGTGCGGTCATCTTCAATATCCACTTTATAGATCAGGCCAAGCTCGTAAATATCTGCCGGAATTTCTGGATCATAGACAGTTTTCAGCGCGCCGATAATATCATCGGTCAGGCGCAGCAATTCTTCTTCAGGAATTGCTGAAGCCGAAAACACCTTCGAAACACCGTTTTCTTCATCTGATGCAGCTTCCGGCTGCGTGTCCGGTTTGGTATCCATTCTGTTCATCCAAAAAACTGTCTTGCTTTTTCAAGCGCGGTTACCAAGGCATCCACCTCGGCACGGGTATTATACATGCCGAATGAGGCACGGCAGGTCGATGTCACGCCAAAGCGCTGCAACAAAGGCTGGGCGCAATGGGTGCCTGCACGCACGGCAATGCCGGAACGGTCAATCAGCGTTGAGACATCATGGGCGTGAATGCCCGCAATCTCAAATGCAATAATTGCCCCTTTATCCGGCGCATTACCGATAATGCGCAGCGAATTGATCTTGGCGAGTGACTGATGCGCATAGACACGCAGATCAGCCTCATGCGCCGCAATTCTCTCGCGGCCAATACTGTTTATATAGTCAAGCGCTGCGCCCAATCCAATAGCCTGCACAATCGGCGGTGTGCCTGCCTCAAAACGATGCGGCGGATGATTATAGGTCACATGATCAACTGTCACCTCTTCAATCATTTCACCGCCGCCCATAAACGGACGCATCTGCTCCAGCATCTCCATGCGGCCGTAAAGCACACCGATGCCGGACGGGCCATAGAGCTTGTGGCCGGTCATAATATACCAGTCACAGCCCAGATCACGTACATCCACAGGCATATGAACAGCAGCCTGCGAACCGTCCACCAGCACCGGAATACCGCGTGCATGGGCAAGTTCCACGATCTTTTTAATCGGCAGAACCGTACCCGTCACATTGGACATGTGGGTCAGCGCAATCAGCTTGGTTTTCGGCGTAATGCATTTCTCGAATGCATCGAGATGGAACACGCCTTCATCATCCACCGGCGCGAAGACCAGCTTGGCACCCTGCCGCTCACGAATAAAATGCCAGGGCACAATATTGGAGTGATGCTCAAGAATAGAGAGCAGAATTTCATCGCCCTCACCGATTTTCGGCATTCCATAGCCATAAGCAACCGTATTGATCGCTTCTGTGGCCGATTTGGTGAAAACGATCTCATCAACTGATGCGGCATTGATAAAGCCGCGTACTTTCTCACGCGCACGCTCATAAGCATCGGTTGCGGCATTGGAGAGGAAATGCAGGCCACGATGCACATTGGCATATTCGTGTTCATAAGTATGGGTAACAGCATCAATAACCGCCTGCGGTTTCTGCGCTGATGCACCATTATCGAGATAGATCAGCGGCTTGCCGTAAACCTCGCGGGAGAGGATCGGAAAATCACGGCGGATCGCCTCAACATCATAATTTTGCAGGACAGACGGTGATTGGTTCATAGCTATATCCTTGAACGGCCTTTAAAAGCGGGGTTTTGCACCCCGCTTTTTATGTCTGTATCAAAAAGCGGCAGTCAGCATGCAGCTAAGCCTAGCGCTTTTTCGAGCCAAAGGCATATTATGCGTGTTTTTCAAGCCATACCTGCAGAACATCTTCAAGCTTTTCAACGAGTTCTTCGTTTTCCAACTCTTCGATCACTTCTGCAATAAAGGCTTTGACCAACAACCCGCGTGCAGCATTTTCAGGCACACCACGCGCCATCAGATAGAAAAGATGTGTCTTTTCGATCTCACGCACGGTTGCACCATGACCGCAGGCCACGTCATCAGCAAAAATTTCCAGCTCAGGCTTGGCAGAAAATTCCGCATCATCCGACAGCAACAAAGTGTTGCAGGCCATTTTCGCATCGGTCTTCTGAGCAATCTGCGCAACGCGGATCATCCCCTGAAACACGCCGCGTGCCTTATCGGTCACCACATTGCGGATCACTTCTGTCGATGTGGTATTTTCCACCAGATGGCCGACATTCATCGTCACATCGGTGACCGTGTCACCGCCAAGCAGGTTCAGGCCGCGCAGCTGGAAGTCAGAGCCTTCGCCCTTCACATCCACATTCACTTCCTGTCGCACCAGCTTGCCGCCGGCATTCATCACAAACAGGATCAGCTTGGAATTTTCGCCGATTGTCACATTGATCTGCGACAGCTGGGTCGAAAGTTCCGTATGTTCACGTACGATCACCCAGACAATCTCTGAATTATCGGCAATGGACACATGGCTCACACTGGTGGCGAAAGTCTCGGCTTCACCACCGATCTGACGTTCGATGATTGTCGCTTTGACATCGGAGCCGATACGCACCGGAAAGCGCACATGCGACTGGCCGGAAGGCTGCAAATTCTGCAACTCAATGGCATGGTCAGGTTCTGCACCATCGGCAATCGACAGCGCCCAGCCATCGCTCACATAGGCTGCATTGATCTGGCCGATTGCATCATCGTCACCGCGGGTTTTCAGTGTATGGGCAGCAATGCCCTCACCGAGAATATCGCGGATCGCTTCAATGCGTACAGCTTCGATCTTGGCAGGCTTCTGTGCAATACCGTTAACAACGGTCAGCACCTGCGCATGATCCAGAAGCGGCGCTACCGGCTTTGCCCGCACATCCGCATTAAACGGCGCAACGGAACGCAACAATGTGCGCATATCCGTATAGTGCCAGCTTTCAATGCGGCGGCTTGGCAGACCATTGGTCTTCAGTGCTTCCAGTGCATCATCACGGGCGCTCACAACTTCCGTATTGCCCGGCAGATCGCCCACACGGCTGGCAAATGCATCAATCAATGCACTTTCAGCCGGTGTTCTGACCTTGGCAGCCTGCGGTTTTGGAGAAAGGACGTTCATAATCATCCCCCTCGTTAAGCAGCTGCGCCGATGATTTCAGCGTAACCGTTTTCTTCCAGATGCAGTGCGAGGCTCTTATCGCCGGATTTGATCACCTGTCCCTTATAGAGAACATGCACGCTGTCCGGAACAATATATTCAAGCAGACGCTGATAGTGCGTGATCACAATCACGGCACGGTCAGGCGAACGCAGGGCATTCACACCGTCGGAAACGATCTTCAGCGCATCAATATCCAGACCGGAGTCGGTTTCATCGAGCACGCAGAGTGATGGTTCCAGAAGCTGCATCTGCAGAATTTCCGCACGCTTCTTTTCACCGCCGGAGAAGCCGACATTGAGCGGACGCTTCAGCATGGCCATATCCATGCTCAGGCCGCTTGCAGCTTCCTTAACGCGGCGCAGCAATTCAGGAATTTTCAGCTCTTCTTCGCCGCGTGCCTTGCGCTGTGCATTCATCGCAACTTTGAGGAATTCCATAGTCGCAACACCCGGAATTTCCAGCGGATACTGGAATGCAAGGAAGATGCCCTTGGCAGCGCGTTCTGCCGGATCCAGCTCCAGAATGCTCTCGCCATTATAGAGAATGTCACCGGATGTCACTTCATAATCATCGCGGCCGGCGAGAATGTAAGACAGAGTGGATTTGCCCGAACCGTTCGGGCCCATAATCGCAGCCACTTCACCAGCTTTCACGGTGAGGTTCAGACCACGGATGATTTCAGTATCCGTGTCAGCGATTTTTGCGTGCAGATTGATGATCTCAAGCATGAGTTTAACCTTTTATACCGGATCGCGCACGATCCGCAGAATTTCACACACCGGATCGCGCACGATCCGCAGAATTTCATTGTGACTGATTAAAAGGGCGTCGTTCCGTCTCCGCCAGTGCTTTTAACCAACCGATCCTTCAAGCGAGATGCCGATAAGCTTCTGGGCTTCCACGGCAAATTCCATCGGCAATTCCTGAATAACTTCCTTCACGAAGCCGTTGACGATCAGCGCAATCGCCTCTTCTTCCGGAATACCGCGCTGCATCACATAGAACAGCTGGTCTTCAGAGATTTTCGAGGTGGTTGCTTCATGCTCGAACTGTGCCGTCGCATTCTTTGCCTCAATATAAGGCACCGTATGCGCACCGCAGTCATTGCCGATCAGCAGACTGTCACATTGCGTGAAGTTACGGGCATTGGTGGCTTTACGATGTGCCGAAACCTGACCGCGATAGGTATTGTTGGAATTACCCGCAGAAATACCCTTCGAGATAATGCGGCTCGACGTATTTTTGCCGAGATGAATCATCTTGGTGCCGCTGTCGATCTGCTGATAGCCGTTGGACACAGCAATCGAATAGAATTCGCCACGGGAATTATCGCCGCGCAGGATGCAGGACGGATATTTCCATGTGATCGCCGAGCCGGTTTCAACCTGCGTCCATGAAATTTTCGAGTTTTTGCCACGGCAATCGCCGCGCTTGGTCACGAAATTATAAATCCCGCCTTTGCCGTCTTTATCGCCCGGATACCAGTTCTGAACGGTGGAATATTTGATTTCCGCATCATCCAGAGCAATCAGTTCAACAACAGCCGCATGAAGCTGGTTGTCATCGCGCTGCGGCGCTGTACAGCCTTCCAGATAAGACACGTAAGCGCCTTCTTCGGCAATAATCAATGTGCGCTCGAACTGGCCGGTATCTTTTTCATTGATACGGAAATAGGTCGACAGTTCCATCGGGCAGCGAACGCCTTTTGGCACATAGACGAATGATCCGTCCGTAAAGACAGCGGAATTCAGCGTAGCATAGTAGTTGTCCGAAACCGGCACAACAGAAGCCAGATATTTCTTCACCAGATCCGGATATTCGCGGATTGCTTCCGAAATCGAGCAGAAAATCACACCGGCTTTGGCAAGCTCGGCCTTGAAGGTTGTGACAACGGAAACACTGTCAAACACCGCATCCACGGCCACGCGGCCTGATGCATAGACATTGTCTGCCGGATTGCCGTCAATCTCGCTCGGCTCACCCTGCTTGCGCACGCCCGCCAGAATTTCCTGCTCACGCAGCGGAATGCCCAGCTTTTCGTAAGTGCGCAGCAATTCCGGGTCAACTTCATCCAGCGATTTAGGGCCGGTCTGGTTTTTCGGTGCCGCATAATAGCGGATATCCTGAAAATCAATATCCGGATAATCCACGCGCGCCCATTTCGGCTCTTCCATAGTGAGCCAACGCTTATAGGCGTCCAGACGCCATTCCAGCATCCATTCCGGCTCTTCTTTTTTGGCAGAAATGAAACGGATAATATCTTCATTCAGCCCCTTCGGAGCCTTATCCATTTCGATGGCTGTTTCAAAGCCATATTTGTACTGATCCACGTCAAGCGTGGCGACCTGATCGATCGTCTCCTGCACTGCAGGCATCGCCGTTCTCCATCCTTGTCAGGGTCAAGGCCCGACAGTTAAAAACGCTATGTCAGCAAGGTATTTTGCTGTCATAAACATATAATGCGCAATGTTGCGCTGTGAAAGTCCGGCGGCTGGCCATGTTCAGAACCGGCACCACCCCCGACTTTGAATTCCGGCCAGATTTGCATCACATTACTGTGCGCAGCCTTTGGCCGGAGCGTTCATAAGAGCAGCCTTCAGGCTGCGCTTTTTCCCGATTCGCTCGCCGGTTCATTCAAAGCCTGCTGACGTGTCTGATCCCGTCGCGTCACAAGCCTTGCAAAAATCGTCAGAAATTCTTCGGCATCCTGCACCGTTGCCGACTTTTCAGTCGAAACCCGCAGTGCGCCGCACTCATCCTCATAGCCCATGGCAGCCAGCACATGGCTTGGCCCCACTTTGCCTGAGGAACAGGCAGAACCAGCCGAAAGCGCAATGCCACCCAGATCAAATGCGATCTGCATGGTCTCGGCCTTCATACCCGGCAAAGAGATAAAACTTGTATTCGGCAGGCGCTCACTGGCGGCACCATGCACCACCACATCATCCGCCAATTTGCGCACACCATCTTCGATCGCCGTACGCACCGCATCCGACCAGCGAGGCAGATTGCTGCCCTCTTGCTGTGCCGCCAGAGCCTCACGCGCTGCCGCACCAAAACCGGCAATCAACGGCACAGCTTCAGTGCCTGCGCGATGTCCCTTTTCCTGACCGCCACCGCGCACCAGCGCCGATGGCATCACCAGATCAGATACAGCAACAACAGCACCGATCCCTTTAGGCCCGCCGATTTTGTGCGAAGAAAGAATTAAATAATCTGCCGATGCTTTTGTAATATCAACAGGAATGCGCCCTGCCGCCTGCACAGCATCGACAATGAAGAAGCCACCGGCAGCTTTAACCAGTGCACCGATTTTCTCCACCGGCTGAATAACACCGGTTTCATTATTCGCCCATTGAATTGCTACCAGCGGCAGGCCTTTTGCCTTGTCATGCGCTTTCAATGCCTGTTCCAGCACATCCAGATCAACAATGCCCTGAGCATCCACCGGCAGCACAGTCATCGTCTCAGCGGCGAAACGCCCGCCGGTTAACATGCACGGATGTTCGGTGGCTGAAACATAAAGATGCGACAGGCGCAGTTCCGAGCGCCCCATTTTATAAGACGGGGTAAGAAGCGTATTCGCGGCCTCTGTGGCACCGGAAGTAAAAAACACATGTTCAGGCTTGGCACCGCATAAGGCAGCCACATCACGCCGCGCAGCTTCAACCAGCGCCCGTGCCGCACGGCCTTCCTGATGCACGGAGGACGGATTGCCTGTCACCTGCAAAGCCGCGATCACCGCCTCGCGCGCGGCTTCACTCAGCGGCGCACTGGCATTATAATCAAAATAGAGACGCGGCTTAGGCATTGCAGACTCTTTCACGAAGCACCATATTTGCGATAAAAGCGCAATTATCTTGAAATTTCAGACCAGAGCAGCCTATTAAGCTGCATGAGTGTTTTTCACACCTTCCAGTTTTGAAAGATTCTAAAGACGGTTTTAAGATTTATGAGCGAAACAGTCAAGGATTTGCTCATTTTTTCTGCCGTAATGGCATGATCTTTGACAGATCATGTTATAAAAAAGAAAATACAGGACAGGTGTTGCAATCCGGCCATTCGGCCATGCAACCCGGCGGTTCATAGCGGAGTATATATGCCAGAAGTAATCTTTAATGGTCCTGCAGGACGCCTCGAAGGCCGTTACCAGCCTTCCAGCGAAAAAAATGCACCAATCGCCATCATCCTGCACCCGCATCCGCAATTCGGCGGCACCATGAATAACAAGATCGTCTATGATCTGTTTTACATGTTCCAGAGCCGTAATTTCACAACGCTGCGTTTCAATTTCCGCGGCATCGGCCGCAGTCAGGGCGAGTTTGACCACGGCGCGGGTGAATTATCTGATGCGGCAAGTGCATTGGATTGGGTGCAGTCGCTGCATCCTGATTCCAAAAATTGCTGGGTTGCAGGCTATTCCTTTGGTGCGTGGATCGGTATGCAGCTCTTGATGCGCCGCCCGGAGATCGAAGGTTTCATGTCGATTGCACCGCAGCCGAATACCTATGATTTCTCGTTCCTCGCACCGTGCCCGTCATCGGGTCTGATCATTCACGGTGATCAAGATAAGGTCGCGCCGCCGAAAGATGTGCAGATTCTGGTCGATAAGCTGAAAACCCAGAAGGGTATCACCATCACCCAGAACACCATGCCCGGTGCCAACCACTTCTTCACCGGTATGGGCGATGAGCTGATTGCGGAATGCACGGAATATCTGGATCGCCGTCTGATGGGTGAGCTGACAGAGGTTCGCCAAAAGCGCCTGCGTTGATAAGCGCAAAAAAGCAGCGCTTACGCTGATAACGTAAAACTACAAAATAAAAGACCGGCCAATGGCCGGTCTTTTTTATTTATGCTTTTACCAGAACGCCACCGCTCACAGGCTTATCGCAGCCGGTTGTCGAGGGATAGGTCAGGGATAAGCCTTTCAGGCTGCGCACGGCCAAGTACCCCCAAGCTTCAGCCTCCATGGAATCACCATCCAGCGCTGCGGCATCCGCATCCATCACCACAGCACCTTCCGCCTGCGCCAAGGCAGTCAGCTCACTCATAATCGCTGCATTCTTACGCCCGCCACCACTCACCACATAAGTTTTTGGTTTTTGCGGCAAATGGGACGCCGATTGCAGAATAGAAGCCGCAGCCACATAGGCCAATGTACGGGCACCATCCTCAACAGCGAGAATACCCTTTTGCGGTATGCTAAAATCTCCGCGATCCAGTGAACGGCGCTGATTGCCGGTGAAAAATGCATGGCTCAGATAATGCGCCGCCAATGCGGTATCGGTTTTGCCCGTCATGGCCAGCGCACCACCGGCATCAAAACTGCCCTGCCCGTGCAGTTCCATCCATTGATCAATCAACATATTGCCGGGGCCACTGTCAAAAGCTGCCAGCCTGCCTGTTTCATCAACATAAGTCAGATTGGAAATTCCGCCAATATTGACGAAAACAATGGGCATTTGTGGTTTTCCGTGCAGATTATGCGCAAGAGCCGCGTGATAAGCAGGGATCAGCGGTGCGCCCTGCCCGCCATGGCGCATATCCTGCGCCCGCATATCATAAACCACATCAATACCGGTTTCCCGCGCCAGCAAAGCACCGTCGCCGATCTGCACCGTCAGCGCCTCATCGGGGCGGTGCAATACCGTCTGCCCGTGAAAACCGATCACATCCACATCATCTGGCTTGAGACCATTGGCAAACAGAAAATCCTGCACGGCCACCGCATGCAGCAATGTCAGATCATGTTCCAACTGCCGGAGACTTCCCTTGCGCTCTTCGCGCTGCACAATTTCGCGCGCATCAATCAGCCCCTGCTTCAAACGGGCGCGAAATGCATCGGAATAATTCATACTGCCGGAGGCAAGGCGCTCCACAATCTGCTCGCCATCTGTCCGGATCAGCGCCAGATCAATACCATCCATGGACGTGCCGCTCATCAATCCGATTGCGCGATACAATGCAGTCATTTTTGTTTTCCGTTTTCAGTATTTCTGATTTTACCCGTCCGGCAGACGCAAGCAGGTCACATAAAGCACACAAATGGCACGAAATGACAGCAATTTACGCTAAAATCAGCTTTTGCCCCGCATTCCCTTTATTGTGATTTGCCCTGCAATAATGTTAAACGCTGAATTGTGTCAGTTACCGGAATAATATTCACGGCCTGCTCTCTGGGGTTCTCCCTATTTACAATCCTTTTGTCAGACAGGAAAAATCAATGTCCGGCTTTAAGTCCGATTTTCTACGCACACTTTCCGAACGCGGCTTCATTCATCAGATGTCTGATGAATCGGGTCTGGATGAACTTTTCACCAAGGAAACTGTGACTGCGTATATTGGCTTTGACCCGACAGCATCCAGTCTGCATGCGGGCGGCCTCATTCAGATCATGATGCTGCACTGGATGCAGAAAACCGGCCATCGTCCGGTTGCGCTGATGGGCGGCGGCACCGGTATGGTCGGTGATCCGTCATTTAAAGAAGAAGCCCGCAAACTGATGACGGTTGAAACCATTGCCGACAATATTGCCGGTATCAAAAAGGTTTTCACCAATTACCTCACTTTCGGTGAAGGCAAAACCGATGCGCTGATGGTCAATAATGCCGACTGGCTGGCAGGTCTCAACTACCTCGAGTTCCTGCGTGATGTCGGCCGTCATTTCTCCGTCAACCGCATGCTGTCTTTTGACTCGGTCAAAACCCGCCTTGATCGTGAACAGTCGCTGTCCTTCCTTGAATTCAACTATATGATCCTTCAGGCTTATGACTTTGTTGAGCTCAACAAGCGTTATGACATGCGCCTGCAAATGGGCGGTTCCGATCAATGGGGCAATATCATCAATGGTATTGATCTTGGTCACCGCATGGGCACGCCACAGCTCTATGCTCTGACCTCACCGCTACTGACCACGGCATCCGGCCAGAAAATGGGTAAATCGCTCAATGGTGCGGTCTGGCTCAATGCTGACCTTTTGAGCGCTTATGATTTCTGGCAATATTGGCGCAATACAGAAGATGCGGACGTAGAACGCTTCCTCAAGCTCTACACCACCATGCCTATGGATGAGATTGCGCGTCTGGCAGCGCTTGGCGGTTCGGAAATCAACGAAACCAAGAAGATTCTGGCCACAGAAATCACCGCTATGCTCCATGGCCGTGAGGCTGCGGAACAGGCTGCCGAAACGGCACGTAAAACTTTTGAAGAAGGTGCAATTTCCGACAATCTGCCAAGTTTGAGCATTGCCAAAGACGAATTGTCTGCCGGTCTCGGCATTCAGGCACTGCTGGTGAAAGCCGGTCTTGCATCATCTAACGGTGAAGCCCGCCGCCACATTCAGGGCGGTGCAGTGCGCATCAATGATATTGCTGTGAAAGATGAACGCGCCGGTATTTCTGCCGGTGATGTGACCGAAGACGGCATCATCAAATTGTCGCTGGGTAAGAAGAAGCACATTCTGGTCCGTCCGGAATAAATCCCTTCCGACAGTATGAAACACAAAAAGCGCGGATTATTCCGCGCTTTTTTATTGCCGATAGCCCAGCTAAACCGTTCAGAATTCAAAAATCGAGCGGAAGATACCGGGCGCAATCACTGAAATCGGATTGACGATAATATTCGGCTGTTTGGCAGTGCCTTCCAGCTTATAGGTGATACCGATCAGCCCGCGGTCACGGCCATTGCCCAGAATAGCCCCCAGAACCGGCAATTCCCCGAACAGGCGGTTCAGACCATAGGCAGGCATGAAAGTGCCCGTGACTGACATATTGCCGTTGCGGTCATAGAGAATACCCTGAAATGTCGTGCCGATCAGCGGCCCGCGGATCACACCGTTTTTCAGCGTCAGATAGCCGGAGCCTTTTTCAATCTGCGCATAGCCGCGGTCGAAATCCACGCGCGACACATCAATATTCTGACGCACAGCCTGACTGAGGCTCTTGCCGCCATTGGAACGGCTTGAGACCAGCTTGTCCAGACGCGGCTCATTGATGATCGAAAAATCACGGGCATCAATATTACCGTAAAGCGGCCCTGTACCTTGCGAGGTCAGGTTCACGGTAATCCGGCCACCGCGCATCTTGTCGTAGAAATCAAAGAAACGCAGCACCGCGCCCGCATTGGCCGAACTCAGCGCCAGAGAACTCGCGCCTTTCTGGTTGCTTGAAGTGGCACTGACCTGCGCGCCATTGCCGGTGACGGCATTCAGCGACACGCCGGATAATTTTGCACCCGCCGTTTCATAAGACACGGTTACATTGCGCAAGCTTTCATCATAAAAGCCTTTAACATCATCAATCTGCGCATTCACCACAATACGTGGAATAACACCATCTTTGTTGCGCACGGCCTTTTTCTCATCGGCATTGCCGGAAACCGCCTGCTGGATCAGCGCACGCGCATCAAAAGAACTGCCGCGCACATCGGCACGATAGCCATCGCCGGATTTGCGCACATCAAGGCTCAGATTGTCATTGCGCGTCAGATTGAGCTTGCGGATTGTGGCACTCTGCAATTCGTTGTTATCAATCAACAAATCACCGGCAATATGAAATCCTGTGCCGGTAAAGGCAAAATTGCGTACGGCAACCGGCCCTTTGCCACCCTTTGGCAGTTTCATATCCAGCGTCAGCTTGCCCGGAATGCCTGCACCTTTTTTCCAGCCCAGCCATGGCAGGCTGACAGTTGTCTTGCCAAGATCAGCGGTGATTTTGCGCATATCACCCTGCTCCTCACCCAGATCAAGGGTCAGCGGGCCTTTGAAAATCTCGTTCAGCGCCGGATAATAAGTCTCGCGCGTTTTATCATCCAGTTCCAGCCGCACCGATTGCTGCCGCTTGGCAGTGCTGTCACCCAATGGCTCAATCAACGAGAGCTTGGCCGGAATATTGTTCAGCCGCGCACTGGCATCAATCTTCGCCTGCCCGTCATTGATTTTCAGATTGCCTTTGGCCTGCGTCACTGTCTGGCCGTTAAACGGTTTTTTCAGCGCCACATTATCGAAATTGAGATCAGCCTGCCATTGCAGCGTGTCTTTCGGTGCGTTTTTTGTTACCGCAAAGGCCACTTTCACTTTGGCATTCACATTGCCGCTCAGATCTTCTGCCGTGAAAGGCAATTTGCGCAAAGCATCAATCGGCTTATAGCCCACCAATTCGGTAATGGCCGATGCCTCGCCGCGCAAAACAAGATCAAGATCAGCAATCACAGGGCGCTGCCGCCCCCACGGAATAAACAGCGTGCCGCCTTCCACATCCACACGGCGGTCGGCGACAGTAAAGGCCGTGCCTTTATCCAGCGTGATCGTAGTATGGGCACCGCGCACGGCAATCGTTCCGGCAGCATCACGCACCGGCGGAATTTCACCCACCACGTCAAATCTGGTGCCTTCAACCCTGAAATCCGCCTTAACATCGGATTCCGTCAAATCCGGCGGCTGGCCGGGGCCGTTGAAATGCCCCGCAGGCAGCGCAATATCAATCCGCCCGTCAAGCAGCGTGCCGCCAAACAGGTTTTTCAAAACCCAGTCCCGCGCACCATCCGCCACATTGAGCGGCCAGAGATGCTTGGCCTGCGCCACCGGCATGGACGGAATACGCAGCAGGAAAATCATCGCCGGTGAACCATGACCGAAGATCATCCGCCCCTGCCCGTAAAGCTCTCCGGCATCGGTTTTGACATTCAGATCATTGAAATCAACACGGCTGGCATCCTGCATAAAGCGTCCGGCAACTTTGACCGCAAAAGACAGCGGCGCTTCACTGGAATTTTGCGGTGCACTCACCGCATTTTTGGTAATCAGCTCGAAACGATAGGCAGGAAGAGCGGCAATATCTGCCGCACCGCCTTCGGCAGGCAGCGCAGTCTGCACAATATCTTCAATAGTTTGCGGCTTGTCCGTCTTTTCCGGCTCTGCACCGAATGCGCCTTCATAGACCGTATGCAAACCACCGAGATTGATTTCCAGCTCGGAAATTTCCAGCTTTTCCGCATCGGCCACATGTTCAAAAGCCAGATTAAGATTGCCCTTGATACCGCGCTCACGCCCCATATCCACCACGGCATCGCGCAAACGCAGCCTGCCCGACAATGTTTCCTTGCTCTCAGCTGTGCCCGCCTGCCCCGAAAGCAGCAATGATGCGGAACCGTTAATATGGAAATAAGCCGGATTTGGCCGGTCATCGGTAATTTGCGGACGTACGGTTTCCGGTGAGCCAAGGCTGACCGGCACATCATCCAGTGTCAGGGAAAAGGCCGAGGCTTTGGCAGGATCATCCGAGCGGATCATTTCCGCACTCAATGTTGTGCTTTGCCCCTGCCAGACAAATTCCGCACTTAAACTGACTTTTTTGCTGCGTTGGCGCACCTGTGCTTTACGGATCAGAATTTCATGATCCTTGTTCATAGCGCGGAATGCCAGTGTCACATCTTCCAGTGCGATTGTTTTGGTACCGCGCATATCCAGAAGCGCCAATGTCTGATCAATACCGGTGAAAATCTCGCGTGACAGAAGATCGAAATCAACCAGTCCCCTGTCATTGAACGGCAATTTGATCAGTGGTTGCGGCCGGTTTTTGGTCTCATAAATCCGTACAAATGCATCGCCGATTTCAACCTGCGCCACCTGCACAGAACCGGTGAGCAGCGGCAGCGGCGCCAGACCGAGTTTCACGACACCGAGTTTCTCAACGCCGATATCCTGCAACTTGCCTGTCAGCGCCACATCACGCGCTTCCAGCGCCAGATGATGATTGGCATCGAGCGAGACCTGTGCCGCATCAATGCGTACGCCCGCTTCCGGGCCCAATATATCCTGCAAACGATGCTGGGCTTCATCGCGCAGTAACTCGCTGCTGATACCCGCCCGCAACATCACAAAACCGATGCCTGCGAGAACTGCCAGCGCCAGACTGACCGAAATAAAAGCCCGCCAGCATTTAGCAAAGAAACCGCGCTGTCTGCGGCGCTGCCTGCGCTGCGCTCTGCCTGCGGCTTTTTGTTGTAAAATATCTTGATAATCGTGACAGGTCTTCAGCACAGCATGATTATCAGCACCCGCGCCGGAAGACGGATACTGATCCAGACCCTGTATGTCGCGCTTGGCAAAGCGGATTTTTCTCGGCTTTTCTTTCAAAAACTTAAATCGCTATCCGGTCTGGCTGCACCTGAACTGTACAAGTTTCAAATTATTGTTACCCAAAGGGTAAAGCAAGGATACAGATACAGCATTACAGCTGTAAACACTCCTCGCATTATGGGAGCATCACTTTGAATCACAACGTGAAATCATTTATAAGGCATCATCAGGCAGGAAACAGCAGCAAATGGATTTTAGACCGCGCCATCCCCAGCAGTTAAACATCGCTGCGGTGCAGACTATGCTGGTGACAGAGAATCACAGGGCAAAGTTCAAAACACCTGCAGATCAGTCCCTTGCCTGCCCCTGCTCCGTACAAATGAAGAAAGGCAACCATATGGCCGAGACAACCGCAAAATCCCCAGAGACCGGTGATACGGCTCCTTCCTTCAGCCTGCCGCAAAATGGCAATGAGGTATTTTCCTCCTCAAGCCTCGCAGGAAAAGCCTATGTTTTATATTTTTACCCGAAAGATGACACCAGCGGCTGCACCCGCGAAGCCGTTGATTTTACAGCGCTGAAACCGGAATTTGACGCAATCGGCGTGGAGATTATCGGCGTATCGCCCGACAGTACCGCAAAGCACGACAAGTTCATCAGCAAACATGAGCTCAGCCTTGCATTGCTGGCTGATGAAGAAAAAACGCTCAGCAGCGCCTATGGCGTATGGGTGGAAAAAAGCATGTATGGCCGCAAATATATGGGCATTGAGCGCTCCACTTTCCTGATCGGACAGGACGGCAAGGTTGTGCAGGTCTGGCGCAAGGTCAAAGTGGCTGGCCATGCACAGGCTGTGCTG
The DNA here is from genome assembly GCA_040392545.1 of Pseudochrobactrum asaccharolyticum. Taxonomy (GTDB): domain Bacteria; phylum Pseudomonadota; class Alphaproteobacteria; order Rhizobiales; family Rhizobiaceae; genus Pseudochrobactrum; species Pseudochrobactrum asaccharolyticum_A. Next base: position 23,664 of record JBEBVV010000009.1, on the reverse strand, counting down.
GATGCCGCCCGCGCGCTCAACAATAAATAATCCGGCCAATAATCCCGCAGGCTGTGCCGCAATATCGGATAGCGCGGCCTGCATCCCTCCCAATACTGCGCAATATGTTCGATTCAGCGATAAATCGCATTTTTTCATTTAGCGATAAATCGCTGGCAGAAACACATTTTTAACCATGATACAGTGTATGATCCCTGCAACAGTCCAGAACTGTTTTGCTGCTCCTCACAGTTTGTTATAGTTAAGATGTGATCCGTAAGGGCGGAAAGCGCGGAATTTGTCAGGCAGAACAAAAGCTCCCATATCTGCCATGAAAAATGCGTAAATCTGCCCGACAAACCGAGACAGAACGTGCATAAAAACGCAATACTGCGTGGTTTACGGAAAGCAGCAACAGATTTTACGGGGTAAGGCTATGCCGGTTACATTTCAGAATATTGCCCGTTCTCTTGCACATAATGCCATCTCCTTCACAGGGATGCGCCTGCCTTCCCGCGCCGGTCATGTCCTGCTGGCAGGGCTGCTCGGCTCCGGCCTCTCCGCCGGTCTTCTGGTTGCCGGTGCATTGGCAGCATCCGTTGTACCTGCACAGGCTCCGCTGACTGTGCCGTCCCTGCAAATGCACAAAACCACAGACATTGCAGCCATGCAGCCACTGCCGCCCCTGCCTGATCAGCCCTATGATGCGCAGTTTCATGAAGGTTCGGTTGATCTCGACAGTCCGGCCAATTTTGCCGGTATTGACCCTTTCATCACCGGCCCTGTGCCGCAATAAGTTTTCAAAACACCCATAAAAAAGCCGCCGGCAGGAGCATCCCGTCGGCGGCTTTTAAATTTATGCAGTCACGGATATGCAATCAGGGATCAGTCAATATCCTGCACATCGGCCGTCGTGCCATGCACGCGCTGCGCCAATGCGGCTTCCATAAACTCATCCAGATCACCGTCCAGCACATCATCAGGGCTTGTGCTTTCAACGCCGGTACGCAGATCTTTAACCAGCTGATAAGGCTGCATCACATAAGAACGGATCTGATGCCCCCAGCCGATATCGGTCTTGGAAGAATTGATCTCGTTTGCAGCATCCTCACGCTTTTTCAGCTCTTCTTCATAAAGACGCGCACGCAGCATCGACCATGCCTGCTCGCGGTTTTTATGCTGGGAGCGCTGTGTCTGGCACTGCACCACAATGCCGGTGGCAAGGTGGGTAATACGGACAGCCGAATCCGTGGTGTTAACGTGCTGACCACCCGCACCGGAAGCGCGATATGTATCAATACGGACATCGGATTCAGTGACCGCAACCTCAATATTATCGTCGATCACCGGATAAACCCAGATACTCGCGAAAGACGTGTGGCGGCGGGCATTGGAATCGAAAGGCGAAATACGCACCAGACGATGCACGCCTGATTCCGTTTTCAGCATGCCGTAGCTGTTATGCCCTTTGACCAGAATGGTTGCGGATTTAATGCCCGCTTCTTCACCGCTCTGCACTTCAAGCACTTCAACCTTGCGGCCGTCGCGTTCACCCCAACGGGAATACATGCGCAAAAGAATCGACGCCCAGTCCTGACTTTCCGTACCGCCTGCACCGGCATGCACTTCCAGATAGGCATCATTACCGTCAGCTTCACCGCTGAGCAGCATTTCAATCTGGCGCTTGTCCAGATCAGCCTTGATCTCGCGGATAGCCGTTTCGGCATCGGTCACAATCGACTTGTCACCTTCTTCCTCACCCATAGCGATCAGCTCGATATTATCCTCAAGCGAACGGGTCAGGCTCAGAATGCCGTTAATGCTGTCATCCAGCTGCTGGCGTTCACGCATCAGCTTCTGGGCTTCCTGCGGATCATTCCACAGGGTCGGATCTTCGGCACGGCTGTTCAGATATTCGAGTTTCTTCAGTGACTGATCCCAGTCAAAGATGCCTCCTCAGCAGGCTTATGGCCTGCTTGATTTCATCAACCAAGTTCTCAATCTCGGCGCGCATGGCTGCGGCTCCTTTATTATATTCAGCAAATTCTGCCGGTTTAAACCGGTGCTGAAGGCATAAAATCTTTCAGCACACAAAATCTTATATACCGCCCGGTCTCTCCCGCTCCGCACAGAGCATGAAAAGGCAATACCTTACGGCTGTTCTATGAAGATTGCGGCAAATCCTGTCAATATTTCAGCGGGATATTTCCGGTTGCAAGCGGCCTTAATACAGGCCGCCCGCACCGGAACTGATCGCTTTATTGGCTTGCGGGGATTGCGGCTGCACTGGCGAACCTTCCTGGAAACTATCCGCACCAATCACCGAATAGCTATCGGCAGGGCCGGTTCCCGGCTTAAAGGCTTCCATGATCACATCAGGACCACCCGGTGTGGCACGCATACCGGTGCGGCGGTTAATCGCAACCATCGACATGCCTTCAGGCACGCGGAAATCAACTTTCGGACGTCCCTGCATGGCAACGGTCATGAAATCCTTGAACACAGGCACAGCAAGACCGGAACCGGTGGCACCACGACCGAGCGGCTTCGGCGAATCAAAGCCGAGATAAAGGCCAACCACCATGTCCGGCGTAAAGCCGACAAACCATGCATCTTTTTCATCATTGGTTGTACCGGTTTTACCGGCAACCGGACGGTTGAGGCTGAGCAGCATACGCGCTGTACCGCGCTGTACCACACCTTCCATCATGGATGTGATCTGATAGGCGGTCATCGGATCAAGCACCTGATCGCGCTCGTCAATCAGCTCAGGCTCTTCCTGATTATTCCATTCTTCCGCATTACAATTCTGGCACTGACGCATATCATGTTTGAAAATCGTCTTGCCGTAACGGTCCTGCACACGGTCAATCATCGACGGCGTGATCGAACGGCCGCCATTGGCCATGATCGAATAGCCTGTAACCATGCGCAAAACAGTGGTTTCACCGGCACCAAGCGACATGGACAGCACCGGCATCATCTTGTCATAGATGCCGAAACGCTCGGCATATTCGGCAACGGTCTTCATGCCCATATCCTGTGCCAGACGCACAGTCATCAGGTTACGTGACTGCTCGATACCATAGCGCAGTGTTGATGGACCGGCGAATTTACCGGAATAGTTTTTCGGGCTCCACACGCCGAGCGAACCGCCCTGATCAACAGAGATCGGGCCGTCCAGCACCACGGAAGCCGGTGTATAGCCATTATCCAGCGCTGCCGCATAGACAAACGGTTTGAAGGATGAACCCGGCTGACGATAGGCCTGCGTGGCACGGTTAAATTCCGACTGCGCATAGGAGAAGCCGCCGACCATAGCCAGCACACGCCCCGTATGCGGGTCCATAGCAACCAGCGCACCGGAAATCTTCGGCACCTGACGCAGACGATAGGCATTGCCGTCTGCCGCTTTTTTCTCCACATAGATCACATCACCGACTTCCAGAACACCGGAAGGCGATTTGGCGGTTGAGCGCTTACCGTTCACATCCATGCGCATCGCCCATTTCATATCGGCGGCGGCAATCATGCCGGTTTCGCGTTCTTCACCGATTTTGCCGGAAGGATCACGCGCAGGCTGCAGGCCGATTTCCAGACCGTTCGGCGTTGTATCCAGCACCACTGCAAGCTGCCATTCCGGCACATCGGACAGCGGCGGCACTTCGCCAAGCTGCGCACCCCAGTCGGAACCGAGATTAAGATGTTTCACAGGGCCGCGGTAACCGCGTGCCTCATCATAGCGGATAAAGCCGTTTTGCAAGGTTTTGCGTGCTTTGATCTGCAAATCAGGATCAAGCGTGGTGCGCACGGAAAGACCGCCTTCCAGCAGGGAATTATTGCCGTAACGCGCCACGATCTGACGGCGCACTTCCTCGGCAAAATATTCACTGGCAAACAGGCGGCCATCGGCATTATGCGGCTTGACGCCGAGCGGCGACGCCTTGGCTTCCTGAGCATCTTCCAGGCTGATATAGCCATTTTCCTGCATACGGTCGATCACCCAGTTGCGGCGTTCAATCGCGCGATCCGCATAGCGGTAAGGGTGATAATTGGCAGGGCCTTTCAGCAAAGCGGCAAGATAAGCAGATTCCGCAATCGTCAGCTCATTGACGGATTTGTCGAAATAGGTCAGCGCTGCACCGGCAATACCATAGGCGCCCATACCAAAGAACATTTCATTGAGATAGAGCTCAAGAATCTGGTCTTTGGTGAAAGTGCGCTCCATACGCAGCGCAACAATGGCTTCTTTGATTTTACGGTCATAGGTCTGCTCGGAAGAGAGCAGCATATTCTTGGCAACCTGCTGGGTAATGGTCGACGCACCTACAGGACGACGATCGTTACTGGTCAGCTTATTGACAATATTGGTGCTCATCGCACGGGCAAGGCCGAGATAATCCAGACCATGATGCTGGTAGAAGCTCTTATCTTCAGCAGAAACGAAAGCAGCCTTCACCCGATCCGGCACTGCCTGAATCGGCAAAAACATGCGGCGTTCTTTATAATATTCCGCCATCAGACTGCCGTCTGACGCATGAACGCGCGTTGTTACCGGCGGCTCGTATTTGGCCAGCACTTCATAATCCGGCAGGTCTTTGCTTATGCTGCCGACATAGAAGGCCACGCCCCCTGCCACGAGCAACAACAGCACCGTACCGATGCCGAAAAAATATCCGATGAGCCGTACCATATTTTATCCGGTGTCCGTTTCAGATTATCTGCATTACATATCATTAACTTAGCAAAATTTCACAGGCAATTTTAGCAGGCTTTGCAGCCCTTTGCTGTTTTCCCCGTCAACAGGTTTTGCCACGACATATCATTTCAGAGCTCTCACCATGCAAGGGGCAGATTCTTTATTTGCCTCTTCAGCCGGTAAAAAACATTCCTGCGGGTAGTGAACAGCAAATACGTCAAAGACAAGATGATTTTAAGGTTTTTAACCTTTTATTCATTCCTGTGACGGTTTTAACGCAATAAACACTGTAATCTCAGCCCTTATGCACATGCTCTAACCGCATTCCGTACCAAGATTAAGGCATTAAACCTGTTTATCCGGTGCAAAATGCCGCGCCTGTTACAGTTCCCTGCCATAATTTGTGTTCCGGTGCCCGTAACAGTCTCTGTTATGGCATCGCCTGCATATTATTCCGCAGATTGTAATAATTTACGACTGCTTCCGAAATGCGCTCTGCCGCAAGCTTGCGCCATTTGGCATCAACCAGCAGTTTTTCATCATCTTTATTCGACAAATAGCCGATTTCCACCAGAACGGACGGCACATCCGGCGCCCGCAAAACCTGAAATCCGGCAAAACGATGCGGATTATTGATCAGATTAACCTCGCCTTGCAGCGACCCGATCAGCCCGTTGGCAAAATTGAGCGAGAAAGAATGGGTTTCACGCTGGGTCAGCTCCATCAGAATATCATGCACGACCGGTGCTTCTTCATTATAAATACCGGCGCTGGCATCAGAATTATTCTCACGCTCGGCCATAGCTTTCGCCACATCATCCGATGCTTTGTCCGACAAAGTATAAACAGTTGCGCCGCGAATATCTTTATGGCGGATCGTATCCGCATGAAGCGAGATAAACAGATCCGCCTCATGCTGCCGCGCCAGCCTTACCCGCTCGCCAAGGCGCAAAAATGTATCATCCTCACGCGTCATCAGCACATTGAGATTCTTGTTCTTCATCAGCGCGTCACGCAATTCGCGACCAAAAGCCAAAGTCACATTCTTTTCCAGCGTACCGCCTGCGCTTTCCGCGCCGCTGTCAATTCCGCCATGTCCCGGATCAATCATAACCGTAAACTGATGCGCCGAACCGAGCTTATCGCTAATCGCGGGCTCGGCCTCATCCCCTGCATTATCGCCCGCAGACGCAGCAACCACACCCTGCCCGGCCACGGCTTGCGCAAATTCACGATCAGAACCGGCAACAATATCAATCACCATACGATAACCGGATGATGATTCATTTTTCAGCACATCCAGCTTTTCAACGCGGAACGGCCCTTTGGCATTAAGGATCAAACGGGAGCGGTTCTGCGCAATCAAACCATAGCGCACTTCGGTAATCAGCCCGCGCGGCTCCAGCGATTCCTTGTCAAAACCAAAGCTGGCTTCCGGCATATCAATCACCAGACGATGCGGTCGCGCCAGAAAATGGGTTTTCACCTCCGGCTCGCGGTCAAACATCACCACCACGCGACTGCGCAAATCATCACCGGCCATTTTGAATGTCAGCGCCGCCAGTTCAGGCTTATGCGCCTCTTCGGCTTGCACTTTTGCGCCCTGTGACAGAACAGCCAGCATCATAAATGCCAATGCACCGGCGCAGCGCCGGTGCAGCATGGAGCTTAATCTGAATGTTGTTTTTATCGCCTGAAAAATCATCGCCCTGATCAAATACCGCAAATCACCTTTTGCCGAACCTGCCTGACAGGCACAGCCTTCCAATCATCCCGCCGCCTTGCACTTTTATCACTGTCTTTGCGGCAGTTCAGTGGCATGACCGGCAAAGCGGTAGCCGGAATTGCATCAAGCCACTGTAAAACAGAATATGATTTCAGGGTTAATGAAGCCTTGGTAAGGCGCAATAAATACCTATATAATAAGTCAGGCGGCCTGTTTTGCGGGTGTTTTTCAAAGCGCGCAGCTTTTGCAGCAGATTTTCAAAAATATATTATTTTTCAAAGTCTTTATAAAGTTGCTGCGCATTATCCGGCTCAGTATCTGAAAATACAGGATTTTCCAGCAAAAGCCGCGTAAAATATGAAAATCTCCTTGTTAAGCGATTGAAAAATTTTTCTTTTTTATACCATCCTCCAATAGTCACAAAAAAGGCATTATGATATTCTGCTTGTCATGTGACTGATCAGGTCCTAAAAGCATTATCAGGTTACAGATCCGCCATCGGAATCATTTCCTGCCCTGCGTCGAATCTCTGTCAGATTCGAACCCGCGAGCAGGCTCTTATCGTGACGGATCAGCACAGCAACCGGTGTTTAAGAAACACACCGGAAAACGGCGAAAGACCAATGAATATGCCGCGCGTTGCGGCTTATAGGTTTGGTCGGCATGTAACTGAAAAAGAATTCAGCTCTGGGTATGGTTCATCCGCCCACTGCTCGTAAAGACTGCGGACTATGTGAGAAATCATAATTCGCAAGCTGTTATCCGCAGCGTCGCGCGTTGATTGAAACGCAAGTTAAAGACGCCGCAACACTTTTGAATTGCTGCATATGTTACCCTTTCAGGGAATTGTGCGGCGCTATAATCGGCCTGTTTCACAGGTCTTTCGAGGTCGTTTCGATCGGAACCATTATGGGTCATGCAGACTTGACCATTGCCGGCCTGAAAATCGCGATCGCCGCAAGGCATCAGCGCGTGAAGGCTGCACTTTATGTTCCGGCGAACCTTAATTTATCCGGCATGCGCGAATATAAACGAACCGGCGCCCATATAATATCTGTGGCAGCGTCTCCGGTTCCTCTTGATTTGCGTTTTTCCGCCGGAAGGAAAAACACATATGTCGAACAAAATGCTTATCGATGCCTCCCACCCGGAGGAAACGCGCGTTGTTGTGGTGCGCGGCAATAAGATCGAAGAATTCGATTTTGAATCTGAGCATAAGAAGCAATTAAAAGGCAATGTCTATCTGGCACGCGTCACCCGCGTAGAGCCATCTTTGCAGGCTGCCTTTGTGGAATATGGCGGCAACCGTCACGGCTTCCTCGCTTTTTCGGAAATCCATCCTGATTATTATCAGATTCCGGAAGCTGACCGCAAAGCTCTCCTGGAAGCTGAAGCCCGTGCCGCACGCGATGAAGATGATGAAGAGCGCGAGGAAGCTCCGCGCCGTAACCGTCGTGGTCATAATGACCGCCGCGGCTCTGGCCGTCATCGCCATCACAATAATAACAAGGATGTGGTTGCCACGCTGCCTGCCCCTGAATTTGTAGGCGATTTTGCTGCGGAAGCACAGGAAGCCTATGCGCAGGCACAGAACCGCGCCGCACAGGAACCTGCGACTGATGAGGCAGATGACAGTGCAAACACAATGGCTGCTGCCGCTAATCAGGCTGTAATCCGCGAAAAGGCACCGCGCAAGCAGTCTGCTGCCGACAGTGATGATGATGACGACGATGATCATGATGATGAAGATGATCAGGTTGAATCCATCGGTGCTGAAGATGCGCTGGAAGAACTGCCGGGCGCAAACCGGGCGCATCGCAAACATTACAAGATTCAGGAAGTGATCAAGCGCCGCCAGATTATTCTGGTGCAGGTGGTCAAGGAAGAACGCGGCAATAAAGGTGCTGCTCTCACCACCTATCTGTCACTGGCCGGTCGTTACTCCGTTCTGATGCCGAATACGGCACGCGGCGGCGGTATTTCCCGCAAGATCACCAATATTCAGGACCGCAAGCGCCTGAAAGATATCGTCAAGGAACTTGAAGTGCCGCAGGGCATGGGCGTTATCCTGCGCACAGCCGGTGCCAACCGCACCAAGGCCGAGATCCGCCGCGATTATGAATATCTGATGCGCATGTGGGATAATGTGCGCCAGCTCACCATGCAGTCCCATGCGCCTGCCCTCGTTTATGAAGAAGGCAATCTGATCAAGCGCTCGATCCGCGATCTCTACAATAAAGATATTACGGATATTCTTGTGGCCGGTGAAACCGGCTACCGTGAAGCCAAAGACTTCATGCGTATGCTGATGCCGACCCATGCGCGTGTTGTGCAGCCTTACCGCGAAACCACGCCGATCTTTGCCCGCAACGGCATTGAAGCGCAGCTTGATCGTATGCTGCATCCGCAGGTTACATTGAAATCCGGCGGTTATATCATCATCAACCAGACCGAAGCTCTGGTGGCGATTGACGTCAACTCCGGCCGCTCGACCCGCGAAAATTCGATTGAAGAAACCGCCCTGCAAACCAATCTGGAAGCTGCGGAAGAAGTGGCACGTCAGTTGCGTCTGCGCGACCTTGCTGGTCTGGTTGTGGTTGACTTCATTGATATGGAAGAAAAGCGCAACAATCGTGCCGTTGAAAAACGCATGAAAGATTGCCTGAAAGACGATCGCGCCCGCATTCAGGTTGGCCGCATCTCGCATTTCGGCCTTCTGGAAATGTCGCGTCAGCGCATCCGCGCGTCGGTACTGGAAAGCACGATGCAGCCTTGCCCGCATTGCGCAGGCACCGGTCTCATCCGCTCGGATTCGTCGATGGCACTCTATGTCATCCGCTCGATTGAGGAATTCCTGCAGCGCAATTCGCAGAACAATATTACTGTGCGCACGCCGCAGGCTACAGCGCTTTATGTACTGAACCATAAGCGCAATCTGCTGACAGAAATGGAAAACCGCTTCGGTCTGACCATTGAACTGCTGATTGATGAAAGCGTTGGCCATCAGCATCTGGCGATTGATAAGGGCACCCCTGCCGCAGGACCGGTTAATCCTGTGCCGCAGACCATCCAGTTCATGCCTTATGACGAGGAAAATGATCCGGAAATCATCGATCTTGAAGATGAAACTGACGGTGAAAACCTGTCTGCTGATGATGAAAATGCACGCGAAGACAGCAATGACGAGCGCAGCAAACGCAGCCGTCGCCGTCGTCGCCGCCGTGGCGGACGTGACCGTGATACAACGGATGCGCAGGGCGACAATGGTGCAGATGACGATGATAATGGCGATGCCGCTGAGTCAGAAGAAACTTCCGCCTCCCAGTCGGAAGAAGACCGCCGCAAGAAGCGCCGTCGCGGTCGTCGTGGCGGACGCAAGAACCGTCGTGGCGAATATGACAATGACAACCGCTTGCCAGCAGTCGAATTTGTCGGCTTCAGCCGTGATGAGGCCGTTACCCGTCTGAATGCCGTCAAGCAAGCTGCCAGAAAAGCTGCGGCTCCGCTGCCAGCGCCTGAATTTATCGGTTATCAGCCGCAGAAAACATCTGCCCCTGTTCAGGCACCTGTAGCAGAAGCTGCACCGGTAAAGGCTGAAGCTCCGGCAGCTTCCGGCACCGAGGCAGAAGGCAAAACAGCCAAGCCTGCCCGCAAACGTGCAGCGAAACCACGCGGCGCAAAAGCCAAGCCGCAGGAAGAAGCAGCACCGCAGCAGGTTGAAGAACAGGTTGTTGTTGCTGAAACTGTAACGGAAAGCGTTGTCGTGCAGGAAGAAGCCGCAGCTCCGGCCAAACCGGCACGCAGGAAAGCAGCCGATAAGGCTGAAAAACCGGCTCGCAAGCCACGTGCCAAAAAGGCTGTGGAAGCACAGGCTGAAGCTCCGGCAGATGCTGTTGCAACTGAACCGGCGGCAGAACAGCCAGCACCTCAGCCTGCCCCTGAAAAGGTTGAAACTGTTGTGGCAGAAGTGGCCGCCGAAACACAGGATGAAAAGCCTGCCCGTGCGCGCAGAACATCCACAACGGCTCCATCCAAGCCGGTTGTTACCTCGCAGGTCAGTCAGGCTGAAAAATCAGATGAACCTGCAGAGCAGCCAAAGCGCGGCGGCTGGTGGCAGAAAAAAGGTTTCTTCTGAGCCAGAACTTACTATTCCCGCAGTGAAGTGATTGAGCCTGACTGCGGGAAATGTGCTTTAAAAATGCGCAAAAATATCAGCAGATATGAAAAAAACCGCGGGACCATTCCCGCGGTTTTTCTGTTTCAGCTATTCTTATGCCTGCCGGTCATCAGAGCCATTCGGCAAGGCGGCGCATGGCCTCACGCATTTCATCCGCAGTTCCTGCATAGGAAAAGCGCATGGTGCGGTGCCCTTCCAGCGGATCGAAATCCAGACCTGGTGTGGCTGCCACATTGATGTCTGCAATCATTTTACGGGCAAAAGCCATACTGTCATTGGTAAAGCGCGACACATCGCAATAGGCATAGAAAGCGCCATCCATCGGCGCTGCCAGTGTCAGCCCCATCTTCGGCAAATGCTCGCCAAGAATAGACCGGTTCAGCGCATAACGCTCTTTGATCACATCAAGCTCGGCAGAAGCATGAAAGGCCTCAATCGCCGCAATCTGCGATAATTCAGGCGCAGAAATATATAAGCTCTGTGCAATGCGCTCATTCGGGCGCACAGCATCTTCCGGCAACACCATCCAGCCGATCCGCCAGCCGGTCATGCAATAATATTTGGAGAAAGAATTGATCACCGTAACCTGATCATCAAAAGCCAGCGCGGTTTGATCCGGACGGTCATAGGTCAGGCGATGATAAATCTCGTCAGAAATCACGCGGATATTACGCTCGCGTGCGGCTTCCAATATAGCTTTCAGCTCTTCATCGGCAATGATTGCGCCGGTCGGATTGGCCGGACTTGCAAAAAGCACGCCCTTCAGCGGCTTTTCCGCATGAGCGGCAATCAGGCTTTCCGCCGTCAGATTAACGCTTGCGCCCTCACCGGTGCCGATTTCAACCACTTCAACGCCCAGTGCTTTAAGAATATTGCGATAGGCAGGATAACCCGGACGGGTAATGGCAACGCGGTCACCCGCATCGAAATAGCTCAGAAATGCCAGATTGAACGCAGCCGAAGAGCCGGTTGTCACGGCAATGCGCTGCGGGGAGACTTCAACACCATATTGATCAGCATAATGGGCGGCAATTGCCTCACGCAGGCTGATCAGCCCCAGTGCATCCGTATAACCGATCCGCCCGTCGATCAGCGCTTTCTGTGCCGCTTCCCGCACCCGCAAAGGTGCCGGATCAGCAGGCTGGCCGACAGCCATGGAAATCATCGGCGCACCTTCGGCACGGCGTCTGTTCGCCTCGGCCAGAACATCCATTGCATGAAACGGATCAACTTCACTACGATAGGAAAAAGCTCTCACAATTGCATCCTCTGAAGCATAGCGCATAATTCCCTGAAACTGGTCCGCTCAGGGGAAACCATGCATAACCCATTGATCAGAGCAGCCCCTGCGCCACAAACGCAAAATGCTCAACCTGCCCCTGTAAAGTGCAAGAAACTCTGAAATTGCAGCGGCATTTATGCGGAAATACGGCTTTTCCTCCCGATCACGCATAAAATACCTGTCAATTCTGCTGCGGACTGCATAACCCGAAGCAGGCGAAGAAGACAATTAAGAAATAGCATCAGCGCCATTTGCAGGCGGAAAAGCAGTAAAACTGTGTTTTATCAGCCAATTATTATATTTTTGAACAAATCAGGTCATAAAAAAGGCCGGAAACATCCCGATCATCAGGCAGCACTCTATGTTTAAGCACACGGAAAAACTGCAGAATCTGATTTTGTTGGCTCTGGACAGCCAAACAAAGCTATAACTATGCAGCTGATTCACGCCTGAATAAACTTTTTTAAAAACAGGATTTTATTGATGGCCGAAACCGCCCCTTTTGACACAGCCCCTGCGCCGCAACCGGCAGCACCGGCTCCGGTTACAGCCCGCAAAGCCCTGCGCCTGCCGCTTGCTTTCACAATCTCTGCAGCGGTTCTGGCGGGGTCTGTCCTTACCGCTTCTGCCCAGTCGCGCTCTGTTCCCATCGTACGCGACGCCGAGATTGAAGCGCTTGTCAGCGATTACACAACACCGATCCTCAATGCCGCAGGCCTTGGCAAAAAGCGTATCGGTACGGTTCTGGTCAACAGTCCGAGCTTCAACGCTTTTGTCGACGGACGGCGTATTTTCATTAATACCGGCGCTTTGCTCCAGTCTGAAACGCCGAATGAAATTATCGGCGTGATTGCCCATGAGACCGGCCACCTTGCAGGCGGCCATCAGGACCGGCTGCGTGAACAGCTCAAACAGGCAAAAACCATGGCCGTGATCGGCACCCTGCTCGGCCTTGGTGCCGGTATTGCCGGTGCGGCCACCCGTAACAGCGCCATTGCCGGCGCCGGCGGCGGTATTGCTGCCGGTGGCGGTGAAGTGGCCATGCGCAGCCTTTTATCCTATCAGCGCACAGAAGAAGCCGCCGCTGACCGTTCCGCCATCAATTACCTTAACAAGACCCAGCAGTCCGCCAAGGGCATGCTGACCACATTCGAGCGTTTTGCCAGCGCCCTGTCGATCAGCGGCACACAGGTCGATACCTATCGCGTCAGCCATCCGCTGCCGCGTGAGCGTATCGCCAATCTCTCAACGCTTGCCCATCAGAGCCCGTATTTTGAGAAAAAAGATCCGGAAAGCCTGCAAATCCGCCATGATCTGATGCGCGCTAAAATCGCCGCCTATTCCGGCGGTCTTGGGTCTGTACAGCGCATTTTCCGCAATAATCCGCGGGGTCTGGGCGCCCGTTACGGCGATGCGATTTACACATTCCTCAACGGCAATGCGCGCAATGCCATTCCAAAGATTGATGCCCTCATCAAAGAACAGCCGAAAAACCCTTATTTCCGTGAAATGAAGGGCGAAATCCTGCTCAAGGCAAATAATCCGGTCGGTGCGGCCGCAGAGTTCAAACAGGCCGCCGCCCTTGACCCGCGCAAATCCAGCCTGATCCGTATGAGCTATGGCCGCGCTTTGATGCTTACCGGCAATAAAGCCAATATGGAAACCGCAATACGGGAGCTGAAAGCCGGTATTGCCCGCGATCCTGAATTTTCTGAAGGCTATGGCTATCTGGCGCAGGCCTATGGCCAGTCCGGCCAGATGGGGCTGGCTGATCTGGCGACCGCCGATCAGCATTATTATGCAGGCCGCATCAATGAGGCCAAAATCTTTGCAACCCGTGCGCAAACCCGCCTGAAATCCGGCTCGCCGGACTGGCTGCGCGCACAGGATATCATCAAAACCAAAACGAAAAGCAAGTAACCGGCTGCGCCTGTTTTATCACGACAGGCGCGGTTTCACCCGATCATCCAAAACGGTCTGAACAGGCCGGAACGTCCGGAAATATTCAATGACTCATATTCTCAAGGCAAGCCTTGCTGCTTCTGTTTTCAGCGCAGCTCTTTTCATCTCCGGCATTGCCACCAGCCATGCGCAAGAAGCCAAGCCGCTTGATAAAGCTGCCGTTGAGCAAATTATCCGTGACTATCTTCTGGAAAATCCTGAATTGCTGATTGAAGTGCAGGACGCGCTTGAAGAAAAACAAAGCGTTGCCGCCCGTGAAAATCAGTCGAAAATCATTGCCGATAATCATGAGCAGATTTTCAATGATGCGAATGATTCCGTCTATGGCAATCCAAAAGGCGATATCACCGTTGTTGAGTTTTACGACTATAATTGCGGCTATTGCAAACGCGCCATGCCGGATATGCAGGCCTTGCTGAAAGCAGATCCGAATGTGCGTTTCGTGCTGAAAGAATTCCCGATCCTCGGCCCTGATTCCATGCGCACCCATCTGGTCGCACAGGCTTTCAAAAAACTGATGCCTGAAAAATACATGGAACTGCATGAAGTGCTGATGTCGGAACCGAGAAGCTCCACGGAAGAAAGCGCTATTGCCGCCGCCAAGAAGCTCGGCGCCGATGAGGCCAAATTGCGCGAACTGATGAAGAGCAAAGAGGTCGTCACCTCGTTCCAGAATGCCTATACAATAGCACAGGCACTTAATATCTCCGGCACGCCGTCTTATATTATCGGTAATGAGCTGGTACCCGGTGCCGTAGGTCATGATACGCTTGCAGCAAAAATCGCTGAACAGCGTCAGTTGCAGTCCGACGCCAAATAAACTTTGCAATTTTATCTATAAAATTGAATTTTGTATCGAAAAATGAGGTTAAAGCCTGTACGGAAATGATTTACGGGCTTTAACCCCGCCACTTTCCCCATTATAGGGATAAGAGCAAATTCAGTTCACCTGAACGGATATGAGAGAAACTGTAAAGCGATAACGCAACCGATGGCACAAAAGATTTTTATTCTGAACGGCCCTAACCTCAATATGCTCGGCAAGCGGGAACCGGAAATTTACGGCGCGCTCACGCTGGATGATATTGCGGAAAACTGCCGCAAGGAAGCGCAGCGCCTCGGTGTTGAGATCGAGTTTCGCCAGTCCAATCATGAAGGTGATCTGGTCACATGGATTCAGGAAGCCGGTCAGCAGAACGCACAGGTTCTGATCAATCCGGCAGCCTATACGCATACATCAATCGCCCTGCTCGATGCCATCCGCGCCGCGCAGGCCACAGTGGTTGAGGTGCATCTGTCCAATATTCACGCCCGTGAAGAGTTCCGCCATAAATCCTTCGTGTCACCGGTCGCCAAAGCAGTGCTGTGCGGTTTTGGTGCGGAAGGTTACCTGATGGGGCTGCGTGCGCTTGCGGGTTTTCAGAAAAGCGCGGAAAGTTGACCGGCTTTTCAGAGTGGATTATGCCACGCATATCAAACCAGCATAGTGAGCCCTGACCGTCAGGCATATGCTACACAGCAGTTTCAGGCCAAAGCGGCGAAGGCTCTTTAACCGGCAACTGCAGCAAACAAAAAATTGAGTATCTTCGCATCAGAATATGCTCTCAAACAAACATTATATATCAGCGGTAAAGGGGCCAGACCCATGACGAATAAAAGCTCCGGTATTGATCAGGCGATCATTCGCGATCTCGCGAACATCCTCAAAGATACCGATCTGACCGAAATCGAAGTTGAACAGGATGATCTGCGCATTCGCGTTTCGCGCAATATTTCCGTGCAGGCTGCCCCGCAGCAATATTATGCTCCGGCACCGGCCGCTGCACCTGTTGCCGCTGCAGCACCTGCTGCAGAAGCACCAAAAGCTGCTGACAAGTCCAAGAATGCTGTACCTTCGCCAATGGTTGGTACTGCCTATCTGGCTCCGGCACCGGGCGCAAAACAGTTTGTGGAAGTCGGCCAGAGTGTGAAAGAAGGCCAGACTGTCATGATCATCGAAGCGATGAAGACCATGAACCAGATTGCGGCTCCGCGCGCAGGCACTGTGACAGCTATTCTTGTCAGCGACAGCCAGCCGGTGGAATTCGGCGAACCGCTTCTCGTCATCGAATAATTCTTTGACTGATAATGGCTGTATCCGCCGGACGCAGCCATTGCCGACAAATTTACCGTAATAGATAGTTTGCCCGTCAGACTATACTGAGGCAGGAGCAACGATGTTTCAGAAAATCCTCATAGCCAACCGCGGCGAAATTGCCCTGCGGGTGCTGCGCGCCTGTAAGGAGCTTGGCATCAAGACTGTTGCCGTTCATTCCACTGCCGATGCCGATGCCATGCATGTGCGCCTCGCAGATGAAAGCGTTTGTATCGGCCCGCCGCCATCGCGCGACAGCTATCTGAATATTCATCAGATTGTTGCTGCCTGCGAAATTACCGGCGCGGATGCCATTCATCCGGGGTACGGCTTCCTGTCCGAGAATGCGAAATTCGCTGAAATTCTCGAAGCACATGACATCACCTTCATCGGACCGACCGCTGCGCATATCCGCATTATGGGCGATAAGATTGAAGCCAAGAAAACCGCCAAACGTCTCGGCATTCCGGTTGTTCCGGGCTCTGACGGCGGTGTAACCAGTGAGCAGGACGCCATCCGCATCGCGGCTGAAATCGGCTATCCGGTTATCATCAAGGCATCTTCCGGCGGTGGTGGCCGCGGGATGAAGGTTGCCAAATCGGCAGAAGATATCTCCGTTGCCTATAATACAGCCCGCTCCGAAGCCGGTGCGGCTTTCGGTGATGATGCTGTTTATATCGAGAAATATCTCGAAAAGCCGCGTCATATCGAAGTGCAGATCGTGGGCGATGGTGCAGGTCAGGCCATCCATCTGGGTGAACGTGACTGCTCGCTGCAGCGCCGCCACCAGAAGGTCTGGGAAGAAGCCAATTCCCCTGCTCTCAATGCAGAAGCCCGTGACAAGATCGGCATGATCTGTGCCAATGCCTGCGCAGAGCTCGGCTATCGCGGTGCCGGTACCATCGAATTCCTTTATGAAAACGGCGAATTCTATTTCATCGAAATGAATACCCGTCTTCAGGTGGAACATCCGATCACCGAAGCCATCACCGGCATTGATCTGGTGCATGAGCAGATCCGTATTGCCGCCGGTCTCGGCCTGTCGGTCAAGCAGGAAGATGTCCGCTTCTCCGGCCATGCCATTGAATGCCGTATCAATGCGGAAAATGCCCGCACTTTCACGCCGTCCCCAGGCACGATCAACCATTTCCACACGCCGGGTGGTCTTGGCGTTCGCGTTGATTCCGGCGTTTACAGCGGTTACAAAATCCCGCCATATTATGACAGCCTGATCGGCAAGCTCATTGTTCATGGCCGCAACCGCGTGGAATGTCTGATGCGTCTGCGCCGCGCGCTGGATGAATTTGTGGTCGATGGTATTGATACAACCCTGCCGCTTTTCCAGGATCTGATTGCCAATGCGGATATCGCCAATGGCGATTATGATATCCACTGGCTTGAAAAATATCTGGAAAAGAAGACCGCCAGCGGTCAGTAAATCCTATGGCGGAGAACAGTGCCGCATCTTCGAATAATTTAAGCCCGGAGCTTTTGCTCCGGGCTTATGCTTCCGGCATTTTCCCTATGTCAGAAAGTGCTGATGATCCTGAAATCTTCTGGGTGCGCCCAGAATTGCGCGGTATTATTCCGCTTCATGATTTTCATATTCCCCGCAGCCTGAAAAAAACACTCAAGCGCTCCCCTTTTGATATCCGTATGGATACGGCCTTTGCACAAGTGCTGGAAGGCTGCGCCAACAGGCGCGAGCCCGATGCGGGCACATGGATTAATGAAACCATCCGCAATGCTTATATAA
Organism: Pseudochrobactrum asaccharolyticum; assembly: GCA_040392545.1. Lineage (GTDB taxonomy): Bacteria > Pseudomonadota > Alphaproteobacteria > Rhizobiales > Rhizobiaceae > Pseudochrobactrum > Pseudochrobactrum asaccharolyticum_A. The sequence goes on along the minus strand of JBEBVV010000009.1, from coordinate 5,949 downwards.
GCCTCTATGAGGCCGGACATTGCCATTCAGTGGAAGCATGGCAGGATGAAAAGCTTGTTGGCGGTCTTTACGGTGTTACGCTGGGCGGGGCATTTTTCGGGGAAAGCATGTTCAGCCATGTGACCGATGCCTCCAAGGCCTGTCTTGTGCATCTGGTTGCGCATTTGCGTGAGCGCGGCTTCAAATTACTGGATACGCAATTTATTACAGAGCATCTGCAACGCTTCGGTGCTGTCGAAATTCCGGCCAGCGCTTATGAAGATATGCTCCTGCCCGCCATTCTCACACAGGCACAGTTTTAAAACAGCCGCATATGATCGCGCCACAACGGATAGGCAGCACAGAACATCCCCGCCCTGTGACACGACAATAAAGCTTTGAATTTTCAGGAGTAAGCAGCAAGCACCATTATTTTGGTGCAGGTACATCCGATGTCTGTTTGCAGTCTTTCAGCCAGATATCATAGACAGGATGGTCAACAGCATTCAAACCCGGGCTGTCGGCAAACATCCAACCGGAGAAAATACGGCGGATTTTGCGGTCAAGTGTGATCTCATCCACCTGCACAAAACTGTCTGTGCGCGGCGCTTCATTATCCGAACGGCTGTAACAGACTTTAGGTGTTACCTGCAGCGCCCCGAATTGCACGGTTTCATTGATATAAACGTCGAAAGTTGTGATCCGGCCGGTGATCTTATCAAGGCCTGAAAACTCGGCAACCTTATTGGAAATACGGTCAGCATAGGCTGCGGAAGACAGCGTGAAGCCCGCAATGCCAAGCCCTGCAACCAACAGGATTCGTGCTCCCCAACCCTTCCGGCCTGAACATTCTTTGCCGGAATAGCCTTGGCTCAAACGTCCCTGATGAGAAACATTCATACGCATTATGCCTTTGGGTTGGTTGCCAGAAGAATAAGCCTGAAACCGGCTTTTGCGCAAATTAGCCTGTTATTTGCGGCATTTGTGAGAAAAAACAGCACCGGACATGGTTTTCCCCAATCCAGAGCCGCAAATTGCCGGAGATCACAAAAAGATTGCCGGAAACATAAAGGAGGCAAAGAGAAAGGCGGCACAGCTGATAAACCATGCCGCCTGTCAAACTTTCAGTCCTGAAACTTAATTCGGTGTCCAGGCGTCATAATCGCCGCTGACCTGCGGACGCTGGCCTGAAGCCGCAATCGCACCCTGCGGACGATAGGCATAAGGTGTGCCTGTCAGATTTGGCTGGTGCTGTTTCTGCCATTCGCGCGGCTGATAATTTTCTTCAGTCGGCGGTGTGTCAGTGCGGTGATGCATCCATCCGTGCCAGCCGGCCGGAATAGCGCTGGCTTCGCTATAGCCGTTATAAATCACCCAGCGACGGGTGCGGCCTTCAGAATCCTTGCCACCGGTGTAATAGACATTGCCGAACTCATCTTCACCGACGCGCTTGCCTTTACGCCATGTATGCAAACGTGTGCCGATTGTCTGACTGTTCCACCAGGTGAACACTTGGATGATAAATTTCTTCATAGCACTTCCAGATCCTGAACTATCCTGCCCTGTAAGGGAAAGGATCATGCAGATTATTCCCTGCTTATGACCTTATCTGCGACCTATGGCAAGGGTCATGTTGACGCTCTTGAAAATGTGAGCGGCCAATTTCCCCATCTCTGCATTTGGCAGATATAGGAAACAACCGCTTCGCTACAGGTCGTTACATGGACCAGCCGGATAGCGGCTTTTCCATCTTCAAAACCGGTATATCAAGATCGAGCTTGCCCCAGTCGGTGGTCTCGCCGGTCTTCTCAAAACCTTTGCGGCGGTAGAAATCAACCGCCTTCTGATTCTTCGCAACCACTTCCAGAGCCAGCTTTTCCACATCCGGAAAAGCTGTTTCAATCTCGGCAAGCAGCATCGTGCCGATGCCCTGCACATGATGCTCCGGATCAACATAAAGCTGATGCAGTTCTGCAATCCCGTCTTTACTCTGGCTGGCAAAAGCCATGCCGACGAGGTTGCCCTCGCCGTCATCGGCCACAACAAATTCCGAATAAGGCTTGGCCAGATTACGGGTCAGCGCAGCGACCGAGTGATATTCACCCGTAACTTTATTGACCGTTTCAACACCCAGCACGTCATCAAAAGTGGCGTGCCAGGTTTTGACCAGCAGCTGATGCACTGCTTTGAGATCATCCTTATTGGCAGAACGCAGCCACATTATTCAATGCCCAGCTTGGCTTTAACCAAATCATTCACAGCCTGCGGATTGGCTTTACCACCGGTTGCCTTCATCACCTGACCAACAAACCAGCCAGCCAGTGTCGGCTTTTCTTTGGCCTGTGCCACTTTTTCCGGATTGGCCGCAATGATTTCATCAACAGCCTTTTCAATCGCACCGGTATCGGTCACCTGCTTCATGCCGCGGGCTTCAACGATTTGCTTCGGATCACCGCCCTCGTTCCAGACGATTTCGAACAGGTCTTTGGCGATCTTGCCGGAAATTGTGCCTTCCTTGATCAGATCAAGAATAGCACCCAGTTGCTCCGGTGAAACCGGTGCTTCTTCAATATCTTTACCGGCCTTGTTCAAAGCACCAAGCAGATCATTGATCACCCAGTTTGCAGCAACTTTACCATCGCGGCCTTCGGCAACCGATTCAAAATAATCAGCAATGGCTTTTTCAGTAATCAGAATGGATGCGTCATAGACAGACAGACCAAGGGTCTCAACCAGACGGTTTTTCTTGTCATCCGGCAGTTCCGGCAAACCGGCAGCCAGTTCATCCACATAGGCTTGTGTGAATTCCAGCGGCAACAGATCAGGATCCGGGAAATAACGGTAATCATGCGCTTCTTCTTTCGAGCGCATCGAGCGGGTTTCACCCTTTGCCGGATCGTAAAGACGGGTTTCCTGATCCACTTCGCCGCCATCTTCCAGAATGGCAATCTGACGACGGGCTTCATATTCAATCGCCTGACCGATGAAGCGGATCGAGTTCATATTCTTGATTTCACAACGGGTGCCGAATTCACCGCCCGGACGGCGCACAGAGACGTTCACATCCGCACGCATCGAGCCTTCGTCCATATTGCCGTCGCAAGTGCCCAGATAGCGCAGAATGCTGCGCAGCTTGGTCATATAAGCGCGGGCTTCGTCTGACGAGCGCATATCCGGCTTGGAAACGATTTCCATCAGCGCCACACCGGAGCGGTTCAGGTCAACATAAGACATGCTCGGATGCTGATCATGGATCGACTTACCGGCATCCTGCTCCAGATGCACGCGTTCGACACCCACTTCCACATCTTCAAACTGGCCTTTGGAATCAGGACCAACGGAGACAATCACTGTGCCCTCGCCCACGATCGGCTGCTTGAACTGGGAAATCTGATAGCCCTGTGGCAGATCAGGATAGAAATAATTCTTGCGGTCAAAAACCGACTTCAGATTGATCTGGGCTTTCAGGCCAAGACCGGTACGGATAGCCTGTGCCACACATTCCGCATTGATAACCGGCAACATGCCCGGCATTGCCGCATCAACCAGCGACACATTGGCATTCGGCTCCGCGCCGAATTCAGTGGAAGCACCGGAAAACAATTTGGAATTGGAAGTCACCTGCGCATGGACTTCCATCCCGATCACCACTTCCCAGTCACCGGTAGCACCGGAGATCAGTCGTTTCGGGTCTGGTGTGCGTGTATCGATAAGGGACATGGGCTCTTAAATCTCTGTTTTGGCGGCATGGGCTACGCCCGGCCGTTTTCTCATGCTTCTGGCTAAAACAAACCGGCCTGACTGGCAAGTGCTCTGTGCATCACAACAGCATTGTTTCAGCATCAATAAACGATCATTGCGCGGACTATAAACATTATGGCGCAACAGTGCACCCTTGATTGGCAGAAAAAATACAAATTCCCGTAACAAAGCAGGAGCTTGTAAAGATGAAGTACCTCAAGTGTCAGCACACATATCTGTCATGCCCAAACGGCGATAGAACCGCTCTGCCCCGAAAGGATTGTGACGCTCGACTTTGAGGCAGATTTTCTCTGCTCCGCGCCCATAAAAAACATGAAAACAATGCAGCAGCAATGCTTCACCGATGCCTTGGCTGCGCCAGTCAGGATGCACCACAATATCCTTGATAAAAGCACGGCTCCAGCAATGTACAAAAGCAATGAGATCACCCTGTTTGTTCAACACCGGAAAGACCAGTGCTGCCTCATATTCGGGATCAGAGGACAATGCCTGCCACCAGTCATCAACCGGCTGCAGCGGATCCCCCGCGACCGCATAAGATGCAGAGAGAAGATCATGCAGCACAGTAACAACGTCCGGCCTCATCGGCTGAAACGGCACCAAAGCAATATCTGGCGACCAGACGGGCTGGGCCATATCGCCGGTCAGCATTTTACATAAATGATAATAGGGTTTCGCGCTCATCAAACAGCCTGTATCCGACACATAAACCGGCACGACTATAAAGCAGCTTAAATAAAAAAGCCGCGCATAGAGCGCGGCTTTTTCATGATTTATACGTACTGATTATTCAGCTGCGTCATCAGCCTTTTTAGCGGCTTTCTTCTTAGGAGCAGCTTTTTTAGCAGGCTTCTTTGCTTCTTCTGCGCCTTCTTCTTCAGCAGTCAGTTCTTCCTTGCTCACCTTTTTATCGGTGACGGAGATGGTGCCGAGCAGATGGTCAACAACCTTTTCTTCAAAGATTGGTGCGCGCAGATTGGCAACTGCATCAGGGGTCTTGCGCAGGAATTCATAAACCTGCTGTTCCTGACCCGGATAGCGGCGAACCTGATCGTAAACAGCGCGCTGCAATTCTTCTTCAGTTACTTCCACACCGGCTTTTTCACCGATTTCGGAAAGAACCAGACCAAGACGAACGCGGCGTTCAGCCAGCTTGCGATATTCTTCGCGGGCAGCTTCTTCAGTTGTTTCTTCGTCTTCGAAGGTCTTGCCAGCCTGCTGCAGGTCGAAATTGATCTGCTGCCAGATATTGTTGAACTCAGCATTCACCAGACGTTCCGGTGTTTCGAACTGATATTCTGCATCCAGACCATCGAGAATCTGACGCTTTACCTTCTGGCGGGTGATCTGGCCGTACTGGCTTTCGATCTGTTCACGAACAACGGTACGCAGACGATCCAGAGTTTCAATGCCGAGCTTCTTGGCTACATCGTCATTGAGTTCCAGTTCACCGGCCTTGGCAACTTCCTTAACAGTGATGTCGAAGGTTGCTTCTTTGCCTGCCAGATGCGCTGCACCGTAATTTTCAGGGAAAGTAACTTTGATCTGCTTTTCTTCACCGGCTTTTACGCCGATCAGCTGATCTTCAAAGCCCGGAATGAACTGGCCGGAACCGAGAACGAGCTGCGCATCAGTATCTGCACCGCCTTCAAAAGGCTCATCACCCAGCTTGCCCACATAATCCATAGTTACGCGGTCGCCGTCTTCAGCCTTGCCCTTTTTAGCTTCATAGGTGCGGGCGGAAGATGCAATGCGCTTAACCTGATCTTCAACTTCTTCATCAGAAATATCGACAACTTCGCGGGTCACTTTCAGACCGGAAACGTCTTTGATTTCGATTTTCGGAAGAACTTCGTAATTCATCGAGAATACGAAATCAGCCTTGCCGCTCAGAACCTTTTCGGCTTCTGCTTCGTCTTCGCTCATCACAACTTCAGGCTGGGTTGCAGCTTTTTCATTGCGGTCTGCGAGGATCGAACGGGTCGAGTCATTGAGAATTTCATTGACGATTTCAGCCATGAAAGACTTGCCATACATCTTGCGCAAATGTGCTGCAGGCACTTTGCCAGGACGGAAGCCGTCGATTTTAGCGCGACCGCGAGCGGTTTCGAGGCGCTCTGCGAGCTTTGCTTCAAGATCCTGTGCCGGAACCACGACTTTGATCTCGCGCTTCAGCCCTTCATTGAGCGTTTCGGTAACCTGCATGTC
>JBEBVV010000008.1:0-143186 GCA_040392545.1 Pseudochrobactrum asaccharolyticum | reverse complement strand
TTGGCTTCAACCTGCTTGGTGACGGCCTGCGTGACGCTCTTGATCCGCGAGGCAATAACCAATGAGCGATAAGCTACTTCACGTTGATGATCTGCGGGTCTCTTTCCCGACCCGCACCGGTGCGATTGAAGCCGTTCGCGGCGTCTCTTTCTCGCTCGGCCGTGAGCGTCTGGGCATTGTGGGTGAATCCGGTTCGGGTAAATCCCAGACCGGCCGCGCCATCATGGGTCTGACACCGCCTCATGCGAAAATCACTGCCAAACGTCTGGAATTTGACGGTATTGACCTGCTCGGCATTTCCGCCAAGGAACGCCGTTCCTTGCGCGGCAGCCGTGTCGCCATGGTGTTGCAGGATCCGAAATATTCGCTCAATCCGGTCATGACCATTGGTCGCCAGATCATTGAAACGCTTTCGGCACACGGCTCGATCAAAAAATCGGAAGCCCGTCAGAGAGCCTTGGAAATGCTGGAAGCCGTGCAGATCCGTGATCCTGAACGTGTGTTTGATCTCTATCCGCATGAAGTATCCGGCGGTATGGGACAGCGCGTGATGATCGCCATGATGCTGATTGCCCAGCCGGAACTGCTGATTGCCGACGAACCGACCTCCGCTCTGGACGTGACCGTTCAGCTCGAAGTGCTCGGCATTCTCGACAAGCTGGTGCGTGACCGCGGCATGGGGCTGATCTTCATCAGCCACGATCTGCGTCTGGTTTCTTCCTTCTGCGACCGCGTTATTGTTATGTATGCCGGTCGTATTGTTGAGGAAATTGCCGCAAGCGATCTCGCCAATGCCAAACATCCATATACGCAGGGGCTGCTCAACTGCATGCCGAAAATCGGCCATGACCGTCATCCCCTGCCGACATTACAGCGTCAGGCGGAGTGGCGTACATGACAACCGACAACAACAAAACTCCGGCTCTTTGCATTGAAAATCTCAATGTGATGTTCAATGAATTCCATGCGCTGAAAGATGCCTCGATTACCGTTCAGAGCGGGTCATCCTTTGGTCTGGTGGGGGAATCCGGTTCGGGTAAATCTACATTGCTGCGCGCCGTTGCAGGCCTTGCTCCGACAAGTTCGGGCAAGGTTGAAATCAACGGCAAGCCGGTACCAAGCCCGCGCAACAAGGATTTCTATAACACTGTGCAAATGGTGTTTCAGGATCCTTACGGCTCCCTGCATCCGCGCCAGACGGTCGACCGTCTGCTGCTGGAACCGCTGGCGATCCACGGCATCAAGGATACGGAAAAGCGCATCGTGCGTGCACTGGATGAAGTGGGACTGGGCTCCGGATTCCGCTTCCGCTATCCGCACCAGCTTTCCGGCGGTCAGCGTCAGCGTATCGCTATTGCCCGCGCATTGATCGTTGAGCCAAGCATTCTGCTGCTCGATGAGCCAACCTCGGCACTTGATGCTTCCGTGCAGGCGGAAGTGCTTAATCTGCTGGAACAGATCCGCCGCGACCGCAAGCTGACCTTTGTGATGGTCAGCCACGATCTGGCTGTTATCACCCATATGTGTGATGAGCTGGCCGTGATGCAAAATGGTGTGATTGTTGAAAAGCTCAAAGCCGATGATCTGGCAAAAGGCATTTTCAAGCAAGACTATACCCGCAATCTGATGGTTGCGAGTGAAGGCTTCAAACGCTGATTATGCGAAGAAGTAAAGCGGCAAAGACTTAAGTCACGACCGCTTTTCCGCAGTGAATAAAACAGGCCGCGCGTCTTATGACCCGCGGCCTTTTTATTATACCGCCCCACTCCGAGCCCCCGAAACAAAATAAGCAAAATCAATTCATTGCCGGATTTTTCAGACTCAAATTCTTAAACAAAAAAGCCGCCTGGAACAGGCGGCTTTTCTTCAAGCTCTCAGCTAAAAATCAGCTGGTTTTCTTCTGCTTGGCTGCCTTTTTGGCTGGCTCGGCAGCCTTGGCCGGTGCGGCCGGAGCCTTGGCAGCAGCTTCATTGGCTGCACGCTGATCGGCGCTCATCGGGCTGGTATCAACAACAGTACGCACAGTGCCATTGGCGCTGACGGTGCAGCGGGCATCACGGGAATCCACTTTCAGGATCACATCCGTATTACCGCCACCGGCCGGACGGCTATCCACAGCCGTCACCACGCGCTCAGGAATGAAATAGCGGTTGGCTGCAGCCGTAATGCACGGATTGGCCAGCTCCGGTGCCACATTGCTGCGCACCAGCTGCGGAAAGCTTGGCATCTGTACAGCAGCAGGCGCAGGCGCCTGTGCCGCAGCACCGGTCGGTGCAGGTGTTGTGCCGGAAGTTGTAGTACAGGCGGCAACCAGCGGAGCAAACATTGCCAAGAGTACAAAGCGTTTTGCGGTACCGGTACTGGTGCGCATTACTACCCTCATTCATAGATTCGAAGAACAATATTCGTGAACGATCTTCACATTTTCAGAGCCGAACCTATTCACTTTTTTCTAAATGTCGAGTGGCAGCAGAGTAACACTGGCGAACAATCAGGTACGCTCCACAGGCAATACAGAGCGTAACGGAACAGTCTGCACCTGCCTGCAGCAAAACAAAGCGCGGATGGCCGGTTGGTAGCGCTGCCGGTACTTTAGATTTTCAGCTGATGATAAGCGCGGTTCAGATAGATCAGCGCCTCACCGCTGCCCTCCTGCGCCGGATCAGGCTGGCTCTGGCGCAGCGCCAGCACTTCGCCGAACAGCACATGATGGGTTGCATGATCCTGACAGGAAATGATTTTGCAATCGAGACTGGTCAGAGCACCGCGCAAAACCGGCGCACCGGTTGCCATTTCATCCCATTCGCTCAGGGCAAAGCGCTCGTCACTGGAAAGATGATTGCGACCGGCAAAAGCCTCAGCCAGATGTTTTTGGCCGGCATGAAGCACATTGAATGCAAAAACGCCGTTTTCAATAAACATCAGATTATCTGTGTGAATACGTTGCAGGCAGATCAGAATGGTGGCCGGATTATCCGATACCGAACAACCGGCAGAAAGCGTTAATCCGCGCCGCCCCGCCGGACCATTGGTCGTGACGATATTCACCGCACCGGCAAACTGGCTCATGGCATTGCGGTAGGTCAGCGGATCAACCACCTGATTTGTCGTCACGAAAGGCTTCACCATATTCATCTGCTTTGCTCTGCACATTATCATTACGAAACACGTCGGTATTGCATACCCTCAATACACGTCTGCGACATATTGTACACCACCTGTGCGCATAATTTCGCGATCAAATGACAGTGATTTTTGCCATCTGCCTGCCTGAAACAATGCAAAACCGATACAAAACAGGCCTTTATTACACAAAAGATTGCAAGCAGCAGAAGAACACTTTACCTCATAGGATAATGATTTTTCAGCCAAGGGTTTAACCGAACCTCATGAGACGTGCCGCTGTTCTTTGTTGCCTGTGCCTCTGTTCATTCTGCGCTGTGCTGACTGCGGGGCTTGCCCGCGCGCAGCCCAAAACGGACACGGCCGCATTACAGATCGGCATTGTCGCCCCCTTTGAAGGCCCATATGCACTTTTGGCCGAACAAATCCGCCTCGGCGTGGAAGCGGCCAAAATCCAGAACCAATATCCCGTGACACTTGTTTATCTGCCCGAATATTGCAAAGCCGCAGACGATGCCGCTATGGCAGAAAAAATCCGTTCCGGGATCAAAGAGGCTAAAATCCAGTTGGTGATCGGCTATTTATGCAGTGAATCACTGGAACAGGCTGCCCCTGTTCTGGCGCGGGACGGTATAGCGGTGCTGAGCCTTGGCAGCCGCCAGCCCAATATTCTGGAATTACAAACCAGAACCAATTTCGGCATTTTCCGCCTGCAGGCCGACCGCAAACTGGCTATTGATCTGATGGTAGATCAACTGCTGCCGACATGGCGCAGCCTGCCATTTGCGCTGATTGAAGACGGTACGGTACAGGGGCGCGATTTTGCGCGGCAGGTTTTAATTGCGCTGAAGGCACGCGGCCTTGAACCTGCCATGACAGACACCTACCGCCCTGCGCAAACCTCGCAAAATGCACTGATCACAAGGCTGAAACGCGCCGGTATCAGCCATGTTCTGCTTGGCGGTGAAGGGGCGGATGCCTCGGTGATTGCCCGCAGTGCCGCTGCTGCCGGATTGCCGCTGACAATTGCCGGCAGTGATATGCTGCTTCATGATGATCCGGCCACACCGCTGCCAGCAGGCTTGCTGATGAGTGCATTGCCGGAAACCGCCCTGACCGCAGAGATACCTGCGGAAACACAGACGGCGATTAAAGCGATCAACGCCCTTGCCCGCAAGGAAGCGCGCACCGGCGATATGCAGGCGGAGGGCTATGCCTTGCTCGCCTATTCCGCCATGCAGATTGCCTATCAGGCGCTGACACGCCCCGCAGAACCGCAGCTTTCGCTCTCCGGCTATTTGCTGAAAAACCATTTTGAAACCGCAGCAGGCGCTGTGAGTTTCACGCCCGCAGGCTTAAGACGGGAAAATCCTTACCGGCTCCTGCGTTTTAACGGCAAGACCTTTGTACCCGTCCGATAAATAACCAGAAGATGCAGGCTGTAATGACATATTCCACAGAGAAGAAGATGCAGACAGGAACACGCAATCTCATTACTGACGTTGCCGGATTGCGTGTGGGGAACGCGCAGGACAAACATGTTAAAACCGGTGTTACCGCTATTTTATGTGATAATCCGGCCACTGCCGCTGTGCAGGTACTGGGCGGCGCACCGGGCGCGCGGGAAACCGACCTGCTGGAGCCGCATAATACTGTTCAGCATATTAATGCGATTGTGCTTTCCGGCGGTTCGGCCTTCGGTCTTGATGCCGCTTCGGGCGTGCAGGCATGGCTGCGTGAGCGCAAAATCGGCTTTGAGGTTGCAGGCCAGCATATTCCGCTGGTGCCTTCTGCCATCCTGTTCGACATGTATAATGGCGGCGATAAAAACTGGGATCGCTACCCGCCTTATCGCGAGCTTGGCTATCTGGCCGCGGAAAATGCGGCAACAGAGTTTGATCTCGGCAGCCATGGTGCCGGTGCAGGCGCTTTGGTGGCAGGGCTCAAAGGCGGCCTTGGCTCGGCCTCCCATATTCTGCCCAATGGTATTACCACCGGCGCTTTGGTGGCGGTCAATGCGGTCGGCTCTGTAACCGTAGGCGACAGCGCACATTTCTGGGCCGCCCCTTTTGAGCATCAGGGCGAATTTGGCGGGCTTGGCTATCCTTCACCACTTCCTGCAGATGCCACGGATATACGCATCAAATTCCGCAATGCGTCGCCGCAGGCCAATACCACGATCGGCACCATTGCCACCGATGCGGTACTGACCAAGGCGCAGGCCAAGCGGTTGGCTATTGCTGCCCATGACGGTTATTCGCGGGCAATCTGGCCTGCCCATACACCTTTTGACGGCGATCTGATTTTCACCATCGCCACCGGTGCCAGCGGCATTGAACCTTCGGTCGATGATTTTATTGATCTTTGCGCCTCTGCGGCCTCAACCATGGCACGCGCCGTTGCACGCGGGGTCTATCTTGCAAGCCCTGAGGAAAACGACCTGTTCCCCTGCTGGCGCCAGCGCTTCGGCGCATAACCGAAACCAATAAAAAAGCGCGCTTCGAAGCGCGCTTTTTCGTTCAAACATAATCCGGTTATTCCGGCTCTGCGCCACCCTGACGGCGGGCAAACAATTCCTCAGGATCAACATTCAACTGCTCGATCACACGGGCAATCAAAGCACTTTCCGCCGGATGAATTTCATTATCCGCCTGCGCAATCACCACCAGATGATTGATCAGCGACTGGCGGCGCTCCGGCGCCATTTCACTGAACAGGGCTGCGGCCTGTGTACTGCTGGTTTCATAGGCAAAAGTTTTCAGATAATCCGCCACTTCCGGCAGTTCTTCCGGCTTAATGTCGAAATCATGCTGCATAATATGCAAAAGCGCATTCATCTCGGCCTGATGTTTCTGCCCGTCAGCAAAAACCAGCCGCACCAGCAACAATAATTCAGAGACCAGAGCGGGATCTTCCGACAAACGCTGCACGGCTGTCTTTTTGCTCAGATAAGCGCTGATACGCTCAAAAATTGTTTCGCTCATAAAACTCCCCGAAAAATGCCTGTGCCGGACATCCAATATTGATAGTATCGGCAGTGTTGGCAACACCTGCGCCAAATGACAAGCCCTGTTACACGATTCTTTGATATTTCCCGGTCTTTGATAAAAGCTGGCTGACAAACAGCTTCTGTATCATTTGAAATATCTTGCAACCGCAACAGACACTGCGTATCAGTGAGATCAATAATAGCCCCTGTCGCTTGTCTTTTTACGCTTTATGCAAGCATCAGCTCAGCCTTTGACGGTTTTCATGTCTGCCTCCATTGATTCTATGCTTCTGCTGCTGGCTTTTGCCGGCTTTATCGCCGGTTTTATTGATGCGATTGCAGGCGGCGGCGGTATGATCACCGTACCTGCGCTGATGCTGGCCGGTATTCCGCCGGTAGAGGCGCTCGGCACCAATAAGCTGCAATCACTGTTCGGCTCGTCTTCGGCCACCATTGCCTATGCCCGCAACGGCCATGTCAATATTAAAGAACAACTGCCCATGGCGCTGATGTCCGGTTTCGGCGCGGTTCTCGGCGCCCTGCTCGCCACCTATATTCCCGGTGATATTCTCTATGGCTTGCTGCCGGTTTTGCTGATTGCCATTGCCGTCTATTTTGCAATCAAGCCGAATATCGGTGATGTCAGCCGCTCGCAGCGGATGAAACCGTTTCTGTTCGGCCTGACCATTGTGCCGCTGATCGGCTTTTATGACGGATTATTCGGGCCGGGCACCGGCTCATTCTTTATGCTGTGCTTTGTCTCTCTGGCCGGTTTCAGCCTGCTTAAAGCCACTGCACACACCAAATTGCTGAATTTCGCCTCGAATTTCGGCAGTTTTCTGGCCTTTGCCGCTGTCGGCGTTATCAATTGGAAAGTCGGTCTGGTCATGGGCGTAGCGCAGATGTTTGGTGCTACCGCCGGTGCGCATCTGGCCATGCGGGTTGGCGCAAGGCTGATCAAACCGCTTTTGATCATCACCTGTATTGCGCTGACAATCCGTCTGCTGATGGATCCGACCAATCCGATGCGTCAGTGGATCGGCTTTTAAAGCATTGAAGTTTTAATCTGAACCGGAAACCGTGCGTTCAAAACATGGTTTCCGGTTTTTTATGTACAGATAGCGCCTGTTTATACTTTCAGGGTCAGCAAAATCACGCCGCCACCGATCATCACCACGCCAAGCCAGTTGATCGCCGAGAGTTTTTCACCCAGAAAAACCACACCGAAAATCGCCACCATAATGATCGACAATTTATCAACCGGTGCCACACGGGCGGCATCACCGATTTTCAGTGCCCTGAAATAAGCAATCCAGGAGGCACCGGTCGCCAGACCGGAAAGAATAAGAAACAACCAGCTTTTCGCGGAAATATCAGTGGTTTTCTGCCATTGCCCGCTGATGGTGAGAAACAGGCATAAAGCCGCAATAATCACCAGCGTGCGGATAAAGGTTGCGAAATCCGAATTAATGCCGGAAATACCCAGCTTGGCGAAAATCGCCGTCAATGCCGCAAATGCGGCTGAAACCAGAGCCCAGAACTGCCAGCTCTCTGTCATCATCATGCCCTTCTGTAGCGGAAATTCTTCAGTTTAATCCCGCTCAATGAAAATACTCTGTCTTTTGAAATGCAAGAGGCGGCACCGGTCATTTCCATAAATTGCAGAATAAAAACATTATGCTGCAATAATATTCATCTGACTGGTCAAAAAACCTCAGAAAACAGGCAATATTTACCTGACGTTAAACTCTTGCTAACCGAACGGTAACGATGTCCGTTTAAAAGAGTGGATAAGAGACGTTTAGCCTCTTACTCCGGATCAGGTACTGCGTACCGGAGTTGTTTTCAAGTCTGCCATGTTGAGTGCGGCAGACGAGCCATGCGTATTTTTGGCAATTACCGCGCAGCTTTCAAGCATCAGCGCGGTTTTTGCCGTCGCCCCGGCAACAGGGAATGGCGCATCTGAGCCTGTTGAACGCTGCTTCCGTCCCGTAAAATTCTTCCATTCTTTGCCGCGCATCAGCGCTCACTCTGTCGCTACTATAGCGCGACGGATAAAACAGCTATAGACTGAATAATATTATATAAATTTCACATAATTCTGACTTTACTGAAGCGTCAGAACAAAATCTATAATAACACAAAAATTACAGACTATAAAAACCTGAAATGTCCGCAATTTCAGACAAACACTATATTTTAAATATCATCTTTATTCTCTTTTAAATCCCGTATTTCCGGTTTTTTATACGCTTTTTCTGTCAATGTCGTTAATTCGTTACATAGCGTCGTTGAGAAGCCGCTCAGTTTGCGCCTTAGAATATTGCATAGAACGATAAAACTGTTCCGGCACCGGTACCACCGGAACAGAGAACAAAAGTACCACGGGGAATAGGAGAACACATATGAAGAAGCTGTTTGCCTCAACCATTCTGGCCGCCGGTGTTTTGGCCGGCGCAGCCCTGATACCAGCCAGCGCACAGGCTGCGGAATGCGGTGATGTCACCATCTCCAATATGAACTGGCAATCTGCGGAATTGCTGTCCAATCTCGATAAAATCATTCTCAATGCCGGTTATGGCTGCAATGCGGAAATTGTCGTCGGCGATACTGTGCCGACCATTACCTCAATGGTTGAAAAAGGTCAGCCGGATATTGCGCCGGAGGGCTGGGTTGATCTGCTGCCGGATATTGTGAAAAAAGGCTTTGATGACGGCAAGATTATTGCTTTGTCGCAATCGCTGCCGGATGGCGGCGAACAGGGCTGGTGGATTCCGAAATATATTGCCGAAGCCCATCCGGATATTAAAACCTTTGACGATCTTCTCAAACATCCGGAACTGTTTCCCGATCCTGAAAATCCGTCCAAAGGCGCAATATATAATGGCGCACCTGGCTGGGGCGGCACGGTTGTCACCAGCCAGTTTTTCAAGGCTTTCGGCTTTGAACAGGCGGGCTTCAACCTGATTGATACCGGTTCGGCCGCAGGGCTGGATGGTGCGATTTCCAAAGCCTATGAGCGCAAAGAGCCGATTGTCGCTTTCTATTGGGCACCAACCGCTTTGCTCGGCAAATATGACATGGTCATGCTCAAAACCGGCTATGACATTGATGAAGCAGAGTGGAAACGCTGCAATACCGTGCTCGACTGCCCGGACCCGAAGAAAAACGGCTGGCCGAAAGACCGCGTGGAAACGCTGGTCACCGATAAATTCTCCCAGCGTGCGGGCCCTGCCCTTGATTATCTGAAGAACCGCTCCTGGTCGAATGAGACGCTGAACAAGCTGCTTGCATGGATGACGGATAATCAGGCAACCGGCGAACAGGCGGCCGTCTATTTCCTTAAAAATTACGAGGATATGTGGACCAAATGGGTTCCGGCCGATGTGGCAGAAAAGGTTAAGGCCGCCATCTGATCTGATATGCGCATCTGCTGGCAGATGCGCAAATTCATCCTGTTAAACACGCGTTTCAGGGCGGCTTTGGCACCATTTCAAAGCCGCCTATAAGACAGACCTGCTGCACTGCAACAGACCTTGCGCCTTTGATGCGCAGTGCATTGCTCGTGTGAGCAGGCCTGTTACCACCTCCTTATCGACTACCGGCGCCTGAGCGCTGGCCGCATAAATGCAGATATTTTCATGTCCCGCGCACACTGCCGTCCCATGAAAATAACAGGAGACAGACGCTTTATGGACTGGCTGTACCGCTTTCCCAATCTCGATAATACTACGCTCACCACGCTCAAAAAGACGATTGACGAGGCTTTCCGCAATTTTACCCGCAGTTATGGTGATACCATTGAGGGCTTTTTCAATCCGCTGCAATTTTTTCTGATCAAGGCAGAGCGCTTTATGACCGGCACGCCCTGGCCGGTTATTCTGCTGCTGATCGCCGTGATTGCGTGGTTTTCCAGCCGCAGCATCAAAATCACCATCGGCACAGTCATCACCTTGTTCATCATCGGTTATCTCGGCATGTGGGAAGATACGATGAAAACAATCTCGATGATTTTTGTCTGCACGGTTCTGGCTATTCTGGTCGGTATTCCGACTGGTATTCTGATGGCCAAGTCCAACCGGCTGCAAAGTCTCATCAGCCCTGTGCTGGATATTATGCAGACCATGCCGAGCTTTGTTTATCTTATTCCCGTGGTGATGCTGCTGGGTATCGGCCGTGTTCCGGGGCTGATTGCCGTGGTGATTTACGCCATTCCGCCAATTATCCGTCTTACCAATCTCGGCATCCGGCAGGTTGACCGCGATGTGCTAGAAGCCGCTGATGCCTTTGGCTCTTCCCCCTGGCAAAAACTGAAAAATGTACAGTTACCGCTGGCGCTTCCCACCATTATGGCCGGTATCAACCAGACCATTATGATGGCGCTGGCCATGGTGGTTATTGCGTCAATGATCGGCGTGCAGGGGCTTGGACAACCGGTGCTGAAAGCCATTTCCAACCAATATTTCACGCTGGGCATTTTCAACGGCATGGCCATTGTCGGCATTGCCATTATCTTCGACCGTATCAGTCAGGCTTATGGCGCACGCTTGCAAAAGCATCTGGAGATCACCCATGGCCAGTAATTCCCCGTCACATATAGCGGCACCCCGGTCACAAGCCGCAGGCATTTCAATCCGCAATCTTTACAAGATTTTCGGCCATGCCCCGCAAGCCTTTGTGCAACTTGTCAAAGATGGCATGACCAAAGCCGAACTGAATGACAAGCATGGTCATATTTTGGGGTTGCGCGATATTAATATCGACATGCCCGCCGGTGGAATTCAGGTGGTTATGGGGCTGTCCGGCTCCGGCAAATCCACACTCATCCGCCATATCAACCGCCTGATTGATCCGACCAGCGGCCAGCTTCTGGTGGATGGTGAAGATGTTGTGACCATGTCACCGGCACAATTGCGCGAATTCCGGCGGCACAAAACGGCAATGGTATTTCAGAAATTTGCCCTGCTGCCACATCGCACCGTGCTGGAAAACACGGTTTACGGGCTGGAAATTCAGGGGGCGCCCCGTGCCAGACAGTTGGAGGAAGCCCATCGCTGGATTGAGCGTGTCGGCCTCAAAGGCTTTGAAGAAAAATATCCCAACCAGCTTTCCGGCGGCATGCAGCAGCGTGTCGGTCTTGCCAGAGCTTTGACCAATGATGCGCCGATCCTGCTTATGGATGAGGCCTTTTCCGCCCTTGATCCGCTGATCCGTGTGGATATGCAAAGCGTATTGCTGGATTTGCAGAAGGAAATCAAAAAGACCATTGTGTTCATCACCCATGATCTTGATGAGGCTTTAAGGCTCGGCGACAGGATTGCAATCCTGCGTGACGGCGAAATTATCCAGCAAGGCACCGGTCAGGATATCGTGCTCAATCCGGCAGATTCTTACATTGAAAGCTTTGTGCAGGAGGTTAATCGCGGACGGGTTATCCGTGTCGATACGATTATGACCGCCCCGCAACCCGACAATAGCAATCTGCCCACCATCCGGTTTGACAGTCTGCTGGAAGAAGCCATGCGCAAGCTGGTTGAAGAAAAGACCGAGCAGATCAATATTTGCTGCGAGAAAGGCCTGATCATCGGCCAGACAACGGTAAGCTCCGTTATGGCCGCAATGGTAAGGCGCTGATCAGCCCGTCAGTCCTCTAAGAAGCCCGTCATGGTCAAAGCTGACGGGCTTTATTTTATCAATTTAATGGAAAATTACTCAACAGCCTGCTGCACAGCGCGGCCGGTCTCTTTTACATCTTTGCCCACGCCGCGCACCGTATTGGCGCAGGCTGCCAGAGAAAGGGCGCAAAGGACAATCACAATCGGAGTAAAGACAGAGGGTTTCATCAGACGATCTCCCAATTAAAAAATTTCACGGCAACATTCTTTAAAATGCACAAATACGCCGGATGGTTGCATCTGCTGCAAGCTATTTTTAATTTTTCAATGAAATTGGCCCGCAAAAGAACCCGAGCTGGCCTGCTGAACAGGCATTATGCCCCGCCTGTAAAGTGTTAGAACGAGTTTCACGCGTCTGATCGGGCTATGGCGCTATATTAATCGCGACATAGCGCATTTTTACAGCCATTCTAAGAACCTATTTTTCTTGCTTTTGCACGCCATTAATCGTTACCAAAATGCTATTTAGCGACAGGCATTTGGCCGCACTTCCCTAAAACAAAAGAATATGTCTCAATACCAATATCCTGATTGCGTCGTCTGTGTGGGAACAGACAACAAGCGCTTTCAGGACATAATGAACAACAATAAAAAATATAAACGCGGGAACATAGCCATGAATGATAAAGCGCGGCTCAAGCGGTCTATTGTTTTTTTTCTGGTGCCGGATTTTTCAATGATCGCTTTTGCCACGGCGATCGAACCTCTGCGCATTGCCAATCGTATGCTCGGCTATGAGGCCTATCGCTGGCGGCTGGCCTCGTCTGACGGCAAACCGGTTGCTGCATCCAGCGATATTGAGATTTTCGCCAATACTTCGCTGGACGATGAGCGCCGCCACCTGATCGGTGAAAGCCGCCCGAGCATGGTATTTGTGTGCTCCGGTGTTCATGTGGAAAATTACCACAACAAATCCGTTCTGGCCTGGCTGCGCGAATCCTATAATCGCGGCATTTCGGTCGGCGGTCTGTGTACCGGTGCGCATATTCTGGCCGCAGCCGGTCTGCTCTCCGGTAAACGCTGCGCTATTCACTGGGAAAATCTGCCCGGCTTTTCAGAGACTTTTCCGAAAGCCGAAGTCTATGCCGATCTGTTCGAGGTCGACAGCAATCTCTATACCTGCGCCGGTGGCACTGCGGCGCTTGATATGATGCTGAAGCTGATCGGCGATGATTTTGATGAAAATCTGGTCAACCGTATCTGTGAACAGGCTTTGACAGACCGTGTACGCAAGCCGCATGACCGCCAGCGCCTGCCCCTGCGCGCGCGTCTTGGCGTGCAGAATTCCAAAGTCTTGTCCATTATTGAGATGATGGAGAGCTGTCTCACCGAGCCGCTGTCCTTGCTCGATGTGGCCGGTAATGTCGGCCTGTCGCGCCGCCAGATCGAACGCCTGTTCCGTCAGGAAATGGGACGTTCCCCTGCCCGCTATTATCTGGAAATCCGCCTCGACCGTGCCCGCCATTTGCTGATCCAGTCTTCCATGCCGGTGGTTGAGGTGGCTGTGGCCTGCGGCTTTGTTTCCGCCTCGCATTTTTCCAAATGCTATCGCGAGCTCTATGGCCGCTCTCCGCAGCAGGAACGCGCTGACAGAAAACAGCTCATCGCAGCTTGAAACAAGCAAAGGCCGGTTAAACCGGCCTTTTATTTTAAACCTATGCATAAAAATCACCGGCATTTCAAAGAAAATGCCGGTGATTTTGTCGTCTCAATGACTGAAAATTTTAAGCTCTCAGCCGTTCATTCTCCGGATCAAATGGCGATTCCGGCACAATCACCGCCTTGTAATTCTTGCCCAGAATATTGATTTCCAGCTCAGTGCCTGTTGCTGCATGTTCCGGCTTAACCATTGCCAGTGCGATGCTCTTATTGAGACGCCATGCAAAGCCGCCATTGGTTGCGCGGCCAACCAGCTTGCCGTCCCTGTAAATCGCCTCGGAGCCACGGGCATCCGCATCTTCAACCCCGTACACTTCCAGTGTCACGAAATTCCAGCGCAAGCCTTTTTCCTTGGCGGCAATAACAGCATCACGGCCGATAAAGGCACCTTTATCCGGATGCACAAAGCGATCCAGTCCGGATTCAAAGGCATTATATTCCACTGACATTTCCCGCGGGATCAGACGATAGGATTTCTCAATGCCCATCGACAGCATGGCGCGGATACCAAACGGTTTGATGCCGAATTCTGCCCCCGCTTCCATCACCAGATCATAGATCGTATTTTGCTGCTCAATCGGATGATGCAGTTCCCAGCCCAACTCGCCGACAAAATTAACGCGCAGCGCGTGGGCGGTTGCCGTACCCACACTGATTTCCTTCCCCGTCAGCCACGGAAAATGCTCATTGGCAAGGCTGGTGCGGGTGAGTTTTTGCAGCACTTTGCGGCTGTTCGGCCCTGCCAGTACCAGCACACCATATTTCTGCGTGATCGGCCGCAAAATAACCGAACCATCCTGTGGTGCCAACTTATAGAGATAATCATGGTCAATATTCTCATAGGCACCGGCAGAAACCAGATAGAAACTGCCCGGTTTCCACTCATAGACCGTAAATTCACTCTGCACCCCGCCTTGCGCGGTCAGCATATGGCACAAGGCAACACGGCCCTGTTTCTTCGGAATACGGTTGGCGAAAATGCTTTCCAGCCATTGCCGCGCACCGGAGCCGGTCACTTCCATCTTGGCAAAGGGCGACATATCCAGAAGCCCGACATTATCGGTGACATTTCTCACCTCATTGCCGACATGCTCGAAATAATTCGAACGGCGGAATGACCACACTTCCTGCACCTTGCCATTGGCATCCGGTGCCGGATGATTCTGGTTCAACAGCACATCAGGCTTATTCAGCGAAGCCACATCAAGCCCGTAGCCTTGCGGTGCAAACCAGTTGGCACGCTCCCAGCCATAGACCGAGCCGAACACCCCGCCCAGCGCCTTCTGCCGGTCATAGGACGGCGAACGCTTCAACGGACGGGCAGCACCGCGCTCCTCATCGGGATAATGCACAGTGAAAACATCCGCATAGGATTCTTCGGCTTTTTCCTTGAGATAGCCTTCCGTTACATAGGGGCCGAAACGGCGCGGATCGACACCCATCATATCAATTGACGGCTCGCCTTCCACAATCCATTCCGCCAGCTGCCAACCGGCACCGCCTGCCGCAGTCACGCCGAAAGAATGTCCTTCATTGAGCCAGAAATTTTTCAGCCCCGGCGCAGGGCCGATAATCGGATTACCGTCCGGCGTATAGGCAATGGCACCATTATAAACTTTTTTAATCCCCACTTCGCCAAAAGCCGGAACACGCGCAATCGCGGTTTCAATATAGGGCATCAGGCGTTCGAGATCTTCCTGAAACAGCTCATATTCGCTCTCGTCAGACGGGCCGTCCTGATAGCAGACCGGTGCGCCGATTTCATAAGGCCCGAGCAGCAAACCGCCATTTTCCTCGCGCATATACCACGAACTGTCACTCTCACGCAGCACACCCATTTCCGGCAGACCTTTGGCCTTGCGCTCCATAATGGCCGGATGCGGCTCGGTGACAATATATTGATGCTCAACCGGCACCACAGGCACAGTCAGACCAACCATCTTGCCGGTTTTGGCAGCAAAACTGCCCGATGCGGAAACCACATGATCTGCCGTAATATCGCCCTTGTCGGTTTTGACCAGCCATTTGCCATCCGGCAATTGCTCAATACCGGTCACGCTTGTGTAACGATAGATGGTTGCGCCCCTGTCGCGCGCGCCTTTGGCCAGCGCCTGTGTGAGATCGGCAGGCTGAATATAGCCGTCATCGGGATGCTGAATGGCACCGAGAATACCGTCTGTCTCCGCCAGTGGCCAAACCTCTTTAACCTCATCCGCAGTCAGCATTTTCACCGGCACGCCGATTGTTTCAGCCACACCGGCATAATATTTATATTCATCAAGGCGGTCTTGGGTGCGGGCAAGACGAATATTGGTGCAATTGCTGAAACCGACATTCAATCCGGTTTCCTTTTGCAGTTCCTGATAGAATTTGACCGAATATTTATGAATCTGACCGACCGAATAGCTTAAGTTAAACAATGGCAGCAGTCCCGCCGCATGCCATGTTGAACCTGAGGTCAGTTCCTTGCGCTCAATCAGCACAGAATCTGTCCAGCCTTTTTTTGCCAGATGATAGAGCGTTGACACGCCTACCACACCGCCACCAATCACCACCGCACGGGCATGGGTTTTCATGAAATCTTTCCTCTGAACCTGCAATACCGCGTCTCTTCAGAAGGCGGGTAAGCACTGCAACACTTTAAAATGACGCATGATCTGCAAGCCTCTCTCCTGCCTGCAAAACAATGCACCGGAGCGCATCAGACCGTTTTCAAAGCACCTGTGATCAGGCTCCTCCGCAAGGCCGGTTGTGCTACTATGCTGCCAGTTCAATGACTTGTAAGGTCTGTTTGCGACACAGGCGAAAAACGCCGCGACGCGCCGGTTTTGCTTTTCATACACAGGGTCATTGCAGGCTGTGCCAATGCAAATTCAGCCCCGCTATCACCATAGCATTTTGAGGCTTGAGGACGATGCGGCGAAACAAAAACCGGGTTCAGTTCCGGCGCACCCGTTTCAACCGGGACCTTAATAAGAAAAAGGCTGCAATTGCCTGAGCAATCACAGCCTTTCCTTTAAAATCAGAAAGTTCAGCGGGCCTATTATTTATGAGTGCCGCCGCCATTCAGAATCGTAATCGCTTCACTGCCTGTCAGGGCCTCACGGTCACCATTGGGAAAAGTGATAAAGCAGCCGCTCGGGCAGATGGTAACTTTTTCGCCCGGCTGAACGGTAACCTGCTGCTTTGACGAGCCTTCGGTTACAACCAATGTCTGCGCAGTGCTGTCACTGTTGAGTACGGATGCAGCCAGAGAGGAACCTGCCCCTGCCAGAAGAGCGGCAATCAGGACAATACTGCCAAAACCGGTTTTTTTCACATTCACCATAGCCATCCATCCCCTTGAGCATTTCACGGTCAAGCTTCTTCTGCTTGACCGCAATGACAATGCGACAAATCAAAAAATCTAGAGCGAGCGCCGCGGTCCAATATGGGTATAAACCGCTCTAGAGCATTTCACGGTCAAGCTTCTTCTGCACAACCATGATAATGTTACAAAATAAAAAATCCGGAGAAATCACACTGTTTCGATGTGAGCGCAAACCGCTCCGGATTTAAACTGCGTTGCAGGCTGCATAACTCATATAAGCCATGTTTTTGTCTGCACCACACCATTTGATGGCCTTATTTATAATCATTACACTATGAACCGCAACTGAATGGCGGTTGAATTGATTGTGACATTATCAACCACCCCTCTTTATCCCCCGGCGCAACCCTCAGCTTTCCTCATTATCCTCGGAGCTGAAATGAAAGCCCGGCAAAGGCGTTGCGCTTGGCAGCAGAGAAACCGGAATTCCGTCCGCGGCACATTTTTCAACAATGCGGAACTGCAATTCGTTACGCACGCCCAGCGCACTGGTAATATCGGCAAGGAAGATGCGGATTTCAAAACGCATCATCATATTGGTACCGACCAGCTCGGTCATATTGATCAGAAACACCATCGGTTCCGGATTTTTCAGAACCAGCGGCGTCTCCTTGGCAATCTCCACCAGCTTGGCCTGCACCTCACGGGCATTTTCCATATAAGGCAGCAAAATCTGCATATCGGAACGGCCAAGCTTGTTGCGATGCGTCCAGTTGCCCACATTATCATTGATCAGCGTTGAGTTCGGAACAATGATCGTTTCACGCTGGAAGGTTTCCACCTCCGTGGCACGTACGCTGATTTTCTTTACAAAACCGCTGACTGTGCCGGTCTGTACCCAGTCACCCACTTTCAGCGGGCGCTCGGCCAGAAGGATCAGGCCGGATACGAAGTTCGACACAATATTCTGCAAGCCGAAACCGATACCGAGGGAAAGACCACCGGCCACCAGTGCAAGGCTGGAGAGATTAATACCGGCTGCGGAAATCGCCAGCAAAGCAGAAAGCGCCAACCCCACATAGCCCACCACGGTTTTGATGGAATTGCGCACGCCGGAATCAACCCGCCCGCGTGCCATCACACTGCCGTCCAGCCAGTTCTGGAACAGGCGGGTCAGGAAATACCCCACCATAAACAGCACAATACCGGTGATGATATTAATCAGCGAAATCGAGAAACTGCCGACCTGAAAACCGGTCATTACCCGCACAAAAGCATTGCGCAGCTCCAGCCACTGAAAGCCGAATTGCATCAGCACCAACGGCACGCCGATCAGCAGCACAATCAGATTGATCGCAATACCCGCCACCAGACCAAGCTGATCCAGTGTCGCATCATTGGCATTGAATTTGTCACGCAAAGAACGGCCGATTGCCGTATTGGCAAAGGCTTTCTCATAGGTAATCGCGCGCGCAGTCAGGAAACCGAGATACATGGTGACGAGGAAAGCGCCGGTCACCACAATCTGCTGCGCCACAAAGCGGGCAAAACCGATATAGCCGAGCAAAGCAGCAAGAATTGGCATCAGCCCCAGCAGGATCAGCAGCATTTTAGCCAGTTTCGGCCAGGGGCGCAGGGTTCCGGTTTCAGGGTCCTGTATCGGTTTGAGGAAGGCAATAGCCAGCATCAGCGAGCCAACCATCACCGTACCGATAATGCTTTTGGCAACGGTCAGCGACAACGGGGAAGACATAACCCCGTTCAGAATTTCAAGGAAATATTCCACACTCTGGGTCACCGCCGCAGCAGTCAGAAGCCATGTCAGAATGCCTGCCGGTTTTGGCGCAATCGGCAGCAGCCGCCAGTTCGGCATGTCCGGGCTCAGCACGCCGCAGGCAAGGCGGTAGATAAACATCACCACACAAATCAGCGAGAACAGCGCCACCAGCAATTGCGCAACATCCGGCCGCAACAGATCAAAATACTGGAACAGCAGATAGACCAGCGCCAGAAACACAACAATCGCCAGCGACGGAATAACCGTTGACCAGAAGGCAACCGACAAGCGGCTCAGATAGCTCGGCTTCTCCTCCAGCGGATCGCGCTCATAAAGATCAGCCAGCCAGCGTCTGGCACTCAGATGGATAAGCAAAGCCGGCAGAACCGAAACCGCAATCACACCCAGCAAGGTCCACAAGCGCGGATAAAGCGTAAAATCCCACCATGACTTCAAAAGATAATAAAAGGTTTTGGTTTCATAACCGGCAGCATTCACCACCTCTGTTACCAAAGCCGCATTAATATCCACACGCTGGGACAATGTCTGCGCAAATAAATCACGCCGGATCGAACCGATTTCCTCGATCAGTTGATTGGCCTGCACCGAAACATCTTCGGTAAAACCCAGCATTGTGTTGATTTCAGACTTTTCGGCCATCAGGCGGGCGCGTTCATTGGCCACGATTTCTGATTCAGCCGGTTTTCCCTCGGCAGGTGCCGCCCCCATTTGCTCCAGACGGGAGTTGATTTCGCCAAGCCTTGGGCGGAATGCAAGTCCGGCATCGAGCAGCTTTTTGGAAATACCGTCGAGCCTGACCTTTATATTGGCCAAAGCCTCGTCATTATTCTTGGATTTGGTGATGGATTTGGCAATCTCATCCGTCTGTTTGCGCAGATCCTCGATCACCGGTTTTTGCTGCACAACAATCGTTTGCGCAGGGCCGATGGATTGCGCCTGCGCAGCAAACTGCCCGCCGGTAAAGCCGTTTGTAAAGCCGCCAAGCAATAGACCGGCAGTCAGAAAAACTGCACAGAAAAAGGCACGCAAAGACATGGCCGGTAAATATTTCAAAATCTGTCTCTCAACAAAATACTGTTTCTGATTCATTTTATTGGCTTTTTTAAAATCATCCGTCCAGTAAATCCTGACATCTGCGCCGTTTGCCAGCTGTCATGCTGAAATATGCTTATAATGATTTTGTCCGCGGATATTGATCACGATAGAGGCGCAAATAAGATTAAGGCCACACTTAACAAGCAATTTATTGTTTTACAAAAACAAACCCGCAGGAATGTCCGGCAATGCGCAATTCATGTCCGAAAACACAACAAAGCAGGTGCTTATGCGCTATTTCACTTGTGATTGCCTTTGCGAATGGTTAATGAAATAAGCGAACTCTGTCGCAGGAAAAGCTGATTTGTTTTCATCAAATGCAGACAAATCTTGAGTATTTTCTGTTCTCCGCAGCGGATCTCACACAGATCACAGCAAAATACAGGCCGGAACCATTATCAGTTATAAGATAAAACCAGCATTGACGGGGAAAGATCAGACGGAGCGGCCGGTATTGCCTCTGCGCACTCTGCTATATTCCTTCGGCCTTTTGTGGTTCCTCTCCGGTTTGCTGGCATTACAGACAGCACTGGTCTCCGCCAATGACGTGAGTTCAGCCTATCAGGCTGCTGCTTTGCTTCAGGAGCGTCAGAATGTACAACCTGCCGATTCCTCCGGCAGATCACAAAACAGCACTTTGACGGCACCGGTGCGGGCTATTCTCACACCCGCTTTATATTTCAGCAACAAAGCCCTGCCTTTTGGCGGCGATGGTGCTTTTCTCCTTCCGGTGCTTTTCACATTGCTGGCAGCCTTCGGTGCTTTGCGCTTTGCCCATATGCAGCGCAACAACCTGCCGCAAGCCTGCCACTCGGCCATCCGTGCCCGCGCACCGCCTTTCAGCGCACGCGCTTAAATTCTGCCATTCAGCAGCTTTTCAGGCCTGATTTGCTTTGCAAACAGCCTGCTCTCCATCTGTCGAACGGTATTCATGTATTTCTTAAATGCATAATACTGCAAACACTCAGACCGGATTTCACTCATGCGTACACCCAAATGGGCTGTGTATCTTTACAGCTTCATCATTCTGGCGGGCATACTCATTGCCATGCCCAATCTCTTTACCAAGCAACAGCTGGAAAATATGCCCGGCTGGTTCCCGAAAAATCAGGTAACGCTCGGGCTTGACCTGCGCGGCGGTTCCTATCTGGTTCTGGAAGTTGATGCAGCGGCACTCAAAAAAGACCGCCTGCGTTCCCTGCTTGATGACGCCCGCAGCAAGCTGCGTTCCGAGCGTATTCAGCCGCAATCCATCCGCGTGGCCGGTGATGCGGTTCTGATCAATATTGCTGATGCGGAACAGCGCAGCCGCGCAGTGACCGCGCTCAAGACCCTGATCACACCGGTTTCCACCAGTGGTTTCGGCACACCGATCAATGATATTGATGTGACGACACCGGGCGAGCATATCCGTCTGGCGCTGACCGAAGCAGGTTTCAATTACCGCCTCGACAGCGCGCTCACCCAGAGCCTTGAAATCATCCGTCAGCGTGTGGATCAGGTCGGCGTGGCCGAACCATCCATCCAACGCGTCGGCAATGACCGTATCGTTGTTCAGCTTCCGGGGCTGCAAGACCCGACACAGCTGCGTCAGTTGCTCGGTTCTACCGCGAAAATGAGCTTCCATATGGTGGCTGATGCTGATCCGAACAGCACGCCGCCTCCGGGTGTCAGCATTCTGGAAGATGCCAAAAATCCGGGCATCAAATATCCGATTGAAGATCAGGTAGCCCTCAGCGGTGAACGCCTGACCGATGCCCGCGCCGGTTTTGACCAGCGCTCGAATGAACCGATTGTTTCATTCCGCTTTGACAGTCAGGGTGCCCGCCAGTTCGCGGATATCACCACCAAAAACGTCAACCGTCCTTTCGCCATTGTGCTGGATGACAAAGTACTCTCGGCTCCGACCATCCGTGAACCGATCACCGGCGGCTCCGGCCAGATCAGCGGTCAGTTCACCGTGGAAGACACAGTTGTGCTTTCCGCTCTGTTGCGTGCCGGCGCCCTGCCTGCACCGCTGACCGTAATTGAAGAACGCACCGTTGGTCCGGATCTCGGCGGCGATGCGATTAAAATGGGTATCTATACCGGTCTTGCCGGTTTTGCTCTGGTCGCAGTTTTCATCGTCATGCTCTATGGTTTCTGGGGTATGATCGCGAATTTCGCACTGTTGCTGAACACCGTTCTCACTTTTGCAGCACTGACCCTGATCGGCGCAACACTGACCCTGCCCGGTATTGCCGGTATCATCCTCAGTATCGGTATTGCTGTGGACGCGAATATTCTCATTAACGAGCGTATCCGCGAAGAAACGAAAAAAGGCCTGAGTGCAATGCCTGCGCTCGATAAAGGCTTTAAATTCGCCTATTCCACCATTGTGGATGCGAACGTAACCTCGGTTATCGCTACAGTTCTTTTGTTCATGTTCGGCTCCGGCCCAGTGCGCGGCTTTGCGATTACCATGATGCTCGGCATCGGTATTTCCATGTTCACGGCCGTTTCAGTTGTGCGCATGATCATGGCCTGGTCGGTTCGCCGCCGTAAGCTGAAAGTGCTGCATATTGAGCCAATGGTGCGCATTGCACCGGAAAACACCAATTACCAGTTCATGAAAGCCCGCTATTTCGGGATTCTGGTTTCGGCTGTTTTGTCGATTGCCTCGCTGTTCCTGTTCTTCAAGCCGGGTCTGAATTACGGCCTCGACTTTACCGGCGGTATTCAGGTTGAAATCACCACATCCAAACCGGCTGATCTGGCAGCATTGCGCTCCTCGCTCAGCGGTCTTGGCCTTGGTGAAGTTGCCCTGCAGAATGCCGGCAGCGACCAGAGCGTGCTGATCCGCGTTCAGCGTCAGGACGGCGGCGAAGAAGCACAGACCATCGCGGTCAATAAAGTGCGTGATGCCGTTCAGTCCATTGATAAGGATGTGAAGATCGAGC
Source organism: Pseudochrobactrum asaccharolyticum (assembly GCA_040392545.1). Lineage (GTDB taxonomy): Bacteria > Pseudomonadota > Alphaproteobacteria > Rhizobiales > Rhizobiaceae > Pseudochrobactrum > Pseudochrobactrum asaccharolyticum_A. Next base: position 120,598 of record JBEBVV010000008.1, on the reverse strand, counting down.
GTACAGAGGTTGTGGGGCCAAAGGTCAGCGGCGAACTGGCACGTTCCGGCTTTATCGCCCTTGTTCTCGCGGCTGTTGCCATGCTGATTTATCTGTGGTGGCGGTTTGAATGGTATTTCGCGGTTGGTGCTATTGCCACCCTCGTACTTGATACCACCAAGCTGGTCGGCTTCTTTGTTGTCACCCAGCTGGACTTCAACCTCACGGCAATTGCCGCAGTGCTGACACTGGTCGGTTACTCGGTGAATGATAAAGTGGTGGTCTATGACCGTATGCGTGAAAACATGCGTATGTATAAGAGCAAACCACTGCGTGAAATCATTGATATGAGTATCAATCAGGTTTTCGCCCGTTGTATCTATACATCGGCCTGTACCTTCCTCGCCGTTCTGCCAATGGCAATCTGGGGCGGCAGTGCAGTTGAAAACTTCGCGATCCCGATGCTGTTCGGTGTCTTTATTGCCACCACATCGTCGATCTTTATCGCAGCACCAATCCTTATGATGCTCGGTACATGGTGGGAACGCACCCATGACCGTTCGCTGGGTGACAGCGACAATACAGTCACTGCCAAATAAGCAGTTTTCCGCCTCATGCACCGCGCCGTTTATACGGCGCGGTGTCTCTTCGCTTTTGCCCTTTTTCTGAACCGCCCCGCATTTCGCCCCGTGACGGGTGGCTCAGAAAAATGGCAGAAACACAAAAAGGATAATGCCACATGCCACATGACACCCCCCTCATCGCCACAATCGTTGTCGGTCTGTGTCTGGCTTTTGTGTTCGGCGCGATTGCCAACCGCCTGCGCATTTCCCCGCTTGTCGGTTATCTGCTCGCCGGGGTGGTCTGCGGCCCCTATACGCCGGGCTTTGTCGCCGATCAGGAGCTGACATTGCAGCTCGCGGAAATCGGCGTCATTCTGCTGATGTTCGGTGTCGGCCTGCATTTCTCGGTCAAAGAACTGCTTGCGGTAAAAGCCATTGCCGTTCCCGGTGCTTTGGTGCAGATATTGGCTGCCACCCTGCTCGGTACCGGCCTCGGCCTGATCATCGGCTGGGATTTCACAGGGTCTGTGGTTTTCGGTCTGGCACTTTCCACCGCCTCCACCGTTGTGCTGCTGCGCGCAATGCAGGAACGCCGCCTGATGGAAACCGACCGCGGTAAAATTGCCGTCGGCTGGCTGATCGTTGAAGATCTCGCAATGGTGCTGACACTGGTGCTGATGCCCGCCATTGCCGGTCTTCTGCACGGCAATTCGGTTGATGTTCCCACCGATCCGCTGGCAACCGCGCTCGGCCTTGGCATAACCGGTATTATCTTTCTCACACTGATCAAAATCGCGGTTTTTATCGCGCTGATGCTGGTGGTGGGCAAACGCGTTGTGCCATGGATTCTGGAAGCTATTTCGGCGAGCGGCTCGCGTGAGTTGTTCCGCCTTTGCGTGCTGGCTATTGCACTGGGCGTGGCTTTTGGTGCCGCCAATCTGTTCGGCGTATCATTGGCGCTCGGTGCATTCTTTGCCGGTATGGTGATGAGTGAATCCGAACTCAGCCATCAGGCTGCCGAAGAATCCCTGCCGCTGCGCGATGCTTTTGCGGTATTGTTCTTCGTCTCTGTGGGCATGTTGTTCGATCCGATGGTGCTGATCCACAATCCGCTGTCGCTGCTGGCAACCTTGCTGATTATTATGATCGGTAAATCCGCTGCCGCCTTCTTCATTGTCCGTGCCTTCAAACATCCGGCAGGCACCGCTCTGACTATTTCCGCCAGCCTTGCGCAGATCGGTGAATTTTCCTTCATTCTCGCAGGCCTTGGCGTTTCGCTTAAACTTATGCCGCCGGAAGCCCGCGATCTGGTGCTAGCCGGTGCCATTCTCTCCATTCTGTTCAACCCGCTGATCTTTATCGGTTTTGAAAGACTGCGCCCTTATATTGAACGCAAATTCTACCCGAATGCCTCAGCTGATATGACTGAAGTAAGCCTTCATGCGGATGTCAGCCTGACCGGAACACCAGTGGCACAACCGACAAGCCTGAGCGGCCACACTATCATTGCCGGCTATGGTGAGGTGGGTACCCGTGTGGTTGCCAGATTGCTTGAGGACAAGCAGCCGCTGCTGGTGATTGAGAATGCGGAAAAACCGGCTGCGGAACTGCGCGAAACCGGTATTGAAGTTATTCTCGGCAATGCGGCCGATGCAGAAATTCTCACCGCTGCCGGTATCACGGCTGCACAGCGTCTTATTCTTGCTCTGCCTTATGCATTTGAGAGCGCGCGCATCATTGCGCTGGCGCGGCAGAAAAATCCTGCCATCAACATTATCGCCCGTGCTGAGTCCGTGATTGATGCGGGTTACCTCAATGAACTCGGTGTAAATTCCGTTATTCTGGCGGAAGAGGAAATTGCACGCGGCATTCTGGATAAGATTACAGGCAAGCCTGCGGCAGCACCGCAAGCACAACAGGAAAATTCCTCTGCGCCTGAGCAATAAGAATGCTCTTTCGCCACAAATTCATGTTTAAGGCACATAAATCGTTAATGGTCTGGTGCTTTAAACTGGCAATATGTGAATAGCTGTTACAAACATGTGATGTGGAATCAAATTACCCGTTCTCTGCCTTTAAAAGGTTGAATTTGGTGTTTTCTGATCAAGTGACCATATCAAAACAAAAGGTGTCATCTGATAGATGAAATGGAAAGATTACATCTGGCCGGTTATCGGCATCGGCGCGGTTATCATCTCCGTATGGCTTCTCTACAAAGAACTGCGCAGCATTTCTCTTGAAGATGTAATCGACAGTCTTGCGGCCATTACAATGAAACAATGGCTGCTCAGTGCCGGTTGTGCCTTGCTTTCCTATATGTCGCTTGCCGGCTATGACCGCATTGCGCTCAAACATCTGAACAAGAAAATCTCATGGCTGTTTATCAGCCTGTGTTCCTTCACGGCTTATGCCTTGTCGCATAATATCGGTGCTTCGGTCATTTCCGGCGCCGTGGTGCGCTATCGTGCTTATTCCTCCAAAGGACTGACCGGTGCGGAAGTGGCTGTACTTGTCGGATTTTGTTCCTTTACCTTTGCGCTCGGCACATTGATCCTCAGCGCTTTTGTGATGCTGGTTGAGCCGGAACTGCTGCACCGTTTCAACAATGACATTCCTGAGGGACTGGCACGGGCTGCCGGTGTGATCATTCTGATTTTGGTTGCGCTCTATGTGTTCGGCAGCTGGATGCAACTGCGCCCGTTGCGCATCGGTTCCAAATTTCAGCTGTCCTATCCGCGCCTGTCGGTTGTATGGCCGCAATTGATTATTGCGCCGCTGGAGCTGATCGGCGCTGCCGGTATCATCTATTTTGCTCTGCCTGAGCTCAATCACCCAAGCTTTCTGATTGTTCTTGGCATTTTCCTGATTTCCTTCTCAGCGGCATTGATTTCCAATGCGCCGGGCGGTCTCGGCGTTCTGGAATTTCTGTTCATCACCGGCCTGCCGGATCTCAATCCGGCAGATGTTCTGGCCGCGCTGATCGTGTTCCGCCTGCTTTATCTGCTGATCCCATTTGCCATTTCGCTGATCGTTGTGCTGATCTTCGAGAAAAGTGAGTTTTCCCGCAAGCGCAAGGCACAGGATGTCAGCTGAATAAGTTGCCAGCTAAAGAACTGAAAATAAAAAAGCCGCCGGAAATTCCGGCGGCTTTTTCATTAAAAGAGATAAATTTTAAGCTCAGGAATGTGCCCAGTCCCAATAGAGTTTGCGGGCTTTCTGTGCAACCGGACCATAGCTCAGCTTCTTGTCGTCAAAGCCGATTACCGGCACAACCTTGGAATGGTTGCCGGTGGAGAAGATCTCATCCGCTTCACGGAAATCTTCAACCTTCAATGTGGTTTCAGTTACTGTTACGCCATTATCGCGCAGCAGACCCATCACACGTTGACGGGTAATACCATTGAGGAAAGTGCCATTTGGCGCAGGGGTGAAAACCTCACCGTCACGCACCATAAACACGTTAGAGGAAGCCAGTTCCGCAACATTGCCCAGCATATCGCATACCAGTGCATTGGCAAAACCTTTGGCCTGCGCTTCGCGGATCATACGTGCATTATTCGGATAGAGACAGGCAGCTTTGGCATCCAGCGGCATGGTTTCAATCGTCGGACGACGGAAACGCGTGGTGGTAATGGTAAAACCTGTTGGTTCCGCCATCGGAATTTCTTCAAGGCACAGGGCAAAATCCGTGCTGTCGCCATCCGCCAGCACCACATTGGCCTCGCCCTCTTCCGCCCAATACATCGGACGGATGTAAACGGCGGCATTCTCACCGAATTTGGCCATGCCCTGACGAGTCAGTTCCATGATTTCTTCAGGTGTATAGGTCGGTTTCAGACCAAGCGCTTCTGCCGAACGATTAATGCGTGCGCTGTGACGGTCGAGATCAGGAATAATACCCTCAAAACCGCGGGCACCGTCAAAGACAAGCGAGCCGAGCCATGTAGCCTGCGAAGACGCGCCGAGAATGCGCACATCGCCCTCGTGCCATTTGCCTTTATAAAATGTCCAGCTGCGACCGATCTTGGCCATGAGAATTCTCCATATGCGAATCAGTTTTTGTGTCGCCTGTGTTGTAGCAAACTAAATTCATGATGTTGCTATGGTTTACGGCGGCAAAAACCGACAGTTTTTGTTCAGACTTTCCGGTTCATACCCTGAACCGGTCACTCACCATCACCTTAAAACTCTATCCGGCAAGTGCAACTAAGGAATAATAAAAACAAAATTTTATTATTTTTGCACAGTTCGGGAAGCACGGGAAAAATCAGCGCATCATACATTTGAAACACAAAATCATTCCCGTTTCGCATTAAGTACATTGATATATGACGACGTTATATTCCTGTGACGTAAACGGAAGACAGTCGTTTCAAGCTGCGGAAAATAAACATCATTCACATTTGGTTGTAAGATTGTAAGACCAGTTTGCCTCAAAAAACATGGTCGGAAGCTTCATGTCGAGAATGCAGAAGCTGCACCGGATTATTCGGGAATCCATCAGTCGCATGATATATTAGAGATTTTGAGCTGTGACAGTTTTTACAACCTTACCGCTTAATCAGCTATTGCTCCCCTGCATTTACTATGGAAGGTTGTTGCATCAAACTTCATAACAATAAAATTTGGGGAACAATCAATGAAGCTTAAACATATAGCATTTGCCACATGTACCATGCTCAGCAGTCTGGCTTTTTCGGCCGGCATTTCCCATGCGCGCGACCTCACTGTCGTCTCCTGGGGCGGCAGCTATCAGGACGGTCAGCGCGAAATTTATTTCAAACCATTTGCCAAAGAGCTGGGCAAGCCGGTTCTGGATGAAAGCTGGGATGGCGGCTATGGCGTGCTGCAGGCCAAGGTCAAGGCCGGTGAAACCAATTGGGACGTTGTGCAGGTCGAGTCTGAGGAGCTGGAGCTCGGCTGCGCAGACGGTATCTATGAAACGATTGACTGGGAAGCGCTTGGCGGCAAGGACAAGTTCATCCCTGCTTCTGTGCATGAATGCGGTATCGGCGCCATCGTCTGGTCGACCGGTATTGCCTATAATGGCGACACGATGAAGGAAGCACCGCAATCCTGGGCGGATTTCTGGGATGTGAAAAAATTCCCCGGCAAGCGCTCTTTGCGTAAAAGCGCCAAATATGCGCTTGAATTTGCTTTGATTGCCGATGGTGTTGCCCCGAAGGAAGTTTATGACGTGCTGTCGACACCGGAAGGTGTAGACCGTGCCTTCAAAAAGCTGGATGAAATCAAGCCGCATATTGTGTGGTGGGAAGCCGGTGCGCAGCCGGTGCAGTTGCTCTCGTCCGGTGAAGTGGTGATGGCCTCGGTCTATAATGGCCGTATCAATGCGCTCAACCGCACGGAAAACAAGAATTTCGGCTTTGTCTGGCCGGGCAGTATCTATGCGGTCGACAGTTGGGCAATCATGAAAGGCACACCTTTCCCGAAAGAATCCATGGATTTCATCGCCTTTGCCAGCAAGGCCGACAATCAGGCCAAACTGCCTGAATATATCACCTATGGTCTGCCAAATATCGAAGCCGATAAATTCGTCGATGAAAAATACCGCAAAGACCTGCCGACAACGCCTGAAAATATGACCGAGGCTGTCGCTATCGGCGTTGATTTCTGGACCGATAATTCAGAAAGCCTCAACCAGCGCTTCAATGCCTGGCTTGCACAGTAAATATTACGCTTAAGGGCGCAGGCCGCTCCGGCTCTTTGCACGACCTTCCCCCGTGGGTCAGGCAATGACAAACCGGAGCGACCTGCGCTCACACATATGAAGTTCACTGAAACAGATGAGCGGCGTAATGATTTTTCTCTCCCTGTTTCAACCTTGAAGACAGAATGCCCGCATGAGAATTTTGATCTGTGCGGCGCTCTGAACTGGCATTCCTGCAGTCTGTCACCGTCGTTTTACACCCGTAATCCGCAGTTCTCAGCCTGCATCAGTCACTGTCCCGTTCCGTCAAGGACGGGCATGGTGATCCGGGCATGTCCGGAAACCGGTTTTACCGGGCATGTGTAAAGCAGATAATCAGAGCAATTTCACAATAGCAGTCCCGGGACAGCCCCGCGACAGTCCGGCCTGAATTGCTCTGACATATTTTGAGGTTTCAAGCGTGAATCATCCGTTTATTCATTTTGATAAAGTGAGCAAAGCCTTCGGCTCGCTGACGGTTGTCGATAATCTGGATCTGACCATCGGCAAAGGCGAATTTGTCAGCATGCTGGGGCCTTCCGGTTCAGGCAAAACAACATTGCTGATGCTGCTTGCCGGTTTTGAACGCCCGACAGGCGGAACGGTCAGTGTCGGCGGCAAGCGCATTGACCAACTGCCCCCGCATAAGCGCAATATGGGCGTCGTTTTCCAGAATTATGCTTTATTTCCTCATATGACGATTGCCGAGAATGTGGCTTTCCCGCTGCGGATGCGCGGCACGCAAAAATCTGAAACGCAGGATCGCGTCAAACGGGCGCTCGATATGGTACAGCTTGGCACTATGCTGGATCGCAAACCGTCCCAGCTCTCCGGCGGCCAGCAGCAACGTGTGGCGCTGGCGCGCGCATTGGTATTTGAGCCGGAAGTGGTGCTGATGGATGAACCGCTCGGCGCACTCGACAAGCAATTGCGTGAACGTATGCAGCTCGATATCCGCGAATTGCATCACCGCCTCGGCCTGACCATTGTGTTTGTGACCCATGACCAGTCCGAAGCCCTGACCATGAGTGACCGTATTGCCGTCTTCAATCGCGGCAAGATTGAGCAGATCGGCACGCCGTCACAGATTTATGACCATCCGGCCACGCAATTTGTTGCCGAATTTATCGGTGAAACCAATCTGATTGACGGTAAAGTCTCCGGCACACAAAATGGCGAAACCCATATCCGCCTCACTAATGGTCAGGATATTCGCGTCAATGCGGAGGCGCATTTGCAGTCCGGTCAGGATATCCGCCTGTCGCTGCGCCCTGAACGCGTGCGGCTGAATAATGCGGACAATGCCGCCAACACACTCTCCGCCACGGTCAATGATATTGTCTATCATGGTGATCATCTGCGTGTGGCGCTGGATTTTGCCGGACAAAGTCTTGTCACCAAAGCGGATCGCAGCTTCCAGTCCCTGCATATCGGTGATCAGGTCACCCTGTCCTTCACCCCTGCGGATTGCTGGCCAATCGCCATTCCTGCCCAGACGGTAAAGGCTGCAGCATGAGTGAATTGCGACGACAACGGTTGAAATCCTTCGCGCTTGTGGCACCGCTGGGTTTGTTTTTGCTGATCTTTTTCATCATTCCGCTGGTGACAATGATGAAAGAGGCCGTGTCTGATCCGGTTGCGGCCAAAGCCCTGCCGCTCACAGCACAGGCGGCACGCGGCTGGAGCCCGGAAACGCCGCCGACAGCGGAAATGCAAGCGGCACTGGCAGAAGATATCCGCAGCAATGAAGATGCGCAGATGTTCGGCGATCTGGTACGCCGCCTCAACAGTGCTCAACCCGGCTTCCGCACATTGATGAGCAAAACACGCAATCAACTGCTGAAACTGGAAGAACCGGTTGATTACAGTCAGGTTGATCTTACGGCCATCGACAAGAAATGGGGCGAACAGCCATTCTGGCAGGCAATTGCCAGTGCAGCCTCCTCCACCATGACCGACCGCAATTTGCTGGCGGCCATTGATATGGAGCGCGATATTTCCGGCGAAATCCGCTCCCTGCCTGCCGATGCCTCGGCCAATGTCACCATTATGGTGCGCACTTTCGTCACCGCGCTCAGCGTGACCATTGCCTGTATCCTGATCGGCATTCCCTTCGCCATGGTTGCAGCTTCCGTTGAAGGCTGGAAACGCCAATTGCTGCTCGGCGCAGTGCTGCTGCCGCTCTGGACATCACTTCTGGTGCGTACCGCCGCATGGTTCATCCTGTTGCAGGATCAGGGGCTGATCAATTCAGCACTGATTGCGCTTGGTATCACCAGTGAACCGCTGGCACTGATTTTCAACCGCACCGGTGTCATCATCGCCATGACCCATGTGCTGCTGCCCTTCATGGTGCTGCCGGTCTTCAGCGTGCTGATCGGTATTCCGAAAAACCTGATGCCCGCATCAGCCTCGCTTGGTGCGCATCCCCTGCGCTCTTTCTATCACGTGCTGCTGCCACTGATTATGCGCGGCGTTGTTTCCGGCTCGCTGCTCGTCTTCATGACGGCTCTTGGCTATTACATCACTCCCGCCCTTATCGGCGGTGCAAAAGACCAGCTGATCAGCTCGGTTATCGCCTTCTATGCAATGGGTGCCGCCAATTGGGGCATGGCCGGTGCGCTCGGCATGGTACTGCTGATTGCAACCATCCTGCTCTACACTGTTTATATGCGTCTTTCGACAGAGAAGGAGGTACGCTCATGAACAGCTTCAGACTTCTCAAAATAGTGTTTGGCGCGAGCGTGGTGTTTTTCCTGCTGGCACCGCTGGTGGCAATCCTGCCGCTGGCTTTCACCAGCGGCGCCTTGCTCGGCTATCCGATGGACGGTTATTCCACACGCTGGTTTCAGGAACTGGTGCAGGCCGATGCCTGGCGGCGCTCGATCATCAACAGCCTGATCATCTCTGTCGGCACCACGGCGCTTGCCACAATCCTCGGCACGATCGGGGCACTGGGTCTGCGCGGCAATCAATATTCCTTTGTGTTCAACTCGATCAAAACCGTATTTCTGCTGCCAATGGTCGTACCGGCCGTTGTGCTGGGCGTGGGCATGCAGCTGATGTTTGCCCGCTATGATCTGCTCAACTCCTATACGGGGGTGATCATCGCCCATACGGTCGTGGCTGTGCCTTTTGTGGTGATCAATGTGCTGGCTGTGCTGCAAAGCGTTGACCGGCGCGTGGAACAGGCTGCGGCAAGCCTTGGTGCGCCGCCATATGTCATTTTGCAAAAAGTAACCCTGCCGCTGGCCAAACCCGGCATTATTTCCGGCGCGGTTTTTGCTTTTGCAACCTCACTGGATGAGGTGGTGCTGACCCTGTTTGTGGCCGGTCCGAACCAGCGCACACTGGCACGGCAAATGTTCTCCACCATCCGTGAGAATATCAGTCCGGCCATTGCGGCTGCGGCCTTTGTCTTTATCACCGGCACCATTCTGATTGCACTGGTGATGATCCTCACCCAGCGCAAAACTGTCGGTCAGGTAGAGTAAAATTCCGGCGGCACGATAAAAATATCCGCCGCCGGAGAATCCTGATTAAGACAATAATTTCAACATGATAAAAACCGCCTTTGAATCAGTTTCAGAGGCGGTTTTGTTTTCGCTTAATCAATCTGTTTGCGCTCCAGCAAGACTTTGAGCACAAGTGTCAGCAATGCCAGCACTGCCAGCGTGGAAGCCGCAGCAAAAGCGCCGACACTGTTTTGATCCTGAAACAATAAATCAATCTGCAAAGGCAACGTATTGGTTTTGCCCCGGATAGCACCAGAAACCACAGAGGCCGCGCCATATTCGCCCATCACCCGCGCATTACACAGCACAGCGCCATAGAGCAGCGCCCATTTGATATTCGGCAAGGTCACATAGAAAAATGTCTGCAAGCCGCTGGCACCCAGCGACAAGGCCGCTTCCTCATCTTCCCCGCCCTGCATTTCCATCAGCGGGATCAGTTCCCGCGCCACAAACGGGCTGGTCACAAACAGGCTGACCAGAAAGATTGCCGGTATGGTGAACATGATTTTCACACCATAATCCGCCAGCAAAGGCCCGAGCAGGCCCTGCGCCCCGTATAAAAACAAATAGGCCGTACCGGCAATGATCGGCGAGACGGAAAACGGAATTTCAATAAAACTGATCAACAGCCTGCGCCCCGGAAAACGGAACCGCGTCACTGCCCAAGCCACACACACGCCGAAAGCCATATTCACCGGTACCACCACTATGGCAGTCAGCACCGTCAGCCATACAGCATGGAGCGTGTCCGGCTTGGTAATCTCTGTCCAGAAGCGTCCGGCACCGCTGCCAAAGGCCATAGAGAAAATAACGGCCAGCGGAATGCCCAGCACAATCAGCGACAGCACAACAGCCAGCGCAATCAGCACACGCTGTCCTAAAAGACGGCGTCTATGATGCGCCGGTAGTTTTGCACGCTCTTTGATCAGTTCTGCGCTCAATCCTGTTGAAATTGCCATGTCAGTTGCGCTCCGCATAGCGCAGCTGCCGCGCCTGTATCAGATTGGTAATCAGCAGCATGGCAAAAGCCATCAGCAGCATCACCATCGCCAGCGCCGCCGCTGCCGGATATTCAAATTCATCCAGCCGCACATAAACGAGAAAGGATGTCACCTCGGTTTTAAAGGGCAGATTGGCGGAGATAAAAACAATAGCGCCGAACTCCCCCAAGCCCCGTGCAAAAGACAAGGCACTGCCCGCCAGAAATGCCGGCAGGATCATCGGCCAGATCACATGCACAAAAACCTGACGCGGATTGGCACCGAGTGTTTCTGCGGCCTCTTCCACATCATGATTCAAATCCTCAAGCACCGGCTGTACCGTGCGGATAACAAAAGGAATACTGGTAAAGGCCATAGCAATGGCAATGCCCGCAGGCGTATAGGCCAGTTGCAATCCGAGCGGTTCAATATAGCGCCCGATCCAGCCGTTTTTAGACAGCACTGTCACCAGTGCCAGCCCTGCCACCGCAGTCGGCAGGGCAAAAGGCAGATCCACCGCCGCATCCAGCAAACGCTTGCCCGGAAATTCATAACGCACCAGAACCCATGCCATCAGCAGGCCGAAAAGCGCATTAAACACAGTTGCCGCCGCCGAGGCCAGAATGGTGAGTTTGAATGTCGCCACCGCACGCGGCGAGCTGACAATCGACCAGAAATCAGCAAAGCCGAGACTGGCAGTTTTCATCGTCAGCGCAAAAAGCGGCAGTGCCACAATCACCACCAGATAAAGCAATGTGCAGCCCAGCGTAATACCGAAACCCGGCATGACTGTTTTTCTGACTTTAAATAAAGAGCGCTTCATGACCGGCCGGCTTCTACTTGATACAGGAATAACCGGCGCATCAGTTCAGATGCACCGGTTGTACGCTTCGGGAGGATGGCTTATTTGCCCGTGAAAAGCTGATCCAGAATACCGCCTTCGGCAAAATGCTCTTTGGTCACATTGGCCCAGCCGCCGAATTCATCTTCCACGCGCACCAGTTTCACATCAGGGAAATTGGCCTTGTGCTTCTCAATCGTTGCAGCATCATGCACACGGTTGAAATTACTGGCGAGAATTTCCTGTCCTTCAGGGGCATAGAGGAAATCCAGATAGGCTTCAGCGATTTTGCGTGAACCACGCTTATCAACCACCTTATCAACGACCGTTACCGGAAATTCCGACAGCAGGCTGATCGGTGGTACAACAACTTCATATTTGTCTTTGCCAAGCAGTTTCTGTGTGCCCAGCACTTCCGCTTCAAATGTCACCAACACATCGCCAATGCCGCGCTCGGTGAAAGTGGTTGTGGCACCACGGCCACCGGTATCAAAGACCGGAACATTCTTAAACAGCTTGGTAATGAAGTCACGAACCTTGGCATCGTCCTTATTGAAGGCTTCCCGCGCATAGGCCGTGGCTGCAAGATAGGTATAGCGCGCATTGCCGGAGGTTTTAGGGTTCGGGAAAATCACCTGCACATCATCGCGCACCAGATCATCCCAGTTTTTGATCTGTTTCGGATTGCCTGCACGGACGAGGAAAGCAGGCAGCGAATAATAAGGCGAGGAATTATTCGGCAGACGGCTCTGCCAATCCGCAGGGATCAGATCGCCTTTATCATGCAGAACCTGCACATCGGTCACCTGATTGAAGGTAACAACATCGGCTTCCAGCCCTTCCAGAATGGAACGCGCCTGCTTGGACGACCCCGCATGGGACTGGTTGACGGTGATGGTTTCACCGCTCTTTTCTTTCCATACCGGAATGAAAGCCGCATTGATCTGCTCATAAAGCTCACGGGCAATGTCATAGGAGACATTGAGGATTTCTTTCGGCTCCTCAGCCTGTACCGCAGTCAAAGATGTGCCAAGACCAAGCGCCAGCCCGGCCGCTAAAATAAGTTTCTTCATGAAATCCCCGCCGCTTTCTCTTTGCCTTATGGCAAATGAACAGAATTATTTATAGCGACAAAGATTATTGAGATGACGCATGAAATCAATATTAAATAATTGATTTAAATAGATAATTTAATTTATCAAATAAAAATGGAAATCCATGATAGCGACAGCTTGGATCGCACAAGTTTTTGCTACATTTCACGCAAAATGCGCAAATCAATTTCGTAAAATACGGGGATGAATCTAGATTTAGAGAAGGTTTTACCAAATACCGCGATGCGGCCAGCATCCGAACTTCTCAGACTGGCGTGGTGCCAGGCGGTTGTGGCGGCGGCGTTCCAGATCTTCCCCCTCATGGGAAATTTCGCTCCAGAATGCCTGCAATGCCTGCAATGCCTGACGGCGTTGTTTAATGATCGCCTTCAGAGACCGAACTAACGGCATGGTTCGCTCCTTTGCTCATATAAACATAATTCATAATTTATTAATGATCTGCCAGTTCCGCTGACATGTCAATAACAACATTAAATTTGTGTGATTATCACTGGTTTCCGCCGCACAAATAAAAATGCCGCATCCAGTGGGATGCGGCATTTTCTGATCAATCAGTGCATAGCCTAAATATCATAAGCATGCAGAGCGGTAATTTTGACCTTGGCAATGTTGCGCCGTTCCATTGTCAGCACTTCAAATTCAAAGCCTTCTGCAGTGAATTTTTCACCGCCGGTCGGAATATGACCGAGATGCCAGAGCACAAAACCGGCCAGAGTGGTGTAGCGGTCATCCTCATCCACCAGATCGCGTTCCAGAATACCGCTGAGGCGGCGGATATCGGTAAAGCCGTCAACCACCCAGACACCTTCACCCAGCGTTTCAACGCTTTTGGTGTCTTCCTCATCATCCGGAAATTCACCGGCAATGGCTTCAAGAATATCGGTCGGTGTGGCCACGCCTTCAAACGAGCCGTGCTCATCAACCACAATCGCCATCTGTACCAGCGAGCCGCGCAACTGTTCCATCACCCGCAGCACATTGCTGTGCTCATGCACAACCAGCGGCTGCTTCATCGCCGCTTCCCAATCCACCGGCTTGGAATCCGCCAGATAGAGCAGTAGATCCTTGGTCAGCGCCACGCCGACAAATTCATCCACCTGACCACGGGCAAGGATAACGCGGGAATGGGCGAACTGGCGTAATTCAGTGCGCAGTTCTTCTTCACTGGCATCCAGATCCAGCCATTCCACTTCGTTACGCGGGGTCATGATCGAGCGTACCGGACGATCCGCCAGATCAAGCACACCACGGATCATTTCCTTTTCTTCCGGACGGAAAACATCGGCGGCAGCCGTATGTTCTGCAATCACGTCAACCGTTTCCGACAGCGCATCATCGCTGCCGCGTCCGCCGCCAAGCAGGCGCAGCACCGCACCGGCGGTGCGTTCACGCAGATCATTGGTGGTAACGCGCTTTTCGCGATTATGACGGCCAACCTGATTGGCAGCCTCGATCAGGATCGAGAAGCCGATTGCCGCATAGAGATACCCCTTCGGTACGTGATAGCCGAAGCCTTCAATCACCAGACTGAAACCGATCATCATCAGGAAGCCAAGGCAGAGAATAACCACGGTCGGATGCTTGTTCACAAAGGTCATCAGCGGCTTGGAAGCCAGCATCATCACGCCCATGGCGATAATAACCGCCAGCATCATCACCGGCAGATGCTGCACCATGCCCACAGCCGTAATCACGCTGTCGAGCGAGAACACCGCATCCAGCACCACGATCTGGGCAATAACCTGCCAGAAGACCGCATGAACCTGATTGCCTTCCTTCACATGATTTTCGCCTTCAAGGCGCTCATGCAGTTCCATCGTGCCCTTGGCCAGCAGGAACACACCACCAATAATCATGATGAGGTCGCGGCCGGAGAAATCCAGCGTCAGCACAGTGAAAAGCGGCTTGGTAAGCGTCACAATCCACGAAATCGAAGCCAGCAGCGCAAGACGCATCAGCAATGCAAGGCTCAAGCCAAGCAGCCGCGCTTTATTGCGCTGGTTAGGCGGCAATTTACCCGCCAAAATCGAAATAAAAACAAGATTATCAATCCCGAGAACAATCTCGAGAACAATCAAAGTAACCAAGCCTATCCAGGCATTGGGGTCGGCAATCCATTCCATGGGTTGTCGTGTCCTAAAGCACGTTTCAATCTAGCAAAATTATCTGCACCGCATAAAGCGACAAAAGCAAAGAGGCGTATTCATATAATCCAATATGCCTACATCCCCTCACCTCGTAAGATCACCGGTTTAAAGGTTTGCAGACTTTGCGCTGAATAATGAAACGGAAAACCAGCATTGCGTGCCACAGCTTTGCTGCCAGCAGACGCACCTACAAACCCGCTCGCATGACGGCAGGCTTGGGAAATCATATTTTTTGCAAGACGAAAAAATTGCACAGAGCTGCGATAGAGTCGCAAAGCCGGTTTCAGGCCGGAGTGCCAATCAGAATTCCAGGCAGAATGCCAGATATTCAGTCTCTGGAATCCGCTGTGCAAATATTTTGTGTTTCGGATTGTTGCCGCTGGGTAGAAGCAACAATCCGGAATAGACGAGTCGTCAGACGTATCTTCCGGCATAAGAGTTTTAAAACACTCCGTTAGGCGCAAGAGCGCAGTTTAAACCAGTCTGCATTGTAAAGAATACAGACCACTTACAGAACTGAGTTTATAATGGATATAAACTCGGTTCTAATCAAGTTCGCGGGCAAAATATTTTCAAGGCTCCGCACTCCGTCAAAGCCGCATGGCCCTTTCCCAAGCAATGCAGCTTTATACGGATGCCGGCAAAACGGTCTTATTCCGCAGGCGTTGCGGAAATTTTGCTTTTCCGGTTGCCGCGTTTACGCTCATGTTTCGGGCGGGCACGCATAAAACGCACACCGACAATACTGACAATCGTTGCCACAATCGTCAGACCTACGGCCATCCAGATCCAGTCTGAGCCGTTAAGACGGGCAAAAATCCCTGCGCCGCGACCGGCAAGCCAGCCCGGCAAAATCATCACCGGCGCCCATACAAGGGCAGAAAGCACATTGGCGGTCTGGAAACGCTTCTGATCCATCGACATCATGCCCGCAACCAGCGGCACGGTACAACGGACAGGCCCGAAAAACCGGCCGAAAAACACGGCCGCAAAGCCATATTTGCGAAACAGCAAACGCGCCTGCGCAATATGATGACGGTATTTATTCAGCGGCCACTGGTGAATAACACGGCGGCCAAGCCACCAGCCGAGAAAATAAGAAATAATATCGCCGATCACCGCGCCGATGACGGCACCGATCATCACCGGCACAGGATCAATAATCCCTGCACCGACCAGACCACCGATAGCCAGCATAATTGGCGTAGCAGGAATCAGCATTCCTATCACAGCCAGTGATTCCCCGAAGGCGATCAGTCCGACTATCGGTCCGGCCCAAGCCTGATTGTCAGAAATAAAACGCCCGAGATCACCGATAAAACCGTCCATTGAACCCTCAGATCATGCAAAAGATGCGGGATTGCCCCGCCAGACAGTCTTTTCACAAACCGAAAAACCGCTGTTCAGCGCTTGAGCGCAATTTCAGGCGGAAGGTTTTCCGCATTTTCTGAAACAGCTTCAGTGCCTCATCATCATTCTTGTAACAGGTTAATACTGCCTGAAAAACAATTTAACCAATATTATAACCGGTGCTATGCCAGTTTTTTTGTGCCTAATTATGGCGCAAAAATAAAACTCTGATGACAGAACCCCATACACATCGTTTTAAGCCAGCCAAACAGTAAATATCTGTAAAAAGCACGCAATCTGCCGGCTAGAACCGGCTCTCACATACAAGTGCAGCATGCCTGAACTCATTCCCGCACAATTTTGTCCGGTTCCTTGTGTTCAGACATCGTATCACTCAAACAAATATCGCCTGATATGGTTTCTATATGCGTATTCGCGGCATCGGCATCAAGTGAATATCAGCCAAAACATTCGCTTGTCGTGACAAATGCGGGTTTTCCGGCACTCTGTGCAAGCTTGAGACACCTCAAGCAGTGGAAATCACACATTTTTTCAAAAAAATTGAAATCATGACTAGACAGACTCACAACGCCACTTTAT
Organism: Pseudochrobactrum asaccharolyticum; assembly: GCA_040392545.1. Taxonomy (GTDB): domain Bacteria; phylum Pseudomonadota; class Alphaproteobacteria; order Rhizobiales; family Rhizobiaceae; genus Pseudochrobactrum; species Pseudochrobactrum asaccharolyticum_A. The sequence continues at coordinate 103,801 of JBEBVV010000008.1, read as the reverse complement.
AGAACCGCTCACTTACTGAGCTTCGGTTCAGACAAGTGGGTGCGTAGCTCAGTCGGTAGAGCAGCTGACTCTTAATCAGCGGGTCACAGGTTCGATCCCTGTCGCACCCACCAAGCTTTTTCAATAGCTTAGTGGTTTTTCAAAAACAAAATGCAGTGACATATTTTGCAACCGGTTTGCAAAATGACTACAATTCGCCCTGCATCGCCGCGATCTCTCTGCCTCACAAAAAAATGCAGTATTTTTCAGCACTGAGCGGTAAAACGGCTCGTGACGCATATCCAAAATTTCAAAACAAGCAAGCACATAATGAGCACGATCAATATTTCACCTAACCGGCAACTGGCATGGAGCGAATGGGGTGCGCCGCAGGGCAAACCGGTTATCATGTGCAATGGCGCAGGCATGGCAGGCTCCCTGCCTTTTGGTGAAGAGGCTGCCAAACAGCTCGGCTTACGCCTGATTTGCGTTGACCGGCCCGGACTTGGCCGCTCCTCACCCGATCCTGAAAAAAGCTTTGCAAGCTGGGCGCAGGATGTCCGTGCTTTGCTCGCACATTTCCATGCCCCGTCAGCCTATGCACTCGGTTTTTCGCAAGGGGCGCCTTTTGCGCTGGCACTTGCAGATGCCGGTCTTGTGGAAAAACTTGCATTGGTCTCAGGACAGGATGAACTGGCTTACCCGTCCATTCTCAGCCTGTTGCCGGAACCTGTGGCGGCAATGGTGCAACGCGCAGGCACAGAGCCGCAACTGCAGGAAAATGAAATTGCACTTCATGCCAATGCCGACTGGTTGTGGCAGATGATTGAAACCATGAGCAGCCCGCAGGATCGTGCTTTTTATGCAAGTGCGGATTTTGCCCCTGCCTATAAAGCCGCACTCTCTGCAGGCTTTGTGCAAGGCGCGGCTGGCTATGCCCGCGATACGGTACTGGCTATGGCGCCATGGCCGTTCCGCGTGGAAAATCTGCAATGTCCGGTGCAGCTCTGGTACGGGCTTGAAGATACCAGCCCCGTTCACTCCCCCGATTTCGGGCAGACACTTTCACAGCGCCTCAAATCTGCAGAGCGGGTCTGTTTCGAGAATGAAGGCAGTGCCATTCTCTGGACTAAAGCTGATATTATTTTAAAAGCGTTGGCTGGTTAAAGGCAGTGCAGAAAATAACAAAGCCCCGCATCAGATGCGAGGCTTTGTGTTTAAACCAATAAATCTGTCGGCTCAGATCGCCAGATGGCCTTCAGCCACTTTCACCGCACTGCCGCCGATGCGGGCACCGGTCAGTTTCTTGGCTGCCACATCCAGTTCCAGACGGATCCGTGACGGTCTGCCCATCTGGATGCCCTGCTCAATCCACAGCCGTGTCAGCCCATCTACAGGGCGGTCAAATTCATGTATCGCACCGGCAAAAGCCGCCACAGCAGAACCGGTCGCCGGATCTTCATAAACATGCTTGCCCGATGTGAACATGCGTGCGTGATAATTGCTCTCATAAAGCCGCGTCTCACGGGTATAGATATAGAATGGCAGCGCACGGCCATCCACCGCCTGCATGTGGTCTGCAACAAAAGCCGGATCAACCGCCACTTTGGCAGCCGCAATCATATTTTTCACCGGCACCATCACATAGGGTTTGCCGCCGCTCCACACGGATGGCACATGATTTTCAAAGCCGATTTCATGCGTGTTCAGGCGCAGCGCCGCTGCAGCCATTTCTTTTTCAACCGTAATATTCAGCTTTTCAGGCAAGCGCGGCAGATCAAATTCCGCAAAAGCGGCAAAGCGGTCACCATCACCGGTCGGATTGCAATGAATTGCCACACGCACCGGCCCGATCTTCTCCTCCAATATCATGATCTGGTCTGCCAGCGGCGGCTGACCCTGTGCATTTCTGAAAGCCAGGGCAATCGCGGTGCCGACCGTTGGATGACCGGCAAATTCCAGCTCATAATCCGGCGTAAAAATCCGGACAGCGGCAGTATGCACCGGATTGACCGGCGCTGAAATAAACACGGTTTCGGAAAGATTGAACTCACGCGCAATGGCCTGCATTGCAGCATCATCCAGCCCTTCGGAATCATAAACTATAGCAAGCGGATTACCGGCCAGCGGCTTCTCGGTGAAAACATCGTAGATTTCATAGAAACGCCCCTGCGTAATTTTCCGGTTCATAATTCCTGCCCTTCACAATAAGTCATAACCGCCCCCAAATCTGTCTGCGCTGCCAGCCACTTGATTCAACACATTCGCTTTGCCCGCCAAGACATTCAAATGATTCATCAACTCCGGCAAAGCACCAGCAAATCACGATCAATGCCCTGTACTATTGCGCAAAATACCAGTCAGTGAAAGTGCGTATATAAACAGGACTGCGCTCATCAAGCTTGTCGCCCTGCTTTGTCATCAGCACCCGCGCCAGCTCCGGCTGGCTTTGTCCGGCAATAAATTGCTCTGCCTGTTGGCACAGTGCATTTGCTGTGCGGTCAAAATAATAACAGCGGAACAGCGCCAGACTGCGCTCACTCATCACTACCGTATAGCCACTGCTGCGCTTGGCCTCCCGCAGATCAATGCCGGTTTCTTCCAGAACTTCCCGTCTGGCATTGCCCGCCAGATCAACCTGACCGTCAACAATATCCTGATCATCATTGGAACCGGCCGGAAAATAAATTCTGCCGCCCACAGCATTATGGGAAGCCATCTGCCCCAGCAGCAGTTGATTATCGGATGAGACAATCACGCCGCTGCCAAAAATATGAAAAGGCTTGTGCGCATTCTCATCCTTGCGCCAGTAAAGCAGACTGCGGAAATTTGTGCGCTGATAATCTGCGCGCAACACGCCATCGCGCAGGCTGGCGCGGGGTGCCAGATAAATCTCCCCGTCATAAAGTGCGGGATTGGCGGCAATCTCCTGCTGCCAATTATCATCAATCGCCTGCCGGTTGCGCATCACATAATCCGGCTCGCCTGCAATCACTGTAATGCATATCTCACGAACCGGATAAACCTTGTTCTGCTCTCTTTTATCCATCAACCATCGCTCCGCCGGCAGATTTCACAGACGCCTGCCTTACAGGTTAAGTGTGACGGCAACAGGACAATGGTCACTGGCCTTCGGCCTGTCCCAGCCGATACGCGGGAAGCGCGGCACATCCTGCCCTTCAGGAAACACGGTGCGATAAGGCTGGCCATTGCGGATAATATGCGGCACCGCCTGCGGATTGGCCGCGGCGAGCGCAGGAGAGGCCCAGATATAATCCAGCTGGCACAGATGGCGCTCCTGCGGGCCGCGTGTATGATACAGCGTCCAGCGATCCAGTACCGGCCGCCGCTCCACAAGATTAACCGCAAAATCATCGCTCAGAAAAACATTGAGGCAATTATCCGGCTCCTGAACCGGCGTGAAATCATAACCATCCCACTGGTCGCCGCTAATGGCCAGTTTTTCATAATAATCGTTGAAATCACCGCAGATCACCCAAGGGGCAGCACGCGCCTGATCACCGAATTTCTTTTCAATGATCATGCGCACGGCTTTGGCCTCGGCCATACGCACCGGCAGCGTTGTCAGTTTCGGATCCTGCCCGTAACGCACACCGCCCATAGATTTAAAATGCACCACAAAAACGGTGAGTGGTTTACCGCCAATCCGCAGATCCAGCGCCAGACAATCACGCTTGAACACACGTTCATGCGCCTCAATACCCACCGTTGCCAAAACCGGATCGTAAATACCCAGTTCCTGATAGGTCAGATGCGCATTGCTTTCCAGTTTCACCAGTTCAATTGCATGACCGCTGCATGTCACGTCACGCATCATCACGCTGACATCAATGCCGCGACTGTCATTGCCGTCGATCAGATATTTATGCCGGTAGCCCTGCCCGACCATTTTGAACAAGTAGCCATATTCAAAAGTGTTCAGCGCCTCCAGATCATCCACTTCCTGCAGGCAAAGAATATCCGCCCGCGTCTGGGCAATCGACAGCGCTGATAATTGCCGCGTATCATCCGTATGGGCCACCAGCCGCGCCTGCTCAAGCTGCCTGTATTGCGCCTCACTATCAATCTCGAACAATTGCAGCGTGCGATCCTGACGCGATTCATTGCGGTAACCGCTGAAATCAAACCGCCGCATCAGATTTTCAATATTGAACGTGGCCAATGTCACGGAAACAGGCACATCCGCCGCAACGGCGGCAGGCATCGGGGCTTTTTCTGTTATTTGCTGGGACAAAACAACACTCGCTAAGGCGCTGATCCGGCGCGGATAAAGGAAACAGGGCATATTCCGCACGCACCGGACATGATAAAAACAAGGCAGCCTAGATTATTTTGCAGCGAAGTTGAACCGCTGAAATGCCCCTGCGGGTTTTTAAAAACAGCCATCCCTGAAATGGTCTCTCTTAAGCAGGTTCCCTGCCTTCAAACAATCCACTTTAACAGCTATAGAATGCAACATAAGTCGACTTGATAAGGAGTGCGCAATGACCGGATCAGCCTTTAAAACGGCCTTGCTTGCCATGAGCCTGCTGCTCTCTGGCGCAATTGCAGGGCATAGCGGCAATATGATCAGCGGCGGCCTGCCCTCGCTCAACCCGCCCGGCATATTGACAATGGGCGGCGTTACCGGCGGCTATAAAACCGATCCCGGCGCGCGCAAATGCTACGGCTCTACCTTATGCAAAGACAGCGGCAATTATTACAGTGAAGAAGGTATTCTGCATTATAAAAACGGCGACCCTTTGGTGCAGCATAATACAACGCGAAAAAACGGCTCGGCGATAGGTGACAGTGCACAGAATAAAACCCGCCATCAGCAATGGTGCAGCGGCCAATACCGCTCCTATCGCGCCTCTGATAACAGTTATCAGCCTTATAATGGTGCCCGCCGCTCCTGCACTTCGCCTTATTGAGCAGAGAAATTAAAATAATTATGCCCCTCAGGCTTGCGCGCAAGGGGCATAATTTCATGCATCAAAGACCGGCGAATTAGTCTTTGCTGACTTCCGTAATATAGTTGGCATCAGCCACCATATTGAAGTTCTTCACATTCTTGGCAGCCACAGCAGTTTCAATCTGCTGATAGAGCATCACAAACGGGCTGGTATCCTGAAAATCCTTCTGGATTTTGCGATACATTTCTTCGCGTTTTGCAGTGTCGGTTTCTTTGGCCGCAGCAATAGTTTCCTTCGACATTTCAGGAATATCCCACGAGCTGCGCCATGCTGTTGTTTTCAGTTCAACGTCATCGCCATTATCGGGATTGTAGCTGAAGGTCGAAGCATTGGTATGCGGATCCCAGTAATCCGGCCCCCAGATGCCGAGCGAAAGCTCATGTTTACGGGCACGCACTTTCGTGGTGGTCAGCTTGCCATCGCCCTGCAACAATTCAACCTTGATACCCGCTTTACCGAAAGTCTGCTGAATGCTCTCGGCAATACCAACATTCGGCTGGGTATTGCGCACATCAAGCGTGATGCTGAAACCATCCTGCAAACCGGCATCAGCCAGCAATTGCTTGGCCTTTTCAACATCCAGTTTGAACGGCTTGTCATTCACCGCGCCGAACATACCTTCCGGCAGGAAAGACTGGTGAATACGGCCGATACCTTTGATCAGCGTGCTTTCAATCGCATCATAATCGACCAGATATTTCATCGCCTGCCGCACCTCAGGCTTAGCGAGGTTCGGCACATTCTGGTTGGCGGTCAGGTAATAAGTGCGTCCCTTCGGAGCGCTCAGAACATTGAAATCGCTTTTACCGGCAAATTCAGCAATATCGCCCGGCTCCAGATTGCGCGCCACGTCAATATCACCGGCCTGCAACAGCAGACGCTGCGACATGCTTTCTTTCACATGACGGTAGATCGCGCGTTTGACAGCCGGTTTTGTACCGCTGAAATTTTCATTGCGATCCAGCAGGATCACTTCGCTCGGGCGCCATTCTTTCAGACTATAGGCACCGGAACCGGCATAATTACGCTTCAGCCAGTCATAGCCGAAATCCGTATCAAAAGGCTTGGCATCGGTCTTTTCAACCTTCTGCGCATGTTCTTCAACCAGCTTGCTGTCGACGATGGAAGCCACACTGGAAGACAGCGCATTCAGCACAAAGCTCGGCGCATAGGTTTCTTCCGTGGAGAACACCACCGTATGATCATCCGGCGCAGTGATCAGCTTGTCCACATTATCTTTGTTCAGGCCAAACTGGCTGATAATAAAGGCAGGGCTGAGATCAAGCTTAATCGCGCGATGCAGCGAATAGATCACATCCTGTGCAGTCAGCGGATTGCCGGAAGCAAATTTCAGCCCTTCCTTCACCTTGAACGTGATCGTTTTACCATCTTCCGAAATGGTCCAGCTTTCTGCGACTTGCGGAATGATTTTGGTCGGGTCTGTCGGATCGGTTGTGACCAGACGCTCATAGGTATTGGTCAGAATTTCCGAAGTTGTGATCTCAAAAATCTCTGCCGGATCCAGCGAAATCACATCATCAATCGCCATAGCCACAACCAGCGTATCCGCCGGTGTGGCGGCATGGCTGCCACCTGCACTCACGGCCAGGCTGAGTGATGTTGCACATGCCAGAGCCAGCGCGTATTTTGTTATTATGGTCATGAATTCCCCTCAGTCTCTATCCAAGTGCCCGTTATGCAGGACTCGGAACTTGCAAAATATCGACAAGACAAAGCTACAGCATTGCCGCACAAAGCCAAGTGCATTTTATAAAGAATGTTATGAATTCAGCACCTTAAGGACATTCTAAAACGAAAGAGCCGGAACTTGCGTTCCGGCTCTTTTTCTAACTGCAATAAAGCTTAAAGCCCGCGCTTATTTCTCATGCGCGCGGATCAGATTGCCGAGGCGCTTGATGCCCTCTTCAATCATTTCATCATTGGCGCAGGAATAGGCCAGACGCAGCGTATTGGTACCGCTGCCGTCAGCATGGAATGCCTTGCCCGGAACGAAAGCCACTTTTTCTGTCTCAATGGCCGCAGCCAGAAGATCAGCACCATTCATATAATCCGGCAATGTGACCCAGATGAACATGCCGCCTTCAGGCTTTGTCCATTTGGCCGATTTCGGCATATATTTTTCCAGCGCTTCGAGCATTTTATTGCGGCGATGCGAATAAGTAGCTTTGAGCTTGGCAATCTGGGCATCAAAGCCGTTGGAAGCCACGCTATGCACTACAATCTGGTTGATGCTTGAGGAATGCAGATCAGCAGCCTGCTTCATCAGCACCAGCTTGCGGATAACTGTGGCATTGGCAACCACATAGCCAACGCGCAGACCCGGTGCCAAAGTCTTGGAGAAGCTGCCGCAATAAATGGTACGGGTATTCTCAATCGAGCCTTTGCGCTCGATTTCCAGCGCCAGAACCGGCGGAACCGGCGTGCCGTCAAAACGCAGATACTGATAGGCTGCATCTTCGATCAGCGCGATATCCATTTCATCGCCCAGATCAATCAGCTTTTCACGGCCTTCACGGTCAATGGTCTCACCGGTCGGATTGCTGAAATCCGCCGAGAAATATGCAAATTTCACCTTGCCACCGGCATTGGCCGCAGCTTCTTCATAGGAAGCCGGTGTGCGGTTGCCATTTGGCTGCAGGTCATCATAGGTCGGCTCATAGGCATTGAAAGCCTGCAAAGCACCGAGATAGGTCGGGCGCACAACCAGCGCCGTATCATTCGGCGACAGGAACAGCTTGCCCAGATAATCCAGCGCCTGCTGCGAACCGGAGGTGATGAAAATATTATCCGCGGTGCAGTCTACACCGATTTTCGCCATTTCGCCCTGCAACCATTCGCGCAGCGGCTTATAGCCTTCGCTCACCGAATATTGCAGTGCTGAACCGGACTTGCCGGATGTGAAAATATCCGCATAGGCTGCCTGAAATTCTGCGGCCGGAAACAACGCCGGATCAGGAATACCGCCCGCAAAAGAAATAATGTCAGGACGTTCAAGCAGTTTCAACAATTCACGAATTTCAGACGCCCGCATCCGCGTGGAGCGTGTAGCGAATATTTTTTCCCAATCCAGCATGGGGGTTCCTCATCAAATCAAAAAGATGCCGTGCAATAGAACATAAAACTTAACCAAAAGCTGTCTGCCTTTGGGTATCACCTTATGCGGATTCCACAACAAAACAAGCAAAATATGTCAGCAATACTGACCTTTTATTCACTTTATTGCGAGTTGAGCGAAAATTTTGTCATTTTCGTACAAAACAAACCGTCAAAAACTAACAATCATGCATTTCAGGTGACGGGGCGCAGCATCATCACTTCATCATACATCTGCCCGTTCAGGGAGATCCAGTTCGGTCTGCGGCCAAATTCCGTATAGCCCTCGCGCTTATACAGCCGCCATGCGGTCTGATTTTCTGCAAGAACACTCAGTTCAAGCTGGCTGATACCATTGTCACGCGCATAAGACTCAACGGCTTGCAGCAATTTCTGCGCAATGCCCTGTCCGCGCCTGTCACTCTTCACGTAAACCATCACCACAATAGCGCGATGCTCGGTTCTGGCTCCGGCCTGCAACCAGAGACCGATCAGCCCCACGGCTGTATCATCATCAAAAGCGGCAAAAACCGGTGCATTCAGCCGCGCACGCCATTCCTCATCCGAAAACTTTACCCAGTCCTCATAGGCCGAACTATAGGCCTCAGGGTGCAGTTGCAGCGCTTCCAGCCTGACGTCTTTCAGGATTGCGAAATCATCCGGCAGCAGCTGTCTGATTGTAATATTTCCCATAACATTCCCTCCCGCAGCCTTCTTGCCATAAATATTCAGGCCCGCACAAACAATTATTTGTGCGGGCCTGATATTCGGCAAAACTATAGGTTTTGTTGCTGGCTTGTCAGCCTGCCTGATTAGTTACGGGCTTTGTCAACCAGCTTGTTCTTAGCGGTCACCCCTCGGCTATGCCGAGAAACTAAATAACTTGGATCGCCAAGAATTCAGGCCTGATTAGTTACGGGCTTTATCGACCAGCTTGTTCTTGGCGATCACCCCTCGGCTATGCCGGGAAACTAAATAACTTGGATCGCCAAGAGTTTAAGCCTGATTAGTTACGGGCTTTGTCGACCAGCTTGTTCTTGGCGATCCAAGGCATCATGCCGCGCAGCTTGGCACCAACTTCTTCAATCTGGTGATCGTCATTCATGCGACGGATACCCTTGAAGCGCGATGCACCGGCTTTATATTCCTGCATCCAGTCGGAAGTGAATTTACCGGTCTGAATGTCGTGCAGAATACGCTTCATTTCCTGCTTGGTTTCAGCAGTGATCACGCGCGGACCGGAAACATATTCGCCCCACTCAGCAGTGTTGGAGATCGAATAGTTCATGTTGGCGATACCGCCTTCATAGATCAGGTCTACGATCAGCTTCATTTCATGCAAGCATTCAAAATAAGCCATTTCCGGTGCGTAACCGGCTTCAACCAGAACTTCAAAACCGGTACGGATCAGCTCAACAACACCGCCGCACAGAACAGCCTGCTCACCGAACAGATCGGTTTCGCACTCTTCCTTGAAGGTGGTTTCGATGATGCCCGAACGGCCGCCGCCAACGCCGGAAGCATAGGACAGAGCCAGATCATGCGCATTGCCGGAAGCATCCTGATGGATTGCGATCAGGCAAGGAACGCCGCCGCCCTTCTGATATTCGCCGCGCACGGTATGGCCAGGGCCCTTTGGTGCGATCATCACAACATCAACGGTCTTCTTAGGCTCGATCAGACCGAAATGAACATTCAGACCGTGAGCAAAAGCAATTGCTGCACCATCACGCAGGTTCGCATGGATGTGTTCTTTATAGATGTCAGCCTGCAATTCGTCAGGGGTTGCCATCATCATCAGGTCTGCCCATTTGGCAGCATCGGCAACGCTCATCACTTCAAAGCCGTCAGCTTCAGCTTTTTTAACGGTTGCTGAATCAGTACGCAGAGCGATGCGAACATTCTTGGCACCGGAATCTTTCAGGTTCAGCGTATGGGCGCGACCCTGACTGCCGTAACCAACGATAACAACATTCTTGTCCTTGATCAGATTTACGTCTGCATCGCTGTCATAATATACGCGCATAGGATATTCCCTTCCTTCTATGCTTGATAGCTGTACCGGTTTTTCCTCAAAACCGGTTGTTTCGTTCCGGCAGTTTCAGGCGCCGGATTTATTCCCGTAAAGTGCAAAGAACTGACGCGTTGCCGTTCTGGCATCGCGGATAATCTCCGCATCATTCACTTCATGATTATCGCCGAGCAGCAGGCGGATCTGCATATCGCGCACCACCAGCCCGAAAAATGAGGAGAAAGCCTCATCAATATCATCAAAACTCAAAAAGCCCGCATCGCGCCCGGTTTCCAGAACCGGTTTGAGGCGACGCGCCATGGCAATCGGGCCATTCTTAAGCACGATTGCACCAAGCGCTGATTTACCCGATCCCGCATGGCTGACCGCTAAGCGGTTCAGCGCAATGGAGGTGCTGCCAGAAAGTACCAGCAGCCAGTCACGGGCGAAATGCTCAAGGCTGGTAAAGAGCGATTCCTCGTCCAGCCCTTCCCGCGTCACCGGCACCACACGCACTTTCGATGCCTGCCATTGCACTGTTGCGGTCAGCAGACCATCACGATCCGTAAACCATTTATAGAGCGTTTCCTTGGAGCAACTCGCACGGCGGGCAACACCGGCCATCGTCAGACTGTCGCCGCCTTCCACCAGAAGTTCCAGCGCGGCATTCAACACGTCTTTCTGACGTTCCGTCAGCTCTGCGCCGATTACGACATTGTCAGGCTGCTGCAACTGCACGCTCCTACACTCTTGCAAATCCGATCTCACAGGCACGCATTACAGATTCTCATCATGCGTACCGTACGTTACGGTTCGGACTATGCCGTCCCTGTAAAAACATTGCAAGAGGGATTTTTAATCTATCGCCAAATTTTACGCTGTTTACAGCTCGATAGAGGAACATAATTCCAAATGCGGCAAGTGATTAATGCATGCTTCCCAAAATTGGACCGGTTTCGGGATAAAGACATATCCCACAACGAACAATAAAATGCGGCATGCTTTAGCCATCCTCTGAATCAAAAAGTGGCCGACACAGGCGAAAATGGTGATTTTTGAGCATCGGAACGGAGCGCACTTCTGCATAATCCTTTCACATATTAATGAAAGATAAGATTATGCAGCAACTAAAGTTCATGGCGGCCTTTACACGTCTTACAGACGTGCGGCGCCATGTGTACGTGAGTACCGAAGCACAAAAAATCGCCATTTGCAGTCATGTCGGGCGTCTTTTAGGTCGGAGGCCAGAGCATTCTCACAGGCGTTAAGTTGAAACAACTGAACGCCTGTGAGAATGCGATAAACTCAGAAATGAGAGCGAGCGCGGCACTCAATTTGAACGTAAACCGCTCTATAGGTTGACCTGCGTACCGATCTCCACCACACGGCCGGTCGGTATCTGGAAATATTCCGTTGCATCCGATGCGCTGCGAGCCAGCGAGATAAACAATTTCGCCTGCCAATGCGGCAGTGGCGAGCGTGGGGAAATGCGCAAAACGCGCCGCGACAAGAAAAATGACGTGGTCATAATATCATATTTCCAGCCAAGCCTGCGGCAAATGCCGAGCGCACGCGGAATATTGGGCGACTGCATATAGCCGAAAGTCAGCGTCACCTGCATGAAACGGTCGCTATATTGCGAAATACGCGCACGGTCATCTGCCGGGACCCATGGCCGCGGTGCAGTCACCACGGTGAGGATCACATTATTCTCATGCAGCACTTTATAATGTTTGAGACTATGCATCAGTGCTGTCGGCACACTGGCCGGATCACCGGTCAGAAAAACCGCCGTGCCCGGCACGATCACCGGTTCTTTACGCGCCATCTGACTGACAATAATATCCAGCGGCACTTCCGTTTTACGGGTTTTCTGGAACAAATGGCGGCTGCCGCGCACCCATGTCCACATCACTAGCAGCACCAGCGCGGCCACGACAATGGATGCCCAGCCGCCCTGATGCACTTTCACCAGATTGGCGCTGAAAAACATCAGATCAACAATGGCAAAGCCGATCACCGGCACCAGCACAACCGGCAGGCTCCATTTCCACAGACGGCGCATCACAAAAAACAGCAATGTCGTTGTCACCAGCATATTGCCGGTCACGGCAATACCATAGGCTGCCGCCAGATTGCCCGATTTCTGAAATGTCACCACCAGCAGGATCACCGTAATACCAAGCAGCATATTAATGCGCGGCATATAGATCTGCCCGTGCAAGGTCTCCGATGTATGCAGCACTTCCAGCCTTGGCAGAATATTCAGCTGCACAGCTTGGCGTGCCAGTGAATAGGTGCCGGTCAGCACCGCCTGACTGGCAATCACCGTGGCAATGGTTGCCAGAAACACCATCGGCAGCAGCGCCCATTGCGGCATCATCTGGAAAAACGGATTATGCACGGCCGCACCGCCCGCAGCATTATGGGTCAGAATAAAAGCACCCTGCCCGAAATAATTGAGGATCAGGCTCGGAAACACAATCCACAGCCATGCGCGGACAATCGGCCTGCGTCCGAAATGACCAAGATCAGCATAAAGCGCTTCGGCACCGGTCACCGCCAGAAAAATCGCGCCGATGGTTGCAAAGGAAATCGCCGGATTACCGCCCAGAAATGCAAAAGCATAATAAGGATTAAGCCCTGCCAGAATGCCCGGATCATCAAAAATATGGATAAAACCGGTCAGACCAAGCGCCAGAAACCAGACCAGCATAACAGGACCAAAAATAGTGGCCATCCGCCCCGTACCGTGGCGCTGCACCATAAACAGCCCCAGCAGAATGGCAATCGTGATCGGCACCACATAAGGTGTCATATGCGGGGCAACAATTTCCAGCCCCTCCACCGCTGACAGCACTGAAATTGCAGGCGTGATAACCGCATCGCCGAAAAACAGCGATGCGCCGATAATCCCGATGCCGAGAATAATATCCGGACGGCTGGCAAAGCTGGAACGCACCAGCGCCATCAGCGAGAGAATACCGCCTTCGCCATTATTATCCGCGCGCAAGACAAACAGCACATATTTGACGGTGACAATCAGCGCCAGCGCCCAGACAATCAACGAGATCACGCCGAGAATTTCACCGCGCAGCAATGTCCCGTCGGAAGCGGAGGCATGCAGCGCCTCACGAAAAGCATAGATCGGGCTGGTGCCGATATCGCCATAAACAACGCCGAGCGCACCGAGCATCAGCAATCTCAGACTGCCACCATGCTGATGCTCATCATTGAGCTCTTCTTCAGCGCTGAGCGGCGCTTCCTGCATCACACTATCTTCACGCTGCGCCTGCTTCATAGAAAACCTTTTAATACAGGATATTCTGTCCAATAGCCGGTCTGGTTTTCGATAGTAGCGCTAGTTGCGAACAAAGAAAATGGCCGGAGCGGCGTATATAAATGCTCAATTTTTATGATTGGCAAGTGCACAAGATTGCATATCTCGTCTACCAAGCCATCACAATTCCAGATGGCTCAGCAGATTAAAAATTCATATAATTCAATACATTAAATAATAAAAGTGAATCAATACACGAGGCTAACGGTTAGCCCAGCGCCTTGATAAAACGCTGTACCGACTGGCGCATACCATATTCCAGCGCATCGGCAGTAAGCCCGTGACCGATAGAAACTTCGCTCAAAGTCGGCATGACTTTCACCATAGCCGGCAGATTGGCAACGGTCAGATCATGCCCCGCATTAATGCCAAGACCAAGCTCTGCAGCTTTGGCTGCGGCACGTTCCAGCAAAGCCAGTTCACGCGCCTGTGCATGCGAGTCAGCATAGGTACCGCCATAGGGCCCGGTGAAAAATTCCACACGGTCGGCACCGGTCTCTTTCGCAATTTCAAGACCATCCGCTGTCGGATCAGCAAACAGGGAAACGCGCATGCCGTGCCCTTTAAGACGCTTGATCACCGTGCTCAGCATGGCTTTATGTTTGGCAAAATCCCAGCCATGGTCGGAGGTATTCTGTGCCGGATCATCCGGCACCAATGTCACCTGCTCCGGCTCATGTTTTTCCACCAGCGCCAGAAATTCCTCTGACGGATAGCCCTCAATATTAAACTCGGCTTGCGGAAATTCATCATCAATCAAGGCGCGGATATCAGCCAGATCGGAAAAGCGGATATGGCGTTGATCAGGACGCGGATGCACGGTCAGGCCGGATGCACCGGCATCAAGCGCAATGCGCCCCAGCCCTGTCACGCTCGGCCACGGTAAATCGCGGCGGTTACGCAGCATGGCCACAGCATTGAGATTGACCGACAGGGTTGCAACCATAATCCGAACTCCCTTATTCCGCTTTAACGGACAATCGTCAGTTTTTCCGCCGCACGGGTAATTGCCGTATAAAGCCAGCGCTCACGCGTATCACGGAAGGCATAGCTCTCATCAAACAAGACCACATTATTCCATTGTGAGCCCTGCGCTTTGTGGGTGGTCAGCGCATAGCCATAGTCAAAATCGTCAAAACGCTTTTTGGTCTGCCAAGGAATTTCCGCATCCGGATCTTCAAACTGGGCTTTGAGCAATTTGATCTTGGCAACACCGCGTCCCGGTTCCTCATCTTCCGGCGCAATCAGCAGATTAATGCCGGGCTTCACCGTTTCCTTGGACGAGGTCATAACCTTCCACAGCGAACCATTGAGCAGGCCCTTGGCCGGATCATTGCGCAGGCATACCAGCTTGTCACCCGATTGCGGATAATCTGCCGTAAAGCCTTTAAGCTCACGCAACCGCTGATTATAGCGGCGGCGGGTGCGGTTGGTGCCAACCAAAACCTGATCGGCATCAAGCACCAGATCCTGTGTCACGTCTGATTTGCTGATTACCTGCGCGGCACCGAAATCGCCATGAGGAATTTCCCGCCCTTCACGCACATCCAGCGCCAGCCGGATAATCGGATTATCCCGCGCCTGACGATGAATTTCCGTCAACAGATAATCCGGCTCATGTTCGGTGAAAAAACCACCGCCGCTGATCGGCGGCAACTGCCCCGGATCACCCAGCACCAGAATAGGCGTGCCGAAGGTCATCAGATCGCGGCCAAGCTGCTCATCCACCATGGAACATTCGTCCACAACGATCAGCGCGGCTTTGGCCACCGGGCTCTGGCGGTTGAGCGAAAAGGTCGGCGAGATCGAAGTCTTGCCGGTTGTCTCATCCTCAATCGCCTCTTCGCCTTTCGGGCGGTAAATCAGCGAATGCAGTGTGCGGGCATTGCTCGCCCCTTTGGAGCGCAAGACCTGCGCCGCCTTGCCGGTAAAAGCAGCAAACTGCACCTCACCATCCACATGCTCGGCAAAATAGCGCGCAAGCGTCGTTTTACCCGTTCCCGCATAGCCAAAAAGGCGAAAGATCGGTGAACGGCCCTGTTTCAGCCATTGCGCCACAGATTGCAGCGCGTTGTCCTGTTCCGGTGAAAATTCCATCATATCCTTGATTGACCGGATTCGCCGCTAAAGAGCAAGGTCTATCACTTCAGCATCGGCCACAGACTGGCAACCAGCAGCAGCGCCATGGTCAGGTTGAACCATTTCAGCCGTGCCGGATCTTCCAGCCATTGGCGCAAAAGACTGCCGAACGCTGCCCATGATGACACGCTCGGCAGATTGATCAGTGCAAAGACCACACCGATAAACAAGACCGACAGCGTATAGGCATCATGCACCGTATAGCTGGCCATAGCGGTAATCGCCATAACCCAGGCTTTGGGATTAACCCATTGAAACAACACCGCCTGCATAAAGCTCATTGGCTGTGCGGTTTCATCCTTAACCTTGCCGACCGATGTTGACGTGGCAATTTTATAGGCCAGATAGAGCATATAAGCGCCACCGGCGAATTTGAGCATCAGATATAAAACCGGCACGGTTTCCAGAACCGCACCCAGACCATAGCCGACACCAAGCAGCAGCGACAAAAAACCCAGACCGATCCCCAGCATATGCGGGATTGTGCGCCGGAAGCCGAAATTCACACCGGAGGCCAGCAACATCAGATTATTCGGCCCCGGCGTGATGGATGTCACAAAGGCAAACACCACCAGCGCCATAAAGACATCATAAGACAGCAACATTTTCAAAATCGCTTTTGTTCATTCCTCAGAGCCTGCCATGTTTAATCACAGTTCCCATGGCAACTCTGTTTTTAACAAGCGCATCCCCATAACATTCAGGCAGTTACAACCGGAATGTGAAATGCTCAGAACACCGCAGCTTTTCATCAAAAAACACAGCGGTATTCTGAGCAATCAATGCATAAGACCGGAAGCTGTACTTACGCAAAGCAGGTTTTACGAAAGCCCGCCATCCGGTTCAACGATTTATAAATAAGGGATTTACATCCCCTCCGCGCCGCGGATCATAGCAGCTACACCGGTGCGGCAAACCTCAATCAGGCCAAGCGGCTTCATGATCGCAATAAATTGATCAATCTTGGCGCCCTTGCCGGTAATTTCAAAAATGAAATGCTCAACCGTTGCATCCACGACTTTAGCTTTGAAAGCATCGGCCAGACGCAGCATTTCCGCACGGTCTTCACCTTTACCAACCACTTTGATCAGCGCCAGTTCCCGTTCCACCGGACGCTCATGACCAAGCTGATAAGCATGATAGGTCAGGTCAACCACGCGGTGTACCGGCACAATGCGCTCCAGCGAATGGCGGATCTGATCCAGCACATTGGCGGTGCCGCGTGTGACAATGGTAATACGCGACAGATGTTTCTCATGCTCGGTTTCAGAAACCGTGAGGCTCTCAATATTATAACCACGGCCGGAAAACAGGCCGATAACACGGGCAAGAACACCCGGTTCATTATCCACCAAAACGGAAAGCGTATGGGTTTCCGGTAGCTGGGTTTCTTCGGTCAGAAAATAGGCTGAACCGGAAGCTGCATTTTGTGCGTTCATTATGAATATCCTTGTTCCGGTATTAGACGAGATGGCGGTCTTTGGCGTCAATGGCATTGGCAACAGCTTCATCCGTTGCCTCATCCGGCAACAGCATTTCATTATGCGCCTTGCCTGAAGGGATCATCGGGAAACAATTGGCGAGATTAGCCACATGACAGTCAAAAATAACCGGCCCGTCCGTCTCGATCATTTTCATAATCGCATCATCCAGCTCACCCGGCTTGGAGCAACGGATACCGGTGCCGCCATAGGCTTCCGCCAGTTTGACGAAATCAGGCATCGCTTCCGTATAGGAATGTGACAGACGATTGCCATGCAGCAATTGCTGCCACTGGCGCACCATGCCCATATATTGGTTATTGAGGATGAAAATCTTGATCGGCGCATTATGCTGAATGGCTGCAGACATTTCCTGAATACACATCTGTACCGAGGCATCACCGGCAATATCAATGACCAGCGCTTCCGGATGGGCAATCTGCACGCCCAGCGCCGCAGGCAGACCATAGCCCATGGTGCCCAGACCGCCGGAGGTCATCCAATGGTTTGGCTTTTCAAATTTCATGAACTGCGCAGCCCACATCTGGTGCTGGCCAACTTCCGTGGTGATATAGGTTTCACGGTCTTTGGTCAGTTCCTGCAAACGTTCCAGCGCATATTGCGGCATGATCACATCGCGGCTGTGCTTATAGGCCAGCGAATTGCGGGCGCGCCATTTATTGATCTGGTTCCACCATGCAGCCATATCCGCTTTTTCAGGACGTTTGGAAGATGCGCGGTACTGGCGCACCAGATCTTCCAGAACATGGGCAACATCACCGATAATCGGCACATCAACGCGAACGGTCTTATTAATGGATGACGGGTCAATATCAATGTGAATTTTCTTGGAATTCGGCGAAAAAGCATCGAGACGACCGGTGATACGGTCATCAAAACGTGCACCGATACACAGCATGACATCACATTCATGCATGGTCATATTGGCTTCAAATGTACCATGCATGCCCAGCATACCCAGCCAGTTTTTGCCCGATGCCGGATAAGCACCCAGCCCCATCAGCGTGGATGTGATCGGGAAATCGCTGATCTCAACCAGTTCACGCAGCAATTTTGTCGCTTCATCACCGGAATTGATAACGCCGCCGCCGGAATAGATCACCGGCTTTTTCGCATTGGCCAGCATTTCAACCGCAGTGCGGATGGCCTTCTGATCGCCGTTCAGAACCGGATTATAGCTGGTGCGCGGGCTGGTTGCCGGCGGCGTATAAATGCCGGTGGCAAACTGGATATTCTTTGGAATATCAATAACAACAGGGCCCGGACGACCGGTGCGTGCAACGTGGAAAGCCTCGTGCAAAACACGCGCCAGATCATTCACATCCTTCACCAGCCAATTATGCTTGGTGCAAGGGCGGGTAATGCCAACCGTATCCGCTTCCTGAAAGGCATCGGTGCCGATAAGACTGGTTGGTACCTGACCGGTAATGCAAACCAGCGGGATGGAATCCATCAGCGCATCCTGCAAAGGCGTTACCGCATTGGTCGCACCCGGACCGGAGGTTACCAGCATAACACCGACTTTGCCTGTGGAGCGGGCATAGCCTTCTGCGGCATGGCCTGCGCCCTGCTCATGGCGCACCAGAATATGCTCGACTTTATCCTGCTGAAACAACTCGTCATAGATTGGTAGAACGGCACCGCCCGGATAGCCGAAAATATGCTCCACGCCCTGATCAATCAGCGCCTGCACAACCATTTCAGCACCGGTCATTTCCCATTTTCCGGTTTCGCTCTGTGCGCCGGTGTTTTTACCGCCGGCTGTTCCGCTCGTATCTGTACTCATTGTTTCCCGATTTCCCGTCTGCTGTACTGATGAAATTCCCTGACGCCCATCTTGCTGATGCTCATCTGCGGCCATCACCGTAAGTCCCGTATTGTTTAGCTTTATTCAGTGTGAAGATAATAAAAAAGGCCCCCTGAGGGAGCCTGTGTTTCGCGCATGGGTGGCTAATGCCGGATGGTTACACCATCCTGCCCATACGCTTACCCACCACGAGAATAATTTTCTTAGCCATGGGGTCAGATTAAACAGCTGTTTTTTTCCCGTCAATGGCAAAAAACGCAATCTTGTTATTTTCTTTGTTCAGCCTGCGTCATACGCATAACGTCATGCAAAACCGGCATTTTCAGGCTTTTGCGGCATTTCAATACGCTGCCAGTCATCACCGAACTGATTACGGAACCATGTCATCTGCCGTTTGGCATATTGGCGCGTGGCAATCACCGCACGCTCTGTTGCCTCTTCACGGGTCATCTCGCCTTTGAGCCAGCTTTCAATCTCGCGCACGCCAATGGCCTTCATCACCGGCAAAGCCGCATCCGGCTGCAAGGCCAAAAGCGCCTTCACCTCATCCATTGCCGCACCCTGCATCATCATTTCAAAACGCCGGGCAATACGTTTATGCAGCCATGGCCTGTCCGGTGTCAGGATCAGTTTTTGCGCATTTTCCGGATTAATCAGTGCCTTGCCCGTTGTTCCCTGCCATTCAAGCAGCGAGCGTCCGGTGCTTTCCACCACTTCCAAGGCGCGTACAATGCGCTGGCTGTCGCCTGCTTTCAGACGCAGCGCCATAGCAGGATCACGTTTCTGCAATTCCGCATGCAATGCCTGAGCGCCCTGTTCGCTCAAAGACTTACGCCAATAATCACGCACATCATCCCGCACTTGCGGCATATCAGACAGACCGCCAAGCAATGCTTTGAAATACAACCCCGTGCCACCGACAAAGACCGGAACACGCCCCTGCAATTCAGGCCGTGCCAGCAGTTCTTCCACGTCCTGAAGCCAGCGCCCTGTGGAATAATGCTGTAAAGGCGAAACATGGCCATAGAGATAATGCGGTACAACAGAAAGATCCTGTGCCGTCGGACGGGCGGTCAACTGATCCAGCACATCATAGACCTGCATGGAATCACTGTTTATGATATAGCCGCCGCATTGTTGCGCGAGGCGCAATGCCAGAGCCGATTTACCGCTGGCAGTCGGCCCTGCGATCAGAATTGCCTTTTGCTCAACTCTCTGCTCTATCACTCAACATTCTCCAAACGCACAAAGCGGAACCTGTTTTCATGTCCCAGCCTGTTTCTTATGTTGCCACACTGATCTGCAACCCTGCCAATCCGGTTTTGACACCTGAACTCGGGCATAAAGCCTGCGAGGCGGCTGATGCGCAAGCCCTTTACTGGCTGGCAGACGGGATTGCCTGTGATCTGCCGTTGAAAACCGGCACAGATATTGCCGCAGCAGAACAGAGAATCAAAGATGTGCTGGGCGATGCCACGATTGATCTTGTTATTCAGGAGCAGGAAACCCGCCGCAAGAAATTGCTGATCGCGGATATGGATTCCACCATGATTAGCCAAGAATGTATTGACGAACTGGCAGAAGAAGTTGGCCTGCGCGACCATATTGCCGGTATCACTGCCCGCGCCATGAATGGCGAGATTGCCTTTGAACCGGCCTTGCGGGAACGCGTGGCTCTGCTGAAAGGCCTGCCGGTCAGCATTATTGATCAGGTGATTGCCAACCGCATCACCCTGACACCAGGTGGCAAAGAACTGATTGCCACCATGAAAAAACACGGTGCCTATACTGCACTGGTCTCCGGCGGCTTTACCAGCTTCACCGCAAAGATTGCCGAAAAACTCGGCTTTCATGAAAATCGCGCCAATATCCTGCTGGATGACGGCAATATGCTGAGCGGCATGGTTGCCGAACCGATCCTCGGCGCTGATGCTAAAAAGACCAGCCTTGATGAAATCTGCGCCATGCTTGACATCACTGCACAGCAGGCAATGGCTGTGGGCGATGGCGCCAATGACCTGCCAATGCTCAAACATGCAGGCAGCGGCGTGGCGCTTCATGCCAAGCCGTCCGTTGCTGCACAGGCACGCATTCGCATCAATCACGGCGATCTCACGGCTCTGCTCTATATTCAGGGCTACCGCAAAACAGATTTTGTAACGGCTTAAGTTTCAAGCCGCTTGGGGAGGAAATCGGGCAATGATCATCCTGGAAACAGAACGTCTGATCATCCGCAACTGGTGCGAGGAAGACCGTGATTTCTTTCACGCCATGACATCCGACCCTGTGGTGATGGAGTTTTTCCCCTCGCTGCTGGAGCGGGAAAAATCCGATGCGCTGCTGGATCGGCTGTACACGATGATCAGCACATCAGGCATCGGTTTCTATGCGCTGGAAGAACGCGAAAGCGGTGCCCTGATCGGCTTTACCGGCCTTGCAAAAACCGATCTTGAGCCATTTCTGCGTCAAGACACAATGGAAATCGGCTGGCGGCTGGCACAACACGCCTGGGGCAAGGGCTATGTGACGGAAGCGGCGCAAGCCTGCCTTGCCCATGCGTTTGACGTTCACGGGCAGGATGAAGTGGTTGCCTTTGCCGTGCATAATAATCACCGCTCAACAGCCGTGATGCGTCGCCTTGGCATGGTGCCTCAGCCTGAGCGCGATTTTGACCATCCGAAAGTACCTGACAGCCATCCGCATCTCAAACGCCATGTGCTTTACGCCATCAGCAAGGCGCAATGGTTGAATCAATATGACAAGACAAACGTCTAATCCCTTCATCTGATTCAGTTTTTACCCATAAAAAAGGCCGGAGGATCACACAATCCTCCGGCCTTTTTGGGTTTGCACGACGATCAGATCAGTCGATGCGTAATGTAACAAAGCGCAATTCACCGCTTGGTGCAGCCAACATCAGCAGGGCATTTTTACGCCCCTGCTGGCGTAGCTTATCCAGCTTCTTCTGAATATCCGCCGGAGCCTTCACCGGTTCCTGCGCAAATTCCACAATCACCTCACCGGCCTGAATACGTTTTTCTTCCGCTGTGGATTTTGCGGTTACGGCACTGATCAACACACCGTCCACCTCGTCAACAATCTCATATTTGGCGCGTTGCGCTTCATCGAGTTTGGCGAGTGTCATCCCCAGCACGGTCAGTGTATCTGCAACCTTGCCTTTGTCTTTACCTTTGTCGCCGGCTTTGGCATCAGCGGCCTTGTCTTTATTCTCATAATCTTCAAGCCGTCCGAGCTTGATCTTCACGGTCTGCTCTTTGCCTTTGCGCAGAACCACCACGCTGACTTCCTTGCCCACCGGACTTTCCGCAACAACACGCGGCAGATCACGGGCGCTTTCCACATCCTTGCCGTCGAATTTAAGGATCACATCGCCGGCCATCAGCTCTTTATTTTCAACGCCGCTATTGGCAATCAATCCGGCGACCAATGCGCCTTTGGCCTCTTTCATGCCAAAGCTTTCCGCCACATCATCGGTGACCGGCTGAATGCGCACACCAAGCCAGCCACGGCGGGTTTCACCAAATTGTTCAAGCTGATCGATTACAGAAACCGCAAGCTCAGACGGGATGGCAAAACCAATGCCGATAGAGCCGCCGGTCGGCGAAATAATAGCGGTATTAATACCGATAACCTTGCCATACATATCAAAGAGCGGGCCGCCGGA
Source organism: Pseudochrobactrum asaccharolyticum (assembly GCA_040392545.1). GTDB lineage: Bacteria > Pseudomonadota > Alphaproteobacteria > Rhizobiales > Rhizobiaceae > Pseudochrobactrum > Pseudochrobactrum asaccharolyticum_A. The sequence continues at coordinate 81,248 of JBEBVV010000008.1, read as the reverse complement.
ATTACCGCGATTGATCGCGGCATCGGTCTGAATGAAATTGTCGTAAGGCCCCGCGCTGATATCGCGGTTACGTGCGGAAATAATACCCAGCGTTACAGTACCGCCCAGCCCGAACGGATTACCGATTGCCATAACCCAGTCGCCGATCCGCGCTTTGTTGGAATCGCCGAAACCAACCGCTGTCAGCTTATGTTTGGTCGGATCGACCTTCAAAAGCGCAATATCGGTTTTGGTATCCGTGCCCAGCAATTCAGCCTTGAGCTTTTTGCCGTCGGTGAAATTCACCTCAATTTCATCGGCATCGGCAATGACGTGATTATTGGTGATGACCAGACCTTTTTCGGCATCAATCACAAAGCCTGAGCCAAGCGACTGCATTTTACGGGCAGCACTGCCGCCGTCTTTCTGGTTTTCTTCCGAGAAGAAATCATCAAAAAATTCTTTGAAAGGCGAACCATCCGGCAATTGCGGCGCAGGCTCGGTCTTTTCCTCACCATTCTCGTCCTTGACCGATTGGGAGGTGGAAATATTCACCACCGCATCCAAAAGCCCTTCGGCAAGATCGGCCACCGATGCAGGGCCTGCCATTGTGCCGGCCGGTGCCTGACCCAAAGCTGCAAGCCTGCCGCCAACAACCGGCTGCGTCTTTTCCTGCGCCATCACAGCCGAGGTGCCGCATAGCGCGGTGCTCAGCGACAGCGCGATAAATCCGGTACGCAGATAATGCGAAACTGCGCTTTTACGCTTGATAGAATTCATCTGAAACTCCGCCTGTCTTCCGGATTTAAAAACATTTTCAACTGATAGCGAACAATTGAATATGCTCTGTCTTTTTTGTTTTTGCGCATAGTGCTGCCGAAAAAAGCGCCACTCTTTTCGCACTATGCTCTTATTGCTTTGCACGGTTTGAAAGCCAAATACGGCCAGTTTAGGACGAGGTGCCATTTTCAGTTTTCACGAATGGAAAATTCTTCTGAACAATTTCAGCACATTTGTCTTAACGCCATACGGGTTTTCATCATCCCGGCACAACATAAAGCCTGTTGTGCAAACTGTGAAATGATTTTCAGCCACTCTGTCATCCGGTTCAGAGACAGGCGCAGAAATCCACCGGCTTTGCATGAAAAAAGCGCGCGGCAATCGCCACGCGCTTTTTATCTCTTTGAATTACGATCAGCCCCGTATCATCCAGACCACGCCGACACCGAGTGCCAGTGCCACAATACCGGCGGTACGCAAGTATGATTCCGGCGCTTCTGACACGTCTTTTGCCATACGTCTGGCAAATTGCGGGAAACCGCCATAGAGAAGCCCCTCGAAAACGAGGAGCAATCCTATGGCTGTGATTAAATCCTGCACTGCCGTGACCAGACTTTACTGAGCGCCGGACTGGGCATTGGCCGCAGGCGCAGGCAGCTTACCAGCCGCATCTTTAAAGAAGCGGAAGAACTGCGAATCCGGAGACAGAACCATGGTTGTACCATCAGCCTGCAAAGCCTGACGATAAGCATTCATGGAACGGTAGAAGCTGAAGAAATCCGGATCCTGTTTTGCAGCATCTGCAAAAATCCGGCCGCGTTCAGCTTCACCCTCACCGCGCAGCACTTCGGAATCGCGGTTGGCTTCGGAAACGATTTCCACAACCTGACGGTCAGCAACCGCCTTGATGCGCTGTGCCGCTTCACGGCCACGGGCACGCAGACGTTCCGCTTCCGCAAGACGCTCGGCCTTCATACGGTCAAAAGTCTGCTGCGATACTTCAGCGGTCAGATCGGTACGGCGGATACGCACATCCTCAATCGTCAGACCGAGCGATACGGCATCCGGACGCAACTGATCACGCACTTCACGCATCATGCTGCCGCGTTCTTCCGAGAGAGCGGATTCAAAGCCGCGCAGACCGTAAACGCTACGCAGAGCCGAATCGAGACGGGTGCGCAGGCGCTGTTCAGCCAGCATTGTATTAGCAGAAACAGTCTGACGGAATTTGCGGGCATCGGTAATGCGATAGACGAGGAACGCATCCACATCATAGAATTTACCGCCGGAAACCTGCACGCGGATATCATCCAGATCAAAGCGCAGCAGACGATCATCAATCATCTGCACATTATCAGCCTCGGCAAAGGCAAATGGCAGTTTGAAATAAATGCCCGGCTTGTCCTTCACATCAACAATCTGACCGAAGCGCAGCACAATAGCCTGCTGACGCTCCGTCACCACGAAGACAGAGGAATAAACCAGAAATGCAATAACAGCGATTGCACCAATGATAAAAGGCAAACGATTCTGTTTCATTACTGTGTGCCTCCGCCATTGGTCGTCTTGCCCTGCTGGCGCATCAGCTCAGTCAGCGGCAGATAAGGCATAACGCCATTTCCACCTTCAACAATAACCTTGTTGCTGTCTTTCAAGACCTGCTCCATCGTCTCAAGGAAGAGACGGTCACGGGTTACATCCGGTGATGCCTTGTAAATATTCAGCACAGAATTGAAACGCTGGGTTTCACCTTCCGCTTCCTGAACCATACGGGTTTTATAACCGGCAGCATCTTCACGAACCTGCGCAGCCTGACCACGGGCCTGACCGAGTTTCTGGTTGGAATACTGGTTCGCTTCTTCAACGAAGCGGTCTTCATCCTGTTCAGCACGCTGCACTTCATCAAAGGCATCGGCCACTTCACGCGGCGGCGCTGCATCTTCAATAGAAACCGCATTAACCTGAATACCCGCGCCGTAACCGTTCAGTGTTTCCTGAACAATATCACGCACCGACTGGGCAATTGCCGCACGGTTATCACGGAACACATCCTGCGCCGGACGACGGCCTACGATTTCACGGATCGCGCTTTCAGAAACCTGACGCACCATATTGTCAGGATCCTGCACATTAAACAGATAAGCGCGTGGATCGGAAACACGGTAAAGCACGGAGAACTGAACATTAACAATGTTCTGATCACCGGTCAGCATCAACCCTTGAGTGGCACCACGTGTGCCCTGTCCGCCAATATTGATCTGGCGTTCACCGGTCGAGGCTTTTTCATAAGTTTCAATCGGCCAGAGGTGGAAATGCAGACCAGGCTCGGAAACCACTTCTTTCGGTACACCGAAACGCATTTCAACGGCCAGCTCATCCGGCTGCACGGTATACATCGACTGGAACAGCCAGAAACCGGCAAGCGCCAGAGCGCCGACAACATAAAGGGCTGCGCCGCCCCCGCCGGAGCCACCGCCCGGCATTACTTTTTTCAGACGGTCCTGCCCTTTACGCAGAATATCTTCAAGATCAGGAGGCGTTCCGCCCGGTCCGCCGCGCGGTCCTTTTGGCCCTTGTCCCCATGGTCCGCCCTGTTTAGGGCCGCCATTATTGGAACCGCCATTGCCGGATCCGCCGTTTTTATCGCCGCCGCCCCATGGGCCGCCGCCATTTTGATTACTCCAGGGCATCCTCACCTCTCGTGCCAGATGTCAGAGGCGGAACACCTCTATTCATCAATCAGTCTGTTCCGTTTATAGGTACGCAAAAGCCGTCTTTCAACGCAAGACACGCAGATTCATCACGCTTTTGCAATTTTCAGTCAAATTAGTTGATGAGCATGGTAAAAAACACGGCTCAGACAGAGCACAACCACGGCGCAAGGCCGGACATATCACGGCATACAAACAGAAAATGGCCCAAGATTCTCTGTGAAACCCGTCCGGCGGCCTCAGAAAGCCACCGGATCATCAATGTAATGCGGATCAGCGGCGCTGATAGACCACATAGCGGGTCGGATAATTATCTTTCTCACCCGCAGGAACAAATTCTTCGCTGACAATTTTCCAGACAGCCGGATCAAGCTCCGCAAAAAATGCATCGCCGTCAATCTCCGCATCAATATGGGTCACATGCAGATGCGTGGCTTTATCCATAGCCTGCCGGTAAATCTGCGCACCACCGATAATGCAGATTTCATCGACACCGCTCGCCAGCGCAGCTTTCTCACCGGCGATCAAAGCCTCATCAATGGAAGGCACAACCACAGCCCCTTCCGCCTGATATTCGCCATCGCGGGTGATGACAATATTGGTACGGTTCGGCAAAGGGCGGCCAAGGGATTGCCATGTTTTACGCCCCATCACCACCGGTTTACCGAGCGTGAGTTTTTTGAACCGCTGCAAATCCGTGGACAGACGCCACGGCATGCCATTATCGCGCCCGATCACACCATTTTTTGAAACCGCCACAACACAGGAAATAATCATCTGCTTATACCGCAATCGGTGCTTTGATCGACGGATCGGCTTCATAGCCAACCAGTTTAAAATCTTCAAAGCGGAACGCAAACAGGTCTTTCACCTCAGGATTAATTTCCATCACCGGCAGCGCTTTTGGCGTGCGGCTCAACTGTAATTTCGTCTGCTCGAAATGATTGTGATACAAATGCGCATCGCCCAATGTATGCACAAAATCACCGGGTTGCAGCCCTGCGACCTGCGCAATCATCATGGTCAGCAGCGCATAAGAGGCAATATTGAACGGTACGCCGAGGAAAATATCGGCCGAGCGCTGATAAAGCTGGCATGAAAGCCTGCCATCCGCCACATAAAACTGAAACAGGCAATGGCATGGCGGCAGCGCCATTTCATCGACCAGAGCCGGATTCCATGCGGAAACAATCAGGCGCCGTGAATTCGGGTTCTTCTGCAAATCACGCATCAGATTCGCAATCTGATCAATATGCGTGCCATCAGGTGCCGGCCATGACCGCCATTGTGCACCATAGACCGGACCGAGATCACCATTCTCGTCCGCCCATTCATCCCATATGCTCACGCCGTTTTCTTTGAGATAGGTGATATTGGTATCACCCTGCAAAAACCACAGCAATTCATGGATGATAGAGCGCAAATGCAGCTTCTTTGTCGTCAGAACCGGAAAGCCCTGCGCAAGGTCAAAACGCATCTGATAGCCGAAAACCGAACGTGTTCCGGTACCGGTACGGTCGCCACGGTCTGTGCCGTTTTCCAGAACATGCTGAAGAAGATCAAGATATGTACGCATAGGCTGTTATGACTCCGATTGAATCAAAATACCACCCGCTGCCACAGGAGCCAGCCGCACAGTTGCGTTATCAACAACAAAGCCCTGAGCATGAGCTCAGGGCTTTGCTTAAATCGGGAGCGGCAATGCGGGAAAAGCCCGCATCACCGCCGTAATTTAAAACGAGCGCCTTTCGAGACAAGCGCGCTCAATCTCATTCAAACCATCAGAGGCTTTCCAGCTTACCCAGCGCCTTGGCAGCCAGATAATAGAAAGTGACGCGCTGCTTGTTGTGGTCACCTTTCATGGTTTCAACAACGCTGGCGATCACTTCATTGGCCTTGTCAGCATCTTCAATGCCGAGCTTCTTGCCGATCCAGCTGGTGCGCACTGTCGCCAGTTCACTTGGATCGGAAGCCGCAACCAGCGAAGCATCGCGGCTGCGCAAGGCAATACCAAGATGCTTGACAATTTTGGCAACCACAGCCTCATCGGCAGCTGCATCATAACGGCGTACGTCACTAAGATAATCAGTCATGAAACCAGTCTCCTTCAATCTGACCGTCTTCACGGCCGTTAAATCTGAAACAAGCTTCCGGAATGATTTAATTTCCGGAATTATGCCTATTCATGAACAACAGCATAAGCTGTTCAGCCTGTTGCATGATGTGCCATGATTTTAACTATATGCAGCTTGCAATATATGAAAGATTGACCAGCAAGCACAGGCTGTCAATGGCGCATTATCAGTATTCTTTCAAAAAACACATCAAATTGTTATTTCAGGCTTTTTTGATAAATGAACGGCGCTCTGTAGATTTAATTCATTAGTAAATCCGCATATTTTGAAAGTAACAAGGGCAATCTGTTCAGGGACCGCACATTTTCCGCAAACATGCGTGATGAAAACACCCTGCCCCTCTTTTCAAACCGGATGAAGCCACCTATATAAAACCTGTCGGCTTGACCGGCTATGGTGATAAATGGACTGCGTAATAAACCCATTGGACCCGGGGGCGGTACCCGGCGCCTCCACCAGAAGACAGCTTAATTACAAAAGGCTGTCTTGTGGCGGGGGCGAAACAGGATCGACAAGGGCGTAAAGGTTGATCTTTCACTCGGCATTGTACCACCGTTATCGGGCTGATTTAGTAGTTGCAAACGACAACTATGCGGAAGCACGTCTCGCTGCTTAATGCGGTGCGATAGCTTCACTTAAAGTCGCAGGCCGTCGCAGGTCTGTGCGGGGTTCGAAGGCACCTGGCAACAGAAGCCTTCACTTCTCCCCGCACATGAATTCAGATGTTTATATGTCGCTGCAATGCAGCATCAGCTCGCATTTTGTCTGCGCTTTCAGGCAATTGGTGTTTGCGGCGATGGTGTCTTTGCCAAACCGCCGCGCATGATGCTCCAATAAGTCAGCACCCATCCGGCAAGACCGCACAACAAAATGGCAATCAGCATCGGCAAGACATAGCCGGTCATGATCAATGAGCTCAGCCCCATAGCTGCTGCCGCCACCAGCAATTGTAAAGTACCGAGCAGCGCTGCCGCAGTTCCGGCAATTTCCCCGTGATCATCCAGCGCCATAACACTGGTACCCGGTAAAACCAGCCCAAGAAAACCATTGCCGATAAACAGAAATGTCATCACCAGCCACAGACTCTGGGTCAGAAACATCACGGCCAGAACCATCAGCAGCATTGTAATCAAATAGCCGCTCATGGCGTAAGCAACGACACGCGCCAGACCAAAACGACCGGCCAGAACGCCGTTGAGTTGTGAAATTGCAAAAAACGAAATCGCATTCAAAGAGAAAACCAGCGAATATTCCCGCGGGCTCAGGCCATATTTCTCGATAAAAATGAAAGAGGAGTTGGCGATATAAACAAAAAATGCAGCAATGCAGCAACCGCCGATGCAGGTCAGAGCAATGAATTTTCCGTCACGCAGCAAATATGCATAACCACGCAAAGCACGGCTGACACCACCGGAAACCCGTTGCTGCGCAGGACGTGTTTCCTCCTGCCCGAAACAAACCAGCGCCAGCCCTAAAATTGCCGCCAGCAACACCGCCCAGAACACACCGCGCCAGCCAAATCCCTCAATAATGAAACTTCCGGTCAGCGGTGCAAGAATGGGTGAAATTGAAAAAACCAGCATCAGCAGCGACATCAGTCTTGCCGCATCCACGCCGGTATAAAGATCACGCACAACCGCACGCGGCACCACAGTGCCTGCACTGGCACCCACGCCTTGAATGAAGCGAAAGAAAATCAGCATTTCAATATTGGTCGCCATTGCCGCGCCGATACTGCCAAGACCGAACAGGCCGAGCCCCAGATAAAGCGGCAATTTACGGCCATAGGCATCTGAAAACGGCCCGCATATCAGCTGCATCAGCGCTGTTGCCAGAAAAAACACCATCAGGCTCATCTGCACCGCAGCTTCATTGGCATGCAAATCTTTGGCAATGGTTGGCAGAGCCGGCAGATACATATCAATGGCAAAAGGCCCGATTGCAGACAAAAAGCCGAGAATAAGCGCCGTACGGAACATGGATGCGGACATTAAAGAAACTTCCAATTGACTGACGGCAGATGCTGTATCTTTCGTGCCAAACCAGTATTCAACAAATAAATCAATGACTTATTTTCACGTCCGCAATGCCGAATACTAAACGAACAGCGCTCAAATTAAGAACAAAACAAGAATATGTCAATCGTATTTTTTCACAAGCCGCGCCATTTTACGGGCAATGTTTTTCTGCGGTAAAGATTAATCAATTTCGAGCCTTTCACCTTTCATTACAGAGGTATATTGATAAATGAGGCTGTGCAGCAGCGCTTTTTTTCACACAAAGGCGCCAAGCTGTTGTACCACTTAATACGAATATGCTGTCCCTCTCGGATATCGTGCCTTGATTATCGGTAAATCATGCGGCAATGCTGATTGAGACAACATTTATGACAATATTCCTCGAAACCGGGATCAAGGATTTTATGGTTCAGGATCTTATCCGTTACGATATTCTTGCTCAGGATGCGCTTCGCGGCGTTATCCGCAAAGTTCTTATGGAAGTGAATAAGGCCGGTTTGCCCGGTAATCATCACTTTTTCATTACATTTCTCACTCAGGCTCCGGGTGTGCGCATTTCATCGCGTCTCAAGGAAAAATATCCTGAACAGATGACAATCGTTTTGCAGCACCAGTACTGGGATCTGGTGGTCACTGATCAGCTTTTTGAAGTCGGCCTCTCCTTCGGGGAAATTGCTGAAAAGCTGGTCATTCCATTCTCGGCCATTCGTGGTTTCTACGATCCATCGGTCAATTTCGAGCTGGAATTTGATGTTTCCGTTGCCACACCGACCGGCGATAATGACAGCGAGAATTTTGAAAATTTCGAGATTGTTTCCGAATTGAAGCCAGAGGCTGAAACTGTGGAAGACACTCCGGCCAAACCGGAAAAGAAACCGGCGAAAAAAGCAGCAAGCAGCAAGACTGCCGCGAAAGATGACAAGGCTGAGAAGCCGGAATCGACAGATGCCGCCAAGCCTTCCGCAGATGTGGTTTCGCTCGACGCGTTCCGTAAAAAATAACCATATTGATCACTCCGGCACCTTGCCGGAGTGAATGACTGCTCGGTTTTCAGGCATATTAATTTTTGAAATTGATCTTTTGAGAGGCATGATTTTGGGCGATATTATCAATCTCAAGCAATTCAAAAAACGCAAAACCCGCGCTGAAAAACAACAGCAGGCTGATGCAAACCGCATTTTGTTCGGACGCACAAAAACAGAGAAGACTTTCGCCAAAAACCAGCAGGAAAAAAGCGAGCGCTTTCTGGAACAAAACCGGCTGGAAACAGCATCACCCGACACGGCTGATCTTCACGGTGACGATAAAACGTCATGACGGAACAGTCTTCGTCCCGCCCGCAATTTCCACAATCGCGCAGCAAAGCCCGCTTGCGCAAACATTCCGTTACCCTGCACGGCCATGCCACCAGCTTTTCGCTGGAAGATGCATTTTATGATATTATCGTGGAAATTGCCGCGCAAAACGGCCAGTCGCTGGCTTCCCTCATCACCCGTATTGATGATGAACGCGACCGCAGCAGCAATCTCTCCTCCAGCCTGCGCCTCTATGCGCTGGACTGGGCATTAAAGCAGAACAATCCTCATTCCTGAGCCGGTTGTAACTGCGTCTCCGGCAGATTTTGCAGGAATTCATCAAGACTTGGCTTAAAATCCGGCGACGGCGCAACATTCTGCCGTGGCATATATTGCGGCAATTGCGTGCCACTGCCTGTGGCTTGCTGGGCACGTCTGCGCAATTCAGCTTCAGTTTCGAGACGTAATTGTTTGCGCTCCGCCAATTTGGCCGCGTAATAATCGGCTTCGCGTTTCAACCGCTGACGCTCAATAATCAGCGCCTGCGCCGCCTCTGCCCGCTGCTGCTCACGCAGCAAAGCGCGCTGGGTCAAAAACTGCACCATCGGCTGATAATCAAATGTCACCAGCGGCGCAGCCCAGCTTCCCGATAAGGCAAATTGCACTTGTGCCGCCACATCATTGCGCTCTGCGGCAGGCAACAGCAGTTCCAAAGCGCCATTGCCACCCCAATCCAGCGTGTTGAAATCTAGCTGGAAATCGCCCTGCAAAACGGCCTTGTCATTTTGCATTTTCATCCCGGCAAGACGCAAAATACCGCTCGCCAATGTCAGTTTCGCCTCGGTCTGATCTGCACGCAGCATACCGCCTTGTGCCAAGATCTGTGCCAATTTGAGACGCTCGGCCTCGGCCTGTTTCTGATCAGCACCGGTAGTCCTATGATCAGACACAGCATCGGACTGTATCAGCACTTCTTCCATTGCCGCCACATTCAAACCGGCCACAACAGGCGCAGTAATACTCAGCGCGCCTTCACCGGCCAGAGAATGAACCAGATCCGCCATGGATTGACCGCTGCCGGTAAAGCCGAGTTTAAGGTCCCCCTCGCCTCCAAGCGGCGGCACCAGTTCTGCCGGTTGATAAAGCACGGCCATATCTGCATTGCTCAGGCGCAGATCACCGCTCGCAAGCACCGTGCCATTGGCATTATTCAGTTCCAGCTTGCCGGATAATTTGCCCTTCGCCCATTGCCCGCCAATTTCGCTCACCTGCAATTGCTGGTCATTTTTGACAAGACGGGCAGAAAAATTCTGTATGGAAGCACTGTCTGAAAGCGCAGCCGCTCCGGCAGTGACACGCAAATTCATGGCAATCGGCAAATTACTCTTTTTGCCAAAATTCTGCGCTGACCAGTCAGCACCCTGAATATCCGCCACCGGCAGACCTGTCATTGCCGCGAACAGTGCCGTTAGATCGAGCCGCTCCAATGCAATCTCGCCGCGCAACTGCGCCACAGACTGATCACTCAAAGAACCATCCAGCTTGGCGCTGACCGTTTCACCATCAAGCTGTCCTTGCAGGTTCGGCAGGCGGACAATATTCTTACCGATCTGAAAATCACTTGTAATATCAACCGGAAGACCATTGCCGAATCCGCGCCCGAAGGGCAGTGCATAGCCGGTTGTTGCCAGAAACGGCTCCAGATCATCGCTTTTCAACACGGCTTTACCGCTGGCTGCCACTTCATCACCGGTCAGGGTAATCACCCCGTCAAGGCGTGCACGGCCATCTTCACCGCTCAGTTCAAGCGCGGTTTTCATGCCGGCCACAGGTGCGCCCTGCGCCTGTAAATTAATCTCTCCCTCGCTCATCAGTCCGAGCGGCAGAACCGGCATGCCGAGCAAGGCCAATGCCGCCTCGCCGGATGCCGCTTTGGCATTGGCCGTCAGCGATAATTGCATCGGATCAGGCCCTGTCAGCGTGCCTTTTGACGAACCGGCAACCGAGATAATCAGCGCCTCTGTCTGCCCGTTCAGACTGAAAGACAATTCGGCAATATCGGATTTTGCAGCATCCGTTTTCTTCGCGGCGTTTTTAACACGTCCTGCACGCGCAGCATCACCTTTTGCCTGCTCCGGTTTTGCATTATCAGGCTTTGCATTATCCGGCGCTTTTGTCGCTGCTTTTTCCTGATCGCCATCCGCAAAAAGATTGACGGCATTGAGGATCAGATCAAGCTTGGTACCGGCAAATAATTCCGGATAGGCCGCCGCCCTGTCCTGAAGCCCCGCAATCAACGGCTCATGGGGAAAGGCAGTCTTCAACCCACGCAATAAAGGCGCCAGATCATCGGCCAGAACCGTTGCATCAAGTGTGGCATTGACTGAATTATCAAGCAGTTGCAGCGAACCGGTCGCCGAAATATTCGCACCTTCCACCGCGCTGATCATCAACCGGTCGAAATCCAGCTTGCCGCCATTAAGCCGGAAAACCGTATCCACCTCACCGGCTTCAAGCCCCGAACACATCACAGGACCAGCTTTCAGATGCACGGTCAGATTTTCTCCCGCCAGACCGGACAGATCACCTTCACGCAAGAACAGGCTGCTCAGCGCCTGCATCACGCCGGTATCAAGCGCTTTACCGGTAATATCCAGCGAGGATGAAGCCGCATGGCGCACATCACTGCGCCGCTCGAATTTACCGTTCAGAACCGTCTCACCCAGCACAATTTCCAGATCATTGATCTGCTGCAGATTATTATTCAGCAGGATTTTTCCGGAAAAACCGGCAGCAGGCACCTGCCCCAAGGCGGCCGGTGTTTTTGTACCCGCTTCACCGGTCAGCCATGAAGCAAAACCGGCAGGCTGGCGCGAGGCCAGCAGAAAATCGCCCTGAAAGCCGAAATCTGCGCCAAGCTGCAATTTACCCTTGGCCTCAATCTGCGTACGCCCCGGCAGGTCGGCCTGTAACTGGCTGATATTCCACGCGCCATTATCCGGTTCTGCCCGAATAATGATCGAGCGGATTGTAGTGCCGCTGGCGATAATGGCAGGCAGGCGCAGGTCAATATTGCCCGGCATATCCGGCACCGGAATGCGTTCCAGCAGGGTCTGCAGAAAGTCAATTTTCTCACGGAAAGACAAGACCGGCTGATCGGTCACGGTTTTATTCGGCACAGCAACATCCGGTTTCATACCGTCAAGATAGACCTGCTGGCCATCTGCGCTGATCATAAAATGCGGATTTTCCGCCAGATCAAGCTGCGCTTTACCGTTAATCACATAGGGCGCATCAGCCTCGCCCTGCTCCATGCGGAATTCTTCAATATCAAAGCCGCTGCTCTTGGCGGCAAATTTACCGGTCAGGCGCAGCTTGTCGAGCGTGACTGCATTTTTCGGTTTGCGATCATCGTTATTAAGGGTGAGAAACGCGAATTGTCCCTGATAAAGCGGCTTGTCATCTTCCGCCGTCAATTCACCTTCCGTCTCCAAAGAGACAGCCAGATCATCCGGCAACAGCCGCAGACGCAGTTTCAGCGGCTCATCCGGCTTTTTCTCGGCTGTGGAAATTTCCACGGTAAAAGGCTGGTCATCAGCCAGCATATGCCCGTTGATACGCCAGGGGCCTGCCAGATTTTCCGCCGATAAAGTTGCATTAATCTTGCTGAATTTCTGTTCCCGCCCGCGCGCTTCATCGCGTAAGCTAATCTGCCCGTCATGCAAGGTCAGTTTTTCCAGCCGTATTTTGCTGGCGGCAAGATCGCTCTTTTCCGGCAAGGCCCAGTTAAACTGCCCCTGCTGATTCAACCCTGCGGAAAGCTGCGGCTTTTCCATCCGCATATCAAAGATCAGAATTTGCCCGCGTAAGAACGGCATCAGCTCGGCATCCATGGAGAATTTTTCCATGGTCAGCGCATTGCCGCCATCCGGCGCTTCCACAACCACATCGGAGAAAGTGACAGAAGGAAACGGCAGCAAACGTGCATTGGCCGTACCGTTGACGTGAACAGGACGACCTAAAATCCGTCCGGCTTCCTGCTCAAAACGATCGCGATAGCCTGTCCAGTCAATAAAAGGCGGCACAACCAGCGCCAAAGTCAGCACCAGCACCAGCAAACCGCCAATAATAACGAACAACCGTCCCAAATTCTTAAACTCTCCGGCTGCTATGCAGCCACTATATAACAATGCTGCTTTGCAGCCATTCTGTAACAATGCCGCTTTGCAGGCTTTAAATAACACCGCCGCTTCTGCAACTTTGCCGTTCCCATTTATACAATGCGGAACGCTTCATGAATCACATGACTGGCGCACCATAACGGCAGGCTGTCAGTCACAACAAGGCATTTCATGCGAGCTTTGCCTTTGTTCCCCTGTTCACGCGTTCAAAATGCCCTGTCACACTTGATCCGCCTGCCTCGAACCTTTACAGCTGTCACATAACAACCAATATCATTTCGTAGAGGCTCAGGCTTCGTACCGACCCGCACCAGAATTGACTGTATCTCTGTGACATTATCATGAATTATTCAACATCCGGGACCAATTCCCAACTCATGGAAACCATTCCGGATTTTTATGAGACTGCCGTTTTCAAACGGGACATTTTCTCGGAAACCCGCGCCGGTCATTTTGCAGGCGATCCGGAAACCCGTATCATCCGCCGCGTGGTCAGCGCCGCGCCGTGGTGGTCAAGCCCGCTGGCATGGTGGCTGGCACGGCGTGAAATCCGTGGCCTGAAGAAAGTGCGCGGCATCAAAGGCACGCCGCAATTGCTGGCAACCGATAAACACGGCCTGTTCCGCACCTGGACAGACGGTACGCCTTTGCATCTGGCGCGCCCTTCACATCGGGAATGGTACCGCTCGGCGCACCGCATTTTGCGTGATATGCGCCGCATGGGCGTAACCCATAATGATTTGCAGAAGCCGCAAAACTGGCTGATGACGCCGGAAGGCGAAGCCGCTGTGATTGATTTTCAGCTGGCTTCCGTGCATCGCCGCCGTGGCGCTTATTACCGGCTGATGGCCTATGAGGATTTCCGTCACCTCATCAAACAGAAGCGCAATTTTGCGCCTGACCTGATGACCCCGACCGAAAAGCGTATTCTGGCGCGCCGCTCGCTGCCGTCACGCATCTGGCTGTCCACCGGCAAGCAGGTCTATAATTTCATCACCCGCGGCATCTTCAACTGGTCGGATGGTGAAGGAACCGGCGACCGTATTGATAATGAAGGTCCGGCCATTGTTGCCGCGCTGAAATCCGATCCGCGTGTGAAAGATGTTGCTTTGAGCCTCTATTCCCTGCCGGCCAAAGGCGTGGGGATTTATGCGTTTGTTGAAACCTTGCAGGCCGATGAGAAATCACTGCGGGCACGCCTTAAGGGTCATAAGGTGGAGCTGATCCAGCCGGTTGCCCATTTGCCGCGCCGTGCAGACGGCACAATCCGTGAAGATATTCTGCGCCTTGTAGCCATGAACCAGATGACTGAACTGGATGAATTGTTGCAGCGTGAGCCGGATATGCGCCTGCTGGTGGAAGCACTGGCCGCACACCGGCTGAATTTCACCGACCGGCGTATTACACAACTGGAATAGCCGTTTTTTACTTCTATAATGCTGCAATAGTTGCCTGAATAAAGTACCTGCGTAAAATACAGGTACTTTATTTGTTCTCATCTATGGCGTTTCGCTTAAGAATCATTACATTCGGAACCATGTCAGACTTTCCAGACGATATCCCTTTCTTCGGGGAGCCGGATGAACCGGCAACACCGCAGCCGCAATCGGGCGCTGCATCTGGTATTGCCGCGCGCGCTATGCAGGCGCGCAACCAGCAGCGTGGCGAGCCGCCTTATCTGCAGGGGCTGAACCCCGAGCAGCGGCAGGCTGTTGTCACCACGGAAGGGCCGGTGCTGGTACTCGCCGGAGCCGGTACGGGCAAAACCCGCGTTCTGACCACACGTATTGCCCATATTCTGCAGCAGGGACTGGCATTTCCGAGCCAGATCCTCGCCGTAACTTTTACCAATAAAGCCGCCCGCGAGATGAAAGAACGTATCGGCCATCTGGTCGGCGGCGCGGTTGAAGGCATGCCATGGCTTGGCACATTCCACTCGATTGGTGTGAAAATTCTGCGCCGCCATGCGGAACTGGCAGGGCTGCGCTCTGATTTTACCATTCTTGATACGGATGATGTGATCCGCCTGCTCAAGCAACTCATTCAGGCGGAAGGGCTGGACGACAAACGCTGGACGCCACGCTCCTTCTCGATGATGATCGACGGCTGGAAGAATAAAGGCTATGGCCCGTCGGATATTTCCGAAGGTGATGCGCGTGCTTTCGCTAATGGCAAGGGGCGCGAACTTTATCAGGCCTATCAGGAACGTCTGAAAACGCTGAATGCCTGTGACTTCGGCGATCTTCTGCTGCATCCGATCCGGATTTTCCGCAACTATCCGGATATTTTGCGCGAATATCATGCCAAATTCCGCTATATTCTGGTGGATGAGTATCAGGATACCAATACCGCGCAATATATGTGGCTGAGACTGCTGGCGCAAAGACCAAGTAACTCAAACGCCCAATCAGCACCAACACAACCACAAAGCACGCCCAACGCGACCGACTGGTCACCGGCTGACTTTTCAGCCGCCCCTGCGGAGCGCAGCCGCGTTAGCGGCGACAGCGTGAGCACAAATAAATCGACACAACAGATTAACATCTGCTGTGTAGGCGATGATGACCAGTCGATCTATGGCTGGCGCGGAGCGGAAGTGGATAATATCCTGCGCTTTGACAAGGATTTTCCCGGCGCAACGATCATCCGCCTTGAGCGCAATTACCGCTCCACGCCACATATTCTCGGTGCGGCATCCTATCTGATTGCCCATAATGAGGGGCGTCTTGGCAAAACCCTGCAAGCACAGGCGGCTGATCCCGATGATCAGAAAGTCCATGTTCACGCAGCATGGGATTCTGAAGAAGAAGCCCGCGCGGTGGGCGAGGAAATTGAACAGGCGCAGCGTGGCGGCCATCTGCTCAATAATATGGCTATTCTGGTGCGCGCTTCTTTCCAGATGCGCGAATTTGAAGACCGCTTTGTCACGCTTGGCCTGAATTACCGCGTGATCGGCGGCCCGCGTTTCTATGAGCGGCAGGAAATCCGCGATGCCATGGCCTATTTCCGCGTGGTTGCGCAGCCTGCCGATGATCTGGCTTTTGAGCGTATCGTCAACACGCCGAAGCGCGGCCTTGGTGAAGCAAGCCTGCGACTGGTGCACGACTATGCACGGGCAAAAAATATGCCGATGCTGCTTGCGGCAGAAGATCTGATTGCCACGGAAGAGCTGAAGCCCAAAGCCCGCTCTGCCTTGCGCGAAGTGGTTGAAAATTTCCGCCGCTGGCAGGGACTGATTGACAATAAATCCCATACGGAACTGGCCGAGATCATTCTCGATGAATCCGGTTATACGGCGATGTGGCAGAATGACCGCTCCGCCGAAGCGCCGGGTCGTCTGGAAAACCTGAAAGAACTGATCCGCTCCATGGAAGATTATGAAAGTCTTCGCGGCTTTCTGGAGCATGTGGCTCTGGTCATGGATACAGAGCAGAATGAAGGCATGGATGCGGTCAATATTATGACCCTGCATTCGGCTAAAGGTCTGGAATTTCAAACTGTTTTCCTGCCTGGCTGGGAAGAAGGCCTGTTTCCGCACCAGCGCGCGCTGGATGAAGGCGGCCGTTCAGGGCTGGAGGAAGAACGCCGTCTGGCCTATGTTGGCCTGACCCGTGCCAAGAAAAATCTGCATATCTGGTTTGTTTCCAACCGCCGCATTCATGGCATGTGGCAGACTACAATCCCGTCGCGTTTTCTGGAAGAATTGCCGGAAGAACATGTGGATGTTGCAGAATCCGACAGTTCCTATGGCGGCGGCTACGGCCAGTCCCGCTTTGATGCTGTGGGGCGCGGCGATCCTTTTGCCAATTCCTACGCCACACCGGGCTGGCAGCGTGCGCAGCAAAACCGCTCCGATGCCACGCGCAACAATTGGGGCTCGCGCTCCGGTGCCAATGTGGAACGTATCGGCTATGGCGAAACGGATTCCGGTTTCGGTGCCGGTCGCGGTTCCGTCAAAGGCAGAGTGATTGACGGTGAGCTCGTCGCAAAATCCGTTTCATCAACGCCATCCGATTTCAAAATCGGCGACCGCGTTTTTCATATGAAATTCGGCAATGGCAATATTGCCTCTATTGACGGTAACAAGCTAACAATCGACTTTGACCATGCCGGTCAGAAACGCGTCATCGACAGTTTTGTAAAACGCACATGAACCGGATCAGCAATATTATGCTGATCCGTCAGGATAAGATATTGCTGGGCAAACGCTCAGCACATCGCCGTCTCTACCCTTCTTCATGGGCTTTATTCGGCGGCCATAGCGAGGCCGCTGAAACACCATTTGAGACGGCTTTGCGTGAATTGCGCGAAGAGTTGAATATTGAAGCCACGGAGCTGCAATTTCTGCATCAGTTCCGGATCAAAGCCCCGAATCCGGCACAGACTCAGGCACAGAATTTGGCCGATGATCTGATCATGACGATCTATCAGTGCAGTTCATGGACAGGTGAACTGCACTTGCTCGGCGATGAGCATACAGAGCTTGGCTGGTTTGAACCGCAAATTGCGATCAACCTGCCGGATCTGGCGCTTGAGGAATATCGGGAAATTTTCCACCAGCACTTTTCCGCCACCAAGAAGAATATAAATTCTCACATATTGCAAGACTAGAATTTAATACCAACAAATATAAATAAATAAGCACAAATCACCAATTGGGCGCCAATTTGCAGCATAAAATCGCTTAACGACGCCATTTATCTCCGGTAAAATTTCAGACATTCAAGCGGAGGGAGAAAATTTGCCCCTTCGCTTCACTTATTTTGAAAGAAAAATTCATGTCTGACGCTCATGTGAAAAAATCTTCTGCTCAGGCCAAGCCATTTTATCGGAATTTCGGTTTTCAGGTACTGGTAGCCATGGTCATCGGCTTGCTACTCGGCCTGATCGCCCGCCATATGGGGCCTGATATTGAAGGAAACGCCAACTGGCTTTCCGTAACGCTGCAAACAATCGGCACAATCTTTGTGCAGATGCTGCGCGCTCTTGTGCCGCCTTTGGTCTTTACCGCTATTGTCGCCTCCATCGCCAATCTGGCAGCCATCAATAATGCCGCCAAACTGGTCTGGCAGACCCTGTTATGGTTTGCGATCACATCCTTTATCGCTGTGCTGATCGGCATTGCACTGGGGCTGATCATTCAGCCGGGTATCGGTTCCGGCGTGATGGCCGATGCCGCCAAAGCACCGGCCTCCTCCGGCTCATGGCTCGACTTCCTCAAAGGTCTGGTGCCTGCCAATATGTTCGGCCTTGAAGCCAGCACAAAACTTGGCAAAGACGCTGCCGCCACATCGCTCAATTTCAATGTGCTGCAAATTCTGGTCGTCGCCATTGCTTTCGGCGTTGCCGCATTGAAAGCCGGTGAAGCCGCCAAGCCGTTTCTTGCTTTCAACCAGTCGCTGCTGGTCGTGGTGCGTAAAATCCTGTGGTGGGTTATCCGCCTCACCCCGCTTGGCACAATCGGCCTGCTGGGACGCGCCGTTGCCCAATATGGCTGGGAAACACTGGTTCAGCTCAGCTGGTATGCCATTGCCGTTTATATCGGTCTGGCACTGGTACTGTTTGTGGTCTATCCGGCCATCCTTATCATCCACGGCCTGAAGCCGCTGCGTTTCTTTGCGGGTGCATGGCCTGCTATCCAGCTCGCTTTCGTTTCCCGCTCTTCTGTCGGCACTCTGCCGGTCACAGAAGCCGTAACCGAGCGCAATCTGGGTGTGCCGCGTGAATATGCAGCTTTTGCCGTGCCGCTTGGTGCTACGACGAAAATGGATGGTTGTGCTGCAATCTATCCGGCCATCTCGGCTATTTTCATCGCGCAATATTTTGAGTTGCCGCTCGGTCTTCAGGAATATGTGCTGATTGCCTTTGTGTCCGTGCTAGGTTCTGCAGCCACAGCCGGTCTCACCGGTGCGGTGGTGATGCTCACGCTCACTTTGTCCACGCTCGGCCTGCCGCTGGAAGGTGTCGGCCTGCTGCTCTCCATTGACCCGATCCTCGATATGGGACGCACCGCCGTCAATGTCGCCGGTCAGGCACTGGTGCCGACAATTGTTGCCAAGCGTGAAGGCATTCTTGATGAGACGGTCTATAATGATCATAAAAATATTGATGATATAGACCCGTCCCATATCAATGCCCAAGGCGTCGCCGCCTGAGACAGAAAAATAAGAAAAGCCGGTGCTCACACCGGCTTTTTTATTATCAGCCTGTGGCCACATCATAAATCAGTTTCAGATTCAGAATAATCACGGAAACAGCCACTAACCACGCGCTGGCTGTCAGCCATAAAGGCGCACGCAACGCGCCCATTTTTCTGCTATCTGCCGTAAACATGATCAGCGGTACAATGGCAAAAGGCAATTGCAGGCTCAGCACCACCTGACTGAGGATCAGAAGATCGGCGGTGCCTTTATTACCATAGATCAGCGTCACAATAATTGTCGGTACAATGGCAAGCCCGCGGGTAATCATGCGCCGCACCCATGGTCGCAGACGAAAATTGATAAAACCTTCCATCACAATCTGTCCGGCCAGCGTGGCTGTTACGGTGGAATTCAAACCGGCACAGAGAAGTGCCACACCAAAAAGCAGCGGGGCAAGCGTACTGCCCAGCAATGGTGCAATCAGCGCTTCTGCCTGCTCGATCTCCACCACATCCGTGCGTCCCGCCTTGTGAAAAGTCGCTGCCGCTAAAATGAGAATGGATGCATTCACCGCCAGCGCCAGCATCAAAGCAATGGATGAATCCCATGTGGAATAGGCAATCGCCTCGCGCTTCTCCTGCAATTCACCGCCATATCTGCGTGTCTGCACAATGCCTGAATGCAAATAGAGATTATGCGGCATCACCGTTGCACCGATAATACCGAGCGACAGATAAAGCATTTCCGGATTGGTCACGATTTCCGTTGTCGGTGCAAAGCCACGAAGCACAGCGCCCCAATCCGGATCAGCCAGCGCAATCTGCACCAGAAAACACAGTGCAATAATACCGAGCAGAACCAGCACATAAGCTTCAATCCAGCGAAAGCCCTTGGTCTGCATATACAGCACCACAAAGACATCGAGTGCGGTCAGCAACACGCCAAGCTCCAGCGGCATGCCAAACAGCAGATTAAGGGCAATGGCCGTACCAATCACTTCGGCAAGATCGGTCGCACAGATCGCAATTTCCGCCCCGATCCATAAAAACCACGCCATTGCCGGTGAATAGGCATCGCGGCAGGCCTGCGCCAGATCGCGCCCTGTTGCAACCGCCAGCCGCGTGCAAAGCGATTGCAGCACAATAGCCATAATATTGGAGACCAGCGCCACCACCAGCAGCGAATAGCCGAAACGCGAACCGCCAGCGATGGATGTGGCCCAGTTTCCGGGATCCATATAGCCGACAGCCACGAGATAGCCCGGCCCCGTAAAAGCCAGAAATTTTCGCCAGTTTTTACCATGTTTCGGCACGGCAATTGTGCCATGCACCTCCGCCAGAGATTTGGCACTCTGCTCCAGACGCCAGCCGGACGGTTCGGCAGAAAATGCTGCGGATTCTGCTAAAGGAAATTCGTTTTTCTTCATCAAAATATCTTCATCCAGCTTGATGTTAATGGGATGCATTTGCAACTACGCGCCGGATTTTGATCTTCGTCAACACAAAATAAGGGGGATATTCACCCGTTTTTGCAGAAAAAATGCCGGTTAAAACCGGCATTCATGCAAAACAATAAGAGGCCGCACAGTCTTTATTGCGGCTTGCCTTTTTCCCACATCACATCGCCGCGATAGAGCGGAACGGTTGAGAGCGATGTCTTGGCAGAACCATCCTGCACCTGTGATGCATGCGCCAGATAAATCAGCGTATTATTGGCCTGATCATAAATGCGCGTTACCACCAGTTTCTTCCAGATCAGGCTGGTGCGTTCGGAAAATACCCGCTCTCCGCTTTTGCCCAGTTTAATATCGCCAATGGTGATCGGGCCGGTCTGCTCACAGGAAATGGATGCATTGGAGGGATTTTCAAACCAGTTGCCCTTCTGCAACCGGTCAATCATCCCCCGCGAGAATGAGGCCAGATGGCAGGTCACGCCCTGCACTTTCGGGTCATGAACCGCATCAATCACAATATCATTGCCGACCCAGTCCACACCAACCTTGCCGACCTCTTCAGCCTGCGCTGTCAAACCACCGGCCAGAACGTTCAGTGCCGTCAAAGCAGCACAGGCAGAAGCGGTAAAAAACTGTCTCATAGATGCTCTCCTGTTATCAGGGATATGAACACGCCTCACGTCATGATCATGCCTGCGGAACAAAATCTTGCGCCAGTGGCAGCCATTTATCCAGAAATGCATTGATCTCCATGGTCTGAATATCCGGCAGTGCTCTGTAAATCAGCTCAACCGGCCATTCCCACCATACACTGTCCAGCAGGCGTTCAATGGTTTTTTCATCAAAACGCGGACGTATGATTTTGGCAGGCACGCCCGCAGCAATCATATAGGCAGGCACATCTTTAGTTACCACAGCATTGGCACCGATAACCGCACCGGTACCGATACTCACACCCGGCATAATCACCGCACCATGCCCGATCCACACATCATTGCCGATGGTCACCCGCCTGGAAGACCGGTAAGCGCGATACTCCATATCCACGCCGATATGGCGGAAATATTCATTCGGCCGGTAGGTCATTTTATGCATGGTCAGGCGCTGCACCGGATGTTCCAGCGCATTGATCCGCACATTGGAAGCAATAGAGCAGAAATGACCGATTTCCGTATAAATCCCTTCACCATTGCGCTCCAGATAGGTGAAATTACCAATCTGCACATCACGCAGGATCACCCGCTCGCCGATTTCGGTATATTGGCCGAGTTTAACGGATTTCAACTGGGCGCTCGGGTGAATCTTCGGCTGCACATCGCGCGAAAACTGCATCATTTCTTCGCTCATATCATTCCATTCCCGCACGGTTTTAAAATTCTTTACCGGAAACTGCCTCACCCAAGTTTCACTATTTTCTGAAACTTCAAAATTTTGGAGAAAACAGCTTTCCTAACCTTTGCCAAATGCACCAGAGACGGGTATAACGTCAATATGACAACAGCTGACAGACAAACCGGCGCAATGACCAGCAAACACGGCAGCAGACAGATGCTCTGGATGACCGGCGCTGTGCTGGTTGCAGCTCTGATTGCCGGTGCTTTATTTGCCGGCTGGCTGAATTACAGCGACACCATATTCATGACAATGCTCATGGATGGCATTTCATGGTGCTTCTGAGGATCGGATTTCATGCGTAAATATCTTCCCGTTCTGGTGCTGTTTGTGGCCGCTTTCACCATCGGTATTGTCGGTTTTCAGGCCTATCGTGACAAGCAGCTGGCTTCCAGTGAAGAAAGCGCCTATGGCGGTGCCTTCAAACTGATTGCTATGAACGGCCAGCCAATCACTGAACAATCGCTGCGCGGCAATCCTTCGGCAGTCTTTTTCGGCTATACGCATTGTCCGGTTGTTTGCCCGACCACATTGTTTGAACTGGACGGCTGGCTGAAGCAGCTTGGCCCTGAAGGCGAAAATATCCGCGGCTTCATGGTAACGATTGATCCTGAGCGCGATACACCGGAATATATTGAAAAATACATCACCAATGTATCGGACCGCATTACCGGCATTACCGGCGAGCCGCAGGATATTGCGGCAATGCTGAAATCCTACAATATCTATGCCAAGAAGGTCGATGAAGATGGTGAAAATTACACCATGGATCACACGGCCTCCATTCTGCTGCTCGACAAAAACGGCCGTCTGCGCTCCACAATCGCCTATGGCGAACCGGCAGAAACCGCAATTTCCAAGCTGAAACGTCTGGCCGCAGGCTGATTAAAATCGCTAAGCACTCCCAATCAAACCCGCTTCGTGTTAAGCGGGTTTTTTTATAACTCCAATATAGAGAAACTTCATGGCCCAGTACCGCTTATATCTGACCCGCGACAAAGATCAGGCTGAACAGATTTTTGATCTTCTGGAACCGGTCTTTGAAGAAGATGGTCTGCCGCTCGCCAATACCGAGATTGATGAAGACAAGCAGATTTACGAAATCTCGCTTTACACCGAAGATAAAGCCGGTGCCGATGAAGCCCTGCCCCGCATGGCCGCCTGTCTGGGGCTGGCACCGCAGGATATTGCCATTGAAGAACTACCGGATATTGACTGGGTGCTGCACTCCCTCGAAGGTCTGAAACCGGTTCGCGCCGGACGTTTCTTTGTTCACGGCTCCCATGACCGCGATAAATTGCAGGACGGCGATATCGGCATTGAAATTGATGCCGGTCTTGCTTTTGGTACCGGCCATCACGGCACCACCGCCAGCTGCCTTGAAATGATCGAGGAAATCGTCGCGCTTGAAGAGCCGAAAAATGTGCTGGATCTGGGCACCGGCAGCGCCGTGCTGGCCATTGCGGTTACTAAACTGCGCGATATTCCGGTTCTCGCCACTGATATTGACCCTGTGGCCGTTGATGTGGCGCAGGAAAATGTTGTGAAGAATGGCGCGGATAAATGGGTTTCAACCCTCACCGCAACCGGTTTTGATAATCCTGACATGCAGGCGCGTGCGCCGTTTGATCTGATCGTTGCCAATATTCTCGCCAATCCGCTGATTGAACTGGCGGCGGAAATGCGCACTTATGTGACCGATACCGGTTCGCTGATCCTCTCCGGTATTCTGGAAACCCAGCGCGACAACGTGCTGGATGCCTATAAAGCCGTTGGCCTTGAACATCACAAAACTATTTACAAAGAAAGCTGGGTTGCTCTTCACCTGAAGCCAAAGCTCTGATTATAATCGCAGTTTGACGGCAAAGCGGTTTGATGGAAATCATCAGCCGCAGCACCGCATTTTACATCAGGAAGCGGTCTATGCGGTTCTCGTGTTAATGCAGCAAATAATAGCTTAGGCGCGGCTCATCTGTGTCATGACAGGCGGCACGCCGGTATTCAGGATCATTCGTTCATGTTTCAGAACTTTGAAGTCAGCAGCAATCCCGCAACCGGCGCACCGCGCGTTGCCAAACTGCGTGAGGAACTGAACCGCCTCGGTCTCGACGGTTTTCTGGTGCCGCGTGCCGATGAGCATCAGGGCGAATATGTGCCGCCGCGTGCCCAGCGCCTCGGCTGGCTCACCGGCTTTACCGGCTCTGCCGGTGCGGCGCTGATCCTCAAAGACAAAGCCTATGTGTTTGTCGATGGACGCTATACGTTGCAGGTGCGGAACCAGACCGATCCGGCAGTTTTCACCATTGAAAGCCTGATCGACAATCCGCCTGCAAGCTGGCTGGAGCAGAATGGCAAAGGCCTGACCATCGGTTTTGATCCGTGGCTGCACACAATTGCCGAAACCCGCGCTTTGAAAGCCGCTTTGGAAGCACAGGGCGGCAAACTGGTGCCGGTGCAGGATAATCTGGTTGACCTGATCTGGACAGACCAGCCTGCTGCACCGCTTGAGCCGGTCACCATCCAGCCGCTGCACTATGCCGGTCAGGAACCGCGCGTTAAACTCAAGAGCCTCAGTGAGGCCGTGGCCAAATCCGGTGCCGATGCCACGATTCTCACCGATCCGTCTTCGGTGGCATGGGCGTTTAATATTCGCGGCCGCGATGTCAGCAACACACCTTTGCCGCTGAGCTTTGCGGTTATCGCCGCCAATGGCGAGCACATCCTGTTTATCGACAAACGCAAATTGCCGATTGAAACGGAAGCCTATCTCACCCAGCTGACCAGACTTGTTGCGCCCAATCTGATGGAGGGCACGCTCACACAACTGGCCGCACAGGGCACTGTCTTCATGCTGGATCCGGCACTGGCAGCAGAAAAACTGCGCATGGTGATTGCCGAGGCTGACGGTACGGTCACAGAAGGCACCGACCCTGCCCGTCTGCCCCGCGCCACCAAAAACAAAGCCGAGCTTGACGGCTCCCGCGCCGCCCATGAACGCGACGGCGTGGCTATGGTCAAATTCTTCTCATGGCTGGACAAGCAGCCAGCGGGCAGTGTGGATGAAATCAGCGCGGCGCAAAAGCTTGAGGAAAGCCGCCGCACAGTGGGCGAAATGTTCCAGAAGCCGCTGGAAGACCTGTCTTTTGACAGTATCTCTGGTGCGGGACCTGATGGCGCAATCATCCATTACCGCGTGAATACCGATACCAACCGCACACTCAATGAAGGCGAGCTTTATCTGATTGATTCCGGCGCGCAATATCGTGACGGCACCACAGATATTACCCGTACGGTTGCCATTGGTCAGGTGCCGGATTTTGAGAAGAAAGCTTTCACCCTTGTGCTGAAAGGCATGATCGCTTTGTCACGCCTGCGTTTTCCTGTCGGCACACGCGGTCAGGATATTGATGCTTTTGCCCGCATCGCACTGTGGCAGCATGGCTTTGATTATGCCCATGGCACCGGCCACGGTGTCGGTTCCTATCTCGCCGTTCATGAAGGCCCACAGAGCATCTCCAAGCGTGGCGCACAGGAACTCAAAACCGGCATGATCCTGTCCAATGAGCCGGGCTATTACCGTCCGGGTCAATTCGGCATCCGTATTGAAAATCTGATTATCGTCAAAGAACCATCAATGATTGAAGGCGGCGATATTGCGATGCATGAATTTGAAACCCTGACCTTCTGCCCGATTGACCGCCGCCTGATTGATGTCTCATTGCTCAATGCAGACGAACTGGCATGGCTCAATGATTATCATGCGCAAACGCGTGCCAAGCTGCTGCCGCATTGCTCGGAAGAGGAAAAGAACTGGCTGATCGCCGCAACGGAAGCGCTGTAAACACAGTCCTATAGTTCTAAAAAAAACCGGCGATTTCGCCGGTTTTTTCATGCTTTTAATAAGGCATATATTGGCGCAGCAGCACAATCAGCACGCCGCCGAAAATACACAGCGGAATAATGCCGATGCGGAATGCCGCCACCGTGCACACAGCCATGGTAACAAACTCTTTCCAGCCCGCATTAAAGGCGGCAGGCGCCACCAATGTGGTCAGCACCGCCGCAGGCACGGCATTAAGACCGGCCTCAACACGGTAATGCACACGTTCAAACTGCGACAGAATGAGATGGCCGCCGATACGGGTAATATAAGTCAGCACCGCAGCACCAAAAATAATCCATATGGTTGAGCTCATTGTGCAGCCTCCTTTTCAGCCGCAGCCGGTTCATCCTCAAGTGTAATCACATTTTCCCGTCCGGAGAGCGGCTTGGCGATCATCACCGCCACAACAATGCCGCCGATAGCACCAATGGTGACATGCCATGGTGAACCGATCCAGAAATAGGCCGCAACAGATGTGACTGAACTGGCCGCCACAATCGGCAGCCAATTGGTGCGGGTGCGAAAGCCCATAACCAGCCCGAGGAAATAGATCGGCAGCAGCATATCAAGGCCGATGGCTTTCGGATCACCGATCATGCCGCCGAAAGTCGCACCAAGATAGGCCTCAAAAACCCACATCAGATAGAGCGGTGCCGCCAGCCCCATATACCAGATAAAGCTGATCGGCAGTTTCTGCTCCGCCCGTTTTTCACTTTCGGCATATTGCACATCGGTGAGAAAGAAAAAGGCGACAATCTGCTGTAGCGGCGTGAAATGTTTAATCAGCCGTCCGGTGCCTGCGGAATAGAGCACATGACGGAAATTCACTGCAAAAATCGACAGTAAAATCATCCATGGCGCCACATGATGGCCAAATAATTCCATCCCCACCAACTGGCTGGCACCGGCAAAAACCATAGCGCTCATCAGCACCGAATCCAGCACATTGAAGCCGTTATCAACGGCGACAACACCAAACAGCAGGCCAAAGGGCGCACTGGCAAAAGTAACAGGGATCGCACGCTTAACGCCGTCCATAAACAGCGCCGCATTGGTGGCAGGCGCGCAGACCTGTCCCTGCGCCAGATTTTTCGGATTACATCCATCCATTGTCATGACCAGTATTTTTATAAACACAGCCTTATAGCCGTGCCACTTTCCGGTAATGATCCCATCAAAAGATCATGAACCGCTTCCCCTGCAACGCAATTCCGGCATGAAAGGACAAAGCCCCTCTGCCGGTTACCAGCGTAAAGATTATGATGAAATGCAGCACGCTCTGGTTAGGAATAGGCTGATGCATAAAACCAATCAAGTGCGGCACAAACACACTTGTGCCGCCTGATCAGGCCTTAATGATGCGCAGTTTAATCCGCGCCGACCAGTGTAAACCAGGCATCCTCGTCAATCACTTCAATGCCAAGTTCTGCCGCTTTAGCGAGTTTTGAGCCCGCGCCGGGGCCTGCAACCACCAAATCTGTCTTTTTTGAAACAGAGCCTGCTGCTTTTGCGCCATAGCGCTCTGCCATGCTCTTGGCCTCATCACGCGACATCCGCACCAGTGAACCGGTGAAAACAATCGTCTTGCCCGCCACCGGTGACCCACTCACAATTTCGTGAACCTCATCTAGCGGCGTCACTTCGGCAAGCAAAGCGCTCAGAACTTCCGTGTTATGCGGCTCCTGATAGAAATCCACAATCGCCTCGGCAACAATCGTGCCGATGCCTTCCACATCGGTCAGCTCGCGCCATGCCTCATTGCCCTTATCGCTCTTTTCCTGCGGCACCAGAGCGGCCTGTGCAACCTCTGCCAGCTTGTCATAAGAACCAAAGGCACGCGCCAGCTTCTTGGCATTGACCTCACCGACATGACGGATACCAAGCCCGAACAGAAAGCGGCTCAGGGCAATCTCGCGCCGCTCATCAATCGCCGCATAGAGTTTCTTCACCGATGTTGCGCCGAAACCTTCAATATTTTCCAGTTTTTTCAGGGGCGATGCATCCTGACGCTTTTTCAGCGTGAAAATATCTGCCGGTGTGCGGATTTTTAAACTCTCCTCCTCAGCATTGAAGAAGAATTCAACCTGCTTTTCGCCCAAGCCTTCAATGTCAAAAGCATTGCGCGACACGAAATGCCGGATACGCTCAACCGCCTGCGCCGCGCAGATCAACCCGCCGGTGCAACGGCGCACCGCCTCGCCTTCCTCGCGCACCGTATGGCTGTCGCAGACAGGGCAGAAACGCGGAAATTCATAGGCAACACTCTCCGCAGGGCGTTTATCCGCCACAATATCCACGATTTGCGGGATCACATCACCGGCACGCTGCACAATCACCGTATCGCCAACGCGGATATCACGGCCTTCGCGCAATAAATTGCCCTTTTGATCACGCCCAAGAATATAATCCTCATTATGCAGCGTGGCATTGGTTACCACCACGCCGCCAACCGTAATCGGCTCAAGCCGTGCCACAGGCGTTAAAGCACCGGTACGGCCGACCTGAATATTAATGTCTTTGAGAATGGTGAAAGCCCGCTCTGCCGGAAATTTATGGGCAATTGCCCAGCGCGGGCTGCGTGAAATAAAGCCAAGACGCTGCTGAAGCGCCAAATCGTCAACTTTATAGACCACGCCGTCAATATCATAGCCGAGCGTGGCGCGCTGTTCTTCAATTGCGTGATAATGGGCAACCAGCTCCGCTATGCTTTCAAAACGGCGCATCAGTGGATTGATGGTAAAACCATAGGATTTAAACTTTTCCACCATGCCCATTTGTGTAGCGGCAGGCAATGTGCTCACCTCACCCCATGCATAGGCAAAAAAGCGCAGCACACGGCTGGCGGTGATTTTACTGTCCAACTGGCGCAACGAGCCCGCCGCCGCATTGCGCGGATTGGCAAAGACCGGTTTGCCGTCTTTTTCCTGCTTTTCATTGAGCGCCGCAAAATCTGCGTGGCTCATATAGACCTCGCCGCGCACTTCCAGCACATCCGGCACATCACCGTTCAGAACCTGCGGAATATCGGCAATGGTACGGGCATTATTGGTGACATTCTCACCCACCGAACCATCGCCGCGCGTGGCCGCACTGACCAGCCGCCCCTGCTCATAGCGCAGTGAGAGCGACAGACCGTCAATTTTCGGCTCTGCGGTAATACCAAGCGGCGTGCCGGGCATGATTTTAAGAAAACGGTAAATCCGCCCGACAAATTCGCCCACATCCTCATCGCTAAAAGCATTATCCAGCGACAGCATCGGCACATTATGGGTGATTTTGGAAAATTTCTCGGAAACCGCCGCGCCGACTTTCAGCGACGGCGAATCTTCACGGACAAGATGAGGAAAGCGTTGCTCAATCGCCTGATTGCGGCGGCGTAGCGCATCATAATCCGCATCGGAAATAACCGGTGCATCCTGTGTATTATAGAGGAAATCATGTTCGGCAATGGTTTTTGCCAGTTGTGCAAGTTCGGCCGCAGCCTGTTCTTCACTCAATTTTTCAACACTGATTTCGCTCATATTCAATCCGTCTCCATTTACGAATTGAATATAGCACCCGTGTTAAAAATCAAATATTCGCCCGGAAATTAAACTGCAAGCGCACCGTTTTCACGCAGCAAACGCTCGGCAGCGGCACGGGCTTCATCGGTCACGCTGGCACCGGCGAGCATTCGGGCAATTTCTTCCTGCCGTTCATCTGTCGCCATTGTGCGGATCGAGGTGCGCATCTGCTCGCTCTCGCCTTGCGCCTTGGCAATCAGGAAATGTGTGGTTGCACGTGCAGCAACCTGCGGCGCATGGGTAACAGACAGCACCTGCACAGTGGAAGAAAGTCGTGCTAAGCGCTGACCGATCGCATCAGCCACCGCACCACCCACACCCGTATCAATTTCGTCGAACACTAAGGTCGGTGCCGAACCGCGATCAGCAAGCGCAACTTTGAGCGCCAGCAGGAAGCGGGACAATTCCCCGCCCGAGGCCACTTTCATCATCGGCCCTGCACGGGTGCCCGGATTGGTGCGCACCCAATATTCAACAACATCAATACCATCCGCACTGCGGTTTTCCGCATCCGTCTCGATATTGACGATAAATTCCGCCCGCTCCAGCTTCAGCGCCGGCAATTCATGGCTAACCGCCTGCGTCAGGGACTGCGCAACCTTTGCACGCTCTGCCGACAAAGCGGCAGCCGCTTCATCATAGAGCACGCGTTTTTCCTGTGCCTGCTGTTCCAGCTGCGCCAGCTTTTCGCTACCGGCATCAAGATCGCGCAAATCCGCATCCATCTTGTCACGCAAGGCTGCCAGATTGGCCACCGGCACAGAGAATTTGCGCGATGCTGCACGCAGCGCAAATAACCGCTCTTCAACGCTTTCCAGCACACGCGGGTCAAAATCAATCTCACGCATCGCCGTATCAATACCGCTCTGCGCATCGCCCAGACGATCCAGCGCCTCGTCAATGGCTTTAATCACCGGCTCCAGCAAATGTGGCGCTTCCGGCATTTTGCGCTCAAGACGGCGCACCAAAGCAGCCAATGACGGCACCGGCGATTCATGTCCGGAAAGCAGATCATTGGCCTCGCTGACATCCGTGGCAATTTTCTCGGATTTCATCATGAT
This sequence comes from Pseudochrobactrum asaccharolyticum, assembly GCA_040392545.1. Classification (GTDB taxonomy): domain Bacteria; phylum Pseudomonadota; class Alphaproteobacteria; order Rhizobiales; family Rhizobiaceae; genus Pseudochrobactrum; species Pseudochrobactrum asaccharolyticum_A. The sequence goes on along the minus strand of JBEBVV010000008.1, from coordinate 50,654 downwards.
CGAGCGCTTTTCAGCCAACTCGTCTTCTTCGCCCTCTTGCGGATCCAGCTTGTCGAGTTCTTCCGCCGAGGCACGCAAATAATCCGCCTCACGCGCCGCAGCCTCGACCTTGGCGCGATGCTTGACCAAAGCGCTCTCACTGTCGCGCCATTGCTTATACAATGCGCGCAAGCGGGCAGCCGTAGCATCCAGCCCGCCAAACGCATCCAGCAATGTGCGGTGCAAATCCGTGTCGATCAGCGCACGGTCATCATGCTGGCCGTGAATTTCTACCAGATGGCGGCCAAGCTCACGCAACAAGCCAACGCTTGCCGCCTGATCATTGATGAAAACCCGTGAACGGCCGTCACTATTCTGCACGCGGCGCAGAATAATATCGCCGTCATCATCAATATCATTTTCTTTGAGAAAAAGTCGCGCAGGATGATTGATGCCGACATCAAACACAGCCGTCACCTGCCCCTGATCCGCCCCGTGACGCACAAGCGATGCATCACCTCTGGCACCAAGCGCCAGAGACAGGCTGTCCAGAAGAATAGACTTACCGGCACCGGTTTCACCGGTCAGCACAGACAAGCCTTTTTTAAACTCGATGTCGAGTTTCTCAATCAGGACGATATCGCGGATCGACAGTTGCGCTAGCATGGCTGCCTTTATAGCATTTTACAGTCAGACGAATATATTCGGCACCGTGTCAATGCGGCTGAACAACAAGCGAAACGCGCGTTCAACCGCATTTTTGTGTCTTTATCAGGCGCCTGTAATCAGTGAAGACGCTTTGGAGAGCCATGAGCCTTTGTTTTCACGCGGCTCAAGACCACCGCTCTGCAAGAGCTTATAGGAGTCTTTATACCATGAGCTGTCCGGGAAGTTCTTGCCCAGTACCGCAGCGGCAGTCTGTGCTTCGGAAGTCAGACCCAATGCGTAATAGGCTTCAACCAGACGGGCCAGCGCTTCTTCCACCTGACGGGTATTGGAATATTCCTCAACCACATTGCGGAAACGCTTGATCGCGCCGAGATATTCCTTGCGCTCAAGATAGTAACGGCCAACCTGCATATCCTTACCGGCCAGCTGGTCGCGGGCAAAGCGGATCTTGGTCTTGGCATCTTCAACATATTCGGATTTAGGGAAACGGTCGACCACTTCCTGCATCGCGGCAATCGCACGGCGGCTTGCAGCCTGATCGCGGGTCACATCCGGAATCTGGCGGAAATAGCTCAGACCGATAATGTAATAGGCATAAGCCGATTCATCCGAAGTCGGATAAAGCGTGTTGTAACGCTTCGCCATGGAAATCGCTTCTTCATAATTACCCTTACGGTAATTGGTGAAAGCCGCCATCACCAGCGATTTACGCGCATATTCGGTATAAGGATGCTGACGGTCAACAGCAGCGAATTTCTTCGCGGCTTCATCAAGACGTCCTGCATCCAGATTGGCCAGACCTTCGTTATACAGCTTGTCTGCCGGATCGATGCTTTCGACATATTTTGTCAGGTCAACATCTTTATCGCCGGAGGCACAGCCTGCAACGGCCATAGTCAGCATGACAGAACCAGCTGCCAGTGCCAGCTTTGTCATTTTACGAATTTGAGAACCCTCAGCACCAATCATAGTGGCTGAATTATCTGGGAATTTAGAAATCGTCATGCTGTCTCCGGTGTTTCGGCAACACAAATCATGGGCAAATCATTCCTGTGTCAGAGGGTTCATAAACCATAGCTGAGAACAATCGGCAATGTTAATACAAGTTTATTCGCACTGCATCGAGACTGCAATGCCCGCCGGACACGACTTTTTCCACCTGAACGGCTTTAAAACAGCAAATTCTCTTACAAACTGACATTACATCGCCCAACTGTGCTTACACAGCATGTGTTCACGGCTCAATTATGGCTGACAGTACAGCTTATAAAAGAATCATTTAAAGACTGATCCGGCCTGTCCGTTTATATTTCCTTTCACGCCCCTGCGGCCTTCCACAGGCATATGCGAAAAAAAGACTTAAACTTCCAGCCGGTAATGATCAGGCCGCTCCAGAAGGGCTCGTACCAGAGCCGCATTGAGCTTATGTCCGCCGCGATAGGAGCGGAACAGACCTTTGAAGCCGTGACCGGCCAAGGCCAGATCGCCCACGGAATCCAGCAATTTATGACGCACAAATTCATCAGGGTAATGCAGCCCTTCCGGATTAAGCACCTGCCCGTCATCGCCGATAGCAATGGAATTTTCCAAAGACGAGCCAAGCGCCAGCCCCATGCTGCGCAATTTCTCCACATCGCGCATAAAGCCGAATGTCCGTGCTTTGGCGATCTGCGTTGTAAAAACAGCCGTATCAAGATCAAAACTGAAAGATTGACGGCCGATCGAGGCAATCGGAAAATCAATTTCCACCTCATAGCGTGTACCATTATGGGGCAGCAATTCCGCCCAGTTCTGTCCGTCTTCCACGCGCACCGGCTGTAAAATCGTCAAAACAGCGCGCGGCTCATCCTGCGCCGCCAGACCGGCTTTGGCAAAAGCCGCCATAAATTCTGCCGAGCCACCGCCCAAAATCGGCACTTCCGGCCCGTTAATTTCAATGCGCAGATTATCAAGACCGGCAGCGGTAATCGCCGCCATCAGATGCTCAATCGTGCTGACCCCGAAATCGGCAGGGCCGATAGATGTATTCAGCATTGTGGAACCAAGCTGCGCAGACAGCGCCGGAATTTCCTGCCGCCGCCCCTGTCCCTGCCCTTGTCCCGGGCCCTCGTCTTGGCCTTGGCCGTCATCGCGGATAAAGACAATGCCGCTATTAACCGGTGCAGGGCTAATCTGCAACGTCACCGGCTTGCCGCCATGAACGCCGAAACCGGAGAGTGAAACAGGTTCGGCCAGTGTCTGCTGCATCTTTGTCATGATCATCCCGAATATTTGCGGCGCAATGCTGTTTGTCTCACGCGGAGTACCGCACCTGCCTTTAATCTCTGTCCGCTGCCTCTGATCATCAAAAGTGCGGTCAAAACCTATATAAAAGGAGTTGCCCGCAGCCTCAACCTTATAGCCATAAAAAACACCGCGCCCTTTTCAGAACGCGGTGCAAATAAAGCAAAAGGTTCGGAACATTGCCCATGCCAATCATGTTGGCGGGAATATTCCTTGTCGTCCTCAGTCCAATCTCCCGAAACCGCAAAGCACATTCGGGAGATATTCTTGTGTCTGATCAGTTGGCCTGACGGCGCAGGAAGGCCGGAATTTCAAGCTGATCATCTTCAGAAGCCATGCGTGGCTGGGCACGGCCCTGACCATCAAGCTGACCGTTGCGCGGTGCATAGATCGATGCATCCTGCGACAGCGGACGGCGCTGTTCAGGCGCACGTGCCTGCATAGGAGCCTGTGGCATTTCACGCTTCTGTGCCGGTTCCAGACGGGCTGTCGGCTGTTCTTCTTCACGGCGCGACAGGCTGGCTGTCAGGCGACGCAGAAGGCCGAGCGGGCCGCGTTCTTCATGGGCAGGTGCTGCCTGCTGAGCCATAGGCGCACGGCGTGCATTCATTTCCGCCTGAACAACCGGAGGAAAGTCTGAAACGCTGGGCATGCGTGGCGCCTGACGCGGTTCACGCGGCGCCAAAGCAGGATCCATATGCTGCTGCGGCTGGAACTGCGGCTGCGGTGCCAGATTATGAGCCAGATTCTGGTTTGGCTGCATCTGTGGCTGTACCGGTGCCTGCATCTGCGGGCGTGGTGCAACAGGCTGCTGGCGCATTTCCATCATTTCCGGTGCAGGAGCCTGAAAAATACGGCTCTGCGGCTGGAAACCGGCATCCGTTGCGGCTGGCGGCGCATAAGAACGCTGTTCGCTCTCACCCAGATGCAGGCTCTGCTGTGCAGGTGCCGGCTGTTCAACTGGCTTGGCCTGCGCAACCGGCTGCTGGATCGGAGCCTGAGCGGCTGGCTGTGCTGCCGGTTTGGCTACTGGTTTCGCTGGCTGGCGAAATTCCAGCGGCGCAGGCGCCGCGTCTCCGATCTGCTTATCGATTCCGGTAGCAACGACAGAAACACGGATCACACCTTCGAGACCTTCATCGAAGGTCGCGCCGAGAATGATCATTGCATCCTGATCGACTTCTTCACGGATACGGGTAGCAGCTTCGTCAACTTCAAACAGGGTCATGTCACGGCCACCGGTGATCGAAATCAGCAGGCCGCGCGCACCGCGCATGGAGGTTTCATCCAGCAGCGGATTGGCAATTGCAGCTTCAGCAGCGGCAATCGCACGGCCATCACCGGAAGCTTCACCTGTCCCCATCATAGCTTTGCCCATTTCGCGCATTACGGAACGCACGTCAGCAAAGTCCAGATTGATCAGGCCTTCTTTAACCATCAGGTCGGTGATGCAGGCAACGCCGGAATACAGAACCTGGTCAGCCATCGCAAAAGCGTCGGCAAATGTGGTCTTGTCATTGGCAATACGGAAAAGGTTCTGGTTCGGAATGACGATCAGAGTATCGACATTCTTCTGCAGTTCTTCGATACCCATATCAGCCGTTTTCATACGGCGCTGGCCTTCGAAGTGGAAAGGCTTGGTGACAACACCAACGGTCAGAATACCTTTTTCGCGCGCTGCGCGGGCAACCACCGGTGCGGCACCGGTTCCTGTGCCACCGCCCATACCGGCGGTTACAAAGCACATATGGGTGCCGTTCAGATGATCGTTGATTTCGTCAATGCATTCTTCTGCAGCCGCACGGCCGACTTCCGGCTGGGAACCTGCACCCAGACCTTCAGTCACAGCTGCGCCGAGCTGGATGATGCGTTCTGACTTGGACATTGTCAGAGCCTGCGCATCGGTATTGGCCACAACGAAATTCACGCCGCGCAAACCGGCATTGATCATGTTGTTGACAGCATTACCGCCGCCGCCGCCGACACCGAAAACGGTGATGCGCGGCTTCAGCTCGGTGATATCCGGCTTTTGCAGATTGATTGTCATCAGTTTCGTTCCTTTTGCCTTTCACCGCTTCGCCGCCGCGGTGCCGTATTCTGATTTATTTTTTTACACATTCACCCAGGAAGAACCCGGTACCGTTATTTTGAAATTATCTGGTCATTTACCATGATTTGCGCAAAAGCCCAGAGGGTTATCGGCTTGAAATAAAAAAATCTCAAACCCTTGTTTCAAAACTGCTTTCCGTCAATAAAACGCTCGGGAAAGCGGCGGTTCTTCCTTAAAAAACATATCCTGTGGCTTTTTTTAAACTTCACAGACGATACGTGCATTCACTCAAAAATCAGGATGATTAAACCCTGATCAGAAACTCGTTTTCAGCCACTGGCCGACACGGGAAATACGCCCGCCCGCACCGATCAGGCGACCGCCTGCGGCTGCACGGACAGACCGTTCCTCAATCCCTGCCACCTGCGGATAGATCAGCAGACCAACCGTTGCCGAAAATGCCGAACCTTTGGCCGCTTCCGGCAGACCGGCAATCCCCAGCGGACGCCCGATACGCACATTGCGCGCCAGAATACGGCGTGCCACTTCCGGCATGCCTGTAAGCTGGCTGGCACCACCTGTCAGCACAACACGCTTGCCGACAATATGCCCAAGACCCGATGCATTGAGCCGGTCACGAACCAGCTCCAGTGTTTCTTCAACACGGGCACGGATAATGCGGGTAAGAACAGAACGCGGATACTGGTTCGGCACATCACGCTCATCATCGCCGATCGGCGGAACGCTGATCAGATCACGGTCATCAGCACCGCTTGGCAGCGCCGAGCCATACATGACCTTGAGACGTTCAGCATCTTCCATACGGGTGGAAAAGCCGCGTGCCACATCCATTGTTACATGCATACCGCCAATGGCAATGGCGTCGGCATGAATAAATTTGCCTTCGGAGAAGACAGAAATCGTCGTCGTGCCGCCGCCCATATCAATACAGGCCGCGCCCATTTCCGCTTCATCATCCACCAGAGCTGCAAGGCCACTCGCATAAGGGGTGGCAACCATTGCTTCAACCGACAAATGGCAGCGATTGATGCACAGTTCCAGATTGCGCAGCGGCGCACTGTCTGCGGTCAGCACATGCATATCCACGCCAAGGCTATCGCCAAGCATCCCCATCGGGTCGCGGATGCCGCGTTCGCTGTCCAGCGTGTAGCCAATCGGCAGCGAATGCACCAGATGGCGCTCGGCCTGCAAAGCCTGCTTGGCACCGGCACCCAGCACACGGCGGATATCGGTCTTTTCAACATCATGGCCGCCAAGATCAATGCTGGCATTGAATGTTTCGCTCTTGAGGCGGCCGGAAGAAATATTAACGATCAGCGATTCAACGGTCAGACCGGCCATGCGCTCGGCAGCGTCAACAGCCAGACGGATCGACTGTTCAGCCGCATCAAGATCAATCACCACGCCGGATTTTACACCGCGTGACTTCTGATAGCCGATACCCAGCACTTCCATACGATGGGTACGACCCGGCAGGAACGCGCTCTCATCGCGCGGGCGCAACCGCGCAATCACACAGGAAACTTTGGATGAACCGACATCAAGCACCGTCAATAACCGCGTACGGCGGCCTGAAGATGCTGAACCTGAACTGTTTTTAGATACCCACATACTCATACGCGCCTGCCCGCTGCCTTGGCAGCCTTTTCGCGGTCTTTCAACATTTTCTCACGCTGTTCCATACCGCTTGGCGTAAGCTGTACTGTCACACGATCATCCAGCCGCATGTCGAGGCTGAGAATATCGCGTCCCAGAATATTCTTGGTGCGTTGCAGGGTTTCCACCTCCGCAAGAGCGCGCTTTACGTCCTGCTCCGGCAGCATCACCCGCACACCATTATCAAACAGCAAATCCCAGCGGCGGTCGGAAACACGCGCATAAGCGCGGACCTTTGCCGCCAGATCAGGATAAGCCGAAACGGTTTCAATAAAGGCTTTGCCGCGCTTTTGCGCACCTTCACCCACCACCAGCGGCAGCGAGGCATAGCGCGCGCCGTTCAGCGGCACGATCGGCTTGCCTTCAGCATCCACCAGCACCAGATCACGGCCGGACTGCCAGACGGCAAAAGCCTTGCGCTCCTGCAACGACACCACAACCGAACCCGGATAGACTTTGCGGATTTCCACACTGGCGACCCAAGGCAAAGTTTCAATCGCCTGACGGGCTTCATCAGCGTTAAAACCGATCAGCGAGGTTTCGCCGTCCAGTCCGAGTTTTTCCAGAATATCAATTTCAGAGGTTTCATTATTGCCGGCAACGGAAACCTTCTCGATGGCAAAACCCAAAGTCGAAGCGGTGGTTTTGACCACTTCATGGGTATGATTGCCCTCAACCATGCCATAAATGCCGGTTGCAGTGAGAAAGCCGATCAGACCGAAGGTACCGGCATAGCGAGGCACTTTTACCCCGCCGCCAAACAGGCGCGAGGCAATACGAAACGGCTTACGAAGAAAACGCGGAAGAACAAAAGCGCCATGCGAGGCTGATGTACGGAACATCATCGCATCACGGTCACTTCTGTCAGATCTCGCCTTTAACGCATGCACGAGGCATCCTCCACCATCCAGCTCAACAATTCACCGAATGAATACCCTTCAGCCTTGGCAATATCCGGCACCAGAGAGGTTGGAGTCATGCCGGGCTGTGTATTCACTTCAAGCCAGATCAGCTCACCGTCACCGGCGCCGGTCTCATCAAAACGGAAATCGGAACGACTCACGCCGCGGCATCCGATTGCCTGATGTGCCTGAAGTGCCATTATTTGAATTTTTTGGTAAATATTTGGTGAAATTTTCGCAGGACATTCATGCCGCGAGCCACCATCTGCATATTTTGAGTCATAATCGTAGAAGGAATGCGCCAGCGGAATGATCTCACACACACCAAGAGCGCGATCACCCATCACAGCACAGGTCAGTTCACGACCGGCAACATAGCGCTCAACCAGAACTTCATCGCCATATTTCCATTCATCCGAGCCGAGAATCTGCGGCGGGGCGCTCTGACCTTCGCGCACAATCACCACACCGAAGCTGGAACCTTCACGCACCGGCTTCACCACATAAGGCGGCTGCATCGGATGCTCATTACCGATATCGAAACGGTTCATCACGCGTGACGGCGCAACTGCAACACCGGCAGCGCCTGCTACCAGCTTGGCACGTCCCTTATCCATCGCCAGTGCCGAAGCCATGACACCGGAATGCGTGTAAGGAATTTGCAGATATTCAAGAATACCCTGAATAGCACCATCCTCACCGAAAGGACCATGCAAAGCATTGAAAGCAACATCAGGCTTCAACTCAGCAAGAACAGAAGCAACATCACGGGAAACATCAACACGCGTTACGCGATAGCCCTGCTCTTCGAGTGCTTTGGCGCAGGCAGTACCGGAGGACAGGCTCACCGGACGTTCCGATGAAAAACCACCCATCAAGACAGCAACATGTTTACTTGTCATCTGAATCTTGTCCCCTCTGCCAGCAGCAGCAAATACACAAACACTTCGAACTACCGTGAAGCGGATCGCACATATCAAACTGACATATGCAGCCCCTTAAATTTACCCTTGGCCACCCCATGACCCAGAACCCGAAAAGCATCAGATTCAGTCAATCATACAGCGCTCCGGCGGAAGCATTTCCCGCAGAAACCCAAGGCAATTTAAATCGCCGACCCAAATCACTAACGCTTATTCACTATAAGAATCAGAGAGTTGATTCTATGGCAAGCCCTTATAGAAAACCGCGAATCAAACACACGAATCATGATTCAGCGAAGCCACTGATTTATTATGGTTTTTCGGCAATTTTTTGCCCTCAAAATTTATTTTAGCAAAACACAAAGATTAGACTCTTGACAGGGGCAAATCACCCTTGAGCCTGGCTTTGCAGGAGCATGAAAACAAATCACCGCCACCCTGCCAAATCAGAAGGGCGACGGTGATAAAAATAGAATGTACAATTCCTGAAAAATTATAAAATTCTTAAATGAAATCAGTCGAGAAATTCGCTGACTTCACGTCCTTCAAGAAACTGGCCGAGGCGGCGGATTTCCCAATGCAATTCAATGCCGGAATTTGCCCGCACTTTATTGCGCACTGTCTCACCCAGCAATTCCAGATCATAGCTGGTGGCATCGCCGCCATTGATCATGAAATTGCAATGCATGGTCGACATATGGGCGCCACCGATTGTCAGGCCACGGCAACCGGCTTTGTCAATTTCTTTCCACGATGATGTACCGGCAGGATTTTTGAAAGTAGAGCCACCGGTCTTCTCGCGGATCGGCTGCACAGTCTCACGATGGTTCTGCACCTCATCCATGGCAACACGGATGGCCGCCTGCTCGCCAAGCGGGCCTTCAAACAGCGCACTGGTGAAAATCAGGTCTTTCGGTGCGGAACAATGGCGATAGGCATAACCCATATCCGCATTGCTCAGAATATGCAGATTGCCCTTGCGGTCGAGCGCACGCACTTCCACAACGCGCTCACAGGTTTCAACACCATTGGCACCGGCATTCATGCGCAGCGCACCGCCGATACCGCCCGGAATACCATGATAGAAATGGAAACCGGCAATACCGGCCTCAAGGGCAGCAGCGGCCACGCGCTTATCCGGTGTGGCAGTCCCCGCACGCAGGCGCGTTTCTGATACGCGCTCAACCTCACCGAAGCCCTTGGCCGACAGACGGATGACAACGCCCGGAATACCACCTTCACGCACCAGAAGATTGGAGCCGATACCGACAGTCATCACCGGAATTTCTTCCGGCAGATTTTTCAGAAACGCGGCCAGATCATCTTCATCGGCAGGCTGGAACAGAATTTCAGCAGGGCCGCCTGCGCGGAACCATGTGATTTTGTCCATGCCGGAATTGGGCGTCAACCGTCCGCGCACACCGGACAAAGGTTTTTCAAGCTGCTTGAGCAGCGCTTCACCATCAAGCTTTACAGCCATTTTCAATCATCTCTCTTAAATCAATCCGGACTTCAAATTTTCCGGATTATAAGCGTCATAACAATTCGGATAAGATCAGAAGAAAGGCGGCGGGATCAAGGCACTATCCCTCAAACCCTGCCGAGTGCATTAGTCAGCATAAAAACTACACGCACAGTCTTAAACGGTGGAGGTACCGCCAAGCTGCTTAGGCAGTGCATAGGCCCATTGCGTGATATTGCCTGCACCGAGGAACACGACAAAATCACCTTCCTGCGCCAGCCCCTTGATGATGTCCGGCAATTGTGCCGGATCTTCCAGATAGCGGGCATCACGGTGACCGGCGGTCTTGATCTTGCTCACCAGCGCTTCTGATGTCACGCCTTCAATCGGATCTTCGCCTGCCGTGTAGACCGGCGCAATCATCACCGTATCCGCATCATTGAAACAGGTGGAAAATTCGTCAAACAAGCTCGCCAGACGGGTGAAACGGTGCGGCTGGGCAATGGCGATCACACGCTTGCGAGCAGCCTCACGGGCGGCTTTCAGCACGGCTTTGATTTCCACCGGATGATGACCGTAATCGTCGAACACTTCAACGCCGTTCCATGAACCGGTATGGGTAAAGCGGCGCTTCACACCACCAAAGCCGGACAGACCCTTGCGGATATCATCGGCACTCAGGCCAAGCTCATGGGCAACAGCAATGGCAGCCGTGGCATTGGAAACATTATGACGGCCTGGCATCGGCAGACGCAGATCCTTGATCTCGACAGTCTCGCCCTTGCGGTCACGGATTACCACATCAAAGACGGAAACCGCGCCATCCATGTGATGGTTGGAGAAACGCACATCAGCCTGCGGGTTTTCACCATAGGTGATCACGCGGCGGTCCTCGATACGGCTGACCAGCGCCTGCACTTCCGGATGATCAAGGCACATCACACCGAAACCATAGAATGGCACATTTTCAACGAACTGGCGGAAGGCCGCACGCACATTGTCGAAAGAACCGTAATGATCGAGATGTTCCGGATCAATATTGGTGATCACTGCAATATCGGCTGGCAGTTTGAGGAAAGTGCCGTCGCTTTCATCGGCTTCAACCACCATCCACTCACCCTCACCCATACGGGCATTGGTGCCATAGGCATTAATGATACCGCCATTGATCACGGTCGGATCGAGACGACCGGCCTCCAGCAAAGTGGCAACCATAGATGTTGTGGTGGTTTTGCCATGGGTTCCGCCAATCGCAATGGCCTGACGGAAACGCATCAGTTCGGCCAGCATTTCCGCGCGGCGTACAATTGGCAGCAGTTTTTCACGCGCTTCAACCAGTTCCGGATTGTTCTGACGGATCGCGGTGGAAACCACAATCACATCGGCCTTGCCGATATTTTCAGCTTTATGGCCGACAAAAACTTCAATCCCCTTATCACGCAGGCGCTGCACATTGGCGCTGTCTGCCTGATCGGAACCCTGAACCTTATAGCCCAGATTGTGCAGCACTTCCGCGATGCCGCTCATGCCAATGCCGCCGATTCCGATAAAATGAACCAGACCAATATTCAGGGGCATTTTCATACGCGTTTTCCTTGCTTATATTCAGAAACAGACAATCCTGCTGCAATAGCCTTGGAAAGATCAGCAAGCAACCGTGTTGCATCCGGCTTACCGGCACTTTTTGCCCGTCCTGCCATATCTGCCAGTCTTTGCGGCTCATTGAGCGCGGCAATCAGAATTTTCGCCAGCTTTTCCGGCTTCAGCTCGGACTGGCGGATCACCTCACCGCCACCGGCTTTGGCCAGCGCCTCCGCATTGGCAGCCTGATCATGATCCAGCGCGAAAGGAAACGGCACCAAAAGGCTCGGACGGCCAATGGCTGCAATTTCAGAAACCGTGGAAGCACCGGAGCGCGACAGGACAAAATGCGCCTGCGCCATCATTTCCGGCAGATTGCCGAAGAATGGTGCAACCTGCGCCTTCACGCCCAGTTTTTCATAGGCTTTGCGGCAGATCACTTCATCCTCAGGCCGTGCCTGCTGGGTTACAAACAAACGCTCGCGCTCTTCCATTTCCAGAAGGGCAATGGCTGCCGGTACAACAGTTGAAAAATATTGCGCGCCCTGACTGCCACCAAAAACCAGCAGGCGAAATGTGTCCGGCTCTGCGGAAGGCTTATAGGCAATATTTGTCTGCGCCAGCACTGTCGGGCGCACCGGATTGCCGGTCTGCACGGTTTTGGCTGCATAAGTGCCGCCATCCGCAGGCAGAAAACCACCGGCAATCGCTGTCACGCGGGCGGACAGGCCTTTATTGGCGCGCCCCATCACCGCATTCTGCTCATGGATCAGTGTTGGTATGCCCATGCGCGATGCCGCATAGAGCGGCGGCAGGGTCGGATAGCCGCCAAAGCCTGCAACCAGTTTCGGCTTTAAGCGACGGAACAATTTGCGGCAATCGAGATTACCCTGCCACAGGCTGTAAAATGTCTTAGCCAGCGCAATGGGATTTTTACCGGCAATGGTTGCCGAGCGCACCACATGCACATGATCCTCAGCAAAACCGGAGACAAAACGCTGCGCCCGCTTATCTGTCACCAGATGCACATCATAGCCGTCTTGTGTCAGCTCATGCGCCAGCGCTTCAGCCGGAAACAAATGCCCGCCCGTGCCGCCTGCCGCCAAAACGATAACATCTTTTGTCATCATCATCCGATCTTCTGATTATCTTCAAAAAAGCATTTACCGAAAAATGCGTAAAACAAGTGTGGCACGGTTCTGGCACTGATCTGTGCAGCAAAACCGTGCCCGTAACGGGTTCTTACAAGACCGGAATACGCTCGCCCGCGCCTTTCAGCGTGGCCGACATACGGCGCTCCGGTGAATGACGGGTCAGCGCCAGCAAAAAGCCCATCGTGATCGCAATCGCCACCAGCGATGAACCGCCATAAGAGATAAACGGCAGCGTCATCCCTTTTGCAGGCATCAGATGCAGGTTCACCGCCATATTAATGATCGACTGGAAACCGAACAGAATAACAATGCCGGAAATCGCCAGTCTTGTGAAAGCATCGCGCTCTTTCATGGCAACAACCAGTCCGCGGATCACAATAAAGGCAAACAGCAGCATAATCACGATACAAAGGATAATGCCGTATTCTTCCGCTGCCACGGAAAAGATAAAGTCCGTATGACTGTCGGGAATGATGCGTTTGATCGTGCCTTCACCCGGGCCCTGACCGAACCAGCCGCCGCTGATAATCGCTTCGCGTCCGCTATCCACCTGAAATGTATCGCCCTCACCGGTCATAAAGCGGTCAATACGTCCGGCCACATGCGGGAAGAATGTATAAGCGCTCAAACCGCCGACAACAGCAACACCGCCGAGAACTATAATCCACATCCATGGCATACCGGCGAGAAAGAACATCGCGCCCCAGCTCACGGCTGTCAGCGTTGTCTGCCCGAAATCCGGCTGTGCCATCAGCAATGCAGCCACCATACCAAACAACAGCATAGCCAGCAGATTGCCCGGCATATCGCCATTGCGCTCCTGCTCGGAGAACAACCATGCACAAATGACCACAAAGGCAGGCTTCATAAATTCCGACGGTTGAATGGAAATACCGGCCAGCGAGACCCAGCGCCGCGCACCTTTGACCTCAATCCCGATAAACAGTGCCGCCACCATCAACAACAGCGCAACGCAGAGCAGAATAAGCGCTGCGCGCCGCACCAGACGCGGCGTTAAGAACGAAATACTGATCATGGCGATCAGTGCCGGTATCATGAAGAAAATCTGGCGCTCAACGAAGTGAAAACTGTCAAGTCCGATACGTTCGGCCACGGCAGGACTTGCCGCATAGGACAGCAAAATGCCAAGCCCCATCAGTGCCAGACAGGCTGCCAGAAAATAACGGTCAATCGTCCACCACCAATTGGCAACGGGGCCCCGGTCTACGCGGCTAACCATCAGTCTGCCCTCCCTGCCGGACGGAAGCCCTGCAACATCATGACCCTGTCACGAAATGCAGCCCCGCGCTTTTCAAAATTCGGAAACTGGTCAAAGCTGGCACAGGCCGGAGACAACAACACCACCGGTTCGGCATCCGTATCCAGCGCGGCATCCTGCGCAGCATGGTCAATTGCGGCATCCAGCGTATGGCTGATTTCAAACGGCACATCATGCCCGAGTGTCGCTGCAAATTGCGCTGCCGCCTCGCCGATCAGATAGGCTTTGACAATACGCGGGAAGAAACCGCGCAAAGCTTCAATGCCACCGCTTTTCGGCAAGCCGCCGACAATCCAGTAAAGTTTCGGGAAAGATGATAATGCGGGCGCTGTGGCCTCGGCATTGGTCGCCTTTGAATCATTGATGAACAGGGTTTTACCCTGATAACCGATCTGCTCCATACGATGGGCAAGCCCCGGAAAGCTGCGCAAGCCTGCGCAAATATCTTCAAGGCTCAAACCGATTGTCAGGCAGGCAATCAGGGCTGCCAGCGCGTTTTGGGCATTATGGGCACCGCGCAACGAGCCGATGCCAGCAAGGGAAACCAGCAATTCCGCTCTGCCATTGTCTGCACGGTAAATATCCGCACCTTGCGCATAAAAACCGTTTTCAAGCACCTGATCCTTGGAAAAACGGATCAGCTTTTTACCCTGTTTTTCCAGCCGGTCGGCAATGGCAACACAATAAGCATCATCCACCGCCACAATCGCCGTATCACTGCCGGCAACCAGCCGTTCCTTGATCGCAGCATAATGCTCCATCGTCCCGTGCCGGTCGAGATGATCCGGTGTCAGATTGAGCAGGATACCAGCACTCGGATTAAGAGAAGGTGCCAGATCAATCTGGTAGGACGAACATTCCACTACATAATTGCGTGCATTCACCGGCGGCTCCAGCGACAACACCGCCGTGCCAATATTGCCGCCAAGCTGCATATCACGGCCTGACGCCTTGATAATATGGGCAATCAACGCCGTGGTGGTGGATTTGCCATTGGTGCCGGTAATTGCCACAAACGGGCAATCTGCGCCCGCAGCCATGGCTGCATTGCGCTCGCGGCAGAACAATTCCACATCGCCGATCACCGGCACCTGTGCCTGATGCGCCAGATCAACGCTCCAATGCGGTTTCGGATGGGTCAGCGGTACACCGGGAGACAATACAAAAGCGCTGAAAGCCGACCAGTCAGCCTCGCGCAAATCCTGCACTGTAATGCCCTGCGCTGCCGCACGGGCAACACTTTCCGGATTATCGTCCCACGCTATAACCTGCGCACCGCCGTCGCGTATCGCTTTGGCCGTTGCCAGGCCGGAACCGCCAAGGCCGAACAATGCAACATGCTTGTTTTTCAGGGTCAGTGTGGGGATCATTATCAGGCCGCCAATCGACAATTTTTTCCGGAAATTTCCGTCACCCTAGAGGCAGAGAAAATAGTCCGGCTATCCGTTTATGCATATCGTGCCGCAAACGGTTTCCGCCCTTGCGGCACATGCTTTAATGCTTCGCTATATAATTTAATCCGAATGGTTAACAAACCATTCGGATTACCTGTTTAACGCAAATTGTTTAACGCAATTTCAAAGTGGAGAGGCCGATCATCGCCAGAATGATGGCAATGATCCAGAACCTGATCACTACCTGACTTTCCGTCCAGCCCTTCTTTTCAAAGTGGTGGTGGATCGGCGCCATCAAAAATACGCGCCTGCCGGTCATTTTGAACCAGCCCACCTGAATAATCACCGAGAGGGCTTCCATCACAAACAACCCGCCGATAATTGCCAGCACGATTTCATGTTTGGTGGCGACGGCAACCGCGCCCAGCATACCACCCAGCGCCAGCGATCCGGTATCGCCCATGAAAATCGCAGCCGGAGGCGCATTGAACCACAAAAAGCCAAGACCGGCACCAATTACAGCACCAAGAATAACCGCCAGTTCACCGGTGCCCGGCACAAAATGAATCTGCAAATAATCCGCAAAAATCGCATTACCGGAGAGATAAGCAATAAAGCCGAAAGATGCGGCGGCAACCATGACCGGTACAATCGCCAGACCATCCAGACCATCGGTAAAATTGACCGCATTACCGGAGCCGACCATAACAAAAGCGGCAAAAGGAATGAAGAACCAACTCAGATCGATCAGGAAGCCTTTGACAAACGGGAAAGTCAGCGAGGAAGAAAACGGTTCCTGCCCCGTATGCATAATCACCCATGCGGCAATAGCGGCAATGATGAATTCCAGACCCAGACGGGCTTTGCCGGAAAAACCTTTATCCGACTGTTTGGTGACTTTTAGATAGTCATCATAAAAACCGATAGCACCGAAGCTGATCGTGACCAGCAGCACAACCCAGACATAAACGCTCTTGAGATTACCCCAGAGCATAACGGATGTCAGAACCCCGAACAGGATCATCAGCCCGCCCATTGTCGGCGTACCGGCTTTTTTGAAGTGAGTCTGCGGGCCGTCCGCACGGATCGGCTGACCGCGGCCCTGACGCACGCGCAGACTGTCAATAATGCGCGGCCCCAGCAAAAAGACCAGCATAGCTGATGTAATCAAAGCACCGCCGGTGCGGAAAGTAATATAGCGGAACACATTGAAAAACGACAGATGATCCGCAGCATTGGCTAATAACATCAGCATCGGGTGAATGCCCTTCAGGTCGGTCTCGGTACTTTACAGTCCGGCATAACTTTAAAATGCCGGACTCAGCGCCTGTTATTGTTTTGCAGTTGTAACAACTGTTATGATCAGAACGGCCTCATTAACAGGTAATGACGCCGATATAAATTACTCAGCCGCCTCGGAGGCTGCATATTTTTTCAGCAATGCATTGACGATTTTCACAAAACCGATCGATTTCGACGATTTGATCATCACCACATCTCCGGGGCGCACTGCTTTGACTACAAGTGGCAGCAGTTCGTCAACGCTTTCCCGATACTCAACCTGAATTTCTGCAGGCATTGCGGATTTCAGGGCACTCATATGTGCGCCGCCGATAAACAGCATATTCACATGCGCATCCACAATCGGACGCGCCAGATCACCATGCAGCTTGGAAGATTGCTTGCCCAGTTCCAGCATATCGCCGAGAACCGCGATGCGCCGTCCGGCTTCAGGACGCTCGCCCTGCGGTTCCGTTGCCTCAAGCAGCGCAAGTGCCGCCCGCATCGAGGCCGGATTGGCATTATAGCTTTCATCAATCAGCGTGAATGTGCCCTCACCGTGGCGCAGACGATATTGCGCACCGCGTCCGGCTTCGGCCTGCAATGTGCCAAGCGCCAGCACAACTTTGGTCATATCGGCACCGACAAGATGCGCAGCGCCCATCACGGCCAGCATATTCTGCACAATATGGCGTCCGGGTGCGCTGATCTTTACCGCCGCTTCCTGACCATTCAGGGAGACAGTAATGCAGGAGCAATCCGGCTTCATCACCAGATCACGCAGACGATAGGTTGAGCGGGCATTTTCACCAAAAGTCGGAATATGTTCGATACCCGCGGCACTGGCCAGCGCTTCAAGCTGTTTGAAACGCTTGTCATCGCGGTTGAGAAGAGCATAACCGCCGGGCAAAACACCTTCAAAAATCTCGGCCTTGGCAACGGCAATCTCTTCAAGATTAGCAAAATGTCCCAGATGCGCCGCAGCAATCTGCGTGATTACAGCCACATGCGGCTGCACCATTTTCACCAGCGGGCGGATTTCATCATGATGGTTCATACCGATTTCAAAAACGCCGTAATCGGTATCTTCCGGCATCCGCGCCAATGTCAGCGGCACGCCCCAGTGATTATTGAAAGACGCAGCCGACGCATGAACTTTGCCGCATTCGGACAAAACATGACGCAGCGCTTCCTTGGTCGTGGTTTTGCCGACCGAGCCGGTCACCGCAATGATCTGCGCTTTGGAACGGGCACGGGAGGCAAGACCCAAACGGGTCAGCGCTGCCAGCACATCATCCACCACAATCATCGGCACCTGCAATTTGCCCAAGGCAGGCAAACGCGCTTCGGTCACCACCAGCAAACCGGCACCCGCAGCCATTGCTGCGGTTGCAAAATCATGGCCGTCGAAGACATCGCCTTTAATTGCGAAAAAAGCCTCGCCTTTACGCAAAGTGCGGGAATCGATCGAAATACCGGTAATGCCGACAGGAAGCTGGCCTACGGGCCGCCCTTCCATCGCTTTTACCATGTCAGCCGATTTCCAGAGAATTTCAGTCATTTAAAACGCGCCTCAAGCGAACGGACAACTTCTGCATGATCAGAGAAAGGCAATGTCACACCATTGATGATCTGCCCCTCTTCATGCCCTTTGCCTGCAATAATCACAGTATCACCGGCTTCTGCGATCAAAACCGCATGGCGGATCGCCTCATGGCGGTCACCGATCTCAAGCGCACCGGCTGCTGCACTCAGAATTTCCGAACGGATGGTCGCCGGTACTTCCGAACGCGGATTATCATCGGTGACAATCACCACATCGGCCAGACGGGTGGCAATTTCACCCATGATCGGGCGCTTGCCCTTGTCACGGTCGCCGCCGCAGCCAAAGACCACAATCACCCGCCCTGTTGTGAAAGGACGCACCGAGGTCAGCACATTTTCCAGCGCATCCGGCTTATGGGCATAATCCACATAAACCGGCACACCATTTTCAGTGGAACCTACCAGATCAAGACGGCCCGGCGCACCTTTAAGCCGTTCCAGCGCACGGAAAGCCGCATCGGCAGGCACACCGGAAACCAGCGCCAGACCAGCCGCCACAATCGCATTGGCCACCTGAAAATCACCGGCCAGCGGCAAAGTGATTTCATAAATTTTGCCGTCATGGCACAATTCAATATATTGGCGGTGGCGCTCATGTTCCACGCGCTTGAGCGTGATGAAATCGCCTTTACGGCCAACCAGTTTCACATCGCAACCGGCCTGACGGGCAGCCTCTGCTGCCTGTTCGGAATAAATATCATCGGCAAAAATAATCGCCGGTGCGCCTTTCGGCAACAGCGTATCAAACAGCCGCATTTTGGCGGCCAGATAATTCTCCACCGTCGGATGATAATCCATGTGATCGCGGCCGAGATTGGTGAAAGCGCCCGCTGTCAGTTTCACACCGTCAAGGCGGCGCTGATCCAGCCCGTGGGACGATGCTTCCATACAGGCATGGGTCACGCCTTCATCACGCAGTTCCGCCAGCACTTTCTGCAATTCCACAGGATCAGGCGTGGTGAGCGAACCATATTCATTGCGTGTCGGCGAGAAAACGCCGGTGGTACCGATGCTCGCAGCGGCAAAGCCGGCATAGGCCCAGATTTGCTGGGTGAAGGACGCAACCGAGGTTTTGCCGCTGGTGCCGGTCACAGCCGTCATAATCTGCGGCTGCTTGCCGTAGAAAGTGGCGGCAATCATAGCCAGCGCATGGCGCGGGTCAGCACAGCGCAACACCGGAACACTGATCTGCGAGGCATCCATATGCTCATCCGCCAGAACAGCAATGGCACCGCGTTTGACCGCATCAGCCGCATAGGCCGAGCCATCATTTTTGACACCCTTGAGCGCAGCAAACAGATAGCCCTGCTGCACTGTGCGGGAATCGGAG
Source organism: Pseudochrobactrum asaccharolyticum (assembly GCA_040392545.1). Classification (GTDB taxonomy): domain Bacteria; phylum Pseudomonadota; class Alphaproteobacteria; order Rhizobiales; family Rhizobiaceae; genus Pseudochrobactrum; species Pseudochrobactrum asaccharolyticum_A. The sequence goes on along the minus strand of JBEBVV010000008.1, from coordinate 31,085 downwards.
CTAACGCCGGAAATTTCAGTCTGCGTGACAGCAGCAGCCATTTCATTAACGAATGCGGCAATCTCTTTAAGTTTCATTCCGTCCTGTCCCGATCTTGAACTCTTCATTCTGCGGCACCCGTAGCACTTAAACAGTACCTGCTGCCGCAGCTCCCGTCTGATATTGAAGCATCCTGCGCCCACTGGGGCACAGGAAACATGCTCTAGTCATTTTCAAAGGCGGCCAAAATCGGCGGTGCGTCTTTGGCAAAATCAGGCTGCACACCGAGGAAAGAGGCCGACCGCCGAATGATATTTGCAACCATTGGGGCAGCATTGAGTCCGGCAGTGGCAGAATATTTACCTTCCTCAGGTTTTGGCTCATCAATAATGGTCAAAACGATATAAGTCGGATCATCCATCGGGAATGCGGCGAGAAATGCATTAAAGCGCACATCCTTGGAATAACGGCCATTGATCACTTTTTCCGCCGTACCGGTCTTGCCGCCAACGCGATAGCCCTTCACCTCGGCGCGGCGACCCGAGCCGATTTCCGCATTCAAGCGGTAGAGATAGCGCATATCCTTACTGGTCTTCGGATTAAGAACCTGCACAGCAACCGCATTGGCTTCCGCTTCCGTGCGCGGCACAAAAGTCGGCTGAATGAGCTTGCCGCCATTCATCAATGCGGCAGCGGCAACAGCCGTTTGCAGCGGCGTGGTCATCATGCCATGGCCAAAGGAAATCGTGATCGAATGCACCTTTTTCCATACACGCGGCTCAACAGGACGTGCCACTTCCGGCAATTCCGTTTGCATACGGTCCAGCAGGCCGAGACGTTTGAGGAATTCACGGTGGCCTTCAATGCCAACCGCATCGGCTTCCTTACCCGAACCGATATTGGACGAGAAAATAAACACTTCCGCCAATGTCAGCCAGCGTGCTTTACCGTGGAAGTCACGGATGGTCTGACGGCCGATTGTGATCGGACGCGTGGCATCAAATTTACTGTCCACGTTGAATTTGCCGGAATCCAGCGCCATCGCCGTGGTAAAGCTCTTAATGGTCGAGCCCATTTCATAGGTACCGGCAGACATACGGTTAAGGCGGTCTTTTTCCAGCGCATTGAACGGGTTATTCGGATCAAAATCCGGCACCGAGGCCATCGCCACCACTTCACCGGTCTTGGCATTCAGCACCACAGCACCGGCGGCAATCGCGCGATATTTGCTAACCGCCTGTACCAGCTCGTCACGCATAATATGCTGAACACGCAGATCAATCGACAGACGGAACGGTTCGAGATTATCCGGCTGCGCCAGTCCGGCCTGACGCAAATCGCTCAAACCCTGACTGTCGATATATTTTTCCATACCGGCAATGCCCTGATTGTCGATATTTACCAGACCGAGAATATGGGATGCTGTCGGGCCACCGGGATAGAAACGTGATTTTTCCGTGCGGAAACCGATACCCGGCACACCCAGCGCCATAATCTGGCTTTGCTGGCGCGGGGTCAGGCCACGCTGAATCCACACGAAACCAGCACCGCTTTTCAGCTTGCGATAGGTGCTTTCCCAATCAAGATTAGGCAGCACTGTCGCCAGCAATTCCAGTGTTTCATCCGGATCGGCAATTTTCTTCGGTTCCGCATAGAGCGATGCGGTTTTGATATCCGTGGCCAACACTTCGCCGTTACGGTCAAGAATATCCGGCCGCGATGCCAGCGTGCTGGCGGCACCGGCGCGGTAGCCTTCATTTTCATCGCCCTGCAAACCGTAATAGACCAGACGCCCGCCGATCACCGCATAAATACCCATGAAGCAGGCCGTGGCCATCAAAAGGCGGTTGCGGGCACGATTGCCATGCTTTTTGCGGTTACCGGCAAAAGCGACATTATTATTAAGCGGAGATGTGGCAATGCCGCCCTCTGGATCAGGGGCGGCGCTGTCGAATTCCGGTGCCTGCCCTAATGGCGCACCGTCTCCGGAGATTGAAACCTTATTGCCTCGGCGAAACCAGCCAGTTTTTTTACTCATGGCCGCACTCCCGGAATAACAATTTTCGCAGGCATTGCCTGATGACCAGCACTGCGCGATGCGCTGGCAGCAATGCTGCCGGTGCTCAAATTATCAACCGATGCCACCAGATCAGCGCTGCCACCGATCAGTTTCTCAATATCGTCGGCCTGTTTCATCGGCAAATCGTCAAACAGACCAATCTGGGTTACATCAACCGGAGCCAGTTTCAGCTGTGCCTGATAAATATCTGCAAGCCTTTGCAAGCGGTTCGGCTGGGTCATCAGACTCCAATCCGCTTTCAAAAGATTGATCGTATCTTTCTCAAAAGCGATCTGGCGCTGAATCTTCTTAATTTCAACGACCTGCTTTTCCGCATCATGCTTGATTTTGTAAGTCACGGTTGCCGCTACCAGCATCGCCGCGATCAGAATAATATCAATGGTTCGCAGCATGATTATTTCCACTTCACATCGTCAAATTCAGGCAGGGCGGGCAATCCGAAAATACTGTAATCGGCCTTTAACGGCGGGTGTTCCGTGCGGATACCGGCGCGCAATTTAGCCGAACGCGCACGCGGATTGCGCGTGGCTTCTTCCTCACCGGCGCTGACCGCACCTTTAACCGCAGGGGTAAAACTGCCATGGCGCATATGCGCTTCCGGCAAATGACGCGAACCGCCCGCACCACCGGCACGATCAGCAAAAAAGCGCTTCACAATGCGGTCTTCCAGCGAATGGAAGGTCACAATGACCAGCCGTCCGCCCGGCACCAGTGCCCGCTCGGCAGCGATCAAAGCACGCGCCAGCTCACCCAATTCGTCATTCACATAGATACGCAGTGCCTGAAACACCCGTGTCGCCGGATGAATCCGGTCTTTCGGATGGCGACCGACCAGCATTTCAATGGCATTGGCAAGATCGCGGGTGCGGGTGAAAAGCTCGGTTTCACGCCGCTTCACAATCATGCGGGCAATGCGTCCTGCATGGCGCTCTTCACCTAAAAAGTTGAAAATCCGTGCCAGATCACCGGTCTTATACTGATTGACCACATCGGCGGCGCTCAGGCCCTGACTGGACATGCGCATATCCAAAGGGCCGTCTTTCTGGAAAGAAAAGCCGCGTTCCGCCTCATCAATCTGCATTGAGGACACGCCGATATCCAGTACAACACCGTCAGGGCGCACATCGCTCAGCACATCTTCCATCTGCGAAAACCGTGCATGAACCAGTCGCAACCGTCCCTGAGAAGCCTCAACCATCGCCTGTCCGGCGGCAATTGCATTCGGATCACGGTCGATCGCCAGCACATCCGCACCGCTCTGGAGGATACGGCGCGTATAACCGCCCGCACCGAAAGTACCGTCGACATAGAGTTTGCCTGCCTGTGGCTGAAGGGCACTGACAACCTCTTCCAGCATCACCGGAATATGACGGGAATAATCTTCTGCTCCGGAAATATCATTATCAGCCTGAGCTGTCGGCGCGGTCATATCATGAGGCCCTGTCATTGTTGTGCTTTCTTCTCCGGACCCTGCATGAAAGCTGCTGGTCCTTGCGCGCCGGCAAAACTGCTACGGGTAACACCTGTATGCAGCAAATTATGCCTGAAAAATGAACAACGTCTGGACGCAACAAACTGCATTAAGAAATACCATTGGCGTAAGACAGGCGTCAACGGAGGCTCAAAAACCGCATCAGCACGACCATCCGCCATTACCACCTACTCTTACAGCATTGAGCTTTTTTGGTTCTGCATCCCTGCTTCGGAATACAGAACGCCGTGAATAATTTATCCAATATTAATATTAAGGAAGGGTTATTATATGGCTGCGGTGATGATTAATTCCCGCCGCTGCGCTGCCAAAAGCTGCACAATTTTGCATTACCATGCAAAGCCATAAATATACGCCGCACCATCAGGCGCATAGCCTGACCGGTTTTGTTCATGAAACAGATTTGTCAGCCGGTCTGTAAGCCGGGTTCTGTATGGCCGGACTGTTACCAGCCCGACGTGGCAGCCATTCATCTGGGACGGATGTTGCCACCCGCCTCTTGCAACCCACCCGGACGGCTGATCCGGAAACTGATTACCAGACAAAGTCTGATGCGCCGTCCCTATTCGGTCTTGCTCCCGATGGGGTTTACCATGCCACCACCGTTACCGGCAGCGCGGTGGGCTCTTACCCCACCCTTTCACCCTTACCTGCCAGTCCGTGAGGACGATGCAGGCGGTCTGCTCTCTGTTGCACTTTCCCTGAGGTCACCCTCGCCGGGCGTTACCCGGCATCGTGTTTCCATGGAGCCCGGACTTTCCTCACTTGTCACCTTTCGGCCTTAACAAGCGCGGCTGCCCGACCGGCTGACACCGCGTCTATAGGCTGTATCTGTCACAAAACGCAATAAAAAAGCTGGCCTTCAAAATCTGAAAGCCAGCTTTTGTTCAAAAATCACAGCTCAGCAGAGCCATTTAGATTTAGGTTATGGCGTATCACGGATGCCGCCAGAGCCTGAATATAAACTGCCTTAAACCTAAAACAGGGAAATGTTTCCGGTTTGACAAAGCGGAAATATCAAACGAAAACCTTAGAATGAACGCATAAAATCTTTGACATTGCTGCAATATTTAGCCGATGTCGGGTTCATCCGTTTGGCACCATGTCCCGCATTATATTTGAGAATAGTACCGCAGGTAGAACCGCCGCCAAGTTTCTGCGCCAAGGCCAGATATTTCATACCATATTGCAGATTGGTGGCCGGATCATAAAGACCCTTGGCAGAACCGGTATAACCAAGACCGCGTGCCGTACCGAGCTTGATCTGCATCAGGCCGATTTCACCGGCGCGACCGCGCACATTCGGCTGATAATTGCTCTCATGGCGCACAACCGCATGGGCAAGTGACAATGGCACACCATAGCTTGATGCATAACGCGCAATGATTGAAGAATAAGGCTTGCCGGATGTGCCTGCACTGGTCTGCTTCACATCGGATTTGGCAGTGCCTTTGCCGCTATACTGGCTTTTCAGATCAATATAGCTGCGGGCAGAACGGCGTTCAATCACCGGAATCTTATCCGTTTTTGCCTGTTTTTTATAGGCTGTACGGTTACTGCCGCCTTGTTCTTTTTCTGCTTTATCGTTTTGTTTTCCGGCTTTCAAAAGAGCCATAAGATTTGTTTTTTCAACAACTGGCGCACTCATTGCTGAAGTAAGACCGAACGAGACCATCGCCCCGCTGAGAGCGCATAAAAATCCAAATTTTTTAATCATAAACCTAACCGTTGGAACTGTTGCATTCACGCGCTGAAGCCGTTTCACAAAACGCGAAACCCGCCTGCAGCGCTTTTCCTTCTGGGTAACAGTCCGCCCCCGTCACCAGATCTGCTCAAGGAAATTGAGGTTGTATCTGACGTCTGATTGCAGCCGAAGATTGTCCAAACAAATCACAGTTTGCAAAAAACCGTAACAATAAGGGAATAATCTTCCAAAACGGCGATAAGGATTTTATAAAAATCAGGAGGTTACATCTTCACGCAAATTCGCTGAAATCAGCCTGTGCAAAGTCTCGATTGTGGAAATATCAGCCACACCATCAATCTGATTTGGACGAAAATGGCGCTGAAATGCGCTGAGCACCACTTTTGTCTGCTCGTTGAACTCACCATTGATGAGAATATCATAGCCATACATTGCCAGCATGGATTGCAGCGCCTCAACCGGCTGCCCGCGGTCCCCCATGGCAAAGAAGCGCCCGCCACGGATCGGAGCCGGTTCAACCCAATGGCCGATACCCGCCTCGAACAAAGCCCGCCACGGGAAATTTTCGCCCGGATCAATCTTGCGCTCCGGTGCAATATCCGAATGGGCAAGCACATGGGCAGGTACAATGTGATGCCGCTCACAGATAGAGCGGCAAAGCTCAATCACAGCTGCAATCTGCACATCCGGATAGGCCGGAAAATCTTCCAGCACGCCGGCATTCACAATTTCAATGCCGATGGAAGCAGAATTAAGATCGCGCTCACCCTTCCAGAAGCTTTTACCTGCATGCCAGGCGCGTTCACTCTCCGCAACCATCTGCACCACGCGCCCGTCTTCATGCACCAGATAATGGGCAGAAACCTCACGCTCAGGACATTTGAGAATATCCAGCGCCTCTTCGGCAGTGTGCAGCCCTGTATAATGCAGGATCAGATATTCCGGCTTTTTGCCATCCTGACGCGGGCCAAAATTCGGTGAAGCATCAACCGTGGCCGGACGGTAATCCGGTGTACTCAGCAACGGACGGGCGGCAGGCTGTGCGCCCTGTCCTGCATTGCCTTGCTGTGAATGATGATTATGCGTGCTCATGCTGACCCAATTGTTTTTCAAGTGTCGCCCATGCTGCATTAATCGCGGCAAGGCGGTGATTGGCTATTTTCTGAAACTCATGCGGCATACCCCGCGCAATAACCAGATCCGGATGGTTCTGGCGCACGAGATTGCGGTAATGCTGCTTTGCCTGTTTATAATCCACACCGCGCGTTAAGCCCAGCACAGCATAGGGGTCGGCTGGCCCCAGATTAACATGGCGTCCGGCAATCAGCAGAAACTCATCTTCCTCAATATTGAAGATTTCCGCAACACGGCGCAAAAACTGCATTTCCTTATCATGCACATAGCCATCGGCTTTGGCGATATAAAACAGTCCGTCCAGCACATCGGCCAGTGCACTGCAAGGCTGCTCGCCATCTTCCTGCTGCGCCATCCGGCACAGATTGGCAATCTGGCGTGCATAGCTTTCATAACCGGCCACATCCTGCTTGGCGAGATTATAAAGGCGGGCCACATGCTGCGCTTCTTTTTCAGGCACTTCAAAAATGTCCTGAAAGGCACGCACTTCCTGCTCGGAGACAATACCATCAGCCTTGGCCATCTTGGCGGAAAGCGCAATCATAGCGATAGAAAATGCCACCCGCCGCCGCGTCTCGGCATCGCCTTCAAAATATGTACGGACGGCCTCAATCACAGCGGAAAATGCGCTATAGGCAGTCTGCGTAACGAAATCGGCGATACTGGACCAAATCGACATAAGCTTTTGTAATTCAAAACAACTCTGATGGAAACCACCAAGCGTCAGGCGAAGCGGAAAATCCATAGAATATTAAAAGCGCCCTGCCTGACTGCCGGTGAAACGAACCGGCCATCAGACAAAGCACCTCAAAGCTGTGTCAGATTGTTTTCTATATTCGGTTTTACGTGCCCTGCTGCTCGCGGCTCATCTGCTGTTCCATGCGCAGACGCACAATCGTTTCGGCGGCTTTTTGTGCCTGCAAAGCCTGCGCCTCATTTTGCCCGACACGCAAGGCGGTCTTTTTCGCATCCTCTCCGGCAAGCTGAACCGCTGCATCAATATCAGCCTGCGTCAGCGGCTTGTTCAGTTCCGGCAAACCCAGTGCCACGGATGCCTCACCGCTCTGTCCGGCACGGGCATCAATTTCTGCCAGTTCCTGATCGGCCTTGGATTGCAATTCCTGCTCGGCCCGTTCAGATTGTGCGATCAGCGCCGCCACATTATCGGTTGCGCGGTGATTGCTATTGTTGAAACTCTGGAATCCGCCGGACAAAACCAAACCGACCAAGACGGCAACGGCAATAAAAAATGCTGACAGGCGATACATGAGAACCTCCCCTCACAGACACAAACATAAAAAACACATCACGCGCTTCTTAGCTTTTTTGCCTCTGCGTTATCATCCGCAATAAATGTCAGTATCCATTACAAAACCGCACAAGTTATGACATGTCAGATCAAAAAACATTTCATCATGTTATTAAGCCAGTCATTTTAAAACCGGGTAATTTCTTGGGATATTAAAGACTGTTCTTGATCCGCGTAGTGCCTGCGCAAAGATGTCACTCTCCGCACATATAGCAAAGCGCCTGAACTAATTTTTTAACCTTTTACGGTAATAAAAGATTCATGATTTCCCGTTGAGTTTTGTGAGACGACAATTGATGAAGCCAGTAGCACTTGCTGTTCTCGGCCTTTTGCTGAGCGCCTGCACATCTGTGGATTATGATTTTTCAGATGTGAAAGCATCGGGCGGCACCGGCATTGCATTGCCGTCAACCAGCGCCAAGGCACCACGCTTCTTTGATCGCAAGCCTCACGATTATACCGGCAAAACACCGTGGCATTATCCTGTTCACGGTACGGATGTCTCCAAATATCAGGAAAAAGTTGACTGGCAGCAAGTACGCGGCAGCGGTGTTTCCTTTGTCTTTATCAAGGCAACAGAGGGCGGCGACCGCGTGGATGACCGCTTTGCCGAGCATTGGGCAAATTCCCGCGCGGCCGGTATTCCGCGCAGCGCCTATCATTTTTATTATTTCTGTCGCACGGCGGCCGATCAGGCGCGCTGGTATATCCGCAATGTGCCGAAAGATCCGGGCGCGCTGCCGCCGGTTCTGGATATGGAATGGAACCCGCTTTCCCCGACCTGCAAATTACGGCCTGATCCGGCTGTAGTGCGCAAGGAAATGCGCACCTTCCTGACCATGATTGAGCGTCATTACGGCAAGAAACCGATCATCTATACAACGGTCGATTTCTTTGACGATAATGATTTGCGCAGTTTCAGCGATTATCCGTTCTGGCTACGCTCGACCGCGGGTCATCCGGACGAAAAATACGGCCCGCATCCTTGGGTCTTCTGGCAATATACCGGCACCGGCACAATTCCGGGCATCAAGGGCGATGCCGACATCAATGTCTTTGCGGGCAATCATGCCCAGTGGAGAAAGTGGCTGGAAAGCAACAAGGTCAAATAAAAGCACATAGCCAACCGGATTCCGGTTTTTCTGTCTTCTTTTTCACAAAATGTTTCTGCAGGAACATGTTGCGTGCTTGCGCTTGCGGCACGTTGATTTGGCACAGCAGCGGCAACAGCGCCGGTACTGTGCTTTATCCCTATGCATGCCTGTTATGACCGGTGCGGTTTTTATGAAACTGAGCGCACCTGATCATTTTCGACCAATCAGCTTCAATCAGGTGATAAGCCTGTTTTAGAAAGAACTGAGTTATGCCACGCCCCGTGCCTTTTCGCAGACGAATGCCAGCTTTCGGACTGGCTGCCTTGCTTTCCACCGCCAGCTTCCCCCTCGCCGCACAGGAACAGCCGCAAACACAAACGCAGGCTTCCCTTCAGGAAACAACAGCTGTTGCTGAAAAGCCGGCCTGCGGCGGTGATCTGGCTTTCTGGCTTGAAGGCGTTATCGCGGAAGCAAAAGCGGCCGGTGTCTCCGACAAGGCCATTACCGAACTGAAAAAAGCGCAGATTGATGAGCGCACCTTAAAGCGCGATCGTACCCAGACCGTCTTCAACCTGACTTTCGCAGAGTTTTCCAAGCGCCTGATCTCCGAACAGCGCCTGAAAAAAGGCCGTGAAAATCTTGTCAAATATGCCGATATCTTCAAAAAGGCCGAGGAGACCTATGGTGTTCCGGGGCCGGTGATTGCTGCCTTCTGGGGACTGGAAACCGATTTCGGTGCCATTCAGGGTGATTTTGACACGCTGAACTCTCTGGTTACCCTGTCGCATGACTGCCGCCGCCCGGAATTGTTCCGCCCGCAGTTGATGGCCTTGCTTAAATTGATGGATCAAGGCGTGATTGATGCCGGTACCACCGGCGCATGGGCCGGTGAAATCGGCCAGATGCAGCTTTTGCCGAAAGATTATCTGGAACGCGGTATTGACGGCGACGGTGACGGCAAGGTTGATCTGAAAAACAGCGTGGCCGATGCGGTGATGACCGCCGCCCGCATGCTCTCCGAGCTTGGCTGGCAGCGTGGTGAGCCATGGCTGGAAACCGTGCAGTTGACACAGGATCTGCCATGGGAAAACTCCATCCGCACCTATCGCCTGCCGCATTCCAAATGGAGTGGCTGGGGCGTGAATACCGCTGACGGCAAAGCGCTCGGCGCAGATGACGGTGATGCCTCCCTGCTCATCCCGATGGGACGAAAAGGCCCTGCCTTCCTGTCCTATCGCAATTTCGATATTTTCGTCGAATGGAACAAGTCCATCGTCTATGCCACCACAGCGGCTTATTTTGCCAGCCTGCTTGCCGGTGGTGAACCTTTCCTCCTCGGCAATCCGGAACCGGGTCTGTCGACGGACGAGTTGAAAGAGTTGCAAAACAAACTTGCTGCCCGCGGTTATGAAATGGGTCGAATCGACGGTGTTTTCGGCACCATGACCAGAGATGCCGTGCGCACGGAACAGCAGCGCCTGGGCCTGCCTGCGGATTCATGGCCAACCCGCGAATTGCTCGAAAAGCTATAAAATTAGTAGGATTTTGATGCTGCCCGTAAAAAAATTTCGGGCGGCATCATTCTTTCCAGACCACATTCAAGATATTGTATTTATTATAATTTTAAATTCACAGCCGCGCAGCACTGCGCATTTTCCAAAGGCTGCAACAGGCACTCCCACGAATTTGGACTTTTCTTTGACCGTTTATGTCGATAAAATGACACAAACGGGAAATGTACAGACAGCGTTAAAAAACTGTCAATTTACCCCGCAGATCATGCCTTAAAGCATGGATGCAAAATGGGGTTGCTGCGTATATTTCCAGTTGGCGTTAAGTGAAATGACGCACCGTAAAATGATCAGCAGTCTTTCTTTCAGGCTCCGTATCAGGTGTGTGTTTCCGGACTTTATCTGTCGCAACAGCGGCATATAAAACTGAACTTACAACCTGCTCAGGAGGTATCCATATGGGTTTAACGCGTTCAATCAATGCTCTGGTGTTTTGCGCAGCTTTTATGTTTGTCGCAGCAATGATTGTCGGTGTATTTCCCTGACCCCAGCATGATCTGATCTGAGGATCAGTTGATTATCTGATTATTTTTGTAAGATTGTTCCCATCAGTCCGCTTCAGACTTTGCGTTGCGTGAAACAGTTTTTCTGAAAAATCGGCAAGCCCACACATTTTAAAATGCGCTCAAAAGTGGCAACCGGTTTTAAAAACAGGCAGGCACAGTCGCGTATTTTCCGTGACTGCCATATGATATACAGGTGCAAGGCTTTCCACAGCCGCCCTGTAAAGCGCAAAACCAGCCAGACAATTTGCAAAAACCAATAAAAAGCCCTGCGGAACATCTGTTTCCGCAGGGCTTTTTATATAGTCAAAATCCGGTTGCGTTTATGCGGCGACCGGCGCACGCACACCCAGCAAATGGCAGATAGCAAAAGCCAGATCCGAGCGGTTCATCGTATAGAAATGGAAATCATTAATGCCGCGCTCAATCAGATCATTGACCTGCTCGGCAGCAAGCGCTGCTGATACCAGCATATGGGTCTGCGGGTCCTTATCCAGCCCCTCGAAACGATCTGCCAGCCATGCCGGAATACGGGTGCCTGCCCGTTTCGAGAAATTGGCCACTTGCGTGAAATTATGGATCGGCAACACGCCCGGAATAATCGGGATATAAATCCCTGCACGGCGCACCCGCTCCACATAACGTTCATAAAGATCATTATCAAAAAAGAACTGCGTAATCGCACGTGTCGCACCATTATCGACCTTGCGCTTGAGCATCTCAATATCGGTTGCGAAATCCGGGCTTTCCGGATGTTTTTCCGGATAGGCTGAAACGCTGATGTCAAAATCGGCGATCGACTTCAGACCTGCCACCAGATCGGCACCATTCTGATAACCGCCTGGTGTCGGCTTGTAAGCCTCGCCAATACCACCGGCAGGATCACCGCGCAGTGCTACAAAGCGCGTTACACCCAGATCGGCAAAAGAGCGCACAATAGCGTCGACCTCTTCCTTGGTTGCATCCACACAGGTCAGATGCGCCGCCGGCGTGATCGAAGTTTCCTTGATGATACGGGCAATGGTTTTATTGGTGCGCTCACGCGTCGAGCCGCCTGCCCCATAGGTCACCGACACAAAAGCCGGATTGAGCGGCGCCAGCCTTGTAACTGTCTCCCAGAGACGCGCTTCCATTTCCTCGGTTTTCGGCGGGAAAAACTCAAAGGATACACGGATCGGATGCGCACTCTCCGAGCGACGCTGCTGGCCAAAATAAGACATCGGAAATCTCCGTCATGCAATCATTATGGTTTAGCGCCCATAATGACAAAATTTGAAATTATACATATCGGCTGCCTGCATCTCATGGCACGCAAGGCAGAGCATTATGAATGTTTATAGGATGCCGGTGCCGCCTCAGGCAGCATCGGCGATCAGCATTCGCGGATCACGCGCCAGCCACAATTTAATCACCAGCCCATCGGCACGCCCGCCTTTCGGCTCCAGTGCCAGCGAGTGCTCCGGTTCAAGACCGGCGGCTTTCATCCAGCCTGTCATCTGCTCATCGCTGAAACCAAGGCGCAAATGCGCATGTTCATCGCGCAAAAATTCCAGATTATGCGGGGCAAAATCCACCACCAGCAAGCGCCCTTGCGGACGCAATGCCCGCGCCGCCTCACGAATGGCCGCCTGCGGCTCATCAAGGAAATGCAATACCTGATGAATTGTCACCAGATCATAGCCGTCACGGTCGACCGGCAGCGCATAAATATCACCCTGCCGCACCTGCGCATGAGTCACACCGGCCTGATCAAGATTGGTGCGCGCCACTGTGAGCATATCGCGGTTGATATCAATACCGACACCGCGCACATAAAGACCGCGGAACATCTCCAGAAGACGCCCCGTGCCGGTACCGATATCGAGCATGGACTGGAAATTCTGCTCACCGATAATCGTGCGCAGCGCTTCCTCAACCATTGTTTCATCAATATGTAGCGAGCGGATCTGATCCCAGCTTTCGGCATTGGCGCTGAAATAAGCGGTTGCCCGCTCATGGCGCTCGGCTTTCACCTGCGCCAGTCGCTCCTGATCGCGCAGCAAAAACGGATCCTGACTATCCTGCCAGCCGATCAAAGCACGGGAAAGCCCCTGATGCACCGGCGTTTCTGACAGACGGAAATAAGCCCATGACCCTTCCTGATAACGGCTGATCAGCCCTGCCTCACTCAATAATTTGAGATGGCGCGACACACGCGGCTGCGACTGGTTGAGAATGGAAGTAAGATCAGAGACTGTGAGATCACCACCGGCCAGCAAAGTGAGAATGCGCAGACGGCTCGGCTCAGCCGCAGCCTTCAGCACTTCCACCATTTCTTCCAGAGCCAGAGGCTTAGCAGTCATACCACACTCCACATTTAAAACACATAAAGATATGTTTATGTGAACGTAAATCAGAATGCAACTGAAATCGTCAAGCCGCCGCTTTAAAACAGCGCAGAAAAGACCGGATAATCAAGAGCCCGTATTCATACAGACAGAACAACCGGATTATATGACAGGGATAATAACCTTCTGCGCAACCCCATTCAGGAGCATCTTATGGCCGTATCGACCAGACGCCGCAAAGAGATTGAACTGGCACTCCGTTCATTTGCCCCGCGCATACCTTTTTACGATGCCGAACAGGTGCGCGAAGCCGCCGCCGCACCACATATGCGCGCGCTTACCGCAGACAATGCCGTGCGCCTGACTCTGCTCGCCTATATCCGCCATAGCTATACAGATTATGACAGGCTGCGCGATGAGGGACTGGATAAAGACAGCGCACTTTACTGGATAAATGAGCAAATAACAGAAAAACTCAATGAATGGCATGCAAACAACTTACTGCCTGACAGTAATTACAGTGACCAATAATTTAAATATGTGGGAGAGTAAAAATGTAATTTAAACCATTAAAAGGATTTTATAATGCCATATGTATTACAAATAAGAAATAAATTATCTCGCCAATTGGCAAGTACGCTTAAAAGCGCCGGAGATAACTCATATATTGACTACACAATTCAGGGACAGACACCACAAGAATTGTCCACCGGCACCCCAGCCGAGCAGGAATTGAAACGGGATGCAACATTATGGGTTGCTGCATTCAATCCAGGTCCGACTGTCCTACAGGGGCAAGGATATTCCACCCCCTTCGTACTCTACAACCCTGCTACCGCACGTTTTATGGGAAATAGCGAGCAACGCAAACCGATAACCGGAAATCCGAACCTACCATCAACCATTGCCGGGACATTAGCCTTTGTCGCTCCAGATGCAGCAATGAAGTTTGCTCTCAAAAGAGTAGGAACGACAGGAGAAACATACAATATAATCGTTGTAGAAGACGCGGAAAACATGGCTAACAATAAGAAGTCTTTATACCTGGACGACGATAATCGAGTAAAAATCGTTACCGGAGATGTCGGCATAAAGAATATAAGCAGCATTGAATGGGAAATCGTACTCCCGTAATAGATATAAACAAAATTACAATTAATAATTAAGGAATTTAAAATGGTAGCAAAATTTCAAATAAAAAACGCTATTAATGGCATTGTTCTCAATATCGTAAACAACACCAATACTGACAATGACTATTTTCAGTATGAAACTCGAGCAGCCCAAATCCCATATCCACCAACCGCCGATCAGGGCCAAATTTGGGTCACAAATCGCACCCCCCTGGACAATCCGGAAGGAACAACTTTTTTCAATCCATTTTCAAACGGCTTTTTAGGCGATACAGGCGTCAAAATCACACAAGGCACCTACACAGGAAAAAGCCTGGGAACAATCACATTTCTTGCAGATATGTTTCTTGACCGGTTTATATTTGAAAAAAATCCAAACTTTCCTACACGCTTCCGGATCTTACGATTCAGCAACGGCGCACCCACAAAACAATACATAACACTAAATCTTGATGCATCAGATATTTTCCTTCTGGAAATCGACACCCCAGAAACCATACCAAGTTCATTAAGTATTGATTGGTATATTGAGCCAATTCAAGGAAATATCGATCTCAAAACAAATTAAAAAATTAATTTGAATATATAAATATAGATGGTGGCCATTAAATTGACCACCATCAAACCATGGATTTCAAAATGCCATATATTTTTACAATAAAAAGTCTGACAACAAGAAGAGTTATATGCCCATCAAAAAGTATAATAAATAATACGTTTATAGATTACACCGCACAAGGCTTTAAACCAACAGATGTCATATCAAACTCAGCCGCAGCTATATGGGTTACCAATATAGATCCTCTACATACGCAAGAGGGCTATTCTGCGCCTGTAAAATTATACAATCCATTCACATCTCGTTTTCTAGGCGATACTGAGGAAATCACCCAAATAAGTAATTACCCACAAAGCTCGGCAACCATTGCCGGTGCCTTAAGTTTTGAAAGCGCCGATGTCAGTTCACACTTTATGCTCAGACTCATACGTAAAAACGAATATCAAATACTACTTCACGAAAGTGAAAATAATTACTTAAATCAAAAAAAGCTCATACTTGATATAGAAAACAATTCAAGAATATTAATATCGAAAGATAATATACAACAAACAGAAAAAATGGATGACTTATGGGAAATATCACATATTTTTAATTAAAGGTTAAAAATGATAAATTGCTATAAAATAATATCAAATTTCGACAAATCAATTATCTATATATATAAAAACAATAATAACAACAATTTTCGTTTTCAATATGAACTTTCAATAAATTATGAAAGTGAAAGCGATGATTTTGATTATGGTCAATATTGGATTTCTAGTGAAAATCCAATAAATACTGAAAATGGAATAAATATATACAACAGTTATTCTTTAGGTTTTCTAAATTTTACAGGGAAAAATCTTTTAAAAAATGGCTATTCTGGCATGAGCGCTGGTTCAATCACATTTATTGCGGCAAATCAGCTTAACAGCATGACTTTCAGAAAATCTCAGATTAACTCAAATACTTACAACATACGCGCTTTTAAAAACGACATTCTCACAGAGAGCTACCTCACATATGACATCGACAATGGAGAGGTTTTTTTCTTAAATATTGATGACATGTATAAATTACCTCACTCCTTAAATTGCGACTGGATCATTGAAAAATTAGAACGAAACGCCCCAGTAAAATAAAATTCACGCCTCCCCTCCCTGTAAAACAGCTTCGATATTTAAATATACCCTGTACTTACCACATTCACATTATCCACAATTCTACGCACCCGACTTCATCTTGTAAATATTAAGTAGATTTGACACAAACCCAATCACAAGCTGATTATATGCCCGTTATTGACGTTCGATGATTGCACCGGTTACACACAGCATCAAAGCAAATTCGCTACAGAGCAAGTTCAACTGCGCACAACAACCATAAATACACGCGGGAAATGCAGGAGTACTTTACCGTCAACGGTCAGCGGATAATGCTCTGCCAGCCGCTCGGTATATTCCTCCAGATAGTCCTTCTGCTCTTCTTCATTCAGCGGGTTTAGGAAAGGACGAAGGCCTGTGCTTTTCACCCATTCGGTAATCGCTGCATGGCCATCAAGCGGATGATTATAAATTGTGTGCCAGATATCAATATGCGCGGATAAAGGTGCCAGCGCATCATAATAAGCATTAACCGTTGGCATTGGCGGGCGGGCGGCTTTATTCAGCCGTTCAATCCAGCGGCTGTCTTTTGCCACTTCCCGCATCATGCGATGGGACGGTTCATTCCAATTATCCGGCATTTGCACGGCAAGAACCGCGCCCTTTTTCAAACCCTTCAACATGCGCTGCAAATGCTGAATATGATCCGGCACCCACTGGAATACGGCATTGGAAAATAGCAGATCAACCTGCGTCTCCGGCACATATTGCGTTGCGTCTTGCAAAGAAAATGCCACATCAGGCAAGCGCGCCTGCGCTTTTTCGATCATATCCGGAGAAGTGTCAAAACCGGATAGTTTGGCCTGCGACCAGCGCTTTTTCAGCTCTTCTGTCGAATTGCCGGGACCGCAACCGATATCAACAATCACTGCAGGCTCTTCCAGCGGAATGCGGGCGATAAGATCAGTAACCGGCCTTGTGCGTTCATCCTCAAATTTCAGATATTGCTGTGCCGACCAGTCTTTCATTGTCTTCCCTTTCTGAAACAAAAAGGCCGGTGCAATGCACCGGCCTTTATTAAATTCTGATAAGGTCGTTGAGGTTCTGATTATGGCGAGGCGAAAATGGTGGAGTTTGAGAACCGGCGCGCAGCGTACTGTTTGTACGTGAGCACCGGAAGCGCAAAACAACGTCATTTGCAGACCGCCAGAACCAGAACATCCCGAACCTTTAGCGTGTCAGCGGCTTATAGGTCACCCGCTTCGGATTAACGCTTTCAGGTCCCAGACGACGGATCTTATCTGCTTCGTAATCCTCGAAGTTACCTTCGAACCACTCAACATGGCTGTCGCCTTCAAAGGCCAGAATATGTGTGGCCAGACGGTCAAGGAACATACGGTCATGCGAGATGATAACAGCGCAACCGGCGTATTTTTCCAGCGCATCTTCAAGCGCGGCCAGTGTTTCTGTATCCAGATCGTTGGTCGGTTCATCGAGCAGCAGGACGTTGCTGCTCTTCTGCAACATCTTGGCAAGATGCACACGGTTACGCTGACCGCCGGACAAATTGCCGACTTTATTCTGCTGATCGCCGCCCTTG
Source organism: Pseudochrobactrum asaccharolyticum (assembly GCA_040392545.1). Lineage (GTDB taxonomy): Bacteria > Pseudomonadota > Alphaproteobacteria > Rhizobiales > Rhizobiaceae > Pseudochrobactrum > Pseudochrobactrum asaccharolyticum_A. Next base: position 13,511 of record JBEBVV010000008.1, on the reverse strand, counting down.
AAGTTAAACGCACCGCAATAAGCGCGGGAGTTCATCTCAAATTTGCCGAGCTTGATAATGTCGTTGCCGCCAGAAATTTCTTCCCAGACAGTCTTGTTCGAATCCAGATGATCACGGCTCTGGTCAACATAACCAAGCTGCACAGTATCACCGATACGCATTGTACCGGCATCCGGCTTTTCCTGACCGGTGATCATTTTGAACAGGGTCGATTTACCGGCACCGTTCGGCCCAATCACACCAACAATACCGCCCGGAGGCAGTTTGAATGTCAGATTGTCGATCAGCAGGCGCTCGCCAAAGGATTTGGACAGACCTTCAACTTCAAGCACAACCTGACCAAGGCGTTCGCCGGCAGGAATGAGAATCTGCGCATCACCCGGACGCTGATTTTCAGCAGCCTCAACCAGCTTGTCATAGGCCTTGATACGGGCTTTCGACTTGGACTGGCGGGCTTTCGGGCTGGCAGAAATCCACTCGCGTTCGCGTTCCAGAGCTTTCTGGCGGGAATCTTCTTCACGGCCTTCCTGGATCATACGCTTGGCTTTGGCTTCCAGATAAGCAGAGTAATTGCCTTCGTAAGGAATGCCGCGACCACGGTCGAGCTCAAGAATCCAGCCGGTCACATTGTCGAGGAAGTAGCGGTCATGCGTGATGAGCAGCACAGCGCCCTTATATTCACGCAGATGCTTTTCCAGCCATGACGTGGTTTCAGCATCAAGATGGTTGGTCGGTTCGTCAAGCAGCAGCAGATCAGGCTTGGAGAGCAGCAGCTTGCAAAGTGCTACACGGCGGCGCTCACCACCGGAAAGCTTGGTCACATCGGCATCGGCAGGCGGACAGCGCAGAGCTTCCATCGCCATTTCAACCTGACTTTCCAGATCCCAGAGGTTCTGGCTGTCAATAACATCCTGAAGCTGCGCACCTTCATCCGCAGTTTCGTCAGAATAATTCATCATCAGCTCATTATAACGGTCGAGAATGGCCTGTTTGTCAGCCACACCTTCCATCACATTGCCGAATACAGTCTTTTCCGGATCAAGATGCGGTTCCTGAGCCAGATAGCCACAGGTTGCACCTTCGGCAAGCCATGCTTCACCGGTGAAATCCTTATCAAGACCAGCCATAATTTTGAGAATTGTCGACTTACCGGCACCGTTAGGGCCGAGAATACCGATTTTTGCATCAGGATAGAATGACAGGTGCAGATTTTCGAGAATCTTCTTCGTGCCGTAGTTTTTGTTCAACCCCGACATATGATAAATAAATTGACGTGCCATTGGGTGGCTGTTCTCCGAAATATTTGGCCTGAACACAGACCGGAAATCTGATCCGATATTGAGAATATCGTTTGTTGCGCTTGTAGGCTAAATATCGCGTATCGGCAATGGCAGAGCCTGCGGCTTCTGCATCATCCCTCTGTTTAAAATCATTATAGTCACTTATGATGACGGGAATGTTTGTCTTCTGCCTGCAAAAAAGGAACCGCAATGCCGTTTGAAACAGCCGGACATGTCATCAGTTCCACCGGTGCGGAACTTGCTCTGCGCTATCAGCCGGCGGCAGAAGGCAGCCCCGCACGCGGTGTCATGCAGATCAGCCACGGCCTTGCGGAACATGCCGCCCGCTATCAGGCTTTTGCACAATATCTCGCCGCCCGCGGCTTTCATGTTTATGCCCATGACCATCGCGGCCACGGCCTGACCCGTGCAGCCGATGCGCCGCTCGGGCAATTTGCCGTAAAAGACGGCGATGAAAAAGTGCTGCAGGATATGGCCTTTATTGAAAAGACAATCCGTGAAGAACATCCCGATCTGCCGCTTATCCTGTTTGGTCACTCGATGGGCGGACTGGTGACACTGGCAGCTTTGTGCGGGAAATTCTGCAAACCCGATGCCGCAGCCATATGCAATTCCAATTTTGCCAGCCGCTTAAACCAGACACTGGCTTTCACCTTGCTCAAAGCCGAGCGCATGTTTCTCGGCTCCGATGTGCCAAGCGCATTGCTGCCGAAAATGACTTTTCGCACCTGGGCAAAACAGGTTGAGAATTACCAGAGCCAGTTTGACTGGCTGTCCCATGATGCGGCAGAGGTCGCACTCTATAATGATGATCCGCTTTGCGGCTATGACCCGTCTGTGAGCATGTGGACCGATGTTTTCCGTTTCATGCGCCGATGCAACAATCCGGCACCGCAACAGGCGATCCCGCTGCAATTGCCGCTTTATCTGCAAGGCGGCGGGCAAGACCCGTCAACAGAAGGCGGCAAAGCGCTGCTTGCCTTGGAAAAAAGACTGAAAACAGCCGGTTTCGGCAAAATTACCACGCAGATTTATCCTGATATGCGTCATGAAAGCCTGCACGAAACGGATCGTGCGCGTTTCATGCAGGATTTTACAGCATGGGCTTTGCAGACGGTTGGCTAGCAACCGCTGCAAGGCAAGCAGCTTTTAAGTGCAATATTCAGCCAAGCCACGTGTCATAATCCGACACCAGCAAATGCACCGGCTGCACATCATCTTCAACATCAGAAAAACGGCCGATCGGCTCGCGGAAAATATTATCCGTCAGATCATCATTGACCGTTGAAACCTCACCGATCAGCACATCACCGCCCTCGCCCCAAAAAGCATGCCAGTTGCCGGGCATCAGGGTTACGCTCTCGCCCGGTTCGAGTTTCAAAAGACCACCGGCAGGCAGACGCTTGATGCGCCCGTCACAGGCCACCACCACATCGCTTTGCTCATCAATCGTCCCGTCAGGCTTAGAATTGAACATTTCCAGCACCAGTTTTGCGCCGCCGCGATTGATAATATCTTCCGCTTTCACCACATGGCGATGCATCGGTGACAACTGGTTCCGGCGTGAAATCATGATCTTTTCCGCATAAAGCATACCGGTGCCTTTTTGCAGATCCTCCGCCTGCCCGTTGCGCACGGTAAACAAAAACAACCCCAGCTCGTCAAAACGCCCCTGCCCGTAATCGGTAATGTCCCAGCCAAGCCGTGCCTTGCGGATCGCTGCACTGTCATCTTTGACGCGTATGCGCATTTCCTGCGGCGACCAATAGGCAAAAGGCGGCAAAACAAAACCAAAAGACCGGATAAAACGGTCACTTTCGCGGATAATTTCATTAATTTCCGAGCGTTTCATGCGTGTTTCCCTCCACCTGCATTCTGTTTGATACAGCCTTGATTGAAACCACAGAAAAGCACGACTGATAATGACTGAACAGGCTTTATTTCTGCGACGCTTTGGCGTGTCGTCTTTATGCGAAGCGCATGTCGTTTTCGTATGCGCCTTGGTGATATTTCAGTGCTTGAATGGATGTAATCAGAGCAGTTTTTTACTGAAACAATCTGAGACTTAACTCTTGTCGTCAATCTTATTACCCATACGGGATCTGACTTTAGCATGTCGCACATGAGCCATGCTCTGCGACCACGGTCTTTAAGTCCGGCACCCCCGATGAACAACGCTATGCGAGGCATATTATGGACGTCCGCAATCAAATGCTGAGTGACTTGCTGGGGCGCGACCCGAATTTCAGTCTCGGACAGAAGTTCTATACGGATCCGGATTATTACAAGCTGGATCTGGAACATATCTGGTACCGCGAATGGATTTTTGTCGGCCATGATTGTGAACTGCCCAAAGCAGGCAGTTATATTACCGTACAGATCGGCGATTATCCTGTTATTGTCGTGCGCGACAGTCAGGGCGGTATCCGCGCATTTCATAATACCTGCCGCCATCGCGGCTCGCGCATCTGCACCGCAGAAAAAGGTACTGCCGCACGTCTCGTCTGCCCTTATCACCAATGGACCTATGATCTGGACGGAAAATTGCTGTTTGCCCGTCAAGTCGGGCCGGATTTCAAACCTGCCGATTTCGGCCTCAAAACCGTGCATTGCGAGAGCATTGCAGGCTATATCTATATTTGCGTGGCCGATGAGGCACCGGATTTCAGCGCCTTCCGCGCAACGGTTGAGCCATATCTGGCACCGCACCAGATCAAAGATGCCAAAATTGCCTTTGAAAGCACGATTATTGAAAAAGGCAATTGGAAGCTGGTTTGGGAAAACAACCGCGAATGCTACCACTGCGCCGCCAATCATCCGGAACTGTGCCGCACTTATCCCGAAGCACCAAGCGCCACCGGCGTTCAGGGCATGATGGATGACGAGGAAACCAATCAACTCTGGAAGCGCTGTGAGGATACCGGCCTGCCTGCCAAATTCACCATGGCGGAAAGCGGCCAATACCGCATTGCCCGCATTCCGCTGCTGCGTGATGCCGACAGCTATACAATGTCCGGCAAGCCGGCCGTTGCGAAAAGCCTGAGTGCGGAGGTCAAGGCCTCCAAGATCGGCGCCATGCTGCTGTTCAACTATCCGTCCACATGGAACCATGTGATGATCGACCATGCGATTTCATTCCGCGTGCTACCGATCAGCGCCGAGGAAACCATGGTCACCACCAAATGGATGGTCAATAAAGATGCAGTTGAGGGCGTTGATTATAATCTCGACGAGCTCACCCATGTCTGGATTGAGACCAATGATCAGGATCGCCGGATTGTGGAAGAAAATGCCCGCGGCATCCGCTCACCGGCCTATCAGCCGGGGCCTTATTCCGTGGAGCATGAAGGCGGCGTGATGCAGTTCCTTGAATGGTACGGCAATTTCATCACCCCGCGCCTCAAAGGCGAAGTCGCAAAACTCAGCCGCGTGGCCTGACATCTCCGCCGTTCCGGTTCGCCGGAACGGCACCACCCGTAAAAGCAAGGTTCCGTATGAGCGTTCACCCGAGCAGAGAGCAGCAACCATGAAATATCTCGACGAAATGCTGCCCTGGAATGACAGGCTTCAGGTTCTGGAATGTGACGCGGCCATCGAGGAAGCCCCCGATGTCATGACCTTCTCATTCCGTACGCCGGAGAAGAATAACTGGTTCCGCTATATGCCGGGGCAGTTTATCACCATTGAAATTCCGGTGGCGCCGGAGCCGGTGATGCGCACCTATACGCTGTCTTCCACGCCCTCGCGCCCTTATTCCGTTTCCATCACTATCAAAGCACAGGCCGGCAGTATCGGCACGCGCTGGATGCTGGATCATATGCGGCCGGGCATGCAGCTCAAAGCCTTTGGTCCGGCCGGTGATTTCTCGCTCTCTTCCCATCCAGGCAAGAAATATCTTTTCATTTCCGCCGGTTCCGGCATCACACCAATGATGTCGATGACGCGCTTTCTCTATGACACCCAGCCGGACAGCGATGTCGTCTTTCTCAATTGCGCCCGTTCGCCCGATGAGATCATTTTCCGCAAAGAGCTGGAACTGCTTGCCAGCCGCATGGATAATCTGCGCCTGCAACTGATTGTCGAACGCTCCATTGCCCGCAATGTGTGGAGCGGGGTTCACGGCCGGATCAGCCACAATATTCTCGACATTTCCGCCCCTGATTATAAAGACCGTACCGTCTTTTGCTGCGGCCCTGAGCCTTTCATGCGTGCGGTGCGCGAAATGCTGGAAGCCAATGGCTTCAATATGGAAAACTATCATCAGGAGAGCTTTCAGCCTGCATCGGAAGCGCCCGCTCTGCCCCTGCCTGCAGCTTTGGAAGCGGAACAGGCTGCCGGTGATGAAACAGGCGAGAGCCCGAGCGTTATCTTCACCTTATCCGGCATGGAGGTGCAATGCAGCCCCGCCGATACAGTGCTGCTGGCCGCACGCAATGGCGGTTTAAAAATTCCAAGCGCCTGCGAATTCGGTGTTTGCGGCACCTGCAAGGTCAAATGTCTGAGCGGCGAAACCGTGATGAACCATAATGGCGGCATCCGCGATGACGAAATTGAAGAAGGCTATATTCTCGCCTGCTGCTCACACCCGGTCGGCCGTGTGGAGATTGAAGCCTGAAGACAAAGCCTTGACCTTTCAGCCCAGTTTCGTCACTGATCTCTCCTGAAAAACTTATGCCTGAAGGAGAGCGGGATGGCGCATCATAATCACGAAACCTCTGCCTTTATCGTTATTGATATTCAGAATGATTTTTGTCCCAATGGTGCTCTGGCCGTTGTGGAAGGCGATACGATCATTGCCGGTATCAATCAAGAAATTGAGCGCTTTGAGCATGTCATCCTCACACAGGACTGGCATCCCGCAGGCCATTCAAGTTTTGCCTCAAGCCATAGCGGCCGCGCCCCTTACGACCTGATTGAAATGCCCTATGGTGCGCAGACTTTATGGCCGGATCATTGTGTGCAAGGCACGCATGGCGCAGAGTTCCACAAAGACCTGCAATGGACAAAAGCCGAGCTGGTGATCCGCAAAGGCTTCCGCGCATCCATCGACAGCTATTCCGCTTTCTTTGAAAATGATCATGAAACCCCGACCGGCCTCACCGGTTACTTGCGTGAACGCGGTATAACCAATGTCACTCTGGCAGGACTTGCTACAGATTTTTGCGTGGCCTATTCCGCACTGGATGCTGTGGCACAAGGCTTTAACGTAACCGTACTGCCTGATTTGAGCCGCGGCATTGATATTAACGGCTCTTTGCAAATCATGATGGATAAAATGCATAATGCCGGTGTTGCATTCCGCTGATTTAATCTTTCTATAGCACACATCAAGGCAGCACAGGTCGGCTGCCTTTTTGTTTTAGAATACCCGCATTGACAGACAGACTGAAAGAAAGCCGCACCGTGATTGAAAAAACAGATGTTGTGATTATTGGCGCCGGTGCTGCGGGTATGATGTGTGCTATTCGCGCCGGCCAGCGTGGCCGCTCTGTTATCGTGATTGACCACGCAAAATCCGCCGGCGACAAAATCCGTATTTCCGGTGGCGGGCGCTGCAATTTCACCAATATTCATGCATCGGCAAAAAACTATCTGTCTGCCAATCCCCATTTCTGCAAATCGGCGCTGGCACGGTTCACACCACAGGATTTTATCACTCTGGTGGACAGCTACAATATCAGTTGGCACGAAAAAACACTGGGGCAGTTATTTTGCGATAACAGCGCCAAAGATATTATCACAATGCTGCGCACAGAAATGCAGCAGGCCAATGTGCGGCTTGATCTTGCCACAACAATCTCTGCCATCAGCAAAACCGGTTCCGGCTTTCTGGTTGAAACCAGCAATGGTAAAATTGAAGCGCATTCTCTGGTGATTGCTTCCGGCGGCAAATCCATTCCGAAAATGGGTGCCACCGGTTTTGCCTATCAGATCGCTGCACAATTCGGCCATACGCTGGTTGAAACACGTCCCGGACTGGTGCCGCTGACACTGGAGCCGCATCTTCTTGAACAACTCAGCCCGCTCTCCGGCATCGCCGTGGATGCGCAATTGCGCCACGGCAAAACTGCTTTCCGCGAGGCATTGCTGTTCACCCATCGCGGCATGAGCGGCCCTGCTATTTTGCAGATTTCATCCTATTGGCGTGAAGGGGATGAAGTGGCGCTGACTGTTGAGCCGGACACGGATTTTCTGGCACTGCTCAAAAATGCACGGCAAATCAATGGCAAACAATCCGTACAAACGGTTCTGGCAGAAAAACTGCCCCGCCGCCTCGCACAGTTTTTTGCCGAGAAAACACAGCTAAACAAACCGCTGGCCGATCTTTCCGACAAGGTGCTGACGGGTCTGGTCGCATCCATTCAGGACTGGCGCTTCAAGCCGGCGGGATCGGAAGGCTACCGCACAGCGGAAGTGACGCTCGGCGGCATCAACACCAATGAGCTCAACTCCAAAACCATGGAGTCAAAGACTGTGCAGGGGCTCTATTTCATCGGGGAATGCGTGGACGTGACCGGCTGGCTCGGCGGCTATAATTTCCAATGGGCATGGGCTTCGGGCCACAGCGCCGGTCTGGCCGTGTAAATTAAACCCATTCAATCATCAAATATATAATCTAAAACAATATTTACAAACCAAGTTAGAACACCCATTCTTCCGCAGGATTATCAAATGCACAGGGGGAGAAGCTTCATGAAATGTCTTCGGATTTATGCCACCGCAGACGGAGAATCCCACTTTGATGAAGTAGATTTGCCAACAACCAAAAGATCAGTCCATGCAGACGCCACCCCATTTGAGGTTACGGCCAGTTATCCGGCATCGCGGGTACGTATCACATCCATTCCTGCCGGAATGCGGGAGGTCGCCTGGCACAGAGTACCGGAGCCCGTACTCACCGTCAGACTGAACGGTTCTGTTGAATATGAAACAAGTGACGGTGAAATACGCTACGTCCCTGCGGGAAGCTTTGTCCTAGTTGAAGACACACATGGCAAAGGACATTTGTCACGGCACTCTCCTGAAGCGCAAACCGTTATATGGATATCATTACCAAACGGTCTGGAACCCCCATCTGCATAAACCAACCAGCACCAAATGCAGCTATGCAAACAGCACTAACTCGAATGTGGAGGGCTTTTGTGCGACTATCGTGCTCTCAGAACAGGCCTGTGAAAATAAAACATACCGTTCCGCGACTGCATGAGATAGGCCGGATTGAACAAGAAATGTTCCCTTAAATGCTCCGCCAAAGAACACAAATGTAGTTTGACACTGGGTACTGCAGTATATGGGAATAGCTGGTAATAAGTGAGAAAATACGATTAAGCTTGATAATTCAACAAGCTACATGAAATTTACAACGATATTGAATCCGAGATTTTGACAGCACGACATACTCAATTTTCAGCACATACTGCATGTCTGCTAAAATTACACGCAATCCTCAAATCTCCCTTCAAAAATCTTCGAAATGGCTTTGAAGCATCTTCAAACTATTGATTTTATTAGACACACATACTTTTAAAGCTTCCTACCGTAGCAAACAAAATTAGCCCGCAAGCCAAAAAAATCCAATTTGAATTCCCACATCAATATGGAAATCATATCACAAACTGAATAATAATATAAAAATCAGTTAGTTACCTATAAAAACGGCCGAGCTATTAAGCAAATAGATTTCCACATCGAATAAATAAGAATTCAAATATAACAAGGTACTAAAATCTCTATAAATTGATTGGATTTCTCGCCTTTAGAGAACAATTTATTTGAACATTTTTGAAAGCATTGTAATGCAAATAATGGGCAAAAGCGCACAATCATGAAGCCTCGCGTTTACCTGATCCGGGCTTACTCTTAGCCTCCGCCAAACGCTTTCTCATTCTAAGTTCTAGTTGTGGCAGAACAGCTTCCACTTCCTCTCGATCTGCTAGATTATCTACCCTTCTGGATAAATCATTATATAGAACTGTCGTCTCAGCAGTAATTTCTTCAGCAGATAGTTTAATTCCCACATCCTGATGAAGACGCACCACAAGTCGTGTTAACAGGCGCATAATATCAACCTGCATTTCTGCCGCATAGTTCAACACAGATGTAGGCGTGGAAAACATATCTCCCTCGCCCGTGACAAGCCAATGTAAGCTGACACCGAGCTGCTCTTGAAAAATCAAGAGTATGGAAGCTGGTGGCTCGTTATCACCACGCTCATAATTTCCAATAGTTTTCTCACTCACGCCTAATCTCGCTGCGAGTTCTGCCCTCGACGGGTCACCGCATTGCTTGCGTAATTCGCGCAGCCTTTCGCCTAGCGGAGTTTTTAATATTTCCGGCCTAGCCAATATCATCACCAGTAAATGCAACATTCGGGCTTTACAATTCCCGAATGTTGCATTAATCCTATCTTTGCCGCCTGACAAATCAGGCGACCTTTGCACACAAACGACCAACAAAAAGCGGATGTTCCAGCATCCGCTCCTTGAGGAGAATTCCATGACTAAGCCCAACGAGTGGGATCGTCATTCGATTCTTGCCCACCTTCGCAGGAAAGGCATGACCTTAGCCGGTATAGCCAAACTTAACGGGCTAAGCGCCTCCGGCGTTAAAAATATTTGGACGCGTCCACATGAAAAAGCCGAGCGAGCAATTGCCGACTTTATTGGCGAACCGGTCGAGATCGTCTTTCGTGATCGTTACCCGAAAAAAGGCAATCGCATCCTTGCATCAAAGTATCACTCTAAAGCTGCCAACCGCAAGCTGGTTCAGAACGCAGCATGACGATGTGGCACGGATCAAAACAGTGCTGTTCTAGCCTTTGCCATTCGACCGAAGCCGACAAACGGGAACACGTTCAGTTGCACCTTAACGCCCGTCCGGCTGACAGACACATCGTCTCTCACCGCGCCACCCTTCTATCATTGCTGACAAAGCAAGTGGCGTCCATGCCTAATCAACATGAGGAATTAGACATGCATGACGGTAATTTCTCGCTATTGAATAGAACACAAAAGACAAACTTTGTGCCAAGCCTCTTATTGATTGCAGGTGCAAGTATGGCTGCCTTAGCCTTCCTGCTTCCTATCTTCACAACGCTTATTCGGGAGTTCATCAAATGAATGAACTACCATTGAACCCTTACAGCGAAGAAGAACGCCTGCAGGTAATGCTTAGTTGTTGCTATCTTGCAGTGCAGACAGGCTTCAAACATTTACCGCTGCGCTTCATCATCGACCCACCATCAACAATGATGGATGCGATTTTAGCAAGACAGATCGCCATTCATGTTTTGAACAACGGCTTTCAAGTCCCTCGACGCCGCATAGTTGTTATGCAGGAGCGCCGACGGTCTTCTGTCGCAACAGCCATCAATACTGTGAATGCCAGACTTGAATGTCCGGTGTTTGCCCGTGCGTACGAGCGCATGTCCACACGCGCTCTTGAGTATTTCCATGTAAAGATCAGAAAGGCGGCTGCGTAATGGCCGATTTTAAACGTCTGCGTCTGGATCAAATTCTTGTTGGTGAACGCCTGCGCGATATCGATGATGATCATGCGTTGGTGATTGGTCTGTCAATGCAAGAACACGGCCAGCAAACCCCAATTACTGTGCGCTCTACAAATGCGGCTGAACGCGCTTACACTCTTGTCGCGGGTGGACACCGTTATCGCGGTGCGGAACTGATTGGACAAGAGGAAATCGACGTTCTGGTTGTGAAAGCTGACGGCGTTAAAGCACAGCTTTTAGAGATCGCCGAAAATCTGCACCGCAATGAATTATCCGTCCTTGACCGAGCAGTATTCGCGCAAAAGTATCGTGAACTGTTTGAACAAGAGCACGGAGAAATCCGCCGTGGCGGTGACAGAAAATCAAAAGATCAAGTTGATCCTTTGGTGACAGGTGAAAGCTTTGCACAGCATGTTGCCGACCGCTTGGGGATATCTCAGGCATCGGCAAAACGTCTGGATCAGATTGCACGTAATCTTCATTCTTCACTGCGTGCAGCTATCCGCGGCACCAGCATCGCTGACAATCAATCAGCTCTCCTGAAGCTTGCAAAACTGGAGCCTGAAAAACAAAGGCAGACTGCAGTAGCTTTGAAGGGGCAGCCGGATTTGAAGCGCGCGCTATCGCTCCTCGGTGATGCATCAGCAGCTATCAAAGCAGATCCGCAAGCAGCGATCTTGTCCACGTTGATATCAGCATGGAGCCGAGCATCTGATCAGACCAAAGAAAAGTTTGGCCGACATCAGAAAGGCGAAACACAGACCGATCTGGAGGACTTCACATGAGTAAGCCTCATCCTGATCAGTTCGATTTCTTTGCTGATGCAGTCTTTCCGGTGCGCACAGCCGCCACTCAAATTGATCTCAATCAGTTCCGTAGCAAAATCAAACGTGCCATGGCGCAAGCTATCCGTGAATGCCCCTACAGCCGTCCAGTTATTGCTGCGCGGATGGCTCAATACCTCGGTTTGCCGAACCTGACCAAATCCACACTCGATGCTTACACTGCAGAGAGCAAAGAGGGTCACGACATTACCTTGGTACGCTTTAAGGCATTCGTTCACGCAACTGGTGCTGTCTGGCTTTGGGACATGATTGTTTCCGAGGATGGCTTGACCTTGCTGCAGGGGGATGAAGCCCGTTTGGCAGAAATTGCACGCCTTCAACAAGAGCAACGCGGTCTCGCAGCACAGCTGAAAGCTTTGCGTTCAGTGCCAGTGAAAATCAAAGGGCGGGCACGGTCATGAAAGAATGGTTCAGCATCATTGAATTAGCATCCGCCAATCTGCCGGGCTTACCTAGAACAGAAAAAAGCATCGACAATTATGCTCGGGCGAAATGGCGCGGTTTCACAGCTCTGACCAGACAGGTTTCTGGAAAGACCAAAAGCATATGGGAATACCATATTTCACTTTTGCCTGAACCTGCTCGCTTACGTCTAAAAATGCTTCATCTTCAGCCCACTGAAAATGGCCATGAAGAAAAGGCACGTCGAGAACTTGAGCAGCAGATTTGGGCACGATTTAACACGCTTTCAGATACTCAAAAAAGCATCTGTGAAGATCGTTTGAAAGTGCTCACCTCAGTTTTCGCTATGACTTCCACGATAGGGCTAACGCTAGATGCATCCATTTCAATGGTCTCAAAGCAGACAGGTTTTAGCGTCCGAACCATATATAACTGGCTGGAGAAAACACGCCACTACGATCGCGATATTTGGTTGGCTGTATTGGCACCGGAAGTTGAACAGATGGCCACAAGTGAGCGTGCAGAATGTCACTCTGCTGCTTGGGAATATCTAAAATCAGATTTCCTACGTCCTGAAAAGCCAGCCTTTTCGGCTTGCTATCGCCGCATGGTGAAAGTTGCCAAGTCACGGAAATGGGCACCTATACCATCTGAGCGTGCTTTGCGCCGCCGTCTTGATGCTGAGGTAACAAAAGCAGTCCAATTGCTAGCACGTGAAGGCAAGGAAAAAGCGAAAGCATTGTTTCCTGCTCAGCGGCGTACACGCTCACATCTGCATGCTATGCAAGCAGTGAATATGGATGGCCATAAGCTGGACGTTTTCGTTACTGTACCGGGCATTGAAAAGCCGGTGCGTATGATGCTGCTTGGTATTCAGGATTTGTATTCCGGCAAGCTGGTCGCATGGCGCTTGACTGAAACAGAATGCAAAGAAGCTGTGCGTCTCGTTATTGGCGATATGGTTGAGCAATGGGGTATTCCAGAGGTCATGACGCTGGATAACGGCCGTGCCTTTGCATCTAAATGGATTACTGGCGGAAGCCAAACCCGTTACCGTTTCAAAGTACGTGATGAAGACCCTGAAGGTTTGCTGACTACGCTTGGCGTTCATACCAGTTGGACACAACCATATTCCGGTCAGTCCAAGCCAATTGAACGTACATGGCGTGATCTTGCTGAGAACATTGCCAAACATCCATTTTGTGCCGGTGCCTACACAGGAAACAAGCCGGATGCAAAGCCTGAAAACTATATGGAACGCGCTATTCCGCTGGAGGAATTCCGCGCCCATGTTGCCGCACAAATTGCAGAACATAATGCACAGACAGGCAGACGCGCAGAAAACTGCAAAGGCCGTAGCTTTGATGAAACATTTGAAGAAAGCCTGAACGCTCCTTCAACCTGTTGATTGCCGCTAAGAACTGACCCGGTTTTTCCACCGAGAATTGACCCGCC
>JBEBVV010000007.1:0-150719 GCA_040392545.1 Pseudochrobactrum asaccharolyticum | reverse complement strand
CTGATGCTGATGCCGATGCAGACGCTGATGCCGACGCCGATGCAGACGCTGATGCCGACGCCGATGCAGACGCTGATGCTGATGCCGATGCGGACGCAGATGCCGACGCGGACGCTGATGCTGATGCTGATGCTGACGCCGACGCTGATGCCGATGCCGATGCAGACGCTGATGCCGACGCCGATGCTGACGCCGACGCAGATGCTGATGCAGACGCAGATGCTGATGCTGACGCGGATGCTGATGCTGACGCCGACGCTGATGCCGATGCAGATGCCGATGCCGACGCCGATGCTGACGCCGATGCAGACGCGGACGCTGATGCTGATGCTGACGCCGACGCTGATGCCGATGCAGACGCTGACGCCGATGCTGACGCAGATGCAGATGCAGATGCAGACGCAGATGCTGACGCGGATGCTGATGCTGACGCCGACGCAGACGCTGATGCCGATGCAGATGCCGATGCTGACGCCGACGCAGATGCTGACGCCGATGCAGATGCTGATGCAGACGCAGACGCAGATGCCGATGCCGACGCAGATGCCGACGCAGACGCTGATGCAGATGCAGATGCTGATGCAGACGCTGACGCCGACGCAGATGCTGATGCAGACGCAGATGCCGATGCTGACGCTGATGCCGATGCAGACGCAGACGCTGATGCGGACGCCGACGCGGATGCTGACGCTGATGCCGATGCAGACGCTGATGCTGATGCTGATGCTGATGCAGACGCCGATGCCGATGCAGACGCCGACGCGGATGCTGACGCTGATGCCGATGCAGACGCTGATGCCGATGCAGACGCTGACGCGGATGCCGATGCAGACGCTGACGCCGACGCAGATGCTGATGCAGACGCCGACGCTGATGCCGATGCAGACGCAGATGCTGATGCCGATGCAGACGCTGATGCTGATGCCGACGCAGATGCAGACGCTGACGCAGACGCCGACGCAGACGCCGATGCAGACGCTGACGCCGACGCAGATGCTGATGCAGACGCCGACGCAGACGCAGATGCCGATGCCGACGCGGATGCTGACGCTGATGCCGATGCAGACGCAGATGCCGATGCAGACGCTGACGCCGACGCAGATACAGATGCGCCTGAAGCGCCAGAGGTTGAAGTTGGCGAAGATGGCGTAACGCTGACTATCCGTGGTGAACCTGACACGACAGCGACGATTTATGGTGCTGGTGATGCGGTTATTGGTACCGTTGAACTCGGTTCAGACGGTACGGCGACCTATCAGCTTCCGAAGAGCAATGGTCAGGATGTCACTGTTACTCTGACAGATGGCGCGGGTAATGAATCGACTGAAACATCCCTTACTGTACCTGATACTCTGGCGCCGGAAGCACCGGTTAATGTTGCTGTCAGCGCCGATGGTTCGGAACTGACCGGTGAAGGTGAGCCGGGTGCTAAGGTGACCGTAACCGGCCCTGACGGTGAAACACATACCGGCACTGTCGGTGAGGACGGTACATTCACTGTTGCTTTGAACCCGCCTTATACAGATGGCGAGCAGCTTGGCGTTGTTCTTGAAGATGATGCCGGCAATGTGTCTGCGTCAGAGAATGTTACAGCGCCTGATCTTCTGATTGCTGTTGATAATGCGGCAACTGTTGAACTGGAAGTTGTGCCGGTTAGCGAAACACAGCCTAAACAGACAGGTACTGTGGGAACGGTACTGAGCCTTGGTCTTCTGGGGGATACGGTTAATGTTAATCTGTTTGCATCGCAGAGCCCGCTCAGCTTTGCGGTTGAGGAAGGCACAACGCAGCAGATCAGCATCAAAGGCGGCGGCGGCGCACTGGCCTCGCTTAATCTGACAGGTGACAGAGATTTTGATCTGTTTGTCTATCGCGTGGAAGATGGCGGTACACAGGGTACGCTCGTCTATCAGCAAAATGATTGGCTGAAATTTGACGGTGGTGTTCTGGGCATCCTGCTTCCGAGCTGGAAGGGTGATGCATTACAGCTTCCTGAGTTTGAAGGTGGCGGCAAATATTATGTTGTTATCGCCAACCAGGGCAGCCTCATCGATCTGGCCGCGCTTGCTAATGTAACTCTTGAAACTACATCGAATATTGTCACTGATCACACCAATGTACAGGGTTCAGTGGCCGGTGATGTGATGGATGGAGATACCGTACCTGCGGGAACGGTTGTTTCTGCAGTCAATGGTCATGACGTGACTGCAAACGGAACCATTATTGAAGGCACTTACGGTAAACTGATCATCAATCTTGATGGCAGCTACACCTATGAAGCAAATTCACCATTTACCGGTGAAGGCAGTGCTCAGGATGTGTTCCATTACACAATTACTGCTCCTAACGGTGAAAGTGAATCGGCAGATCTCACAATTACACTGGAAACGGCTAGTGACGGTGCACTGGCAGCGCGTATTGCTGAGCTGGATTTTGCCGATGATGTTGTTCCGCTCGGAGAGCTGGCAGACAGTAATGAGGATGGTGATGCCGACAGTGATGCATCGCATCACGGTCTGACGGAAGACTTTATTCTCGATGAGGGGGATATCGATCTGAACCTGCTCTTTGCTGAAGATGACAGTTCTGATGCTGAAGGCTTCGATGAGGCTTCGGTAACCGATCTGACGCCTGAAACAGATACGGATTACGATCCGCTCGGCCATCTCGTACCAGATCCGGTTGATCTGGAAGATGACCTGAATCAGCCACATCTGGTTTGATCTTAAAAGCACATTCCCGTCGCCGGTTTCCGGCGGCGGGTTTCTCATTTCATGATTCCAGCTTCAAAGCTGCATTGGTTATTAAATGCAATCAGACCGGTTCTTTATACGCTTCACGACCCTGTCGGTGATGTCCTGCATTTTGGCAGCCTGCCAGATGTCTGCGGATAATCTTGCCCCGACGACACCTGCTTATTTACAAGCCCGGCCATCTGCAAAAACAACCGGTCATGAGACCGGGGCAAAAACAGTTGCGGTTTCTGTGCCGGTGAAGGCCGCCTCCCGCGTTGCTGAGAGAGAGCATGGTGTGCTGAGCATGGAAGAGGCCGTGAAACGCTCCATTGGCTGGCATCCTGCCATTGATGAGGCATCAGGGCGTATTCACCAGTCAGAAGAACGGATTCGCGCTGCGCAAGCCGGTTATTATCCGAGTATCAATGCGGGCATCAATTCGGCCTATAAAAACCGCGATGAGCAGGGCTGGCGTCCGAAACTGGAAGTGACAGCCTCGCAATTGCTTTATGACTTCGGCAAGGTTTCCAGTTCTGTTGATACGGAACTGGCGGGGAAGAAAATCAATCAGGCACGTATGCTGCTGGAGGTTGATAATCTGGCGCGTGATACCGCCAATGCTGTGATTGAAGTGCAGCGTTACCGCGCATTGGTTGATCTGGCGCAGGCACAGGTCGAAGGTGTCAAAAAAATTGCCGCTCTGGTGCAGGAACGCACCGATGGTGGCGCCAGCACGATGTCTGATCAGGTGCAGGCGGCGGCGCGGGTTGAAGCCGCTTTGTCCACACAATGGCAGTATCAGTCGGAATATGACCGCTGGCAGGTGGCGCTGGCTGCGCTGACAGGCGGCAGCACGGGTAGTATCCGTCCTGCACAGGATGTGCCGCTCTGGTTTGCTAATGCCTGCACTATTCAGGAACCTGACTGGACAAAGGTGCCGGCAATGCTGGAGGCGGAAGCACAGAAAGAAGAGGCCGGAGCACGGCTTGAAGCCAGCAAGGCGCAGGCTTTGCCAACAGTCTCTCTCGAAGCCTCAACAGGATATGATCTGAATCGCGGTCATTCCTTTACGATCAGTGATGATAAGAAACATGAATATTCGGTGGGCATTAACGTGTCCTCCAATCTTTATAATGGCGGTCAGACCAGTGCGCGCAAACGGGCTGCCGGTTATGCGCTGCAAACGGCGGAATCCGCATTGCGCAGGGCACGCTATGATGCGCAGCGCAATTTGCTGGAGGCCAGAAGTCAGGTTGATACTTTGGCGCGTCTGCAATCTTCGTTAAGCGCGCGCACGGATATGATGGCGAAAACCCGCGATCTGTACAGGGATCAATATGTGGAGCTCGGCACCCGCACTTTGCTTGATCTTCTGAATGCGGAACAGGAATTGCATCAGGCGCAGTTCCAGATTGCGAATGTGACACATGACATTCACCGCCTCAGCCTCATGTGCACTTACAATAGCGGACAAATAAGGCAGCGTTTTCAGATTGATGTTTCCGGACTGGCAGGAAGGATCGGTATATTATGAGCAATCATGAAATAGTATCGGCAGAGCAAAGCGCAGCCGCGGTGCAGAAACCGGCTCAGCCGGTTTTTGACAGCCAGCCATGGATCAATTGTCTTGCGCTGGTGGCGCAGCATTATCATATTGCCGTGTCGCTGGAAAAAGCCTTCCAGGCTGCACAGATTGATATGTCCGGCAAGGCATCTGACCGGGTGCGCAATATTGCTCGCAGCTTTGGCCTGAAAGTGGCTTTTTTCCCGCCGCAGAAATTCAGCCCGAGCAGTTGGCATGTACCGTTTATGCTGCGGCTGAAAACCGGTGAAGTTGCCGTTGTTAAAGCAATTTCATCTGACGGGCAGGCCAGTGCCACTTTTAGCGGTGATAATGCGCTGGAGCGGGTTTTCACATTAAAAGAACTTTTGGATGCCACGCAGATTGTAATTATTGCCCGTCCGGCACGTACAGTGCCGGATGCGCGTGTGGATGATTATATCAAGCCGTTTGAAGAGAATTGGCTACGCAAAATTGCTTTCCATGACATTGGATCCTATGGCCATGTGCTGATTGCCTCACTTGTAGCCAATCTTCTGGGGCTGGCCGGTATCATTTTTTCCATGCAGGTCTATGACCGCGTTATACCGGCACAATCTTTCAGTACGCTTTATGTTTTGTTCAGCGGCGTTGCATTGGCGATGATCTTTGATTTTATGATGCGCCGTACGCGGATGGGCATTACCGATCTTTTGGGCAAGCGCACGGATATGAAAATGTCTGATGTCGTTTTCGGCCATGCTCTGCGCATTCAGAACCGCGCACGCCCGCAATCAACCGGATCCTTTATCGCGCAATTGCGCGATCTGGAGCAGATCCGTGAAATGCTGGCATCAACCACGGTGACCGCGTTGGTTGATCTTCCGTTTATCGTGATTTTTTTGGGGCTTTACTGGTTTATTGCCGGTAGCCTGGTGCTTATTCCGATTTGCGCCATGCTTGCCATGACGGTGCCAGGACTGTTTTTTCAACGGAAATTGCGTGCCTATGCCAATGCAGCTATGCGGGAATCCTCGTTGCGTAATGCCATGCTGGTGGAGAGCGTACAGGGGATTGAAGATATCAAAGTGCTGCAGATGGAAGACCGCTTTCAGCAGCAATGGAACCATTATAACAATGTGACCGGTCAGGCACAGCTGCGCTTGCGCGCTTTGACAAACAGCCTCAATGCATGGACGCATAAGGTGCAGACCGGTGTTTATGCGATCACAGTTTTTGTTGGTGCGCCGATGGTGATTGCCGGTGATCTGACAACCGGTGCCCTTGTGGGGGCATCCATTCTCGGCTCCCGGATGATGGCGCCTTTGAGCCATATTGCCGGTATTATGAACCGTGTTCAGCATGCCCGTATCGCTAAACAGGGGCTGGACAGTCTGATGAAGCTGCCGGTGGATCATGCGGCTGATGAAAACCGCATTCATTGTGAGCGTCTTGAGGGGCGTTATAATTTCAAAAATGCAGTATTCCGTTACGGGGATCAGACATCGCCGCCGGTTTTGCTGGTGCGTGACCTGAAGATTGAGCCGGGTGACCGTATTGCATTGCTGGGTAAAAACGGCGCCGGAAAATCAACATTGCTTATGGCGCTTTCCGGTCTTCTTGATGCATCTGACGGCGAGACGCTGATTGATAATCTGTCTATGCAGCATATTGATCCAGCCGATCTGCGGCGGGATGTTGGGTTGCTGACCCAGAATGCCGGACTGTTCTTTGGTACATTGCGCGACAATATCACGATGGGCGCACCTCATGCGAGTGATGAAGAAATCCAGCGGGTTCTTGCCATGGTCGGCGCAGATAGTTTTGTGCGCAAACTTGCCAAAGGTCTGCAACATACAATTCAGGAAGGTGGACGCGGATTGTCCGGAGGGCAAAAGCAGGCGTTGTTGCTGGCTCGACTTTTGATTCGTGAGCCGTCTGTGATTTTGCTGGATGAACCAACGGCAATGATGGATGAAACAACCGAACGGCATTTTATTGAGGCCTTTGCTCAATGGAGTGCGGGGCGTACGGTGGTAATCGCCACGCATCGCATGCGGGTTCTGGAACTGGTCAATCGGCTGATTGTGGTTGAGAACGGCAGTATTGCCCTCGATGACAACAAAGAGCGCGGATTGCAAACCTTGTTGGGAATGAAAAAGGTAACAAGCGCCAAGCCGCGGGTGATGAAAGTTGCCCCCCGCACTGTTGCGGGAGAGCCGAAATGAGTGCGGTTGCCGAGACAGACAGTTGGAGCAACGGCGACGAAAACCGTCAGCTGCGCAGTGCTAAAAAAATCATCTGGCTGGTGCTGAGCTTTATTCTTGTCATGCTGATATGGTCTTATTTCGCACGGCTTGACGAGGTTTCCACCGGCACAGGCAAGATTGTTCCGACTTTGCAGGAGCAGGTTATTCAATCACTGGAAGGCGGTGTTCTGGCCAATATTTATGTGCGGCAGGATGATATTGTTGAAGCGGGACAAATACTCGCTCAGCTTGATCCGACAATGACTGAGTCCAATGTGGAGGAAAGTGCTGCCAAATATCGTGCAGCTCTTGCCAGTTCTGTACGGTTGCGTGCAGAGGTTAATCAGTCCGATTTGGTTTTTCCTGCTGAATTGAATGCATTTCCGGAGCTGACACAGGCCGAGCGCAAGCTGTTTGAAGCACGTAAATACAGCCTTGAAGAAACCCTGAAATGGATTGATGAATCGACAGAGCTTGTCCGCGATGAGTTGGGGATCAGTGAAACCCTGTCCAAAAAAGGCGCTGCCAGCAATGTCGAGGTTATCCGGCTCAAACGGCAATTGGTGGAATTGCAGCTCAAACAAACTGAGATACGCTCCGATTATATTGTGCGGGCGCGTGAAGAACTTGCAAAGGCTAATGCCGAAGTGGAAGCATTGTCCTCCGTGGTGAAAGGGCGCTCTGACTCCCTGTCACGGATGACCCTGCGCTCTCCGGTGCGCGGTATTGTCAAAAATATCGAAGTTTCTACAATCGGTGGCGTGGTGCCGCCGAATGGCAAACTGATGGGCATTGTGCCGCTTGATGAAAAATTGTTGGTAGAGGCACGGATTTCACCGCGCGACATTGCCTATATTCATATGGGACAGCGTGCCACGGTCAAAATAACAGCCTATGATTATGCGATTTATGGCGGGCTGGAAGGCAAGGTTGCCAGTATTTCTCCGGATACAATGCGCGATGAAACGCAGCCGGATGTTTTCTATTACCGCGTTTACATCAAAACGGACAGTGATGCGCTGTTCAACAAAGAAGGCACCCGCTTTCCGATCGGAACAGGCATGGTGGCGACGGTGGATATTCATACCGGCAATAAGACGGTGCTGGAATATCTGATCAAGCCGTTCAACCGTGCGGGCGAAGCATTGAGGGAACGCTGATGCAAATGAATGTTGAAAAATCTGCCGCAGAAAATTCAATATTGCTGGAGCCTGCCGCTGCTTTGTTTGACCGGTTGCATCCGGTGGTGAGGGACAATATTGCTGAGCTGCACGCCCCTTATCCGGCTTATATAATCTTTGCATCTTTTACCAATGGGGCAACGCGCGCAAAAACCGTAACAGCAACGGGGCAAACAGTGCAGGTCGCATGGGACCGTTTGCGCAATGCAGTGATGCAGGTCACGGCTGACGGTGAGGAGCAACTGCGCTGGATGCGCATTGACTGGGTGGATAAAGCAGAGATCCAGAACTGGGCAGGGTTGAAAAAGAGCCTTACCCAGATCAAACGCAATTATTTTCGCTGCGGCCTGTCGCTTGATGCCGGTTTTACGCAGGCTTTTCTGGAAACAGAGCTGAATGCCAATGCGATGCTCTATGGCGGGCCTAAATTTGTATCCGCTGTTATCAATGAAGCGAATTTCCTGCGCTATGCGAAAATCCGGCACGGACTTGGGACGGTTGATTTTTCCGATGAAAGTCCTGTCTATCTGTTTTCAACGCGCGGTGCTTTTGCAGCGAGTGACGAAGATGGCATTAGCCTGACCGGTGAAGCCGGAAGACATGCCGGACGGCGTGAAATAGGGCAGCTGAATGAGAAAGATGTGACCGGACTGATCGACCGCGGCAGTCTTTTTTTGAGTGCGCAGGTGCAGGAAAACGGGCGCTTCATCTATGGTTGGCATCCGTGTTTTGATCGCGAAATCCGTGCCTATAACAGTCTTCGTCATGCCAGCACCCTCTATTCTATGATTGAGGCCTGGGAAGTGACACGGCAGCAAAATCTCCGGCAGGCGATTGACCGTGCGCTTGATTACCTGACCGGCACTCTGATCAAAACCGTTATGCATCAGGGGCGGGAACTGGCCTTTCTGGTGGATCATCCGGGGGAGATCAAGCTCGGTGGCAATGCAGTCTGTCTGCTGACGCTGGTCAAATATTGCGAAGTGACCGGAACAGATCAATATTATGATCTTCTGGAAAAACTCGCGGCGGGCATGCTTTTCATGCAGGATGCCGAAACAGGGAAATTCAGCCATGTGCTGCATTATCCCTCGCTTGAAGTGAAAGAAGCGTTTCGCATTATTTATTATGACGGTGAGGCGGCCTTCGGGTTGATGCGGCTTTATTCGGCAACCCGTGATGCGCGCTGGTTGGCGGCAGTTGAAAAAGCTTTCACCTATTTCATTGCAGCCGAACATTGGCGTGCCCACGATCATTGGCTGTCTTATGCGGTGAATGAGCTGACATTGTATCATCCGCGTCCGGAATATTTTACCTTCGGTATTCAGAATTTTACCGGCTATCTGGACTTTGTCAGCGAGCGGATAACAACCTTTCCGACCTTGCTGGAACTGATGATGGCCGCACAGAAAATGGTGGTGCGCATGCAGGCTGATCCTGCCTTGGTGCCGCTTTTGTCCGAGATTGATCTGAATGTGTTTTATGCTGCGCTTGAAAAGCGGGCGCATTATCTGCTTAACGGTCATTTCTGGCCGGAACTGGCAATGTTTTATGCCAGACCCGAACGCATTACAGGCAGTTTCTTCATCCGCCATCATGCTTTTCGCGTGCGCATTGATGATGTTGAGCATTATCTTTCGGGCTTTGTGGCCTACCGAAAATATCTTCTGGAAAATGCAGCCAAGGCCGGGACACAGGCAGAGATGACGCGTACCGCGAATGAAACGGATGTGGTCGGATTTTTGTCGTACCCGCTGAGCCCGAAAGGGTTCAGAGAGATTGAGCTTCTCGCGGAAAAAGCGTTCCGGAACGGCCTCAGGGCGGTTTATGCCTCTTACAAAGATTGTGTAGTTACAGGGGGAAAAATCAACGGCTATGCATTTGACGGGGCCCATTGGCATAAAGCTGTCTTCTCCGTCCCGCCGGTCATTGATAATGCTCCGCCGCGCAGCCAAAGCGAGGCAGCTTTATATGACAGGCTGGCACAGACCGCTTTTCTGACCTGCCACAAACTCGGTGGCAAGCAGGTGACATTGGATTTACTTGCAGAAAATCCTTTAAGCCGTGCATTTTTGATCCCCTATCAAATCCTGAATGTTGAAACCGCCACACAGGCTCTGGCGCAGAATGGTCAGGCAATTATCAAACCGTTGCGTGGTAATCGCGGACGCGGTGTCAGCCGTCTCAGACTGGGAACGGACGGCATTGTAACTGTGTCCGATAATCATTCTGAATTACAGCTCGGTCATGATGCATTTGAGAACTTCATTACCGAGCGTTCAGATGAACGCTGGATGTTACAAAATTATATCGCTTCGGTTGATCAAAACGGCCGTGCGTTTGATATTCGTGTTCCGGTTATGCGTGGCGGTTCAGGTTGTTGGGAAATCGCACGCAGTTATGTGCGGCTTGGTGCAGGAGCGATTACCTCCAATCTGGCGACCGGTGGCAGTGCATTGGATGTTGTGCCGTTTTTGCGTGATATTTACGGTGAGGAACAGGCGCAACAGTTGTTGCGCAAACTGGAAGATGCTGCGGTGACGATTGCCGAAGCTTTGCAGGCGCATTATCCGTTTATGATTGATGCGCTTGGTTGCGATTTCGGTATTGCCGATGGCAAAATCTGCTTGTTTGAAGTGAACAGCTATCCCGGTATTAAAGGCTGTCTGGATGCGGCAACAGGAATTAAGGCGGATTTTTATCGCTTATTGCTGACAATCAGAGCCGTGGAACCTGAACTTCCAGCAGGGAATAATCGCAACTGGCTGGCGCGGGTGAGTGAGCAAAAATCTTTAGATCATATCGCGCAAAAGCCTGTGTGCAGCAGCAGGCTGCCAGTCAGGGATGCAAGCCGTCTGACGGATTATTTCAAGGGGGAATGGCTGAATGCACCGCCAGAAAACTGGCAGCCGCTGCGGATGATGACCTCTATCAAGCGGGCAAAAGCCGGGGATATTGTTCCAATTCTTTCTCTCAAAGAGAGCGTCAAAATCGGTTCGAGCCGCAGGCGTGTACGGGAATTGGGCTTGCCGTCAGGTATTGGTCTTCTTACCGACAGGGATGTGCTTGATCTTGGCGATGAAACAACACCGGTTCTGAAAGTTCCGTCGGTTGAACTGGCGGTTAAAGGCTGGGTTTCAGATTTGCGCCGTGACTATAAAGGCATTGTTTTTGCTGTGTCCGGCAGCGTCGGTAAATCGACGACAACCAGAATGCTGTCTTCTGTGCTGCGTAAGCGCGGGCGCTGCCTTGTGAGTGTTTTCAACAATCTGATGCCGGGTATTTACAGAACTGCATGTCGCCTCAACAGTCAGAGCTATGCGGTGTTTGAGGTGGCACAGGGTAGTTTACCTGAGGCTGCAATTGTGCTCCGACCTGATGTGGCGATCCTGCTCTCTGCCTCGCCTGCCCATATGGAACGGCATCTGACATTGGAAAATCTGGTGCGCTGCAAGGCGCAGATCTTTGAGGGGGCGAAGGAGGGCGCTGTTGCGGTGATCAATCGTGACATGCCGCATTACGACATTGCTGAACAATGTGCTGTTGATAATAACCGCAGGATCATTACTTTTGGCTACCATGAACAGGCTGATTTCAGGCTGACAGGCTTTGATCTGCACGGATTTGCGTTTGAATATAATGGTGTGGAGTTTGAGTGCGCTTTACCGTCTCCGGGCGCGCATATTGCCATGAATAGTCTTGCGGTTCTCGCAGGGCTTTGCGGTGCAGGTATGGATTGGCACAGTTTCATCCGTGATATTAAAAATACCGGTGCGCCGCCTAAAGGGCGCGGCAATGCCGAGCGAGTTCATATTGACGGTAAAGACGTAACTTTCATTGATCAGGCGTATAATGCCAATCCTGAATCCGTGGCAGCTGCTATCTCTATGCTTCGCCAATGGCCGGTTAAACAAGGCGCACGCCGCATTCTCGTCCTGGCAGATATGCTGGAACTAGGCGCGGATGAAGAGACCTATCATGCGGCACTGGCCGACAGGCTAAATGCGGAAAAACCGGACTTGCTTATTTTGGCAGGAGAACTGGTTCGTGCGATTTTGCGCGGGCTGACAGAGCCGGAAAATATTGTCTATGTCCGGCAGATTACCGGTTTATTCCCCATGCTTGCGGGCATGTTGCAGGATGGGGATGTGGTAATGTTCAAAGGTTCAAACGGCACTGGTCTGCAAAATGCATTACGCCAATTTATGGCATTTTTGCCGGTGTCGGCCGTTCAAAGCGCTCAATAGCGGTTCCGGTTTGTGCTTTGATGGTGTTGTGGAACCCTTTTATGATAATGGCCGCAGCGCTTGTATATGCAGCATTCGGCACGATTGCCAGTACAGCAGCAGAACGGTGTCCGGTTTTAAAGCGCCCGCTGCATGAGGGGCTGGAGCAGAACTATAGCAAAGGTGATTTTATCATCCGCTACAGTCTGGAAGGTTCCCATGCATTGGTGGATAAGGCGGACAGGAATGGCACTGGTGTGCCGGATAATATTGAAGATCTGGCCATACAACTTATAGCGGCAGACCAATATTATCGGGAAGGTCTTGGCCTGAGATCGCCTTTGCAGCAGGCGCGTTATCGTGATGCGGAAAAAATCACGGTTCTGGTCAAGATGATGCCAAAGGCACACGGGTTGGCTTTTGATGAGCCGCACCGGCTTGATGGGGCGGCGGATTGCGGTTTGACAATCATTGTTCATGCGGGATTGCAGTTTGATCACAATGTTACACCGGCGCATGAGCTGTTCCATTTGTATCAATATGGATATGCAATGTTTAAAACACGTTGGTATCTGGAGGGTATGGCGCGTTGGGTTGAGGGGGCTTTTAAGAAAGGCCGTCTGCAAATGGCGCAGAAGGGTTTAAAGCCGGCCTGTGAGGCAGTGACCGGAGAAAGTTATAAAGCCGCGCGGTTCTGGCAGGCAGGCGCATCTGCATATGCTGCGGACGAGGGGAAGGCGGTTTATGCGCCCGTTTCCAATAATCATTATGGAAATGGTGCAAGGATTGTGCAGCCAAAGGCTTATCAGGGAAGCTATATCCGCTCTGTGTTGGAGGCTCTGACAATGTTGAGTGCGGAAATTTCTGCCGGACACGAGATGGAGATTTATCTTTGGCCGGAGATCGTACAGCACTCGCATCAGTTTGATGCAGCAATCTGCAAGGCCATAGAGAAACTGCACTGAAAATGAAACGGCCGAAACATAGTTTCCTATGCTCCGGCCGTATTTTATTCTTTGTGGCTTCTTACCATTTTACACGCAGACCGATTGTGCCCTTATAGGCATAGCTGTCGCCAAAATGGTTGAGGCTGGTGCTGACAGAGCCTTCGCCATAGAGCGAAACCTTGTCATTATTCCAGTTATAGGAACCACCGATGCCGATACCGGCACGCAAAGGTTCACTCTTATTATAGAAGTTCACATCGCTGACATTGACCTTGGTGCCATTGAGGAAATCATTATAGATATTGGCGATACCATAGATCATTGTCCGGTTTGTTGTTCCTTGAGCATTCTGCCAGCTATTCTGGTAATCGACGCTGAGACCAACGCGACCTTCCAGTTTGGCGCCGCGCTGACGGGAGACATCAGCACCGAAGACATCAGTGAAACTGTCAAAATTCACATGAGAATATTGCAGCTGTGCCTGTGGTGTGAGCGACCAATGCTCATTCAGCGTGTAGCGTTTGCCGATTTCGGTCGATAATGCATAGCCGAAGCCATTATTATTATTGGCCAGTACCGATGAGCCGCCCTGATAGCTCAGATCGCTTTTATACCATGTCAGCTGTGCCTGATTATCAATATAAAGCCCGTCATCGCCATACCATGTCAGCGTACCGCCGAAACCATAGCCATCCGTGCTGATGCGGCCGCGGCCAAGATCGGCATCATAAGGCGACCAGATGCTGGCAAGGCCGTGGGTGTAATGCACGGTCAGGCCACCAATCAGCCTGCCATTCTCCGTCTCATGCAGCAGCCCGTCCAGACCGGCCTGCATTTTGAAGATATTATAGTCATAATTGGCATCTGATGTTGAGCTGTGTGGTTTCACCTTATTGTAAGAGCCTTCAACGCGGCCCCATATGCCATTGGTTTCGGTCAGGCTGCCTGCCTCTTCTGCCGGAGCATAAGGAGTGATGGCATCTGCGCCCTGCGCAATGATAGCGTTACCGGCATTGTTCCAGTAACGATTGCCAACGCGTTGCTGCAATGTCGGCAATGCATTCATACCCAGCAGGAATTGCGGATAGATTTCATAAACCGGTACGCCGGGCTGATATCTCGGCTTATCCTTGAGTTCGGAGCGCAGATACCAGTTTCCATCACTTGCATTGGCACCGAGGCCGTTTTGGTAGAGCATATAGGCATAGGCACCGGCGGTAACGGCTTGCTGGCCTCTTTGAGTATAATCGCCTACCAGTGTGAACTCACCTTCAGATTTACCGGTGACTTCAATAATCTTGATACCTTCTGTTGTCTGTGCACCGGCACCGCCTTTATTAACGACTTTAACGCGTGTGCTGCCTTCGGTATCGCCATCAATCTTTAAAAGGTCGGTCGTGGACAAATCATCTTCAAGAACAGTGTTGAGGATGATCTGGCCATCATCGCCTTTATAAGACCCTGCAAGCGTCAATATATTACCGGCCTTTTCAGAGGTTCCGGAAAGATTGATGATACCGCCTTTGTTCGTTACAGCGCCGGTCAGCGTAAAATTGGTGAGCGCATCTGTGCTGTCATAAGGTGTGAGAATGGCACCGTCGGACAAGTTCAGATTACTGAGATTGGAATCAGCATCCATTTTCCAGATACTGTCTTTGCCTGCAATATTCAGCTTGATGGTTGATTGCGAATCTCTTGTTGTGGAACCGAGATACTGACTGCCTGCCGACATGTTCAGCGCAATTGTACCGTAATTCGAGGCTTCCATAATGCCGACAATGTCAAAAACGCCGGATGTCTCACGCGCAGCATCTTTGTCCAGACCGGTCAGCCGGTCATCACGCTTATGATCATCTGCTATAACCGGCGTATCAATTGCCTTGCTGGCAATGATTGAGCCTTCGCCGGTGACTTTCATAACGACGGCACTGTTTTCAGCGCGCAGAGCCACGCCACCGGCAAGGAAAATATAACCTTCCCGGATATTGTCGGCATAGTCGCCCTGCTGTTCGCGTGATGCATAGAGTGCATAGGCATCGTCACCGGTTGTGACGACTTTTGTGCGATCGCCAAGCTGTACGAGGCCGCCTTTATTGGCATAAACAGCATGTCCCTCGTCCATTGCAGTGGCGATGTCAGACTGTGCTCCCATAAAAACATAGGCACTGCCAAGGGGATTATTGTTTTTACCTGCAAGAGCATCCCAGAAACCTATGCCGTTAGTATCCCGATCACGGTTACCGGCATAGACGCCATAGCCCAAACCTGCTGCAAAATTGCTTGCAGTGCCTGTACCGGTTTGTCGGACACGGGTACCATCCGGCAGAATGATAAGACTCTTGGACGACGCATCCCGGAAATTATTGGCACGCACGGCTATACCATCTTTAACTTCGATATCTGCGAAGTCCTTGATATAAATGAGGCCGTCATTGGCCGAAGTGCGGTCAGTAGACAGATTGATACCGTCTGAACCACTGCCTGTTGCCTTAATCGTCAGGCGGTTGGCCCGAAACATAGTTGCGTCGGAATTGGTGCGAATACCATCGGCATCGCGGCCTGAGGTTATGATTGTAAGATCATTCACTTTAGCTTGGGAGTAGTTCAGATAGACACCAAAACCTTGCGTTGGCGCAGGTTTGCCTGCTTGAGTTGTGGTGATTGTAACGATATCGTCGGAGTTGTAGCTGCAAAAATATAATGTAGTATTACATTGAACTTCGGCGGAGAATGCATTGCCGGTTACGCCCAGAAGGCTGGCAAGCACGATTATTCCATTTTTTAAAATAAAACGGTTCATTTTTTTGTCCAATACGCAAATTCAGACCTAAAAATTATATAATTATAAAATATAATTCTTAAATGGTATCCCATACGTATGGGATGACTAAATTAATGAATATTGATATACCGTTGAACAAAAATAAAGCTATCTGATTGTTTTTAAAAGATAATTAAATGACCGCATATAAAAATTACTTGTACAGATATAAAATATTTTTCCTTTAAAAGTATATGCCGTGATTATCCGTATCGCTTTATCTTATTCGGCTCAGGAAATGGTTTTGAAATGATAAAAACAGCGATGCGCTTATATCCGGATTTGATTGCTTTGCTCTGCGGACTTTTGGTTATTCCGTGGATTGTCGGTGTGCCGGGGCAGGCATCGCAGATTGCCATCTATGGCTGGACAACCGGTCTGATCACTATGGCGCTATATTTGGTGATTTATCAGGCTGTTAAATCAGTTATCCGGATGGATTTTTATAAGAAAAACAATGTGTTGCACAAGCCTGTCACGAGGCTTTTAAACAGCGCCGCAGTCTGTGTTCTGCCGGTACTGGTGTTTTCCCTACTGTTAATTATCCGCGTATAATTGTGCCTGATCTTTGGGAGAAAGAAGATCAGGCACAATAAAGCAGGTTTTATTTCTTATCGCTGAAAATGTGTTTTTGTTTTCCTGCGTGAAAGCCGAGAACAGCCATGATGCAGCAAAGGATGATGCAGATCAGCAGTGGTAAAGACCAGCCATGAGACTGATCATGAATGAAACCGGCAAGCGGCGGGGCTGTTGCGGCAATCAGATAGCCGACACATTGAGCCATGCCTGACAGGGCGGCAGCCTGATGTGCATTGGCGGAACGCAGGCTGATAAAAGCCAGTGCGAGGATAAATGTTGCACCGGCACCGAAGCCGAAAATGCCAACCCAGATCAGCGACCATGATGGCAGGATGAGAAAACCGGCCAGCGACAGAATAGTCATTGCTGACAAGGAAACAGCGATGATTTTCTGGTCTCTGAAACGGCTGAGAACAAGACCGAATATCAGCCCCGGTATAGCGGTGGCAAATTGGGAAACGCCATGCAGCGAGCCTGCCGCTGCCGCTGAATATCCGGCTTCGGTCAGGATCATCGGCAGCCATGCCACGATCACATAATAGATCAGCGAATTCAGCCCGAAAAACAGGGTTACCTGCCAGGCAAGGGGCGAGTGCCAGATCCGCTCATTATGGGGCATGGTGGCTGTGTTTTTTGATGGTGGCGTGTGATTGGCAAGTTGCGGCAGCCAGACAAGCATTGCGATGACCGGAAACAGGCCGAAGGATGCCAGTGCCCAGTTCCAGCCATGGGTGAACAGGCCGGCAATAGGGATTGCAAAGGCGGATGCCAGTGCAGCGGCTGCGCCCGCTGTTACAGAATAAGCGCCGGTCAGAGAGGCAATTCTTTCCGGAAAATCACGCTTGAGCAGGCTTGGCAATAATACATTGGCAAAGGCAATGCCGATGCCGATGAGCGCCGTGCCAGCAAACAGGCACCAGAGAAGACCGAGCGAGCGCATAATAATGCCGCAGGTAATCAGAAAAAGTGCGCCGAACAGGCTGCGTTCCAGCCCGTATTTGCGGGCAAACAGCACAGCAAATGGTGAGGTAAGGGCAAAGGCCAGCAGCGGCAGGGTTGTGAGAATACCGGCTTCAGCTGTGCCAAGAGAGAAACTTGCGCGTACCATATCCAGAACCGGAGCAATGCCGGTTATCGGCGCCCGGATTGTTGCGGCAATTAACAATATGCCGCAGATCAGCAGGACAGACCGCGCAGTCAGGGGAGGTTTAGTGGTCATGAGGGCTATCTACCTTTCTGCGGCTTTTTTAAAGAATTGCGCCCCCGCTGAATTTGGCTATAATGACATTTTATCGCTAAATTCTGCCATTCTCGATGTCATCTTATTCTGCCCATACGGATTTTGACCCTGATAAGACCGATTGCCCCGCTGTTGCGCTGCATCTGGAGCTGAAAGATTATGCGACGGAAATTCCTGCACATCATCACCGCAAAGGGCAGCTCGTGCTGGCACTGCATGGTGCCGTGACCTGTCATGTGGCGGATGGCTGGTGGATTGTACCGGCCAATTGCGGCATATGGATTCCGGGCGGGATGGAGCATAGCAACCGCACTACAGCCAATGCGCAGCTTTCATTTCTGTTTGTGGAGCCTGCTGCGGCAGCTTTGCCTGCACAATGTTGCACGCTTTCCATCTCACCGATGATCAGGGAAATGATCGGCCATCTGGCACAGCAACCGCCGGATTATCGCGCGGGCAGCCATACGGATCGTTTGGTCAGGGTTTTGCTGGATGAGCTGATTTTAATGCCGCGGGAAGATTTTCATTTGCCGATTTCTGCGCATCCGAAAATCCGGCGGATTGCTGAGGCTTTTGCGGATAATCCGGCAGATCGCAGCACACTGGCGCAATGGGCGGAACGGGTTGCGGTGAGTGAGCGCTCACTGGCGCGGCTGATGGTGCAGGAGACAGGGCTGACATTCGGTCGCTGGAGACAGCAATTCCATCTCATGCTGGCGCTGCGGGAAATTTCAGCCGGTGTTTCTGTCCAGAGCGTATCCGCAATGCTGGGTTATGAATCTGTCACGGCTTTTATTACAATGTTTAAAAAAGCACTGGGGCAGACCCCGACCCGCTATTTGCCGGTGCTCAGAAAGACTTGAGCGGTTTCATTATCCAAAGCGCTCAATTGCTGTTCCGCATCTTTGACGACGGCGACAAGCGCATTGATTTTGCGCTCCATCCAGCCCTCCAGCCATTGAGCTGCAATGGCGAACACTCCGCTGCACAGAAGAACGGCGGGTAAAGGATAATATCGCAGCCAGAACGAACTATTGTTTACCCATGCGAAAACGGTAACGGCAAGAGCAATGCAGATAGCTATTTTATTGTTACGGCGGGCTTTAGGCATAAATTTTTTGAAGCTGGCATAATCTTGCTCAAGCAGAGTAATTTGCCGGCGCAGTTGTTCAAGATCATGCTCAAGCTGAGCACGAATTGCGGTTTGCTCTGATGTGACGGCTTGCGCAGGCATGTTTTATTTCATTCTCTCGGATATGCAGGGGGCAGGGCTTTGGTAAAAGCCGCAGATGATGATGGGTTTTACATTTATACGGATAAAATAAGTTACGGGTAGGTCAATGCATCCTGCACTATGGAAGAAATCGGTGCAGCGAAAAGCACTATTGTGCTGAAAAGTCACTTTATGACTATCCCATTATTCTTGTGCATAATGATTGCCCGGTTTATCGAGAAAATATCGTGTTTTGCCGGATAAATTATTGATTTTTAAGTGAAGTGTGGCTGTCCATATCAGAAGGGCAAGAGCGCTGAATCCCGCTCCGAATAGTGATACGCCGATCCATTCCGCTTTGTCATAAGCCAGCGTTGATGTGATGGCACCGACAGCACTGCCGATGGAATAGAAGACCATGTAACCACCGACAAGGCGGCTGCGTATCTTGGGATAGCGGTCGAAAATGATGCTTTGATTGGTGACATGGACCGCCTGCACCGCGAGATCAAGCAGAACCACGCCGATCAATAAAGCGGGTACAGAACATTTCCTCGACGGCGGTGTGATAGCATTGAACACCCTTGTACATTCGTCACGTCCTGTGACCGTGCCACCTGGACGAGGAAGCCCGTGCCAGCCCACCCCTAAGCGAATCGCAGCATCGTCGAAACTACTTATCTGTACAACCTTCGGCGGGACAGAATCACGAACGTGATCGCGAAAGTCCTGCGGTGCGAAAGCATGAAGTTGCCGCGCTTCAGGCGAGGGAACAATTTCACGTAACAGCGCGGCAAGATCGACCTCAATACAATCTGCGAACTTAACAACCTGCTCAAGAAAGGTTTCTATTAACGTAACTTCCGCGACATTACTGGGATGGGACAGTCCTCGGAAAAACGGCAGACCGATCTCAGTGGTGACGACGCACCCGTCCTGATCGCGTGATGCGTGGATTTGCTATCAAAGGATTTACAGCGGGGCTTCATACCACGTCTGCGGACTTGTGCTTGCCAGTGTCCTCTGAATTTCCGGATAGTAGCCATGTGATGTCCAATATGTATTGAAGATCATGCGTAGGATGCCCCGTAAGGGGGCAAGGGTTAAACTAGAATTGTGGAGATACCAGAGATGTAATGCTACTACTGAGAAACCCGCACTGTATTGCGAGATAAGTCTATCCTGCAAAAGGGGCGGCGACGTGTTTAAGGGGGCTCATCTTGACGCCTTAGGTAATGCCGCGTTAATCAAAAGCTTAAGGTTAAATCAAGGAGGGGCTATGTCTGGTATGGGGGTGTTGGATGATCGCCTGCATGGGGGGCTTTGGCATACAACGCATCCTCGGCGGTTCCTTTCAATCATCGCCTCTGGCGGGGTATCTGCTGATCCTAGCAATTTGCCTAATTCAGAGCGGTGGAAAGCGCAACAACCGGAGTATTACCCCTTTGTCAGGTTGATGGGCGGTGTCAGCCTTTTTGACTTCGCCAACTTTGACGCCGAGCGCTATTCCCAAACCCATCCAATGAGCAGTTGGCATACGTTCGTCCCGCATCGCCGGGATTGGGGTGTAGCCGTATGGATCAGTATAGATCGAGCCGCTATCGAGGCCAATTTTATATCAGCTAATACACTTGTTGAGCGCTGGAACCAGCCCGGCAATCTGCGTCATACGATTATGCCGAGGATTGAGGCGGCGCATATCGGAGATATACCAACAAGTGCCTTTACATCGGTGTTCGTCACATGGGCTGGCGGAAGGAAGATCCATGACGTTGATTTGACTGTAGGTCGGGTGTCTTATGACCCGGTTCTTCAGCATTTCGGAAACACTAAGTCAAACCGTTCTATTCCACCAATACGTAAATCCCCAGCACAGCGTCCCTCACTTAAGTTGATGACTTTCCTTGCCGATGGTCAGCTTGCATGGCCCGTCGCGCAAAGTCGGGGGATTAGTGAAGCGGTATTTTATGCTCGCCTTAAGCAGGGTATGTCTCCTGATGAGGTTGTCTACACACCGGTGATGCCTCGTGGCGGAAGCTACAAACGCCTCTAGGTTGACAGTAGCATATTTTACAAAACTGTAGATGTGTAACGGAGAGACGCACTTATGGACAGCTTTAAATTTCTTACTAGCTTGAGAAGTGAGCTCATCATTCAAATTCAGGGAATCGAAAATGCCGGTTACTCATTATGGTGGGATAATTCGACCTCTAATTATATAACGCGCAGGGAACTTACAAAAATACTCAAAAAATATATTGAGTTTGCTTCCGTTCATGGTGTGTTAATCGTCACGCGGCACTGTGATTGCCCAAACAAACGGCATCCTGAATATCCAACAAGCAATCGATATGGGCAATCAATTCCATACCTGTCGAAAGAATATATCTGGGAGGGCAGGCAGCTCTATCAAGGAAAGCGATTTTGCACATGCCCATGCTCTTCTCATAATCCTGAAACCGAGCATCATGTGATTGATGACTTCGTATTTAAAAAGGGCAGTGATCTCAACCTGTGTCGTGCGATCGCATTAGTCCTTTCGGACATAGCTAATGCGCTGGCGAATTCAGGCGATAGGCAGCCCCGTTCTGGAATTCGCGAATATCTCCTTCGAGCTCTACTTACACTTCATGATGCCATTCTGCCTGAACCCATCGAGCTCTACATTGCGTCAAAACTGAATAGGAACAATTGACTAATGAATTGGCGGGAGTAATCTCAATCGTGCCTTGAGCGTGGCCCTTGATGAGATGCTGTCAACAGAACGCTCTTCAGAATTTAAGTGCGCAACATTGAAGTGTAGATAACTAATTGATTCTATTAAATAAAACTGGCGGAGAGGGTGGGATTCGAACCCACGGTGGAGTTACCCCCACGCCGCATTTCGAGTGCGGTACTTTCAACCACTCAGCCACCTCTCCGCTGTGTTGCATTATGTCAAACCTGAAGGCCGAAGCCGTTTGTTTTCATAAAACATATGCGATTTGCTGAATGTGCGATGCGCTCATAACGCGGACGGAAAATTTAGACAAGTCCTAATCGTTGAGAAACTGCGATTATTTCGCAGATATCCCCTTCCATCGCCTGAAAAACCTTGACGCGGCAGTGCTTTTGACACTATATGCAGCCACGTCGCAGGAGGATGAGAATCCCCCTTTGACTTTTGTTGTGTGTTTATCAGCCCTTAAACTGATGTTTTTGTTAAGATAAATAATAACTGTCACGACTGACAAGAAGACGGCCCCTGCTTAAAACGGGAGAGCCGGAAACGAACGACCGGAAGGAAAACAAATGTTCGCAGTCATCAAGACAGGTGGTAAGCAGTATCGCGTTGCCGCCAATGATGTGATTAAAGTTGAAAAAGTTGCCGGTGAAGCCGGTGATGTTGTAGAATTTGCAGAAGTTCTGATCGTTGGCGAAGGTGAAAACGCCACTGTTGGTGCTCCGCGCGTTGAAGGTGCTGTTGTAACCGCTGAAGTGGTTGAGCAGGGCCGTGCGAAAAAGGTTATCGCATTCAAGAAGCGTCGCCGTCAGAACTCCAAGCGTACCCGCGGTCATCGTCAGGAACTGACGACTATCCGTATCTCGGAAATCCTCACCGGTGGCGCAAAGCCATCCGCAAAAGCCAAGGCTGCGCCGAAAAAGGCTGCGCCAAAAGCTGAAGCTGCTGAGTAATTAACGAATTAAAGGAGAATACCGATGGCACATAAGAAAGCTGGCGGTTCATCGCGTAACGGTCGCGATTCAGAGTCGAAACGCCTTGGCGTGAAAAAATTCGGTAGCGAAGCTGTTATCGCAGGCAACATCATTGTTCGCCAGCGCGGTACCCAGTGGCATCCGGGTGCAAATGTAGGCATGGGTAAGGATCACACCCTGTTTGCAAAGGCTGACGGCGTTGTGTCTTTCAAGACCAAAGCAAACGGCCGAACCTTTGTATCCGTGAACCCGATGGCAGAAGCTGCGGAGTAACCGGTGCTCCTTTTATATACCGGTGTTCTCGTCGAACCCGATATATAAAAGCCTGATTGTCCGGCATAAAATATTGAAGGGGAGACGGGAAACCGTCTCCCCTTTTATTTTACCCGGAGGAAGACCGGACGGTCTGAAAACGCCAATGACAAAATTCCAGAGCGAAACGGATTTACAAATTCAAGCGCCATTATCGGGCAGGCCGAATGTCGGTCTGTCTGATATTGATCTGAAAGGTGCAGGTCTGACCGGCACCTATGGCGCCGATGTGACCTTGCGCGATTCACCTGTACAGCTGACAGAGCGCCTTGTGCTGCGTCCGCCGCATGAGGAAGATATCGACGCACTCACAGAGCTGGCGCAGAATATGAACATCGCACGTATGCTGGCGCGCCTGCCTTATCCTTATACGCGTGACAATGCGGTTGAATTTATCAATCTGGCGGCATCGGGAGCGATCGGGCAGTTTGTTTATGCGATTACACTTGCCGAGACCGGTGAATTTATCGGCAGTATCACATTACATGATCATAAATACGGGCCGGGTTATGAAATCGGCTATTGGCTGGGCGAGCCTTATTGGGGCAAAGGCTATGCTACGGAAGCAACCACAGCCCTGATCGATCTGTCTTTTCGCGAATTGTCGCTGGAGCAGATCTATATCAGCGCGCAAAGCCGTAATGAGGGTTCAAAGCGCGTGATTGAAAAATGTGGCTTCAGACATACCGGATCAGCCATTGGTGTTTCCGGCGTGGATGGCGATGTGCCGGTGGAATGCTATGTTATGACCCGCCAGCAATGGCTGGAACTGCGTGGGGCTGGTCAGTAACGGATAGAATACCGGTGCTGCGCTATTCATAAATTGCTGGCTACCGGCAGGTGTTTTATCCATCACCCGCAGCATCAAGCTTGATGCACGGCAGTTTTCAAGTCAGGTTTTTTCCTGTATTGGCTCAGCCAGAATATCTCATTTGTTATTGCAGCTTATGTATCTGCAATTCATTATCTCTTAAAGCGGACTATCCGGAAGCCGGTTGATACCGGAAAAGGCAAGCACATGAAGTTTCTCGACCAGGCAAAAATTTATATCCGTTCCGGCAATGGCGGTGCCGGTGCGGTTTCGTTCCGTCGCGAGAAATTTCTGGAATTCGGCGGTCCCGACGGTGGCGACGGCGGACGCGGCGGTGATGTGTGGGCTGAAGTTGTTGATGGTCTCAACACGCTGATTGATTATCGCTACCAGCAGCATTTCCGGGGCAAAACCGGCATGCATGGCATGGGCCGCAATATGACCGGCGGCAAAGGGGATGATGTCATCCTGAAAGTGCCGGTGGGAACGCAGATTTTTGAAGAAGATAATGAAACGCTGATCTGCGATCTGACTGAGATCGGACAGCGCTACCGTCTGGCAAAAGGCGGTAATGGCGGTTTCGGCAATCTGCATTTCAAAACCTCGACCAATCAGGCGCCGCGCC
The DNA here is from genome assembly GCA_040392545.1 of Pseudochrobactrum asaccharolyticum. GTDB lineage: Bacteria > Pseudomonadota > Alphaproteobacteria > Rhizobiales > Rhizobiaceae > Pseudochrobactrum > Pseudochrobactrum asaccharolyticum_A. The sequence continues at coordinate 126,544 of JBEBVV010000007.1, read as the reverse complement.
GCGCCAATCCGGGGCAGGACGGCATTGAACGCACTTTGTGGCTGCGTCTGAAGCTGATTGCTGATGCCGGTCTGGTCGGCCTGCCTAATGCTGGCAAGTCAACCTTCCTTGCCAGCGTAACGGCCGCCAAGCCGAAAATTGCGGATTATCCTTTTACCACACTGCATCCGAATTTGGGCGTGGCGCGTATTGATGCGCGTGAATTTGTGATCGCGGATATTCCGGGGCTGATTGAAGGCGCCAGTGAAGGCATTGGTCTCGGCGACCGTTTCCTCGGCCATGTGGAGCGCACCCGTGTGCTGTTGCATCTGATTTCTGCGCAGGAAGACGATGTTGCGCAGGCCTATCAGGTCATTCGCGGCGAGCTGGAAGCTTATGGCCATGGCCTCAGCGACAAGCTGGAAATCGTTGCGCTGTCGCAGATTGATATTCTTGATCCTGATGCCCGTAAGGCAAAGCTTAAAGCCTTGAAAAAGGCCTGTGGTCATGAGCCTTTAATGCTTTCGGCTGTGAGCCGTGAGGGGATTGATACGGTTTTGCGTGAACTGGCACGTATTATTGAACAAAGCCGTGCTGAAGAGCGCGATCTGGCCGGTTCTGCTGAGGCCGGTAAAGCAGATACAGGACATAAGTGAGCGGATCATGACGATCGGGGCGCTGAAAAATTATCGTCGTATTGTGGTGAAAATCGGTTCAGCGCTTTTGGTGGATCGTGCACACGGGCTGAAGCAGCCGTGGCTGGAAAGTCTCGGGGCAGATATTGCCGCTTTGCAGGCGCAGGGTGTGGAAGTTCTGGTGGTTTCTTCCGGTGCCGTAGCGCTGGGGCGCACGGTGCTGGGGCTGCCTTCGGGCACCCTGAAGCTTGAGGAAAGTCAGGCATCAGCCGCAGCCGGTCAGATTGCACTGGCCAAAGCCTATGCGGATGTGCTGGGGGCACATGGTATTATGGCCGGGCAGGTGCTGCTCACTCTGTCTGATACCGAGGAGCGCCGCCGCTATCTTAATGCTCGCGCAACGATTGAAACACTGCTGAAACTCAAGGCCGTGCCGGTTATCAATGAAAATGATACGGTTGCGACCAATGAAATCCGCTATGGTGATAATGATCGCTTGGCTGCCCGTGTTGCGACGATGATCGGCGCGGATCTGCTCATTCTGCTGTCGGATATTGACGGCCTTTATACCGCGCCGCCGCATAAAGACCCGAATGCGCAGTTTTTACCTGTAGTGGAAGCGATTACACCGGATATTGAAGCTATGGCCGGTGCTGCGGCTTCTGAATTGTCGCGCGGTGGTATGAAAACCAAGCTGGATGCGGGCAAGATTGCCAATGCAGCCGGTACGGCGATGATCATCACCTCCGGCACGCGCATTAATCCGCTGGCTGCGATTGACCGTGGTGAAAGATTCAGCCTGTTCAAACCTTCGCATGCGCCGGTCAGCGCGTGGAAAATATGGATTTCCGGCCATCTCGATGCGGCAGGACAATTGGTGATTGATGACGGCGCTTTGAAAGCACTGAAATCCGGAAAATCCTTGCTGCCTGCCGGTGTGCGTGAAGTGCATGGCAATTTCCAGCGCGGCGATACGGTGTCCATTCTCAATATGGCAGGCCGTGAGGTTGCCCGTGGTCTTGTCGGTTATGATGCTGCGGATGCGGTCAAGATTGCCGGTCATAAGAGTGGCGAGATTGAAGCGATTCTCGGTTATTTTCCCCGCTCTTCCATGGTGCATGCCAATGATCTGGTGATCCGTGGCAATCATATGCAGCATGAGGGGGAGGATGCGCTTGAGGGGGAACATGCGTGATGCAGGCAGAACAAACAGTTAAAGACATTATGGCGGAGCTTGGGGCTAAAGCGCGTGCTGCGGCTGCCCCTTTGGCCATTGCGCCTGCTGAGCGTAAACATGCCGCACTGATTGCTATGGCGGACGCTTTACTGCGCCGCAAGGAACTGATCCTCAAGGCCAATGCGCTGGATGTTTCTGCCGCAGAAGCTTCGGGCACGGCTGCATCTTTTATCGACCGGCTGAAGCTGGATGAGGCGCGTATTCGCGCTATGGCCGACGGTATCCGCGCGATTGCCGCTTTGAAAGATCCGGTCGGTGAGGTGATAACCGAATGGGATCGCCCGAATGGTCTGCATATTGAGCGGGTACGCACGCCACTTGGTGTGATTGGTGTAATTTATGAAAGCCGCCCGAATGTCACGGCGGATGCCGGTGCTTTATGCCTGAAAGCCGGTAATGCGGTGATCCTGCGCGGTGGCTCTGACTCTGCCCATTCTTCGCGTGAGATTCATGCGGCATTGGCGGAAGGTCTGACAGCCGCCGGTTTGCCGGAAGCTGCTATTCAGATGGTACCGGTAACAGACCGTGCAGCGGTCGGTGAAATGCTCAAAGGCCTGAACGGCGCCATTGATGTGATTGTGCCGCGCGGTGGCAAAAGCCTTGTTGCCCGTGTGCAGGAAGAAGCCCGCGTACCGGTTTTTGCGCATCTTGAAGGGCTGTGCCATATTTATGTGGATGCCAGCGCTGATCTGGTCATGGCAAAAAAGATTGTGCTGAACGCCAAAATGCGTCGCACTGGTATTTGCGGTGCGGCGGAGACTTTGCTGGTTGACCGCAAAGCGGCTGAAACGCATCTGGTGCCGGTACTGGATGAACTGGCAAAAGCCGGTTGCGTGATCCGTGGTGATGCGGATGTTTGCGCTCTTTACCCGCAGGCTGAACCGGCCGTGGCGGAAGACTGGGCAACAGAATATCTTGATGCCATTCTTTCCGTGGCGCTGGTTGACGGCATTGACGGTGCGCTGACGCATATCAACCGCTATTCTTCCCATCATACGGAAGCGGTGATTGCCGAAGATGCAGCGGTTGTTGAGCGGTTTTTTAACGAAATTGATTCAGCCATTTTGCTGCATAATGCCTCGACGCAATTTGCGGATGGCGGCGAGTTTGGCATGGGCGCGGAAATCGGGATTGCAACCGGTAAGATGCATGCACGCGGGCCGGTGGGCGTGGAACAGCTCACTTCTTTCAAATACCGTGTGCGCGGTAACGGGCAGACGCGGGTATAAGCAAGAGCAATGATGCAAAAGCTCAAAATAACGGATATTCCGCAGGCTTTTCAGGATGTTCCGCAGTGCTATCTGCAAATGCCGCTTGTGCGCAAAGGGCAGAAGATCGGTCTGTTTGGTGGCTCCTTCAATCCGCCCCATGCCGGTCATGTATTGGTGGCGGAACTGGCGCTGGAACGGCTGGGGCTTGATCAGGTCTGGTGGATGGTCACGCCCGGAAACCCGCTGAAAGATGTGAGCGAACTTGCACCCTTGCGGGAGCGTATTGCTTTGAGCGAGGCGCTGATTACGGACAAGCGTATTCATGTGACGGCTTTTGAAGTGTCCTATCAGCTGCGCTATACGGCGGATACGCTGGCGCTGGTGCGCAGCCATTATCCGGATATTCATCCGGTCTGGATTATGGGTGCGGATAATCTTATGGGGTTTCATCACTGGCAGGAATGGGAAGCGATTGCACGCAGCTATCCGATTGCGGTGATCAACCGGCCGGGCTCCAATATGGCGGCTGAGGATTCCGTTATGGCACAGCAATTTTCTGCTGCACGTCTGCCGGAAACGCAAGCCGCACAACTGGCGACAATGCGGGCACCTGCATGGGTTTTTATCCGCGGGCCGCAATCAGACCTGTCATCCACGCAGCTGCGGCGGCAAGAGATGAGAGAATAAGACGCAAAATCAGCAGGTTATTTTTCCTGTCAATTTTACATGAGCCTGTGTCTTGAAACAGACACAGGACTCTGCCACTTTTATAGTCACACGGGGCGTAATTGCCGTGTGGCGTTGTTCTTTACGGAAAGGTACTCATTGAGAACAGCAATTGAAAAGAAGGGTGTTATCACGCCTTCACCAGCTGAGATCAGCGGCGAAGCCACTGTGTCCCATGCTTTAGAGGTTCTGCTTGCGAGCCTTGATGACTCCAAGGCCGAAGATATCATTTCCATTGATCTGCGCGGAAAATCCGCTTTGGGCGATTATATGGTGATCGCTTCCGGTCGCTCCCAGCGCCATGTCGGTGCTGTGGCCGATCATATGCTGCGTGCGCTGAAGGAAATCGGTGTGCGTGACATTCAGGTTGAAGGTCTTGAAGGAGCAGACTGGGTTCTGGTCGATACGGGTGATATTATCATCCATATTTTCCATCCGGAAACCCGTGAGTTCTACAATATTGAAAAAATCTGGGTCATGCCTGATGCAGATGAAACCAAAGCCCGCAAAAAAGCGGTGCATTGAGTTGCAAGGTGATTTCAGGCCGGCATAGCGGATATGCTTGCCGGCTTTCAGAGCGTTATTTATACTGCTGCCGGTTCCCGTTGGAACTGTGCAGCCTGACTGCCTGACAAAAGCCTGACGGCGATAGCAGGCAGAGGTTTTTGATTATGCGTGTTGCGGTCTATGCGGTCGGAAAAATGAAAGCTGGTCCTGAACGGGAACTGGCAGAGCGTTATTTCGACCGTTTTTCCAAAGCGGGTTCCGCTTTGGGGTTTGAATTTACCGGTGTCAGTGAAATTACGGAAAGCCGCGGCGGTAGTGCGGATCAACGCAAGGCTGATGAGGCGGCGCGTGTGTTTGAGGCGCTGGATAATGGTGCGGCGCTGATCCTTCTGGATGAGCGGGGCAAAGAGCTTGGCTCTGAAGCCTTTGCTGAGCAGATGGGTAAAATCCGTGATGGCGGCAAAAGACAGCTGATCCTGGCCATTGGCGGGCCTGACGGGCATGATCCGCAATTGCGCAGCCGGGCTGATCTGGTGCTGGCAATGGGCAAAATGACATGGCCGCATCAATTGGCACGTATTTTGATTGCCGAGCAGCTTTATCGCGCAGTGACAATTCTTTCCGGTCATCCGTATCACCGCGTTTGAACCGGTAAGCTGCATGTTTACCGGTGAATTTGTGACAAGAAAATCTTTGTTATATATTTTGCTGCTATAGGGATAATGAGCCCAATCATAGTCCAGAGATAACCCGCGAGCCCGTGTCAGATATTTGATGAAACATTGCAGCCGTTTTTTCAGACAGGTTTTGGCGCACCGCCCGCTTTCCGGCGGTCTGCGCTCTGCTCTGCTGGCTGCGGTTTTTCTGCCAATGACCGCAGCCTATGCGCAGGAAGCGCAGATAACATCGCCGCCGGAGCCTTTGGAGCAGCAGCATCAAAAAGCTGCGGGCAGTCTGGATGCGATCAATGGCGAGCTTGCGCTGTCGAAAGAAAAGCTTACCCAGCTTGAAGCCGGTATTGCGGAACTGAAAAAAGATCAGGCGACGATTACCGCGGCTTTGATCCAATCGGCCAAGACCGACAAGAAATTATCAGATGATATTGAAAAAGCCGGTGAAAAATTGCTGGCTTTGAGCGAGCAGGAAGATGGCATCAAGCTGTCTTTACGCGCGCGCCGCGCCGTATTGGCAGAAGTGCTGGCGGCTTTGCAGCGGATGGGGCTGAACCCGCCACCGGCCATTCTGGTGCGTCCTGATGATGCGCTGGCCTCTGTGCGCTCTGCGGTACTGCTGGGCGCTGTGGTGCCGGAAATGCGTGAGCAAACCCTTGAGCTGATGGCTGATCTGAAAGAATTGCAGCGCTTGCAAGCCTCCATCAAGGATGAGCAGGAGCGTTTGACGGTAAGCCGCACGGCGCAACTTGAGGAACGGCAGAAACAGGAATTGCTGCTGGAGGAGAAGAAAAAGCTCTACAGCACTTCGGAAGAAGAATTGCGCGCTGAACGTATTCATTCGGAAGAACTGGCGAAAAAAGCCACCAGCCTGAAAGATCTGATCGCTTCTTTACAGTCGCGGATGGATAATGTGCGTTCGGCTGCCGATGCAGCGCGTGCCGAGGAAGAGCAGCGGCTGGCACAGGGGCAGGAGCGGGCGGCACAGCCTAATGAGAATTTCCTGTCTGCAAAAGTGGATTTTGCAACATTGCGCGGCCAGCTGGTTCTGCCTGCCAGCGGAAAAATCACAAAAAAGTTTGGCCAGAAGGATGATTTTGGCCGTCCTCTTGCAGGAGAAATGCTGCAAACCCCGCAGAATGCCACGATTACGTCACCTTCTGATGGCGTTGTGCTTTATGCTGGGCAATTTCGCTCTTATGGCCAGCTGTTAATACTTGATGTTGGCGGCGGATATCATATCGTGATGGCGGGATTAAGCAGAATCAATGTGGCTCAGGGACAGTTCGTGCTTGCCGGTGAGCCTGTCGGCGCAATGGGAGAAAAACTTTTGACCAGTGTTGCTTCACTGGGGAGTGGCAATTCTTCGCCGATGCTTTACATAGAATTTCGAAAAGATGGGAAATCCGTCGATCCGACCCCCTGGTGGACCGACAGGCATTCCGGAAGGACACAAGATGATACGTAAACTGTCGCTCCTTTTCGCAGGCGCCTTGTTGGGGGCTTCGGCGATGGTCGTTGTGCAGGGGGCTCCGGCTTCAACCGCCAATGCTGCCAATAATGATACCTATAAAGAACTCGCGATTTTCGGCGATATTTTCGAGCGTGTGCGCCAGCAATATGTGACGCCGCCGGAAGATAAGAAGCTGATTGAAACCGCGATCAACGGTATGCTCACTTCGCTTGACCCGCATTCTTCCTATCTTAATCCGGAAGCGGCGCAGGATATGCGCGTGCAGACCAAGGGCGAGTTCGGTGGTCTCGGCATTGAAGTGACCATGGAAAATGATCTGGTCAAGGTGATTGCGCCGATTGATGATACACCGGCATCGAAAGCCGGTGTTCTGGCCGGCGATCTGATCAGCCAGATCAATGGTACGGAAGTGCGCGGGCTTTCGCTCAATGATGCCGTGGATAAAATGCGCGGACCGGTTGATGAAGCCATTGAGCTGACACTGATCCGTCAGGGTGCAGACAAGCCGATCAAGCTGTCGATCAAGCGTGCGATCATCAAGGTCAAGGCTGTGCGCTCCCGCGTGGAAAATGATGTCGGCTATCTGCGTGTGATCTCTTTCACCGAAAAAACTTCGGATGATCTGACCAAGGCGATCAAGGATATTCAGGCACAGGTGCCGGAAGATAAGCTGAAAGGCTATGTGCTTGATCTGCGTCTCAATCCGGGTGGTCTGCTCGATCAGGCGGTTGCTGTGTCGGATGCCTTCCTTGACAAGGGCGAGGTTGTGTCCACCCGTGGCCGTGATCCGCAGGATGTTACCCGTTTTGATGCCCGTGCAGGCGATCTGACCAAGGGCAAGCCGGTGATTGTGCTGATCAATGGCGGTTCTGCCAGTGCGTCTGAAATTGTGGCCGGTGCGTTGCAGGATCATCGTCGTGCAACCGTTCTCGGCACACAGTCTTTCGGCAAAGGCTCGGTACAGACCATTATCCCGCTGGGAGAAAATGGCTCGCTGCGTCTGACCACGGCGCTTTATTACACGCCGTCTGGCAAATCCATTCAGGGCAAGGGCATTACACCGGATATCAAGGTGGAACAGCCGCTGCCGGATGAGCTGAAGGGGCGTGATGTTGTGACCAAGGGTGAGGCCGGTCTGAAAGGTCACATCAAGGGTGCAGAGGAAGATGAAGCCGGTTCCGGTTCTTCCGCTTATGTGCCGCTTGAGCCTAAGGATGATATCCAGCTGAATGAAGCGCTGAAATTGCTGCGTGGTGAAGAAACCAATGCAGCCTTCCCGCCGGATCCTGCCAAGGGCCTGCCAAAGGCCGCTAAAAAATAACTGCTGATGCAGGCAAGAACGCGGGTCTATCCCGCGTTTTTTGTTTGGCAGGACATAATCTCGTTTTGCTTTTTTAACAGGCCGGACGGGGCGATAAATGATGATGAAAACACAGGAGCAGGTGCTGCCAATCAATGGTCGCAGAACCGCTCCGCCAGCAAAGAGAACAGCATGACAAAGAAACATGATCCGGCTTCGCTGCCTTACCGTCCTTGCGTGGGGATTATGGTGCTGAACCGTGAAGGCAAGGTTTGGGCAGGACGGCGCATTGTTGAGCCGAATGGCGAGATGGAAGGCGCAACACAGCTCTGGCAGATGCCGCAGGGCGGTATTGATAAAGGTGAGGATCCGGCAACGGCCGCATTGCGTGAACTCTATGAAGAGACCGGTATGCGCACGGTCAGTCTGCTTGCGGAAGCGCCGGACTGGATCAATTATGACCTGCCGGAACATCTGATCGGCATTGCGCTGAAGGGTAAATATCGTGGTCAGACCCAGCGCTGGTTCGCCTATCGTTTTGAAGGCGATGAAAGTGAAATTGCGATCAATCCGCCGCCGGGCGGTCACACAGCAGAATTTGATATGTGGGACTGGAAACCGATGCAGGAATTGCCTGATCTGATCGTGCCGTTCAAGCGCGCTGTCTATGATCAGGTGGTCAGCGCTTTCCGTCATCTGGTCTGAGGGGATGTGTCTGCGGCCGGAGACAGGAGACGTGGTTGATTTTTATTCAGAACAGCCAGAACGCCTGATATTTTTCTTCAGATAACATGCAGCTATTTGACAGTTGCTGCGTTATCTTTACGATGCTGTTTCCAGTAATGATCATCTCTGAACGGGCTGGCAGCAATGACGGTCACTTCATAATCTGCAAAAGCTGCTTTGATGGCAGCGGTTTTAACAAGTTGTAGAAATTCAGGATCGGAGAAATAAATGGGCGTTGAAAGTTTATTCATCTTTCTCATTGTCGGTCTGCTTGCGGGCTGGCTTGCCGGTCAGGTTGTACGCGGTGGCGGTTTCGGCCTGCTTGGCAATCTGGTTGTCGGGGTGATCGGTGCGTTTCTGGCCGGCTGGCTGTTGCCGCGTCTGGGCTTTGCCATTGGCGGTGGCTTTATAGCCGCAACAGTGAATGCCTTTATTGGCGCCGTTATTCTTCTGGTTTTACTGCGGCTGGTCAAAAGCGCCTGACCGCGGAGATTAAAAACAGCCTGCCGGTTCACACCGGCAGGTTTTGCTTTTATAAGAAGCTCTCTATAAAATTTATGAGCGGTTGCAACGGGGACAACAGAGTGTTGCACGCTCCTGAAACTGCTCTATGAGACATTCATGACACCTCCAGCCCGCTTAATGACCGGCCTGATCCTGACTGCTGTTGCCGGATTTGTAGACGCTCTCGCTTTTATCGAACTTGGTGGATATTTTGCTTCTTTCATGAGCGGCAATACCACCCAGCTTGGTCTGGCGCTGAACGGGCCGGACGGTAAAGCGGCGCAATATCTTGGCGGGCAAACGCTGCTGATGCCGCTGGCGCTGATCAGCCTGTTTTTTGGCGGTGCATTTATTGCCTCATTGATCAGTGCGCGTGAGGTGCGCTGGTTTTCAGTGCGGGTGATGCTGATGGTGATCGGCTTGTTGATCAGCGTGATTGTGCTGAGCAAGCTGCATGTGATGGGACAATTATCGGTGATTTTGCTGGCCGCGACGATGGGCGCGCAAAATGCTGTTTTCAAACCGCATGGGGCGGCGCGCCTCGGCACAACCTTTGTCACCGGCACGATTTTCAATGCGGCCAATGATCTGGCCAATGGTATTCTGGGGCGTGTGCCGCGCCGCCGCTGGTTGCAACATATTTATGTATGGCTGTCACTGGTCTTTGGCGCGGCTTTTGGAGCTTTACTCTATAATAGTTTCGGGCTCTGGTCGCTGCTCTTGCCGATTATCGTGCTGACGACAATGCTCTGTTCGTTGCTGTTCAAGGAAATTTAAAGCGCGTTCTTCGTCAAAATTGTTCTCTAATTGAACAAATGCCGTTCTTTCTCCACCAGACCGGAGATGAAATCTGCCACAACATGAATCCGTCGCAGGGTGCGGGCGGATTCATGATAAGACAGCCAGTAAGACCGCTTGATGCGTCTTTGCGGCAGAATTTCAATAAGATCGTGATATTCCCGTGCGATAAAGCCATGCAGAATGCCGATACCGGCACCGGCTTTGACGGCTTCCACCTGACCAAGTGCACTTGAAACTTCAAAAGCCGGTTTCCAGTCGCGGCTGATTTCACGGGCATAGGCCAGTGTTGGCGTAGCCACCAGATCTTCCACATAGCCGATCAGCCGGTGCTTGCTGAGTTCTTCCACCGCTTCCGGTGTGCCGAAGCGCTCCAGATAATCCTGATGGGCATAAAGGCCGAGATTATAGCCGGTGAGCTTGCGTGCCATCAGCCTGCCGGTTTCAGGCCGTTCAACACTGATGGCAATATCCACTTCGCGGCGCGACAGGGAAAAAGAGCGCGGCACCGGCACCAGCTGAATGGTCAGGTCAGGGTAAAGTGCAGAGAAACGTGCCAGACGCGGGCTGAGAAAGTTGACCCCGAAACCATCCGGTGCGCCGATGCGGATGCTGCCGGTGACGGCAATATCAGCATCTGCCAGATGGGCATGGGCGCTGAGCATTTCCGCTTCCATCCGCTCGGCAGAGAGCAGCAATTCCTCACCGGCCAATGTCAGTTCCGAGCCATTGGTGCGCCGGATCAGCAGGGTGGTGTTGAGGCTTGCCTCAAGGGCGCTCAGCCTGCGGGCAACGGTTGTGTGGTTGAGGCCGAGTTTTTTGGCCGCGCCGAGAATTTGTCCGGTACGGGCAATTGCGAGGAAAATGCGGATGTCATCCCAGTTCATAAAGCCATCTTATATGTATTTTTGCACAACGGATACTCTTTTGAAGGGCTTGAAAACTATTTTTTGCAGGGCGATGATAAGGTATCAGCTTAATTCTAATTTCAGAATATCAGGGGAGAGGTAATTCAATGCGGCAGGTCGGACATTTTATCGGCGGCAAGCATGTGGCAGGCGCAAGCGGCCGCAGCACCGAATTTTATCAGCCAATGGATGGCGCAGTGCTGGGGCAGGTTGCTCTGGCAACCAAGGAAGAAGTGCGCGCAGCGGTCGAAAATGCCAAAGCAGCACAGCCTGCATGGGCGGCAACCAACCCGCAGCGCCGCGCACGCGTTTTGCGTAAATTCCTTGAACTGGTGGAAGCCGAATATGACAGCCTGGCTGAATTGCTGGCGCGTGAACACGGCAAAACCATTCCTGATGCCAAGGGCGATATTCAGCGCGGTCTGGAAGTTATTGAATTCTGCCTCGGTGCCCCGCATCTGATGAAGGGTGAATTTACCGATTCCGCCGGTACCGGCATTGATACCTATTCCATGCGTCAGCCTTTGGGCGTGGTTGCCGGTATCACCCCGTTCAACTTTCCGGCGATGATCCCGCTGTGGAAGGCCGGTCCTGCCATTGCCTGCGGTAATGCTTTCATTCTCAAACCATCCGAGCGCGATCCGGGTGTACCGATGCGCTTTGCCGAATTGTTCATGGAAGCCGGTCTGCCGGCTGGTATTTTCAACGTGGTCAATGGTGATAAAGATGCTGTTGATGCGCTGCTTGATGATGCTGATGTCAAGGCAATCGGCTTTGTCGGCTCCACACCGATTGCTCAGTATATTTATGCCCGCGGCTGCGCCAACGGCAAGCGCGTCCAGTGCTTCGGTGGTGCAAAAAACCACATGATCATCATGCCGGATGCGGATATGGATCAGACCGTTGATGCACTGATCGGTGCCGGTTACGGTTCTGCCGGTGAACGTTGCATGGCGATCTCCGTGGCTATTCCTGTTGGTCATGATACCGCAGAGCGCCTGATGGAAAAGCTCATTCCGCGCGTTGAATCCCTGAAAGTCGGCCCTTCAACCGACGGTTCTGCCGATTACGGTCCGCTGGTGACCAAACAGGCGCTGGAACGCGTGCGCGGCTATGTTGATCTCGGTGTTGAAGAAGGCGCGAAACTTGTTGTCGACGGCCGTAACTTCAAATTGCAGGGTTATGAAAACGGCTTCTATCTCGGTGGCTGCCTGTTCGATCATGTCACCCGTGACATGCGCATCTATAAAGAAGAAATCTTCGGCCCAGTGCTGAGCGTTGTCCGCGCAGCAAATTATGAAGAAGCTCTGTCGCTGCCAAATGATCATGAATATGGCAATGGCGTTGCAATCTTCACCCGTGACGGTGATGCCGCCCGTGATTTCGCCAGCCGTGTTCAGGTTGGTATGGTCGGTATCAATGTGCCAATCCCTGTGCCAATCGCTTATTACACTTTCGGTGGCTGGAAAGGCTCGGGATTCGGTGATCTTAACCAGCATGGTCCGGACGCTTTCCGCTTCTACACTAAGACCAAAACTGTAACATCCCGCTGGCCGTCAGGCATGAAAGATGGCGCAGAATTTGTCATCCCGACGATGAACTAATGCCTGACTGTTTTTGTTTGCATGTCCTCACCGCTGCGCGGCTGCGGGCATGCGGCAAGGCATGAAAGAGGGTGCAGAATTTGTTATCCCAACAATGAACTAATGCCTGACTATTTTTGTTTGCATGTCCTCACCGCTACGCGGCTGCGGGCATGCGGCAAGGCATGAAAGAGGGTGCAGAATTTGTTATCCCAACAATGAACTAATGCCTGACTATTTTTGTTTGCATGTCCTCACCGCTACGCGGCTGCGGGCATGCGGCAAGGCATGAAAGATGGTGCAGAATTTGTTATCCCAACAATGAACTGATATTTCGGCTCTGGCGGGCTGCAAATGGCACTTTTCTGCGTTTTTTAAGAGCATATCGTTATCGGAAAACCGGTACCCACTTTTCCGCGACATGCTTGCCGGTGCTCATGTACCAAAAGTACATTCCGCTCCGGTTCTCGCAAAGCACCATTTTCGCCATGCCATATCCCAAATATAGGCCGCGCTATAGGCTGAAAGAGTCGTTTTAAAACCCCGATTCCGAGCGGGGTTTTTTATTCTGTGAGGACTGCAATCTTACGAAAATTGTTTCACTTGCTGGCTTAAAAACACAGCATGTTGTTTTGTCCGGCAAGATACGCCGTGTATTGTCTGGTGCAAATTTATCCGGTTAAAGGAACAGGTCTCATGGCTGAAATCATCTCAAAACGCATTGTGCTTGCCTCGCGCCCGCAAGGTCGCCCGACAGCTGAAAATTTTCGCCTTGAAACAGCCCCCGTTGCTGAACCTGCCGACGGACAGGTGCTGCTCAAGCTGCATTATCTGTCGCTTGATCCCTATATGCGCGGCCGGATGAGTGATGCCAAATCCTATGCAGCTCCCGTTCCGATCGGTGGCGTGATGGAAGGCGGTACAATTGGCGAAGTGATTGCCAGCAAGCATCCGGATTTTGTTCTTGGTGATTTTGTTTTGTCGCATTCCGGCTGGCAGACTTATGCGCTGGCTGACGGTGCAACCTTGCGCAAACTTGATCCGCAGGCTGCACCGGTAACCACTGCACTCGGTGTTCTGGGCATGCCGGGCTTTACGGCCTATGCCGGATTGCTGACAATCGGTCAGCCCAAAGCCGGAGAAACCGTGGTGGTGGCTGCGGCAAGCGGGCCGGTAGGCTCGGCTGTCGGTCAGATTGCAAAGCTGAAAGGCGCACGCGCCGTGGGCATTGCCGGTGGTGCAGATAAGTGCCGTGCGCTGATTGAGGAATTCGGTTTTGATGTGGCGATTGATCATTACCGGCCGGATTTTGCTGAAGCCCTGCGTGACGCTTGCTCGTCGGGCATTGATGTTTATTTTGAAAATGTCGGCGGCAAGGTGTTTGAGGCTGTTTTCCCGCTCTTGAACCAGTTTGCCCGCGTGCCGGTTTGCGGATTGGTGGCGCAATATAACAGCACCGGCGATTTTGAAGGGCCGGATCGCCTGCCGCTGGTGATGCGCGATGTTCTGTCCAAAAGCCTGACAATCCGCGGCTTTATCCAGCGTGATTTCAGTGAGCAGCGTCCGGCCTTTTATCAGGAAATGGCGCAATGGATTGCACAGGGCAAAGTGCGCTATCGCGAGGATATTGCAGAAGGTTTGGAACAGGCACCGGAAGCTTTTATAGGTCTGCTTGAAGGGCGCAATTTTGGCAAGCTGATCGTGCGTTTGAGCTGACATATAATGGTGTAATTGCGGGCGCAGGACTGACAGAAACATCAGTGAACAAGACTGACGGGATTATGCATCTTGTGTGATGCCGTCAGAATCTGAAAACGTATCCGCGCACATATTTTCTGACGGCAAACAGAATGTTTTCCGGAGGTGAATATGGTGCATTTGGAATGTTTCAGCGTGATGGATCATGCGCCGCAGATTATTGCGGGCAGGGCGGAACGGGACTGGATGGACCGGTTCAATATGCGGTTTCCCTACCGGTGTTTGCCGCTGACTATGGCCAATACGACAGGCTGGGAAATTCTCTGCCCGACCGATATCCGTATTTGCTGGAATGGCGGCAAAGACAAAACGGATGTGACGGTCTCCTGTGCCGATCCGCAAATGGCGCATTTCGTGGAATCGCATTTCAGCCACGGCATTATTACATTCCACACCGGCTATTTGTTTCGCACGCCGCCTCATTATGCATTATGGGCAGGCGGCGCACCCAATCATGTCAAAGATGGTATTCAGGCACTGACCGGCTTGGTGGAGACAGACTGGCTGCCTTTTCCCTTCACAATGAACTGGATAATGACACGCCCCGGCATTGTGCGCTTTAAAAAAGGCGAACCGTTTTGCTTCATCCAGATGATCGAGCATCATAAAATGGATGAGGTGCAGCCGGTTATCCGCAAAATTGCCGATGAACCGGAATTGCAGAAAGAATATGAAACATGGTCGACATCGCGCCGTGCATTCAATGATAATCTGGCCAAAGGGGACCATGCCACGGTCAAACAGGCCTGGCAGAAATTCTATTTTAAGGGCGAAAAACCGGAAAGCACAGATCAGGCCGAAGGGCATATAAACCGCCGCCGTCTGCATATGCCGGTTTGGGCGCAGGTACATCTGCCGGAAGAAACCGATGCCTGAAAACCGGTTACAGCACGACCGGATCAGCACAGAATGCTGTTTTTCCTCTATCCGGCCATAGGATTAAATTTGACATTACTATAGAATCTGATGGAGGTTCCGTAAGGACGTAATTTTAATGCCAGGTAATGTCATGACTGCTACCGAGCCGACCAGTACAAGCGCCGTAATTGTTATTTCCAGCCATGTGGTGCGTGGCTCTATTGGTAACAGGGCGGCTGTTTTTGCGCTGGAGCGTTTGGGGCATCCGGTCTGGGCTGTGCCAACGGTGACATTGCCGTGGCATCCCGGGCACGGGCCTGCAACACGCATTGTTCCGGATGAGGCGCAATTTACGGCGCTGATAGCAGATATTGAGCGTGCCCCGTGGACGGATGAGGTCACTGCGGTTCTGACCGGATTTATGAGCAATGCAGCGCAGGTAAAAGCTGTGGCAAAGCTGATTGCCAGCCTGAAAGCGCGCAATCCCAAGCTGCAATATATTTGTGATCCGGTGATCGGTGATCTGAAAGGCCTCTATGTGGCCGAGGCTACGGCTGTTGCGATCCGTGATGAATTGCTGCCGCTGGCAGATATTGCAACGCCGAACCGCTATGAGCTGGCATGGCTGACTGGGACAGAACCAACCAATAATCAGGAATTGATGGAGGCGGCTTTGCGTGCCGGTCCTGACACGATGCTGGTGACATCAGCTTTTGCCATGATGCGCGACAGTATCAGCAATGTGCTGGTAACCCGCACGCAGGCCTTGATGGCGGAGCACCGCATTGTTCAGGGACCCGGTAATGGCATGGGCGATTTGACATCGGCGCTGTTTCTTGCACATCGCATGGCCGGTATGAATGAAGAAAAAGCCTTGCAGATGACAACCGCCGCCGTATTTGAAATTCTGGCGCGTGCTGCCAAGCGCGGTGCGGATGAATTGATGCTGGAGGCCGATGCGGCCAGTCTGGAGCGGCCGATGGCAATGGTGCAGCTGCGGCGGCTGATGCATCCCAATCACGGAATGAGTGCCTGAAACTTCTGTTTCAGGTGCTGTTTCATCATTTGGCCAGTAAATTTACAGAAAATTTTGTAGATAAAATTGGTTTTGATAGATTGTTTCGCTGCATTATTGCCGCAGGCAAAGCTGTGTGTTTTTTGTCAAAATGCGCCTTTTAACCTGTTTTTACAGTGAAAATGATGAAAAACAGCGCTAAAATGCCTGTTATTGCACGCTATGCTCTTTCTGCTATGTGCCCAATCTTTGATTGATCTTGGTCGAATATGGGTTTATCGGAAAATCATGGTAAATCTTCCAGACACACTTCTCGCCGGTTATCGCAGTTTTATGACATCGGATTTTGCCGATGAAAGAATGCGCTATAGAGAGCTCGCAGATCGGGGGCAGACCCCTGAAACTATGGTTATTGCCTGTTGCGATTCACGCGCTGCACCGGAAATTATTTTCAATACCCGTCCGGGTGAAATTTTTGTTTTGCGCAATGTGGCCAATCTGGTGCCGCCTTATGAGCCGGATGGCGAATATCACGCTGCCTCCGCAGCGCTTGAATATGCGGTGCAAAGCCTCAAGGTGAAACATATTGTTGTGCTCGGCCATGGCCGTTGCGGCGGTATTCAATCTGCGCTGGATACGGAAAGCGCGCCTTTGTCGCCGGGTGATTTTATCGGCAAATGGATGAGCCTTCTGGCGCCTGCGGCTGAAACGATCACGGCGAATACGCTGATGACGCCGACCGAAGGCCAGACTGCGCTTGAACGTATTTCCATCCGCTATTCGCTGAATAATCTGCGCAGCTTCCCTTGTGTGGAAATTCTGGAGAAAAAGGGTCGCCTTAGCCTTCACGGTGCATGGTTTGATATTTCGACCGGTGAATTATGGGTGATGGATGGTGAAACCGGTGATTTTGTCCGTCCTGAGATGGAAGAAGCATCGGAACAGACAGGCAAAGATGATGGCTCTGCGGCTGATCCGTGTCTGGTCAGTATCTGAATATGTCTTGAGAGTATAAAAAAACCGGCTGAAAAGCCGGTTTTTATTGTTTGGGCAGGGCGGCTTATTTGCCGTCGATTGCCTTGCCCATAATGGCAATGGCCTGCTGGTAAACCGTGGCGGCATTCCAGCCCTGAATGGCACCGTAATTTGGCTCACCCTGCTGATAGCCTGCACCGGCGCGCCAGCCATGGGCTTTGAGGAAATTGGCTGTGGAAGCCAGCGCATCCGCACGCGAACCGACCATGTCGATATGGCCATTGCCGTCACCATCCGCACCATATTTGATGACGCTGGATGGCAGGAACTGGGTCTGGCCGATTTCGCCATGCATTGCGCCGACAGCATTCGGGCTGAGATCGCCGCGCTGGATCAGTTGCAGGGCAGCGTAAAGCTCATTGGTGAAGAATTCCGAACGGCGGCAGTCATAGGCCAGTGTGGCCACAGCCGACAGCGTGTGCTGTTTGCCCATATAGCCGCCAAAGCTGGTTTCCATGCCCCAGATTGCCAAAAGCGGACCTGCCGGAACACCGTAGCGCTGTTCGATCTTGGCGAACAGGGCAGCATTCTGCGCCTTCATGGTCTTGCCGCGTTTGATGATAGTGGCGGAACCGCGCTTCTTCATGAAGTCGTCCAGTGTCAGCTTGAAGCTTTTCTGGTTGCGGTCGGCATTGATTGTTGCGGTTGCATATTTGACATTATCCAGTGCGGAAAGTGCCTTATTGCTGATACCGCGTGCCGCAGCTTCCTGTTTGAAATTCTGTATCCATGCAGGAAAGCCTGCGCCGGTATTACCGCATTGTGCAGCCTGCGCAATGCCGGAAAAAGCCAGCACACTTAATGTGCCGCCGATAACAGAAAATGTCAGATGACGGAGAGAAGATTTGATAGTCTTTGACTGCATGAAGCTGCCTCGTTAGAACTTTGCTCGAGAGCTTTATAGGTTTATATGGTTAACAGTGCTTTACAGGAAATGCAGGTTTTATAAAGCATTACTCATAATTCACTGTGGGCGATGTCGGGTGAATGTGGTTTGAATGAGGCACTGTTGCCGATGGCGCTACTATTGTTTGCCATCGCGCTTTTCAGGTCACAGTTTTATTCATTGTCATGATAGAGCGGCGGCTTCCTTGTCTGAAATGTCATTTTCGACAGGCAAGGCAGGGCTTTTTCGGCGTGAATGCTTGACTCATAAACTGCAGATCATGTAAGAAACCCGCGATAATTCCGCTATGAGTATATGTTCTCAGGCAAGCCGACCGGGACCCGTATGGTATAAAGAGATCCCGGAGGTCAACATCCGACAGCGCAATGCGCCCTCGGGTGCTGTTTTGCTTTGGATGCAGCTCCGGTTTATAACCGTTGCCATATAGGATTTTCGGGATGAACCTGCACTCAGTTCTGCAAATGCTGAGCTGAACAGAGATTGGGAAATTTGAATGTTTGAATCACTTCAGGAGCGTCTTGGCTCTATTCTGAACGGCTTGACCGGACGCGGCGCTCTCTCCGAGGCTGACGTTGCGGCTGCGTTGCGTGAAGTGCGCCGTGCGCTGATTGAAGCGGATGTGTCGCTGGAAGTGGTTCGCTCTTTTACTGACCGTGTGCGTGAAAAAGCGGTTGGGGCGGAAATTCTCAAAAGCATCAAGCCCGGTCAGATGGTCGTCAAGATCGTCCATGACGAGCTGGTGGAAATGCTCGGCACCGAAGGTGTTTCAGTTGATCTGAATGCACCTGCACCGGTTGTCATTATGATGGTCGGTTTGCAAGGCTCGGGTAAAACCACGACCACGGGTAAACTCGCCAAGCGCCTGACAGAACGCCAGAAGAAGAAGGTTCTGATGGCATCGCTGGACACACGCCGTCCGGCGGCGCAGGAACAGCTGCGCCAGCTCGGTACGCAGGTCAGCGTTGATACATTGCCGATTATTGCCGGTCAGTCACCGGTAGAGATTGCTGCGCGCGCCGTACAGGCTGCCAAGCTCGGCGGTCATGATGTGGTGATTCTCGATACAGCCGGCCGTACGCATATTGACGAGCCGCTGATGGTGGAAATGGCGGATATCCGCAAGGCCGCCAATCCGCATGAAATTCTGCTGGTTGCTGACAGCCTGACCGGTCAGGACGCTGTTAATCTGGCGCGTAATTTTGATGAGCGCGTTGGCATTACCGGTATCGTGCTGACCCGTATGGATGGTGATGGCCGCGGCGGTGCGGCGCTTTCCATGCGTGCGGTGACAGGCAAGCCGATCAAAGCCATTGCCACCGGCGAAAAAATGGATGCGCTGGAGGAGTTCTATCCGAAGCGTATTGCCGACCGTATTCTTGGCATGGGCGATATTGTTTCGCTCGTGGAAAAAGCGGCTGAAACCATTGATGCTGAAAAAGCAGCGGCAATGGCCAAGAAAATGCAGGCCGGTAAATTTGATCTCAATGATCTGGCCGAGCAGCTCAAACAGATGAAAAAACTGGGCGGCATGGGCGGTATCATGGGAATGATGCCGGGCATGGCCGGTATGAAAGACAAGGCGGCTGCCGCCGGTCTGGACGATAAATTATTTGACCGTCAGCTTGCGATTATCGGTTCGATGACCAAGGCTGAACGCGCTAATCCGGATTTGCTCAAGCACAGCCGTAAGCAGCGTATTGCCAAAGGTTCCGGCTCCAATGCCGCTGATATTAACAAGCTTTTGAAAATGCATCGCCAGATGGCCGACATGATGAAAGTCATGGGCAAAGGCAAGGGCGGCATGATGAAACAGATGATGGGCGGCCTTGCCAGCAAAATGGGTCTTGGCGGCCTTGGCGGTGGTATGGGCGGCCTCGGCGGCATGCCGGATCTGTCGAAAATGGATCCGAAACAGCTGGAAGCCTTGCAAAAACAGGCAGAAGCTGCCGGTTTGGGCAAGGGCGGTCTTCCGGGCTTGGGTGGCGGTATGGGCTTGCCGGGTCTTGGTGGTCCGAAACTTCCGGGTCTTGGCGGTGGTTTGCCTAACCTGCCTAAGAAGAAGTGAGCATAATGAGCGAACAACAGACAATTCCTGCCGAACTGCTCGCTTTGCGTGCATCGATCGACAATATTGATGCGGCATTGATTCATATGCTGGCTGAACGCTTTCGCTGCACCAAGGCTGTTGGTGTTCTGAAAGCCGAGCGCGGACTGGCTGCGGCTGATCCGGCGCGTGAAAAACGGCAGGTGGAACGCCTGCGCAATCTGGCACAGGATGCCAGCCTTGATCCTGATTTTGCTGAAAAATTCCTCAACTTTATCGTTAAGGAAGTGATCCGGCATCATGAGCATACCGCCGCAAACCATACCGGACAGTAAAGTCCGGTTTGCGGTGTAACACCATTGCGGCCGTTCAAGCGGCCGTGTTTCAGAAATTGTTGCTGAATAAGTGACACGACATAAACTTTAAGGAAAACACTATGTCCCTGAAAATCCGTCTGGCTCGCGCCGGTTCCAAGAAGCGCCCTTACTACCACATCGTTGTTGCTGACGTTCGCGCACCACGCGACGGCCGTTTCATCGAAAAGCTGGGTTCGTGGAATGCAACCCTGACCAAAGAAGAAGACCGCGTTTCCCTGAATGCAGAACGCATTCAGTATTGGATCGGTCACGGCGCACAGCCAACAGACCGCGTTCTGCGCTTCCTCGCACAGGCTGGTCTGGCACAGCGTGAAGCCGGCAACAACCCAACCAAGGGTGTTCCAGGCAAGAAGGCACAGGAACGTCTGGCCATGGCTAAGCAGGCTGAAGAAGAAGCCGCTGCAAAGGCTGCAGAAGCCGCTGAAGCAGCAGCTGCTGCCGCTGCTGCACCTGCTGAAGAAGCACCGGCTGCAGAATAATTTCTGCTCTGCCGATCAGTTAAAATACCGTGGTGCTGCAAGGCGCCACGGTATTTTTTTGTCTTTGTTTTTGAGGGTAGCCACAGAAGTGAAGATCATGGGTCGTCATTCTGTTTTACCTGTTTAAGAACTGTGTATTTCCATCGGCGAATTTGCCCTATATTGATAGGCCAGAGCCTGCGCTGAGCATGGCAAAGATAAGGAGATTCCTATGTCCGGTCTGACTTTTCCTGTGACGGCTGTTTCGCAGAAAATGCGCCCGCTGCTCACCGTTATTTTGCTGATGTTCATGCCGCTGTTGGCGGCCTGCGGCTTTAACACGATCCCGACCAATGAGGAAAAGGCCAAAGCGGCATGGAGCGAAGTGCTGAACCAGTATCAGCGCCGTACCGATCTGATCCCTAATCTGGTGGAAACCGTCAAAGGCTATGCAGCCCATGAGCAGGAAACCCTGACAGCCGTGATTGAAGCGCGCTCAAAAGCAACGCAGACACAGATTTCGCCGGAAATGCTGAATAATCCGGAGATGTTCAAGCAGTTTCAGGACAATCAGGCTAATCTGAGCAGCGCGCTTTCCCGCCTGATGGTGGTGGTTGAGAAATATCCCGATCTGAAAGCCAATCAGAACTTTCTCGCGCTGCAATCGCAGCTGGAAGGCACTGAAAACCGTATTACAGTGGCACGCCGTGATTATATTGAGGCTGTGCGGGTTTATAATACCGGCCTGAAAACCATGCCGACCATGCTGTGGAAGACTTTGTGGTTCTGGAATAATGAACCAATGCCAACCTTCACCATTGATCCGGCAGCGCAAGCCGCACCGAAAGTACAGTTTAATTGATAAAGACGGGCAGGAGTAATCCTGCCCGCTTTGTTTCAGGCAGGGTTTTGAACCTGTTCACGGCAATTTAGGAACACGGTATGATTTTTGCCCGTATGACCGGCATAAGCATCATTCCGGAACAATCTGTTTTCCGGTCGCTGTTAAAAATCGGTCTGGCTCTGATAATGCTGGCATGGGCTGCAATGGCCTATGCGCAGAATACGGAGAAGCCCGCCATTGCCCTGACGGATCGCGTGGTGGATGCGGCTGGCATTCTCTCTTTTACGCAGCAGCAGGAACTGATTGCCAAACTCAGTGCCTATGAAAAAGAATCTTCCGATCAGATTGTTGTCGCAACCGTACCGAGCCTCAACGGTATGGATATTGAGACCTATGCCAACCGGCTTTATCGTGCTTGGGGCATCGGTCAGAAGACAGAAAATAACGGCATCTTGTTATTGGTTGCCCCCAATGAACGCAAAGTGCGCATTGAGGTCGGCTATGGTCTGGAGGGCACTGTAACCGATGCTTTGTCGGCCATTATCATTCAGAACGCGATTATACCGGAATTTCGCAACGGGGATTACGGTGCCGGTATTCTCAAAGGCACGGATGATCTGTTGCAGGTTTTGCGCGGTGAGGGGGAAGAGTTACAGGCGCGGGCCAAACGCAATCAGAAGGAAGCGGCAGACCAGACAGACTGGATTGAAGTGATTTTCCTGCTGTTCTGGATCAGTATTTTCTTTGGCGGCTTTGGTTTCACGCTGCTGGCACCGGTCTTTGGCCGTAAAATCGGCCCCGGGCGCTATGAATGGCTGGGCGTGGTTATCAGCCTTGGTGGCGGCGGTGGCGGATCATCAGGCGGTGGTGGTTTTGGCGGTGGTTTCGGTGGCGGCTTTGGTGGCGGTTCATCGGGTGGCGGTGGTTTTTCCGGCGGCGGCGGTTCGTCGGGTGGCGGCGGCGCATCGGGAAGCTGGTAGGGGAATAAGATGACAAGACACCCACAAAACCGGATTACACCGGAAGACCGCCAGCGTATTGCAGGAGCGATCCGCACAGCGGAAGCGCAGACCGGTGGTGAAATTTATGCGGTGCTGGCACAGCGCAGCGATGATTATTTTTACGTGGCAGGGTTTATTGCCTGCTGCGGCATGATTGTAACGGCGGTGATTGCGGCTTTTGTTGCCCATCATTACTGGTTTGATCTGTCCCTGCCACAATTTGCACTGGCTATTCTGGCCGCTTTTCTCTGCCTGATTGCGCTTCTGGCTTTTATGCCGCGTTTGCGGATGGTGCTGGTACCGCATCGTGTGCGTTATCGCCGTGCCCATCTCAATGCCTTGCAGCAATTTATCGCCCGTAATGTGCATCTGACCAATAAACGCACCGGCATTTTGTTGTTTGTTTCGCTGGCGGAACGTTATGCGGAAGTGGTGGCGGATGCGGGCATTAATGCGCGGGTTGAACAGCAGGAATGGAATGCAATTGTTGCCACATTGAGCAGTCATGCGGCGCAGGGAACGGTGGCTGATGGTTTTATTGCAGCCATTGCCAAAGCCGGAAACTTACTGGCGCAACATGTGCCGAAAGAAGCGGGTGACCGGAATGAACTGGAAGATCATCTGGTGGAATTGTGAGGAATGACGGCTTTTTTCCGGTCAGTACGCAGGGCGGGTTTATGATTTTTTAGAGTGATGTAATTTCACTTTTGCTTGTTCTGGGATGAAAAATCGAAAGAAAACGGTTCTTTTGTCGCAATTTGCTTGTTATTTGTGGGATGGAGCAGGCCGAAGGAAATTTAGGCAGAGGCGGTCTGTATTATGAGGAGTTTTACAGTGAGTGCTGATACAGACCAAAATGCTCAGAGCAGATTTGTTGTCGATCACCGGAATATTTCCGAGCCAGCAGCCTCTCAATTCGCGCAACTGATGTTTGAGTGGGCGCCTTTGGAAGATATTGCGGCCTATGATGCCGGTGATATGGAAGAGGCGGCCAAACTGGCACTGGCGGCACTGGGCTCCTATCAGGCCGACAAGCCTGTTATCAGCGTTGATAATAACAGTATTTTGCGCCGTCGCGGCCGCCCGCTGACTGTGGTAACCCTGATCAACCGCAATATGCCGTTTCTGCTCGATTCCACGATGGCGGAAATTCTTGAACGCTCCGGCATGATCTATATGGTGGTGCATCCGGTTCTCAATATTGCCTTCCATGGCGACAATTATGAAGTTTGCGGTGAAGCGGCATCGGATAATGTGATTGCAGGTACAGAGCAGGTCAGTGTTATTCAGCTGCATCTGCCACAGCTTGACGAGAACGGCCGCGCTGCATTGGAAGTTGCGCTTGGGCGGGTTCTGGCGCAGGTTTATGCGGCCGTCAGCGACTGGAAACCGATGCTGGCGCGGCTTGATGAGGTGATTGCCTCTTATAGTGCTGCCAAGAGCCTTTCAGAAACCGAAGAGGGCCGTGAAGCCATTGCGCTTTTGAAATGGCTGCGCGGCGGCAATTTCACATTCCTCGGTATGCGTGAATTCAGTTATGATGGTGCGCAAGAAACGCTTATGCAGGCCGCGCGGCCATCTCTCGGCATTCTGCGTGATGAGGATATTCGCGTATTGCGTCAGGGGCAGGATAATGCCTCGATCACACAGGAATTGCAGGATTTTCTCAAAGGCTCAGAGAATCTGCTGATCACCAAAGGCAATAGTCGCTCGCTGGTGCATCGCCGCGAATATATCGACTATATCGGCATCAAATTGTTTGATGCGGACGGGCAGGTTTCAGGCGAATTGCGTCTGGTCGGCTTGTTTACTTCCACGGCCTATACATCTTTTTTGAGCACAATTCCTTATCTGCGTGGTAAAGCAGAAGCGGTGATTGCCCGCCTTGGCTTCAATGCTGCCGATCATTCCGGCAAGGCACTGGTGCGGGTGCTGGAAGATTATCCGCGTGATGATATGTTCCAGATTGATCTGGATGCGCTGACCGATCATGCCGAGCTGATTGTGGCTTTGGACGAGCGTCCGCGTGTACGTGTCTTGCCGCGTATCGATCGTTTCAGCCGTTTTGTCAGTGTGCTGGTCTATCTGCCGCGCGACCGCTATGAT
The DNA here is from genome assembly GCA_040392545.1 of Pseudochrobactrum asaccharolyticum. Lineage (GTDB taxonomy): Bacteria > Pseudomonadota > Alphaproteobacteria > Rhizobiales > Rhizobiaceae > Pseudochrobactrum > Pseudochrobactrum asaccharolyticum_A. The sequence continues at coordinate 101,882 of JBEBVV010000007.1, read as the reverse complement.
TCCGGTGTGCGTGAAGCCATCAGCAATTATCTGATGGAGGTTTATCACGGGGAATCCGTCGAGTTTCATCCGGTCTTCCTTGATAAAGGCGTAACCCGTGTCCAGTTCATTATCCGTCGCCATGATGGCAGCGTTACGGAAATGGCGCGCGAAGCTTTGGAAAAACAAATCCGCAGTTTTGTGCGCACATGGGAAGACGGGGTGCGGGATGCCGCAGAGGAAAGCTCGCAGACCTTTGCACCGCGTGTGATCAGTCTGGCCTCCGGCTTTCCGGAATCCTACCGTGAGACATTTAATGAAACAGAAGCGCTGATTGATGCTGTGCGCATTGAGGCGCTGACAGAACAAAACCCGCTTTTTGTGGATTTCTACCGTTATGACACGCAGGAACCGCAGGCCGCTTTTTTGAAACTCTATCATTTCGGTGAGGCACTGGCACTGTCGCAGCGTGTGCCGCTTCTGGAAAATATGGGCTTCCGTGTTATCAGCGAGCAGACCTTCGCCCTGCCGGTACAGGGGGCAGTGCAGACTGCAGCCGGCAGCAAAAACATGGTGCATGTCCATGATATGCTGATTGTCAGCGCATCGGACAAAGCCGTTGATCTCAGTGATGACGGCGATCTGCTGGATGATGTGTTCCGCACCGTATGGAGCGGCCAGGCGGATAATGACGGCTATAACGGTCTTGCCCAGAGCGGACGCCTGACAGCACGCCAGATCATGATCCTGCGGCTCTATGGCCGCTATTTGCAGCAGGCAGGCATTACCTATTCACAGAGCTTTATTGCTGCCACGCTGAACCGCTATCCGGAAATTGCCGCCCATCTCTACACATTGTTTGATCTGCGCTTTAATCCGGCACTGGCACAACAGGCAGATCGGGAAGCTTCAGTCAGCGCTGTTATTGATGCCATTGAAACAGCCTTGCAGGCCGTGCCGAGTATTGATGATGATCAGATTTTACGCCGTTACCGCAATCTGATTGAAGCCTCTCTGCGTACCAATGCCTATATGCATGACAGTGAAGGCAATGCACCGGTGACATTGGCGGTGAAGCTTAATCCGCGAGCCGTGGAAGGCTTGCCGGAACCGCGCCCGTACCGCGAAATCTTTGTTTATGGGCCGGAAGTGGAAGGCGTTCATTTGCGCTTCGGTGCTGTGGCGCGTGGTGGTTTGCGCTGGTCTGACCGTGCGCAGGATTACCGCACGGAAGTGCTGGGGCTTGTCAAAGCGCAGCAGGTTAAGAATGCAGTGATTGTGCCGGGCGGTGCAAAGGGTGGTTTCTATCCGAAGCGTCTGCCGGTTGGCGGTGATCGCAATGCGGTGTTTGAAGCCGGACGTGCGGCCTATATCACCTTTATCTCTACGATGGTGTCGATCACCGATAATATTGTCGACGGCAAGATTGTGCCGCCGGTTGATGTCATCCGTCAGGATAAAGATGATCCTTATTTCGTGGTCGCTGCCGATAAGGGCACGGCAACTTTCTCCGATACGGCGAATGCCATCAGTCAGGCACAGCATTTCTGGCTGGATGATGCTTTTGCCTCCGGTGGTTCTGCCGGTTACGACCATAAGAAAATGGGTATTACTGCCCGCGGCGGGTGGGAAGCGGTCAAGCGCCATTTCCGTGAGATGGATATTGATATTCAGACCACGCCGTTTACCGTGGCCGGTGTGGGCGATATGTCCGGCGATGTATTCGGTAACGGCATGTTGCTGTCGCCGAAAATCAAACTGGTGGCAGCCTTTGACCACCGCGATATTTTCATCGATCCGACACCGGATACCGAGTTCAGTTTTGCGGAACGTCAGCGCCTGTTCAATGTGCCGCGTTCCAGCTGGCAGGATTATGACCGCTCAAAAATCTCTGCCGGTGGCGGTGTTTTCAGCCGTGCGCAAAAAACCGTTACCCTGTCACAGGCGGCAGCAGATGCAATCGGCCTTGGCAAGCTGACCGCAACGCCGAATGAGGTGATCGGCGCCATTCTGCGGGCACAGGTTGACCTGTTATGGTTTGGCGGTATCGGCACTTATATCCGCGCAAGCGATGAAAGCGATGCACAGGCCGGTGACCGTGCCAATGATGCAATCCGCATTACCGGCCGTGAAGTACGCGCCAAGGTGATTGGCGAGGGTGCCAATCTTGGCGCCACCCAGCGTGGCCGTATCGAATACAGCCTCAATGGCGGCCGGTGTAACACCGATGCGATTGATAATTCGGCGGGCGTGAATTCGTCGGACGTTGAGGTCAATATCAAAATCGCCTTGACGCCGAGCCTGCAGGACGGTCGCCTGACCCGCGAAGCCCGTGATGTGCTGCTGGCACAGATGACCGATGAAGTGGCGGCGCTGGTTTTGCATAATAATTATGAGCAGCCTTTAGCCTTGTCGCTGGTTGAAAGACGCGGTGCGTCTGAACTGCCTTATCTGATGCGGATGATGTCCTCTCTGGAACGGCGCAAATTGCTGGATCGCAAGGTGGAATATCTGCCGGATGATCAGGTTCTGAGCGACCGGCAGAAGCGCGGTGAAGCCCTTACCCGTCCTGAACTGGCGGTGCTTTTGGCTTATGCGAAAATGGCGCTGTCGGATGATCTGATCGCCGGACATCTGCCGGATGATACTTATCTGCATTCCCGCCTGTTCGGCTATTTCCCGCAGGAAATGCAGGAGCGTTTTGCCAAGGATATTACCCATCACCGTTTGCATCGTAAAATCATTGCCACGCTGCTTGCCAATGATGCGGTAAACCGTTGCGGGCCGGCATTTGTCAGCCGCCTCAATGATCTGACAGCCGAAGCACCGGCGGAAATTCTGCGCTCTTATGTGGCTGTGGCTGACGGTTTTGAAACCGATGCGCTTTATCAGGCAATCAATGCGCTGGATAATAAGATTTCCGGCAAAGTGCAGAACGAGTTTTATGCACTGGTTGGTGATATGTTGTTTTCAACCACAGCATGGGTGCTGCGCAATAACCGCTTTGACGCCACATTGAGCGAAATGGTCAATGCCGTGAAGCAAACGCGCATGGCGCTGGAGCCGAAACTTGAAGAGCTGATGCCGGATTTCATTGCGGATCTGATTACGGCAGATACGGCAAAATATATTGCCAAGGGTGCCGGAGAAGCGCTGGCACGTAAACTGGCACGCCTGCAATCGGCCAAGCTGATGGCGGATATTGCGCTGATTGCCTATCAGGCTGGTGCTGAATTGCTGACCGCTGCTACGGCATATTTCAAAATTGTCGATGCTTTCCGCATTGCCAATATTGAAAAGGCTGCATTGGCAGTGCCGGTGACGGATTATTATGATGGTCTGGCACTGTCACGGGCAACGGATACGATCACGCAGGCAACCCGTGCGGTGACGCTGGAAGCGCTGACCAAATTCAAGGGTGAGGCTGATCCGGTGCAGAGCTGGCTTTCCCGTGATGCTGACCGGATTGACGGTGTGCGCCAGCGTATGATTGCGCTGACGGAAGGCGGTGATCTGAGCGTTTCCCGCCTCGCTGTGGCTGCCGGTTTCATGGCGGATCTGGCGGGCTGATCTGACGCGGTTTTCGAAAGTTTAAAAGGCCGGTGGTATTTCACCGGCCTTTTTGTTTTAAATAATGATTACGAAGAATTCGAGGGCAGTGATTTGAGTATCACATATCCGTCTGCACAGCGGCCGTCAGAGGGCAGCATATGGAATAAAGGCATCTGGGGATGGATGTTTTTTGACTGGGCGGCACAGCCGTTTTTCACTGTTGTCACGACCTTCATTTTCGGCCCTTATTTTGTGTCCCGTATGTCGGCGGATCCCGTGGCAGGGCAGGCGGCATGGGGCTATGGCGTGGCCGTCGCCGGTATTATTATTGCGGTTTTGTCTCCGGCATTGGGCTCGATTGCCGATAAAACAGGGGCAAGAAAACCGTGGATCGGTTTCTTTGCCGTCATCAAGATTATCAGCCTGTGTTTGCTGTGGTTTGCGGAGCCGGGTTCCGCCTATATCTGGGTGTTGCTGGCCTTTATCTGCGCTTCCGTTGCGGCAGAATTTTCTATTGTTTTCAACGATTCCATGATGCCACGGCTAATCCCGTCCTCGCATATCGGGCAGGTTTCCAATTTTGCATGGGGGCTTGGCTATCTTGCGGGCATGATTGTGCTGATCTTTGTGGTCACCTGTCTTGCGGCCTCACCGGAGACGGGCAAAACCCTGATCGGTATTGAACCACTCTGGCATCTGGATGCACTCAAGGGTGAGGATGCCCGTATTACCGGGCCGATTGCAGCGCTGTGGTATCTGATTTTCATTCTGCCAATGTTTATTTTCACGCCTGATCAGGAAAAAGGCATGGGGCTGAAAGCCGCCATGCGTGAAGGTCTGGCAGAGCTGAAAGACACGCTGCATGAAGTGCGCAAAAAAGCGGCTTTGTTCCGGTTTCTGATTGCACGGATGATTTATCAGGACGGGGTTAATGCGCTTCTAGCACTGGGCGGCGGTTTTGCTGCGGCCATGTTCGGCTGGTCGATCATCGAGATCGGGCTGTTTGGTATTATTCTGAATGTTGTGGCAATTTTTGGCTGTTGGGCAGCGAGCTATTTTGACCGCTGGTTCGGTTCCAAATGGGTGGTTTTGGCATCACTGGTGCTGCTCTTGATTGCAACATTGGGGATTATTTCCACAGGCCCGGATTACACGCTTTATGGTCTGATCTATTTCCCGCCGGACAGTCATACAGGCCTGTTCTCCTCTGGCGGGGAAAAAGCCTATCTGGCATTCGGTATGCTGATCGGTATGGCTTTCGGCCCCGTACAGGCTTCCTCGCGCTCATGGTTTGCGCGCAGTGTCGAGCCGCATGAAGCTGGGCGTTATTTCGGCATTTATGCATTGGCGGGGCGGGCAACCAGTTTTCTGGCACCGTTTATGGTGGCGAGCATGACCGCTGCCAGCGGTTCTCCGCGTCTTGGTATGGCAGTGCTGGTGCTGTTCTTTATCGGCGGCCTCTATCTGGCGGTCAGAACGCCTTATCCGGCCAAATAAGAATAAGAGTCATAAAAAAGGCGGCTGAAAAGCCGCCTTTTTCGTTTGGATATATAGCTTAGTGACGGAAGTGGCGCATGCCGGTAAAGACCATGGCAATGCCTGCTTCATCAGCCGCTTTAATCACTTCATCATCACGCATGGAACCGCCCGGCTGGATAACCGCTGTGGCACCGGCTTCAACAGCCGAGATCAGACCGTCAGCAAACGGGAAGAATGCATCAGAGGCAACAACTGAGCCTTTGGTCAGTGGTTCCCCACCAGCAACTGCTGCTGCATCTTCTGCCTTGCGGGCGGCAATGCGGGACGAATCCACACGGCTCATCTGACCGGCGCCAACACCAACAGTTGCACCGTCTTTAACATAGACAATCGCATTGGATTTAACATGTTTGGCAACGCGGAAGGCGAATTTCAGGTCTTCCATTTCCTGCGCAGTCGGTGCGCGCTTGGTCACGACTTTAAGGTCGAGATCATCAACATTGCCATTATCGCGGCTCTGGATCAGCAGACCACCGGCAACGGTTTTAGCGGCAATGCCCGGTGCGCGGACATCCGGTAAACCACCGGTGACCAGCAGACGCAGGTTCTTCTTGGCAGCAACAATTGCCTGTGCTTCCGGTGTTGCATCCGGTGCAATAATCACTTCAGTGAAAATCTTGACGATTTCTTCCGCAGCTTCCGCATCCAATGTGCGATTGAGGGCGACAATACCGCCAAAGGCTGAAACTGTATCGCAGGCATAGGCCTTGAGATAAGCCTCTTTCAGCGATGCGCCTTCAGCCACACCACATGGATTGGCGTGTTTGATGATGGCAACGGCTGCGGTTTTGGCCGGATCAAATTCTGCCACCAGTTCATAGGCTGCATCGGTGTCATTGATATTGTTGTAAGAAAGCTGTTTGCCCTGAAGCTGGGTGGCTGTGGCCACGCCGGCGCGGTTTTCACCGGTCAGGTAGAAGCCGGCCTGCTGATGCGGGTTTTCACCATAGCGCATTACTGAATGCAGCTTACCGGCCAGTGCGCGGTGTAAGGGTGCCTCTTCCTTGGTGGTTTCTGCAAACCAGCCGGAGATTGCTGCATCATAAGCGGCGGTACGGGCAAAAGCCTTACCGGCCATGCGCTGACGGAAAGCATAAGGCAAAGAGCCATTGCCGGTTTCCAGCTCAGCAATCACGCTGTCATAATCGTTGGGATCGGTGACGATTGTTACATAGGCATGGTTCTTGGCCGAAGCGCGGATCATGGCAGGACCGCCAATGTCGATATTTTCGACAGTGGTGTCATAATCGCCGCCTTTGTAGCGCACGTCTTCAAACGGGTAGAGATTGATCACCACCAGATCAATGCCGGTAATATTGTGGGCTTCCATTGCGGCCACATGTTCCGGATCATCACGCACAGCCAGCAGGCCGCCGTGAACGCTCGGATGCAATGTTTTAACGCGGCCATCCATGATTTCAGGGAAACCGGTGATTTCCGATACGTCGCGCACCGGAATACCAGCTGCTGCGATGGATTTGGCGGTGCCGCCGGTGGACAGAAGCTCAACGCCCTTTGCATGCAGCGCACGGGCAAAATCAACCAGACCGGTTTTATCCGATACGGAGAGGAGTGCGCGGCGCACAGGGAAAAGATCAGGAGCGGGAATATGTTTGGAGCTGACAGCCATGACGGTCTCTTTGTGCTTTATGTCGGGACAATGCGTCAGGACGGATCTGATTACCCGTCGCATGCATCAATCCGGTAAAGTGGGACCAGAGCCACCTACCACAGCAGGTGACGGAATCCTATTCCAAATCAGCAGATTTGAACATCTGTCACACATATTGACCAAGGCCGGTGCGGGTAAAGCGCCAGCTGATATGATCACTCTGCGCCGCAGAAAAGGTCAGCACGATCTGGCGTGAGCGCACAGGGCCGCGGAAACCGGCGAAGAAAATGGAATCTTCGAGCTGCGGCATCACATCAGCACAGGAAAAAGCCCAGCTGTCATCGTGATCGGCGGTCAGATGCACAATGCCGTCTTCATCCATACGGATATAGACCTGCGGATGGATATGAAAACGCACCGTTACCAGATCAGATTGCGGTTTGTTTTTACTGTTTCGTGCCGGTTTGAGATGCGATTTGATAAAGCGGTCAACGCCTTCAATCAGGCTGCCATTATGCGACAGCACAATCTGCCGCTCATGGGTATAGCCGAACAGCCGCACATAGCCGTCATGGCTGGCGACAAATCCCTGTTCGCCCATGCCTTCCAGCCGCTGACGCTTGACACTGGTCGGGCCTGCGATGATCGGTGTGCCGAGAACGCTGGAAATGCTGGAATTGAGGCTGAAACGGCACGAAGACGTGTCGTTGATAGTTGCCGTGGAATGCGCCGCCGTGGTGCGGCCAAGCGGCCGGAATTCCGGCGGGCCGAAACGGTCAATACCGGAATTGACAATATAACGCTGGCGGCCGGAGGACATTTCAAAGGCCAGACATCCGGCATGGGCATCACGCGATGCCGTGACCGGTGGCGGCAGACCCGTATCGGCAATAATGGTCGTGGAGCCCATGCAGAGACGCTCATAACCGGAATGCGGCGCATGGGTGAGCGGTGCGCCGTCGGTTTCATCATGGCGCAAGACGGAAATCAACCGTTCCGGCAGGGTTGGCCCCACACCGTTAAACAGTGCCAGACTGCCATCCTGATGGCGGAAGAAACGCAGTGCAGGCAGCATGCGCTCGACGGTTTCAATCAGCGCTTTGGGCGGATTTTCATTGCCGTTGCTATAGGTTTGGCGCAGCGGCAACAGATCGGCCAGCAGTTCCAGCACCGTTGCCGGATTGCGGGAAATATGTCCGCCATCGGCCAGAATTTGCCGGTTCAGCTCATATTCAAGATGGCGGCGCGCTGAGCGGGTCATGGATTGGGAAACCGGCAGCGCCAGACTGGCAAAAGCCAGTGCAATACGCGCGCGCAATTTGTCTTCCCCGTCATCCATCACACCGGCCATGGTGCGCAAATAGCGCACCTGCATGGCCAGCGAGCGCATGAATTTGCGATAGGTGGCAAGATCGGACGTTGCCAGAATAATATTGGAATGTTGCAGCCAGGCGATAATGCGCTGCGCCGTGATGGCCGGCAGCCAGGCAATGCCCTCAATGCGCTTGCCATGCATGCGGATCCAGTCTTCCACCAGAGCGCGGGCATTGACCATGGCAAGTTCAGTACCGGCCGCACGCATATTGCGCAGCCAGCCGAAATTATGCAGCGCAGATTCCCATGCATCGGTCGGCGGTTCAATGGCAAAAGGCGAGATGCCGCCGGTTTCCACCAGCCGTCCGGCCAGAGCATAGCGGCCGTGATAAAATTCCTGCGCCAGCTGCGGATCAGCCACGCGCAAATCCGGCGGGGCAATCAGCACGCGTTCAGGGGTAAAGCCGGAGAAGCGCCAGCGGAACATCGGGCCACGCCGCACACGTCTGCTGAAACGCCGCCAGCTTTGGGCAACGGCCAGTGTCCACAGATGCGGGGTTTCGCTCAGCGCGACATTCACAGATGGGTACTCCTCGGAGACGGACAGGCCTGCAGAGACTTCTCCCGGCTGATCACATTGCGGTTCCGGCGCGCTCATGTCCTGTTCGGATCACCATGCGCAGGCCGGATTATTCCTTCACATTGCCGTGCTGTCTTGTTCCAAACAGACACAGGCAATGTTTGATGCGCCATAATCTATCATTTCACGGCAATAGTGAACTCTTTGTTAACTATGCACCGCAGAATGATGTGGAACGGCATGATTTTTAAGAAACAGGTAAGATATTTTGTAAAATTACGCCGGCCGGCGAAAGCGGGCTGCAAAGAAACCATCAAGACCGGCCAGTTTCGGCTCGTCATGAGGCAAATCAGCAGGTGTTGAACGCAGGAACCCCTGATTTGTAATCAGATGCTCCAAGCCTTTCAATTCTTCCGGTTTGAACGGCTCGGCGGTCAGCTTGCCTTCCGCCAGAACGGCCTGCGCCATATCCTCACCTTCCTCGCGGTTGAGCGAGCAATTGGAGAAGACGATAATACCGCCCGGCTTGACCAATGTTGCAGCATGGCGCAGCAGATTGGCCTGAACCTGCGAAAGTCTGGCAATATCGTCGGGTGTTTTTGTCCAAAGCACATCCGGATGGCGGCGCACGGTACCGGTGGATGAGCAGGGCGCATCGAGCAGAATGGCGTCAAACAGCGCATCGGTCTGATAATCGAGAATATTGGTGGCAATCAGTTCCGCTTCCAGTTGCAGACGGTCGAGATTGCTTTTCAGGCGCTTGAGACGGTTTTTATTGATGTCAAAAGCGGTAACTTTGGCACCGGCAACGATCAGCTGTGCGGTTTTACCGCCGGGCGCAGCGCAAAGATCGGCCACGCGCTTGCCTTTAATATCGCCGAGCAAAGTGGCGGGCAGGCTGGCCGCAGCATCCTGCACCCACCATTCGCCTTGCGCAAAGCCTTCCAGCGCGGTGAGGGCACCTTCAAATGAACCAAGGCGTACAGAGCCGTTTGGCAATAATAGGCCACCAAGGCTTGAAGCCCATGCTGCCGGATTGCTTTTCACTGTCAGATCGATGGATGGCTCATAGGCTTGCATCGCAAGAATGGCTTCTGCCTGTTCACGCCCGTAGGTCTTTGTCAGGCCTTCAATATACCATTCAGGGCCGTTTGGAATTTTTAACTCAATGGCGCGATCTTTATTGCGGGTGAGGCGGCGCAGCACAGCATTGACAAGGCTGGCATATTTGCGGTTACGCGGATCAATATTGGCGGAGGTTACCGCCAGATCAACGGCCGCATGATCCGGCACGTCGAGATAGAGAATTTGCGCGGCACCGACATGGAGCAATTGCTGCAAAGCAACCGCATTGGCAGGCAGCGGGCGGTCGAGCAATTTGCACAGGGCTGTTTCAATCGTATTGCGGTTGCGCAGTGCAGTGCCAAGAATGGCACGCACCAGAGAGCGGTCGCGCTCATCCAGCTCGATATATTGCGGATGACCGTGCATGGCATCGGTCAACCCGTCCAGCGAGGTGTTTTTGGCAACCACGGCATGGAGCAGCTTGGCGGCGCACAGGCGCACATTCAGCCCCGGATGCTCGGCTTCCAGTTTTGCACGGCTGACGGTCTCAGATTGCGCTTGCGCGCTGTCGGAATTTTGCCCCTGCTGTTTAAAAGGCTTGTTATGCGGACGAAAACCGGAGCGTTTGGCAGCAGGTGTTTTATCGTTCAAGACCATGGTCCTTTATAGGGCGTTTCCGGTTTGTCATTGGCGTCTGCATCATTCTGATCCTCGATCCGTCCCCACGGATTTTGACGATCCGGACGGGTGCGGGTTTCAGAACGTGACGGGGTGTTCGGGCGGCTATATGCACCAGTCTGACGGTTCTGGAAACCATTATCTGCATAGGAACCGGCAGAATGGATGCCCATTTCCTGTGCAAGGCTCTGCAAAGCGGCAATACGGTTTGCCGTATCCGGATGGGTGGAGAACAGATTATCCGCGCCACGACCGCTTAAAGGATTGATAATAAACATATGTGCCGTTGCCGGATTATGTTCGGCTTCCTCATTGACGGTGTCATGGGCGCCACGGGCAATTTTGTTGAGCGCAGAGGCGAGCCATAGCGGATTACCGCAGATTTCGGCGCCGCGCCGGTCGGCAGCATATTCGCGGGTACGGCTGACGGCCATTTGCACGATCATCGCGGCAAAGGGGGCGACCAGCATGGCGATAATGGTGCCGATCATACCCAATCCATTATTGTTTTCACGGTTGCCGCCAAAAAGAAAAGCGAAATTACCGAGCATGGAAATCGCACCGGCAAGAGTTGCGGTGATGGTCATGGTCAGCGTGTCGCGGTTTTGCACATGCGCCAGTTCATGTGCCATCACACCGGCAATTTCCTGTTTGCTCAGGCGTTGCAGCAGGCCGGTTGTGGCGGCAACGGCGGCATTTTCAGGATTACGGCCGGTGGCAAAAGCATTGGGCTGGTCTTCATGAATAATATAGATACGCGGCTGTGGCAGACCGGCACGCACCGCGAGTTCCCGCACGATGCGGTAATATTCCGGCGCTGTATGCTCATCCGCTTCCTGCGCATTATACATACGCAGCACCATCTTGTCGGAATTCCAGTAGCTGAAGAAATTCATGGCAACGGCAATGACCAGAGCGATCATCATGCCACTTGAGCCGCCGATCAGATAGCCGATACTCATAAACATGGCTGTCATGAAGGCAATCAGCATGAATGTGCGCATCATATTCATTCAGTGTCTCCGCTTGGGTCAGGAATCCGGTTCATTTTCATGTGATGATAAAATGGTGTTTCTGCGCTATATCTTCAATAAGACAAGGTCTATGATAATAGTTTACATAACGGAACAGACAGAACCGATATTCAAAGGCGTGAGCCTGCATTATGTCTGCGCCGCTTTGCATAACAGGCTGACAGGATAAAAACGATGAGTGATGAAACAGCATCCACGAAAAGCAATGTGGTTTCATTGGCGGATTACCAGAAAACCGAGGCACTCGCACTGCGTCGCCAATTTGAGGATTTGCCGCCTGCTGCCCAGCGTGCCTTGCTGGAGGCGCAGGCGCGCCGTGAGGCGGAAGAACAGGCCGAACCGGTAAGGGAAATCGGCGGACGCGGTGGTAAAGATCCGGCACGCTACGGCGACTGGGAAATCAAAGGCCGCACGATCGATTTTTGAGCGCAGTCTGTGCGTATAGCTCTTAGGTGACTGACACTGCACAGGTGCCGGTTGCATCAGGCGGCGCTGTGCAGATGCTGCGGAATTGTTTCGCCTTATGAATTTATTTTCCGGCAAGGCGGAAACGCATGATTCACGTGAAATAATATATCTCTGTGGCTGGCAGGAAGCGGTGCGCCATGAAAGCTCTGATCATTATTGATATGCAGACGGAAATTCAGCGCCGCCTTGATAGCGGGCGCGATCATGTGAATACGCAGGCTGCAACACAGATTAAAGCGCTTGCAACCGCATTTCGCCAACAGAATTTGCCGGTGATCCATATCCGCCATTGCCGTACAGACCCGTCATCACCTTTTCATCCCGACGCCGAAGGCTATCAGCCAATGCCTTGCAGTCTTGCGCAGGAGGGGGAACCTGTTCTGGTCAAGACGACGTCATCGGCATTTGCCTCGACAGATCTTGGCTTATATCTGCGTGACAGGAAAATTGATGAATTGGTTGTTACAGGTGCCGTCGCAGGATTTTGCGTGAACTCAACCGTGCGGGCAGGGGCTGATCTGGGCTTTAAAATGCTTGTTGTACGCGATGCAGTGATTGGCTTTGATCTGCCGGAAGATGGTCTGTCTGCACAGGTGGTTTTTGATGTGACGATGGCGCTGCTGCAATCCGGTTTCGCTCACCTGACTGAGACAGATGCAATTCTGACCGATGATGCTTTCTTTCGTATGCAGGCCGGTTGAAAGCCGGTTTTAGCGAAGAACCGGTTGATAGTGATAATAAATATCCCAGTCATCTTCGCCGCTTTTGCAAAATCCGTGCTTTTCATAAAAACGGGCAGCATCGCTTTGTTTGAGGGTGCTGAGCCTGATTGTTTTTTGCGCCTGTCCGGCTTCTCTCATCAGCCGGTTTAAAACAAGGCTGCCCAGGCCACGGTTTTGAAAATCCGGTGCGATGTAAAAATGCTCCAGCAATAAATGATCCTGCTCCGGCCCGAAGGCAACGCAGCCAGCCATCTGCTCATCACAGCAGATCAGACGGGTATATTGCGGACGGAAACTGTTGCGAAAACGCTCCAGAGCGCGCTGCGGATCAAAGCGGCCGATGCGCTCAAGGCTTTCCCGCATTGTTAACAAGCGCAGTTCAAACAATGTGCTGAAATCGTGTTCGCTTGCCGGAGTGAAATGAAACTGCATTTTATGCCTGAATAAAGCCTTAGGCGGACAGAGAAAGAAGCGCAATTGATAAGAAAGGCCGGTTTTAACCGGCCTTTCTATGTGTGCTTATTTACGGTTCTGGCGATGCTCGATCAGATCATCCACAACGCCCGGATCGGCAAGGGTGGATGTATCACCCAATGCACCGAAATCATCCTCGGCGATTTTGCGCAGGATACGGCGCATGATCTTGCCGGAGCGGGTCTTTGGCAGACCCGGTGCAAACTGGATCATATCCGGTGTTGCAATCGGCCCGATCTCGGTACGCACATGCTTGGTCAGCTCTTTGCGCAGAGCCTCTTCATCATGGTCTTCCTCACCGGTCATCAGCGTGACATAGCAATAAATGCCCTGACCTTTGATCGGATGCGGATAGCCGACAACGGCGGCTTCCGACACGGAATGGTGCGAAACCAGAGCCGATTCAATTTCTGCGGTACCAAGACGGTGACCGGAAATATTCAGCACGTCATCGACGCGGCCGGTAATCCAGTAATAACCGTCTTCATCACGGCGACAGCCGTCACCGGTGAAATATTTGCCTTTATAGGTGGTGAAATAAGCCTCAATAAAGCGGCGGTGATCACCATAAAGCGTGCGCATCTGACCCGGCCATGAATCGGTGATGCAGAGATTGCCGTCTGCCTCGCCTTCAAGAACCGCGCCTTCCGCATCCACCAGTTGCGGCTGGATACCGAAGAACGGACGGGTTGCCGAGCCCGGTTTCAGATCGGTTGCGCCGGGCAGCGGCGTGATCAGAATACCACCGGTTTCTGTCTGCCACCATGTATCTACAATCGGGCAGGTCTGATCGCCGACCACATTATAATACCATTCCCAGGCTTCCGGATTGATCGGCTCACCCACCGAGCCGAGCAGGCGCAGTGACTGGCGCGAATTGCGGGTGACAAATTCGTCACCGGCACCCATCAAAGCGCGGATCGCGGTTGGTGCGGTGTAGAAAATATTGACCTGATGCTTGTCGACCACTTCCCAGAAACGCCCCTGATCAGGGAAATTCGGCACACCTTCAAACATCAGTGTGGTGGCGCCATTGGCGAGCGGGCCATAGACAATATAGGAGTGACCGGTGACCCAGCCCACATCCGCCGTACACCAGTAAACATCGCCGTCATGATAATCGAAGACATATTGATGGGTCATCGAGGCATAAACGAGATAGCCGCCGGTGGTGTGCAGCACGCCTTTCGGCTTGCCGGTGGAGCCGGATGTGTAAAGAATGAAGAGCGGATCTTCAGCCTTCATCGGTTCCGGTTCGCAGACAGCGTCAACGCTGGCAACTTCCTGATGATACCAGAGGTCACGGCCGCGGCCCCAATGGACCTTACCGCCGGTACGGCGCACAACCAGAACCTTGTTGACGAATACATATTGTTTGGCGGCAATATCAATCGCGGTATCGGTATTTTCTTTCAGCGGAATAGGTTTGCCGCCACGGATACCTTCATCCGAGGTAATGACGAAAGTGGATTCACAATCGACAATACGGCCGGCCAGCGCTTCCGGCGAGAAGCCGGCAAAAACGATCGAGTGAACCGCACCGATGCGCGCACAGGCAAGCATGGCATAGGCGGCTTCGGGAATCATAGGCAGGTAAATCGTAACGCGGTCGCCTTTGCGCACGCCGTGCTTTTTCATCACATTGGCGAGGCGGCAGACATTTTCATGTAATTCGCGATAGCTGATTTTCTTGTCGATATAGGGATTGTCGCCTTCCCAGATAATCGCGGTCTGATCGCCGCGCTTTTCGAGATGACGGTCAATACAATTATAGGACACATTGGTAACGCCGTCCTCATACCAGCGGATGGAGACATTATCTTCAAAAGATGTGTCTTTGACCTTGGTATAAGGGGTGAACCAGTCAATGCGCTTGCCGTGTTTGCCCCAGAATGCGTCAGGGTCGCTGATACTTTCATTGTACCATGCGAGATAGGTTTCATTGTCGATCAGCGCGCGCGCCTTCGCCTCCGGCAATACGGGATATTTCTTATCGGACATAGTTCCTCCTCGTACCGGCGACCCTCCTTGCCGGCACATTGCATAAAAAACCGCATCATTGTTAATCGCTGCGGTTCACATCGTAAATCAGGCAAAAAGTCTGATGGCGCCGCAGGCGCCGCTCATCCTGGCCTGACCGGCCATATCGCTAAGCGACAGAGCCTTCTCCGGTTTTGTTTGCGGGGAATGTTTCAGCATAAGATTGCCGGAATATTCTCCGGCAAAACAAGTGTCGGGATTGCGCCGGAGTTTATAATTGTTACGCAGTGAAGCAAGACAATTATTTGCGACATGTTGTTTCTGCCGGTCATTCCGGTGAAGAATTTTGTCTTGCTGCTCTCTGTCCGGCTAAAGCGGGTTTTTCAACCTTGGGTAAGCGGCGGACGACTGCCGAAAATGACGGATATTTACATGTTAATATATATGATAATTACATCAGACAGCTAGCTGTCTGATGTAATGGTTTATGCATTTTATGCTCGACGTTCTAATTTAAACAAAGTGTCAATTTCGTTTTCTTCAACAGAGAGACTCTGAATTAATCTGATATTGTAAGTGTTATCATCAAGTTTTTTCATATGAACGAAATATTCAATACTATCATCTGAAAAGCATATCTGAAAAATCTCTTCTCCTTCAAAAATACCCTTCGGTTTGAAATAGAAATTTTCATATAGTCCGGTAGATTTGGGGCGGGCAGCAAGTTCTAGCGCAAAGACTGAAAGTTTTAGATGATTGTTATAAGCTGTTATGAAGAGTGGAACATCTTCTATTCTCCAGCTTTCTGTCTGAATATATGTCCTGTGGCTTGGATCACCTTCTTTTGTCTTGTATACCCAGTTGGAGTTGAAATCATTGCTGAGTTTAGGGTTAATGCCGGTTAATGGATTGGAAGTATTGCTGTCGTGAAAAGGGGGATTGGGCATATATAAGCCCAGATAGGTTTTTGATGCTAAATGTAAAAATCTGCTTGTAGCCATTTTTTGTCCAATTCTTTAAATATTTGCCTTTCCAAAATAAATTATTATCCCCCTTTTAGGACCTGCCAGATATGACAGGAGGTGCTTATCGGCTGCCGAAAATCGCCGAACCGACCCGCACATAAGTTGCGCCAAAAGCGACAGCCGTTTCGTAATCGCCGGACATACCCATGGAAAGCTCTGCAACACCGGCTTCCTGCGCCAGCTTGCGCAACAGGGCAAAATGCGGCCCCGGATTTTCATCGACCGGCGGAATGCACATCAGGCCTGAAATTTCCAGCCCATGGACATCACGGCAGCGGGTAACAAAGGCTACCGCTTCACGCGGATCAATACCGGCTTTCTGGTCTTCGCTGCCGGTATTAACCTGCACAAAGAGTTTCAGCTTACGGTTCTGTTTTTTCAGTTCTGCGGCAAGGGTTGCGGCAATTTTCTCACGGTCGATGCTCTGGATCACATCAAACAGCGCCACAGCTTCTGCCGTCTTGTTGGATTGCAGCGGGCCGATCAGATGCAGCTCAAGATCAGGAAAACGCTCACGCAAGGCTGGCCATTTGCCCTGCGCTTCCTGCACACGGTTTTCACCGAAAATGCGCTGACCGTCTTCCAGTGCAGGCAAAATTTCCTCACCGGAAAAGGTCTTGGAAACGGCCACGAGTTTTACCGTGTCTACTGCCCGTTGTGCTTCACGTTCGCTTTGCCGGATGCTGGCGCGCACTGCTTTGAGATTATCCGCAATGGCATGTGCGGGGGTAAGCGCGGGGGTGACTGCGGGTGCATTCATGGTATAAATCTCCTTTTTCTGCCGCTTCACTATGGGAGAAGGTTGACGCTTTGGCCAATCCATGATGAAGGTCGTACTACATATTCCATTCTCTTTGCATGAGTAAATACAGCCATGGTAACTGAACGGGCAACCGAACGATATAATCCGCGCGTGAGCGAACCCCATTGGCAGAAGATCTGGGAAGAAAACAAGATCTTCGAAACCGCCAATGATGATCCACGCGAAAAATATTACGTGCTGGAAATGTTTCCCTATCCGTCGGGACGCATTCACATCGGCCATGTGCGCAACTATGCAATGGGTGACGTGATTGCCCGCTACAAGCGTGCACGCGGTTTCAATGTTCTGCATCCTATGGGCTGGGATGCTTTCGGTATGCCTGCAGAAAATGCGGCTATGCAGAATAAAGTTCACCCGAAGGAATGGACTTATCAGAATATCGCCACCATGCGCGGACAGCTCAAAACTATGGGGCTGTCGCTGGACTGGTCGCGTGAATTTGCCACCTGTGACGTGGATTATTACCACCGTCAGCAGATGCTGTTCCTCGATATGTTTGAAAAAGGTCTGGTGACCCGTAAAACATCCAAGGTAAACTGGGATCCGGTCGATAATACTGTTCTGGCCAATGAGCAGGTTGTTGACGGCCGTGGCTGGCGTTCCGGTGCGCTGGTTGAACAGCGTGAACTGACCCAGTGGTTCTTCAAGATCACTGATTTCAGCGAGGAACTGCTTGCCGGTCTGGATACGCTTGACCAGTGGCCGGACAAAGTGCGCCTGATGCAGAAAAACTGGATCGGCAAATCGGAAGGTCTGCAATTGCGTTTTGCACTCGCAGAGCGCGAAGGCGATATTGAGGTCTATACCACCCGTCCGGATACGCTGTTCGGCGCGTCTTTCGTGGCGATTGCTGCGGATCACCCGCTGGCAAAGCAACTGGCTGAGAGCAATGAAGCGCTGGCGGCTTTTGCTGCCGAGTGCCGTCAGCATGGTACATCCGTTGCCACACTCGAAACCATTGAGAAAAAAGGTTTCGATACGGGCTTGCGTGTTCAGCATCCGTTTGATCCGTCATGGACATTGCCGGTTTATGTCGCCAATTTCGTGCTGATGGAATATGGGACAGGCGCTGTATTCGGCTGCCCTGCACATGATCAGCGCGATCTGGACTTTGCCAATAAATATCATCTGACTGTAACGCCGGTTGTGCTGCCAAATGGCGCTGATGCGGCAGATTTCAAAATCACTGATACAGCCTATAGCGATGAAGGCACGCTGTTCAATTCGCGCTTCCTTGACGGCATGTCACCGGAAGCCGCGTTTAATGAAGTGGCGGATCGTCTGGAAAAAACGGATCTCAACGGTAAGCCGCAGGCATTCCGCAAGACACAATATCGTCTGCGTGACTGGGGTATTTCCCGTCAGCGTTACTGGGGCTGCCCGATTCCTATGGTTCACTGCGAATCCTGCGGAACCGTGCCGGTGCCACGCAATGATCTGCCGGTGAAACTGCCGGATGATGTGGAGTTTGACCGTCCGGGCAACCCGCTTGACCGCCACGAAAGCTGGCGTCATGTGAATTGTCCGAAATGCGGCGGCAAAGCCCGTCGCGAAACCGATACGATGGATACATTCGTTGATTCATCCTGGTATTTCGCGCGCTTTACCGCCCCGTGGGAAAACGAGCCGACTGACCGCAAGGCTGCCGATGAATGGCTGCCGGTGGATCAGTATATCGGTGGTGTGGAACATGCGATCCTGCATCTGCTCTATTCGCGCTTCTTTACCCGCGCGATGAAAGTGGCCGGTCATCTGGAAGTGGAAGAGCCGTTCAAGGGTCTGTTCACACAGGGCATGGTGGTTCACGAGACCTATAAACATAATGGTCAGTGGGTGTCGCCGCTGGAAATCCGTATCGAAGACAAAAACGGCGAACGCATTGCCACAATGCTGGATTCCGGTGAGCCGGTAGACATCGGCTCGATTGAGAAAATGTCGAAGTCGAAGAAGAATGTCGTCGATCCGGATGATATTATTTCGTCTTACGGCGCAGATACTGCACGCTGGTTCACTCTGTCGGACAGCCCGCCGGAACGTGACATTGTGTGGACTGAAGCCGGTGCGGAAGGTGCGCATCGCTTTGTGCAGCGCGTCTGGCGTCTGATTTCTGAGGCCGGTGAAAATCTGAAAGGCGTTGCGCCGAAGGCTGCCTATGAAGGCGATGCCGCACAGATTTCCAAGGCTGCCCATAAGACAGTGAAGGCTGTTGGCGACGATATTGAAAAGATCGTTTTCAACCGTGCAATCGCCCGTCTTTATGAGTTGCTCAATGTGCTGAGCACACCGCTGCAGGCCATTGCTGCCGGTAAGGCCGATGATGTGACCAAGGCTGCAACCCGTGAAGCCACTGATATGTTTATCAGTATGATTGCACCGATGATGCCGCATCTGGCAGAACAGTGTAATGCGGTGATCGGTGGTGAAGGTCTGGTTTCCACACGCAGCTGGCCTGTCATTGACGAAACCTTGCTCGTCGAAAATGACATTACGCTGCCGGTGCAGATCAACGGCAAGAAGCGCGGTGACATTACAATTGCGCGTGATGCGGATCAGGCAACAGTGCAGGCTGTCGTTTTGGCTCTTGACTTTGTGCAGGCTGCGTTGAACGGTAATGCACCGAAAAAGCTTGTTGTCGTACCGCAGAGGATTGTGAATGTCGTTGTCTGATCAGCCCGTTATAGACACATCTCCGGTCCGTAAAAAACGCATGGCTCTGCTGGCAGGTCTCATCCTGTCAGCGGCTGCTGCCGGTTGCACGGTACAGCCGCTTTATGCGCCGTCTGCCAATATCAGCACCAATGGTGTGCCGTCCGGCGTTCAGTCGAAACTGGCAACCATCAAGATTGATGAGGTAGACACAATCGGCGCACAGGCCGTGCGTAACCGGTTGATTTTCGGGCTGTCCGGCGGGGCAGGTGAACCGGCACAGCCGGCCTATCATCTGGCGCTCGGTCTGCAGACAACAACGGAATCCGCGGTTGAAGTGGATGTGGGCGACAAGACGACAGGTCGTCCTTCCGCCGGTACGGTGCGGATGCGTTCCAATTACGTACTGCGTGACAGAGACGGTAAAGTGGTTGCCAGCGGTCGCCGTCAGGTCAGTGCATCCTATGACCGTCCGCGTCAGGAATTTGCAAACCTGCGTGCCCGCCGTGATGCCGAGCAGCGCGCTGCCGAAGAACTGGCGCAGTATTTGGTGCTATCTTTGGCTCAGGATATGCAGAAACTCCCATAGTCCCTGTTCCAAAACCGCCAGGATGGGCTGCAAATGGCAATTTTCTGCGCTCCGGTACTCATGTACCCATAAGTACATTCCGTTCCGGTGCTCAAAAATCACCATTTTCGCCACAGCCTGACAATTTTTGACTCAGGTTCTTATCCGCGTTTCTCGAACGCATAAAAAAGCCCGCTGAGAAGCGGGCTTTTTGCTTATTTATGAAGGCTTTACCTGATTAAGCAATCGACTGACCGGTTTTTGCCCAGTCTGCCAGAAATGTTTCAAGGCCCTTGTCTGTCAGCGGATGTTTAACAAGCGCTTTGAGCGTTGCAGGTGGTGCCGTAACAACATCAGCACCGATCAGCGCCGCTTCCTTGACGTGATTAACCGTGCGCACGGAAGCAGCAAGAATCTGGGTTTCAAAATCATAATTGTCATAGATGGTGCGGATTTCACCGATCAGATCCATACCATTAAGGCCAATATCATCAAGACGGCCGATGAATGGCGAAATATAAGTCGCACCGGCTTTGGCAGCCAGCAGCGCCTGATTGGCCGAGAAGCACAAAGTCAGGTTGGTCTTGTGACCGTCAGAGGTCAGCGCCTTACAGGCTTTCAGGCCATCAAGTGTAACCGGCAGTTTGATGCAGATGTTTTTGGCGATTTTCGCCAGAACCGCCGCTTCTTTCATCATGCCGTCATACTCGGTTGCAGTCACTTCAGCAGAGACCGGACCGGAGACAATCGAGCAGATTTCCTTGGTCACTTCAAGGATATTGCCGCCGGATTTGAGGATCAGTGATGGATTGGTGGTAACGCCGTCAACCAGTCCCAGATCGTTGAGTTCACGGATGTCTTTGACATCGGCGGTATCCACAAAGAATTTCATTTCAGCTTTCCTCCGTAATGGGTTTGCTGTGCAGACGGTATTATATCCGACAGAGATAAAATTGTTTATCGCATATTTCCATAAACCGAAACTATGTTTGGCAAATAACAGTGCATCTCATCAAGAATTGAATATCAACGGGCTTTGCGGTTAAGTGCAGATGCACAATGGGGTAAAGCTGCCAGCGAAACCGTATTTGTTGTGCAGGACAAGGTATTTTGCCAAACAGGCCGGAATAAGGCTGAATGGAATGCCGGAAATGATCAGGATACTCTTTTGAGCGGGAAAACAGAGAATAAAACGCGCCGTATTGTGCCGGTTCTGGTGCCGATGCCGGCGGAGCGTCCCTATAGCTATCTGGTTCCTGACGATATGGAGGTTCAGGCCGGTTCCATTGTGCGTGTGCCGCTGGGGCCGCGGGAAGTGGCCGGTATCGTCACTGATGATGCAAGCGATCAGGTTGATCCGAAAAAGCTGAAATCCATTCTGCATGTTTTTGACTGCCCATTGGTGAGCAGCCAGATGCTGCGCTTTATCCGCTGGACGGCAGATTATACGCTTTCACCGCCCGGTATGGTGGCGCGCATGGTGCTGCGCGCACCGGCGGCTTTTGATCCGGAGCCTTTTGTGCCGGGCTTGCGTTATACCGGTGCCAAAGTCGAGCGCCTGACTAGCGCCCGTCAGCGCGTGCTGGAAACCGCCAATAATGGCCTGAGCTGGACAAAATCCGGCCTTGCCCATGCAGCCGGTGTTTCCGGCAGTGTGATTGAAGGATTGAAAACACAAGGATTGTTTGAAGATGTGCTGATCCCGCCGCCGCCGGTGGTGAGTGAGCCTGATCCGTTTTACGGGCAGGCGGACTTATCTGACGATCAGCAGGCTGCATCGCAATGTCTGGTCGAGGCGGTGGAGGAGAGCAGCTATTCGGTATCTTTGCTGCATGGTGTGACCGGTTCCGGTAAAACGGAAGTTTATTTCGAAGCAGTGGCGCGCGCAGTGGAACTGGGCAAGCAAGTGCTGATCCTGCTGCCGGAAATCGCCCTGACCCAGCAATTTCTCGACCGTTTTGAGAGCCGTTTTGGCACGCGTCCGGCAGAATGGCATTCTGATCTGGCGCCGCGCCAAAGGGAGCGTGTCTGGCGCCAGATTGCCGAGGGCACTGTCAAAGTGGTTGCCGGTGCGCGCTCGGCTTTGTTTTTGCCTTTTGCCAATCCGGGGCTGATCATTGTCGATGAAGAACATGATCCGGCCTATAAGCAGGAAGACCGTGTGTTTTATAATGCGCGGGATATGGCGGTGGTGCGTGGTGCCATCGGCAAATTTGCGGTTATTTTAGCATCTGCCACACCTTCCGTTGAAAGTCTGGTCAATGCCCAGCAAGGCCGCTACCGCTATGTGCCTTTGCTGGGGCGCTATGCCGATGCGGCTTTGCCCGATCTTAAAGCCATTGATATGCGCCGCTCACCGCCGCCGGCCGGGCGGTTTTTGTCGCCTGCTTTGACAGAGGCCGTTGGTCAGGCCTTGCAGCGCAAGGAACAGGCGCTGTTATTTCTCAACCGGCGTGGCTATGCGCCTTTGACTTTGTGCCGTGTGTGCGGTCACCGGTTTCAATGCCCTGATTGTTCCAGCTGGCTGGTGGAGCATCGTTTTCGCGGCCAGCTGATGTGCCATCAATGCGGCTATCATGAGAAAAGCCCCGATGCCTGTCCGGCCTGCGGTGCGCTGGATCATCTGGTGGCCTGCGGGCCCGGTGTGGAGCGCATTGCCGAAGAAGCGGCGGCGACATTCCCTGATGCGCGGATTATCGTGCTGTCATCGGATATGGCAGGCGGTGTCAAACGGCTGCGGATGGAAATGGATGCCATTGCGCAAGGGGAGGCGGATATTGTGATTGGCACGCAGCTGGTCGCCAAAGGGCATAATTTCCCGCTGATTACTTTGGTCGGGGTGATTGATGCCGATCTCGGCCTTGCCAATGGTGATCCGCGTGCCGCCGAGCGGACATTTCAGCTGCTCAATCAGGTGACGGGACGCGCAGGGCGCACTGGGCGCAAAAGTATTGGCTTGATTCAGACCTATCAGCCGGATCATCCGGTGTTGAAGGCCATTATTGCCGGTGATGCGCAGGCTTTTTATGACCGTGAAATTGAGGAACGGCAGCGGGGCATGTTGCCGCCATTCGGGCGGCTGGCCGCTTTGATCGTGTCTGCCGACAGCAGGGCGGAGGCCGAAAGCCATGCACGCGCCTTGCGCCGCGCCGCGCCGCGTGACGGTGATATTGAAGTGCTGGGGCCTGCCGAAGCGCCTTTGGCTGTGATTCGCGGCCGCCACCGTTTCCGCTTGTTGGTACAGGGCTCAAAACGCTCTGATCTGCAGGCTTATTTGCGTGCGCTTTTGCAGGCGGGGCCAAGAGCGCGCGGCTCGCTGCGTGTACAGGTGGATATTGATCCGCAGAGTTTCTTATAGGCTTTGGCCGTGAGGTTCGCTGCGGCCTGAAAACAGGTCGCGGATAAATTTACTTTTCTTGGCCGCGTGTCAGGCCTATAGCTCTCCCCTGATCAGGGTGTGACGCATGTTCAAAAGAGCCTGCGCTATCCGTAATATCATTGCATATTATCTTGTTTCAGACAGGCTGATGTGCCGATTTTTGCAATTTGACAGCTGGTGATTAAAAGAGGTGTCGCGTGTCGTTTTATCTTCCTTCAAGTCAGGGTGAATGGCTGGCATGGACTGTCGGTGTGATAACGCTGCTATTCGGGCTTCTCCTGATGTTTGCACCGGCTATCTCCTTGAAAATTCTACGCCTGAGTGCGCCGGATCTGCGCGTCCATGCTTTGTCTTCGGTGCGGGCAACAATGGCGGGGCCTTATATCGGCCTTGGTGTGGCCTGCCTGTCATTTGCACAGCCATTTTTATGGGTAGCGCTGGGTTGTGTCTGGGGATTTGTGCTGTTCGGCCGTCTGATCTCGATGATGTCGGACAAGGCCAATACATTTTACAACTGGCTTGCCGCTTTTATTGAGCTGCTGCTGGCGGCCGGACCTTTGCTTTATGCCTATGGCTTTGTTGCCTGATCCATAAATCTCTCTGACGGGCTTCAGGGCTTATTCCGCATAAACGCCGGATTCGGGAATCACCGGCGTTTAAATGCCACACGAGGAAAATTTCGCGCACAACGGGCATAATTTTGCCGAAATTCTGCAAATGGTTAGCGCGTTCCAAATGGCGCTGATTTGCTGTTTCCTTGCTGTGCGGGTTTTTGTGGTATTTGATCTATCTCATTGTTATATATAGATAATTGTAAAATTTTTTCGCCATTCTTGCAGATCAAACTTTGCGACAGGCAGCATGAAGTCCCGGAAACAGCATTAAATTAGCACTGTAAAGCGTGTGAAACGGCGGGATTCGCGTGTTGCGAGTCCCGATTGTCTATGCTAGACGGCTTTCGAATTTCAATGCAGTCAGACGGGTCATTCCTAAGGCGCAGATGTGTGTGCAAATCGGCACATCATCGGGGGGTATTGAAAAACATCAATAAAATCGCTGTTTTTAGGCATGGATAAACTATGCTTTAAAAGCGGGATTTCAACCAAGAGAGATGGTTATTCGTGACAGGATCGTCTTCGCTCATTTCCGGTGTTGCTCAGCGCTATGCTGGATCCCTGTTTGATCTGGCGCTTGAGGCTAAGTCCGTTGCTCAGGTGGAGAAAGATCTTGGCCAGATCGAGGCTATGATCGGCGAGAGTGAAGATCTTCGCCGCCTGATCCAGAGCCCGGTATTCTCCACAGAAGATCAGCTTCGTGCGATTTCCGCTGTTGCTGACAAAGCCGGCATTACAGGGCTGGTCGGTAACTTCCTTAAGGTTGTTGCCGGTAATCGCCGGTTGTTCGTGCTGCCGGGTATTATTAAAGCTTTTTACCTGATTGCTGCAGAGAATCGCGGTGAAGTAACAGCTGATGTGACTTCCGCTCGCGAACTCACGCAGACACAGCAAAATGAATTGAAGGCGACGCTGAAGGGTGTGGCCGGCAAGGACGTGACAATCAATGTCACCGTCGATCCGTCGATTCTTGGCGGTCTCATTGTGAAGCTGGGGTCGCGTCAGATCGACACCTCCCTTCGCACTAAACTTTCTTCTCTTAAGCTTGCACTGAAAGAGGTCGGCTGATGGACATCCGCGCTGCGGAAATTTCCGCAATTCTGAAAGAGCAAATCAAGAATTTTGGCCAGGAGGCGGAAGTCTCTGAAGTTGGTCAGGTTCTTTCCGTAGGTGACGGTATCGCCCGTGTATACGGTCTGGACAATGTTCAGGCCGGTGAAATGGTCGAATTTCCCGGTGGCATCCGCGGTATGGCGCTCAACCTTGAAAGCGACAACGTAGGTGTCGTTATTTTCGGTTCCGACCGAGACATCAAGGAAGGCGACACCGTTAAGCGTACCGGTGCAATCGTTGACGTTCCTGTCGGTCCTGGCCTGCTCGGCCGCGTTGTTGACGCTCTCGGTAATCCGATTGACGGCAAAGGCCCGATTGTTGCAACCGAACGTCGCCGTGTAGACGTTAAAGCGCCTGGTATCATTCCGCGTAAATCGGTTCACGAACCGATGTCGACCGGTCTGAAAGCCATTGACGCTCTTATCCCTGTTGGTCGTGGTCAGCGCGAGCTGGTTATTGGTGACCGTCAGACCGGTAAGACCGCAATCATTCTCGACACTTTCCTTAATCAGAAGCCTATCCATGATAATGGCCCTGATAAAGACAAGCTGTTCTGCATTTATGTTGCTATCGGCCAGAAGCGTTCGACTGTTGCCCAGCTGGTGAAAGTGCTCGAAGAGCGCGGCGCACTGGAATATTCGGTTGTTATCGCTGCAACGGCTTCTGATGCTGCTCCTCTGCAGTATCTGGCTCCGTTCACCGGCTGTGCAATCGGTGAATATTTCCGCGATAACGGCCAGCACGCTCTGATCGGTTATGATGACCTTTCCAAGCAGGCTGTTGCTTATCGTCAGATGTCCCTGCTGCTGCGTCGTCCTCCGGGCCGTGAAGCATATCCTGGTGACGTTTTCTATCTGCACTCCCGTCTTCTCGAACGTTCGGCTAAGCTGAATGACGAGCTGGGCGCCGGTTCTTTGACCGCTCTGCCGGTTATTGAAACCCAGGGTGGTGACGTTTCTGCCTTTATTCCGACCAACGTGATCTCGATCACTGACGGTCAGATCTTCCTCGAAACCAACCTGTTCCACCAGGGTATCCGTCCTGCTGTTAACGTCGGTCTGTCGGTTTCGCGTGTTGGTTCTGCAGCTCAGATCAAGGCCATGAAACAGGTTGCCGGTTCGATTAAGGGTGAGCTTGCTCAGTATCGTGAAATGGCTGCGTTTGCGCAGTTCGGTTCCGATCTTGATGCTGCAACCCAGCGTCTTCTCAACCGCGGTGCACGTCTGACCGAACTTCTGAAGCAGCCGCAGTTCTCGCCGCTGAAGACAGAAGAGCAGGTTGCTGTGATCTTCGCAGGTGTTAATGGCTATCTGGATAAGCTGGCTGTTAATCAGGTTGGTAAATTCGAGGCTGGTCTTCTGGCATCGCTGCGTTCCGAACATAAAGATGTTCTGGATGCAATCCGCGATCAAAAAGCAATCAGCGACGAAATCAAGGGCAAACTCAAGGCAGCTATTGACGCTTTCGCCAAGAATTTTGCTTGATCAAACTCTGACGGGATGAACGGATGCCTTCACTAAAGGATCTGAGAAACCGTATCGCCTCGGTTAAGGCGACGCAGAAAATTACCAAGGCGATGCAAATGGTCGCCGCGGCTAAGCTGCGTCGTGCCCAGGAAGCAGCCGAAGCGGCACGGCCGTATTCTCAGCGGATGAGTGCAGTTCTGGCTAATATTGCCCAGAATGTAAGCGGTGATGATGCGCCGAAACTGATGGCGGGTTCGGGTAAAGACGATGTGCATTTGCTCATCGTCGCTACTGCGGAACGTGGTCTGTGCGGTGGTTTCAACTCGCAGATTGCACGTCTCGCCCGTGACCATGCCCGCCAGTTGCTGGCAAAGGGTAAGACAGTAAAAATCATTACTGTCGGCAAAAAAGGTGCGGATATTCTGCGTCGCGATTTCGGGCAACTGATCATAGATCATGTTGATCTGCGTGAAGTTAAGCAGCTTGGCTTCGTCAATGCCGACCAGATTGGTCGCAAAGTGATCGCGCTTTTTGATAAAGGCGAGTTCGACGTTGCAACCCTGTTCTACTCGCAGTTCAAGTCGGTGATCAATCAGGTTCCGACAGCTCAGCAGCTCATTCCGGCTTCTGCCAATGGCGCGGCTGGTGATGCTGAGGATGCGGCTTCTACAGGTGGTGCGATCTACGAATATGAGCCGGATGCGGCAGGTATTCTCGACGATCTTCTGCCGCGCAACATCTCTGTGCAGATTTTCAGCGCCTTGCTTGAAAATGTTGCCGGTGAAATGGGCGCCAAGATGAGCGCGATGGATAACGCAACGCGTAACGCTGGTGATATGATCAACAAGCTGTCGATCACATATAACCGTCAGCGTCAGGCTCAGATCACCACAGAACTGATCGAAATTATTGCGGGCGCGGAAGCGCTCTAATCGGAAGGTAAGGATCGATGGCTAAAGCAGCGACACCGAAAACTACCAAGACCACGGCAAAGGCTAAGTCCGGCGAGGCTGCATCTGGTGCAGTCGGCCGTATCAAGCAGGTCATCGGCGCTGTCGTCGACGTCCAGTTTGATGATCATCTGCCTCTGATCCTGAACGCGCTGGAAACCGACAATCTCGGTAACCGTCTCGTTCTGGAAGTTGCTCAGCATCTTGGCGAAAACACTGTACGTACCATTGCTATGGACTCGACCGAAGGTCTGGTTCGTGGTCAGGAAGTACGTGACACCGGCGATGCGATCCGGGTTCCGGTAGGACCTGAAACGCTCGGCCGTATCATGAACGTGATTGGTGAACCGGTTGATGAAGCCGGCCCGATTGTAACCGCAGCAACCCGCGGTATTCACCAGCCAGCTCCTGAATATATTGAACAGTCACCTGAATCCGAGATTCTGGTAACCGGTATTAAGGTTGTGGATCTTCTCGCCCCTTACGCTAAAGGTGGTAAGATTGGTCTGTTCGGTGGTGCGGGCGTTGGTAAAACCGTTCTCATCATGGAACTCATCAACAACGTGGCGAAAGCCCACGGCGGTTACTCCGTATTTGCCGGTGTTGGTGAACGTACCCGTGAAGGAAATGACCTTTATCACGAAATGATCGAATCCGGCGTGAATAAGCTGGGTGGCGGCGAGGGCTCGAAGGCAGCACTCGTTTACGGTCAGATGAATGAGCCGCCAGGTGCGCGTGCCCGTGTTGCTCTCTCCGGTCTGACGATCGCTGAAAGCTTCCGTGATGATGGTCAGGACGTGTTGTTCTTCGTGGATAACATTTTCCGCTTCACACAGGCTGGTTCTGAAGTGTCCGCTCTGCTCGGCCGTATTCCTTCTGCTGTGGGTTATCAGCCTACACTGGCAACGGATATGGGTGCGATGCAGGAACGCATCACCACAACAACCAAAGGCTCGATCACTTCCGTGCAGGCAATTTACGTTCCTGCCGATGACTTGACCGACCCTGCGCCTGCAACATCCTTTGCGCACTTGGATGCGACCACGGTTCTTAACCGTTCGATCGCTGAAAAGGGTATTTATCCGGCTGTTGATCCGCTTGACTCAACATCGCGTATGCTTGACCCAATGATCGTTGGTGAAGAGCATTACGAAGTTGCCCGTCAGGTTCAGTCAATTCTGCAGCGCTATAAGTCGCTTCAGGACATCATCGCCATCCTTGGTATGGACGAATTGTCTGAAGAAGATAAGCTGACAGTGACCCGTGCCCGTAAAATCGAGCGCTTCCTGTCCCAGCCGTTCTTCGTGGCTGAAATCTTCACCGGTTCGCCAGGTAAGCTGGTTGATCTGGCTGATACAATCAAAGGCTTTAAAGGTCTTTGCGCCGGTGATTACGATCACCTGCCGGAAGCTGCTTTCTACATGGTCGGTTCTATTGAAGAAGCGATTGAAAAGGCAGAAAAACTGGCTCAGGCTGCTTAAACAGACAAGGTCAGGCGGAAATTTTCCGCCTGACCCTTCTTTCAAAGAGGTGTGTCTCACCGGACCCTCTTAAAAATACAGTTAAAACTGACAGCGTATTTCATATGCTGACCTATAGAATTCAACGCCGGAACGCTGTTTCATATCAGTCCGTTCAGGAAATTTGAGTGAGAATCATGGCTGGAACCTTCAAATTCGAACTGGTATCACCGGAACGCCTGCTGCTCTCTGCTGAAGTGAGCGAAGTGGTTATTCCTGGTAGCGAAGGCTATCTGACAGTTCTGGCCGGTCATGCTCCTTTGATGACAACAATCATGCCGGGCACTGTTAAAGTGAAAACTGCTGAAGGTAAGAGCGATTCTTACGTTGTTTTCGGCGGTTTTGCTGATATCACGCCGGAAGGCTGCTCGCTGTTGGCAGAATCTGCTCTTCATATTGATGAAGTAAGCCGCGAAGATATTGCCGCGCGTATTGCCCATGCCCGCAAGCAGGTTGAAGACGCCAATTCTCAGGAACATCGCACCAAGGCTGAACAGTTCCTGCATCAGTTGATGACAATAGAAGGTACGATCCTTCCGGCTTAAGCTGTGAAGCATCACTGATCTGCAGATATTGAAAGAAAACCCGCGATAGTGACTATCGCGGGTTTTCTTTTGTTTTCTGGTATATTCAGAGCGGATCCGAGCACTGTTCACATGACTAAGCTGCTTAACTCATTTTCCATCTGTTATCAGTACCGGCACGGCTCATGCATGATGGGTACTTAGAGTAAAACTCCATATTTTCAATGCTTTAATACAAGGCTGAAAATGTTCTGCTCCTGCATGTAACATAAGATTCGCATCATATCCGGTGCGTGGCTATACCATGCCCAAGTGCGCTTTTTCTGTCAGCGGCGCGCCAGCAGCGCTATAATAACGCCGACACCGGCAAGAATTGCAGCTGTCGCCAGCGGATTTTCGCGGGCTGTTTCTTTCACATATCGGGCCTGATGACGGACTTCGCGTGCAGCTGTACGACCATGACGGCGAATCCGGTCATAGGTATCAGACAGATTTTCACGGGCATCATCATAGGCCGAGCTGCCTTGCTCAGCCAGTTTTTTGGTCAGTGTCGCCAGTTCGCTTTTGAGGTCTGCAATCTGTTCTTCAATTGCTTTTTCAACATCATTCTGGACTTTGGAAGCCATGCTGATCTCCTTAAAACAAATTACGCGTAGCAGAGCAGATTTGCTCTGATGGTGTTCATAAGGATAACGAAGCAGAGGCTGATAAGTTCCTGAAATTTTAAAAAGCGAACGGAATGCGGCTATTCGCATAGCCGCAGAAGACGGGTGAAACCTGCTTTTAATGCATTGTTTTAAAACAGGAATTTAAGGGGTGAGGGTGCGCAGATAGGCAATCAGCTGTTTTGCTGTCTCAACAGCGGCATTCTCATCGCGGGCGACAATGGCCTCGATAATGCGCGTATGGGCAGCAGCCGAATCATTCAGGCTGCCATCCTGACGCAAACGATACCAGAAGCGGCGGCTATGGGTTTGCAGCGGTGCTGCAAGGCGCGTGGCATAAGGATTGAGCGAAGCCAGTCCCAAAACATCATCAAAGGCTTTGTCGGCATCAAGGAACAGCGGAATATTCTGCGTTTCGGCAGCCTGCTTCATCAAAATAGCGGCTTCATGCAGTTTTTCATGGGTATGCGGGTCTGAATAACGTGCGGCTTCCCGGCACAAGACCTGTTCAACGCCCTCGCGGGCATCCAGAACTTTGGCAAAATCCTTCGGATCAAGCGCAGTAATGGCGATCCCTGAACGCGGCCGCACTTCCATCAAGCCTTCCCATGCCAGTCGCTGAATTGCTTCACGCACAGGGGTGCGTCCCATGCCGGTCAGTTCAATCAATACGCGTTCATTGATCACGGAACCGGGCTGTAATTGCAGCGTAACCACAGAGCGCTCAAGCAGAAGATAGGCCTGATCAGACAGGCTGATCGTGGCTGGAGCCGGAATCGGTTGGCCGGCTGGCTGTGAAATTTGCCCTGACATGGAGGCTGCGCGTCCTTATGGTTTCGTTTCTTTAGGAATTATCTTGTGCGAGAAATACATGAGCAGGGCTGTTTGCTCAAGATGACAGGGGCTCAGGAATGGTCTGACATGCAGTTTTTTCGCGTTTCTTTGATCCTTGTAAATTTGAATTGACCTGTCGCTTGCGTTAAGATATATCAGTGATATATCAATTGGAGGAAAGAACATGTGGTCAGGTATTTTTCCGGCACTCACAACAAAATTCACTGAAGATGATGCGCTCGATCATAAAGAAATGGAGCGTTGCTTTGGCCTGCAGATTGATGCGGGTGTGGATGGTTTTGTGGTTGGCGGCTCGCTTGGTGAAGGGCCGATGCTCTCCGGTGAGGAGAAGATTGAGGTCTTTAAAACTGCCCGTTCTGTGGCCGGTAAACGTCCTGTTCTGATGACGGTTTTTGAAGCGGGTACCCGTGAAGGGGCGGCGGCTGCCAAGGCTGCGGCCAAAGCCGGTGCTGACGGGCTGATGGTTGTGCCAAGCCCGATCTATCATACAAACCCGCAGGAAACCGTTACAACGCTGAAAGCAATGGCCGCTGCGGGTGGGATTCCGGTGATGATTTACTCCAATCGCGTGGCCTATCGCGTGGATGTTACCGGTGAATGTCTTGCCGAACTGGCGAAAGATGATCTGTTTGTTGCTATCAAAGAATCGTCGGATGACATCCGCCGCACCATTGATATCGTCAATCAGTTCGGTGATCGTTTTGACCTGTTTACCGGTGTCGATAATCTCGCTTTTGAAGCGCTGACAACGGGTGCGATCGGTTGGGTCGCCGGTGTTGTTACCTCGCTGCCGCGTGAGACTGTAGCGCTTTATCAGTTGATCAAACAGAAGCGTTATGATGAGGCCCTGCCGCTTTATCGCTGGATGCGCCCGCTGCTTGATCTCGATGTGTCGACCTATCTGGTGCAAAATCTCAAGCTGATTGAGGTTCATGCCATTCAAACCAATGACCGTGTGCGCCTGCCGCGTCAGCCATTGAGCGGCGAGCGCCGTGTTCAGGTTGAAAAAATCATCCGGACGGCTTTGGAAAACCGTCCGCAGCTGCCGCAGTTCTGATGCGATGAAGCAGCCCTTGGCCCGCTCAACCTTTTGTTGACAAAAGCCAAGGGCTTTTTCATGGTGGCAGCGGAATTGACGGCGTATTTTCGGGAGAGCCCGCCGTTCAGTCATTATAATCAACGGCAGGCAGGAGGGGCACATGGCGTCGGTTAAGAACGTCGGTGTTAACGGGCGGAATGATGATTCCGAAATCATTATCATCGGGGCGGGAATTGTCGGGATTGCAACAGCGGCTCTGCTGAGCGAGGCGGGGCATTCGGTGCTGGTTGTTGACCGTACCGGCATTTGCGAGGAAACAAGTTCCGGCAATGCTGCGGCTCTGGCTTTTTCGGAAGTCCTGCCGCTTGCCTCCAAAGGCGTGATGAAAAAAGTGCCGCGCTGGCTGATGGACCCGCTGGGGCCTTTTGCGATCCGGCCGTCTTATCTTCCCAAATTGATACCGTGGCTCTATCGTTTCTGGCGTGCGAGCAGTGATCAGGCCTTGCGCCTCAGCACACAGGTGCAGGGGCAGATGATGCAGCTTGCCGAAAAAGAAATGCTGGCACTGGCTGATCGTGCCGGTGTGGCCGGCATGATTCATCATGACGGCAATCTGGAGCTTTATGAAAGCGAAGCCGAACTGCAGGCGGCAATGCCGGGCTGGGAAGCGAAAAAACAGGCGGGTATTGATTATCAGATCGTGCGCGGAGCCGAGCTTGCAGCTTTGCAGCCGGGCTTGTCACCGCAATTTGTGGTCGGCTGTTTTGTGCCGAAATGGAAGAATGTTTCTGATCCGAAACTCTATGGTCAGGCCTTGTGGGCCTATGCGGAAAAGCTTGGTGCACGTTATCGCAAGGCGGTTGTGCGCGCGGTTGCCAAGAGTGCCACAGGTGCGGAAGTCACGCTGGATGATGGCAGTGTTTTGCGCTCTGCAAAGCTGATTATTGCCGCCGGTGCCTGGTCGCATCAGTTGAGTGCGCAATTGGGCGATGCGGTGCCGCTGGAAACCGAGCGTGGCTATAATACAACCTTGCCGGTCGGTGCGCTGGATGTACGCCGTCAGTTGACGTTTCCGGGTCATGCTTTTGTCATTACGCCGCTGACCACCGGTGTGCGCGTTGGCGGGGCGGTGGAGCTTGGCGGGCTGGCATTGCCACCCAATTATGCGCGCTCCGCAGCCATGCTGAAAAAGGCCAAGCAGTTTCTGCCGCAACTGAAAACCGAGGGTGGTCGCCAGTGGATGGGCTATCGCCCGTCTTTGCCGGATAGCCTGCCGGTGATCGGCTTTTCCTCGGCCTCGCAAAATATTGTCTATGCGTTCGGCCACGGCCATCTGGGGCTGACGCAATCGGCGGCAACAGCGCGTCTGGTGACGCAATTGCTGCATAATGAAGAGACGGCATTACCGGTTACAGCT
Organism: Pseudochrobactrum asaccharolyticum; assembly: GCA_040392545.1. Taxonomy (GTDB): domain Bacteria; phylum Pseudomonadota; class Alphaproteobacteria; order Rhizobiales; family Rhizobiaceae; genus Pseudochrobactrum; species Pseudochrobactrum asaccharolyticum_A. Next base: position 68,281 of record JBEBVV010000007.1, on the reverse strand, counting down.
TTCAGCCCCAAACGTTTTTAAGAGATCATCATGGCCAAACATTCCTTCTTCTGCATTGACGGGCATACTTGCGGTAATCCTGTGCGGCTTGTGGCCGGTGGCGGGCCAAACCTGCATGGAACAACCATGATGGAAAAGCGGGCGCATTTTCTGGCGGAATATGACTGGATCCGCACAGGTCTGATGTTTGAACCGCGCGGCCATGATATGATGTCCGGCTCAATCCTCTATCCGCCAACGCGGGAGGATTGTGATGTCGGCGTGTTGTTTATCGAGACATCAGGCTGTTTGCCAATGTGCGGCCATGGCACAATCGGCACGGTGACAATGGCGATTGAACACGGGCTGGTCACGCCGAAAATACCGGGCAGGCTTAATCTCGATACGCCTGCCGGTAAGGTCGCAATCGAATATGAGCAGAACGGCCAATATGTGGAAAGCGTGCGGCTGACCAATGTGCCGGCATTCCTCTATGCGGAAGGGCTTGAGGTCGAATGTCCTGATCTCGGCCTGCTCAAAGTGGATGTCAGCTATGGCGGCAATTTTTACGCCATTGTTGAGCGCCAGGAAAATTACAGTGATCTGGCAGATTATTCGGTGCTCGATCTGATTGGCTGGAGCCCGGTTTTGCGCCAGCGACTCAATGAGCTTTACCGTTTTCAGCATCCGGAGCTGAAAGATATCAACCGGCTCAGCCATATTCTGTGGACAGGCAAACCGACAAAACCGGAAGCTCATGCCCGTAATGCCGTGTTTTACGGCGATAAAGCGATTGATCGTTCACCATGCGGCACCGGAACATCGGCACGTATGGCGCAATTGGCGGCAAGGGGGGAACTGAAAACCGGTGACAGTTTTATTCACGAATCCGTGATCGGATCACTGTTCCACGGACGTGTCGAGGCCGAAGCGCAAGTTGTTGATAAAACAGCAATAATACCCTCTGTTGCCGGTTGGGCGCGCATGACCGGTTATAATACAATTTTCATTGATGACAGAGATCCTTTTGCCCATGGTTTCGTCGTCCGTTAAAGACGTCGCAAATAGACTATTGTTTAATTATGCATATCCGTAAAAACCGATGATTGACCCGCGATAAATTATGGGTAATCTTAAATTCGGAGCTCAGGCCGAGGGAGGTTATAAGACTATATTACTAGTCGTTTTTTATATATTTTATGTGTAAGGGCACACCGGGCTTGGGGTGGAGTAGTCGGGGGATAGTTAGCTTCCAAAATGCAATGATTGTTGCGTGTTCTTTCTGAGTGAGAACACCACAGACGGTAATTCTGTAAATTCCGGCAATTTCTGCGGCAAGAATTTGGTCTTGCGGAGGAGCCGGCAGGAGTAAACGATCTGAAATATAAGGGAAGAGCCTTCGCGGCGACAATAATTCAGATCATAAAAGGGTGACTTTGCAATGGAATATTTTATCCAGCAAGTGATCAACGGGCTTACGCTCGGGTCGATCTATGGATTGATCGCAATCGGTTATACCATGGTTTATGGTATTATCGGCATGATCAACTTTTCTCATGGTGATGTTTTTATGTTGGGCGCCTTCATGGCGCTTATTGTTTTTCTGATCATAACAACATTTCTCGGTGCCGTGCCTGTGGTTCTGGCAATCCTGCTGATGATGCTGGTGGCCATGGTGCTGACCAGTATGTGGAGCTGGACGATCGAGCGTGTGGCCTATCGTCCGCTGCGCGGATCGTTTCGCCTGGCACCGCTGATCACCGCTATTGGTATGTCCATTGCGCTGTCAAACTTTGTTCAGGTCACACAGGGCCCGCGCAATAAGCCAATTCCGGCACTGATTAACGATTCTATCAGCCTGTTCGGCACCGGCGTGATCATCTCCTATAAGCAGATTATGATCATTGTTGTGACTGTCGTGCTGCTGGCGATTTTCTGGTATATTGTGAACCGTACTTCTCTTGGCCGTGCCCAGCGCGCCTGCGAGCAGGATCGTAAGATGGCTTCTCTGCTTGGCATCAATGTTGACCGCACCATTTCCCTGACCTTTGTGATGGGTGCAGCCCTGGCCGCCGTTGCCGGTACACTTTATCTGACATTTTATGGCGTTATTTCCTTCTCCGACGGCTTTATTCCGGGGGTTAAGGCCTTTACCGCAGCCGTTCTCGGCGGCATCGGCTCTCTGCCGGGTGCTGTGATCGGCGGTCTGCTGATTGGTCTGATCGAAGCGCTGTGGTCCGCTTATTTCTCGATTGATTATAAGGATGTTGCAGCCTTCTCGATCCTTGCGATCGTGCTGATTTTCATGCCTTCCGGCATTCTTGGCCGACCAGAAGTCGAAAAGGTGTAATATGGCGGATATTCAACATAGTTCATCAGGTGCTGCTCCCAAGGCGCAGCCGTCTGATTTTGCAGCAGGTATCCGTGAAGGGATTATTGCGGCAATTCTCGCTTTCGGCCTGTTTGTTCTGATTGTCGGTTTCAAAACCGAGCAGAATATCAATAATGAGCTGGTGCTGGTACAGCGCTGGGGTCTGTTGTTTACGCTGGTGGCACTGTCCGGTGTCGGACGTTTTCTGCACCGTGCGTTTCTCGTGCCTTATATGGCAAACCGTGCAAAGGCTGAAAAACCGCATGCAGTTGCAGGCGAGGCTTCCTTCTTCCGCCGCAATTTCTCCAAGCTGGCTATTCTGTTCCTGTTTATCTATCCGGTGCTGATTGTTCTGACGCTGGGTTTTCAGGGCTCGCTGAAATGGGTTGATAATTTCGGCGTGCAGATCCTGATCTATATCATGCTGGCATGGGGGCTGAATATTGTTGTCGGTCTCGCCGGTCTGCTCGATCTGGGTTATGTGGCTTTCTATGCGGTGGGTGCTTATTCCTACGCTTTGCTATCGTCTTATTTCGGCCTGTCTTTCTGGACGCTGCTGCCGGTTGCCGGTATTCTTGCCGCCTTCTGGGGGATTATTCTGGGCTTTCCGGTCCTGCGTTTGCGCGGTGACTATCTGGCGATTGTGACGCTGGCTTTCGGGGAAATTATCAGGCTTGTGCTGATAAACTGGACGGCGGTGACGAAGGGGACTTATGGTGTTTCCGGTATCGCCAAAGCGACATTCTTCGGCATTCCGTTTAAAGCTGGTCCTGATGGTTTTGCAGCGACTTTCGGTCTGCAATTCTCGGCCGCTCATTATAAAATCTTCCTCTATTATATCATTCTGTTGCTGGCGCTTTTAACGGCATGGGTCACAATCCGTCTGCGCCGCATGCCGATCGGCCGCGCATGGGAAGCTCTGCGTGAGGATGAAATTGCCTGCCGTGCGCTTGGCATCAATACCACAACAACCAAGCTGACCGCTTTTGCGACCGGTGCGATGTTCGGTGGTTTTGCCGGTGCGTTCTTCGGTGCGCGTCAGGGCTTTGTCAGCCCGGAATCCTTTGTGTTCCTTGAATCCGCGGTCATTCTGGCCATCGTGGTTCTCGGTGGTATGGGCTCGCTGATCGGGATCGCCATTGCTGCGATCGTGATGATCGGCGGTACAGAAATTCTGCGTGAACTCTCCTTCCTGAAGGCGATTTTCGGGCCGAGCTTCACGCCTGAACTCTATCGTATGCTGATCTTTGGTCTGGCGATGGTTGTGGTGATGGTCTGGAAACCGCGCGGTTTCGTCGGACATCGTGAACCAAGTGCCTTCCTCAATGAGCGCAAGCTGGTATCCGGCTCCTTTACCAAGGAAGGACACGGCTGATGGCGGGAACAGTAACAATGGCAAAATCAAAACTTGCTGAACCAAATAAAGCATCCGACACAATTCTGTCCGTTGAGCATCTTTCCATGCGCTTTGGCGGACTTGTGGCGATCAATGATCTGAGCTTTGAGGTCAAACGTGGTGAAATTACTGCGGTCATCGGGCCGAATGGTGCGGGTAAAACCACAGTGTTCAACTGCCTGACCGGTTTTTATAAGCCGACAGGCGGCATGGTCACTATGCATCATAAAAACGGCAATACGTTCCTTCTGGAACGGATGCCGGATTTTGTGATCACCCGAAAAGCCAAGATCGCCCGTACTTTCCAGAATATCCGGTTGTTTACCGGTCTGACTGTGCTGGAAAATCTTCTGGTAGCGCAGCACAATCCGCTGATGTCATCTTCAGGATATACATTCCTCGGTCTGCTCGGCTTTCCGGCCTATAAAAAGGCTGCGAAAGAGGCGATTGAAAAAGCACGCGTCTGGCTTGAAAAGATCAATCTGGTGCACCGTGCCGATGATCCGGCAGGTGATCTGCCTTATGGCGATCAGCGTCGTCTGGAAATCGCCCGTGCGATGTGTACCGATCCGGAAATGCTGTGCCTTGATGAACCGGCAGCCGGTCTGAACCCGCGTGAATCGGCAGAGCTGAACAAGCTTTTGCTGGATATCCGCAATGAAACCGGCACATCTATTCTGCTGATCGAGCATGATATGTCGGTGGTGATGGAAATCTCCGATCATGTGATCGTGCTGGAATATGGCACGAAAATCTCTGACGGTGCGCCGCATTTTGTTCAGAATGATCCGAAGGTTATCGCTGCTTATCTGGGCGTTGACGATGAGGAAGTGAATGAACTGATCGAGGAGGCCGGTGATGTCGGTTCAGTTGATCAGCTGGTGGTGCAGCTTGCCGGTGGCGAGGGTACACAAGCCCCGTCTGACCACGACACATCCGGCACTGACAAGAAATCCGAGGGGGGTAAATGATGCAGGCTCAGAACCCGCTTCTGGTTATTGATAAAGTTGAGACCTATTACGGTAATATCTGTGCGCTGAAAGGCGTGGATGTTACTGTGAATGCAGGGGAAATTGTTACGCTGATCGGCGCCAACGGTGCGGGTAAATCCACGCTGATGATGACGATTTTCGGTTCTCCCCGTGCCCGTACCGGCCGCATTATTTTCGACGGCAAAGATATTACATCCATGCCGCCGCATGATATTGCCAAGCTGCGTATTGCGCAGTCGCCGGAAGGCCGCCGTATTTTCCCGCGTATGAGCGTGATGGAAAATCTGCAGATGGGCGCAAGTCTCGACAATCAGAAATATTTCGATGAAGACGTGAAGCTGATGTTTGATCTGTTTCCGCGTCTGAAAGAGCGCATCAATCAGCGTGGCGGTACCTTGTCGGGCGGTGAGCAGCAGATGCTGGCGATTGCCCGCGCGCTGATGGCACGGCCGAAATTGCTGATGCTGGATGAGCCGTCACTCGGTCTGGCGCCGCTGATCGTCAAGCAGATTTTTGAGGCGATCAAAGAGCTGAACCGTACAACCGGTCTGACTGTATTTCTGGTGGAGCAGAATGCGTTTGGTGCGCTCAAACTGGCACATCGCGGCTATGTGATGGTCAATGGTGTGATTACCATGAGCGGCAGCGGACAGGAGCTTCTGGCAAATCCTGAAGTGCGCGCGGCCTATCTGGAGGGCGGGCGTCACTGATAAGGCTCTGTCCTTATTGTGTTGAACGCTTGGAATATGTTTCAGGCAATGCGGTGTTTTTTAAAAGCCCGCATTGCCGATCACCTGACCTGCAACGGATGACAGGTGAACTTGGGAGACGAATTGATGCAAGGCATTCTCTATGAAGAGCCGTCATTCTGGCTGTTTTTGCTGATTACCTGTGTGCTCGGCGGCTGGGCCGCGTGGATGACAGGACGGGCCTGCGCCCAGACATGGCGGCCTTATGCCATGTTTTTGCTATATCTGCTGCCTTTGACGGCAATGGTACGCTTTATTCACTATGCAATGTTTGAAGGTACATTATTGTCAGCGCATTATTATCTGGTTGATCTGGTGGTGCTGGCCATTATCGGAACGCTTGGCTACCGTTTTACCAAGGTCAAGCAAATGGTACGTCAGTATAGCTGGATGTATGAGAAAACATCGCCTTTCTCATATAAGACGAAGTAAGAAATTATATTTTATAAAATCTAATAAATTTCTCCGTCTCTGATGTGATATTTTTAATCAGAGACGGAAATAGAAATTACAATACTGTCTTTTGTGAGGTGAAGATATGTATTGTGATAAAAGGTGGGTTTGAAAATCCTGCTTAAAATACCCGGGAAACCGGTTTCTGCTTGATGATGATAATAAAAACAGATGATTGCTGCGGCTCTGCACTGCAGGGCGCATCAAGCGTCTGATTACAAGAAACTAGAAACGGCAATTTTAACGCCGGTTTCTAAAAACAATCATTGTAATGGGAGCAGTTTATTATGAAAAAATCTTTATTCTATGGTGTGGCAGTATCAGCATTGGTGGCTTTCAGCGGATCGGCGTTTGCAGACATTCTTGTCGGCATCGGCGCGCCTCTGACCGGCCCGAATGCGGTTTATGGTTTGCAGATTCAAAAGGGGGCTGAAGCCGCTGCCGAACTTATCAATGCTGAGGGCGGCATTAACGGCGAAAAGATTGTTTTCACACTCGGTGATGATGTTTCCGATCCGAAACAGGGGATTTCCGTCGCGAATAAATTTGCAGCTGACGGTGTAAAATTTGTGATCGGTCACTTCAATTCCGGCGTATGTATTCCGGTTTCCACGGTCTATGCCGAAAACGGCATCGTGCAGATATCACCGGGCTGTACCAATCCGGTTTATACGGAGCAAGGGCTTTGGAACACCTTCCGTACTTGCGGACGAGATGACCAGCAGGGCATTGTTGCCGGTAAATATATTGCCGACAATTTCAAAGATGCCAAAGTGGCGGTGATCCACGACAAGACCCCTTACGGACAGGGGCTGGCCGATGAAACCAAGAAAACGCTGAATGGCGCAGGCGTGAAAGAAACTGTTTATGAAGGCGTGAATGTCGGTGAAAAAGACTTCTCCGCATTGATTGCCAAACTGAAACAGGAAGGCGTTTCCGTCATTTACTGGGGCGGTATGCATGCGGAAGCCGGTTTGATTATTCGTCAGCTCGGCGATCAGGGTTTGAAAGCCCAGTTCATCTCCGGTGACGGCATTGTGTCTAACGAATTGGCTTCGATTGCCGGTGATGCGGTGCAGGGCACGCTGAATACATTTGGCCCTGATCCGCGCAATAATCCGGCCAATGCTGATCTGGTAAAGAAATTCCGTGATGGTGGTTTTGAGCCGGAAGCCTATACGCTTTATTCTTATGCCGCCATGCAGTCTCTGGCAGATGCTGCCAAGGCTGCCGGCAGCAATGATCCGGAAACCGTGGCCAAAGAGCTGAAAAAAGGCACGTTTAAAACCGTGCTCGGTGATCTCTCTTATGATGAAAAGGGCGATCCGAAGCTGCCTGGCTATGTAATGTATAAATGGGAAAAAGGTGCTGACGGTAAATATAATTACATTCAGCAATAGGCCGCAACTGGCCTGTTTTCCAACAAATAGCGGAGCCGGACAGTGAACCGGCTTCTGATCTGAAACAGTATGATTGGCTGCTTGCTCAGCGGGAATGCAGACGGAGCGCTGAAAAATGCAGGCTGTTTCAGCAACGAAATTCTGCCGGAATGTCTTGTTCCGGCAGAAATTTGCCGGAATCCGGCGATCTCTGAGATCATGATCTGACAATTTGTCCGTCGGGTTTCAGGGCATATTCATGGGAGTAGGAAGTATGAAAAAGTCTCTGTTCTGCGGTGTTGCACTGTCTGCGATGCTCGCTTTTGGCGGTACATCATGGGCTGATGTTCTTGTGGGCGTTGGTGCACCATTGACAGGCGGCAGTGCTGCATTCGGTGCGCAGATTAAAAACGGTGTTGAAGCAGCTGTTGAAGTTGTGAATGCGCAAGGCGGTCTGAACGGCGAGAAAATCGTTCTGGTTTATGGTGATGATGTGTCTGATCCCAAGCAGGGCATGTCCGTCGCCAATAAATTCGCTGCTGATGGTGTGCAGTTTGTAATCGGTCACTTCAATTCCGGCGTCAGTATTCCAGCTTCTGAAGTCTATGCTGAAAACGGTATTCTTGAAATTTCGCCGGGCACGACCAATCCGGTCTATACGGATCGCGGTTTGTGGAACACATTCCGTACCTGCCGCCGCGATGATAATCAGGGTGTTGCTGCCGCTAAATATATTGCCGAACATTTCAAAGACGCAAAAATTGCAGTCGTTCATGACAAGACACCTTATGGTCAGGGTCTTGCCGATGGCACGAAAAAAGCCATGAATGATCTGGGCGTCAAAGAAACCGTTTATGAAGGCGTGAATGTCGGTGAAAAAGACTATTCCGCACTGATCGCCAAGTTGAAACGCGATGGTGTGAATGTGATCTATTGGGGTGGTTTGCATCCGGAAGCCGGTCTGATTATCCGCCAGATGGGCGATCAGGATCTCAAGGCAACCTTCATTTCCGGTGATGGTATTGTGTCGAACGAACTGGCCTCGATTGCCGGTGATGCTGTAAACGGCGTGCTCAATACATTTGGTCCTGACCCGCGTGAAGATCCGGCCAATGCCGAGCTGATCAAGCAGTTCCGCGACAAGGGTTTTGAACCGGAAGCCTATACTTTCTATTCCTACGCAGCGATCCAGTCACTGGCTGCAGCTGCCAAGGCTGCCGGTAACAACGACCCGATGGAAGTTGCAAAGGCTATGAAAGAAAGCGGCCCGTTCCAGACCGTTCTCGGCGAAATCTCTTATGATGACAAGGGCGATCCGAACCTGTCGCCATATGTCATGTTTGAATGGCGCAAAGGTGATGACGGAAAGTATAACTATTTCCAGAAAAAATAATTTCCGGATGTAGAGCTATGCTGCGAAATTAGAAAAATATTCTCTTTCGTGAAAAGAGCTCTGATACTTTCGCATTAAGATCATAACAATGCCCGGCACTTGTGCCGGGCATTATTGTTTTTCGCGGTATTTCCTCTGTTCTTTCTCAAAAAAAACTTTCACTATGCTGCCGCATTCCGCTGCGTTTCAAGGGAAGAGGGCAGCGTTAATTTATGTGTTTTGCAGTGAGGGAGACCTGCTTTGCCTATCCATAAAATTCTTGTCGCCAACCGCTCTGAAATTGCCATCCGCGTATTCCGCGCTGCAAATGAGCTGGGCATGAAAACCGTGGCGATATGGGCAGAGGAAGATAAACTCGCATTGCATCGTTTCAAAGCCGATGAGAGCTATCAGGTCGGGCGCGGGCCACATCTGCCACGCGATCTGGGGCCGATTGAAAGCTATCTTTCGATTGAGGAAGTGATCCGCGTTGCCAAGCTTTCCGGCGCCGATGCTATTCATCCAGGCTATGGTCTGTTGTCGGAAAGCCCTGAATTTGCGGATGCCTGCGCAGAAAACGGCATTATTTTTATCGGGCCAAAGGGCGATACAATGCGCCGCCTCGGTAATAAGGTTGCGGCGCGTAATCTCGCCATTGAGGTTGGCGTACCGGTGGTGCCTGCCAGCGATCCTTTGCCGGATAATATGGATGAGGTGCGCAAGATTGCCGATACTATCGGCTATCCTTTGATGCTCAAAGCCTCATGGGGCGGTGGCGGGCGCGGTATGCGTGCCATTCGCGAGGCCAAGGATCTTGCGCGTGAAGTCACGGAAGCCAAGCGCGAGGCGAAGGCTGCTTTCGGCAAAGATGAGGTTTATCTGGAAAAACTCGTTGAGCAGGCACGCCATGTGGAAGTACAGATTCTCGGCGATACTCATGGCAATGCGGTGCATTTATTCGAGCGCGACTGTTCTGTGCAACGTCGTAACCAGAAAGTGGTGGAACGCGCACCGGCTCCTTATCTCAATGATGCGCAGCGGCAGGAACTGGCGGATTATGCGCTGAAGATCGCCCGTGCCACCCATTACATCGGCGCAGGCACGGTTGAGTTCCTGATGGATGTCTCTTCCGGAAAATTCTATTTTATCGAGGTCAATCCGCGTATTCAGGTGGAGCATACGGTAACGGAAGAAGTCACCGGTATTGATATTGTCAAAGCGCAAATCCGTATTCTGGAAGGGGCTGCCATTGGTTCGCCGGAATCCGGTGTGCCGGAGCAGAGCAAGATTGTGCTGCGCGGCCATGCTTTGCAATGCCGTATCACCACGGAAGATCCGGAGCAGAATTTTATCCCCGATTACGGGCGGATTACCGCCTATCGCGGGGCAACCGGTTTCGGCATTCGTCTGGACGGTGGCACGGCCTATTCCGGCGCTTTCATCACCCGCTATTATGACCCGCTTTTGGAAAAGGTAACCGCATGGGCATCCACACCGGAAGAGGTGATCCTGCGTATGCATCGTGCGCTGCGCGAATTCCGTATTCGCGGTGTGTCGACCAATCTGACCTTTCTGGAAGCGATTATTACGCATCCGAAATTCCGCAGCAATGATTACACCACGCGGTTTATTGATACGACGCCGGAACTGTTTGAGCATGTCAAACGGCAGGATCGTGCAACCAAGCTTCTGACCTATATTGCTGATGTGACTGTTAATGGTCATCCGGAAACCAAGGGGCGCGCCTTGCCTGCTGCCAATGCAGCAGCGCCGAAAGTGCCTTATGTACCGGATGGCGACATTCAAAGCGGCACAAGGCAGAAACTTGCCGAATTGGGGCCGCAGAAATTTGCGCAATGGATGCGGGAGCAGAAGCGGGTTCTGGTCACCGATACGACAATGCGGGACGGTCATCAGTCGCTGCTTGCCACGCGCATGCGCACCTATGACATTGTGCAGATTGCCGAAACCTATGCCCGCTTATTGCCAAACCTGTTCTCGCTGGAATGCTGGGGCGGGGCGACATTTGACGTTGCCATGCGTTTTCTCACTGAAGATCCGTGGGAGCGCCTGAGCAAAGTGCGCGATGGTGCGCCGAACCTGTTGCTGCAGATGCTGCTGCGTGGTGCCAATGGCGTGGGCTATAAGAGCTATCCTGATAATGTGGTGACGCAATTTGTGCGTGAAGCAGCACGCGGTGGTATTGATCTGTTTCGCGTTTTTGACAGTCTCAACTGGGTTGAGAATATGCGCGTGTCGATGGATGCGGTGCTGGAAGAGGGCAAGCTCTGCGAGGCGGCGATTTGTTATACCGGCGATCTGATGAATGCGGCACGTCCGCAATATGACCTCAACTATTATCTGAAACTGGCGCGTGAGGTTGAAAAAGCCGGTGCGCATATTATTGCCATTAAGGATATGGCGGGGCTGTTGAAACCGCAGGCTGCCCGCACATTGTTTACGGCTTTGCGGCAGGAAACCGATCTGCCGATCCATTTCCATACCCATGATACATCCGGCATTGCGGCGGCAACGGTGCTGGCAGCCGTGGAGAGCGGTGTCGATGCGGTGGATGCGGCCATGGATGCGCTTTCCGGCAATACGTCTCAGCCATGTCTTGGGTCTATTGTCGAAGCACTGGCAGGCAGTGAGCGCGATCCGCAGCTTGATCCGGCTTCAATCCGCCGGATTTCCTTCTATTGGGAGGCGGCACGCAATCAATATGCAGCCTTTGAGAGCGATCTGAAAGGCCCTGCCTCGGAGGTGTATTTACATGAAATGCCGGGCGGGCAATTCACCAATCTGAAGGAACAGGCTCGCTCACTGGGGTTGGAAACCCGCTGGCATGAGGTGGCGCAGGCCTATGCCGATGTGAACCTGATGTTCGGCGATATTGTTAAAGTCACGCCGTCCTCCAAGGTGGTCGGCGATATGGCGCTGATGATGGTCAGTCAGGATTTAACGACGGATGATGTGACCAATCCGGCTAAGGATATTGCATTTCCTGATTCTGTGGTGTCGATGATGCGCGGTGATCTCGGTCAGCCGCCTGCAGGCTGGCCAAAAGCGTTGCAGGCCAAAGTGCTGAAAGGTGAAAAGCCGTTCACGACCCGCCCGGGTGCCCTGCTGCAACCGGCTGATCTGACGATAGAGCGCAAAGAGCTTGAAACCAAGCTGGAACGTAAAGTCAGTGATCAGGAATTTGCATCCTATCTGATGTATCCGAAAGTCTTTACCGACTTTGCCGGTGCCCAGACGCTTTACGGGCCGACAAGTGTGCTGCCGACGCCGGTTTATTTCTATGGACTGGCGCAGGAGCAGGAGGTCTTTGTCGAGATCGAGCGCGGTAAAACGCTGGTTATCCGCAATCAGGCGGTGGGCGATGTTGATGATCAGGGCAGGGTTACGGTGTTCTTCGAGCTTAATGGCCAGCCGCGCCGTATCAAAGTGCCGGATCGCACTCGTGGTGCCGGTAAAGGGGTAAAGCGCAAAGCCGAGCTGAATAATGAAAGCCATATCGGTGCGCCGATGCCCGGCATTGTCTCCACTGTGGCAGTGGCAAGCGGGCAGAGCGTGAAGGCCGGAGATGTGCTGCTCTCCATCGAGGCTATGAAGATGGAAACTGCGCTTCATGCCGAGCGCGATGGTGTGCTGGCAGAAGTGCTGGTGCGTGCAGGTGATCAGATTGATGCAAAAGATTTGCTGATTATCTATGCCTGATGCAGTTGCGCGGCGGGCGGGTTTTTCCCGCCGCGCATTTTCCCGCTTTGCCGGTTTTCCGTTAAACCGCAACAACCGCACGTCAAAACTCTGTGACGATAAAACTGTATGCTTGAAGTGATTTGCTTTGCGTGTGAAATGCAGTAATTCACAGGCATAAATTTGCAGTCAGGTCATATAGTTTCTGCCTGTGAAACAGGGCGTATAAAGCGATGCCTGTGAATATGTTCTGAACCTGATGGAGCGGTTGTGTGAGCGGAGATGCAGGGATCAGTACAGGACAGGTATCAGGAATGCCTGTGATGGATGGTGGTGCGCGTTATTATCGCTGGGCGGTAGCGGGGGCATTTTTTGCCAATGGTTTTGTAACCGGCAGCTGGGCTTTGCATATTCCCTTGCTGATGGTGCGCCTTGGTGTGTCCGAGGGCGTTTTTGGTCTGCTTATTCTGGTTTTCGGCGTGGGGGCATTAACGGCAATGAGCCTGTGCGGCCCGTTGCTGACCCGTTACGGCTCTGATCGCGTGACGAAATTTTTCGGCATCGGCGTGGCGTTCTGGCTGATTATTGTGGCACTGACCGGTTCGCTCATTCTGGTTGTGCCGGTGTTGTTTTTATTCGGTGCGGTGCTGGGTGGCATGGATGTGGCCATGAATGCCAATGCCGTTGCTGTTGAGAAAACTCTTGGCCGCGCGCTCATGTCTTCCTCGCATGGTTTCTGGAGCCTGGGCTGTTTTGCCGGTAGTGGCTTTGGCAGTTTTCTTTTGCATTATCAAAGTGCACTCAGCCATGCATTGATTGTGAGCGTGCTTGCCGGAGCCATTATGCTGGTGGCTTTGCCGAAACTGGTGACAGATTCCCAACCGCAAACCGGTGAAAAAATCCGCTTCCGTCTGCCCGATCAGCCGGTGATTTATCTGATCGGTATGATGGCTTTGTTTGCCATGGTGCCGGAAGGCGCGGTGCTTGACTGGGCGGCAATTTATATTCAGCAGGCCTTTCATGCGGATCTGACCACGGCCGGTTATGGTTTTGCAGCTTTTTCCGCCACCATGGCGCTGGTGCGTTTTCTGGGGGACGGCGTGCGCAACCGCTTTGGCGCGGTGCGGACATTCCGTGTTTCGGTCATTATTGCCGCAACGGGCTTGTTTGTCAGCGGATTGGCACCACATGCGTGGATAGCAGTTGCGGCCTTTGCGGTTGCCGGACTTGGCGTTGCCAATATTGTGCCGATTATTTTCTCTGCTGCGGGCAATCAGAGCGGCATCCATGCGGGCACGGCGTTAAGTCTTGTCACATTGATGGGCTATTCAGGCATTCTGGTTGCGCCGTCGCTGATTGGTTTTGTCGGTGGTCATGCGGGTTTCGGGCCGGTTTATATGGTGCTGGCACTGATGCTGGTGGTGGTGTTTATGCTGTCATCGCTCGCAAGTGCCGCAGATCAGAAAAGAGAATAGAACTTTCGGCCGCTCTGCTGTAAGACTGTCACAATTGCTGTTCATATGCTTTTGCGGCATTGGTACAGAATAAGTCTGACCTGATATTGTTTCCGGATCACTATAAGATTGCACGACTATGGCTTCTGATAATCTCCACTATTACGCCCATCCCTTTGCCCGCCGCACCTCTGTCGGCGTCAATGTCGGCGGGGTGATTGTCGGCGGCAATGCGCCGGTGGTTGTGCAGTCGATGACCAATACGGATACGGCTGATGTGGACAGCACGGTTGCGCAGGTGGCTGCCTTGCATCAGGCCGGCTCAGAGCTGGTGCGCATCACGGTTGACCGTGATGAATCTGCTGCTGCCGTGCCGAAAATCCGTGAGCGCCTTGAACGCCTTGGCATGAATGTGCCGCTGATCGGCGATTTCCATTATATCGGTCATAAGCTGCTGGCTGATCATCCGGCCTGCGCCGAGGCTTTGGCAAAATACCGTATCAATCCGGGCAATGTCGGCTTCAAGGATAAAAAAGACAAGCAATTTGCCGAGATTATTGAAACGGCAATCCGTTATAACAAACCAGTGCGCATTGGTGTGAACTGGGGCTCGCTGGATCAGGAATTGCTGACCACTTTGATGGATCGCAATCAGGAGGCTGGCGCACCGCTGACCGCGCAGGAAGTGATGCGCGAGGCGATTATCCAATCCGCGCTGATTTCCTCTGATCTGGCGGAAGAAATCGGCCTGTCGCGCGATAAAATCATTCTTTCCGCCAAAGTCAGTCAGGTGCAGGATCTGATTGCTGTTTATGCGGAACTGGCCAAACGCTGCGATCATGCACTGCATCTGGGGCTGACAGAAGCCGGTATGGGCACCAAAGGCATTGTGGCCTCTTCCGCCGCTATGGGTATTTTGCTGCAACAGGGGATCGGCGATACGATCCGTATTTCCCTGACCCCGGAACCGGGCGGCGACCGCACACGTGAAGTGCAGGTCTCGCAGGAATTGTTGCAGGTGATGGGCTTCCGGCAGTTCATTCCGATTGTAGCCGCATGTCCCGGTTGCGGACGCACCACCTCGACGGTGTTTCAGGAATTGGCGCAAACCATTCAGAATGATATCCGCACCAATATGCCGATCTGGCGTGAAAAATATCCGGGCGTGGAAGCGCTGTCCGTTGCGGTGATGGGCTGCATCGTTAATGGTCCGGGCGAATCAAAACATGCGGATATCGGAATTTCGCTGCCCGGCACCGGTGAAACACCGTCTGCGCCGGTTTTTGTGGATGGTAAAAAGGTGGCCACTTTGCGCGGCCATGCCATTGCCGAAGATTTCCAGAAAATGGTCGCAGACTATATTGAAAACCGCTACGGGATCGGCGCGAAAAAGCAGGAAGCTGCTGAATAAAACAGCGAATAAAAAAAACGGCACTCAGGCCGGTTTTTTATTTGCGTCAATTGGGTGTTGGTTTAGCTTCGGCGCAGGGCAATGAAATGCGCGGCTTCTTTGAGAACCGCTGCCTTTTCGCCGAACGGAGCGAGCAGGTCTTCAGCCTGAGCCACCAGACCGGCCAGTTGTTTCTTCGTCCAGTCAATGCCATGCAGGCCAACCAATGTGCCTTTGCCGGCGGCGGCATCTTTGCCGGTGGCTTTGCCCATTGTTGCGGCATCGGCGGTCACATCCAGCAGATCATCGGCGAGCTGGAATGCCAGACCGATGGCTGAGCCGAATTCTGCAAGGCGTTCGCGTTCTTCTATACCGGCATTGCCGATAATCGCACCGGCCTCACAGGCAAAGCGGATCAGTGCGCCGGTTTTCATGGCCTGAAGGGTAATGATTTCCGCTTCATCAGGATTTGCGGTTTCCGCCATCAGGTCAAGTGCCTGACCGCCGACCATGCCGCCGATACCGGCAGCACGCGCCAGAGCGGCAACGAGATCAAGGCGGGCTTTTACCGGCAATTCCGTGGCATCATCGGCAATAATATCAAAAGCATAAGTGAGAAGGCCGTCACCGGCGAGAATAGCCGCAGCCTCATCATAGGCTTTATGGACTGTAGGCTGGCCACGGCGCAGATCATCATCATCCATGGCCGGCAGGTCATCATGCACCAGCGAATAGCAATGGATACATTCCAGTGCTGCGGCAACCCGCAAAGCGGCTTCCGGTGCTGCATTATAAAGGCGGGCGGTTTCCGTTACCAGAAACGGGCGCAGACGCTTGCCGCCATTCAGCGCACCATGGCGGATTGCAGCCATTAAGCGCGGCGGGCGGGTCACTTCGCCTGCACGCGGGCGTTCATCCAGAAGCGTGATCAGCAGCTGTTCAACAGCTGCGGCATGGGCTGCCAGACGCAGTTCAAAACCGGAAATATCATGATCGTTTTTCATGGTAACCGGCATGTACCATTCGGATGCAATAATCAACTCCTGCCTGATATTTGCCCGTCAATTTCAGCTAAAAATCAGATGGGGAGAAGTGATGCAGAAAAGCCGCGAAAGATTTTTAAGCGATAAAAATTGCGTTTTAAATGCTATGTCTTGCAGGTCCTGCTTTTCAATCTGCTGAAATTATGCAGTAACCGGTACTGAAATTAACGGAGACACATAAGGGCGCAATGACAAAACATGTCATTCATGAGGATGCCGCGCGCAAAGGTGACGGACAACAGGGAGACGGCTATCATCAGGCCGCTGCTCCCCGTACTGTTGCCAATTTCGTGGCTGATCCGGTGCGTCCCCGTTTGTGGCTGTGGCGCCGGATGAAACATTTGCTGGTCTTGCTCATTCTTGCGCCTTTTGCTCTGCTGCTGCTCTATAAGCTGCCCTTTGTCCATCCCGTATCGACCTTGATGATCAAGGATCTGGTGACGTTGAAAGGCTATGAGCGGGTCTGGGTGCCGCTGGATGATATTGCGCCGGTGCTGGTCAATTCCGTGATGATGTCCGAGGACGGGCAGTTTTGCAGCCATAATGGTATTGACTGGAACCAGCTGAAACTGGTGCTGAATACGGATGGCGAGCCGAGTCGCGGCGCCTCCACCATTCCGATGCAGACGGTGAAAAATCTCTTCCTCTGGAACGGGCGTTCATATCTGCGCAAGGCGCTGGAATTTCCGTTGGCGCAGGGGGCATCATTGATTCTGTCCAAGCGGCGGATGATGGAGATTTATCTCAATATCGTGGAATGGGGCGACGGTATTTATGGTGTCGAAGCGGCCTCCCAGCATTATTTCAAGCGTCCTGCTGCAAAACTGACCGCACGGCAGGCGGCATATCTTGCTGTAACGCTGCCGAATCCGATTCTCCGTGATGCAGCAAAACCAAGCCGCGGCATGGTACGGATTTCCCGTATTATTGAACGAAGAGCCCAAAATAGCGGTGCTTATGTGTGGTGTGTGCAGTAATTTGCGGGAATCGCGCATGAATTTGCAGCAAAACTGACAAAAACTTTTGTCTTTTGGCTGCAACTTGTGATACTGGACAGCGACTGAAATACATTTCTGAGCAAGTTTTAAGCCGGTAAATCAGGATTTGCATAAAAAAATGCGACTCCTGCTGGTCAAACGGCGGGCGAGCGTGTATATGCAGCAAAACTTTCCGGAACAATGTCCGATGTGACAGCCTTTTACGAGGCAGCCGGACATTCGATTGACTAATCACTGGAGCAGAATCCATGGCTGTACCTAAACGAAAAACTTCCCCTTCGAAGCGTGGCATGCGTCGTTCGGCCGATGCGCTGAAGGCTCCGACCTATGTTGAAGACAAGAACTCCGGCGAACTGCGTCGCCCGCACCATATCGATCTGAAGAGCGGTATGTATCGCGGCCGTCAGGTTCTGGAGCCAAAGGAAGCGTAATTTAACGCGTTCTTGGGTTATTTAAAAAAAGACCGGCCTTTGTGCCGGTCTTTTTTGTTTTATGCTTGATGCGGTTGGCGCATCACTCCCGTTACTGCAAAACTGCTAAATGGGCGGTTTTCGCCGCTTTCAGGCGGATTTTCAGCCGGACGGGCTTGCAGGTTATGCGAAAAATTCAAAACCCTGATTGTAATTAAACGCAGCATAAGCTGTAACTGGCGTTATAGTGAGGAATAAATCCGCTTAAACGCTGCTGTTATTTACCGGCGTGGTATGAACGGATGCCTGAAATAGCCCTGACAGGCTTTGAGCCGGGCTCAAGGTGGTTTGTGGTGGCTTTAATGGGATGTGAGGAAGTTATCTGTCATGAGCAAAGAAACAACAGTCGTTATTGCCAGTGCCGCCCGCACGCCGGTCGGTTCGTTCAACGGCGCTTTTGCCAATGTTCCGGCACATGAACTGGGCGCAACAGCCATCAAAGCCGCGCTGGAGCGTGCCGGTGTTGATGCCGGTGATGTTGATGAAGTGATTTTCGGTCAGGTGCTGACCGCAGGGCAGGGGCAGAATCCGGTGCGTCAGGCCGTGCTTGCTGCCGGTTGCCCGATTGAAACCACTGGTTTTGCCGTCAACCAGCTTTGCGGCTCCGGTTTGCGCTCTGTGGCGCTGGGCATGCAGCAGATTGCCAATGGCGATGCTGCGGTCATTGTGGCCGGCGGGCAGGAATCTATGTCTATGGCACCGCATTGCGCACATTTGCGCTCCGGCACCAAAATGGGTGATCTGACCATGGTTGATACCATGATGAAAGACGGTTTGACCGATGCTTTCCATGGCTATCCGATGGGCGTGACTGCGGAAAATATTGCCGATAACTGGCAGCTGACACGGGAAGATCAGGATAATTTTGCCCTTGCCTCCCAGAATAAAGCGGAAGCGGCACAGCTTGCAGGCCGGTTTAAAGACGAGATCGTGCCGGTCAGCGTGAAAACCCGTAAAGGCGAAGTGGTTGTGAGCGAGGATGAATATATTCGTCACGGCACCACAATTGAGGCTTTGCAGAAGCTGCGTCCGGCTTTTGACAAGCAGGGCACGGTAACAGCGGGCAATGCTTCCGGTATTAATGACGGTGCGGCTGCAACCGTGCTGATGAGTGCGGCAGAAGCCGAACGTCGCGGTATCAAGCCGCTGGCACGCATTGCTTCCTGGGCAACGGCGGGCGTTGACCCGGCTGTGATGGGCACCGGGCCTATTCCTGCATCGCGCAAGGCGCTGGAAAAAGCTGGCTGGACAGTGAAAGATCTGGATCTGGTGGAAGCCAATGAAGCTTTTGCTGCGCAGGCTTGCTGTGTCATGCGTGAGCTTGATCTTGATCCGGCGATTGTGAATGTGAATGGCGGCGCGATTGCCATCGGCCATCCGATCGGTGCATCCGGTGCGCGTATTCTCACAACCCTGCTTTATGAAATGCAGCGCCGCGATGCCAAAAAAGGTCTGGCGACTTTGTGCATCGGCGGCGGCATGGGCGTGGCTTTGTGCGTGGAGCGCGATTGATTCCGGTTGCAGCTTGTTCTGCGACGGGTTTCTGACCGTTTTTTACCGGTAATATAATCAGGTAATATCTTAACAAGCCGCAGTGTTACACAATAGAAAAGCCGCAGAGAAATTAACTTTTCTGCGGCTTATTCGTGTTTTGAAAATCTATATCGCAATGTTCTTAAACTATATATAGTGGCTCCACTCGGTTTACTGCCTCTATCTGGTTGGAACAAGATGAGAACAAGGCTCTATCAGCGATTCGTCGCCGATTCGTTCAGGGTTTGGCCGGAAGGTTAACAGGCTTCCTGTTTCCGGCTCGTCACCGGTTGTTTTTATTAGGCTTTCGTTCATCTGTATTAATGACCTGCCGGATAATAAAGCGGCGGAGATGTGATGTGTTCTGCCGCGCATGGCGGGTGGCCTGTAAAAGTTAATTTTTGCTCCGTAATGCCTGCCTTCAAAACCACACGGATTCTGTATCTGGTAGGTCTTATTTTTAAAAACACATGATGTTGTTCCGGACAAAATAAGAACATGGTGAAACGGTTGATTCGTAGCCGCTTTGTTCCTCTCGTGTTCTGATTGTTAAAATGCGCGCTATTTCTTTTGTTTTTCACCGGTTTTCTGCACTTTTCCCTCCCCATAAAAAGCGGGCAAAACCTTACAAAAAATCGCCTTACAGTGGTTTTTTGTAATTTTGCGGGTTTTTGACGCAAAAGAAGTCATAAAGGTGCCGTTCTTCCCCTTTTAGTAGAGAGCAGATAATGCTACCTGCTTTGCGCAGTCTGCCTGCTGAACGGGCAGATTTATAAGTAACGACTTCATGAGACGGGGAATCATCAGTTCCGCATGAATGACCAGAAAACTACATTGACGCCTCCGCTTGGGGCGGCGTCTGTGCAACCTCTCATTGTCAGCGGTCGTGATGTGACGGCTGTGCTCGGGCCGACCAATACGGGCAAGACCCATCTGGCGCTGGAGCGTATGCTCGCCCATGAGAGCGGAATTATCGGTTTGCCGCTGCGCCTTCTGGCGCGCGAAGTCTATACAAAGCTGGTTGCTAAAGTTGGCGCACAAAAAGTGGCGCTGGTCACCGGTGAAGAAAAAATTATCCCTGCAGGCGCTAAATATTCTGTTTGCACTGTCGAGGCACTGCCGCGCCAGACCAATGCAGCTTTTGTAGCGATTGATGAAGTGCAGCTTGCCGCCGATCTTGAGCGCGGGCATATTTTCACTGACCGTATTCTGCATTTGCGCGGACGTCAGGAAACCCTGCTGCTCGGCGCTGCAACCATGCGCGGCATTCTTGAAAAGCTGCTGCGTGGCATCAATATTATTACCCGTCCGCGCTTGTCGCATCTGGCTTATGCGGGTTCAAAAAAGATTACACGTCTGCCGCGCCGCAGTGCGATTGTCGCTTTTTCTGCCGATGAGGTCTATGCGATTGCCGAACTGATCCGCCGCCAGCGCGGTGGCGCTGCTGTGGTGATGGGGGCTTTGAGCCCGCGCACCCGCAATGCGCAGGTTGAGCTTTACCAGTCGGGGGATGTGGATTTTCTGGTGGCGACCGATGCGATTGGCATGGGTCTCAATCTTGATGTTGACCATGTTGCTTTTGCACAGGCACGCAAATTTGACGGGTTTCAGTATCGTGATCTGAATGCGGGTGAACTGGGGCAGATCGCCGGACGTGCAGGGCGCCATTTGCGCGACGGCACATTCGGCGTGACCGGTCAGGTTGATCCGTTTGATAATGAGCTTGTCGAGCGGATCGAATCGCATAATTTTGACGCCGTCAAAGTGCTGCAATGGCGTACGGCACAGATGGATTTCTCATCTGTGCGTGCTTTGAAGCAGGCATTAGACCGTTCTGCGCCTTTGGAAGGGTTGACACGGGCACTGCCAGCGGTTGACATGCAGGCGCTGGATATTCTGGCGCGTGATGAAGATATTATGCGCCTTGCTGATACAGCAAAACGGGTGGAGACATTATGGGATGCCTGTGCGCTCCCTGACTATCGGAGGATTGCGCCGGCACAACATGCCGATATTATCGCTGCAATCTATAAAGACATTGTCCGCAAAGGTTTTGTGGATGAGGACTATATGAGCGAACAGGTGCGCCGGTCCGACAGGACTGACGGTGAGATTGACACTTTATCTCATCGTATTGCACAAATTCGCACATGGACTTTTGTGTCGCATCGGCCGGGTTGGCTGGCAGATCCGACACATTGGCAAGAAAAGACGCGCGAAATTGAGGACAGATTGTCCGATGCGTTGCATGAACGGTTGACGAAACGCTTTGTAGACCGCAGGACAAGCGTGCTTATGAAGCGCCTGAGAGAGAATGCCATGCTAGAAGCAGAAATTAGCCCGACAGGGGATGTCCTTGTCGAAGACCACAATGTCGGGCAATTGGAAGGGTTCCGATTTACCGCCGATGTCAAGGCCGAAGGGCCGGACGCCAAAGCGGTGAAGGGGGCTGCGCAAAAAGCGCTTGCCGCTGAATATGACCGTCGTGCCGAGCGCTTTTCAGCGGCGGCGAACGGTGATTTCGCGCTTGGCTCTGACGGTGTTCTGCGCTGGGTCGGTGCGCCGGTTGCAATGCTGGTTGCCGGTGACAGTATCATGCGCCCGCGTGCCGTTATTCTGGCCGATGAGCAGCTGACAGGCGCCTCCCGCGAAAAGGTACAGAGCCGTATTGACCGCTTTGTTGCCCATCATATTGAAACCGTGCTCAAGCCTTTGCATGACTTGACAGAGGCCGATGCATTGACAGGCATGACCCGTGGTCTGGCTTTCCGCCTCGTTGAAAATTTCGGCGTGATCCAGCGCCGTGATATTGCCGAGGAAGTGCGCGGTCTTGATCAGGATTCCCGTGCGGCACTGCGCCGTTTCGGTGTGCGTTTCGGCGCTTATCATGTGTTTATCCCGGCGCTTTTGAAACCGGCTCCTGCCGGTCTGATGACACTGTTGTGGGCGCTGAGCAATGACGGTCGTGAACGCGCCGGTTATGGCGATGTGGTTCATGTTCTGGCTGCCGGCCGTACATCGGTTGTGGTTGATCCGGCCTTTGATCCGGTCTTCTACACGCTGGCCGGTTATCGTGTGCTGGGTCGCCGCGCTGTGCGTTTCGACATTCTTGAGCGTCTTGCCGATCTGATCCGTCCGGCACTGGCATGGCGTCCGGGTGCGGGCCTGCGTGTTGAAGGTGCCTATGATGGTGCCCGCTTCACTGTGACCCCGTCGATGATGTCCATTCTCGGTGCAACGCCGGATGATATGGAAGAAGTGCTGAAAAGCCTTGGCTATCGTCATGAAGCCATGGAAGCGCCTGCTGTTGCTGCCAAGCTGGC
Source organism: Pseudochrobactrum asaccharolyticum (assembly GCA_040392545.1). Taxonomy (GTDB): domain Bacteria; phylum Pseudomonadota; class Alphaproteobacteria; order Rhizobiales; family Rhizobiaceae; genus Pseudochrobactrum; species Pseudochrobactrum asaccharolyticum_A. The sequence continues at coordinate 45,680 of JBEBVV010000007.1, read as the reverse complement.
TGAACTGGATGCATTTGCTGAAGCCGATGCCGCCAAGGCTGAGGCAACGGATGCGCCTGTAGCGGAAGCTGCATCAGAGGTTGTAGCGGAAGCTGCACCAGAGGCTGAGCCGGTTGCAGAAGCTGCCGCTGAAGCCGTGGCAACGGAAACAGAGGTTGCTGAGGTAGCAGAGGCTGCGGCATCTGAAGAGGCGGCAGAAGAAGCTGTGAAAATGGTTCTGTTGTGGCGTCCTGGCCGCAATGAAAACCGCTCGCGTGATCAGAACCGCAACCGTCCGCGTCCGCAGGGCAATCGCCGCGCACCGGCCAAAGACGGTGCAGCTGCTGAAGGTGGCGACAAGGATAATCAGAACCGCGAAGGCCGCAGCAAGCGTTTTGAAAAGGCTGCACGGGTTGATTTTCGCAATGGTGAACAGAAGCCACGCGGTGATCATGCATCAGGCAAGCCGCGTCATACTAAGCGGGATCACGGGCAGGATGTGAAGCGTCATGAACGCAATGAACGCCCAGCGCAGATTGATCCTGATTCACCATTCGCCAAACTTCTGGCTCTGAAAGAACAGCTGAAGAAATAAGCTATGGGGGCGGGTGTCGCAAAACAGCGCATTGATAAATGGTTGTTTTTCACCCGTGTTGTAAAATCGCGCTCGCTGGCTGCTAAATTAAGCGCTGGCGGGCGCGTTCGTGTTAATAAAGACAAGATTGATCAGGCATCCTACGGTGTTAAAATCGGGGATGTGGTGACGGTGACGCTGGATCGCCGAATACTGATTTATAAAGTGCTTGATCTGGGCGAGCGCCGCGGCTCTGCACCGGAAGCGCAGCTTCTCTATGAAAATCTCTCACCTGTGCCTGAAAAAACGGAAGAAAAACTGCTGCCGCCCGCAGAAAAGCGTGATGCCGGTTCCGGCCGTCCGACAAAGCGTGACCGCAGGGCGACGGAACGGCTGAAACAATCCGGCAATGATTTTCCGGAGTTCTGAGCGGATTGAGCGCTTTCCTGCGGAGACAGAATAGTTTCTTTTGGGGGTATATGCCGTGAGTCCTATTGCAGGCTTTGGCTGTTCTGCCGCCTGTCCGTCATCCGGCAATTTTTTGCAGGATGGGCAGGCCTGCATTTTGCACATGTATAATTTTCCAATCAAATGTTTGTGTTTCAGATGGTTTTGACCGGAATGCGTAATGAACCGGCGGATGGTTTGTGCTGTATTATCACCTGACGGAAGCGTCATTTCTCCGATTATACGCTGTTGCAGAAAGTGGTTCTTTTTTTGCGGCGGAGCGTCGCGGCATCGGGGAAACCCTCTTGCAACCGCTGGCTAAAGTCGTTACCTGACTGACAGGTTTTCTGCGCTGCTCACGGCAATTCTGTGCAGAAACAGATCAGTGACCTGATGTGACCGGTATGGAATTGATCTGCCGGTTTTGTTTTTAATTTTTCGCCGCATCTTTACGGGCGGTCATGCTAAAGCTCTGGGAGTTCGACAATGACATATGTCGTGACCGATAACTGCATTCGTTGTAAATATACGGATTGCGTAGAGGTCTGCCCTGTCGATTGTTTTTATGAGGGCGAGAATATGCTCGTCATCAATCCTGATGAGTGCATTGACTGCGGCGTGTGCGAGCCGGAATGCCCTGCTGAAGCCATTCGTCCGGATACGGAACCTGGTCTTGATAAATGGATTGAGCTCAATGCTGAATATTCAGCGAAATGGCCAAATCTGACCGTGAAGAAAGATCAGTTGCCTGAAGCCACAGAAATGGACGGCGTTGCCAATAAGCTGGAATTCTTCTCTCCGGAAGCTGGCGAGGGCGATTGATTTTTGCTGTGATGACAGGCCAAAACCAGTAAGTTCAGCCTCTATAATTAACAGATTATTAACACAATTTGCCTGACGCGGCAGGTTGTGACGGCATTTTGTTGATTCTGCCGGTTTTTTGTGCTAATGTCCACAACAATGTCGATGAGCAGGCGTCATTTCGTGACGGCTACAGGTAATCACTGAAAGGCTGATATTCATTACAGGCTGAAATAGTGCCGGGGCAAGTTCGTATTCTAATTTTGCTCCCACCATTTGACCTGTGATTTATCATGTTCAATTTTTACCTCAAGCGTCCCTTTTACATTCTGTTTCGTCACTATCTTATTCAGCTGTTTTTATTGCTCTGTTGCAACAGTGCAAACCACAGGACTGGATTGTATCACCGCGTGTAAACCGGCGTGATAAGCGCCGGACACTACAGGGAGTATTGAAGCGTATGTCATCCCAGCAGAAAAAGGCCGCAGTCCGTCAGGGTTTCAAGACGGGTGAGTCCATTGTGTATCCGTCGCATGGTGTGGGGCACATCGTTGCTATCGAAGAGCAGGAAGTTGCAGGCATGAAGCTCGAACTTTTTGTTATTGATTTCGATAAGGATAAAATGCGCCTTAAAGTGCCGGTTGCCAAGGCGGCTACAATCGGTATGCGTAAATTGTCAGAAGGTGATTTTGTAGAACGCGCGTTGAAAGTTCTGCAGGGTCGTGCCCGCGTTAAGCGCACCATGTGGTCGCGTCGCGCACAGGAATATGATGCAAAGATCAATTCCGGTGATCTGATTGCTATTGCTGAGGTTGTACGCGATCTCTTCCGTGCTGATAACCAGCCGGAACAGTCTTATTCCGAACGTCAGCTTTATGAAGCAGCCCTTGACCGTATGGCTCGTGAAGTCGCCGCAGTGAACAAGCTGTCGGATACGGAAGCTGTTCGTCTGATTGAAGCTAATTTGGCAAAAGGCCCTAAACGTGGTGCCAAGACCGATGAAGCTGAAGTTGAGGACGATGAAGCAGAAGCCGCATAATAGGCTTTTCTATAGATGGTTCTTTTAACAAGGCCGCTCTGTTCCCGCAGAGCGGTCTTGTTGTTTATGCGGCGGGAATATGTGTGCTGATCCTGTTGGTATCGGGCGAACCGCTAGCGCAGAGGCGCTTGTTTTCAAGCTCTGTATTTAAGAAAAACGTGAATTTACCTGAAAATGAAGGAACCAGCTTTCGGGTGATGCGTTTAAGGCATGACGGATCACGCGCCACCAAACCTCTTGCCGGTTAACTGGCTCCGTATCTGCCCGTGAATGCGGGTAATCAGGGCATAATTTCTTGAAGCCGGTTCAGTTTAAGGAATTCATGCTCTGATTTTAAAGTGTCAGAGCGAGTTGATGTGCCCGCTCGGGTATAGAAGGCTCTGAAAAACTGAACGGGCGTGATGATCAGGCAGATATGTAAGCCGCCTTGGTCAGTTCCTGACTATTGGCCGGTTGCTTTGCTTTCCTTCGTTATGGAGATTGAAATGAAGCCTGTAGCGCCAGCAGCATTTTCCGCAATAACGACACCTTCCGCAGCTTTTGTATCGTCCCGCAATCTGGTGCGCAGTGCCATGGCCGCTCCCTATCTGGAGCGTGAGCAGGAACAGGCGCTGGTGCAGCGCTGGAAAGAGCAGGGCGATCAGGTTGCTCTTGACCAGATTACTTCAGCCCATATGCGGCTGGTAATTTCCACCGCAGCGCGGTTTCGAAAATTCGATCTGCCGATGGCTGATCTTATTCAGGAAGGCACAGTGGGGCTGATGGAAGCCGCCTTCCGCTTCGAGCCGGAGCGTGATGTGCGCTTTTCAACCTATGCGATCTGGTGGATCAGAGCCTCGATTCAGGATTATATTTTGCGCAACTGGTCGATTGTGCGCGGCGGCACCAGCTCCACACAAAAAGCGTTGTTTTTCAATTTGCGGCGGCTGCGTACCAAATTGGCGCAGAGCAATGAAACAATTTCCAGACAGGAGATTTATCATCAAATTTCCGATCAGCTCGGTGTTTCTGCGCAGGATGTGGAATTGATGGATTCCCGCCTGTCAGGCCCCGACAGTTCTTTGAGTATGACTGTTTCGCCGGATGATCAGAACAGCGCCGAGAAGATTGATTTTCTGGTTGATGAGCATCCTTTACAGGATGAGGTGGTGGAAACCGTGATCGACAGTGAGCGGCGCATTGTGTGGTTGAAACAGGCGCTTGCGGTGCTCAATGAGCGCGAATTGCGTATCATTCGTGAAAGACGTTTGCAGGATGATGCGGTGACGCTGGAGATGCTGGGTGCAAAACTTGGTATTTCTAAAGAACGTGTGCGCCAGATTGAAAACCGTGCCTTGGAAAAGCTGCGTGCGGCTCTGCTGACCAAACGTGGCTTTGCCGGCTATCATGCCTGAGCTCTGTCACCGGATTGATGAAAAGAAAAAGCCCGCATATGCGGGCTTTGTTTTATTCGCTGATAATTTTGACACGATCACCGGCTGAGATCGTGCCGCCTGCAGGCAAAGCATTGATCAGGCGGAACAGTTCCAGCTTGCGGTTGGTGCCCTGCATGCGGTTGGAAAGCGAGGCCAGCGTATCGCCGGGTTTAACTGTCACAACGCGGATACGCAGTGGTTTGGCAGCGGCCTGTTCAGCCGGTGTCAGCACGCGGAAACTCTGCGTGGTTGATTGAGTGGTGGCGCTGAGTGCATTGCTGTTTTTTGGCGCAGCAATGAGGAAGCGATATACTTTCTGGCCGGAAGCAATCACCACAATTTCAAACTGCCATTTATCCGCATTGGCGCGGGCTGTTGCCGCAGGCAGGCCATTAATTGTGGTGGTGCGCACTGACTGGTCATCCAGTCCTGTCACCCAGCCGCTGCGGATATAGGCGGCCAGATCACTGCCCTGCGGCAGGGCGGCGCCGTCAAAACGAATAGCCAGTTCTCCGGGGCCGCTGGCCATAACTGCATTGGCGGAATTATCAATGCTGAAGCCCTGCGGCACGGTGAAAGTAACGCCAAGCTTTGGATGAATAAAGGTGCGTTCGCGGACAAAGCCTTCCTGTGGCGTGTCGCCATAGAGCAGGCCGTCAATGCCGTTGAGGAAGGAATCGCGGTCTGTGGTACCGACACCCGGCGCACCGATGCGCCGTGCGTGCCCGATTGCCAGATCCACACGCTGCGGCGTGGCAGGATGCGAGGCCAGAAAGTCGAGGCTGGCATCAGTCGCGCCGGAAACCGAGCGGAATCCTGTATAGGCTTCCATGGATTGCAGGAAACGCGGCGAGGCAAAAGGATCATAACCGGCGGCACCGATCATTTTGATGCCGATAGCGTCCGCCTGCAATTCCTGATTGCGTGAGAACTGGGCAAGGCGCAGCTTGCTGCGGATTGCAGCTTCACGTCCTGCCGCTTCATCATGCAGCACTTCGGAAGCCACGCGCTTGGCGATAATGGATTCAGCCTCTTTTGCCTGACGCAAAATGCCGTGATTGGCAGTCACATGCCCCATTTCATGGGCAATCACCGCAGCCACTTCAGAGGAATCATTGGCGAGCGCCAGAAGCCCGCGTGTTACATAAAGATAACCGCCGGGCAGCGCGAAAGCATTGATATTCGGGCTGTTGAGAATGGTGATAATATAGGTCTGATCCGGATTATCGGAAACTGTTGTCAGTTTGCCGACAATCTTGGCGACCATGCGCTCAAGCTTGGCATCTTTATATTCTCCGCCATAGGTGGCGAGAATCCGCGGATGCTGCTGGGCACCAAGCTGGGCGAGCTTGTCATTTTTACTGACATTGGCAACTGTGACCGGATTGGACGAAGGGCCGATCACATCGGGATCGCTGAAATCAACCGAGCGGCAGGCAGACAGAATCGCGAGCAGGCCGATAGCGGCTGCCCGTTTGAAAACCGGCAAAGTGGAGGGCCGTCCTGTTGCAGGAAAACTTTGTGCCCTTGCTTGCGTGTCCAGTGTCGTATCCCCGAATTAATACAGCTTTATGGCTTCTGGCTGACTATAGTCTTGCGGCTATATAAGCATTATCACCGCCATTGGTTCCGCAGGCTCATTAAATGATTCCATTCAGTTGCGCACTGCGGTGTTGCACGCAATATAAACATTGCACAGGGCAAGAGAAGTGAAATGATTTTTGCGTCATTTCACAATCCGTCATATGCAGCTGTTTTATGCGGCAGTGTTGCAGTGCGATATTGGTCTGATCAGATCATTGTCCCCGCTGCGCATCGTCTGGCCGTGGCATTATTTCTGCCGTCAGGCCGTAAACCTGATGAAGAAATGCTTAACGCCTTCTGTTGCCAAACTATGGCAATATCACGCCCGTTTACCGGAAAAACCTGAAAAATACTGTCGTTTCGCGGGATTAAGCCTGTGCGCTGCCGTGATTAACCGGCTCTTGTGCCCATATAGTCACGAATATCCTGTGGGCCGGATTTCGACAGCATCAGTTCTGCATCGCCTTGCGCTTTGATCTGTCCGTTTTCCAGAAAGAACAAGGTAGAGCTGAAATGCAGCGCATCTTCCGGCGTATGGGTGATCATCAAAACCGTAATGCCAGTTTCTTCCTGAAGCGCTTTGACCAGATCCAGCATCTGAAAACGCAGTGCCGGGCCGAGCGAGGCAAAGGCCTCATCCAGTAGCAGCACCGGCTTGTCGCGCACAAGGGCGCGGGCAATGGCCACGCGCTGGCGCTCACCACCGGACAAAGCCTCAGGTTTGCGGTTTTCCTTGCCTGCAAGACCGACACGGGCAATGGCATTTTGCACCGCGGCCTGATCCTCTGCATGAAGGCGCAAATCCGGTGAGCGGCCAAGCCCGACATTGGCGCGCACATCAAGATGCGCAAATAGATTATTCTCCTGAAACACCATAGAGACAGGGCGGTTTGCTGGTGATGCAGCGCTGATATCCTCACCGGCAATCAGAATACGGCCTGATTGCGGTGTTTCAAAACCGGCGATCAGATTGAGCAGGGTGGATTTGCCGGAACCGCTGGGGCCGATAATCACGCCGGTCTCACCGGCAGGCAGATGCAGGTTGAACAGCATCTGCGTGTCACCAAAGGAGAAAGCAACCCTGTCAAGGGTAAGAGCGGCGTGGTGGCGTGTCATGAAAAATTCCGTTCGACAGCCCGTTCAGCGGTTTTGGCTGAGGAGGATGACCGGTCATTGCGACTTGTCATCAGCATCAGGACAAAACAGATGGAGGCAAGGATCAGCGCAAGGCCAGCCGCATCACCGGTGCGGTAGCTGCCCATGCGTTGCAGCAGAAGATAAGGCAATGTCTGTACTGCATCACTGCCGAACAGTGCAATAGTGCCGAGATCGCCCATGGAGAGCGCCATGGCAAACATAAAGCTTAAAGAGAGCGGACGGCGGATAACCGGCCAGTCGATGAGACGCAGACGGTTGATGCCGCTGATGCCGAGGCTGGTGCAGAGCCGGTTATGACGCGCTGCGGCACTGTCCCATGCCGGACGCAGCAGACGCACGGCAAAAGGCATGGCCATCACCGCATTGACGCCGATAACCATGAAAGGTGCCAGCGTGAACACATCGGTAAACTGACGCAGCAGGATGAACCAGCCTGCACCGATAACAATCGGCGGGATGATCAGCACCAGACTGGCGCCGCTGTCGAGCGCACCGGTAAACAATGATCGCCACAGGCGCGGCTGTTTCAGATTGCGGGCGGCACTGTATTCGCGGGCGCAAACCAGTGTCAGCGACAGAATAGTGCATAAGACAGCGGCACCGCAGGCCAGAAGCAGCGAGGTGATAATGGAGCGCTGCACAATAGGCTCACCCAGCAGGCGGATAAAATTGGATGCAAGCCCTGAAATGATCATACCTGCTATCGGCAGTGCGATAAACAATGTGGCGATGAGGATGATCAGGGTCGAGATAATCCGCGCTTGTGGGCTGTGGCGGATATAATTGCGGTTGGTGGTGGTGAGCGACAGGCCTTCTTCTGTCGGTTTACCGGTCAGCCGCAACAGGCATAAAACACTGATGGTGAGCAAAAGCTGGGTGAGTGTGAGGGCAACGGCACGCCCCAGATCAAAGTCGAAATGCAAAGCCTGATAAATGGCAACTTCCAGCGTGGTGGCGCGGGGGCCGCCGCCAAGGGTCAGCACAATGGTAAAGGAACTGGCGCAGAGCATAAAGATCAGCCCTGCAATACCGCTCAGGTTGCGGGCAATGACCGGCCATTCAATCAGCCGGAACCGTGCGAAACTTCCCATGCCCAATTGTGCGGAGAGTTTCCAGTAATCCTGCGGGATGGAATCCAGACTGGCAAGCAGAAGACGTACGGCCAGCGGCATGTTGAAAAACACATGCGCCAGCAAAATGCCGGTGAGGCCGTAAATATCCGGGATCAGCGGCAGGCCTAAAGCCGTGCTGCTTTGGGCAATAAAGCCATTGCGCCCGTAAATGCTGGTAATGCCGAAAACCGCAACAAGTGAGGGCAGAGTTAAAGGAATGGCAAACAGGCGCAACAGCAAAGCGCGGCCGCGAAACTGATGATGGGCATGCAAGGCACGGGCAACCGGCAGGGCAAAACCGATGGACAAGACGGCCGAGAGCAAAGCCTGCAACAATGTGAAACGGGTAATATTCCACAAATAGCCGTCAAAGGCAGACAGTGCGCTGCTTTCTGCCTGAAAGCCCTGAACGGCAAGCGACAGCAAAGCGCCACCGGTCAGAACCAGCAAGAGCAGCAGTGCCAGCAGACCAGACAATGTTTTAAAGGACGGTATTTTAAAAGGCGATGCCGGCATATGTCCCCGAAATGGTCTGCCGGAAAGTTCCGGCAGACTGCTTTTGTATCAGATAATGACGCAATAATAATTGAACGGCGCTGATTTAACGGCTTAGGGCTTTCAGCCATTCATCAACCCATGCCTTGCGGTTTTGCGCAACCGTCTCGGCATCAATCAGCAGGCTTTTATCCGGTTTTGGCAAAGTGTCAAAAGCGGCATTGAGCGGTGCAGATGTGTTATAGGCCGGATACATCCAGTTGGTTTCCGGAATCACATCCTGAAAATCTGCTGTGGTGATGAATTTCAGAAATTCTGCGGCATGCGGATTTTTCGCGCCGTTTACCGTCTGACCGGCCAGTTCGATCTGCAGATAATTGCCTTCTTCAAAAGCAAGCGCTTTGTAGCGTTCGGTCTTGTCATAGACAATGTGATAGGCTGGCGAGGTTGTGTAAGACAGCACCATCGGCGCTTCGCCTTTGGTGAACAGGCCATAGCCTTCAGACCAGCCCGGTGTCACTGTCAGCACACGCTTGCTGAGCTGCTGCCATTTGTTTGCAGCCTGATCCCCATAGAGATCTTTGACCCACAGCATCATGCCCAGCCCCGGTGTGGAGGTGCGCGGATCCATCAGGATGATTTTGTCTGAACTGTCGCCGTCAATCAGTTCGGCCATGGATTTGGGCGGATTTTTTAGCTTTTCACTGTCATAAATCACCGCGAAATAGCTGTAATCATAAGGCAGGAACACATCGTCCTGAAAATTATCAGGCACATTGCTTTTGATTTCACCAAGACCATGCGGCGCAAACAGGCTGGAAGCCTTGGCATCGCTGATCAGATTGGTATCGAGACCCAGAACAATGTCTGCCTTGGTTGCTTTGCCTTCGAGTTTCAGGCGGTTCAGCAGTGCCACGCCATCGGCAATGGCCACAAATTCTACCGAGCAACCGCAGGATTTTTCAAAATTTTCTTTTACCTTCGGCCCCGGACCCCATTCGGAGACGAAACTGTCATAGGTGTAAATGGTGAGATCGGCAGCCTGTGTCAGGGCTGTGGTGCAAGTGAGTGCCGAGAGTGCAAGCACTGCGAGAACTGAATTTTTGACAGGTTTATGCATTGAGACGAAGCCGCGCGGGCTCTCCTTCTGGTTACAAATGTCAAGGATTGAGCGCCGTGAGCCGGACAGCATCTAATCCCTCCGCCGGTACAAACCGGATCAGGTTCAGCGGGTTGGCCGGAGACCGGCCTCTCAGCCTTCCGGTATCGGAAGGCACCCCGTTAGAGCACGCTGATAATAGGATAAAAGACCGGCTGCGGGCAAGATAATTATGTGCATGTGTTGCGGGACTTCCGGTCGGGGATGCGCCGTGATATGCAGCGGCATGGCAAAGTTTCTTATTCTTCTCGGCGGGGATCTGACCGTTACTCCGCGTCTTTTACAGCAGATTGAGGGTGCACGCGTTCTGGCGGCTGACAGCGGCATGCGCCATGCGGCAGCGTTAAATGTGACGCCGGAATTATGGCTGGGGGATTTTGATTCCGCAGCCCCTGCGCTTGCCGAGCGCTATCCGCATGTTGAACGGCAGGTTTTCCCTGTTGCCAAGAATATGACAGACGGCGAGCTTGCTTTGCATGAAGCCTATGAGCGCGGTGCCAATGAGGTGATTTTGGCCGGTGCATTTGGCGGCGAACGTACCGATCACACATTCCTGCATCTGAGCATGGCAACGGCGCAAGTGGCCGGTGGCAAGCGCATTTTCCTGACAAGCGGCCATGAGGAAGCAACGCCGCTTATCAATGGTGAAACGGTTTTTGATCTGCCGGACGGAACTTTATTCAGTATTCTTGGTTTCAGCACATTAACCGGATTGTCGATCTGTGGTGCGGAATGGCCTTTGAATGATGTTTGCGTGCCGTTTGGCTCTTCTTTAACGCTTTCAAATATTGTAAGACAAAATTTAACTGTAACTTTGGGTGAGGGCTTGGCAATTTTGCTGGCATCACCTGTTATCAGACAGACTTCAGATCAGACATCCGTTTAACAACGGTAATGTTCGGAATATGAAAACCTGTAAATAGTTTTGATGGTCGTCATCTTCTTTTTGCTTTAATATGCGGGAGAATATGGCAGCGAGTAGCCTCAACGGGAGTTAGTTCAAATGAAATCACGTTTATCCATTCTGGCGGTAACAGCAGTGCTCGCGTTTTCGACGGCTGCCTGTACATCGAATGAACAGCGCACAGCCGGTTACGGTGTGGGCGGCGCAGCTATCGGCGCGCTTGCCGGTGGTGCTATCGGCGGTAACGGCCGTGGCGCTCTGACCGGTGCAGCCATCGGTGCGGTTGCCGGTACGCTGGTTGGTGCGGCACAGACCCGCAATGGCGTTCAGTATTGCCGCTACCGCGACAATTACGGCCGCATCTATGAAGCACCATGTAATTAATCAGATACACGTCTGATGATGAAAAACAGGCCGGTTTCCGGCCTGTTTTTTTATGTCTTGTCTTTTTCACCGGCGGCTCTGCATCGATGCTGTCAGGAATTTTGCCGCGAGGGTTCCTGTTTGCCGCAATATGCAGTAACAAGCAGCAACGATTTTCGGCTTCTCTATTTAAAGCGTATATATCCATGGCTCCACCTCTTCTCCGTCTTGACCAGATCAGCCTGACCTTTGGCGGTACGCCGCTGCTTGAAGATGCAGGACTGTCGATCTGCGAGGGAGAGCGTATTGCGCTGGTCGGGCGCAACGGCTCCGGTAAATCCACGCTGTTGAAAATTGCAGCCGGTATGGTTGAACCGACCGGCGGTGAAATTTTCCGTCACCCTTCAGCGACGATCCGCTATCTGGCACAGGCTCCGGATATGGAAGGATTTGCCAATGTGCGTGATTATGTGGAGGCAGGGCTTGGCCCGACCGATGATCCGTATCGTGTGGCCTATTTGCTGGAAAATCTCGGCCTGACCGGTGATGAAACACCACAGCAACTCTCCGGCGGTGAAGCACGCCGTGCGGCCTTGGCGCGGGTGATTGCCCCGCAGCCTGATGTTTTGCTGCTTGACGAGCCGACCAACCATCTTGATCTGGCAACCATTGAATGGCTGGAGCAGGAATTGCGCCAGATCCGCTCGGCGATTGTGCTGATCTCCCATGACCGGCGTTTTCTGGAAAATGTCAGCCGTTCGACCATCTGGCTCGACCGTGGTGTGACCCGCCGCATCGAGCAGGGTTTTGCGCATTTTGAAGAATGGCGCGATAAGGTTCTGGAAGAAGAAGAGCGCGATCATCAGAAACTCGGCCGCCAGATTGCCCGTGAAGAACATTGGCTGCGCTATGGTGTGACTGCGCGGCGCAAACGCAATATGCGCCGTCTCGGCGAGTTGCATTCCATGCGCCATGAATTCCGCACCCATCGTCATGCCCAGGGCGTGGCCACGCTGCAGGCCAGTGATGTCAAGGAATCCGGCAAGCTGGTGATCGAGGCGGATAAAATCAGCAAGGCCTATGATGACCGTGTGCTGGCAAAAGATTTCTCGGTACGTGTGAACCGTGGTGACCGTATCGGTCTTGTGGGGCCGAATGGGGCGGGTAAAACCACATTGCTTTCAATGCTGACCGGTAAGCTTGAGCCGGATTCAGGCACAATCCGTCTTGGTGTTAATCTGGATTTTGCAGAGCTTGATCAGAAGCGCGAGCTTAATCCTGATGAGACACTGGCACATTATCTGACCGACGGGCGCGGTGAATCGCTGGTAGTTAATGGCGAGCAGCGCCATGTTGTGTCCTATATGAAGGACTTCCTGTTCCAGCCAGAACAGGCACGTACACCGATCCGCGAATTATCGGGCGGTGAACGCGCGCGGCTGATGCTGGCGCGGGTCTTGTCGCGTCCTGCCAATTTGCTGATCCTCGATGAGCCGACCAATGATCTGGATATGGAAACGCTGGATTTGTTGCAGGAACTGGTCGGCGGCTTTGCAGGCACTGTTATTCTGGTGAGCCATGACCGTGATTTTCTCGACCGCACAGTCACATCCGTGATTGCGCCGGAAGGGGACGGGCGCTGGCTACAATATGCCGGTGGTTATGCGGATATGATGGCGCAGCGCAAGGAAGCCGCTCTGGCGCGCCGTCAGGTCAAACCTGCATCCGCTGTCCGCAGTGATGAGGCAGATGCCGCACCGGCACCAAAGCGTGAAGAAAAGCGCAAGCTCTCCTATAAGCAGAAATTCGCGCTGGAAACATTGCCTGCAAAAATGGAAAAACTGGCTGCCGAGATTGCAACGCTTGAAGCGAAAATGGCTGATCCGGCACTTTATACCAAAGACCCTGACCAGTTTGCCAGGATTGCCGCTGAACTGGAAAAAAAGCGCAGCGAAAATGAAGCCTGTGAAGAAGAATGGCTGGAACTGGAAATGCTGCGTGAGGAAATTGAAGGCTGAACGCTCTTCATAAATCATGATGAAAAAGCCTGCCTTCATTATTTGAAGGCAGGCTTTTTGTTTTAAGCGCTGGCTTTGTTCAGAGCATCCAATGCGTCCTGATCCAGTGTCAGGCGGGTGGCTTTGATCAATTCTTCAAGCTGTTCGGTTTTGGAGGCACTGGCAATCGGTGCGGTGACAGATGGTTGTGCCATCAGCCAGGCAACCGCGATCTGTGCCGGTGTTGCCTGATAGCGTGCTGCCACCTGATCCATTGCGTCCAGAATTTTCAGACCGCGCTCATTGAGATAGCTGGTGCCGACCCTGTTGCCGCGCGGGCTGATACCCAGATCTTTTTCACTGCGATATTTACCGGTGAGGAAGCCCGCTGCCAGCGTGTAATAAGGGATAACACCAACCTGATTGGCACTGACCACCGGCTCCAGCGTGGTTTCAAAAATATTGCGGTCATAGAGATTATAAAGCGGCTGCAAAGAATCATAGTGCGGCAGATTATGTTTCGCGGAGGTGTCCAAGGCCGCTTGCAGGCGCTCGCCGGTGATATTGGATGCACCGATCGCCCGCACTTTACCGGCCTTGATCAGATCCTGAAATGTGCCGAGTACATCTTCAAACGGCGTGTTCGGATCATCATAATGCGACTGGTAGAGATCAATATAATCTGTTTGCAGGCGCTTGAGAGAGGCATCAACACAGGCGCGGATATGGGCAGGCGCCATGGTGAAACCCTCACCAATATCAGCACCAACCTTGGTGGCGATGGTGAGTTTTTCACGGTTGCCGCGGCTTTTGATCCAGTTGCCGATCACGGTTTCCGATTCTCCGCCCTCATGGCCTTCCACCCAGCGGGAATAGACATTGGCGGTGTCGATAAAGGTCAGTTCGGCATCACGCAGACGGTCAAGCAAAGCAAAAGAGGTTTGTTCATCAGCCGTCCAGCCGAAGACATTGCCGCCGAAGCACAATGGTGAAACCTGTAAATCCGAGCGTCCGAGTTGTTTCAAATGCATTTCATATCCTCCGCAGCATTTCCGGTCTTTTGCAAAAAATAAAAGGGAGCACAGGGCTCCCTTTCTGTCTGGCTGACAAAGGTCAGCTCATGCCGAGCGCGTCCATATAAAGCTGGATCATCGCTTCTTCTTCCTGCCGCTCATGCGCTTCTTTCTTGCGCAGACGGATGATGGTACGGACGGCTTTGGTATCAAAACCGGAGCCTTTCATCTCAGCAAAGACCTCTTTAATGTCATCAGAGATGGTCTTTTTTTCTTCTTCCAGACGTTCAACACGTTCAATAAATGCACGCAGCTGGCCGACTGCAATGGACTGGGCGCTGTCGCCGGTAATATCGTCGCTCAATATCATTCTCCGATTATAGACAAGACCATGTGAAACGCCGGGCGAGTCGCAGATCTTAAAACAGGTGATCTTGGTTGCATCACATGCGGTGCATGGTCAAGCAGCGGGGTCAGGGCATTGCTCATGATTCAAACAAAAAATGGCAATGACCTGACAATTTTGAGAGGCATTATAGCGCTTAAGCCGTAAGATACTGGTTAAAATATCCACGTAAATTGTTTTTTACGGACAAAAATCATCGCCAATATCGGATGAGGCTGACAAGGGCACCGCCCGTTTTACCGGTGATCCGGCTTTGGGGGCGCAAAGCCGGATACTTGTTCAGGATTTGCCAGTGTCAGGTAATGGTGTCTGGTACTTTTGCCGCCATTCTTCATAAGGCATGCCGTAAATTTCCGCACGCGCCTGTTCTTTGGTCATTGGCGTGCCGCCTTGACCGGCCGCTTCCTGAAACCAGTTGGACAGGCAGTTGCGGCAAAAACCGGCAAGATTCATCATGTCGATATTCTGCACATCCGTGCGGTTGCGCAAATGCTCCACCAGCCTGCGGAATGCGGCGGCCTCATATTCAATGCGCTGACTGTTGCTCATGCCGGGTGTCTGTGTCATGGAATGTCCTTTCGCAACTCACGCCGGTTCAACAAAACCGGTGCGTGAGCCGTAATGGCAGATGTCATGTATGCCATCCAGCCCGTTGATGTGCTGCAACATCGGCGCAAGGCGCTCGGCCCATTCCTGCACACCTTGCGGTGTTGCAATCAGATCCTGCCGTACCTCAATCAGCACATTGGCATAGCCTTTGGCAGTACAATGGCGAAACAATGTATCATTGCGCAAGGCACCGTCATAAGGCTCATTGTCGCCCACGGTGAGTGTGCCATCCGCGCGCAGCATGGAAAGCAGCGGGGTAATGGCGCGGTCATCCTTGTCCCAGAGCAGGGCAATCTGCCATGGGCGCGGCGTCGTTTTCCAGACCGGTGTGTAGGAATGGATCGAGACGACAAAAGGCGCCTGTCCGCTGGCCGCAGCCACGGATGTGCAGGCAGCGCTGACCGCCTGATGATAGGGGCGGTAGAAGCGGCTCAGCCGGTTTTCGCGCTCGCGCTCATCCATCGGATAATTGGCCGGAATAACGGCACCGTCTGAAAGCTGCATGATCAGCGTCGGGTCGTCTTCACCACGGTTCGGATCAATCAGCAGCCGTGAGAAACCGCCAAGCACTGCCGGTGCATCAAGTTTTTGCGCAAGCTGGCGGGTGAGCATATCCACGCCGATATCATAGGCAATGTGGCGCTCGAAAACCCGCGGTTCCAGTCCCAGTGTTCCGTATTCCTGTGGCACGGCGCGGCTGGCATGATCGGCGATTAGCAACAAGCCTTGCGTTGGATCGCCGGCAATGGTTTCAAAAGGGGAAAAACCTGTCATTTCGGTTCCGTCATCAAGTGGATAATGCAGATATAAATGGATTGCGCAGAATTGCGAGCCATTTATCTGCAGGCATATGCTGCGGAACAAAGAAGGGCTGGCCTGATGTTGTGCAGTGAGCTATAGACAAGCACCTCTTAAATCGATTTGATCGGCAAAGAGGCGGAAACTGTTTAAGTTCATGAATCAGGAGAGTGATTTCCACGGCCAGCGTGATCGCGACTGACTGAAGCCTAAATCCGGCCATAAATGCCATCATGCAGGAAGATATTGCAGTGCCCTGCGGCCTGACAGACTATGCTATTTTGACATTAGTTTCGTTTTGCAGCGGAAAACTGATCTCAGCCTCTTGAGTCTGCCTGCAACTTGCGTGAATTATGCAATTTTACGGCATTCTGCTTTCTTCATGAAAAGCGGGATACCGCAACCCGATTGTTACAGCACTGCGTTTATTTGGTTTTTTCCGAAAAACTTAAGATGCAGTCCGGTGAAACGGAAACTGTTACACCTTGCTGTCATATGTAAGCAGTACCGTGCGCTGAAAGGTTCTGGCGGATGCGTCTTCATTCTACACTGTCATATTTCCTGGCTCTTGTTTCGGTTACATTGATTTCTGTCGGTTTTTCTGCGCCGGAGGCACGCGCTGATTTCCGTGTTTGTAACTCAACGCAAAATCTGGTCGGCGTTGCGATCGGATACCGCGCCAAGAGCGGATGGATAACGGAAGGATGGTGGCATATTAACGGCTCCAGCTGCAAAACCCTGATCGAGGGGCCGCTGACATCCCGTTATTATTATGTCTATGCCGAGGATTCAGAAGGCGGTGGCCGCTGGGACGGCAAAGTCAATATGTGCGTGGCCGAGAATGAATTTAAAATCAATGGCGTGAATGACTGTTTTGCCCGCGGTTATCAGCGCTCCGGTTTTCAGGAATATGATACGGGCGAACAATCAAGCTGGATGGTGCAGCTCACTGATGATGCACCGGAAGGCAATGCCACTGTGACAGGAACCAATCACCAATGAGACGTGCGCGTAAGGTAAAGATTCTCGCAACACTCGGCCCCGCATCTTCGGAAGAAGCGGTTATTGAAAAATTATTTGAGGCCGGTGCGGATGTTTTCCGTATCAATATGAGCCATGCCGACCATGATCTGATGCGCGAACTGGTGCGCCGCATCCGTAATGTTGAGCGCAAGCTTGGCCGTCCGATCGGTATTCTTGCGGATTTGCAGGGGCCGAAACTGCGTGTCGGCAAGTTTAAAGACGGCAAGGTTGAGCTGGAGCCGGGGCAGAGTTTTACGCTGGATGATAATGAAGCAGAGGGTGATGCAACCCGTGTTTATCTGCCGCATCCTGAAATTTTGCAGGCTGTGCAGCCGGGTGACCGCCTGTTGATTGATGATGGCCGTCTGGCTTTGCAGGCTGAGGCCTGTGACGGCAAATCCATCCGCACCAAGGTTATTTCCGGCACCAGAATTTCCGACCGCAAAGGCGTGAGCCTGCCGGATACGACATTGCCGGTCGGTGCTTTGACGGAAAAAGACCGCCGCGATCTTGATGCCGTTTTGCTTGAAGATATTGACTGGGTGGCGCTCTCCTTCATTCAGCGTCCGGAAGATCTGGCGGAGGTGCGCAAAATTGCCCGTGGCCGTGTGGCGCTGATGTCCAAGATTGAAAAGCCGCAGGCCGTTACCCGTCTTGATGAGATCATCGAATTGTCCGATGCGCTGATGGTTGCCCGTGGTGATCTGGGCGTGGAAATGCCGCTGGAAAGCGTACCCGGCATTCAGAAGCAGATCGTGCGTGCCTGCCGCAAAGCCGGTAAGCCGGTTGTGGTTGCCACCCAAATGCTGGAATCCATGATTTCCGCACCTGTGCCGACCCGTGCGGAAGTTTCCGACGTGGCGACAGCCGTGTTTGACGGTGCTGATGCAGTGATGCTGTCGGCCGAATCGGCTGCCGGTGATTATCCGGTTGAAGCCGTTTCGACCATGGCGCGGATTGCCGAAAAAGTGGAGCGCGATCCGAATTATCCGTCGATCATCAATAATCAGCGTTCCGAGCCGGAAGCAACCGGTGCCGATGCCGTGTCACTGGCAGCCCGCCAGATTGCCACCACGCTCAATCTCTCGGCGATTGTGTGTTACACGGCCTCCGGCACAACCGGCCTCAGAGCCTCGCGTGAGCGGCCGATGACTCCGATCATTGCCTTGTCGCCGGTTGTGGAAACGGCACGCCGCCTGTCGATTGCATGGGGGCTGCATTGCGTGGTGACCGATGATGCCCATGATCTGGATGATGTGGTCAATCGCGCCTGCAATATTACCTATCAGGAAGGCTTCGGTAAGCCGGGCGACCGTGTGATTATCACGGTTGGTGTGCCGCTCAGAACACCGGGCAACACCAATATGTTGCGCATTGCCTATATCGGTATGGATGGCCTGACAGGGATCTGACCCTTGATATGATTGCAATAAAAAGCCCTGCCGGTTGGCGGGGCTTATACATTTGAGGCCAGAACGTTAAACTTCGTTCTGGCCTCTCTGTCATTGAGGTGAATGCAACACCGCAATGGCTGCTGCAAAGCGGTTGAGCCCATCGGGGCGTGAACTTTCGTTCGTAAAAAAGCAGAACCCTTTGCAGCTTTTGAGGTCTTGTCGCACCGTTGAGGGAGCTTCGCGCTCGTGTATAAGGGAGACCAGCCTCATGTCTTATACTAGCCGTTTTGTCGGCATCGACATATCAAAATCGTCTCTGGATGTCTGCGTTCTGCCGGATGGCCAGACAGCAACCTATCAAAATACGACAGCAGGCATTGCCAGTTTTCTCGCCTTTCTCGCAACTGTGGACGATATTAGACGTCTGGTTCTCGAACCGACCGGCGGTTACGAGCGCCTTGTCGTTACCGCCTTGCAGACCGAGCGATTGCCTGTCGCCAAGGTCAATGCGAAGCAGATCAGGCAGTTTGCACGTGCCTGTGGCCAGCTCTCCAAGACCGACAGGATCGACGCCTTCATTCTTGCCGATTATGCAAGGCGCATGGAAACAAGAATTCTGCCGCAACGCTCTTCTCAAGAGCGGGCTCTGGCGGATTTTGTCAGTCGTTACAGACAATTGTCGCATATGATTGTGCAGGAGAAAAATCGCCGGGAGAAGTTGACCGGGCGAACGAAAGCCTGGATCGAGGAAAGCCTGCGTTTCCTGCTCGATCAGCGTCAGGCTGTCGTGGATGAAATGATAGCTTGCCTGAAAGCGGATGCAGAGCTGAGCTGGAAGGCTGAGGTTTTGATGTCGCTCAAGGGGATCGGCCTACGAACGGCATGCTTCATCCTCGCCGACCTTCCCGAACTGGGGCATATCGACAAAGGACAAATTGCCAAGCTGGTTGGGGTTGCGCCGCTTAATCGCGATAGTGGTCTGATGCGCGGCGAGCGCATGATTACAGGTGGTAGAAGACATCTGCGCGACGCGCTTTACGTCGCCGCGCTGCCTGCCATTCGTTTCGATCCCCACATGAAGGCATTCTTCACACGTCTCAAGCAACAAGAAAAGCCCGGAAAGGTCGCACTTGTCGCCGTCATGCGTAAAATGATCATCATCCTAAATGCTAAAATGCGAGACGCCAACGCAACGGTGCTTGACGCCTAACACCGTTGCTTTTTTGTGGGATATGGGCTTTGCGGAATTTTAAAGCGCGGTGTCGCTGTCGGCTTCTGTGAGCTTCAGCATTTCATCCTGTGCTTCTTTCATCATCGGATAGATGGTCAGGGCCTGATGATAGAGTTTCAGCGCGGCTTTGCTATTGCCGGTTTCGCGCAGCAAAGTGGCATAATTGATCAGCACATCAAAATTGCGCGGCTCCAAAATCATTGCCTGTTTGATGTCTTTGAGGGCAGGGCCCAATTCATTGCGGCGCAGATGCAGCCTTGCCCGCAATTGCCATACGGTGGCATTGTCGGGGCGCTGTGCCATCACTTCATCAATAAAATCCTGCGCTTCGGCATCGCGTGACTGGTTGAGCGCTGTCTCTGCCCAGCGCAGCATCAGATCAAGGCTGTCGCTGCCGGTGCGCACAAAGCTCTGGCGCAGGCGGCTGGCAATAAGCTGTGATTTCTCTGCTGTCGATGCCTTGCGCAATTGCGCAAAAAGCTCGTCCCGTTCCTTGCTGCGTATTTGCGCAAGCGGGCCTGCGGTTTCCACATCTGGATTGCGCGGCTTGTCCTGTGCCTTTTGCGTCGCTGTTTTGGGGGATGCCGGTTTTAGCGGTACAGGCTTGACGGCATCAGGAATGGTGATGACCGGCGGCATAGGTTGCAACGGTGCTGGCCCGGCTTCATCCTGACCGGTTTTCTCTTGCATAGTTTGCGCAAATGCAAAGCCGGTACAGGCTGACAGTATCAGCACTGCGATTGCGGACAGGGAAAGAGGGGTGCCGGTTTTTATCATGCTGTTATTATAGTGCTAATGCCGGCTGATTAAAGGCAGAAAAACAGCGCCGGTAAATTAATACCGGCGCTGTTTAAAACTTTTCAACATGTGCTTCTGTGCTGTTGCCGCTCAGGCCGCAGACACCCGCCTCAGATTAACCCTGACGGGCTTTAAAGCGAGGAGCAGTTTTGTTGATGATGTATACGCGGCCCTTACGACGAACGAGCTGGCAGTCACGATGACGGCCTTTAAGCGCTTTAAGCGAATTTTTGATCTTCATAGTACTCACCAATTGTTGGCCCTTGCGGGGCATATTCCTGAAACGTGTCTCATTTCAAAAGAAACGCTGCGCTCGTTCCAGCTCTTTGTTTCTTAACATGCCTTGTTCCCAAAACCGGTTCCCGCATTTGGGAGCATATTTCTGGGCGAGCCAAAGAGCACGCTTGAATGGTTGTGGCGAGATAGCCGGTGAATGGGTCAATTGTCAACTGTTGATGCGAAAAGAACCCGTAAAACGGTGTTATTTTCCGCTTTTAATGCGTGTGACATGTCCCATTTTGCGCCCCGGCCGTGCCTCTGCCTTGCCATAGAGATGCAGCACCGCATCCGATTCTGCCAGAATCGCCGGAACCTGCAGCACATCATCGCCGATCAGATTTTGCATCACGCAGTCGCTGTGGCGGTTTGTATCCCCAAGCGGCAGGCCTGCAACAGCGCGGATATGCTGCTCGAATTGCGAAACGGCACAGGCTGCTTCCGTCCAGTGGCCGGAATTATGTACGCGCGGTGCAAATTCATTGGCGACAACCGAACCATCGCTCAGGACGAAAAATTCAAAACCGAGCACGCCGACATAATCCAGCGCATGCAGCAGCTTATGTGCGGCCCGCGCACAGGCAACAGCCGTATCCGTGCTGATGGTTGCCGGAACGGTTGATGTGTCAAGAATGCCGTTTTTGTGCACATTTTCGGTAATGTCATAAAGGCGCACATTGCCGGCCTTGTCGCGGGCGGCAATGACCGAGACTTCACGGGCAAAATCCACAAAACCTTCAAGAATGGCCGGTGCGTTTTTGATGTCAGCCATGGCTTGCGCTGCCGCATCATTATCAAGGCTGGTAAGGCGCACCTGCCCCTTGCCGTCATAGCCGAAGCGGCGGGTTTTCAGGATACCGCGCTCGCCCAGAGCACCGAGGGCAGCGACGAGATCTTCCACATCATCAACCACGCGCCATGGTGCTGTTGCAATGTCGCTTTCATTGAGGAACTGCTTTTCAGCAACACGGTCTTGCGCAATTTCCAGTGCCAGCGGCGGCGGGGAAACAATGGTACGGGTGGCCAGAAATTGTGCGGCTTCCACCGGCACATTTTCAAATTCATAGGTGATGACATCACAGGCTTCAGCCAGTTCCTGCAGTGCTGCGCGGTCATCATAGGCGGCGATGATCTGGCGGTTGGCCACTTGCGCAGCAGGGCAGTCTGCCTGCGGTTCCAGAATAATGGTCTTAAAACTCAGACGGGCTGCGGCCATGGCCAGCATGCGGCCGAGCTGGCCACCGCCGATAATTCCGATTGTGCTTCCTGCTTGCAGCATGGCTCAGTCCTCATCTTTCGGGGCAATAGCCACACTGTCGGTCTGGTTTTGGCGATAGGCATCCAGACGGTCTGCCAGCGGCTTGTCATGCAGCGCCAGAACGGCGGCAGCAAGCAAAGCGGCATTGCTGGCACCGGCATTGCCGATTGCCAATGTGCCGACAGGAATACCGGCAGGCATCTGCACGATGGATAAGAGCGAATCCTGACCGGACAGCGCTCTGGATTGTACCGGCACGCCGAAGACCGGCAGCGGTGTCATTGCAGCCACCATGCCCGGCAGATGGGCGGCACCGCCCGCACCGGCGATAATCACCTGAAAACCCTGATCGCGTGCGGTTTTGGCAAAGTCTACCATGCGGTCCGGTGTGCGATGGGCAGAAACAATACGGGCTTCATAGGCAATGCCGAGTGTGTCCAGCACATGAGCGGCATTGCGCATGGTTGGCCAATCCGACTGGCTGCCCATAATAATCGCGACTTTCGGGGCGGTGGAGGTGGTATCTGCCATGGAATATCCTGTCCTGTGCGGCTTACTGCAAGAAAGTGCAGGCGGTCAGCTTTTTATAAAAAGCCAGTTATAAAAAGTCAGTTCAAAATTTATCCGGAGCATGGGCGGAACATCGCCGGAATATGGCCGGAGAAAGCATGGGAATTTTAAAAATCAGGCAATGATATCGGGAATAATCTTATCTTCCAGCTTGCTGAGCTGATCCTTGATTGCCAATTTTTTCTTTTTCATGCGCTGAATGCTGAGCTGATTGCAGCCGGTCTGCATCATGGCATTGATGGCAAGATCAAAATCCGTGTGTTCCTGGCGTAACCGTGCAACGGAGAGGCGAATTTCAGCTTGTTCCTGATCGGCCATGGCATGTTCCATCTGATCTGTCTGGTGAGGGAACTTGACTTGTGGCCGCACTGCCGCCCCGTTGCAGGTAACGGGTTTCGCAAGAATGCCGCCGGTCAGTATATTCCGCCCTTTTTCAGCTCTGCCCTAGCATAAAATTGGCAAAGTTGAAATGCGCCAAATATGAATTCGACATTGCTGAAAACTCATGTCAGACTGTCATTGTTTTGTCACAGTCTGGTTCAAGGCTGGTACGGCAAATGATAATGATGCGTAAGTACAAAGGAGAAGCAATAATGGCACTTGAATCCCATCTTGCCTCACTGGAAAAGAAGCATGATGCATTGGAGAAGGAAATTTCCGACGCCGCAGCATTGCCAGCTACCGATACGCTGACGATCGCCGATCTCAAACGCAGGAAGCTTTATCTGAAGGAACAGATTGAAAAGCTCAAAAATCAGGTCACCCGACATTAAGACCTGTATGCCTGTATAATCCTTACATACAGCGACAGACAGAACCGCCGGAAGGGCAGGCTCTGAGAGATGAGGTGCAGGCCGCGTGATTGGCCCGCACCGGATTTTGGGCTATTTTTTAAGACTGGACAAAGTGATGAGCAGGGAGAGCAGCGCCAGCCCTGCCGCGATCAGCATTGTCACACTAAAAGCATGTGCGACCAGATTTGCAGGTGCCTGAACAAGCTCTGTATCTCCGAGCGCTGCGACAAAAATCGTTGCCATTATGGAAGCGCCGGTCATAAAGCCGAGATTGCGCGACAGGCCGAGCAGGCCGGACAGAATGCCACGCCGCTCCTCCGGTGCATTGAGCATGATGACGGTATTATTACCCGCCAGAAACAGCTGAAAACATGGTGTTAGCAGGATCAGCGACAGGATATATCCGGCTGTTCCGATAGCGACAGGCAGAAATGCCATGCAGATCAGCGCCAGTGCCATGGCCATCAGCCCGACAATTAAGACGGTTCTTGTGCCGAGCCGGTCGGTAATATAGCCGGAAGGAAGACCGGCCAAAGCCGCAACCACAGGCCCTACGGCAACAACCAGTCCGGTTTGTGCGTCGCCGAGTTGCAGCGCGAAAGACAGGAAAAACGGCCCCACAACCAGCATTGCCATCATCACCGTGCTGATCAGAAGATTGGTCAGAAGCGAAGCACTGACCGGAAGATTGCGCAACATTGCCACCGGCACCAGCGGTGAAGGCGCGCGTTTCTCAACGATGATAAACAGGATCAGCGCCAGCAAGGCGGCAGGCAATGTATAAACAGGGCTCCAGTCCAGACCGGTTTTGCTGCCTGTTGTGGTGATGGCGTAAAAGAACAGCATGATTGCCAGTAACAGGGCACCGGCAATATCCGGCTGCTGAGTGGCTTTACGGCGCTGTGCGGGCGCAGGATTTGAGGCCGCAGGCAGGGCTTTGATCGTCAGTATGAAGACGGCAAAACCTGTCGCAGCGAGCAGGATAAAGGCCGAGCGCCAGCCGAAAGCCGCAATCAGGATACCGCCGAGCGAGGGCCCGAGAGCTGTGCCGATTGCTGACATGGAGCCGAGCAGCCCCATGGCCGAGCCCATGCGCTCACCGGACACAATGCCTCTGATGATCGAGACAGGCAGTGCCATCAGAATGGCGCCGCCAATGCCCTGTACGGCGCGGGCAGCAATCAGCAATGTCAGATCGGGTGCCGCAGCGCATAGCAACGAGCTTATAGTGAACACGGCAAGGCCGGTGAGAAGAACAAGGCGATGGCCGAACAGGTCGGCACTGCGTCCGGCCACAACAATCGTGACAGTTACGGAAAGCAGATAGACCAGTACCACCCATTGCACGGCGGCAACGGGCGCTTCCAGAACGCGGCTGAGAACCGGCAGGGCGACAGTAGTGATGCTGACGGCCATTGAGGCCAGCAGCATGGCGCTTGCAAGGGCAAAAATCGCAAGGCGCTGCGGTTTGGTTTGATGGGCGAAGCGCATAGTGGCTCCTCTTGTTGAATTGATGAGTCGCTGCTAGATTGCCACTTCAAGTCAACTTGAGGTCAAGCATGAAACTTCTTGATATCGGGATACTGTCGGAACAGAGCGGCGTGCCGCCTTCAACTTTACGTTATTATGAAGAGATCGGCCTGATAGAATCCTTCAGCCGTCATGGATTGCGCCGCCAATATGCGCCGGACGTGTTGCAGCAATTGGCGCTGATTTCGCTGGGGAAGATTGCAGGTTTTCCGCTGGCGGATATGAAAGGCATGTTCGGCAAAGACGGTTCGGCTGATCTGCCAAGGCAGGCTTTGCATCAGCGCGCCGACCAGTTGGATATGCAGATCCGTCAACTGACAACGCTTAGCAAGGCTCTGCGTCATGTGGCGGAATGTTCAGCCGAAACCCATATGCAATGTCCGAAATTCCGCAGGCTGATGAAAGCTGCCCTGCATATACGCAAGGACCATAAGAGCGCGCCCCGAAAATAGTTTTCGGGGCGCGCTCTTATGCAAATATATTTATGCCGGTTGCTGGTCAGCCTTTTCGTCAGAGTCTTCCAGACTGTCTTCTGCCGGATTTTCTGATTTGTTCTCGGCATTGCTTTCCTGTGCGATTTCAGAGCGCGGATCGAGCAGCACGCTTTCCTGTGTTGCGGGGCGCTCTGCCGCCATGCTTTGAAACTGTTCTTTTTCCGATGGCAGCGGCGAGGCGCGTTTGCGTGAGCGCAGCATGGCATAGCCGGCAATAGAGAGATGCGACAGGGCCGTGATTAGAAACAAGGCTGCCGGCCACATGCTGCTCATGGCTTGCGCAGCGATTAATGGCCCGAGCATAGTGCCAAAACCATAGAGCAGCAGCAGCCCGCCGGAGACTTTGACGAAAGTTTCCGGTGTGGCGTGGTCATTGGCATGGGCAACCGCGACCGGATAGATCGCATAGGCCAATGCGCCGTAAAGCGCCGTCATAATCAGAATGAGTGTGCCGTTGGACGGTGCGATCAGAAAAATCAGAAAGCCGATAAAAGCGGCAGAACCGGCAACACTGGCCATCACATAGCGGCGGTCAATACGGTCGGAAAAGCGCCCGACCGGTATCTGCATCAGCGCACCGGCGGCAATGGTGAAACTGACCATCAGCGCGATGGTCGTGGTATCAATGCCGCTCAGAGAGCCGAAAACCGCGCCGAGCGTACCCCATGCGCCATTGGCAATCCCGATCAGAATAACACTGACAAAAGCCACAGGGGAATTGCTGTAGAGTTTTTTCAGGTCAAGCTGCACCTCGGTGAGCGGGCGCGGCGATGAGGCTTTGGAAGCTGCGGTTGGCAGCAGGGCAAGACAGAAAAAGATTGCGGCAATCATGAACAGCGAGTCATTTTTGACATTGCCGGTGGTGACCAGCATCTGCCCCGTCATGACCGCCCCGTAATTGACCATCATGTAAAGACCGAAAATACTGCCGCGTGTTTCATTGGTTGCTTTTTCATTAAGCCAGCTTTCAATCACCATGAACACGCCTGCCATGGCAAAGCCGGTGCCTGCGCGTAAGATCACCCACACGGTTTCATCAACCATGAGGCCGGTAAGCAGCACAATAATGGCTGCCGAGGAGGCGAAAAAGCCGAAAGCCCGCACATGCCCTGCGCGGCGCACCAGCCGCGGGGCAAAAATACAACCGGCCACAAAGCCGCCTGCCCAGGTGGTACCGATCAGACCCAGAGCCGTGATCGAGAACCCTTCCGTATTACCGCGCAGCGGCAATAAAAGACCATGCAGACCGGAGCCGATCAGCAGAAAAGCGGTGCCGCAGAGCAGTGCGAAAATCTGGACATAGGAACGGAACACGCAAAATCCTTTTTAAAACAGCGGCCAGTCTTATTCTTCAGGCTTTGCCCATATTGCAGGCAAAGCAGTGACTGCCATGCTGACCTATCACGGGAAAGAGCGCAAGGCCTTGAGTTGGCTGGATATTGTGGACATGACAATAAAAAACTCCCTGCCTGTATTCTGGCAGGGAGTGTGGCTGTAACAAAGTATCAATGCCGGAATTTACAGGCGGAACAGTGCTTCTGCTGCTTCGCGGCTGCGGTTTCTGTCATTGCGGTCTGTTTCAAGGCGGCGGATTTCGGCTTTGAGCATGGCAATGCGGTGATCAATCTCGGCGGCTGAAAGCAGGGTGACATCTTCACCGATATGGTGGCTGACAGCTGGTTTGTCCTGGCTATCATTATCAAAGAACATGGCGTTTTCCTCACTTCCTGCGGTGCCCGAAGGCGCCAGCTTTCAATATGGTGCGCAATATTCGTGTCATACCGGCCTTTATGCAGACAGATAGGGCACATAAGTTTCAAGCATCTCACAAAGCTGCATTATTAGCGATATAGATTCTTATGGATCGTAATTTTTCAGCATAATATGGCTAATCGGAAAGAGCGGCCTATATTGAAAACGGGCGGCTGTGCCTGAACGGATTATTTTGAAGGAACGGATATGACAACAGAACTTGCTTCCCAGATGACAGCTGTGGCCATTGAGCAGGCCGGTGCGCCTACGGTTCTCAAGCCTGTCAAAAGGTCTGTTCCGCATCCGGGTAAAGGCGAGATTCTGATCCGCGTCAGGGCGGCAGGGGTCAACCGGCCGGATGTTCTGCAAAGACAAGGCCATTATCCGGCACCTGCCGGGGCTTCTGACCTGCCGGGGCTGGAAGTGGCCGGTGATGTGGCCGCCATTGGCGCAGATGTGCAGCGCTATAAAGTGGGTGATGCGGTGACCGCATTGCTGCCGGGCGGCGGTTATGCCGAATATGCTGTGGTTTATGAGGGCAATGCCCTGCCGCTGCCATCCGGCTATGGCTATGTGGAAGCGGCGGCACTGCCGGAAACTTTATTTACCGTCTGGCATAATGTGGTGCAGCGCGGGCAGTTGCAGGCCGGTGAAACCTTGCTGATTCACGGTGGCAGTTCCGGTATCGGCACCACGGCTATTCAGGTTGGTAAAGCACTGGGTGCCAAGGTTATTGTGACGGCCGGTTCTGCGGATAAATGCTCGGCCTGTCTGAAAATCGGTGCCGATGTGGCGATCAATTACCGTGAGCAGGATTTTGTCGAGCAGGTAAAAGCGGCCACCAATAATAAAGGTGCCGATGTTATTCTGGACATGGTGGGCGGCGATTATGTTGACCGCAATTATGATGCCGCAGCAGTTGAAGGGCGCATTGTGCAGATTGCCTTTCTCGGCGGCGCTAAGGCCAAAGCCAATTTTGCCAAGCTGATGACCAAGCGCCTGACCCATACCGGTTCGACGCTGCGTGCGCGTGACGTGGCTTTCAAGGCGCAGATTGCGGCAGAGCTTGAAGCGAAAATATGGCCGCTTCTGGCAAACCGCACCATTTCACCGGTGATGGATATGATTTATCCGCTGAAAGATGCATGGCGCGCCCATCAGCGTATGGAAGAGGGCAATCATATCGGTAAAATTGTATTGGATGTGGTGTAAGTTTTAAGAATGAGCTGAATTCCTGTGCAGTGATTTCTTGCTCATCGCGGAAAATTTAGTTATAGAGGGAATGAATTCCCGGAAATTGTGGTTTACCCCACGTCCCGCGCTACCGGAGCGGGCGAACGAGAGGATTATATCTTATGGCCACTCAGCTTCTTATGCCGAAGGCAACAGCCGTATGGCTTGTCGATAATACTGCTCTGTCTTTTGACCAGATTGCAACTTTCTGCAAGCTGCATGTTCTTGAAGTGAAAGCCATAGCGGATGGTGAAGCGGCGCAGGGCATTAAAGGCCTTGATCCGGTCATTACCGGCCAGCTTTCCCGCGAGGAAATTGCCCGCGCCGAGAAAGACCTGAATTATCGTCTGAAATTGTCTGAACCAAAGGTTCGCGTTCCTGAAGCCAAGCGCAAGGGCCCGCGTTATACGCCTTTGTCCAAGCGTCAGGATCGCCCGAATGCGATTCTGTGGATTGTGCGTAACCATCCTGAACTGAAAGATGCGCAGATTTCCCGCCTCGTCGGCACCACGAAATCAACCATCGAACAGATTCGTGACCGCACCCATTGGAACTCCGCCAATTTGCAGCCGATGGATCCGGTAACGCTGGGTCTGTGCTCGCAGATTGATCTGGATATTGAAGTTGACCGCGCTGCACGCAACCGTCCGATTGAACCGGAATCCGGTGATACATTGCTGCCGGCATCGGCCACTGAAAATCTGGATATTCATCGCAATGATGAGCCGGAAGAGCTGGATGCGGATAAGGTTTTCGCCAAGCTGTCTTCAATGAAGAGCGCTCCGGAAGACGAAGACGACGACCTGTAAGGTCTGGTTGTCTTCATGAGTTTAAAAAAGCCGCCGGAATATTTCCGGCGGCTTTTTTGTATCGGATAATTATCAGGCCGCCGGTTGTGCGGCTTCCGCACAGGTGCCGATGCCACGCTGGTTCAGGCAATCGCGGATTTCATCCAGCGTTTGCGGGTCTTCAATCGTGGCGGGCATTTTCCACGGCTCATGGTCGGCGATCTTCTGCATTGTGGAGCGCAGAATTTTACCGGAGCGGGTCTTGGGCAGTTTATGCACCGTCAGCACGGTGCGCAGTGCTGCCACAGGGCCGATCTGGTCGCGCACCCGTTCCACACATTCCGCTTCAATCTCGCTATGAGGCTGGGAAACACCGGCTTTGAGAACAATGAAACCGCAGGGAATCTGCCCTTTCAGCTTGTCTGCAATGCCGATAACCGCACATTCAGCGACCTGAGGATGACCGGCAATGACTTCTTCCATTGAGCCGGTGGACAGGCGATGCCCCGCGACATTGATGATGTCATCGGTGCGGCTCATGATGAAAATATAGCCGTCCTCATCCATAAAACCGGCATCAGCAGATTTATAATAGCCTTTGAATTCATTGAGATAGGCTTCATGGAAGCGCTGGTCGGCCTGCCATAAGGTTGGCAGGCAGCCAGGCGGCATCGGCAATTTGATGACGATATTGCCAAGCTCACCGGCTTTTGCCGGATGGCCTGCATCATCAAGCACCTGCACATCATAGCCCGGCATTGGCACACAGGTGGAGCCATGTTTGACCGGCAACATGCCAAGGCCGCGCGGATTACCGGCAATCGGCCAGCCGGTTTCCGTCTGCCACCAATGGTCAATGACAGGGCGTTGCAGCATATCCTCCGCCCATTCCAGCGTATTCGGATCGGCGCGTTCTCCGGCGAGATAAAGCGCCTCAAGGCCGGAAAGATCATGCTGATGTAATAGCTTGCCTTCCGGATCTTCACGCTTGATAGCACGCAGGGCTGTGGGTGCAGTAAACAGCACTTTCACTTTGTGCTCGGCAATCACCCGCCAGAATGTACCGGCATCCGGTGTGCCGACCGGTTTTCCTTCAAACAGCACTGTCGTGGCGCCGATCAGCAGCGGGGCATAGACAATATAGGAATGACCGACCACCCAGCCGATATCCGAGGCTGTCCAGAAAATATCGCCGGGATGAATATTATAGAGTGCGCCCATCGACCATGCGAGCGCAACCATATAGCCGCCATTATCGCGCACCACGCCTTTCGGCTTGCCGGTGGTGCCGGATGTGTAGAGAATATAGAGCGGATCGGTGGCTGCAACCGGTGTGCATGGCACATTGCGGCCTGCTGCCTGTGCGCAAAGCTGTTCAAAATCGTGGTCACGGCCTGCTGTCAATTCGCAACGGCACTGTTCACGCTGCTGGATCAGGCAGGCCTGCACTTTATGCGTGGCGGTGGCGATGGCTTTGTCGAGCAGTGGCTTGTAATTGACAATCTTATTGGCCTCCAGCCCACAGGAACTGGCAATGATCAAAGCAGGCGTAGCGTCATCAATACGTGCGGCCAGTTCATCAGCAGAAAAACCGCCGAAAACCACAGAATGCACCGCGCCAAGACGGGCACAGGCCATCATGGCAAATAAGGCCTGCGGCACCATCGGCATATAAATCAGAACACGGTCGCCTTTCTGAATGCCGAAATCCTGCATTACAGCGCTGAGGCGCATCACCTGTTCAAGCGTTTCACTATAGGTAAAACGGGCTTTTTGTCCGCTGACGGGGCTGTCATAAAGAATAGCCGGAACATCACCGCGACCGGCGGCAATATGGCGGTCGAGCATATTATAGCAGCTATTGCATTCAGCGCCTGCAAACCACCGCCCGTAAGGCCCTTGTGCGGGATCAAAAATTTGGGCAGCCGGTTTGAACCAGTCGATCAGCTCTGCTGCTTTGCCCCAGAAAGACTGAGGGTCATTTTTCCATGCCTGATAAATTTCGGGATAAGCCGAAGTCATGTAGTCCTCCCATTTTATACAGGACATGCTTTTTTTGAAAACATATCCGTATCTATCTGCGCAGGGCGGTTTCTCCGGCTTTTTGCCTGTTGTAGAAAATGCTGACTGCGCAGGTTCCTCATGGGCTATTAATCCACACTGTTCAGGCCGCGTCCATTCGACTAAAGAGGGGGCGGGTTGGTGATGTGCAAAAATGCCGGATCAGGCCGGAAACATGGTTCAGAGGATGCGTTATGGCAAAAATTGCACCGGTCTTGCTGCTGATCCTGATGGGATTGCATCTCTTGAAGCCGCTTGGGTTTCCGGGTTTGAAGCGGCGCAGTGATTTCTGGAAAATTGCTGTTGCCGCCATCGCGATCATGATGGTGACGGTATTGTTGCAGGCACAGTTCAGTTTTTAAAATGAGGGTCTGAAACGAAAAAAGCCCGCTGGGATCAGCGGGCTTTTTCAATGTATCAGTTAAGACTGATTATGCATTTTTTTCCTGTGCTTCAGTCCATTCGCCGGTAGCGGCGAGGCCGTTCATGCGGGCGCGATGGGTGAAGGCAGCCTGAGCCGCAGCAACATTTTCGTCCTTGCCGCCCCAAGCCTTCAGCGCAGCAGCCTGCAGAGCGCGGCCATAGGAGAAGGTCAGGTTCCAAGGCATGTCATAACCGGCATTCATAGCCGAGAGATGTGCGGTTGCTTCCACATCCGACTGACCGCCGGAAAGGAACGCAATACCAGGAACAGCCGAAGGAACATTGGCTTTGAGAACGCGAACAGTCAGCTCAGCAACCTGGTCAACAGAAGCCTTGCGGGCATTCTTGCCGTCGATAACCATGTTAGGCTTGAGGATGATACCTTCCAGCTTAACGCGGGCATCGTAAAGTTCATTGAATACGGTTTTCAGAACCAGATCGGTCACTTCATAGCAGCGTTCGATCGAGTGGTTGCCCGGTACGCCGTCCATCAGGATTTCAGGCTCAACGATCGGCACAATACCGGCTTCCTGACACAGAGCCGCATAGCGGGCCAGTGCCTGCGCGTTCTGGCGCACTGCGCCCCATGTTGGCAGCGTGTCGGAGATGGCAACAACACCGCGCCATTTGGCAAAACGTGCGCCGAGTTCGTAATATTCGTTCAGGCGTTCGCGCAGGCCGTCGAGGCCTTCAGTGATGGTTTCATCAGCAAAACCGGCCAGAGGCTTGGCACCGGCATCAACCTTGATACCCGGAATTGAACCGGCTGCTTTGATGATGTCAGCAAGGCGGCTGCCGTCACGGGCTTTCTGGCGCAGGGTTTCATCATAGAGAATGACGCCGGAAATGTAGTTTTTCATCGCGTCATCTGCGCGGAACAGCATTTCGCGATAATCGCGGCGGGCATCTTCTGTCGATGTCAGATTGATGCTGTCGAAGCGCTTCTTAATTGTGCCAGAGCTTTCATCGGCGGCAAGAATGCCTTTGCCTTTTGCTACCATGGCAACTGCAATATCTTCGAGACGTTCGCTCATAAAAAACTCCGTATAAAGAAGGGCGTTGGAAATTGGTACCCAGCCGATAGCAGATGTGTCTGATAAAACAAATACTGGCGCTTCTATCTGAAACGATTGAAATATTTTTAAACGATTTAAACAGGACAAGTTTTCTTAAAACTGGTTAAGATTGCAGGATATGTTTGTGTCTTGCCTGAGACTGCCGGAGCGGGCACTGCGCAGGTAGGGGGGAAGGCAGGGGCAAGCAGGGCAGGGAAGGCAGGCAATTGCGGCAAAAATAGCAGACGGAGGGCGCTATGATGAGACATTTGAGGAAAGCGGGAATCGCGGCTTTTCTGGTTGTAAATATCGGAATTCCGGCCATGGTGCAGCAGGCCATGGCTACACAGAGCATCAATGCCGGAGGACGGCAAGCTGTAGCGCAAAACCCGTTTTCGGTTGCGGAAATCGCTGCTTTCAATACGCCTTGGGCGATTGCGGTTTTGCCGGATCAGCGCCTGCTGGTGACAGAGAAAGCCGGCCATATTTTTCTGGTCGATGGTATGGGCGAAAAGACTGAGGTAAGCAATGTGCCGTCTGTGTCTTTTGAAGGGCAAAACGGTCTTCTGGATATTGCTGTCTCGCCGGATTTTACCACTGACCGGCTGGTTTATTTTACCTTTTCGGAACCGGAGCGCAGCGGCAAGGATGTCGTCAGTTCTCTCGTGCTGGCGCGGGCCAAATTGCATGAAAAAGATGGTAAAGCCTCGCTTGATGATCTGACAATCTTGTGGCGGCAATTGCCGAAGGGCAAAGGCGGACAGCCGGGCGGTATTATCGCCTTTTCACCGGATGGGCAGCACTTGTTTTTAACGGCAGGTGACCGGATGCGCCCGCATACGGCACAACAGCCGAAGCTGGCTTTGGGCAAGGTCTTGCGCTTCAATCGGGATGGTTCGGTACCAAAGGATAATCCGCATGTTAGTCTAGCGGGACAGGATGGGGATAATGCACGCGCGCTGACATGGACAACAGGCCACCGTAATCCTTACGGGCTGGCTTTTGATACAAAGGGCAAATTATGGCTGCATGAGATGGGCCCCAGAGGCGGGGATGAGCTGAACCTGATTAAACAGGGTTTGAACTATGGCTGGCCGGAAGTGTCGAATGGCGATCAATATAGCGGCGAGCCTATTGAGCGCCATGTGACCCGTCCGGAATTTGAGCCGCCGGCGGTGTATTGGACGCCGGTGATTGCGCCTGCCGGTCTGGCTTTTTATGAGGGGGATTTGTTTCCGCAATGGAAAGGTTCGGCACTGATCGGCGGTCTGGCTTCCATGGCGCTGGTGCGTGTGACCTTCAAAGAGGATGGCAGTGCCGATGAGGCCGAGCGCTATGCTATGGGCAATCGTATCCGTGATGTGGCACTGGCCAAAGACGGCTCCGTCTATGTGATCGAGGATGATCTTCCGGGGCGGTTATTGCGACTGACACCAAAATGAATGGTCATGAAAAAAGCCCGCTTTTCAGCGGGCTTTTTGTATTTTACTGCTTTTTCAGGACATCAACGCCCGGCAGCGGCTTGCCTTCCATCCATTCAAGGAAAGCACCACCAGCGGTGGAGACATAAGAAAAGTCATCGCTGACTTTGGCATGGTTCAGCGCTGCAACCGTATCACCGCCACCGGCAACGGAAACCAGCTTACCTTGCTTGGTGCGTTCTGCGGCATGTTTGGCGGCAGAAACAGTTGCTGCATCAAACGGATGCAGTTCAAAGGCACCGAGCGGGCCGTTCCAGACCAGAGTGGAGGCATCCGAGATTGCCGCATTGATACGGTCAATCGAAAGCGGGCCGACATCCAGCATCATACCGTCATGGGGGATAGCATCCACGCCATAGGTCTGATGCGGTGCATCCGCTTCAAAATGCCAGGCGACAACCGCATCAACCGGCAGGATGATGGTGCAATTGGCTTTGTCGGCCTTAACCATGATCGCACGGGCTGTATCGGCCAGATCATGTTCACAAAGCGATTTGCCGACATTGTGTCCCTGTGCGGCGAGGAAAGTATTGGCCATACCACCGCCAATCACCAGAGCGTCAACTTTCTCAACGAGATTGGAGAGCAGGTCGATTTTAGTGGAGACTTTGGCACCGCCGACAATGGCGATAACCGGACGCACCGGCTGGCCGAGGCCTTTTTCCAATGCTGTCAGTTCGGCTTCCATGGTCAGACCGGCAAAGGCTGGCAGACTATGCGCCAGACCTTCGGTCGAGGCATGGGCGCGGTGTGCAGCCGAGAAAGCATCATTGACATAGATATCACCATTGGCTGCGAGCGCCTTGACGAAATCCGCATCATTTTTTTCTTCGCCTTTATGAAAACGGGTGTTTTCAAGCAGCAGAACATCACCATCGTTTAAGGCATTAACGGCAGCAGCAGCGGCTTCGCCGATGCAATCCTTGGCGAAAGCGACATGGTGTTTAACAGCATGGGCCAAGGCCGGAACGATCTGTTCCAGCGAAAACTCTGCTTTAGCCTCGCCTTTCGGACGACCGAAATGCGCGAGCAGAATAACCTTCGCGCCACGTTCGCGCAAAGCATTGATGGTCGGAATAATACGGTCGATACGGGTGGTATCCGAGACTTTACCATCCTGCATCGGTACGTTGAGATCAACGCGGACAAGCACGCGTTTTGATGCAACATCAGCATCTTTGAGAGTACGGAAATTCATGAGAGGTCTCCGGTTTTCTGGCTGTGCTTCGCACTTTGGCTCGAAGCTATTCTAACAGAAAGGCCGCGCGTCCGATGCGGTCACGCGGCCTAAATTCTGTTTGACTAAAAACAGATTAGATCAGCTTGCCGAGCGCAACAGCGGTATCGCTCATGCGGTTTGAGAAGCCCCATTCATTGTCGTACCAGGTGAGGATACGCACCATGGTGCCTTCCATAACCTTGGTCTGATCCATATGGAAGACAGACGAATGCGGGTTGTGGTTGAAGTCGATCGAAACCAGCGGCTCATCGGTAAAGCCGAGGATGCCTTTGAGGCGGCCATTGGCAGCTTCACGGATCGCATTGTTGATTTCCTCAACAGATGTTGCACGCTTGGCTTCAAATGTCAGGTCAACAACGGAAACATTCGGGGTTGGTACGCGGATGGCAACGCCGTCGAGCTTGCCTTTGAGTTCCGGCAGAACCAGACCAACAGCCTTTGCAGCACCGGTTGAGGTCGGGATCATCGACAAAGCAGCAGCGCGGGCGCGGTACAGATCCTTATGCATGGTATCCAGCGTCGGCTGGTCACCGGTATAGGAATGGATCGTGGTCATGAAGCCTTTTTCAATGCCGATAGCGTCATTGAGAACCTGAGCCACCGGTGCAAGGCAGTTGGTGGTGCAGGAAGCGTTGGAAATAACCAGATGATCTTTGTTCAGCTTGTCGTGGTTGACGCCGTAAACAACGGTCAGGTCTGCATTATCCGCAGGAGCGGAAACGATAACGCGCTTGGCACCGGCTTCCAGATGTGCGGCAGCTTTATCGCGGGTTGCGAAAATGCCGGTGCATTCCAGAGCAATATCAACGCCTTCGGCAGCCCAAGGCAGTTCAGCAGGATTGCGCACTGCGTGAACTTTCATCGCACCGCGGCCGACATTGATGGTGTCGCCTTTGACGGTGACTTCAGCCGGAAAACGGCCGTGAACGCTGTCGTAGCGCAAAAGATGCGCATTGGTTTCAACCGGACCCAGATCGTTGATTGCTACAACTTCGATATCGGTACGGCCCGATTCGATGATGGCGCGCAGGACGTTACGGCCGATACGACCAAAACCGTTAATAGCGACGCGAACTGCCATGTTATGACTCCCGAGACTGTTCAATGTTTTTCAGCCGGCTTTTGCTGGCTGAGAGAGAAAAAGGAGTAATCAGCTGACCTGATTACTCCTGATAAATTAGGCCAGCTTGGCTTCTGCAGCGGCAACAACTGCTTCTGCAGTGATGCCGAAATGCTTGTAGAGATCATTGATCGGGCCGGAAGCGCCGAAGCCCTTCATGCCGATAAATGTGCCGTTTTCGCCGATGAAGCGTTCCCAGCCCATGGAAATTGCAGCTTCAACCGCAATGCGAACCGGTGCAGTGCCGATCAGGGCTTTCTGATAAGCTTCTGTCTGGTTTTCAAACAGTTCAAAGCAAGGCACGGAAACAACGCGGGTTGCAATGCCTTTGGCTTCCAGCTGCGTGCGGGCATTGAGCGCGATTTCAACTTCCGAACCGGTTGCAAAAATCGTGACCTTGGCGTCATCGGATGCGGTGGCCAGCTCATAGGCACCATAGGCGCAGAGATTGTCATCATCATGCTGGGTGCGCACGGTCGGCAGATTTTGACGGGTCAGAGCCAGTGTCGACGGTGTTTTGGCCGAGTTGAGGGCAATCTGCCAGCATTCAGCGGTTTCAACCGCATCGGCCGGACGGAAGACGAAATGGTTCGGAATGGCGCGCAAAGCGGCCAGATGCTCAACCGGCTGGTGGGTTGGGCCGTCTTCGCCAAGACCGATGGAATCATGGGTCATGACATAGGCAACGCGGATGCCCATCAGCGAGGACAGACGCATGGCCGGACGGGCATAGTCGGAGAAGCACAGGAAAGTGCCGGAATAAGGAATAACACCGCCATGCAGCGCCATACCGTTCATGGCAGCGGACATGCCCAGTTCACGGATACCGTAATGAACAAAACGGCCATGATAATCGGTTGGTGTGATTGGCTTGGTCTGCGAAGTCAGGGTGTTGTTGGAACCGGTCAGGTCAGCGGAACCGCCGATGGTTTCAGGCACAACGCCGTTGATAACTTCCAGAGCCATTTCCGAGGATTTACGGGTGGCAACCTTCGGCTTGTCTTCGGAAAGCTTCTTCTTGTAGTCGATGATCGCCTGATCGAAATTACCCGGCAGATCACCGCGCATACGGCGTTCAAATTCTGCACGAACCGATGCGTCAGCAGCGGCAAAGCGCTTTTCCCACTCAATACGCTTCTTGGCAGCATTGAGACCGGCCAGACGCCATGCATCAAGCACATCCTGCGGGACAACAAATGGTTCATATTCCCAGCCGAGTGCCTTGCGGGTGGCTGCGATTTCGTCTGCGCCGAGCGGCGAACCGTGAACCTTGCTGGTGCCTGCCTTGTGCGGCGAGCCAAAACCGATTGTAGTTTTGCAGGCGATCATGGTTGGCTTGTCGGAAGTTTTGGCGAATTCGATTGCCTTGGCAATCGCATCCTGATCATGGCCGTCGACTTTCAGCGTGTTCCAGCCGGATGCTTCAAAACGGGCGCATTGATTGGTGGAATCGGACAGCGAGATCGGGCCGTCGATGGAGATATTGTTGTCATCCCACAAAACGATCAGGCGGTTGAGCTTGAGGTGACCGGCCAGTGCAATTGCTTCCTGGCTGATACCTTCCATCAGACAGCCGTCACCGACCAGAACATATGTGTGGTGATTAACGAGCGCATCGCCGAATTCGGCATTCAGAATGCGTTCTGCCAGTGCCATGCCAACGCCGTTGGCAATACCCTGACCGAGCGGGCCGGTTGTGGTTTCAATACCGGCGGCATGACCGAATTCCGGATGACCGGCAGTGCGGTGACCGAGCTGACGGAAATTCTTGATTTCGTCGAGGGTGATGTCTTCATATCCGGTCAGATACATCAGCGAGTAAAGCAGCATGGAGCCGTGACCGGCGGAGAGCACGAAACGGTCGCGGTCAGGCCATGTGGTGTTCTGCGGATCATGAGACATGAAACGGGTGTAAAGCGTGGTCGCAATATCTGCTGCGCCCATTGGCAGGCCCGGATGGCCTGAATTGGCTTGTTCCACAGCGTCCACAGACAGGAAGCGGATCGCGTTGGCCATCTGGTTCTGTTTTTCGGAATTACTCATGGTTTCGGCTGTCTTTCCTGTGGTGGCCTGCGCGGCGGACAAAGACGTTTCAGAGCTGTCAGCGTTCAGCAGGTTAGTGGGCATTAGGACACGTCTTGCAGTAAAGAGATAAAAATGCCTCTTTTGCAAGGGTTGGGGACACATAACATTTGCATGTGGAGAGTCAACAAAACCCTGCCGTTCTTGAAGGTAAACACCAGTTTTCTGCCTCTGATGCGACACAGTGTGCGTTCTTAAAACGGTTAAGTTCGGCCAAGCCCTGCACGGAATGTGGTGTATGAGTTAACGGCTTTGTGTGACATTTGTTGCTTCACAGCATTGTGCTTATTAAAGTGATGCGAAATCTGCCGCTTCCGGCATGACGATTCGGTTCTGTTTTTCGCAGGCCGTAATCGGCAAAGGGAAACAATATGGCTTCAGAAATTACGCTCAGACAGGCGATCGAACAACTGGAAAAAGCACTGCTCACTTTAGAACAGGCTGTAGAATTGCGGCTTGAAAAAGAAGGTGACTTTGCGGAAGCTGAAGAAGAAGTGCAGCGCCTGAATGCTGACCGATCCAAACTGGCTCAGGAACTTGATACGTCCGAGGCGCGTGCGGAACGGCTGGAAACCGCCAATCGTGAAGTATCACGGCGGTTGGTAACGGCAATGGAAACTATTCGCACGGTGCTGGACCGCTAAAAGACTTGTCTGACAAAATTTAGCGGTTATTTATGGTTTATAGCGCGGCCAGAGTGATCCTTGGTTTCTGAAATCGCTCTGTAATGATAAAAAATAAAAAAACGGCGGCACGGAGGTTCCATGGCAACAGTAACAGTGACAATCGATGGCAAAGCCTATCGTATGGCCTGTGACGAGGGGCAGGAAGAGCATCTCTCCGGTCTGGCCGAGCGTTTTGACCAATATGTCATGCATCTCAAAGGCGCGTTTGGCGAAATCGGCGATCAGCGCCTGACTGTTATGGCCGGTATTATGGTGATGGATGAGCTGGCCGAATTGCAAAAGCGTATGCAGGGGCTGGAAAATGAAGCGGAAACTCTGCGCCGCTCCCGTGATGATGCGCTGAGCCTTGCGGATAAAAGCGATGCTGTTTTGAGCAGCGCCGTGCTGCGTGCCGCCCAGCAGATTGAAGGTCTGGCCAGAAAAATCGCCCCGCGCGGCAACTAACAGATCGGTACGGATTTTTTTGCACAAGTTTCTGAACGAGGCTTTCAAAAATATATTTTATCTGCCTCAATCAGCTCTGGCGCAGCGCCTTGTAAATCCCTATAATATAACGAGGCGTACTGCTCTTCTCGACAGAAGGTTTAACATCCCCGGGGCCTTATTGATCTCTAAGGGAACTGTCCCTGAGGAGGCTCGAGGGCTTCTTCATATGGTGCCCACCTACGTTGTAGGTTCCCGGGATCAATCGCTTCATCGGTCGCTGTGGTTCGCCGCTTTTCTTTTTCCCTTTTCCGGTTTGCAATCAGGCCGGTTTTTCGGTCTTAATTAAAAACCGAAATGACAGAGAGTGCGAAGGGATAATTTTTTGATGAGCGCTGAGAAGCTGAAGGCAGATAAAGCTGCATTGCGCAAATCTGTGCTGCAAAAGCGCAATGCACTTGAACCGGCATATCGCGAGCAGGCAGCGCAGGCGCTTATTTCCCATTTCTTCAATAGCATGACCTTAGCCGAGCCGCATTGTATCTCCGGCTTCTGGCCGATCCGCTCGGAAATTGATCCGCGTCCGTTGATGCAGGCGCTGGAAGCGCGGCAGATGCGGCTGTGTCTGCCTGCCGTTCTGGACGCGCAGACCATTGAATTTCGTGCACTGTCTTTTAGAGATACGCTGGTTGAAACCGGCTTCGGCACCATGGGGCCTGCGGAGAATGCGCCGGTTGTTGATCCGGATATTATGCTGGTGCCGCTGGCGGCTTTTGACCTCTCTGGCAATCGCATCGGCTATGGTGCAGGCTATTATGACCGCGCAATTGCCGCTTTACACCGGAAAAATAAGTTTCCGGTGCTGATAGGTGTTGCGTTTGATGTGCAACGGGTAGATCAGATAATACATGAGGCACATGATGTGCCCTTAAATTATATTTTGACAGAAACCGGATTTATTGCGGTGCAGCCGGACAGTTCGGATGGCAGGAATTAAAAGGCAGGTTTAAAGGGTCTATGCGCTTTCTTTTCTTAGGAGATATGGTTGGCCGCTCCGGTCGTACAGCGGTTTTTGAAAAACTGCCGGGTCTGATTTCGGATCTGAAACTGGATTTTGTTGTTGTTAATGGCGAGAATGCTGCCGGTGGCTTCGGGGTGACGGAAGAGATTTTCCACGAAACCATCCGCGCCGGTGCCGATGTAATGACCACCGGTAACCATGTCTGGGATCAGCGCGAGGCACTGGATTTTTCCCGCCGCGAAGATCGCTTTTTGCGCCCTGCCAATTTTCCGAAAGGCACAGCCGGTAAAGGCTCCGGTCTTTATATTGCCAAAAACGGCGCCCGGGTGCTGGTTGCCAATATTATGGGGCGCGTGTTCATGCATCCCGATCTTGATGATCCGTTCAAAGCCGGTGAAGATATTCTTGCAGCCTGCCCGCTGGGTGAACAGGCTGATGCGGTGATCTTTGATTTCCACGCGGAAGCCACCAGTGAAAAGCAGTGTTTCGGTCATTTTGTTGACGGTCGTGCCAGCCTTGTTGTGGGAACGCATACCCATGTGCCGACAGCGGACTGTCAGATTTTGACCAATGGCACAGCCTATATGTCCGATGCGGGCATGTGCGGTGATTATGATTCATCGCTGGGCATGGATAAAGAAGAGCCATTGAACCGCTTCCTCTCCAAAGTGCCGAAAGGCCGTTTTGAGGCAGCGAGTGGGCCTGCCACAATCAGCGGGATTTGTGTTGAAATTTCAGACCGTACCGGTCTGGCGGAAAAAGCGGCTCCTTTGCGTATCGGGCCGCGGCTGGAAGAGGCGCTGCCGTCTTTCTGGAGCTGATGACCATAAGGCGGCCTGTCTGAACATATAAAAGCCCCGTTGCAGTTATCTGCAACGGGGCTTTTATGATTTATAGAGATGAGCGCGTCATACGCCTGATTGTGAGTTGCGCAAGGCCGCTCTGATATTTTTAAATTATGCTTTAAGCGTCTTTGCGGAAAGAGGCTTTGAGAATGGAAGCGCCGAGAGCGGATTTGATCAGCGCACCGATCAGGAATGGTGTCACGCCGACGAGAATAGCTTTTTCAACGCCGATTGACAGGCTCAGCCATGCTGCACCCAGAGCCAGAGCCAGAATATTGGCAATCATGAAAGCGGCAAAGGCTTTAGGCAGGCTGCTGCCATTCCAGCCGCGTTCGGCCAGATAGCCGGTGAGCGCGGCGATAACCGGGAAGGCAAACAAGTAACCGGCGGTCGGGCCTGCAAAAGCGGCCAATGTGCCATTGCCGCCTGCCAGAACCGGCATACCCGCAGCTGCTTCACCAAGCCATGCCAGCACGGTGAGCGCACCAAGGCGCCAGCCGTAAAGCGCACCGATCAGTGGCACGATCAGGGTTTGCAGGGTGATCGGAACCGGCAGCATAGGCACGGTGATCTGGGAGGTGATTGCGAGGATCATGGTGCCGGAGAGAACGGCAAACAGTTTCATGGCCGCGCTGCGGTTTTC
Source organism: Pseudochrobactrum asaccharolyticum (assembly GCA_040392545.1). GTDB lineage: Bacteria > Pseudomonadota > Alphaproteobacteria > Rhizobiales > Rhizobiaceae > Pseudochrobactrum > Pseudochrobactrum asaccharolyticum_A. The sequence goes on along the minus strand of JBEBVV010000007.1, from coordinate 3,606 downwards.
GAGATTGAGCGGGCTGAAAGCCGGTTTACGAACTGCATGTGCGAGAGACATGAAAAGCTCCTTTTAAAATTATAGATAGTTTGCGGAGTGCATCTATCGCAAAAATCATTATGTGAATTTTTACGGCTTGGCCAGACAGAATTGTCGCTAAATTGTTTATATTTGGCAGAGAAAATACCCTGTTCAGTGAAAAATCCGAAAATTATAGCTTTTCAGGCAGGAAATTTGCCTGTGGAAAGCGAGGCAATGCAAATTTTATAGATAATTTTAAATTTAGCCGACAATGGCAAAAGCATCACGCACTTTGCCGGAAGGGCTGGTGACCGGTTTGCGGCCGATCCATTGCACATGGCGCGTGAGAATATTGGCCGCCTGTTCAACATCGCCGTCACGAAGGGCTGCAAGAATAGCCAGATGGTCGTGATCGGTGCGTGCCTCCCATTCCGCACGCCATGAGACGAACAGAAAACGGGCGCTGGCATCATGCAGATCATCAATTGTCGCCAACAGGCGCGGCATGGCGCAAGGGGTGATCAGCAGGCGATGGAATTTCCGGTTGGCAGCTTCCCATGATTGCACATCGCGGGAATTGTCACCGGCATGGGTGGCTTCTTCAGCTTCGTCGAGAATCGCGCGGGTCAGATGCGGTGCGGCATGGCGCAAGGCCAGGACTTCCAATGCAGCCCGCATTTCCGCGACTTCACGGATTTCCTGCAGCGAAAAGGATGCAACGCGCACGCCGCGGCGCGGCTCGGAAACCGCCAGCCCCTGTGCTTCAAGACGGCGGAAAGCCTCTCGCACCGGCACATGGCTGGTGCCGAATTCATCGGCAATATGATCCTGACGCAGTTTTGCTCCGGGTTCCAGCTCACCGGCAATGATGCGCTGCGACAGAATACGGCTGATCTGCGCGGCTATCGTATCGTTCTTTTGTCCTTGGGGAGCTGGCTTCTTGGTCACGTCATAAAGGTCCGGTTTGACAGGCCGCGATTGCGCTTTGCACAACCATGCCCGTGATTGGGCATTGATAAAGCGCAGAACGGGCGGTGTCCAGAGCGGTTGTGGCTTTTCGCCTGAAGCCCTGTTGTGCAAAGAGAATCCCTGATTAAGCCTGTAATCCGCACTCTCAGGATTATTTTGCAGGTGGAGCAGGTGATGGAAACGGCTAAAAAGCTGTTCCAGCCGCATAAAAAGCGATATTATTGCCGTGAGCAACCAGTCGGGCAGTACTGTGGCTGGACGCGGCGCACCGTTTTCCTTATAAAGCGCACATTCCGCAGGGATGAAGGCGGATGCATCGCTCATGCTGCGCCGCATATTCAATCCCGGTTCCGTTTTTTAAATAATTTCAGAAAAAGCGGGAACCGGTTTTTCGTCCGAGACTGCGTCAACATAAAGAGACAGAGCGGTTTTTGATTTGAGAGAAAAGAACCGCACCAGAACCTGAACAGGGGTGCTATGGCCGGCCATTCACAGTTTAAAAATATTATGCACCGCAAAGGCAGACAGGATGCCGTGCGGTCGAAAATGTTCTCCAAGCTTGCACGCGAAATCACCGTGGCAGCCAAGCAGGGATTGCCTGATCCGACAATGAATGCGCGTCTGCGTCTGGCGATTCAGAATGCGAAAGCGCAGTCCATGCCAAAGGACAATATTGAACGCGCGATCAAAAAGGCTGCCGGTGCTGATTCCGAGAACTATGATGAAGTACGCTACGAAGGCTACGGCCCGGGTGGTGTTGCTGTTATCGTTGAAGCTCTGACCGATAACCGCAACCGCACCGCTTCCAATGTGCGTGCAGCTTTTACCAAATCCGGCGGTGCGCTGGGTGAAACCGGTTCGGTCGGCTTCATGTTCGCCCGTATCGGCGAAATCGTTTACAAGCTGGAAGCCGGTGATGCTGACAGCGTGATGGAAGCTGCCATTGAAGCCGGTGCCGAGGATGTGCAGTCTGACGAAGACGGCCATGTCATCACCTGTGCCTTTGAAGATGTGGGTGATGTGTCTAAGGCGCTTGAAGCTGCACTTGGCGAAGCAGAATCGATCAAAACCATCTGGAAGCCGCAGACATCCGCTCCTGTTGATGAAGAAAAGGCACAGTCGGTTCTGCGTCTGATCTCGACACTGGAAGATGATGATGATGTGCAGAATGTTTATGCCAATTTTGAAGTCAGCGAAGAAGTGCTGGCCAAGCTGAGCGTTTAAGCATTTTCCGCAGTGATGTGTGGTATAAACCTCATATAAACCTCTGGCAGCCTGTGTTGCCGGAGGTTTTTCTTCTTGTATGGCAGACTTGTGCATTCTATGCCTGTTGACCTTGGTAGGTAAAATCCGGACACTACCTTGTTAAAGCATATCGGAGACGGGAGAGTGACGGATGCACAGACCGATTGCTGTTTTTGATGCCGGTATCGGCAGCTATGCTGTGGTTGCGGAGATACGCAACTCTCTGCCTGATCAGGATATTGTCTATTTTGCCGACCGTGCCAGTTTTCCTTACGGGGGTAAAAGCCGTGCGGAACTGTTGCAGGTGATGCGGCGCACCATTGATTATTTGTCCGGTTTTGAGCCGGCAGCAATTGTGATCGCCTCCAATGCACCTTCCATCATGGTGCTGGAACAGCTCAGCCAGGAATATCATCTGCCGCTGTTTGGCGTTTATCCGCCTTTGCGCGAGGCTTGGGGTCTTTCCCATAGCGGATATGTGGGGATTATGGGTGTGCAATCGCTGGTGGAAAGCCCGATGATCAGCGAATTTGTGGTTGAAAACAGTGCCTATAGTGACAAGGTGGCACTGATTAATGCTTCGCCTATGGTTGAACTGGTGGAGACGGGTGAATTCCTGTTTGCACCGGACAAAACACAAATTGCGGTCAACCGGTTTCTGGCAGAGGTTTTCAGCAAATATCCGGACATCGATGTGCTGACGCTTTCCAGTACGCATTTGCCGTGGTTGCGCAAGTTTTTTGAAGCGGCACGTCCGCAATGCCGTTTTCTCGACCCGGCCAAGGATATGGTTTCAAGGATCGGCAAGGGCACCAAGGGGCAGGGTAAAATCCGCGCTTTGGTGAGCGAGGATGAGCGCTATGATCTGGCAACATTCCGCCGGATGCTGAGTGCGATCGGTGTGGATATTCCGCTGGAGCCGGTCAATCCCTATTAGGGCACTGTGCGTGGATAGGCAGGCAAAATTCGCTATGGTAGTTTAAAACGAAAACTTAGCTCATAAAAAAGCTCCGCATTGCGGAGCTTTTTTCTTCATCAGAAAATCGGGGATTAGATACCCAGATTGCCGAAGCGATTCTTGAACTTGGAAACGCGGCCGCCACGGTCAACGAGCTGCTGGTTACCGCCGGTCCATGCCGGATGGCTCAAAGGATCGATATCGAGGTTCATCGTATCGCCTTCTTTGCCCCAGGTGGAGCGGGTGAAATATTCAGTACCATCAGTCATAACAACTTTGATGGTGTGATAATCTGGATGAATGTCTGCTTTCATAGTCAGCTTCCTGAAAGGTTTATGGCATGGTTGCTACGCTCCGGTCACCACCAGAACTGCGGCAGATACGCCCACTTGTCTCATTGAAGCTGCAGACAATACGGCTAC
>JBEBVV010000006.1:0-156983 GCA_040392545.1 Pseudochrobactrum asaccharolyticum | reverse complement strand
ACATGGGCATGCGGCACAGGCGACGGATGCACACCGGCAGCAACCAGACCGGCAATATGCGCCATATCAACCATCAGATATGCGCCAACTTCATCAGCGATCTCACGGAAGCGCTTCCAGTCCCAGATACGGGAATAAGCAGTACCACCGGCCAGAATCAACTTTGGCTTGTTTTCGCGTGCCAGACGGGCAACTTCGTCCATATCCAGCAGGTGGTCATCTTCACGCACACCATAGGAAACCACGTTGAACCATTTACCGGACATATTCACCGGAGAACCATGGGTCAGGTGACCGCCGGAATTCAGATCAAGACCCATAAATGTATCGCCCGGCTGCAACAGAGCGAGGAACACGGCCTGATTCATCTGGCTGCCGGAATTTGGCTGCACATTGACGAATTCCGCGCCGAACAGCTTCTTCGCACGTTCGATTGCCAGTTCTTCAACAATATCCACATATTGGCAGCCGCCATAATAGCGCTTGCCCGGATAGCCTTCGGCATATTTATTGGTGAGGATTGAACCCTGAGCTTCCAATACAGCACGGGAAACGATGTTTTCCGATGCGATCAGCTCGATTTCGTGACGCTGACGGCCAAGCTCCTTGCGGATTGCGCCGAAAATTTCAGCATCCGCTTCTTCAAGACCCTTATTAAAGAATGCTTCGAGAGAAGCACTGTTCGCCTGCGACATATCCTATTCCCTTCCGGTTCCCGGTCAAATTCCCAGTCAAAAGTCAATCAGACACCATTTTGCGCCGCCTGATTTGCGACACGCATGGAATTCCTCACCCCGAAGCAAAAACGTCAGATCAGAATGCTGCGTCCGCTCCGGTTCTTACCTTGTCACATTTTCTGCCCCGCCAGCCGGTTCGTGCGGCATGAGGCAAAATGCATTGCCCTGCCCGCATAGCAAAATGCGACACAGAAATCACGTATAATTCAGCCTATTCATGTCTAGTTTTCCGGCAGTATCACACTTGGCACCGCATCTCCATTGCCAGCAGGCGCTATAAGATGACGTAAAACAGCTAAATTGTGTTTTATCCGGCTCTTCACAGCAATTCCTGTCATAATCGGCACAAACAAAAAAGCCGCCCGAAGGCGGCTTTCAAATTCAGAGGGTCAAAAACCTCAGATCGCGGTGCCGATCGCCAGCTCGGAAGCGCCGTCCATCTTGTAAATATCGTCGCGGAACTGCGGGATACCATCGCTGGTTGACCATGCGGAGATATAAACGAAGTAAAGCGGCACCGGATCAGCCAGCTGCACAGGATTGTTCTGGCCACTTTTGATGGTTTCCTCGATTGTATCGCGGTTCCAGCCATTGGTATTTTTCAACAGCCACACATCCAGATCGCGGATATTCTGCACGCGGATACAGCCTGATGAGTCAAAGCGCATCAGATTGTTGAAAGTGCCCTTTTGCGGCGTATCATGCATATAAACCGCATGTGTATTGTGGAAGTTGATCTTGGTGGAAGCCATCGCATTGATCTTGCCCGGATCCTGACGGAACATCAGCTTCACGGCATCTTCCGTATTCCAGTCCACGCTTTCCGGCGGCACTTCCTGCCCCTGACCATTATAAAGACGGATCTTGTTCTTGGTCAGATATTGAGGATCTTTACGCATCAAAGGAATGATATCCTTACGGATGATCGACTTTGGCGCAGTCCAGTACGGGTTCAGAATCACTTCATGAATTTTGGATGTCAGAATCGGTGTCTGACGGTCGATCTTGCCGACAACAGCCGTATGACGTTGAACAACGCGACCATTCTCAACCGCTTCAATCTGTGCAGCCGGAATATTGACCATCACAAAACGGGTCTGATCAACATTGGCAAGCGAACCGAGACGCTGCAAATTGGTCTGCAACTGGCCAAGACGCACATCGGCGCTGACATTCAGCGCCTTATAGGTCATTGCGCCCATTACGCCGTCAGCAGGCAGACCATGGCGAGCCTGAAAACGCTTGACCGCCGCATCAACATAAGTGTCGAAAGCGATGGAAGAACCGATACCCTGCGGCAAATCACCGGAGATCATCAGGCGCTGACGCAGGATCGGCACAACCTGACTTTTCATACCGATGCGCAACGGCTCATTGCCCGGTACAACCGGCCAGCCGCCATTGGCGACAATCGTATTATACTGGTTGATCGCAGAGGTAATATAATTGAGCGTCGGCGGGCTCATAATCGGCTGGTTGGTGGCAATAGCCTTTGCACCGCCGGTGCCGCGCGCATCAAATGTATCATTCCAGTTGCCGCGTCGGCCGGAGGACAGCACATCATTCAGGCCGATTGCCTGTGCAAGCGCACCGGAAGAAATGGCCGGAACCGACAGCGCGCCCAGTCCGAGACCGGCAACACCGCGCAAAAACAAGCGGCGATCCAGCGCCTTCTGTGTTTTGCCGTCTTTTACACTATGCTTCATTCTCACATCCTCAATCCGTCGCAACAGAGTGCGCCCGCAGATACCGAGCAGCGTTTATGTTATCAGGATAATCTTGTTCAGTATGCTGTGCCGGCCAACAGGCAGAATGCGGCAGACTGACCACGATCCTGATACAGGCAATATTCTGCTGAAATGACGGCTATAAACAGTTTTGTGGCTTAAACATGTCTGCAGTCACTGCGGCAAGTCACTATAGTTATCTGATGATTAAAAATTACTGATGCAAATAAGCTTAATCAGCGATTGTGGCCATTTCGCAACGAAAACCGCTCTGTTTCGCTTTACGGCAGACGGCTCTGCTGCTGGCGCTCATAATTCTGCAACCGCGCCAATGACACATGCATTGCCGCAAGGCGTGCGGCATCCGGCACATCCCTGCCCGCATAGTCCAGAAACACATGATGATATAAATCATGCAGCCCGTCAGCCACGGCCTGTCCTTTGGGCGTCAGCAACACTTCCGTTAATGCCGGTGCATCACCGTTCATTCTGACTGATGCCACATAACCCTGCGCATAGAGGCTGGCGAGAATAATCACCGCCTGCCCTGTTACCGGCTCGGCAGCGCGGCAAAGCTGTACTGTATCCTGCAAACCGTTGCTGACGCAAAACAGCATCAGAGCCTGCGGGGCACTCAGCGGATAATCACGCCTGTCGGTAAAAGCACTGCTGAAAAAGCCAAGCAGACGGCGATAATGGCGGTTCAGTTGTTTTTCAACTTCAAGACACAGCACTTGCAGGCCGGAATTCTGCTCAGCCTGCATCGCCTCCGAAAATCCGCCATTGTGCCGGGAAGCATCGCGATTTTCAAAATTCTGCGCTGTCGTATGAACCGGCCGTTGCGATTGCATATAGCTGTGTCTCCGCTCATTGAAAGCGCAGGATCACGATTTTCTCTCAAACAACAGAGCAATCCTGTCCTGCACATTGGCCGAGTTTAGGAAACAGCCGTGAAGTTCAGCTTAAATCACACGGTTAAAAAAGACTTAGCAAACAACTTATCACCAGAAACGATCACTGACCGGAAAGTTCTGAAAAACAGGCGTGAGCGTGCGGGGGAAGCGGCCGTCAGCGAACCGGCGTGGCCAACTGTCTTTTGCCCTGCAAAAACAGACCGGTACGCAAGATGATGTAAATCAGCAGCAATGCGAGATTGATCCCCGCCAGCGCCGGAGAATATTCAAAGAAACGGGCAAAAACCGTATAGATCAGCGCCTGCGCCACAGAGGTCACCCCCCAAAGTACAGCGCCCCATGAAGCCCTGATCCACAGGCCGGTGGCCACAATCGGCAAAGCAATTGCCAGACTCACACAAGCGGCCTGCCACTGCCACGGCATCAGATCAAAACGCCAGAGCAGCCCCGGATAAAGCCCGATCAGACGCAGCCAGTAATAAACCCCGCCGGCAAGGCAAAACAGTGCCACACAACGGATGAACAGCACAAACCAGCTTTGCAGGGCTGACTCCCCTGTGCGCAGTCTCAGCTGATCATCCATCATAAAGCTCTCTGTCCTTGCCACTCTTATTCCGGCCTATAAAGGCCGGTCATTACCTTCCGATGAAATCGGGCATCTTATTTTATGCCGATGAAATCGGGCAGGTTATTTTATGCCGATAAAATCCGGCAGGTTATTTCATGCCGGTGAAATCCGGCAGGTTCACCTCTGCCAGACTTGCAGGCCGCCATTGCGGATTGCCGGTCTTATCAATCAGCACGGCACCGACACCGGCGTAAAAATCATGCCCTTTCAGCAGAATCTCTGCCAGAGCGTACTCTATTTGCATCTGCCTATCCAAGCGTGCGCTATAGCTGAGACTGTTCTTTGCACGCAAAAATGCTACCGCATCATGGAAAAGCGTAAAAATCGCCTTGAGACTGGTTGGCGAGCGGCGCTGCAACAGCTGTGTTATTTCCGCTGCTTTTTCATCCCCTACCGCACCGGCTCCGGCAAATGCCGCCAGCACATCTTCAACCGTTTCTTGCGCACAGCAGCGGGCAATCAAAGCACGGCTTGCCTCATTGGTTTCCCAATCCGGCTGGGCAAGCGGCAGGCTTGTCAGCACATCATCCGGTGTTTCACCGGCAATCAGGCGGTTACGCACTGTTTCAAGCGCCTGTGCCTCAAGCGCATGGGTGGCAATGCCGCTGTTCAGGCAATCGCCCCAGAGGATGGCGCTGCCGGTCAGCCCCAGATAAAAACCGAATTTTTCCGGCAGAGCCGGTAAAAAGGCACTGCCGCCGACATCGGTGAAAAAGCCGATCCCGCTTTCCGGCATCGCAAACAGCGTATTTTCCGTGACAATACGATGCGAGCCATGCACGGAAATACCGGCACCGCCACCCATGGTAATCCCGTCGAGAAATGCGACATAAGGCTTTTTATAAGCCCCGATCAGCCGGTTGAGGCGATATTCATCCTGAAAAAAATCATAAGCGGGCGTACCATTACGCCCCGCATGATAGGCAGCCACCACATCGCCACCGGCGCAAAAGGCGCGTCCCTCGCCCTCAACAATTACAGTTTTCACCTGCGGATCATCGGCCCAGTGCAGCAGCGCCCGCTCCATTGCCACAACCATTTTATGGGTCAAAGCATTGAGCGCCTTCGGACGGGTCAGCCGGATCAGGCCTGCCGCACCTTCAACGGCAAAAGCAATTTCATCATCCCCGCCAAATCCGGTTAAAACCGCATTGTCATTCAAGTCCGGCTGCGCTTTATCCATCGGCTGTTCCTCTTCCCCGTGTCGCATATTTCTTACTGACGGCAGACTATACTGAAATTTTTATCAAGAGCAGTGCGCCAATAGTATTCAATCCTGCCTGCGCAGCAAGAGCTGCCCGCATATCCCGACAAGCGACAGGAAAACGGTATTACAGGCCGGTTTGATGATGTTTTTTGATAAAATCCGTCCAAGCGCGGCAATGTTTCACACCTGAAAACCTGTTTTTATCAAGCTGCAACCACAATTTGGGTGGTAAGGCTCCCTCATCGAAGTCTGTGCTGCCGGAACTGATACCGCAGCTCCATACGCCGAAAACGGATTAGACATTATGCGTAATATTGACGAAATCACCCAAAGCCGCCGCCTGCGCCGCACCCGCCGCACTGAATGGTCGCGCCGTATGGTGCAGGAAAACACCTTAAGCGTAAATGATCTGATCTGGCCGTTTTTTGTCTGTGAGGGCAGCAATATTGCCACCCCGATTGCGGCGATGCCCGGCGTGCATCGTTATTCCGTTGATATGGCTGTAAGGCAGGCGGAAAAAGCTGCCAAGCTCGGCATTCCTGCGATTGCGCCATTTCCCAATGAACCGGCACGCATCAAAACGCAGGACGGCTCCTATATTGCCAATCCGGACAATCTGATCAATTCGGTCACCCGCGCCATTAAAAAGGAAGTGCCGGAGATCGGCATTATCACAGACGCTGCCCTTGACCCATTCACCTCGGATGGTCATGACGGCATTTTGCGTGACGGTATCATCCTCAATGATGAATCGGTTGAGATTGTGGTGCGCGGTGCGCTGGCACAGGCTGAAGCCGGTTCCGACATTATTGCTCCGTCCGATATGATGGACGGCCGCATTGGTGCGATCCGCGATGCACTGGATGCCAATGGCTTCCAGCATTTGCCGATCATGTCCTATGCTACCAAATTCGCTTCCGCTTTCTATGGCCCTTACCGTGAAGCAATCGGCACTGCCGGTGTGCTGAAAGGCGACAAGAAAACCTATTATCTTGATCCGGCCAATACGGATGAAGCTGTGCGTGAGGCCGAGCAGGATGTGCTTGAGGGCGCAGATATGCTGATGGTCAAGCCGGGCATGCCTTATCTGGACATTATCCAGCGGCTCAAAAACCAGTTTGCCCTGCCGACCTTCGCCTATCAGGTCTCCGGTGAATATGCGATGATCAAAGCTGCCGGACAAAATGGCTGGATTGACGAAGAAAAAGTCATGCTGGAAAGCCTGCTGGCATTTAAACGCGCCGGTTGTGACGGTATTCTCACTTATTTCGCGCTGGAAGTTGCTGAGAAACTGAAAAACGCCTGACGGGTTTATCTGATTTAAAAAGCGCATTTGTGCGGTCTTTTCGTGTTCCTTGTGAACCGTAGAGGCGCCGTCAAATGCGCTTTTTGCATTTCAACCCCGCATCAAGACCATCTTGAATTCACCGGGCAGGCTTCCTATCTCACAACTTACAAGTGAAAAAGGAGCAACCATACGCTGATGAATAACCGGACAATCGACCATGATATTGTTCTGCCCCGCTATGAAGACCGCCGTCTTTATGAGGGGGTACGCACCAGACGTATCTTTGCCTTTCTGATCGACTATTTCATCGTGCTGCTGCTGTGCATTCCGGTTGCGATTATCATCGCTTTTCTGGGTATTATCACACTCGGTCTGGGCTGGATGCTCTATGGTTTTCTGCTGCCGCTGGTGGCACTGCCTTATGTCTACTGGACTGTGGGTGGCCGCCGCAAAGCCACGATCGGCATGCGGATGATGGATATCCGCATTGAGCGCATGGATGGCAAACCGGTCGACGGCTTGTTTGCTGTTGCGCATTCGGTGCTGTTCTGGGCGGCCAATGTGCTGCTCACACCGCTGATCCTGCTGGCAACGCTGTTTCTCGATTATAAGCGCGCCGTGCATGATATGTTACTTGGCGCGGTGATCGTGCGCACCGATCCGTAACTCTGTTTTCCGCTCAATCAGCAGCCGGTGTGGGCATAGCGCACCGGCTTCAATTGCAATTCAGGATTTGCCAGAGGCGCAATTTCCATTATATTCAAGCATTCCGCAGAGTTTTCATCTGCAACATGCACTGAAAGGCTGCCCGTTTGCAGCCTGTGACCGTTGAGACAAGACGGATTTTTGAAGGAGCAGCATTCAAATCGTCACTCCTGTCGTTTTGAGGGCAAATCATGACACAGCATCAGCCGCAGCCTCAGCAGTTCTACCTCACCGCGCCCAGTGAATGTCCCTATCTGGACAATCACGTCGAGCGGAAAGTGTTTACGCATCTGGTCGGCAGCCGTGCGCCGGAGCTGAATGATCTGCTCACACAGGCCGGTTTCCGCCGCTCACAAAATATTGCCTATCGCCCTGCCTGCGAAAATTGCTCGGCCTGTGTTTCCGTGCGGATTCTGGCCGGTGAATTTAAAATGAACCGCTCCATGCGCCGCGTCTGGCAGCGCAATCAGGATCTGGTCGGATTTGCCAATAAAGCCGAGCCAAGCTCCGAACAATATGCGCTGTTTCATGACTATCTCAATCACCGGCACCATAATGGCGGCATGTCTGATATGTCGGTGCTGGATTATGCGATGATGGTTGAAGACAGCCATGTTAACACGCAGATCATTGAATACCGGATGCGCGGTACGGACACGATGATCACCGGCAAAGGCGAAGGCCCGCTGATTGCCGCCGCCCTCACCGATGTGATGGGCGATGGCGTGTCGATGGTCTATTCCTTCTTCCGGCCGGAACTGGCTGATCGTTCTCTCGGCACCTATATTATTCTGGACCATATTATGCGCTGCAATGCGCTGGGGCTGCCCCATGTTTACTTAGGCTATTGGGTCAATGGCTCAGAGAAAATGAGCTATAAAACCCGCTATCAGCCGCAGGAACATCTGACGCCCAATGGCTGGCAGCGCATGGATCTTGCCTGAAAACAGCAGTTCAAAACAATAAAGCGCCCCTCTGAAATCACAGGAGCGCTTATTTTTTCACATTTAATTCAATATGTTGAGCATGAAAGCTCGCAAAGAGATTCCGGTCAGGCTTTGCGTTCCACCTTATAGGCCATACCAATTGAGGCAGGCATAACCGGCGCAAAGCCGAATTGTGCATAAAGATGCTGTGCCGGCCCGTCAGCAATCAGGCTGACATAGGCACTCTCCGGCGCATTTTCGTCCAGATAGCTGCGGATTTCCCGCATGATCAGCTTGCCAAGCCCCTGCCCCTGATAATCCGGCAATACCGCAATATCACAGACCTGATACATGGAGCCGCCATCGCCGATCACACGCCCCATGCCGATGATTGCATCCCCGTCGGCAATCTGCACTGCAAATAATGTGCCTTGCAGGCCGCGTTCTGCCGCTTCCTGTGTTTTGGCGCTCAGGCCGCAGGCAGAGCGTAAATGCCGGTAGGTTGCAGCCTCAGGAACCTGATGCAAGACCTGATATTTTGATTCAGAGGACATGTTTAACCACCGGTTCCCGTTATAAAATTTACTTTTCAGGCGATGTTCGCACATCGCCTGAAATCATATTTATCAAGCCGAGAATTTACCGGTGCGCGGGAAGCCCTTCGGCACCATACGTCCGGCAGAAGCGCGGGCTGCAATCCATTCCAGCAACTCTTCCTTATTACGGGTGAAAGTCCGGTCTGCGGAATCCTGCCATGTCAGCCCCTGCTCCATGGCAAAGGTGCGGATATCGGACACGCCGCCGTCTTTATATTTTTGCAGACGCACGCCCTTACCGCGGGAGAGTTCCGGCAGCTCCGTCAGCGGGAACACCAGCATTTTGCGGTTTTCGCCGACAACGGCTACCGTATCACCGGTAATGCGCTGACACAGTTTCATCTCGTCGGGCTGTTTCACATTCATGATCTGCTTGCCCTTGCGGGTATTGGCAATCACTTCGCTCTCATTGACCATAAAGCCGTAGCCTTCATGGGAGGCCAGCAGCAATTTCGCCGTTGCATCATGCACAAAGGCCGTCAGAATATCCTGATCATTATCCATATCAACCATGATACGGATCGGCTCACCATGACCGCGGCCACCCGGCAGCGTATTCGCACCGATGGTGAAGAATTTACCGCCGGTTGTCGCCACAACGATTTTATCCGTGGTTTCAGCATGGAATGCCAGTTGCAGCTTGTCGCCTTCCTTGAAAGACAGGCTGGAGAAATCCGCCAGATGCCCCTTCATGGCGCGCAGCCAACCTTTTTCAGACACGACAATCGTCACCGGCTCGCGCTCGATCATAGCCTGATGAATCTCTTCCAGATCATGGTTCGGCGCTTCGGCAAATTGCGTGCGGCGTTTGCCCAACGGCGTTTCCGGCCCGTAGGTTTCACGAACCTTTTTAATCTCGCCGCTGATTGCCTTCCACTGTTTGATTTCAGAACCGAGCAATTCTTCAAGCTGCGCCTTCTCGGCTGTCAGCCCGTCAAATTCCTTGCGGATCTCAAATTCTTCCAGCTTGCGCAGAGAACGCAGGCGCATATTCAGGATCGATTCAGCCTGCATATCGGTAAGGCTGAAAACCCGCATCAATTCCTGTTTCGGCTCATCCTCTTCACGGATGATGCGAATAACCTCATCAAGATTGAGATAGGCAATCAGGTAACCGCTTAAGATTTCCAGACGCTTTTCAATCTCGTCCAGCCGGAATTGCGAGCGGCGCAGCAGCACTTCCTTGCGATGGTCGAGCCATTCTTTCAGCACGTCGCCAAGCGACAGCACATTCGGCACTTTACCATGCGACAGCACGTTCATATTGAGCGAAATGCGGCTTTCAAGCTCGGTGAGCTTGAACAGCGATTCCATCAGCAATTCAGGATCAACAGAGCGGTTTTTCGGCTCCAGAACAATGCGGATATCTTCCGCCGATTCATCGCGGATATCGTCGAGCAGCGGCAGCTTCTTGGCGAGCAGCAATTCGGCAATCTTCTCGATCAGGCGCGATTTTTGCACCTGATACGGAATTTCCGTGATCACCACCACCCATGTACCGCGACCGAGATCTTCTTTTTCCCATTTCGCCCGCACGCGGAACGCACCGCGGCCGGTACGGTAGGCTTCAAGAATATTCTCTTTAGGTTCAACCAGAACGCCACCGGTCGGCAGATCAGGCCCCGGCACCAGTTGCACCAGTTCCTCAATGCTTGCCTGCGGATTGCGGATCAGCAACAGCGCTGCATCGCACAGCTCCGCCACATTATGCGGCGGAATATTGGTGGCCATACCAACGGCAATACCCGACGAACCATTGGCGAGAAGATTAGGGAAAGCGCCCGGCAAAACCACCGGCTCTTCATCTTCCTCATTATAGGTCGGGCGGAAATCAATGGCATTTTCGGTAATGCCTTCAAGCAGCAGCGAGGCCACATCCGTCATACGCGCTTCGGTATAACGCATAGCGGCGGCATTATCGCCGTCAATATTGCCGAAATTGCCCTGTCCGTCGACGAGCGGGTAACGCACAGCGAAATCCTGCGCCAGACGCACCAGCGCATCATAAATCGCCTGATCGCCGTGCGGATGGAATTTACCCATCACATCACCGACAATACGCGCACATTTGGCATAGGCGCTGCCCGGATTGAGGCGCAGCAAACGCATGGCATGCATGATGCGGCGGTGCACTGGCTTCAGACCGTCGCGCACGTCCGGCAGCGCACGATGCATAATCGTGGACAAAGCATAGGCCAGATAGCGCTCTTCAAGCGCCGATTTCAGATCAACTTTTTCGACGTGATCATCGCCGCCGGAAGGCGGAATCAGATTTTTTCCCATGACTTATGGTTAGCAAGCGGCTGATTCTGCGGCAAGTCGGGATGCGTTTACACACAGCCAACAGGCCGGTTTTCCGCATTATTCTCGTTGTTTCGTCAAAAATACAACGATTATGACAGTAGATTTTCTCTCATACCGAAGTGTGACTTGCAGTGAAATAAAGTCGCTGTTACGAAAAAGACAAAATTGTCCTGTTATAGGCAATCAAAGTATTTCGCATGTAAATATAGGCAAACACCCAAGGAGCCTCTGATGTCGGTTATGAAACCGCTTTATACTGCTGCACGCACGCTTTCTGTTGCAACAGCCCTCACTGTAATTTTTGCAGGTTCTGCTTATGCACTGGACGGCAATGATGTAGCCAAGCGTTTGCAGGCTCGTTTTGCAGAACAGAACATTGAAATCGGCTTCGGCAAGGTTGATACCGACGGTTCAACAGTAACTCTGAATGATGCCACGATTGATATTAAATCGTCGCAAGCCGGCAAGCTGGAAATCGGCACCGTTGTTCTGAACGACGTGACCGAAGACGGCAAAGGCGGTTTCAATATCGAAACTGCAACATTCCAGGATGTTGAGAAAAAAGAAGATAAGACAACCTTCAGCGTCAAAGGTATCGAAATCGGCAAGCTGCATCTGGTTGCTGATGACGAACAAGACCCGATCGTCAAGATGACCTATTATCAGACCATCAAGGTTGACAGTATCAACGCCAGCGAAGACGGCGTGGAAATGCTGGCGATGAAGGATCTCTATGCCAATTCTTCCGCTTACACCAAGGGTTCGCCGATCAATGTAAGCTTCGGCATTAAGTCGATTGATCTGGACATTGAAAAGCTTGATGCCGCGCGCAAGAATGCAGATGGCGGCGTAGATGCGCCAAATCCAATGCTGGATCTTGGCTATAACAAGTTGCACATCGCCTTCACATCCGAAGCCACATGGGAACCGGAAAAGGGCGATTTCGATCTGAGCAAGATGGAATTCGACGTCAAGGATGTCGGCAAGCTCGACACCACAATGAAGCTCGGCGGCTATGATGTTAAATTCATCGCAGCAGTCCAGCAGGCCAGCAAGGAAATCAGCGCCAGCAACGAAAATGCTGATGCAGCCGGTATAGCTATGCTCGGCCTGATCCAGCAGCTGTCGATCAAAGATATGTCGATCCGCTATGACGATGCTTCCCTCACCCCGAAGCTTCTTGAATATTATGGCAAGCAGCAGGGCATCTCGGCAGAAGATATGGTCAACCAGATCAAGGGCATTGCACCGATCATGGTTGGTTATCTCGGCCATGCAGATTTCGCAATGCAGGCGACCACTGCAATCAACACCTATCTGGATGATCCAAAGTCTCTGACAATCACTGCAAAGCCTGAAGCACCTGTTTCCTTTGCTCTGATTGCTGCGACTGCAACTGCAGATCCTAAGAAAATTCTTGACCTGCTGGCTATTAAGATCGTTGCCAATCAGTAAGCATTCTTTGCTTATCAGATTTGAAGAACCCGGCTTTCAGGCCGGGTTTTTTATTGGCTGATTGAGAAATTGACCCCATAAAAAACGCCGCATGTTTTGCAACATGCGGCGTTTTCAAACTTACAAAAGACCTGAAAGATCAGTCTTTTTTGATCGGGTTCACGCGGATATGCAGATCGCGCAGCTGAGCCGGTGTTGCAGGCGCAGGAGCGCCCATCAGCAAATCAACGGCCTGCTGGTTCATCGGGAACAGTGCAATCTCACGCAGGTTCTGCACACCGCACAGCAGCATCACCACACGGTCAATACCGGCAGCCATACCACCATGCGGAGGTGCACCATACTGGAATGCACGATACAGACCGCCGAAGCGTTCTTCTACATCCTGCTGGCTCAGGCCAACCTTTTCAAAAGCCTTGACCATAACTTCCGGCAACTGGTTACGGATCGAACCGGAAGCAAGTTCATAACCGTTACAGACCAGATCATACTGATAGGCTTTAATGCTCAGCGGATCCTGTGTTTCCAGCGCTTCCAGACCACCCTGCGGCATGGAGAACGGGTTATGAGCGAAGTCGAGTTTCTTATTATCTTCATCCCATTCATAGAACGGGAAGTCGATAATCCATGCCAGCTCAAAACGGTTGTGATCAGTAAGATTCAGCTCTTCACCGGCACGGTTACGGGCATCACCGGCAAATTTATAGAATTTTGACGGCAGACCGGCCACAAAGAAGCAGGCATCACCATCGTCCAGACCGAGCTGTCTACGGATCGCTTCTGTACGTTCTTCACCGATATTCTTGGCAATCGGACCTGCGCCTTCAAGCTTATCGCCTTCCTTGCGCCAGAAGATATAGCCGAGACCCGGCTGACCTTCGCCCTGTGCCCATGAATTCATGCGGTCGCAAAATGCGCGCGAACCACCGGTCTTGGCAGGAATTGCCCAGACTTCCACCTTAGGATCATTGGCGATCATATTGGCGAAAACCTTGAAGCCGGAACCGGCGAAATGTGTCGTAACGCCCTGCAATTCAATCGGGTTACGCAAATCAGGCTTATCTGAACCATAGGTACGGATTGCATCATCATAGGCAATGCGTCGGAAATTCTGGGTAACCGGCTTGCCATCAGCAAATTCTTCGAAAATGCTGCGCATAACCGGTTCCATTGTCTCCCAGACTTCTTCCTGCGTGACAAAGCTCATTTCAAGGTCAAGCTGGTAGAATTCACCATAGAAGCGATCTGCACGCGGATCTTCATCGCGGAAGCAAGGTGCAATCTGGAAGTAACGGTCGAAACCGGCCACCATCAGCAGCTGTTTATACTGCTGCGGTGCCTGCGGCAGTGCATAGAACTGACCGTCATGCAAGCGGCTCGGCACGAGGAAGTCGCGCGCACCTTCCGGCGAAGAAGCAGTCAGGATCGGCGTTGAAAATTCATTGAAACCGATCTCGTTCATATGACGGCGCATGGCAGCGATGATCTTGGTGCGCTTCATAATGTTCTTATGCAGCGTATCACGGCGCAGATCGAGGAAGCGGTATTTCAGGCGGATATCTTCAGGATAATCCGGCTCACCGAAGACCGGCAGCGGCAGTTCCTTGGCAGCGGCCAGAACTTCGATTTCCTTGGCAACCACTTCGATCTCACCGGTTGGCAAGCCCGGATTAACGGCATCGTCAGCACGCGCAGTCACTTCACCGTCAACGCGGATAACCCATTCACCGCGCACGGTTTCAGCAATTTTAAATGCAGGGCTTTCCGGATCAGCGACGATCTGGGTCAGGCCGTAATGATCACGAATGTCGATAAAGAGAATTCCGCCATGATCACGGACACGATGAACCCAGCCGGAGAGACGAACTGTCTGGCCGACATCCGACTTGCGGAGGGCTGCGCAGGTATGGCTGCGGTAACGATGCATGATTTCTGCCTTCAGAAGAGTGGTAATTAACGTAAAATCAACGATCAAAATCTGATTTTTATCTTGTCGGACAAGCGCATTTTGGCTGCAAAAAGTCAAGAGTTAGAGCTATTTTCACCAAAATTGATTCCGCGTAAGAACACCTATACCCCGTCACGACGCTCAGAAACAGACAGCAAAACACAGTCAGTTACAGCAAAGTCACAATATATGCGCAATTTAAGCTTTTGCCCCCCGCGACAAAGCTTTCCCGATTGGTTATATAAAAAAAATGAACCTGATTACCACGACACAGGGCCTTGAAGAGGCCGTTGCACAGCTGTCAAAGTCCGATTTCGTGACTGTTGATACTGAATTCATCCGCGAAACCACCTTCTGGCCGGAGCTTTGCCTGATCCAGATGGCATCGCCTGACACAACAGCACTGGTGGATGCACTGGCGCCGGGAATCGATCTCAGCTCCTTTTTTGCATTGATGGCTGATACGAAAATCACCAAGGTTTTCCACGCCGCACGACAGGATATTGAAATTGTCTTCCATCTTGGCAATCTCATTCCTGAACCGGTTTTTGACACGCAGGTTGCTGCGATGGTCTGCGGTTTCGGCGATGCGATTTCCTATGATCAGCTTGTTGCCCGCATTACCGGCGTCAATCTCGACAAATCATCGCGCTTTACCGACTGGCGCCGCCGTCCGCTGAGCGAAAAGCAGCTGGATTACGCGCTGGCCGATGTTACCCACTTGCGTGATGTCTATCTGTATTTACAGGATCGTCTGGCACGCGAAGGCCGCGCCGATTGGGTGAGCGAAGAAATCCGTATTCTCACAGCCCGCGAGACCTATGACATGCATCCCGATGATGCGTGGAAGCGGCTGAAAATCCGCCTGCGCAAGCCGGTTGAACTGGCTGTGATGCAGAAGGTTGCCGCATGGCGTGAACGTGCAGCGCGGGAGCGCAATGTGCCGCGCGGCCGCGTGATCAAGGATGATACGATTCAGGAAATTGCCCAGCAGCAGCCGCGCGATGCGGAGGCGCTGTCACGGTTGCGCACAATCCCTAAAGGCTGGGAACGCTCCTCTCATGCGCATGGTCTGGTTGAAGCCATCAATGAGGCGCTGAGCATTCCGAAAGAAGATATGCCGCGTTTGCCGAAACACCATAATGCGCCGGAAGGCACAGGTGCTGCATCCGATGTTTTGAAACTGCTGCTCAAAATCATCACGGAAGATCATGGCGTGGCTCCGAAAGTTATCGCCTCCTCCGATGATATTGACCAGATCGCCGCCAAAGGCGATGCTGCGGATGTACCGGCGCTGAAAGGCTGGCGGCGCGAACTGTTCGGTGAAAAAGCCCTGCAGATGATTGAAGGCAAAATCGGCATCAAATTCGAAAACCGCAAGATCAAAGCGGTGCCGCTGGATAAATAATGTCAGATCGCATCAAAACCAGTGTCTTTCTCGGCATCAGTCTGGACGGCTATATTGCCGGTGCAGATAATGACTTGTCATGGCTGTCGGTTGTGGAAACCGACCCGCCGGAAGATACCGGCTATAATGCCCTGATGGCTGAGACCGATGTGCTGGTCATGGGGCGCAATACTTATGACACGGTGCTGACATTCGGCTTCTGGCCTTATGAAGGCAAGCATGTGGTGGTTCTGACCAGCCGCCCGCTCACCCCGCTTTATGGTGAAGCCACGTTCAGCGGCGCGCTGACTGATCTTTTCGCACAACTGCATAAAGACGGGTTTAAACATATCTATCTCGATGGCGGGAATGTGGTGCGTCAGGCACTGCAACAGCAACTGGCAGACACGCTGACACTGAACTGGGTTCCGGTCACTATCGGCAATGGTGTGCGGCTGTTTGACGGTGCAATGCCTGCCGATCAATGGCAACTCGCAGGCTCTCAGGCTTTTCCGAGCGGGTTGCTGCAAGCGCGCTATCTCCGCCGCAGCTGAATATAGATAAAAGGCCGGATCAAATGATCCGGCCTTTTCTTTATCCGCCTGAATATCAGGCTTATTCAATAATGAAGCACAGCTGCTTTTTCGTGACTTTTGCCAGCACATTCAGCCGGTTTTCCAAACGCTCGGAAACCAGATCGCGATAGGCTTCCGGTACAACCAGTGCCAGCGCCTCGCCTTGCTGACGCCATTTAAGCTGCGGAATAACATCCGGCATCGAGGCTGACAGCAGATACACCACCCGCAGCAAAGCACCAAGCACCCGCGCCCGCTCGCGCAAACGCGGCGTGGCAATACGGATAATTTCCGGCGCAGCCTCATCCTCCATAACGCCTTCATGGCGGTAATAATTGGCCAGCGCCATATAAGCGCGCCCCGGATGATCAATACCGATGAATGAGCCATGGGCGATAATATTCAGTGCCTGCGACCCGCGATAATCAGGATGGGCACGCCAGCTGATATCTGCCATCAGACAGGCAGCACGACGGTCGCGGCTCTCATTATCCGTCTCGTCATAGCCAAGCTGTTCAAAGGCATAGCCCGTCCAGTCCGCCAGTTCATGGGCATGGCGCGGGGAACGCGCGCGCAGCACAGCCAGTTCTTCTGCCGCAGACAAAAGCGGATCAAGCCGCTGTTCTTTCTTTTTCAGCAGTGAAAACAGATAGCCCTCACGCACACCAAGTGCCGAAAAGATGATCTGCGCCGGTTCCATGCGCTTGACCACTTCCATCAGCACAGTGGCACCATAGGACAAAAGCTGACGGCGGTTTTTCGACACCGCTTCAATACCGCGCATATGGTCGAGATCAAAACGCGCCACACGGTAGAGAAAATTATAGGCATCTTCCGGATCCATGGCATAGCCATGCATCACATGGAGCGGATAATGTTTGGCGCTCATATGCAGCTTGGCAAGGTTTCGCCATGTGCCGCCCACCGCATAAAAAGTGCGCCCCTTGCCTTCCTTCAGGAAAGGCACGCCGCCCACATATTTACGGGTGATTTTAGCAGCTTCCGTAATCTTGCCGCCGGACAAATCCTGCAGGCGCAGACCGCCAAGCGGCAATGTAACACCGCTGCCGATTGCCTTATCCGGATTATCGCCCCAATTATCACCATGCACATCCACCAGCTCAAGGCTGCCGCCGCCAAGGTCACCGGCGATACCATCCGGATTATGGAAACCGGAAATGATCCCCATCGCCGAATAATAGGCTTCTTCCTTGCCGGAGAGGATTTGGATGTGTTCGCCGAGAATCTCTTCGGCCCGTGCAATAAAATCAGGGCCGTTTTCCGCCTCGCGGGCGGCTGCGGTGGCAATCGTGTAAATCTTGCCCGCTCCCGCCTGCCGCGCCAGAGCACGGAAACGGCGGAGCGCCTCAAGGGCGCTGGCCACCGATTTGTCATTCAGACGTCCGGTCTGTGCCAGCCCCTTGCCGAGGCCGCAGAGAATCTTCTCATTAAAGAATATTGTCGGAGAGCGTACGATGCCTTCATAAACCACCATACGCACCGAGTTGGAACCGATATCAATAACTGCGACCGGTTCCAGACCTTTTATACGGCCCTGTGCCAAAGACAGCGTCATGCGTTGCGGTTTCGCTCTGCACGAACGCGGTTATGGCGCGCAATCAAACGCGGTGCCGATGATTTCAGAGACTTGCCGCGACCGGATAGGCTGGGATTTGTCATGAAATATTCCTGAGCGTTAAAGGCTTCTTCCCCGTCAACCGGTTTTATCCGTTTCGAGGTTCCGTCTGATAATAGCTCAAAGCTTTGTTGATTATCGTAGAGATTTGCAAGCATAATCTGCGATAAAATCTGTTGATGCACTGTCTCATTGGTGATCGGCACCAGCGTTTCGACGCGGCGGTCGAGATTTCGCGGCATCATATCAGCCGAACTGATATAAATAATCGCATCCTTGGAAGGCAGATCCTGCCCGTTACCGAAGCAGTAAATACGCGAATGTTCAAGGAAGCGGCCGACAATGGATTTGGCGCGGATATTGTCTGACAGGCCCGGCACCTGCGGACGCAGACAGCAAATACCGCGCACCACCAGATCAATCTGCACGCCAGCGGAACTGGCTTTATACAATGCATCAATGATCTGCGGATCGACCAGCGAGTTCATTTTCATCCAGATCGCCGCCGGGCGACCGGATTGCGCATGTTCAATCTCGTCTTCAATATGTTTCAAAATCCGGCGGCGCAGCGTGAAAGGCGAGATCGCCAGTTTCATACCATCGGCAGGCTGGGCATAGCCGGTGATGAAATTGAAAATATGCGCCACATCCCGTGCGGTTTCCGGATCGGATGTGAAGAAAGACAAGTCAGTGTAAATTTTTGCCGTGATCGGGTGATAATTACCGGTGCCAAGATGCACATAGGAGCGCAGTTTTTCATCTTCACGGCGCACCACAAGCGACATTTTCGCATGTGTTTTCAACTCGATAAAGCCGAATACCACCTGCACACCGGCGCGTTCCAGATCGCGTGCCCAGCGAATATTCGCCTCTTCGTCAAAGCGGGCTTTCAGCTCGACAAGCGCAGTCACGGATTTACCGGCTTCAGCCGCATCAATCAGCGCACGCACAATCGGCGAGTTGTTGGAGGTGCGGTAAAGGGTCTGTTTGATCGCCAGCACATTCGGATCGAGCGCAGCCTGACGCAGGAACTGCACCACCACATCGAAAGATTCGTAAGGATGGTGAACAACAATATCCTTCTCGCGGATTGCAGCAAGGCAATCGCCGCCATGCTCGCGGATACG
Organism: Pseudochrobactrum asaccharolyticum; assembly: GCA_040392545.1. Lineage (GTDB taxonomy): Bacteria > Pseudomonadota > Alphaproteobacteria > Rhizobiales > Rhizobiaceae > Pseudochrobactrum > Pseudochrobactrum asaccharolyticum_A. Next base: position 137,823 of record JBEBVV010000006.1, on the reverse strand, counting down.
CTCCGGAAAACGCGGATTATAAGGCACGAATTTCAGATCATCACGGGCAACGCTGACAATTTCTGAAATCATATTCAGCGCCAGAAGACCCGGCAGCACGCTGATACGGCTCTCGGACACGCCGAGTTCCATTGCCATAAAGACCCGCAGGGCTTCCGGCATATCGCTGTCAAACTCAATGCTGATCACACGGCCGCGGCGACGGCGCTTCAATGCGGTTTCGAAATGGCGCACCAGATCTTCCGCATCTTCTTCCACTTCAATATCGCTGTCGCGGATGATGCGGAATGTACCGGCACCACGCACTTCATAACCCGGAAACAGCCGCTCGATGAAGAGACTCACCACATCTTCCAGCGTGATAAAGCGGTAACGGCCACTTTCGGACGGCACTTCAATGAAGCGGTTGAGCGCGACCGGAAGACGCAGCAGGGCAACCATCGGATGCTTGTCGGTGATCCGCGACAATTGCAGCGCCATGGAAAAACCGAGATTCGGAATGAACGGGAACGGATGTGCCGGATCAAGCGATAAAGGCGTAAGCACCGGAAAGATCGTTTCCAGAAAATGATGCTCAAGCCATTTTCTGTCCTGTTTCTTCAGGCGGTCTGGGCGGATGATTTCAATATTTTCCTGCACCAGTTCCTGACGCAGCATTTGCAGCGTTTCCTGCTGGGCAGATTGCAAGGTGGCCACTTCAGCCAGCACAAAATCCAGCTGCTCCTGCGGCGTGCGGCCGTCAGCCGCGCGGGTGGCAACGCCTGCACGCACCTGCCCTGCAAGGCCGGCAATGCGCACCATGAAAAACTCGTCCAGATTGGCCGCGGAAATCGAGAGAAACCGCACGCGCTCCAGCAGCGGCTGCTTCTTGTTAACCGCTTCTGCCAACACGCGTTTATTGAACTGCAGCCAGGAAAATTCGCGGTTTACAAAGCGTTCAGGGCTTTCGCGCAGATCAGGCAATTCATTTGCATTGGCAGGCGCACCGGGCATATGGGCATGCGCTGCATCTGACCGTGTAACCAGCGTGACAACACCACCCACCGGTTCAGCCTCTCTCACCAGATCATGAGTTTTTATATTCGGCACAGCAACAATCCCTCTGAAATTGCCAAAAGCGGGTTCAGAGCTTTTCCCTGTCTGTAAGGCGGTTCATCCGCACTCATCATAAGAGAAACCACTCTTTTAACATCATTCGCACCGTTACAGCCGGAAAACGCTTTCCGTTTTTCTGCAACAATCCGGAGCGGTGTACGCTCATACAGGCTACAGCCCGCCCCTTGCCTTGCCTCATCCGCCACAGGTTTCACGCACCTGAAACGAATTGTAAAATGCTAAGATTGGTCGCGGGTCGTGCAAACCGTGTTCGTGTTATTGTTCATTTATGCATTCTGTATGACATTTTAATAACAAAACAGAGATTACAACATAATCGATAAAAAACACTTCCGCTCATGCATTATTCGCGATACATCAAAGCCCAAATAAGTACCGGAACGGCGCGGGCATCTGCAAATGCTCATATGCCCTCCTGCTTATATCTGTTGCCTCGTTTATGCCCTGAGTGTTTCCCCCTCGCTGCATAAATATTATCAAGGTGATGCCATCACTGGAGTTGTCACATGTCAGACCATATCATCCCTCATTTCCAGAACGATGCAGGCCATAATGCCATCAGCATCGGCGTAAAAGAATTCATGTGCGTCGGCGCAAATCCGCCATTCGACCACCCGCATATTTTCCTTGATATGGGCGATGCCGAAGAAGTTGTCTGCCCTTACTGCTCCACCCTGTATCGCCATGATGCATCTTTGAGCGCCGAGCAGACCGTGCCGGCCAATTGCACCTATAGCGACCCGCTGGTTGCGGTTGCAGACTAATATCATCAGACAAAAACAGAAAATGGTGAAAATGCCCCCGTTTTTCACCATTTTCCCTCTTCACGCATGTCCGGCATCAACTGTTTCGTTGAGCATTTGCCGGCATGCGGCACTTAAAAGACTGCAGAGCATTGCCATAATGCGATGAAGCGCGGCACGCTCTATTTTTTATAGTAGAGCACCATGTGCCCAATTGGCACAAAATACGCTCTGACACTTTTAAATTAGAGCATAATTTTACTTTCAAACTGATCCGGTTTTGAAAAATTATGTTCTGACGCGCGCATCCTCTCCGAAAGCCGTTGCACTGTTTTCGGAAACGGGTTCCGGAAAGGGTAATCATGCAGAAAGCAGATGATCAGAAAATTCTCATAGCCGGTGCGGGTATTGCCGGTCTGGCAGCAGCGCTGGCGCTGGCTGAACGCGGATTTTCCGTGCTGATCATGGAAAAAGCGCCCGCTTTGTCGGAAGTCGGCGCCGGTCTGCAACTGGCACCCAATGCAACACGGCTTCTGGCGCGGCTCGGCATTCTGGATGAGCTTATGCCCAAAGCCGTTACGCCTGATGCGCTCTATCTGATGGATGGAGTTAAGGCGCAGCCATTGATGCGCATGGAACTTGGTGCGCAGGCGGCTAAGCGCTGGGATGCGCCTTATATTGCCTGCCACCGTGCGGATTTACAGGCCGTCCTTCTCAAAGCCGTTCACAATCATCCGCAAATCACGCTGCATCTTGGTGCCAATGTGCTGTCGCACCATATCGGCGAGGATAATGTTACCATCCGCGTGGATATGAATGAGCAGATTACCGATTATAGCGGCCAGATTCTGCTCGGTTGTGATGGTGTCTGGTCGGCACAGCGCAGCGCTGCACAGGATCAGGGACGCGCGCAATTTACCGATCATATTGCATGGCGTACCACCTTACCCGTGGACAAATTGCCTGCCGCTTTTACCGCCAACCTGAAAGAAAAACAGGCTGTTTCCGCATGGCTTGGTCAGGGCGCGCATATGATCGCCTATCCGATCAAAAGCGGCACAGCCTATAATTTCGTGGCCATTACCGATGGCGAGGATATCGGCACCAGTTGGGACATGAAGGGCGACAGCGAAGCGCTGATACGCAGTTTCAAAGGCTGGTCGGATGCCGTGATTGAGGTACTGAAAGCCGCGCCGCAATGGACATTCTGGCCGATGTTTGAAATGCCGGAACCTCGGCTGGTTCTCAACAAGCGCTTTGTGCTGCTGGGCGACGCCTCCCACGCCATGACACCTTTTGCAGCGCAGGGTGCCGCCATGGCAATTGAAGATGCAGCCTGTCTTGCGGCACATCTTTCACCGGAAAGTACAGATCACAGCGCTGCTCTTGCCGCTTTTGAAAAGCAGAGACTGGCGCGTATTGCACAAGTGGCACGGCGCGGCAAGCTGAACCGCTTTGCCTATCATGCCAGCGGGCCTGTGGCTTTTGGCCGGAATATGCTGTTCAAACTGCGCAAGCCGGAAGATTTTCTGCGTGATCTCGACTGGCTCTATCAATATGACGCAGCGGATATTTCCGCCTGAACAAAGTAAAGAAGCCGTTTTATTGCGATAATGACTGTGCAGACTTGCAAGCCTGCCGGTCTGTATTAAACTTCTCATGCAAAACGCAAAAAACATACCGGTTATAATAAACGCTTATCCGTGAGAGGACATTATGCCAATTACCGGACTGGATCATATTCAGCTTGCCATGCCTGCGGGCGGTGAAGATAAAGCGCGGGTCTTTTATGGCCAAATCCTTGGTTTTAAAGAAGTTCCGAAACCGGACAATCTTGCAAAGCGCGGTGGCTGCTGGTTTGAACAAGGCACAATTAAACTCCATCTCGGTGTGGAGCGCGGTTTCTCCCCTGCTTTGAAAGCACATCCGGCTTTTCTGGTCGACAGGCTGTCCGCTTTTCTGGAGATGCTGGCAGAGCATGAGGTCAAAATCACCGAAGATGAACCGCTAGCTGGTTATTTGCGGGCTTATATCCATGATCCGTTCGGCAACCGTATCGAACTGATGCAAAAGTTATAATCTGCCGCTCAGGCCGGACGGAACATCAGGCTGGATGCACCTTTGACAAAGCCTTGTTTTTCATAAAACGGGATCAGACGCTCAGGACAGTAAAGCTCGAAGCTCTGCACTTTTGTCAGTTCAGGGTGCCCGATGATACGTGCGATCAGTTCCTGCCCCAGCCCCTGCCCGCGTGCGCTTTCATCCACGATCACGTCAAAGATCAGCGCCTTGAAAATATAATCCGTCAGCACACGGGCAAAGCCGATAATCCGCTCCTGCCTGTCGCAACAGGCGATCACCAGATCGCAACCTCCGAGCATTGCAATCACATCCTCATAGCTACGGTTTTGCGTCCACCATTCCTGCCGGTAAAGGGTGTAAAAGCTCTGATGATGTTGCGGTTCAAGACGGTTCAGCCACTGATATTTCATCTCTCTCCCTCTTATAATTAATATGAATTTTACAGGCATGTTTTATAGAGAGGCTATCTTCAGCGGAGAACCCCATGAGCACAGTACAGTTTGAACAGGTCTGCCCGATATTCAGGATCTTCGACATTGATAAAGCCAAAGAGTTTTATCTGGACTATTTAGGTTTTAACTGTGACTGGGAGCATAGTTTCGCGGAAAATATGCCGCTTTATATGCAGGTTTCACGCGGTAAACTCATAGTGCATTTGAGCGAGCATCATGGTGATGCCACACCGGGCGCCAATCTTTTTGTGCGCTTGCAAGGCGTGGATGCCATGCATCAGGAACTGAGCGCGCGCAATTACCGTTTTTTGCGTCCCGATATTGAAACCAAACCTTGGGGGCGCATTCTGGCTGTGACCGATCCTTTCGGCAATCGCATCCAATTTTGCGAAGGCCCGCACAGCGCCTGAAAACAAACACCCGCAGCTTGCACCGCGGGTGTTCTATTACCTGAACCCCTTGGGGTTCTTTTCTCTGATCAATAATCAGTGCAGAATCTGGCTGAGGAACAGCTTGGTGCGTTCATGCTGCGGATTATCAAAGAATTCAGCCGGTGAATTCTGCTCAACAATCTGCCCCTGATCCATGAAGATCACGCGATTGGCAACCTGACGCGCAAAGCCCATTTCGTGGGTAACGCAGATCATGGTCATACCTTCTTCAGCAAGGCCGACCATTGTATCCAGCACTTCCTTGACCATTTCAGGGTCAAGCGCCGAGGTTGGTTCATCAAACAGCATGATGCGCGGTTTCATGCACAATGAACGGGCAATCGCCACGCGCTGCTGCTGACCACCGGAAAGCTGACCCGGATATTTATTGGCCTGCTCCGGAATCTTGACGCGTTCCAGATAGTGCATCGCAATTTCTTCTGCCTGTTTCTTCGGCATTTTGCGTACCCAGATCGGCGCAAGCGTGCAGTTTTCCAGAATGGTCAGATGCGGGAAAAGATTGAAATGCTGGAACACCATGCCAACTTCACGGCGCACTTCGTCAATCTTTTTCAGATCATTGGTCAGTTCAATACCGTCAACAATGATCTGGCCTTTCTGATGTTCTTCAAGGCGGTTGATGCAGCGGATCATTGTGGATTTGCCGGAGCCGGAAGGCCCTGCAACAACAATACGCTCGCCACGCATAACACGCAGATTAACATCGCGCAGCACATGGAATTCGCCATACCATTTATGCATTCCGACAATGTCGACTGCGACATCGGTTTTGGATACTTCCATGATTGCTCCCGTTTCTTCCATTGTCGGCTTAAGCAAAGCGCCCGATTGCATGCTCATTCTTTATTCCTCACTCTCATCCGCATTTCATGCAGATGATTTCCCAATTTTTATTTCCGGCCCGTATCCAGCCTTCTCTCCATATATAACGAATATCGAGACATACAGAAACAGAAAATCCAAAATACAAATCCGGCAAAAAACAAACCCGTGGCCGGTGTCTGCGCAGTTGCCCAACTGGCATCCGAAAAATTCTGCCTGACGATTCCAAGCAGGTCGAACATACCAATAATGTACACAAGACTGGTATCTTTGAACAAGCCGATAAACGTATTTACAATACCTGGCAGAGAGATTTTCAGGCTTTGCGGCAGAATAATAAACAAGGTTTTCTGCCAGTAACTTAAGCCCAGCGAATCCGCGCCTTCATATTGTCCTTTCGGAATAGCCTGCAAACCGCCGCGAATAACCTCAGCCATATAGGCCGAGGCAAACAATGAAACCCCGACCAGCGCCCGCAGAAATTTATCAAAACTGGTGCCCGGCGGCATGAATAATGGCAGCATGACACTGGCCATAAATAACAGTGCCACCAGTGGTACACCGCGAATAACCTCGATAAAAATAACGCAGAGTGCCTTGATCACCGGCATATCGGAGCGCCGCCCCAGAGCCAGCAAAATCCCCATCGGCAAGGATATTGTAATCCCGACGACCGAGAGAATGAGCGTGACCAGAAGGCCACCCCAAAGCGGGGTTTCCACCCGTCCCAGACCAAAAGAACCGCCAACCAGAAACAGATAGGCAAAGACCGGAAATACAAGGAACAGCAAAATAGCGTTCAAGGTTTTATAAGGTAATTTGCGGATCAAAAGCGGTGCCAGCAGCAGCACAAAAGCCAGCGCCACCAATTGTACGCGCCAGCGTTCATCAACCGGATAGCGGCCATAGAGGAACTGCTGGAACTTGGCATCCACAAAGGCCCAGCAGGCACCCGACCATCCTTCCGGCTGTATACCGCCCTGCACCACTGTGCTGCAGGCTGTGCGGTCAGGCCCGCTCCACACCGCATTAATGAACAGCCATTCAATCAGCCCCGGCAGAAACCAGACGATCAGCAGAATGCTCATAATCGTGAGGATACTATCCTTAACCGAAGAAAACAGCTTTTCATGCAACCAGCCGATAATGCCTTTGCGTCCTTCAGGCGCTGGCATCTGTTCAACCATTTGCGCGCGTACATAATGCAAATCCATATTGCTCATCTCAGCGCTCCACCAATGCCATTTTTGCGTTAAACCAGTTCATCAAACCGGAGGTGATAAGGCTGAGGCCTAGATAAACGACCATCCAGATCGCCACCACTTCTACCGCCTGCCCTGTCTGATTGAGCACTGTGCCGCCCACAGCCATCAGGTCAGGATAGCCGATGGCAATGGCCAGCGAAGAGTTTTTGGTCAGGTTGAGATATTGGCTCGACAAAGGCGGAATGATGATACGCAAAGCCTGCGGCACCACGATCAGACGCATAGCCTGCGCGCCACTGAGACCAAGTGCAAAAGCGGCTTCAGACTGGCCTTTGCTCACTCCTTTGATACCACCGCGCACGGTTTCGGCAATGAAGGATGCAGTGTAGAAAGACAGCGCCAGATAAAGCGCCATAAATTCCGGCTTGATCTGCGAGCCGCCGGACAAGTTGAAAGAACCGAGTTTCGGCACATCAAAACTGACAGGCATGCCGGTGGCAAGAAATGTCAGCAATGGCAGGCCGAGAACCAGCGCCACAGCCACCCGCCAGAACGGAAAAACCTGCCCGGTTCTAGCCTGACGCGCCCGCGCCCAACGATGCAGGATGAAGGCAACAACAATGGCCACCACAAAAGCGGCCAGAGACAGCCAGGCTGTATCGCCCCACACGGCAGAAGGAAAGAAAAAGCCGCGCTTGTTCAGATAGCTGCCGAATGGCAAGGCATAGCTGCCGCGTACCTCCGGCAAAACCGCCAGCACACCGAAATACCAAAAGAAAATCACCAGAAGCGGCGGAATATTACGGAAAATCTCGACATAGATCGTACAGATTTTGGCAATCAGCCAGTTTGACGACAAACGCCCGATACCGATCAGAAAACCGATGATCGAGGCGGTGATAATGCCGAGAATGGCCACATAAAGCGTATTCAAAAGTCCGACGACAAAAGCGCGGGCATAATTGGAATCCGCATCATAAGAAATCAGCGACTGGCTGACATCAAAGCCCGCACGACTTTTCAGGAAGTCAAATCCTGAAGCGATATTGAGCTTCTGGAGATTGGCGGCCGTATTGCCAATAATCCAGTAAACCAGCAAAAAAACTCCGGCGAAAACGATAAACTGATAAAACAGCCCGCGTATTTTCGGATTATGAATGACAGAATCCTGAGCATCCTGTCGTTTGCCTGATACGGCACTTTGATCTGCCATGCGCACCTCATTCTCTGCAGTCATTTTCATGACCAGATATTTGAAATGATCCCTGACGCTCTGCCCGCATAAAAGCCCCGAAAGATCGGGCAGAATTGGAAAACAGGGATATTCGGCGAAAGCTGTTTCGCTTTCAAAAAACGGCTTTACGGCATGCTACACACGATACGGCCTTCAAAGGCTCCGTTCAGGAGCCGCTTGACGGGTCTGATCATGCAACACTGAAAGAACACGGAGCAGCACAATAATGTGGGATGCGCTGTAATTATGCTCCGGTATAAAACTGAAAAAAGAATACAAAGAACCGTCCTGCATCACGCGATGTGATGCAGGTGCTTGTTCAGACTGTATGAATAATTAACGGATCGGAATACCGTATTGCAGACCGCCCTTGGTCCACAAAGCATTGATACCGCGTGAAATTTTCAACGGGCTGCTTGCGCCGATATTACGGTCGAAAATTTCACCGTAATTGCCGACATTCTTGATGATTTTGACAACCCAGTCATTATCAAGCCCCAGATCGGTACCGATCTTGGTATCAGCTTCCGTGCCGAGCATACGCTTGATTTCAGGTGAATCAGACTTCTTCATGTCTTCAACATTTGCCTGAGTAATACCGGCTTCTTCGGCATTCAGCAGCGCATTATGTACCCAGCGTGCCACATCGGCCCATTGCGCATCGCCCTGACGAACGGCAATACCGAATGGCTCTTTGGAAATGATTTCCGGCAGAACCACATGATCATCCGGATTGGAAAGTGCCAGACGCACACCATAAAGGCTGGACTGATCTGTGGTATAGGCATCGCAGCGGCCGCTGTCATAAGCAGCATTGGCTTCTTCGATCTTTTCAAAAACGATCGGATTATATTCCATCTTATTGGCTTTGAAATAATCCGCCATATTCATTTCGGTCGTAGTGCCGGCCTGAACGCAGATGGAAGCGCCGGAAAGCTGCAAGGCCGATTTGATATCCGGCAGCTTCTTGGTATTCACCATAAAGCCCTGACCGTCATAATAATTCACACCGGCAAATTCGAGTCCGAGCGATGTATCACGGCTGATTGTCCAGGTGGTATTACGGATCAGAATGTCAATTTCACCGGATTGCAGGGCTGTGAAACGCTCTTTTGCATTGAGCGGAGTGAATTTCGCCTTGTTTTTATCGCCGAAAATAGCCGATGCCACAGCACGGCAATAATCAATATCAAAACCGGCCCATTCGCCTTTGTCGTTGGGAGCGGCAAAGCCCGGCAGACCTGTATTGGTGCCGCATTGCACAAAGCCCTTCTTCTTCACATCATCCAATGTGCCCGCGAATGCGGAGGAAGCGGCAAAAGTGACAACAGCCATACCGGCCAGTTTGAGTAAATTTGACTTTCTCATGTGGTGCTCACCCTTTTATCGTTAAACTTATTGTCAGCATTCAAAAATCAATTTCGCAGTGTCTGCCGGAACAGCACAAAGGCTGCACCGAATATCATTTATTTCCATAGCACAGATCAGTATTCCCGATCCGTTAACAGCCCCCTCGTAATGAGCCGGATTAAATTTTGTAAAAACAGGATACGCATTAAACTCTTGTCTATCGAAAGCTATTATTTTGCGAAGGTCAAGTCTGAACCGCAGTAAAAGCTGCGAACCGATTTAAAAATCTTTTCCCGCATCATTATCACTACGGCCAAAGTATGAGCTTTAAAGCCGGTTTCAGGAATTGACTTGCGGAAAAAGTTTTGTGCCCTGCAAGTGAAACAATAAACCGGCCTGTGCAAAGAAGCGCGCCAGCACCAGCGTGATAATTGCGCCGGTCAAAAAGCCCAGCAGCACATCTGTCGGATAATGCGCCTGTACAAAAACACGCATAGAGGCGATCAGCGCAAATACCACATAAGCGGCAATCCGGCAGCGCGGAAACCACAGCGCAATCAGCGTTGCCAGCACACCGGCGGTGCAGGCATGGCCGGAAGGAAAACTCACATAAGCATAAGTAAAATCAAAGGGTTTCAACGCATAAGGACCAACAACATCAATCAGGATCGGACGCGGACGGCCAATAATATATTTAACAATATTCACAATCAGACCAGCGCTGAGAATCGCCAGAATGGCAAACAGGCTGTTACCGGCAATGATACCCCAGCGCTGATACAGAGCATTGAACCGACCAGCTTGGCGTAAGCGCTGACGCAGCATAAGCGCCACGATAATCACCACGGAAAACAGCGCAATATAAGGTGCGGCCAGCACCAGATTGGTCATAATTTTCAGCACATTTTTAGGCAAAATATGAGCCGCTACTGCGGCACGGGAAATCCGCCCGTCAAAAGACAAAAGCATCAGGGCCACAGCCACAACAAAAACAACGATCAGGCTCATAACCGGCAGCCAGACCGGCGCATTTTCCCCCGCCACCTGCTTTGTCCGGCGCAATGCCAAACCGGACTGAAACACAGCATATAAATCTGAAATTTCTTTTTTCAAAAACATCAAGCACCATTCATTTTTCTGCAATCAATTTGTCATGCCGGTTTCCATAGGCAATCGGCATTAACATCAGGTTCCCGCCTGTTCATTTGCCCAAAGGTAAAAAATGCGCGGCCACATACAAATTAAAATGCGCAGGCATCAGCCATTTTTCGTGTATTCCGGTTGCATATTTGCCGTTGAATTGTTTCAGTAACGCAAGATCTGCACGACAGATTCACACATCACAGCAAGGCTTTAACGAGCCGCAGGACATTTAGGCTTTAACAGGCCGCAGGAGGCGTTTTTATGGTCAAGTCGACAAAGTCTGCAGAAGACCTGGGAATCAACACAGTGCTAGCACATTGCGGCAATGACCCTTATGAATATCACGGCTTCGTAAATCCGCCGGTCGTACGTGCCTCCACTGTCCTGTTCAAAGATGCCGCCACAATGGCAACCGAAGACCAGCCTTATACATATGGCACCCACGGCACCCCGACCACAGACGCGCTGTGCAATGCCGTGAATATGCTGGAGGGAGCAGCGGGAACGATTCTGGTTTCCTCCGGTCTTGCGGCCGTAACCGTGCCGCTGCTGGCCTTTCTTGAAAAAGGCGACCACATTCTTTTCGTCGATACAATGTATTATCCGACACGGCGCTTTGCCAATTCCATGCTGAAGCGCTTAGGCATTGAAGTTGAATATTACCCGCCGCATATCGGCGCGGATATTGCCAAGCTGATCCGTCCGAATACCCGCGTGGTTTTCACAGAATCACCGGGCTCCAATACATTTGAAGTTCAGGATATTCCGGCCATTGTGAAAGCCGCCCATGAACGTGATGTTATTGTGATGATGGATAATACCTGGGCAACACCGCTTTATTTCAAGGCGCTGGATTTTGGTGTGGATGTTACGATTCATGCTGCCACCAAATATCCATCCGGCCATTCAGATATTCTGATGGGCATGATCTCCGCCAATGAAAAATGCTGGCCGCGTCTGCAGGAAGTCAATACGGCGCTCGGCATGTGCGTGAATTCCGACGATGCCTATCAGGTTCTGCGCGGCATGCGCAGCATGGGCTTGCGCCTCAACCATCATCAGCAAAGTGCGCTCACAATTGCCCGCTGGCTGGAGCAGCAGCCGCAAGTGGCACGTGTTCTGCACCCTGCCCTTGAGAGCCATCCGGATCATGCTTTGTGGAAACGCGACTTCAAAGGCGCAAGCGGCGTTTTCTCCATTGTTCTGGCCTCGGGCGGTACGGAAGAAGCCCGCAAGCTGCTTGATACATTGCAACTGTTCGGCCTGGGCTATTCCTGGGGCGGTTATGAAAGCCTTGCCGTGCATGTGCAGCTGGGCGACCGTACTGTTTCAGCCCAATCTTACGAAGGCCCGGTGATCCGCCTGCAAATCGGCCTTGAGGATACGCAGGATCTGATCAATGATTTGCAGCAGGGATTGGCTGCAATTTCAGTGGCATAATCAGAAATTTCCCATAATTTCCAAAAACAGAGACAAAACAGCGTGTTTGTCTCTGTTTTTATGATGCGACATTCACGCATTTTTAGGTGCAACGGCTGTTTTGCCTCTTGCACTCCGCCAATGAAAATTCTAGACACAAGCAATCCTTAGAAGGATAGCGGAGCGTAGCGCAGCCTGGTAGCGCACCTGATTTGGGATCAGGGGGTCGGAGGTTCGAATCCTCTCGCTCCGACCATGACAATTTATTGATGATGTCCTGAACGTTTTCAGTGAGAGCTGTCTCAGATTTAACGGACCAGTGATCGCAAGATTTTATGGTCGCTTTTGTGCCGAGGTATATGAATATGGTCGCCCGTATTTATCGTCCAACCAAAACCGCCATGCAGTCCGGCAAAGCCAAAACCGAGGCATGGGTTCTGGAATATGAGCCTGAAGTAGCCCGCAAGATTGAGCCTTTGATGGGCTACACATCTTCCCGTGACATGAAGAGCCAGATTCGCATCAATTTCGACAGTCTCGAAGATGCGCTCGCTTATGTACAGAAATACGGTATTCCATATCGTGTTCAGGAACCTAAGGAAGCCAAGCGCCGCAAGATTTCCTATACGGATAATTTCCGCGCAGACCGCCAGCAGCCTTGGACGCACTAAAATTATCTGAAACTACCGCATTTGCGGTCCCGTAGCTCAGCTGGATAGAGCACCGGCCTTCTAAGCCGACGGTCACTGGTTCGAATCCAGTCGGGATCGCCATTTGTTTCAAGTCATTTTATAGTAAAATTTCCAATTCAAAATTTACTTGTCGGCGCTTTTCAAACCCAGCGGTTTGATGATCATGAGGCAGCCCACAACAAAACTTACAGAAGCTACCACACTGTAAAACAAGAAATAAAAGCCGAATTTCTTTGGATCATCGTCATAATTTACGAAGAAGCCTCCGCCTCCGCGGGTAGCAACATGTATCTCACCATTGAACCAGGCGAAGACCAATTCACTGCTCACGACAACAGTACAAAGCATCATTAAAAAACCGCATATAAAAACGGTAACACCTTTAAATCTCTGCATTTTGGCGGGCCCCGAAGACCGAAGCCATAATTGTCGTACGGAAATTGACAGCATCATCAATCCGGCAATCAATAGAAATGCTGCTAAATCATTTTTCCCGTTATAGGCATGCGAGAGGGAGCCCGTTGCGAACAGAATTGCGCTGATTAAAGCCACCAACACAACCCATATCCGTGACCATAAGAGCAAACCTGCCCTCCCCATTTTTGCACTATAGAGCACATCATGTGTTCTAATAGTTCCTACTCATAAGCAAAGAGCCGTAAGATACAATCACGCACAGCCATGAAAAACTGACAAGGCTTGATCTGCTGCCAATCATAACGTCTCATATGTATCTGATATGAAAGTTATTATCTGCTACAGATGTTCCAGTCATTGGAGAAATGACATATTCTTTCATCCTGCAAAACCGATCTTTTGATTAGCAGAATCCATCCAAGCTACAAAAGCGGTCAGACGGACAATAAAATCCCCCGCTTCTTCTGACGGGTCTTTGGCCTGTTGCAGAAAATACTGTGCCTCCCCGGCCTGATCAGGGTAACGACCTTGAAACCGCGTAGCAAATTCTTCCAGACTATCCGGCCAATCACTGTCCCCGTCATGGCGCAAGATGTTCGTCGAGCGGATAGTCTTTCTGGCGGCCTCACGGCACAGCTTTTTTGACAGGGCTATTGTCTCGCAAGCCGATAATCTGGCTGCATAATCTTCCAAAACCTGCCGGTAATCGCCATTGATCGCCAGCGCAAGCGCTCTGGATGGCCGGAACGGTAATATTTCAGCGCTGAGATTCTGACCGTAAAGGCAGCGGCAGTGATGCTTCAGCCAATAGCGCCAGGCCAGAGATGTATCAGGCGCCATAGTTTGCTGAATGGTGCCGATGTCAAAATCAACTTTACTCACAACAGGATAGGCAGTTTCGATTTGCTGTCGCAGCGTCTCCAGCCTCGCCTTGTCAGCGGATGTCGGAGTGGTTTGAAGCAATAAAGTCAGATCAAGGTCTGACCGCCGTGATACAGCCCTGCCCGTAGCAACACTTCCATAGACATATGCACTATGAACCAGATCAGGCACATCCTTTTCAAGACAAAGACAGACATGCTCCAGAACAAAGCGGAATTCTGCCTGATAGGGAATGTCTTCGGGTATCTTTATCAATCCGTCAGCATCAGAATGCATAAGCCAGCCGCTCCGGTCGTGATTTCGTGCCTGTTCCTAACACAAGCGCCCTTACGGGTCACTTAACCGGTGCACTGCAATTCAACGTCTATTCCTCATAAAAACCCAATGATGCGCATTCCATTGGAAATAATCAGATCTGCCGGCATATATTTCATGAATATATTCATCTCTGCTCATCTGTTACGCGCCGGAAATACCGCTTGACTTCGCCCTTGATTTTAGAACATTTAGTGAACAAATATAATCAGGAAAGGCAATTTCATGCTGAAAGTCATCGCTGAGGATTTCATAAAACATGACCGGCTGGAAATTGTCCGGCCACTTTATAAAGAACTGGTTGAGAAAACCAGACAGGAAGTACTGTGCATATCTTACGACCTGTTTACGGATCAAAAAGATCCCGGACATTTTATTTTCATTGAGGAATGGCCTGATCAGGCCGCGCTGGATGCCCATTGCGCCTCAGAACATTTCAGACGTCTGGTTCCCTTGATCAACGCCCATCAGCGGTTGGAGCCTACATTCATTTTCATGAACAGTTTTTCTTATGAGAGGGGTTAAGCGCATCTCAATCCGGCGGCAGCATTTGCGGCCTATTGTACATACAACGCTACAATGAAAAGTAGAAAAAAGCACAAAAATAAACCAAAGGTTGACATCTGAATTTTAATCGCTATATATCAATCATCGATATTTGCTTGTTTAGCTTTGCTTTTTGTGCAGCTTCTGCCCTCTGACGAACCTTCCTTTCAAAAAATCGCTATATTCCCGCAACACATCCGGTGTCGCGGGCACTCTATCTTGCTATGAAAGGGTTCGTTATGACCACTGGCACAGTTAAATGGTTTAATTCCACTAAAGGCTTCGGCTTTATCCAGCCTGATAATGGCGGCGCAGATGTGTTCGTTCACATTTCTGCTGTTGAGCGCGCAGGTATGCGTGAACTGACAGAAGGCCAGAAGATCGGTTACGACGTAGAACGTGATAACCGCTCCGGCAAAATGTCAGCCAGCAATCTTCAGGCTGCTTAATCCGGTATCGGCTCTTCTTTGACCACGGATGTACTGGCACTGCCAAGAGCATGATACCCTAAAGAGGTCAGACAATTTGTCTGGCCTTTTTTTATGCGCAAATGCCAAGCAATTTCCCGCAGTGCCCGCTTTTTTTGTGCAACAACCAGCCAGCTGAAAACGGTAACAAGCGATTGAAACCGGCAGAATAGCGTGGCAAAAACAGATTTACGCCTCAAACTGTCATGCAGCAGCCGGAGCTTCTCTATTGCGCCAGAATCTCTTTATTTCCTCTCTGCTTTTCTCCTTGCTTGCCGCCTCTCCTGTATCTGCAGCCGAGCTGACCATCAGTCAGCGTGTTACAGCACAACAGATGAAGGAAATCGTTTTCACCAAGGCCATCGCCCAGCGCATTTCTGAACTATGTGCGGATTATACTGTCGATGATGCAAAACTGGCAGAGCAGCGCGATGCGGTCATGGCAATTGCCCAAACCAGTTTCTCCTCCGGTCAGAGTTTTATGGAAGCCGCAGGCATCAATGAAAAAGCCAAAATGGGCGAAGAATTGCGCCGCTTCTTTCTTGATCGCGGCGTCAGTTGGGATTCCTCAGCCAAACAATATTGCGCGCTTGCCGAAGCTTTGATTACGGTTCAGGCTCCCGTCAGCACCTATCTGGTAAAACGCAAATAATCGGCAGGAGAGAAGCCTGTGGCCGATAGCGGCCAGTACGGTAAAGTCTGCGCACAGCAACCGGCTTCCTGTTCACCGGTATTTGCCCGCTACAGAGATGAGATTGCCCCCTGTTCCCTCAATCAGCTGCGCAATTACAGCGGCAGCGCATAAGCTGAGACATAAATGGCACTGCGCAATATACCGTAAAACATCAGCACCTCTGCGCTTGCATTTCAGCTACACATAATGTTCAGTGAGGCATCACTGGAGAAATGATTATGATCTTGAAATCCTTCGCAGTTACATCAATCCTCATTCTTGCAGCCACACAGGCACAGGCAGCATTAGCGCCGAATTATCAGCGCGCCAAGGAAATGACTGCGGTTATTGACGCGGTTGCGGAGCAAATGCCAAATGACCCGATTATCAAGGTGATTTACCAGAAGCCCGACCAATATCAGGTCGTGACACGCCGCTGCTCTGCTAAAGCGCTCATCATCAGTAAGCCTCAGCAGAAAATGATGGTTGGCCCGCGCGCATTTGAGGTTAAAGTGCTGAGCCGCCGTTGCGGCAAATAATATAATCCCGCCACGATAATGACTGGCAGACCGACGACAGAAATAAGCGCCATGGAACAAAGCAATATGCGCGCACAGCAAAACTGGTGCCTGTCTGCCATTCTCTCCCTGATTTTCAGCCTTGCAACAGCGCTGATCTTCTTCTGGCCGGTTCTTGCAGGCTCCGGCAATGACGGCTATCTCATAATCTATTGTATTTACACCGCACCTGTTGCAGTCATTTTGGGTCTGTGGGGGCTGTTCTATTGGCAAAGTATAATTGCCTTTACAGCTTTACTGATCTGCGCCTCACCGCTCATTTATCTGCGTTTGTTTTAAGCGGGCAACATATCCCCTTATTTACGGGGATATAAATTTTCATCCGAAAGTCTTACAATAAAGTATGGAAAGGATGAATATTTACCCCCTTATCAGGGATGCAATCAGAATACACGGAACGCTGAAAGAACCATTTACGCCCAAAGATGTACGGCGTATTGCGCGTGGCTGGTCATATCCCCGATATTTCACATATCTGGCCTATAACTGCTCAGATAATAAGTCTGAGAGCGAGGCACTCTTCATCCGTGTTGACCGTGGTAAATACAGGCTGGCGCAAGCCTGTGAAAAATTCGAACAGGATTAGTGCAACTTTGCGTTTCCCTTTGAAAGGGTTGAGCTTTTTACCACTCACCCGCTTCCCTGCTTTTCATCACATCCCCGATTTATACGGCCATACCGGCAGCCGGTAACGGATGGTGCAATATTTTAATATAAATTATTGCTATACTAAGTATTTACCCCAAAAGAATGACCCGCCAAATCTTGACGCGAGTGCAAAATTACTACTAAGCATTTCAGGCTAAAAGCGGTAACCGCCTTCGCACAGGATAATGCTGAAGCAAAGAAACAGACCGCGCAGTATTGATTTATATCTGCTGTGCCTGATGTTTGTTCTGCGCCACCCGCATGATCCATGATCTTGAGTGAGCCCGTTTTACTACGGAATGCTCAAAAACATGCGCTTTGTTACACTTCCCGATAAAGCCTGAGAGAATGAATTTTTTAAGGAGATCGCCAATGAAAGGCGTTTTAGGTATTGCTCTTATCGTTGCAGTTACTGCACTTGCCGGTTGCTCGAAAGAACCGGAATGCACACCTGAATTGCTGGCCAAGAAGGGTCAGGAACTCGGCGTTGCCATGCAGAATGCCATGACCAAAGATCCGGCCAAAGTGCAGGAAATCTCCGCCAAGGTTCAGGAACTTGCTACGAAATATCAGGGCAAGGATGATTCACAGGCTTGTAAGGCCTATGATGAGCTGATCACTATCATCAAAGGCTGATGATATAAGACAGGCTCCGGATTTCCGGAGCCTGTTTTTTTGTGCATTCCCTTCTCCGGTTATACAGCGCCGGCACAGCCTTGCCTGAAACTCCGCAAAAGTTGGCATTGACGGTTCAACATATCCCGTCTGAAACTTCCGTCTGTTTAAAGGACGGAACATATGAATTTACAAAAAGCAGCATTTGATCAAAGCGCCGCGGATATCCGCTTCGGCTGGTTTCAGGATGAAACTCTGGCCGATGATATTGCCCGTTTCTTCACTGAAAATACCGGAAAATCTTATATTTCCCATACGGATATTCAATGGGGTCGCGCTTTGTCTGCTGAGTGCTGGAGCCCGTCTTTACACGACAATATTGCACTGCTTGCGCAAAAAGCAGCCGAGCATAAAAAGCAGAATAAAACCTCCGCAATCTGGCTGGCCACGGCAATACAAGGCAGCAATCTCGCCGGTATCGCCTTTGTAACATTGCGGCGGGACGCACTGACGCCCTATATCACACTGGAAGATGTGATTATTAAAGAGCCGCTGCGCAGTCATGGCACAGGCTCGGCATTAATCAACTGGGTTTGCGGGCAATGCCGCAATCTCGGTTTCAGGCAGGTTTTTCTGGAAAGCGCTGTCGGCAATATCCGCGCCCATATTCTGTTCCACCGCCACGGTTTTGAAACATTATCCGTGGTTATGTCGCGCGACCTGTAATTATAAGCGGTGTAAAAACAAAGACCAGACAACAGACTGGGCAGGCATCTTGTTTTTAATCAGAGACTCAATATTTATTGCGCCTCTGCAATTAAAGGAAAGATTTATGCCTCAAAGCAACACAACAACCCGTCCGAAGATTCTTGCCGTCGTGGGCGCTCTGGCTCTGGCCGGTGGTTTATACTTACAAACCGGTGCGGGCGGTGTTTCAGCAGCGGATAAGCAGCGTTGTGAAACGATCGTTCTGCAAACTTACGGCAATAGTGAAGAAGCCAAAGCCTCCCTGCTGCCAAAATGCTCCGAGCCGGGCATGGTTGCAATGATGGATGCCAAAGCCAATCAGCTTGATGCCACTTCGACAGCCCAGTCCATTGCTTCGGCCAACCAGTCGGATATCGGCTTTAATGCGCTCAGCTTCGGCCTGATCGGCATCGGTATCGGCCTGCTGATCGGTGGCCTTGCCACATTGCTGCGTATGAAAAAAGCACAGTAAAAAACAGAGCGAAGCGCCCTGCCCGCAGGCAGCGACAATGCTTTACTGCCAACAATAAAAAGAGCGGTTTATACAGACTGCATAAACCGCTCTTCTTTTATCTCTGACCTTTCAGCCTATAAAGCCTCAGCCGTCTTATTTAAACACGGCGCAGCTCTTTGCGGCGCCGCGATCCGGATCGCCGAAGGTACGGTTATCGCAGCGCACGCCATTACGGAATTCGCGTTCCACATAGCGGTTTTGTGTGCCGTAACGCACCCGTTTGCTGCCGTTAAAATCACAATACTGGCCTTCTCTGGCGCAATTGACCCATTGTCCGCGGCGATGATCATTCTCACGGCCATAGCGGCCACGGTCGCGGTCATAGCGGCCGAAATCATTGCGCACCGCATAGGAGCAGCTTTTCGCAGTGCCGCGTGCCGGATCACCGAAAACCGAATTGGCGCAGCGCACTTGCGGCTGGTTGATAAAGCGCGATGTCACGCGATTGCCGGAACCGTAAATAACCTCTGTCGGATAAGGCAGACGGCAAATGCCGTTTTCCGCAGCGCAACGCTGATATTGCTGCGCCGCCGCTTCCACAGTTGTCATTGTATGAAAACCGGCCATGCCTGCCACAACCAGCATGATGCGGGAAAAATACCTGCCTAAAACTGTTATTTTCATCTGTGTTCCTCATTATCCGGCCTGATCCGGCGCATATTCTGCTGAAACCTGTTCCGCCCAGTGCTTCGCAATATCCAAGATTACTGCAAATTCTTACTGTTCAGAACAAATATTTTATGGCTGCATATCCGTGTTTTTATCAAACCCGTCATGCATGTGTTTCATCTTCAATACGGATGTAAAACATTGGAGTTGAACAAAAAATGAATGAGCCGGTCATATGCACCGAATTTAAAACAAAGCACTCCCTTACCAATGGAGAGGTTGCAAACAGCGCATCACCTGATTGACGGATATGGCTGTGATGGTTCATGGCATAAGCGCAATAAACACGTCCGACGCACGGCATAAGGCAGATTTGATGAAAACCATGTCCCAGTTCATGATCTATGCATTGGCGGCATTTGCCGAAATTGCCGGATGTTTCGCTTTCTGGGCATGGTTACGGCTGGATAAATCCGTGTGGCTGCTGCTGCCGGGTATTGCTTCGCTGGTCATCTTCGCCTCATTGCTGACGCTGATTGATGCGGAAGCCGCAGGCCGTGCCTATGCAGCCTATGGCGGAATTTATATTATCTCATCGCTGATCTGGCTGTGGCTGGCGGAAGATTTCGTGCCTGACCGCTGGGATATTGCAGGCGGGTTGCTGGCATTGGGCGGTGTAGCCGTTATTCTGCTGGGGCCGCGCGGATAGCCGGATTTTCTCTGCCCTTATCATCAAGGACATAAAATAATCCGTTTTATGAAAAATAGAATGCGGCAATCATCATAAAACCGATAACCGCATATTCTAAGCAATATAGCGGGCATCATCCTTAGTGTGACATTTGCCGTGTTTCAGGCTCATGTCACCATCACAGGGTCGACCGCATGAAAACCATGAAAGAAATGAGCCGCTATCAGGCACGCAGGCGTCTTGCCGTTGCTGTGATCATCGCTCTTCTGTTTCTCGCTTTGCTGTTTGTGCGCTCCGCATGGCAGCGCGGCGTGCATGAATATATTGAAGCTTTCGGGCTTGGCTTTATCATGATGGCCATTCTCGGCCGCATGTGGTGTACATTGCATATCGGTGGCCACAAAGGCGCAGAAATCATCCGCACCGGCCCCTATTCGCTCAGCCGTAATCCGCTTTATGTGTTCAGCACCATCGGCGCTTTCGGCATTGGCTGCATGACCGGCAGTCTCGGCATTGCGCTGCTGCTCGCTCTTGCCTGCTATGTAACATTCCTGTTCGTCATTCTGGCCGAGGAAGGCTATCTGGAAAACACATTCGGCCAGCCTTACCGCGATTACAAAGCGCAAGTGCCGCGGTTTTTCCCGCGTCTGAGTGGCTATCAGGATGTGGAAACCCTGACCATCCGCCCGAAAACACTGTATAATACATTTTTCGACGGGCTGGTGTTTTTCATCGCCTATCCGGTTTTTGAATTTGTGGAATATTTGCAGGGCACCGGCACTATTCCCGTTCTCCTGCATGTTTATTAAAGTGCGGCATCGCCGGTAAAGCAAAGCCCGCCTCTGTCGCAAGGCGGGCTTGTTATCACTGCCGGTAAAACAGGTTGGCTGTCAGAATGCAGCCTTGCCGTCTTTTTCCTCTTCAAAGGTAACAGCGACATCGGCATTGGCGGAAAGCCGCACTTTATTGCCCTCAATATCGGCCACAAGCCCCAGAGAAATGTAATGATGATGGTGGTGATGCGCTCTGTCAGCCTCATCCTTGGTCAGCTTGATCCGGTCACCCTCAATATGATCCACGGTGCCGACATGAACACCGTCAGCGCCAATCACTTCGAAATGCTGTTTGATTTTTGCAGTATCGACCATTGATCTGTCTCCTGTGGTACTTACACATTAACGCGGAAGATGCGCATTCGATGCATGTAACAGCAAAAATATTTGATCAAAGCCGCAGTTTTGACAAGTAAAGTTTCAAAGAGCCAGTTTCATGCCGATATGGCTGGGTTTAAAGCCCAGTTTTTCATAAAACCGGATTGCATCTTCCCGTGTTGCATCCGTATGTAATTGCACCAGACCGCAGCCCTTTTCTCTGCAGGCATCAATCGCCCATTGCAGCATCTGCCCGCCCAGCCCCTGACCGCGATGCGATCCGGCAATACGCACACTCTCGATCTGGCCGCGCCACATGCCAAGCCGTGACAGCCCCGGAATAAAGCTCAGTTGCAGGCAGCCTGCAATCACGCCCATATCCTCAACCACCAGAAAAAACTGGTTCCCATCCTGTTCAATCGCCGAAAAAGCATCGCAATAGGCCTGATGAAGCGGCAGCGACGCATCCTCACGCGCGGCACCCAACACATCATCTGCCAGCATTGCCACAATGGCGGCGAGATCCTTTTGCTCTGCCCGCCGGAAAATATACTTCATAAATCCCATCGCCGCGCATCATTGCCGATGCACAGCGCTCCCTATACCGCTCATACGCATACTTGCGCCCTTCCCCTGAAACGGATCTTCAGAGGAAAAGCATGCACAGACAAATTAAAGCGGCTCCGGTAAAAACGGAAGAGCATAAGGGCGCGGCAGCCTTATTTCACAATATGCCAGATACCGCCGACACCATCGCCCGTCACATCACCGGGCTTTTTATCCTTGATAAAAGTATAGACCGGCTTGCCGTCATAGGCCCACATATCCTTACCATCGGTGCCCTTGATCTTTGACCATGGCGCAACAGCTTTCGCCTTGGCGGAAGCATGATAAGCAGGCCAGTTTTTCAAGCATCCGGCATCGCAATTTGAAACGCCGTTGCTGTCCTTGTCGAAACTATAGAGTGTGCGTCCGGTCGCGGTGGTGAGAATTTTACCTTTGGCGGTGTCCTGTAATTTGCCCGGCCCGCCGGCCATTTTCTCCGCAATTTTCTGTATCTGCGTATCGGTCTTGCTAACCGTTGCTCCCGTCTGTGCGGCCCAAACCGGCATGACGGACAGGCTGAGAATACTGAATGCTAAAACGAGCTTTTTCATCTGCTTTCATTCGCTCCTCATTGCTTCCGCCTTTTGCAGACACAAAGCCCGCAGGCAGAAGGCAGGTGACTTCAGAAACGGCCAAAGCTGGTCGCAAGCCAAATGCTGCGCCCGTATCAGGACTGTTTCTGGCCGAATTTGTGCCGAAAATAAGTTATTTCAACCAAAGCTAATTTGAATATAGCGCAGTCAAAACAGTCAGAAAAACCACAGCAGCGCTGAAACCAGAACAAAAGGTGAGCGCAGTAACCAATTACGAAGATTCGGTCTGTAGCCTGCATATCAAAGATTCGAAATATGTCGCGGCAGATTATAGCATCAGCAATTTCTGAAGCCGCCGGTATGAAGGCGTAAGACACATGGCTCCGAGAAAAACCACCGCCCGCAAAAAGCGCTCGACACGCAGCAAAAGCGCCGGTCGCTCACCGGCAGCCATGCTGACAGTCGGCGCGATTGTTGTTCTCGGTGCGGCGGCGCTCTGGGCAACATCGCAGAGCAAAAGCCCGTCTTCCAGCGTCACGGCGCTGTTTCGCAATGCCACCGGCATGGGCACCGGCAGCAACACGGCTCCGGAGCGCAGAACTGCGCAGGCACCAAGCCGCCAGCAAAACATAGCACAGAACAATACACAGTCTCGCCCGCAGGTTCAGGTACAGTCCCAGACACAGTCTCAAACGGCTGCACCGGCACCACTGCGCAGACCACCGCTCAATGTGGGGCAATCGCAGGCTGCCGAGCCGAAGAACCAGCAAAAGCAAGTCGCCATGGTGACGCCGCAGATTGCGCCGAAACCGGCACAGCAACCGCAGGTGCAAGCTGCAAACAAACCGGCAGCCACGCAATCCATGCCACCTTTGCCGCCGGTAAGCAAAGCTGTGACGGATGATAATAGCCGCCATGCGAGCGGTGCTTTCAAAATACCGAAAGCCATTATTGCCCGACAGGCGCTGACCATTCGTGAAACCGCATGGGATAAAGCAAAGATCGTGGGCAGCGTGGAAAAGGGTCGCGAAATGCGCTCCTATGCCAAAGTCGGTCGCTGGCACCGTGTTGTCGTGCCTTCCACCAATATTATCGGCTGGGTGCAGGAAGATCAGCTGATGTTTAAAAACCGGCAGGACCGTATCATGCCGGTGCGTGCAGCGCAGGCGAAAAGCACCAGCCTCACCACCGGCTCGGTCAATAAACAACCGGCAGCACAGTCTGCATCAGGTCAGCAGACAGAAAAACCGCGCAATAGCGGCCTTGTCGCTCCGGTCTATCCGCAGCAACCCGTTGTGAAGAAATAAAGGATCAGGTGCCGCTTTATGGCTCGCGGCCAGCCCCCGCTTTGCGGTTCACGATCAGGCCCCGCTTTGCGGCTCGCGGTCAGGTAAGGCTTTGGCCATTGCCTGCAAAGCCTGTGTGGCCAGCGCTTTGGTGATGCGGGTTTTCTGCTGCAAAGCCAGATGATCCAAAAGATC
Source organism: Pseudochrobactrum asaccharolyticum (assembly GCA_040392545.1). GTDB lineage: Bacteria > Pseudomonadota > Alphaproteobacteria > Rhizobiales > Rhizobiaceae > Pseudochrobactrum > Pseudochrobactrum asaccharolyticum_A. Next base: position 113,640 of record JBEBVV010000006.1, on the reverse strand, counting down.
AACCAACACAATCACACTGTCCAGTGAACGCTCCACACGGCTGACAATATAGCTGATCACCGCCGGATCAACACTGACCTGCCGGTCGGCAAACAGCTTGTAAATCACAGTGCTGAGCAGATAATCATCCGGTTCGGAAATATCGACAATCGTTACCGCTTTCAGGCGGGAGATCAGATCCGGCAATGTGACATTCCATTGCAGCGGCTGCAATTGCGAGGTCATCAGCAGCGATGCCTGCGACTGGCCGTTTTCGCTGCTGCCCGCCGTCTGGCGGATTGTATTGATCAGATGGAACAGGCCGGTTTCGTCAAAAGGTTCCGCGCCGATATCATCAATCAGCACGGGGCGCTGCGCAGCGATCTCCAGCGCCTGCGCATCAATATCCCGCGGATCGAGAATCACAGCATCATTCTGGCTGCGCCAGATGGCGGCCAGATGTGTCTTTCCAGCGCCCGCCGGTCCCACAAGCATTGCCACAGGCGACGGCCAGTCCGGCCAGCGGTCGATCAGATCAACCGCCGCACGGTTTGATCCGGTGACCACCAGATCATCGCGCGTAAAGCCCGGCTCATGCTGAAGAATGAGCGGCATTTGTCGGTGCTCAGCAGACATAATTTCCCAAAATTTCCAACCCGGTCATAAGATCACACGATTTCAGACAAGGGTGCAAGCTATAGAATTCGTTTCACGATGCAGTAGCTGTTTTTCCCCCTTTAGAAAAGCACAACCGGCACGAATGCGCCGGTTGCCTGCTCTTATCCCCGTGACACACAAGCCTGTGGACAGACCTGTTGAAAACTCATAGCAGCAAAACCCGCTCAGCCTTCATTATTCCGGCTTTTATACATCGGGGATTCCAGATAGCGGTGCAAGGCAAAGCGCACCAGCACGCCTACAACGGCTGCAGCAGGCACCGCAATCAGCATCCCCGTAAAGCCGAACAGCGCACCAAAGGCAAACAGCGCAAACATCAGCCATACCGGATGCAGCCCGACAGAGGAGCCGACCAGTTTCGGCTGCAAAATATTGCCCTCCAGAAACTGACCGATGAAAAACACCACGGCCACCACGCATACCATGATCCAGTCCGGCCAGAACTGCACCAGCGCCACGCCGATTGCCAGCACAAGACCGACAATAGAGCCGATATAAGGAATGAAGCTGATCAGACCGGCGAATAAACCGATCAGCAGGCCGAAATTCAGACCTGTCAGCGTCAGGCCAAGCGCATAATATGTGCCGAGAACAAGGCACAGCGTGCCCTGCCCGCGGATGAAACCGGCTACGGAGGCATTCATCTCGCGTGCGATCTGGCGCACGGTCTTAAGCTGATCACGCGGTATCCATGAATCAATGCTGTTGACCATGCGATCCCAGTCCAGCAGCATATAAAAAGCCACAACCGGCGTCACCACAAACAAACCGGCAAGATCAATCAGGGATTTGCCGGAATTCCACAGCGATTGCAGCAGAGAACTCAGGAAACTCGCCCCCTGTTTCAGGAAGCCGCTCAAATTATCCTGAATGACGGTGCTGTTGATGCCGAGATATTTTTTCAGCCATTCGGAATCCTGATGCGCCACCAATGACTGCAACTGGGTAAAATAGCCCGGAAATTTGGCAATGAAATCTGCGAGCTGGGTGACCAGGATCGGCACGATGATAATCAGACCCAGCACCAGCGCCAGCACAAAGGTGATCAGAATAACCACCGTTGCCACAAAGCGCGACATGCCGAAGCGCTCCAGCCAGTCGGCCACCGGATCAAGGAAGTAAGCCAGTGCAAAACCTGCCACAAAAGGCAGGAGAATAGAGCTGAACACAATCAGAAACAGCAGAAATAACAGTGTGGCAATGACCCAGAACACCGCCTGTTTGCGCATGGAGGAGCCAAAGCTGTTGATCATGATATTAACATGAACATCGCTTTTTCCGTCCACCGTACCTGCGGGGATGATCACCTGCTGAACAAGTGTTTTACCCTCGCGCTCATCTGCCGGTGCAGAGGGTGCAGGCGATTGCGGTGGTGTCGTTCCGGATTTACTCATATAAACCGCCATTGACTTAAAGATTTTGAATATGTCGCCCTGCTGCCTGTGGTCAAGCCCCGTTGAAAAAGCTCAAACAGGCATGGCTTACCGCACTGTGCTGCAATGCACATATTGAATATTGGTATAACATGGCGTTTATCCGTTAAAAATGACGAAAGATGCTTGCGGATAAAGCATTCTCGTGTCATTGCGCCAGCTTGAAGCATTAACCGCAGCCTGCCCTGCCGTTCTTCCATCGGTGCCACAGGGCGCCCACGGCTGCGCTGTGTATCGGGAGCCACCAATGCCGCAGTCGAAAACCCCATCCGCCACATCAGCCAATCCGGACAAAAACGGCCTCACATATGCCGATGCCGGTGTGGATATTGATGCCGGCAACAGCATGGTTGACAAAATCAAGCCACTGGTGCGCTCCACACGCCGCCCCGGCGCCGATGGTGAAATCGGTGGTTTCGGCGGTTTGTTCGACCTCAAAGCCGCAGGCTTTAAAGATCCGGTTCTGGTTGCCGCCAATGACGGCGTGGGCACCAAACTGAAAATCGCCATTGATGCCGACCGTCACGATACTGTGGGCATTGATCTGGTGGCCATGTGCGTCAACGATCTCGTGGTACAGGGCGCAGAACCTTTGTTCTTCCTCGACTATTTTGCCACCGGCAAGCTCAATCCTGAACAGGGTGCAGCGATTGTGAAAGGTATTGCCGAGGGTTGCCTGCAATCCGGCTGCGCGCTGATCGGCGGTGAAACCGCTGAAATGCCGGGCATGTACCGCGATGGCGATTATGATCTGGCCGGTTTTGCTGTTGGTGCTGCCGAACGCGGCCAGTTGCTGCCTGCCGGTGATCTGGAAGCCGGTGACGTTATTTTGGGCTTGGGCTCTTCCGGTGTTCATTCCAACGGCTTTTCGCTGGTACGCCGCATTGTTGAGCTGTCCGGCCTTGGCTGGCAGGATGCAGCACCTTTCGCTGCAGACAAGACCCTTGGCGAGGCTCTGCTCACCCCGACCCGTATTTATGTCAAATCCCTGTTGTCGGCTATCCGCTCAACCGGTGCGATCAAAGCGCTGGCACATATTACCGGCGGCGGTTTTCCGGACAATATTCCACGCGTTCTGCCAAAGACACTGGCTGCCGAAATTGATCTGAGTGCCATTCCGGTGCCTACGGTCTTCTCATGGCTGGCAAAAACCGGCGGTGTAGAAGCCCATGAAATGCTACGCACCTTCAATTGCGGCGTCGGCATGATTGTTGTTGTGGCGGCCGATAAGGCTGAAACTGTTGCGCAGGCGCTGAAAGCAGAAGGCGAAACCGTGGTCACACTTGGCCGCATGATTGCACGCGGCAATGCGCAAGACAGCGAAGGTGTTGTCTATCAGGGCACTCTTTCTCTTTAAAAGCAGGAGACATTGCCTTGCCGAATGCGAATATATCCGGTGCAAACATGACCCGCAAACGCGTTGTTATTTTCATTTCCGGCGGCGGCTCCAATATGGAGACGCTGATCCGCGCCGCACAGGCACCGGATTATCCTGCGCAAATTGTCGGGGTATTTTCCGACAAGGCGCAGGCCGGCGGGCTTGCCAAAGCCGAAACTGCGGGCATTAAAACTTATGTTTTTGCCCGCAAGGACTATGCAACCAAAGAAGCGCATGAAGATGCCATTCTAGCGCAACTTGCCGAGATCGCACCGGATATTATCTGCCTTGCAGGCTATATGCGCCTGTTGTCAGGCCGGTTCATTGCGCCCTTTGCGGGGCGCATTCTCAATATCCACCCTTCACTGCTGCCACTGTTTCCGGGGCTGCATACTCACCAGCGCGCTCTGGATGCCGGTATGAAACTGGCAGGATGCACCGTACATCTGGTTACAGAGGGCATGGATGAAGGGCCGATTTTGGCGCAGGCAGCCGTTGCCATTCAGGACGGTGACACGGCGGAACTGCTGGCAGCACGGGTTCTGGGGGCTGAACACCAGCTTTACCCGCAGGCTTTGCGGCGCTTTGCAGAGGGCAAAGTGACTGAAAATCATGGCAATTCCGCAACACCTGCCCTTATCAGCGTGTGAAGAAGTCACAAATTATTAATTTTCCCTTAACCTGCCACGATAAAACCCTAAATGACTTCATATGCAATATTGCACTGCATGAAAGCGGTCAGGTGATTCCCTGATGCGGCCTGTTACACGGCCGCTTACACGAATTGCACTGATCATTCCGGCAGACCGGTTTCTAAGCGATAAAACGCTTTAAACTTTTGAAACAACGCGCATTTTGCCTGATGAAGTTTTATGGCTTTTCTGGCTGTGCTCAAAAATAAGAAGAGGAAGATATTATGTCTCTCCGTAAATCTGTTGCACTTATGGCCGCTTTTGCCGCCGGTACTTTTGCAGTTTCTGCATCCGCTGCCGATATGGCGTCTTCCCGCAGCGCAGTCACCCAGCCGCGCTCCGAAGTCGGCGTTCTGACCTGTGATTTCCAGCCGTCGATCGGCGTTATCATCGGCAGCCGTCAGGAAATGGATTGCGTGTTCCAGCCTTCAAAGCGCGGCGCACCTGCTGAGCGTTATTCCGGCCAGATCACCAAAATCGGCGTTGATGTCGGTTTCTACAATGGCGGCCAGCTCGCATGGGCTGTATGGGCACCAACCGTGCGCCCTGAAGGCGCTCTGCGCGGCAGCTATGTCGGCGCATCCACCAATGCCACAATCGGTATCGGTATCGGCACCAATGTTCTGACCGGCGGCACATGGAAAAATGTTTCCTTGCAGCCAATCTCCCTGCAGGGTCAGAAGGGCCTGAACGCAGCGCTCGGCCTGTCCAATCTGCGCCTGAAATATGAAGGCTGATTTATCAGCATAATCATACAGAAAAGCCGGTCTCTGACCGGCTTTTTTTTGTAATCTCATGCAGCCTGTGCCTGCGCATCATCACAGGCGCGGATCCAGATTTTAATATCATGGAAAGCCGTGCCGCCATGGGGTGCCGCGGCATCAGCGCCGGTGAGAATATTGATCCCCTCACCGCCTTCGAATGCGGAATTGGGAAACAGCCCTTCCGAGACAACCACACCGCGCCGCAATTTCTTGGCACCGCCCGCCTGCTGGATTTTCACGTGCAGGATCAATGCGCCGCGTTCATTGCCGATTTGCACACGCGCCCCGTCTTCCAGCCCCAGTGCAGCCGCATCATCATCGCGGATCAACAGATGCGGGCGGATTTCCTTCGCCCGTGATGTCGGTGTTTCCGAGAAACTGGAATTGAGGAAATTATGCGCCGGTGATGTGGTGAGTTTGAATGGATGCTGCGGATCAGCCGCCTCATTGACCGCCCAGTGATCCGGAAATTCCGGCATATGTGCAAACGGCCCTTGCAGCCCCATGGCCTCCGGCGGGCGATCCGGCGAGCTTTGCTTCTGCCAATCCACACGAAACCGGAACTTGCCGTCTGCCCAGGCAAAACCGTCGAGATAATGGGATTTTTCAAAATCCGGCTGTTTATCAAGCCAGCGCTGCTGCCGCATGGTTTCAAAATCCGGCATATTGCTTCTTGTCAGAAGATTATCCACCAATTCACGGGCACTCAGATTGAACCCATCCAGATGACCGACACCTAAACGATTGGCCAATTCATTGATAACATAGATATTTTCCCGCGCCTCTCCGGCCGGTTCAATCAGCTTGGCACCGAGCAAAACATGCTGCTGGCCGCCACCGCGATAAATATCATCATGTTCCAGAAACATTGTGGCCGGCAGCACCAGATCGGCCATTTTTGCCGTATCGGTCATAAACTGCTCATGCACAATGGTAAAAAGATCGTCACGCATAAAGCCCTGACGGATCAGCCGCTGTTCCGGCGCCACATTGGCAGGATTGGTATTCTGGATCAGCATGGCAGTAACCGGTGGCCCGCCATAAAGTGCCTGTGCATCACCGGTCAGAATACGGCCGATCTTCGACTGATCGAGTGACCGGACAGACGGATCGGCATAGGCATTACCTTCAATCTCTGATTTATCCATGCCGAAAATACCGGCATTGGAATGAAATGCACCGCCGCCTTCAAGTGTCCATGCGCCGGTCACGGCAGCAATACAGGATGCGGCATGCATATTGACCGCGCCATTGCGCTGGCGTGAAAAACCATAACCAAGCCGGAAGTAAGTGCGTTTAACCGTGCCGACCAGATGGGCAAAAGCCTCAATATCCTCAACGGAAACGCCGGTAATGCCTTCCGCCCATTGCGGTGTGCGGCTTTGCAGATGCTGCTCCAATTGCTTGGGCGCATCCGTATAACGGTTGAGATAATCCCAGTCTGCCAGCCCGTCACGGAACAAAACATGCATCACCGCGCAGGCAAAAGCACCGTCACTGCCCGGTTTCAGCACAATGCCAATATCCGCCTGCCGGATTGTTGCGGTTTCATAGACATCAATAGCCACAATCTTCGCACCGCGCTCTTTGCGCGAGCGTGCCGCATGGGTCATGACATTGACCTGCGTAGCGGCAGCATTGGTACCCCAGATCACCACACAGTCAGATTTGGCAATCTCGCGCGGATCAGGCCCGCGCAAAGCGCCGGTGCCGGCCATATAGCCGGTCCATGCCAGATTGGTGCAGAAGCTGGAAAACATATTGGAGTATTTTTTGGCATAGCGCAGGCGGTTGATGGAATCGCGCTGCACCAGCCCCATCGTACCGGCATAATAGTTCGGCCAGACCGTTTCAGAGCCGTATTTCTGCTCGGCCTGCAAGAGTTTTTCCGCCGCCAGATCCAGCGCATCCGTCCATGAAATTTCCTGCCATTGGCCATCGCCTTTGGCACCTTTGCGCAAGAGTGGTTTCAGCAAGCGTTCGGGATGATGCACACGCTCGGCATAGCGGGCGACCTTGGCGCAGATCACCCCTGCCGTATAGCTGTTATCCTTGGCGCCGCGAATGCGCCCGATTGTGTGACTGTCGAGAATCTCCACATCCAGCGCACAGGTGGACGGGCAGTCATGCGGACAGGCGGAATGGCCGATTTGCGGTGTGACGCGCAGAGTCATAAAAATGTTCCTGAAAAATCATTGCAGGGCAGAATACATCAAAGCGCAATGCCGCACAGAAGTTAAATCAGCACAGTGCCGGTTTTATCTCATCCCAGACGCATCAGGCCAGACGCATCAACACCGTACCGCCGACAATCATCATCGCACCGCACAGGCGTTGCAGGCTGATCTGTTCACGCAGCAGGATCAGCGACAGAATAACGCCGAACAGGATGGAGGTTTCACGCAGTGCTGCCACCATAGCCACGGGTGCCATGGTCATCGCCCATAATGCCAGCCCGTAAGAGCCGAGCGTACCTGCCCCGCCGATCATAGCCAGATGCCCGCGCTGGCGGATTGTGGTGAGGAGAAAGGCACCATATTTCCACGCGCCCCAAATCACCACCGGTATAGCATTAAACAAAAACGCCCAAAGCGTATAGGAAATCGCATTGCCGGAAGCACGCACGCCTACCCCGTCAACCAGCGTATAGCTGGCAATAAACAAGGCATTGATCAGCGCAATCATCACCGTGCGGGATGTGCCCGGCCTGCCGGTCAGACGGCGGAGATTGCCCAGCGCCATTACCAGCACCCCACCGGAAATCAACCCGACAGCCAGCCATTGTGTTGTCGCCAGCACTTCCCCGATCAACGGCCCCGAAGCGAGCGCCACCAGCAAAGGCGGTGTGCCGCGCATCAGCGGATAAGCAAGGCTCATATCCCCGCTGCTATAGGCTGCGGCGACGAGAAACATATAGATGATCTGCAAGACTGTGGAAGCGATCAGAAACGGCCAGCTTGCCGCCAGAGGCAGCGGCATGAACGGAATAAATATCAGCGCCAGAACACCGGCACCGCCGCACACCATCACCGCATTCAGATATTTATCCGCGCCTGATTTGACGATGACATTCCAGCTCGCATGCAGCATAGCACCGAAAAGGACGATCAGAACCACAGAACCGGACATAGGGTCGTTTTCTTATCTGCACCGGTGCGCTCGTGAAAAATCTCAGGCCTGCACCGGTATTACTGCAACAACAGACCGATTGTCACCGGCCTGTTACATAGCCGGAGTAAAAGGCAGAATCAGATTGATCTGCATATCCGGTCTGCCGGTTATGGCATAATCATCCGTGAACCGGTATAGGGCTGTAACAGGCATCTTTTGCCTGCATAATTTACAGGCTCGTCCGCCCTCATACATAATGCCGGAACTTAACGATTATGAATTACCGCCACGCCTATCACGCCGGAAATTTTGCCGATGTGTTCAAACATATCGTTCTGACCCGTGTGCTGCTTTATATGCAGCGCAAAGAGGCAGCCTTGCGCGTGATCGATACCCATGCGGGTATCGGCCGTTATGATCTTGGCGGAGTGGAAGCCGGTAAAACGCTGGAGTGGCGCGGTGGTATCGAGCAGGTCACGGATGCCAGAGACAAAGGGCAAATCCCTCCTGCTGTGCTGGAGCTGATTGCGCCTTATCTTGATGTGATTGAAGCAGAAAACAGCGATCGTAAAACCGGCAGCAATCTGCGCTATTATCCGGGTTCGCCTTTGCTGACACGTCATCTGATGCGCCCGCAGGACCGGCTTTCAGCGCTGGAACTGCACCCGCAGGATGCCAAAACACTGGCGGCGCTGTTTGAAGGTGATTACCAGACCCGCGTGACCGAGCTGAATGGCTGGCTGGCGCTAGGTGCCCATCTGCCGCCGAAAGAAAAACGCGGACTGGTGCTGGTTGACCCGCCCTTTGAAATTGCCGGAGAGTTTGACCGCCTTGTTGAAGGTCTGGTGAAAGCCCATCGCCGTTTTGCCACCGGCACCTATGCGCTGTGGTATCCGGTGAAAGACCGGCGCGAGGTTAACCGCTTCATCGCGAATTTAAAAGAAACCGGCCTGCCGAAAATTCTGCGTCTTGAGCTTTCCGTCCGTACGCCGTCACAAGAGCCGCGTTTTGACGGCACCGGCATGATCGTCGTCAATCCGCCTTATCTGCTGACACAGGAAATGACTGTGATCTCGCCATGGCTTGCCACGCTTTTCGGTGAAAACCAGCAGGGCAGCTACCGGATTGACTGGCTCACCGGCGAGCAAAAAGCGGCAGAATAAACACGCTTTGCTGCAACTTTGCTGCCGGATCACTCTCTTGTGCGCGGTTGAGGCTTGACCCGCAACGCGATTATGGCAAAGACTGAAACAAAGGCGGCTCCGTTAAAATCGGAATCAGCGGTGCCGCTGTTGTTTTTGCGTATCACGGAGATAAAAGCGGCTGCCGTTTTTGCCCGGATGCACGGATGATTTAAAACAGGGACAGTTTCATGTCATTACGCACCGCTTTTGCCCTCGCACTGTTTGCCAGTCTTTCTGCCGGTTGTTTTTCGCAGGCGCAGGCCGCTGATTATATTGCAGCCTCCCCTGCGGTCAGCGATCCTGTGTGCCAGCAGCAGGGCGTTATCAACAGCGCCGTTGCACAATTCTCGCGTCTGGTACATGGCGTGCCGGATATGCCAGCCGTGCGCATTGATGCGGTGAGCAATGTCAGCGCCACACATTTTGAACCAAAGACCTATCCTTCAGGCATTGAGCGCCATTATTGCCGCGCAACTGCGGTACTCTCCAACGGTGAGAACCGCAATATGTGGTATATGGTTGAAAACCGTCAGGGTTTTGCCTCCATCGGCCGCAATGTAGAATCCTGCGTGGATGGCTTTGACACATGGTTTGTCTATGACGGCCGCTGTCGTGTGCTGCGCTGACCAATACTATGCCTGAGCATTTCAAGCTAAAATCCAGCCCGTTTATGCCATGCAAAACGGGCTGTTTTTCTGTGGCTGCCACCATTGTTGCCGCACTGCTTACCACGATGACGGTTTCTGCATCGGCGCAGTCTCTGAGTGACAAATTAATGCAGGATATGGCCCGCGACAGCGGGCAGGCTTTGCGCAAACTCACACCTTTGCAAAAAGACCAGCCGAGCCTGCGACCGGATAATAAAATTCCGCAGCGCCCGCCGCTCCGTTTGCCCGCAGAACCGCAACAGAAAAGTCCCGCCGCACCGGATGCGGATTTTGATTTTTATGTGCTGTCGCTCAGTTGGTCACCCAGCTTTTGTGCGGAAAATGGCAGACGTGGCAATGCCCGTCAGCAATGCGGCAGCGGCCGTGCCTATGGTTTTGTGGCGCATGGTCTGTGGCCGCAATATGAGCGCGGCTATCCTGAAAGCTGCAATCACGCCCAAGCCAATGATCAGGTGCCGCGCGATGTGGTTTCCGCCCTGTCCGATATTATGCCGTCCGCCGGACTGATGCGTCATGAATGGCGCAAACACGGCACCTGTGCCGGTTTAAACCAGCGCGATTATTTCACCACATTGCGCAATGCCTATCAGGCAGTGACCATTCCGCCGGCCTTACGCACTGTTGCCGCACCGCGCAGTGCCGACCCGCAGCTGATTGAAAAAGCCTTTATTGCCGCCAATCCTGCTTTGCCTGCCAATGCCATTGCGGTGACCTGCAGCCGCAACCGCTTGCAGGAAGTGCGTATTTGCATGGACAAAGGCCTGAAATTCCGCGCATGTAAAGAGGTAGACCGCAATGCCTGCCGCAGCCGCTCCGTTACGCTGCCTCCCAATCGCTAACGCTCAAGGCCTCCCAATCGCTAACGCTCAAGGCCTCCCAATCGCTAACGCTCAAGGCCTCCCAATCGCTAACGCTCAGGACTTCCCAATCACTAACCCTCAAGGCTTCCCACATGCATAAGCTTTATACTTCACCTGCCTCGCCTTTTTCAGCCAAAGTGCGCCTTGCTGCACTTTATGCCGGAATTGAGCTGGAAAAACATAATGTTGTAACGAGTGAAGAACCGGCAGAACTGCTGGCCGTCAATCCGCTGGGCAAAATCCCGACACTGGTAACGCCGGAAGGCAAGGCCGTCTTCGACAGCCGCGTTATCACCCAATATCTCAACCGTCTTTCCGGCAATAAGCTGTTTCCGCGCAATGCGGAAAAGCGTCTGGATGCGGAAAAATTTGAATCCCTTGCCGATGGTCTGGCCGATGCGCTGGTTGCCCATGTTTATGAACGCATTAAACGCCCTGAAGAGATTGTGCATCAGCCGGTGCTTGACTGGCATTGGAAAAAGGCCGAACGCGCGCTTGACCTGCTCAATGAAACAGCACCGCGTATCGGCGCCAAAATTCATGGCGGCCATATCGCCATTGCAGCATCGCTCGGCTATCTCAATCTTCGTTTCGGCAATAGCTGGGAGCGCGGCCGCCCGAAACTGAAGCGCTGGTTCAAGCGCTTTGCAGAGTTGCATCCGGAACTGGCTGCACAATTGCCTAAAGCTGGATAAAATCTTTTTAAAAACAACAAAAAAGCCGGACTGCAAAACAGTCCGGCTTTTCTATTACACGCAATAAATTGCGTTATAATCAGAACTTGTAACCAACGCCAAGGCGGATATCGTGGGTCTGAAGACCACCATCCTTAACGGTGCCGCTATCCAGCTGATAGTCTTTTTTACCGAAATCGGAATAACGATATTCAAGACGGGCTGTGATATTGTCGGTCAGGAAAGTTTCTGCACCGGCACCGGCTGTCCAGCCAACGCGGAACTTGCTTTCCGATGAAGTGTCATCAGAGAACTTAACCTGTGTTCCGGCAACACCGGCGGCGACATAAGGCATAACAGGTCCCATATCAACACCGAGACGGGCGCGCAGCGAACCGTCAAAACCGCTCTTGGCAGTCAGGCCGAGTTCTTCTTTTTTCGCCCAGTTGTAACCGGCATCACCTTCAAGACCGTAGACAATATTGTCATTCTGGAAGTTCCAACCGGCATAGGCGCCGAGTTTGGCTGTATCATCTTTCAGATTGCCAACCAGATTGTCGGTTTTGAATTTGTTGAAACCGTAGCCCAGATACAGACCTGTGTAACCGCCAGCCCAGCTGGTCTGCGGAGCAGCGGCAACAACCGGAGCCGGTTCATATGGCTGCTGTTGAATCGCATCTGCGGCAAAAGCAGTAGCCGAAAGCGGCAGCAACGCAACAACGCCAAGTGCCATAGATTTGATAGTGCGCATACACTTCGTCCTTATCAATTTAAAATCTGTTGAACAGCGAGATTTTCAAAACATGTCCGGCCATTTATCCGGCCGACAGAATTGACTGCATAACGCTTCATCTTCGTTCTTGTTGTTTTGAAGAAAGAAGATTGCCTAACGAAGAAAAAGATGACGCTTAAATAAGGCAGCACAAATGCGTAACAATGGAAAAAGCCTGACCTTATTATGTCTGAAAGATGACACAGGTTAATGCGTCAATTAAAACAGCTCGAAAAGCCGAAAGACCATTTCATCATAAACATATGATTTAAAACAGAAAAAGCCGGAGCGAACTCCGGCTTTCATGGTTAATCAGCACAGCCTCCCTGCCATCATCAGGCATAGTCACATCATAGTGAACAGCCGCAAATCAGGCAGGAAAAGCTGCCTCTCCGGCATCAGAATTTATAGGCAACGCCGAGACGCACATCATGGCTCTGCAATTTTGTGCTGCCCAGTGATGTATCGCCCAGCGTGACATTTTTCTTGCCGAAATCGGAATAGCGATATTCAACACGGGCAGTCACATTCGGTGCAAGAATGGTTTCAACACCGGCACCGGCCGTCCAGCCGACACGGAATTTCTTCGCGGAATCCGTATCATTGCTGTAGCGCACCTGCGTTCCGGCCACACCGGCTGTAACATAAGGCAGGAAAGTGCCAAGATCATAGCCGACACGGCCGCGCAACGAACCGTCAAAACCGCTTTTGGCGGTCAGACCGTCTTTGGTTTTCTTGGCATTATTGTAGCCGACATCACCTTCAACACCATAAACGATCTTATCATTCTGAAAATTCCAGCCCGCATAGGCACCAAATTTTGCATTATTATTTTTCAAAGAACCGGAACCGGTTTTGAACTTATTGGCAGCGCCACCAAGATACAGGCCGGTATAACCGCCTGCCCAACTGTCCTGCGGGGCGACATCAACAACCGGCACCGGTGCCGGTGCTTGCGGACGGATTGCATCAGCTGCCAGAGCCGATGCAGCACCCGGAACCAGAATGGCCGGAACGAAAAGCAGGGCTTTAAAATAAGACATGAAATATCCTAACACTATTATTTAAAAACAGATCCGGCCGCACAATCTGCCTGCACAATGCCGGACAAAATATCTCCTCAGGCACAGAAGTGAAACAACTGTACCGGACAGGAATACTGTTTCTAAACCGCAAAAAATGATCAAAAAACGTCACAAAAACGAGCAAAAAAAGATGGTGCAGTTGCGCAACATTTTCTTTTATATGAATAACTTAGCGCTATCCGTGAATAAAATTTTGTGATGTGCTATAAATTTGAAAATCTACTCTTGCGAAACAAAAAACAGAAATCAGACATATAAAATTTTCATTGCCGGTTTCAGGGCATGACCATTCACACCGCCCGTTCCGTGATACTATCTGTTTTTCGCAACTGATTTGCCCCATAGCAACAGGCAATAACAGCCGGATGCCGAGCGACCAGAAAAGGAGACTGTTATCCATGAGCGCCAGACGGATGCAATCTGCAACTTTGCCTGTCACTTTAATCACTGGCGGTGCCAGACGTATCGGCAGCCATATTGCGCAGGATCTGGCAGCGCGGGGCTATCCGGTCATCATTCATTATCACCGCTCTGCCCGTCAGGCAGAAGAACTGGCACAGCGTATCCGTGACAATGGCGGCAGAGCGCAAACCGTTGCCGCAGACCTCTCCGATACCACGCAGATTGCCGCTCTGGCACAGGCTGCACAGGCGCATTTCGGCCCGGTTGAATTGCTCGTCAATAATGCCTCTTTGTTTGAGGATGACCGCATCGGTACTTTATCCGGCGATTTATGGGATCAGCATTTTTCCGTGCACCTCAAAGCACCGGTTTTTCTGGCACAGGCCATGGCAGAGGCACTGCCGGAAGGGCATCAGGGGCTGATTATCAATATTACCGATCAGCGGGTATGGAAGCTCAATCCGCAATTTCTGTCTTATACATTGTCCAAATCCGCACTATGGAATGCCACCCGCACTTTGGCGCAGGCGCTTGCCCCCAATATCCGCGTGAATGCCATTGCGCCGGGGCCGACTTTGCCAAGCGAGCGGCAAAATCCGGAAGATTTTCAAAAGCAGGTCAATGCATTGCTGTTAAAAAAAGCACCCGCGCTAGATGAATTTGCCGCGACGATTGACTATCTGTGGAAGACACGATCCGTGACGGGGCAAATGATTGCCCTTGACGGTGGTCAACATCTGGCGTGGGAAACGCCGGATATTGCAGGTATTTCTGAATGACACATATGACCGGCGGCGCAGGCAGTGCTGATCTGCCATTGCCCGATAATGACATGGATGATGAAGACGGCTTTCAGGAAGAAGCCGATGCGGAAGCAACGGGTAATGCGGCCAAACTGGCCAGCAATATCCGCTGGGATTCTGCCTTGTCTGAATTTGACGCTACAGCCGAAGGTCTGGCGGGTGCTGAGGTTATCAATGCGTTTGTCAAAAAACTGCCCAACAGCCCCGGTGTGTACCGCATGTTCAACCGCGACGGCGATGTGCTTTATGTGGGCAAAGCGCGCAATCTGAAAAAGCGTGTGAGCAATTATGCCCGCGGTCAGGGACACAGCAACCGCATTGCCCGCATGATCCGCGAAACCACAACCATGGAATTTGTGGTTACCCGTACGGAAACCGAAGCGCTGCTGCTGGAAGCGAATCTGATCAAACGCTTACGTCCGCGTTTTAATGTTCTGCTGCGGGATGATAAATCTTTTCCCTATATTCTGCTTTCCGGCGACACGCGCGCACCCGGTATTTTCAAACATCGCGGTGCCCGTTCCCGCAAAGGTGATTATTACGGACCTTTTGCCTCTGCCACGGCGGTGACACGCACGATTAACGCGCTGGAGCGTGCCTTTTTGCTGCGCAGTTGCGCCGATTCCATGTTTGACAGCCGCACCCGCCCCTGCCTGCTGCATCAGATCAAGCGCTGTGCAGGCCCCTGCACCCATGAGATCAGCGATGCGGATTATGCAGTTCTGGTCGGCGAGGCAAAAGCCTTTCTCTCCGGCCGCAGCAAGGCTGTGCAGGAGCAAATGCGCGACACGATGAGCGCCGCCGCAGAAGAACTCGACTTTGAACGCGCCGCGATCTATCGCGACCGGCTGTCTGCGCTTTCACATATCCAGTCGCATCAGGGCATCAATCCGCAAACAGTTGATGAGGCCGATGTTTTTGCCATTCATCAGGAAGGCGGGCTGGCCTGTATTCAGGTGTTTTTCTTCCGCACCGGACAAAACTGGGGCAACCGCGCTTATTTCCCTAAAGCCGACCCGTCCCTGTCGGCGGCGGAAGTGCTTGGCGCATTCATCACCCAGTTTTACGATAATAAGCCCTGCCCGAAAATGATCCTGCTTTCAGAAGCGGTTGAGGAACAGGAATTGCTGGATGAGGCGCTGTCCACCAGCGCCGGTCACCGTGTGCAGATCAGCGTTCCGCAGCGCGGCGAGAAAAAAGATCTGGTTGATCACGCCATGACCAATGCCCGCGAAACGCTGGGACGTCGTTTGGCGGAAACCTCGTCACAGGCACGCCTGCTCAAAGCCATGGCCGAGACATTTGAACTGCCGCGAATACCGCGCCGTATCGAGGTTTATGACAATTCCCATATTATGGGTACCAATGCCGTGGGCGGCATGATTGTGGCTGGCCCCGAAGGTTTTGTGAAAAACCAGTATCGTAAATTCAATATCCGCTCGACAGAGATCACGCCGGGCGATGACTTTGGCATGATGCGGGAAGTGATCGAACGCCGTTTCGGACGGCTGATCAAAGACCATGCATTGCCGGAAAAAGCAACGCCCGCACCGGCAGACAGTACAGAAGAAGATGTGACGGATGATGTGTTTCCCGCATGGCCGGATGTGGTCTTCATCGACGGCGGACAGGGACAGGTTACAGCCGTGCGCGAAATTCTCGCTGAATTGGGGTTGAATGATCATGTGATCTCCATCGGCATCGCCAAGGGCGTTGACCGTGAGGCCGGACGTGAGCGCTTCTTTGTCAGCGGCAAACCGTCCTTCACATTACCGCCGCGCGATCCGGTGCTTTATTTCATCCAGCGTCTGCGCGATGAGGCGCACCGTTTTGCCATCGGCACCCACAGAGCCAAGCGTAAAAAAGAAATGGTCAAAAGCCCGCTGGACGAGATTGCCGGTATCGGCCCGTCGCGCAAAAAAGCGTTGCTGCACCAGTTCGGCACGGCAAAAGCCGTCTCACAGGCAGCCTTGTCTGATCTGACGAAGGTGGAAGGCATATCCGAAGCACTGGCGCAGGTGATTTATGATCATTTCCGCGATCACTGAGCGCGGCCGGTTTCCACGCAAATCTGCCCTTCTATGACAGCAATGTGCTTTTAAATTCACGAAAGCGCGATATGCACATAATAAGACGTAAAAAGTCCATGATTGTATTGCTTTTTACGATATAGCAAGGTTGATGGTAATGAGAGGACAAGGCATTGCCTGCAATCCTGCGGCAGCGCAATACAGACAGGGTAAGAGCCGGCTTTGGCTGCACTTTCTTCGTCTGCACCTTCAGGTTCATACCTGCGGGTAAATACCATCCAGAGTACGGGTTTCATACGGATTTCAGGGGACTATGAGCAAACACACATTATCACTGCCCAACATCCTTACATATGCACGTATCGTTGCTGTGCCCCTTGTGGTTTTGTGCTTCTTTCTTGAGGGACATCTGAAAAGCAGTGATACCGCCCGCTGGTGGTCGCTTGGTATTTTTGCTGTCGCCAGTATTACCGATTTCTTTGACGGTTATCTGGCACGGATGTGGAAGCAGACCTCCAATATCGGCCGTATGCTTGATCCGATTGCCGACAAGCTGCTGGTTTCCGCCATTCTGCTGCTGCTTGCTGCCGACGGCACGATTGCCGGCTGGACACTCTGGGCTGCGATCATCATTCTGTGCCGTGAAATTCTGGTATCGGGTCTGCGTGAATATCTGGCCGACCTCAAAGTCAGTGTGCCGGTATCACGCCTTGCCAAGTGGAAAACCACAATCCAGATGATTGCACTGGCCTTTTTGCTGGCAGGCCCTGCAGGCGATAAAATCCTGCCTTATACAACCGAAACAGGTCTGGTTCTGTTGTGGGTGGCGGCAATTCTGACCCTTTATACCGGCTGGGATTATTTCCGCGCCGGCATGAAGCATATATGATATAATCACCTCATGCCGGTAAAACTCGTTTATTTCGCATGGGTTCGGGAACAAATCGGCAAATCCGGTGAAATGCTGGATTTGCCTGCCGATGTTACGACTGTATCCGCTCTTCTGACCTATCTGGCCTCACGCGGTGAAAACTATGCCGAAGCGCTGCGTTTTCCTGATGTTATCCGCGTGGCGATTAATCAGGAACTGGCGGAACATGACGAGCCGCTCCGTGATGCACAGGAAATTGCGCTTTTCCCGCCAATGACGGGAGGCTGAAATCATGAAGCCGCGCATTCTGATCACCCGCGATGATTTTGATGCAGCGGCTTTGCTTGCTCGCCTCACCAATGGGCGCACAGATATTGGCGCAACGGTGAGCTTTATCGGCTATTGCCGCGATGAAAACCAGACTTTGCAGGCGCTGGAGCTGGAGCATTATCCCGGCATGGCAGAAAAGCAGCTGGAAGAGATTGCCGCCAAAGCAACGGAGCGCTGGCCGTTACAGGGCATTATCATTGTGCATCGCACCGGCAGAATCGCCGCAGGTGAACAGATTGTTTTTGTGGCAACGGCGAGCCGTCACCGTCAGGCTGCTTTTGAAAGCGCATCCTATCTGATGGATCACCTGAAAAGCGATGTCCCATTCTGGAAAAAAGAACACCTTGTGCAGGCCATTGATGCAGGCACACCCCGTGCCCATTGGGTGGAAGCCAGAGACAGCGATTCTGCCATGAAAAAGCGCTGGGATCCGAAGTGATCACGCTTCTCCTGCCGTTCAGCCCCGCCTAATTCTACAAGAGATAAAACAGCCTCTGCCCCCTTCCAAAAATTATGCTGTCACCCCTTGCTCTCAGACGACAAAGCCCTGTCTTTTCCGTCAGTTACCATGCGTCATGTGACAGGAATTTATTGTTTAAGAATATAGTTTTATAAAAAGCTTATGAAATAATTTACCATGGCTTGCTTTGCCATAAGGAAACCATAAAATCGGCCCAGACAATTTATCGTGTTTCATACTGAAGCCTGTTCTGCGCGCCTGCCGGTTTGTTTTTTTTCAAAACAAATAAATCAATGGTTATACGCTGCAAACAATCTTCAGCAACAAGCGGGATGCGGCAATAAAACAGTGCGATATTGAAGGTTAAAATTTAACGTAAATAGTGCGTTAGTCATTCGCCGTTAATATAGGAACGCTAATTATGCCTGCTCACCGCCATTGCAATAAACAGGACGAAATATGTTGATTGGTAAAGCTCGGATTCTTGCAGCAACCTGTTTGGGACTTGCCGTCCTTGGCGGTGGCGCATTGGTCCTTTCCTCAACCATACCGACACAGAGTGTGGCATCAGAGAAAACGGTGCGCGGCAATGTTGTCTATCGTGAGCGCATTGCGCTGCCGCCGGAAGCCAGCCTTTCCATTCAGCTGGTTGATGTCTCTCTGGCCGATGCTCCGGCGGAGGTGATTGCCGAGGGACATATTGATCACCTGCAATCCGCCCCTATTCCCTTCAATCTGAAATTCGATCAGACCAAATTACTGCCGAACCACAGCTATGCCTTGCAGGCACGCATCAGTGCCGGTGATACTTTGTGGTTTATCAATGATACCCGTCATGATTTCGATCCGGAAAAATTTGAAGGCCCGTATGAAATCCGCGTTGTCAATGTGCGCAAAAATGCCGCTGTGCAGGTGCCGCTGACACTGGAAAATCATGAATGGCTGACCGAGGATATTCGCGGCGCCGGTGTGATTGATGATGCCCAGACCACGATGAGCATTGCTGCAAGCGGTGAAGTTTCCGGCTCCGGCGGCTGCAACCGCTATTTCGGCAAGGCAACCATTACCGGTGAAACTTTGAATTTCGGCACCGTCGGTTCCACTTTCATGCAGTGCCCGCCGGCACTGATGGATCAGGAAACCAAATTTCTTGATGTGCTGAAACAGACCCGCAGTTTCAATATCACCAATGGCAAGCTCTATTTGCTGGGTGAAAACGGGCTGGAACTGGCACGCCTCGCCAGCAACTGATTATTCATTGCATAGCTGAAAGCATTTTCCCGCAAATCGGGAGAGTTCAATAAAAAACAGGCGCTGCATTGCTGCAGCGCCTGTTTCTTTTTAAAGCGGATTTAAAAATCAGCCAACGATTTCTGTCGAAGAGAACCAGTAAGTGATTTCCTGAGCAGCGGTTTCAGGAGCATCCGAACCGTGCACGGAATTTTCACCGATCGACAGAGCAAAAGTTTTGCGGATTGTGCCTTCAGCAGCATCTGCAGGATTGGTTGCACCCATAACTTCGCGGTTTTTCAGGATGGCGTTTTCGCCTTCCAGAACCTGAACAATGGTTGGGCCGGAAGTCATGGTTTCAACCAGTTCACCGAAGAAAGGACGTGCTGCATGCACTGCGTAGAAGCCTTCAGCTTCGCGCTTGCTCATCCATACGCGCTTGGAAGCAACAACACGCAGACCAGCTTCTTCAAGCTTGGCGGTGATTGCGCCGGTCAGGTTGCGCTTGGTTGCATCAGGCTTGATCATGGAAAAAGTACGTTCGATGGCCATCGGTAATCCTGTATATATTTTGAGGAAAGGTGCCGTTCTATACCCTCAGAGCCTTTTACAGTCAAATGCGATCGTAAAACCGCGCATTAAAATGCAAAAGAAAAGAGCATCCGGTGCTTTATGGTCAGCATAAGATTTCTGCACATGAGCCTTTACGGTTATCACTGTTCTCTGCGGGCAAAATTGCGAATAGCAGACCGATACTGCATTTAAATGACAAGACACTGATAATACAGGATATTTAATCGCCTTAACATTCAGGACAGATTATAGTTAACACGATAGCGGCATGGCTTTGCGATTCTTGAAATCGAAGCACAGAGGTAGCCCGCGCCGGTTCACGCCTTGCGGATTTGATGAGAGTTTGATGATGAAGCAACATTTTCTGATGCTTGCCGCCTATAATGGCTGGGCCAACAAACAGCTTTTCGACGCCGTGTCTTTGTTAAGCGAAAGCGAATACCGGCAAGATGCAGGCCTGTTTTACAAATCCATCCATGCCACGCTCAACCATATTCTTGGCAATGACCGGTTATGGATGAAGCGTTTTACCGGTGAAGGCGACCATCCAAAGACACCGGATGCCATTCTCCATCTGGCGCAGGCCGATCTGCGCAATGCACGGTTTCAGGAAGATGCCCGCATTCTCGACTGGCTGGAGGGGCTGTCAGCTACCGATGTGAACGGACGTTTCGTCTTTCTCAATATGAGTGATATGCGCACTATCAGCCAGCGGCTTGCCCCTGCCCTTGCGTATATGTTCAACCATCAGACCCATTATCGCGGGCAGGTTCATGCCGCACTGACCATGCTGAAACATGAGGCACCGGATCTTGATATGATGAATTTCCAGAAATCGGAAACCGGCCGCCGGTTTATCTGATCCGCGGAAAATAACAAAGCGCACAGTGCTTGCCCTCTCCCCCGTTTTTGCCTCTTGCACAATGACGGCAACCCGTGCAAAACCGGCTTATGCTGATCCTCAATGATATAACCGTCCGCATGGTCGGACGCGTCCTCATCGACCATGCCAGTGTCACGCTGCCATCGGGTTCGAAAACGGGTTTTGTCGGCCGTAACGGTACGGGCAAATCAACCCTGTTCAAAGTTATCACCGGTGAATTATCGTCGGATACCGGCGATATTTCCATGCCGCGCAATACCCGTATCGGGCAGGTTGCGCAGGAAGCACCGGGCACGGAAGAATCCCTGATCGAAATCGTGCTGAAAGCCGATAAAGAACGGCTGGCCTTGCTGGAAGAAGCGGAAACCGCAACCGATCCGGCACGGATTTCCGAGATTCATATCCGCCTTGCAGATATTGAAGCCCATTCAGCGGAAGCGCGTGCCAGTGCCATTCTTTCCGGTCTTGGTTTTGATGCGGAAGCACAGCAGCGCCCGGCATCGGCTTTTTCCGGCGGCTGGCGCATGCGCGTGGCATTGGCTGCGGTGCTGTTTGCCCAGCCTGATCTTTTGCTGCTTGATGAACCGACCAACTATCTCGATCTTGAGGGCGTGTTATGGCTGGTGGATTATATCAAACGCTATCCTTATACCGTGATCATCATCAGCCATGACCGCGATTTGCTCAACTCGGCAACCAGCTCGATCATGCATCTGGAAAACAAAAAACTGAGTTTCTGGAAGGGCAATTACGACCAGTTTGAACGCCAGCGTGCGGAAATGCTGGAATTGCAGCAAAAGCAGCGCGTGAAGCAGGAAGCCCACCGCAAACATATGGAATCCTTTGTGGAGCGGTTCCGTGCCAAGGCTTCCAAGGCACGTCAGGCGCAATCGCGCCTCAAAGCTCTGCAAAGATTGCAGCCGATTGCCGTGCATTATGATGAGCATGTGCAGCCATTCCGCTTTCCTGAAGCCGAAAAAGTGGCAGCCTCGCCGATCATTGCGTTGGAAAAAGCCGATGTCGGTTATGAGCCGGAAAAGCCGATCCTGCGCAATCTTTCACTGCGCATTGATCATGATGACCGTATCGCCCTGCTCGGCTCCAATGGTAACGGTAAATCCACGCTGGCCAAGCTGATTTCCGGCCGGTTGAAACCGGAAGGCGGCACGCTCACTTTATCACCGGCCTTGAAAGTGGCTTTCTTCGCCCAGCATCAGCTGGATGATTTGGTGCCGGAAGATAATGCCATTGAGCATGTGCGCAAGCTGATGCCCGATGCGCCGGAGGCCAAAGTGCGCGCCCGTGTTGCCCAGATGGGGCTAGCAACGGAGAAAATGCTGACCAAGGCCAAAGAACTGTCCGGCGGCGAAAAAGCGCGTCTTTTGATGGGGCTGGCAACCTTCCACGGCCCCAACCTGCTGATCCTCGATGAGCCGACCAACCATCTGGATATTGACAGCCGTGAAGAGCTTGTCCATGCGCTCAATGATTTCAAAGGCGCCGTTATTCTGATTGCCCATGACCGCCATCTGATCGAAGCGACCATGGACCGGCTCTGGCTGGTGCGCAATGGTACTGTGCAGCCTTATGACGGCGATCTGGATGATTATCGCGGTCTGGTGCTGAGTGATAAAAGCACGCCAAACAGCACAACAGAACTTGTGCAGGAGGTTGCGCCCGTTGATGAAGGGCCGAAACTCAGCAAAGCCGACCAGCGTAAACTGGCGGCACAGAAGCGTGAACAGCTTAAGCCACTGCAGAAAAAGATTAATGATTCCGAGTCGTTAATGCAAAAACTGCAGAAAGAGATTCAAGCTCTGAAAAGCAAATTGGAAGATCCTGAACTCTATACCAAGGATGCCCAGAAGGCTGTGCAGTTCAATATTGATCTGAAGGCAGCCGAGAGCAAACTGGCGGATGCGGAAGAAAAATGGCTGACCTATTCCGCCGAATATGAAGAGGCTATGGCTGAATAACAGCCTGCCGGAAAACATTAAAAATAAACCCGCCGGTTTAAACCACCGGCGGGTTTTGATTTTCAGGCATTGAGATTTTTCAGGCTCTGGAACGGCGGCGCAGCCGCATGAAACCGTAAAGACCGGCCACCATCACCACCACACCGGCAGTTACAATATTTTCATCCACCGGCTCCGCACCACGGCGCAAGACCAGATCAGCACGGCTTAAGAATAAGCCGTCCTCAACCGCACGCACGCTGAATTCATAAGTACCGGTTTTAAGCACCTGCAAATCCGCGCTTTGGCGGATAACACTGCCGCTCTGCGGCTGATCGCGCATTTCACTGCCGCTTTTCGGACTATAGCTCAGCCGTTCCGCCAGTACCGGAACGCCGTCACGGCTCACAGCCAGATTAAGCACAGATGCTTTCTGCCCGCCGGTTGCGCCCTGCACCGGCACAGCATCCACAAAAATTCGCACCAGTGCATCGCCGGCTTCAAGCGGCACATGCGCGGTTTGGTAACCGGTCTCGCGCTGATAAAGAACCCAAGTGCCGAGTTCTTCACCGCTGAAATGACGTTGCGCCCAAGGCCAGATCACACCGACGGCCAGCCCTGCAACAAATAAAATGATACAAAAAATCCGCATCAGGCCTTTTTCTCCCAGCGCCGGTCGGCATTTTGCTGCCAGTAAGTCAGCTGATGTCCGGCAGCTTTCAGCGCCTTCCACTGCTCCCGTGCTGTTGCAAGCTGTACGGCATCATGCCCGTCAAACATCACCACAAGACGCTCGTAATTTTCAGCACCTGAAACCGCCGCCCCTTCCACCAGAAAGCGCACAGTCGCACCATTGGGATTGGCCTCACTCATGGTGATCACCGCAGGCTGATGTTCGGCATAGGGCTGCACATCCGTACCATGCGCCAGAAAAGACGTATTGTTCCATGTCCACAGCAACCGGTCCAGCTCATCGCGCCGTTCTTCGGATGTAGTCTGGATCACCACGCGCCAGCCGCGCTCCAGTGAGCGGTCAACCAGCCCAGGTAAAGCCTCATCAAGCACCGATTCCGTCAGATGATAAAACAGGATTTCCGCCATCAGCATTTCAGGGAGAACAGTCCCGAACCTCTTTTGTTTTTGAAAACCGAGTAACAAGCTTAAACCAGAAACAAAACGGCCTGTCGATCAGACAGGCCGTTCCATACATAAAAACAGGTAAAATAGCGCTCAGGCCGGTGTCGAAAGCCGCGATGTTGGCTTTGCGGCGATAATGCTGCGCACGCCGAGGCAGAGCAACAGAAAATAGCTCAGGCTTTCCAGCACTTCCTCGAAAAACTCATTATAGGCAAAGCCGTGCATTTTCTCAAAAACCTCACCAAGCAAGATCAGGGCGGCGGCCAGATAAAACGGCCATGCCTTACGGCTTAGAACAAAGGCAAAAACCGGCCGCACATAATCCGTATGCCGGAAAATATAAATCGCAGCGAAAGCAATCACCACAATGGCTTCATGCCAGCGAAAGGCATGGGATTTGATATAGCCGGTCACAGGGCCGTTCGGCTCAACTTCCAGCTCGCGGAAGAAGAAGATCAGCATCAAGACACACATGCCGATTGCAAACATCCGCTCCGGTCCTTCATCACGCAAACCGGCAATCAGAAAAGCCAAGGCTGCCAGCCCCAGATAGACCAGCTGCAAATTTTCCAGCAGCCCGTCCTCCCCCATCTCAACGGCGAGATTGTTGAGATCGGTTACGCAATAAAAAATAACGGTATTGGCCAATAGCAGAACTATCGACAGCCAGATGAAGCCACGGGACGTATAAGACTGAAACACTGAACTATCCGGATTAACGGCTCTGTTTTGACGCTGCACAGGCAACGCACCGAGCCTTCATAAAAAACATATATTATCGTAACAAAAAATTGCCGAAATATCTCAATTCAATCACGGCCATGCAGATCAAATTATATTGATAGTTAAGATCACCTTTTCATACGCGCATAAAAAAGCCGGTACGAATACCGGCTTTTTTCTTAACGTATTGAAATAATGGCAGAACGCAGGGTTCAGCCTTCGTAATGATCACGCACCAGACGATCCAGCAAGCGCACGCCAAAGCCGGAACCCCAGGATTCATTATAGTCACCGGCCGGTGAATCCATCGCTGTACCGGCAATATCCAGATGCGCCCAGGCTGTGTCACCCACAAAACGCTTCAGGAACTGGGCAGCAGTGATCGAACCGGCAGGACGGCCGGACGAGTTGCGCATATCAGCAAATTTGGAATCGATGATCTTGTCATATTCCTTGGTGAGCGGCATGCGCCACAATTTTTCACCACTGGTCTGACCGGCATCAAACAGCTGCTCTGCCAATTCATCATCATTGGAGAACAGGCCCGCATGCTGGGTGCCAAGCGCCACAATAATCGCACCGGTCAGTGTTGCCAGATTGATCATGAAACGTGGCTTATGGGTTTTGGCGGTGTAATAAAGTGCATCGGCCAGAACCAGACGGCCTTCCGCATCGGTATTGATCACTTCAATTGTCTGACCGGACATTGAGGTGACAATATCGCCCGGACGCTGTGCATTACCGTCCGGCATATTTTCAACCAGACCAATCACGCCGACAACATTGACCTTGGCTTTACGGCCAGCAAGGGCACGCATCAGACCGGTCACGGCAGCAGCGCCGCCCATATCGCCCTTCATTTCTTCCATGCCGAGCGCAGGCTTGATGGAAATACCGCCGGTATCAAACACAACGCCCTTACCGACAAAGGCAACCGGCTTGTCTTTTGCCTTGCCGCCATTCCATTCCATAACCACCAGACGCGGCGGACGAACAGACCCCTGCGCAACGCCGAGAAGCGCACCCATGCCGAGTTTCTTCAGTTCTTTTTCGGTAAGAACCGTGATTTTAACGCCAAGCTTTTCAAGCTTTTCAGCTTCGGCGGCAAATTCCACAGGGCCGAGAATATTGGCAGGTTCATTGACCAGATCACGGGCCAACTGCACGCCTTCACCAACTTCTGCCAGTGCTTCAAACGCTTTTTCAGCAGCCGGTGCATCAGCAACATTGATGGTCAGCTTGACGTCTTTGGCGTCAGCCTTATCATCGTTCTTTTTGGTTTTGTACTTGTCAAAACGATAAGCGCGCAGCTGTGCGCCCAGCGCAAATTCAGCCGCGGCATCTGCCGTAATATCCAGACCTTCAACCGCCAGAACAACATTGGCATCATCGCTTTTGCCGATTTTGGCAAAGGCAGCGCCGCCGATTTTCAGCCAGTCGTCATTTTTCAGCTTGGCAGGGTCGCCAATACCGACAAGAACCAAACGTTCCGCACCGGCATCACCGGCCAGATATGTTTCAAGAGTAGCACCAAGTTTGCCTTTGAAGCCTGCCTTGGCTACAAGACCTGCAACAAAGCCCTCACCGCCGATATGACCGGCCTGGGTGGCAACGGAACCGTCTTTGGTGACAGGGACGATCACGACATTTTTCAGCTTTTCTGAAAAATTCGCGAACTTGATGGCTGGATTTTTCGACATAATAACTCCAATAGGTAAAAACAGAGTCGCATCACTGCATCATTGTGTGGCGCTAACGCGACCAAACCACAAGATGTAAAACACAGATTCTGACGAATAAGTGTTTTATTAACCGTGTTTATTGGGCTATTTTTAGCCAAAAACACGCTATAACCGCGTAAATTAGGGCAGATAATTGCCCGTCATCATGAACCGGTTATAAAGGCATAATCGCATTAGACTGCCAATTGATTTATGACAGGTTCAAAAAGAGGCTTCAGGGTGTGAATTCAGCGTATGAAACTGATTGAGCGATACATCCTGCGCCGCGTGGGAATTATGTTTTTAGGCGTGTTTTGCGCAGCGATCGGTATTACCTGGACAGTTCAGGTGTTGCAGCGCATTAACTTTCTCACGTCCAGCGGTCAGTCACTTGCCGCCGCCATCCAGTTTTTCTCGCTGTTTATTCCGTCCGTTATTCCTCTGGTCATGCCATTTGCGCTGGTGATTGCCATCACCCAGACGCTTTCCACCATGAATCAGGATTCCGAACTGGTGGTCATTAATGCCTCCGGCAGTCCGCGCACGGCCATTATCCGCCCTATTTTAATGTTTGCCGCCGTGCTCTCGGTCACGTCTTTTCTGGTTGCCAATTTTGTCGATCCTTATGCGCGTTATAATATGCGCTCCATGCTGGCCGAGGCGAGCGCCGATCTTCTCAACGTGGTCATTCAGGAAGGCAGTTTCCGCAAATTATCCGACAATCTCTATGTGCAGATTGCCGAGCGCAAACCGGATGGCAGCATTGGCGGCATGTTTATTGCCGATTCAAGGGATGCCAATACGGATCTGATTTATTATGCGCTGGACGGCGCTATTGCCAATAATAACGGCAATGATGTGCTGTTGATGAATAATGGTGAAATCCAGCGCCGTGATGTCAAAACCGGCAGCGTTTCCATTATCAAATTCGATCAATATGCTTTTGATCTGAGCCAGTTCACCGATTCAAGCGGCGATATGGTTCTTTATGCCAAAGACCGGCATTTGTCTTACCTGCTTAATCCGGACAAGAACGACCCGATTTACCAGACAAAACCGCAGCAATATCGCGCGGAACTGCATAAGCGTCTGACCAACTGGCTCTATCCGTTTGTTTTCGCCATGATTGCACTTGTGCTGGCCGGTGATGCCCGCTCGCATCGTGAAGCGCGGATTTCCGCTTCTTTCTCAGCCATCTCGCTGTCGCTTCTGGTTTATTGGGCCGGTTATTTCGTATCGGACCGCGCGGAGAAAGACGCAACATTTGTGCCGGTCATGTATATTATTCCGCTCGGCGTGATTGCCATTTGTGTTTATGCCCTGCTCAGCGGAAAATCGCTCAGCCTGCCAGCTTCATGGAACGATAAGATACAGGACGTGACAGAACAGACCTCGCAACGGCTTACCGGTATTTATCAGCGCCTGACAGGTAAAAAAGGCTCTTCGGGAGGTCGCCCATGATCGGATGGACTCTCGGCCGCTATTTCTTCATGCGCTATGTGAAAACCACGCTGTATTTTTTGCTTGGGATTTTCGCTTTATCACTGCTGCTGGATTTTACTGAAAATGCCAGCAGGCTTGCCAATCTGCCGGATTATACCGCATGGGCAGCGCTTGGTCTTTCAGCCATGCGCATTCCTTTCATTATGCAGCAGGTCATTCCCTTTGTGGCGCTGTTTGCAGCCATGGCCACCCTCATCTCGCTCAATCGCCGCTATGAGCTGGTGGTGGCGCGTTCTGTCGGGGTTTCCGCATGGCAGTTTTTGCTGCCTGCCTGTCTTGGCGCATTCCTGTTCGGTCTGATCACTATTTTTGTCATCAATCCGCTGGCAGCTTACGGCTTTGCCAAATCGGAAGAAATCGCCACCTTGTGGCGTAATGGCAATGTCAATGAAATCAGCGCCATCCGTGATCCGTGGCTGCGCCAGAAATCCGGCGACAGTGAAACGATCATCGGCGCCAAAGGCATTCTCGGTCAGGGCTCGCATCTGACTGATGTCAGTTTTTTCGTCTTCAATCCGGACAAAACCATCAAAGAGCGCTTTGATGCCCGTAATGCGCGGCTGGAAGACGGTTACTGGAACCTGACCGATGTGACGCGTGTTGCAGAGGGACAGGAACCGCAAAAACTTCTTTCCACACAAATTCCAACCCAGTTGAAACCAGAATTTGTGGAAGAGAAGCTCTCGTCACCGGAAACGATTCCTTTCATTCAGCTGCCGCATAAGATCGAAATTGCCCGATCTTTCGGGTTTTCAGCCAATGCTTTTGAGATGCAGTTCCAGTCTTTGCTGGCCCTGCCCGCTCTTTTGATGGCCATGACCCTGATTGCTGCTACAGTATCATTAAAATTTGTGCGTTCCGGCCAGTCCGGCGCAATGATTCTGGGTGGCATCATTGCAGGCTTCGTGCTTTATGTCGTAACAGTACTTGCCAAAGCCTTTGGTACGGCAGGATTCGTGCCGCCTTTTGTGGCGGCGTGGGTTCCTGTGCTGATTGCAACATTTTTTGGAATCTCCTTTTTACTCCATAAGGAGGATGGTTAGTGGGATTGAGTAGCTCCCGCACGTTTGTATCTGAGTATTTCACGCGTCTCGCACGCGGGACTGCTCTTGCGTGCATTTTTTCCACCTCTGTCATGCTTTCCCTGCCCTCCGCAGCCTATAGTCAGGATGCGGAGCTTTCCGGCGATTTCGGCAGCCAGTATCAGACCAATCCTGATGCCAAAATGCTGTTGCAGGCTGATAATCTGATTGTTGACCGTGACAGCCACACCGTCACGGCTGCCGGTAATGTGCAGATTGAATATGATGGCAACCGTCTGGTTGCCCGTCAGGTTGTTTATAACCAGACCACCAAACGCATGGTCGCCAAAGGCAATGTTGAAATTGTCGAGCGCGACGGCAACCGGATTTACTCTGATGAAATCGACGTCACGGATGATTTCCGCGACGGTTTCGTCAATGGTTTGCGTGTGGAAACCACCGATGATACGCGTTTTGCCGCCGAGAGCGCCGAGCGTAGCAATGGTGAAGTCACCACTTTCAATAACGGCGCCTATACGGCCTGCCGTGCCTGCGCCAATGATCCGGACAAGCCGGTTTTGTGGCAGGTAAAAGCACAGAAAATTATCTGGAACGGCACCAAAAAAACGGTTCGTTTTGAAGGCGGTCGTTTTGAAATGTTCGGCAAGTCGCTGTTTGCCTTGCCTGCCTTTGAAATTGCCGATCCGAGCATCAAACGTAAAAGCGGATTTCTGTTCCCCTCCTTCCTTTACAAGGATGAGCTGGGTGTTGGTGTGAGAGCGGGTTATTTCTGGAATCTGGCACCGAATTACGACATCACCACTTATGGTACGGCTCTGAGCAAACAAGGTTTCTTAAGTGAAACTGAATGGCGTCACCGTCTTGAAAACGGCAGCTATAATGTGCGTGTTGCCGGTATTTATCAGGCACGTCCGGGCGTATTCAGCTCCACGACCATTGATGCGCAGAAACACGGTCGCGCAATGATCGCCACCAAAGGCGATTTCAAAATTAATCCGCGCTGGAGCTTTGGCTGGGATATTATCGCCCAGACCGACAAGAATTTCAGCCGCACCTATAAGATCAATGATTACAGCGATGAAACGCTGACATCGAATATTTACTTGCGCGGTCTTTCAGGACGCAATCATCTGGACATCAATTTCTACAAGTTCAATGTTCAGGAAGATGTGCTGAAAGGCAGTCCGAATGCCGTTGACAGCAAGCAGCCATGGGTTCTGCCGAGTGTGGATTATCTCTACACTTTGCCGGAACCGGTTTATGGCGGCGAGCTGACCCTGACCACCAATCTTCAGGGGATTTATCGGGAAACATCTGATGTTTTCCTGATGAGTAATAATGGCACTATGCGTGAATTTCTGCGCGGGATCAAAGGCACCAGCGGCCGTCTGAGCAGTGAAGCAGAATGGAAGCGCACATTTATCACCGAGCAAGGTCTGGTGATCACACCGTTACTTGCCCTGCGCGGCGATGCTATCGGTATCAGTACACATGATACTTATCAGGATCCGTATGGCACGGCGAATGAGATCCGTTCGCAGGCTTTCCGCGGCATGGCAACAGCCGGTCTGGAACTGCGCTGGCCGATTCTGTTCTCATCCACCAGCATGACGCAGATTCTGGAGCCGACTGCGCAGATTTTTGTGCGCAATAACGAGCCTTATGCCGGCCAATTGCCGAATGAGGATGCGCAGAGCTTTGTGTTTGACGCAACCAGCCTGTTCAGCCGTGATAAATTCTCTGGTTATGACCGCGTTGAAGGCGGCACCCGTGCCAATCTCGGTCTGCGCTATTCCGGTAATATGAATAATGGCTGGTCGATCCACGGTCTGGCCGGTCAGTCTTTCCATCTTGGCGGGCTGAACTCGTTTGAGGCCAGAGATTTTGTCGGTGCCGGTGCAGATTCCGGTCTTGAAGGCAGACGTTCAGACTATGTGGCCATGCTCGGTCTGTCGAATGATGCCGGACTTGCTTTTGCTGCCCGTGGTCGTTTTGACAAGGATAATCTCGAAGTCAAGCGCGGCGAGGTTGAAGCCAGCCATACAGGCCAGACGGTGCAGGCATCGCTTAAATATGCCTATATCACCAAACAGCCTGATTACGGTTATGATCAGACCCGTCAGGAAATCAGCCTCGGCGCATCAACACGCTTCAAGGAAAACTGGCGCGTTTTCGGTTCCGGTACCTATGATATTGTCTCTGACACATTGGTGCGTGCGCAATCCGGTCTGGCCTATGATGATGAGTGCTTCACTTATACAATGGCCTATATTCAGACCCGCAGCCCGGGTCAGGACAAGATTTCCCACTCGGTCGGGTTCAATATTTCCTTCCGCACGCTGGGCGATCTCGGCAGCAATGTCAGCGCCGGTCAGTCTTTCTGAGAACGGTAAAATCTCCTGACAGGACTTCAAAAATCCGGCCTTTTCACAGGCCGGATTTTTTTATTGCACATGTTCCATGCTGATATGCATCACAAGATTTCCGCATAATCCGCGTGAAAGCATCATAAATTTGCACGATTTCCGCTATAAACGCAGGGCTGATCCGGTAAGTCTTCGCGATAGAGCCTGTTCAAGTATCAGTGCTGAGCATCATCTTCACGCCTGATGCACCAATAGAAGTAATATCAGACAGCGGCATATGCTTGATCCTGACCGCATAATACCAAATATCAGGCTGAATTCGCAGTTTTCATGCATTCTTAAACAGATGAGAGATTGTTTCACACCAGATGCTCATTTATACAAGAATGGAAATCCTGACGGAATGTGATAAATACAGAGCAAATTTGTTTTATTATTAACTCCGCATATACGGAGATATTCGCGTCCTGAAACGCGTAACGGGAAACAGGTATGAATCTTACCACCATGAGCATGAAGTTCAACAAGCGTATCTTTGCAGCATTGTTAACGGGCACCATCGCCCTGACTGCCCTCGGCAGCGGCGCTTATACCGGCACTGCCCATGCAGCCGAGATTAAAGTGATCGTCAACAGCAATCCGATCACCAATGTTGATATTGCCAACCGCGCGGCTTTTCTTAAATTGCAGCGCCGCGGCGGCAATCTCAATCAGCTTGCCAAAGACGAGTTGGTTGAAGAAATGCTCAAGCGCGTGGAAATGAAGACACGCGGCATCGTGGTTTCCGATCAGGAAATTGAAAATGCCTATGCCGGTTTTGCCTCGCGTAACAAGATGAGTGTCGCGCAGTTGAACCAGCTGATGAATCAGGCCGGTATCACACCGAAACATTTTAAAACTTTCATCATGGTGCAGATGGGCTGGAGCCGTGCAATCGGTGCGCGTTTCCGTTCTGAAGGCATGATGAGCGAGCAGGATGCCGTACAGCGTATGCTGAAAGACGGCGGCAAAAAGCCATCAACCAGCGAATATACATTGCAGCAGGTGATCTTTGTTGTGCCGGCAGCCAATCGCTCCGCCGGTGTTATGGCTAAACGCCGCTCCGAAGCCAATGCCCTGCGCAATCGCTTCTCCGGCTGTGAAACCACACGTTCCCAGACCAAAGGCATGCTTGATGTGACCGTGCGTGATCTTGGCAAACATCTGGAATTGCAATTGCCGCCGGAATGGTCAAAGCAACTGAAAACCACTGCTGTCGGCCGCCCGACCGCCGTGCAGGATACAGATAAAGGTGTTGAATTCCTTGCAGTCTGCGCCAAGCGCACTGTTTCTGATGACCGCGTTGCACAGCTGACCTTCTCGATGGAAGGCACCGGCACCAATACGGATCAGGAAAAGAAGGCTGAAGAAATCAGCAAGAAATATCTCAAAGAACTGCGCGAAAAAGCAAAGATTGTTAATCGCTGACAGATTTGAATTTTGCGCAAGGCGGGATTGTCCTGCCTTGCGCAAAACACGACCGGTCTAAAACCAGCAGTTCAAAACCGCCTGTTAAAACTGGCGCAATCAATCTTATATTGCGTGATAAATTTTCTGTCTGAAAACTATTTCATAGTTTCCGGCATTGTTTTAAAATCCTGTTTTCTGCCACACTGCCAAAACGGAGCATCATATGGTTTTTCCGCATAATGGAGAGGCTTGCCTGGCTCCGGTTGCACTCAGCATCGGTGATCCGTCCGGTATCGGACCTGATATTGCGCTTGCCGCCTGGGCTGCCCGTAAAAAATATGAACTGCCGCCGTTCTTTATTCTCGGTGATCCGGCTTTGCTGATTGCGCGCGCAAGACACTTCGGCCTTGATGTTCCGCTTTCTGTTTGTCAGCCTGCCGAAGCCGCCCAGCGTTTTGCCCATTATCTGCCGGTTGTGCCGCTGGCCAATCGCCTCAGCGACAAACCGGGCGTACCGCAAGCTTCCAATGCAGCCGGAATTATTGAAGCGATTGAGCGGGCAACAGCCTATGTGCTGGACGGACAGGCCTGCGCTGTCACCACCTGCCCGATTTCCAAAAAGCCGCTTTATGAAGCCGGTTTCGGCTTTCCCGGCCACACGGAATTTCTCGCCCATCTCGCATCCCGCCATCTGGGACGGGACGTGCAACCGGTGATGATGCTGGCAGGGCCGCAATTGCGTGCTGTACCGGTGACTATTCACATTCCGTTGCATCAGGTGCCGCAGGTTCTGACGACAGAAATGATTATTGAAACCGTGCGGATTACCGAACATGATTTGCGCAGCCGTTTCGGTATCCGTAATCCGCGCATCGCAGTTTCCGGCCTCAATCCACATGCCGGTGAAGGCGGGGCGCTCGGCCATGAGGATGATGCGGTGATCCGTCCTGCCGTGGAACTTCTGGGAACGCAAGGCATGAATATTCGCGGCCCCCTGCCCGCCGATACCATGTTTCACCGGCAGGCACTGACAACCTATGATGCCGCTATTTGCATGTATCATGATCAGGCTTTGATTCCGGCCAAGGCGCTGGCTTTCGACGAGACGGTGAATGTGACGCTCGGCCTGCCTTTCATCCGCACCTCGCCCGATCACGGTACTGCCTTTGACATTGCCGGACGCGGCATTGCCCGTCCTGACAGCCTGATTGCCGCGCTTAAACTGGCCGCAGAACTGGCTTCCCATAACCAGAGCAATTTCAGCACCTCTGCCTGATCTGAAAATGCTCTTACTTTTGACCGCGCATTGATGCCGAAATTTTGCAATGCGCTCCGGACAGAAAATAACCGATGCAAATTGATAATCTGCCACCGCTGCGCGATGTGATTGAACGTCACGAACTCAATGCCAAGAAATCTCTCGGCCAGAATTTTCTGCTCGATCTCAACCTGACTTCAAAAATTGCCCGTCAGGCCGGTGCTTTGCAGGATCAGCCGGTGATTGAGGTCGGCCCCGGCCCCGGCGGGCTGACCCGCGCCATTCTTGCCCAAGGCGGCATTGTCACCGCGATTGAACGCGATGAGCGCTGCCTGCCTGCACTGGAAGAAATTGCAGCGGAATATCCGGGGCGTTTACGGGTTATTTCCGGCGATGCATTGCAGCAGGATTTTGCCTCACTCTTTCCCGATCCGGCTAAAAAACCGAAAATCATCGCCAATCTGCCTTATAATGTCGGCACGCAATTGCTGATCGGCTGGTTGCTCAGCGAGCCATGGCCGCCTTTTTATGACTCAATGACACTGATGTTCCAGAAAGAAGTGGCGGAACGTATCGTGGCGCATGCCGGTGATGATGCCTATGGTCGCCTTGGTGTTCTGGCCGGATGGCGCACCCAGTCTAAAATTGCGTTTGATTTGCCGCCGCAGGCCTTTACCCCGCCGCCGAAAGTAACCTCTGCCGTGGTGCATATTGTGCCCCGTGCCGAGCCTTTGGCCTGCCAGCCGCAAGTGCTGGAGCGGGTAACACAGGCAGCCTTTGGTCAGCGCCGTAAAATGCTGCGCCAGAGCCTGAAACCGCTTGGCGGGGAAGCCCTGCTCAACAAAGCCGGTATTGACCCGACACGCCGTGCGGAAACTTTAAGCGTTGAGGAATTTGTCCATCTGGCTAACCAGTTGTAACAGATAAAAAAACCGCCTTACGGCGGTTTTTTAAATGGAATTACAAGCTATTCAGCAAATTTTACAGGCAGCATTTATGCCGGTTTTTCTTCCAGTAAACCCCAAACCGGTAATTATACCGGTTTTTCTTCCAGTAAACCATTAACGAATTCGAACAGGCCCGGACGGCGGTCACGGCGCAGGCGCTCAGCCATCACAATTGACTTTACCGCTGCATAGGATTTGTTCAGATCCTCATTAATAACGATATAGTCGTATTTGCTCCATTTCTGGATTTCAAAACGGGCATTGCCCAGGCGTGTTTCAATCACTTCCGGCGTATCCTCCGCGCGGCGGTTGAGACGCATCTGCAATTCTTTCATGGTCGGCGGCAGAATGAAGATCGACACCACATCGGCAGGCATTTTGGCCTGCAATTGCTCGGCGCCCTGCCAGTCAATGTCAAACAGCATATCGCGGCCGTCAGCCAGCGCATTTTCCGCAGTTTCGCGCAATGTACCGTAATAATTGCCATGCACTTCCGCCCATTCAATCAGGGCATCACTGTCACGCAGGCGCTCAAATTCACGCACGGATTTGAAGTGATAATGCACACCTTCAATCTCGCTGGCGCGGCGCGGACGGGTGGTCACACTTACGGAGAGAGACAGATCCATCTCCCGGTCTTCCAGCAACAGCCGCGCAATAGTGGATTTACCCGCGCCGGACGGTGAGGAAATAACCAGCATAAGGCCGCGACGTGCAACAGTATTTTCCACGAAGGAGATGGCCATAATCTACTTTGCTCCAAATTCTGCAATCATCAGAGCGGTATGCATCCGCAGGCGTTTCAATCCCGTTCTGACGGTTTTAATCATTACATAGCGCCGCTGACCGGAATCGGTTGGCAACATTACGCAGTAAAAAGACTGATAACACCGCACTGCACCAATGTCTGCGCTGATCTCTGCCATGAGGCGCATGGTGCGTGTTTGTAGTTATCAAAACATTACCCGGATTACGGCTTCCGCACGGAAACTGCATTCATCCTAAAATATTTGATTAGAACGGGATATTTTTAAATTCAATCCTTATCCCGTTCTGTTTTTTGAATTTTTACATGCATGATCTGGCTAAACAGCCCATGCTTTTCATCATGCATCGCCGGTTCTATTCCAGATTTTGCACCTGCTCACGGAACTGATCGACAACAGATTTCAACTCAAGACCGATGGCGGTAATCGAAGCTGCATTGGACTTTGAGCACAGCGTATTGGTTTCGCGGTTAAATTCCTGCGAGAGAAAATCCAGCTTACGCCCTACAGCGCCGCCCTCTGCGAGCAATTTATGCGCAGCCGCCACATGCATATCCAGCCTGTCCAGTTCTTCCTGAATATCGGCTTTGGTTGCCAGAAATGCCGCTTCCATATGCAGGCGCTGTTCATCCAGCGCAATGGCCGAAGAACGGCTGCTATTGACCGCATCAAGCAGCAATGCCACCTGCCCTGCCAGACGCTCGCGGATTGCCTCAACCGAGCGCGATGCATCATTGCGCGCCTGTTGCGCCAGTTCGGCAATCCTGTCCACATGGCCGCCCAGCAGATCAGCAAGGCGCTTGCCTTCCTGCAGGCGCATCGCCTTCAAACCGCTCAGCACATCTTCAAACGAGGCCAGCAAAGCCGCTTTCAGCGCGGCCTTGGCAGCATCATCCGCCGTGGCCTGCGGCTGCTCCAGAATACCGCGCAGGTTCAAAAGCCCGTCAATGCTTGGCGGGGTCAGCCCATATTGCGCTTCCAACTGTTTTGCCGTTTGCAGCACCTGATGCAACAGCGCCTCATTGATAATAAAATCCGTACGGCTTTCTGTTTCATCAATCGTCAGGCTAACCTGAAAGGAACCGCGTGAAAACACACGGGCGAGACTGCCGCGCAATTGCTGTTCCAGATCATCAAAGCCATGCGGAATACGAAACCGAGCATCCAGCCCCTTGCCGTTGACGCTGCGGATTTCCCAACTGATCCGCGCGGCCGTGCCGGTTGCGTCTGCTTCCGGCAGATAATTGACTGTGTGGCGGGCAAAGCCGGTCATACTTTGTACTGTCATATGAAAATTCCGTCGCTCAGTGCCGTTTGAATTTTACAAACTCAAAGGCTCTGTTTTCTGGTGTTAAGGCTCGTCTTTTGCCAAGCCACACCCTGTTCTGAACAGGCAGGCATTACAATTTTGCATAATCCTGCGGCTCTTTTTGTAAAAAGCCGCCCAGTGAACCGGGCGGCTTTTCCATCATCCTCTTTTCACAAGCCGTTTACGGTGCGGGCTGCGGTGTGGCAGCCCCATTATCGGCCGGAGCATTGTCTTTACGCTGGCGCTCTGTTTCCCGCCATTTACGCACATTCTCATTATGCTCTTTCAGCGTGGCGGCAAACACATGCCCGCCTGTACCATCCGCAACAAAATACACATCCTTGGTATCCAGCGGATTAGCCACAGCTTCCAGCGCATCGCGACCCGGATTGGCAATCGGTGTCGGCGGCAGGCCTTTGATAATATAGGTATTATAAGGCGTGTCTTTCTCAATATCCGACTTATAGATCGGCCGGTCAGACGGTTTGCCGCGTCCGCCGAAAATGCCGTAAATAATGGTCGGATCGGATTGCAGACGCATGCCCTGATTGAGACGATTGACGAAAACCGAAGCCACATGCGGGCGCTCGGAAGCAATACCGGTTTCCTTTTCAACGATGGAAGCCAGCGTGACAAATTCGTTCTTATCGCGGATCGGCAGGCCATCACGGCGCTTCGCCCAGATTTCATCCACCAGCTTTGCCTGTGCATTTGTCAAGCGCGACACCACTTCTTCACGCGGTGTGCCACGGGTAAAGCTCATTGTATCGGCAATCAGGCTGCCTTCCGGCGGCAGATCTTTCGGCATATCGCCGGAAAGAAGATCACTATTGGCGATGCGGTCGAAAACCTGCTGCACCGTCAGTCCCTCAGGAATGGTGACGGAATGCATGATCGACTTACCCTCAACAAAAATATTGAGAATATCGCGCATGGAAGCATGGGCAGGAATAGCATATTCACCGGCCTTCATGCTCTTTTCCAGACCATAAGCGCGGGCGCCATAACGGAAAATACGGGCATCGGTGATCAGATTCGCACGTTCCAGCTGTTCCGATACTTCAGGAACACCGCTGCCGCGTTTTACGAAAAAGGTTGTTTCCTGCTGTAACGGGCCTTCGCCGGTAAATTGCACCTTGCCGAAATACAGCAATGCACCAAGACCGATAACCACAAAAACCAGCAGCGACATCATGAAATTGGCAAAAACCACGATCTGGCTGCGCGCATGACGGGAGCGTTTGCGTTTTTTCGGCGGTGGTGGCGGTGTGCCAGGCTCAGGGCGCAAAGCTTCGCTGGCCGATTTCAGCACCAACGGACCTTTGACAGGCTCCTGCGGTGCCTCTGCGACTGGTTCAGGCGCGGTGAAATGTGGCGTGGCAATTGCAGGCTCCGCCTGTTGCGGGGCAACAGGTTCCGCAGCAATATTCGTTTCAGTTGCGGCTGGCTCTGCATTTTGCACCACAGGCACCGTTTCTGCATTTTGCGCCAGAGGCGCAGCACTTTGTGCGGCATTGGCAGGCGCCGCAGCGATTTCCGGCACGACAGGCGCAACCGTAACAGCCTCATCAGACGTAACAGGCTTATGTGCAGGTTTATTTTCTGATGACGGGTCTGATGTCACACTTTCACTCCGGTTCAACTCGGTTTTCCGGCATCAGCCGCCGGACGTTTAAAACTGCCTGACTTACTTTGCTGAAGGCTGCCGCCGCTCCTGGCACTGCCTGCCCTATAAGAACAAGCAAAGCAACAGCACAACACTGGTTATCATGCAGTATCTTCAATCACTGGGCACAATAATTGCGGCAAAAACACGAGTGCCGCAACCCGTGAACAAGGCTTTCGACAGAAAGAATTCATATTCAGAACAGGTTACGCCCGTTCTCAGGCTTCAGTTCTGTTTGATGTTATGAAAAAGGCCGCCTTCAGGGAAAGCGGCCTCAATAATCTGCATCCGGATAGCCATATAAAATGACTGAACATTTGCAGGAGAAGCAAAAGCCGGAAGCGTAAACCACCTCCGGCTCTGTTCCGTTTAAGCCTGATAGCGGCGCAGCACCAGCGATGCATTGGTGCCGCCAAAGCCGAACGAGTTCGACACGGCAACATCAATCTGACGGGCGCGCGGCTTATGTGGCACCAGATCAATCTTGGTTTCCACCGAAGGATTGTCGAGATTGAGTGTTGCAGGCGCAATATTGTCACGGATTGCCAGTGTCGAGAAAATCGCTTCCGCCGCACCGGCTGCACCAAGCAGATGGCCGATGGCAGATTTGGTCGAAGACATGGAAATCTTCGAAGCCGCATCACCGACAACGCGTTCAACAGCCGCCAGTTCAAGCGTATCCGCCATGGTCGATGTACCATGCGCATTGATATAGTCGATCTGATCCGGTGTGATTTTTGCGTTTTTCAGGGCTGCTTCCATGCAACGCTGCGCGCCTTCACCGTTTTCGCTCGGTGCGGTGATGTGATAAGCATCGCCGGACATGCCGTAGCCGATCACTTCCGCATAGATTTTTGCACCGCGTGCCAGCGCATGTTCCAGCTCTTCCAGAACCACAACG
Organism: Pseudochrobactrum asaccharolyticum; assembly: GCA_040392545.1. Lineage (GTDB taxonomy): Bacteria > Pseudomonadota > Alphaproteobacteria > Rhizobiales > Rhizobiaceae > Pseudochrobactrum > Pseudochrobactrum asaccharolyticum_A. The sequence goes on along the minus strand of JBEBVV010000006.1, from coordinate 74,035 downwards.
CCTGCGCCTTCCCCCATAACGAAACCGTCACGGTCATCATCATATGGGCGCGATGCCGCTGTCGGATCATCATTGCGCTTGGTGGAAAGTGCCTTACAGGCCGCAAAACCAGCCAGCGAAATGCGGCTGATCGGTGATTCTGTACCACCGGCCACCATCACATCAGCATCGCCGAGCGCAACCATACGGGCAGCATCGCCGATAGCATGGGTACCGGTTGCGCAGGCTGTAACCACGGAATGGTTAGGGCCGCGCAGCTTGTGCTTGATCGAGACATGGCCACCGGCCAGATTGATCAGACGACCAGGAATGAAGAATGGCGAAATACGGCGCGGACCTTTGTCGCGCAGCGTATAACCGGCTTCCACAATACCTTCGATACCGCCGATACCCGAACCGATCAGCACACCCGTGCGAATCTGGTCTTCATCGCTTTCCGGATGCCAGTTGGCATCATCCAGCGCCTGATCGGCAGCGCCGACCGCATAGACGATGAAAGGATCAACTTTACGCTGTTCCTTTGGCTCCATGTGAATATCAGGATTGAATGTGCCGTCTGTGCCGTCACCAACCGGAATACGGCAGGCAATCTGACAGGCAAGGTCGTCAACTTCGAATTCGGTCACGCGGCGTGCTGCACTCTGGCCGGCAAGCAGACGCTTCCATGTTTCCTCAACACCATTTGCCAAAGGTGACACCAGACCAAGGCCGGTAATGACGACTCTTCTCATATGTATCCTTCCCCGCACCTTATCCCGCCTCTTCTGATCCTTGTCAGTTACGGGCGGTGCAGATTAATCAACCGCGTAATATCTCAACCGGAATCGATCAAGGGTTTAAATTACGCAGAATTATTAGATCGTTACAGCGCATTTGTGGAGTATTTAATTATTGCTCCGCATAACACACCGTTTACCGGCATAATTTCCAGCTCTTTTTAAAGCGCTCAAAACAGCCTTCACAAATGATAAGGGCCGGAAGATATAATCTTCCGGCCCGATATCTGACTGCATTTTAAATCTGCCGCAGTTTCAAACGGAAAACCGGAAACTCCTTTTTCCTTAAGACTGCGTCCGGATTTAATTAAGCAGATGCCTTATCGATGAACTTAACAGCATCGCCAACGGTCAGGATGGTTTCAGCTGCATCATCAGGAATTTCTACGCCGAATTCTTCTTCGAAAGCCATAACCAGCTCAACGGTGTCCAGGCTGTCTGCGCCCAGATCATCAATGAAGCTTGCGCCTTCAGTTACTTTATCGGCATCTACGCCCAGATGTTCAACAACGATTTTCTTGACGCGTTCTGCGGTGTCGCTCATGTCGGACCTCGACCTGTTAATACCATAGCCTTGGTAGCGGCATGGCTGATTGTAATCAAGTGTTAAGATAACCCGCCTTTGTAACAATTATTACAAGACAAAGCATCCTGTGGATATTCCTACTGCATAATGTCTGAAACCGGAATGCGTTACAGACAAATTATACAATATATTTCAGTCGCTGCGATTTAACTGCTGCGCCACACAAGCGCAATCCCATTTTATCGCGGCGGCGTCACGATACACGGGAATTGTGCAGCGCGACAATATTCGGGGCATTATCATGGTTCGGTTGTTTGGCAAAGTCCAATTCGACAATCTGATACCGTGATTTCGTATGAAAACCGGTAAATCAGCGGTAAAAAGAACATATTTACTGATATGACAGCTCTCTTACATTCTTTTCACGACCACCGGAACGCCTGAAAATGCCCCGGAATCTTATCAGATCCCCGATTTTTTGTCAGATCATTGCCATGCCGCCATTGACGTGCAGGGTCTGGCCCGTCACATAAGCGGCCTCATCGCTGGCCAGATAGACAACAGCCGATGCGATTTCAGCGCCTTTACCCATGCGCTTCATCGGAATAGCCGACATGATGGTGTCTTTCTGCTTGTCATTGAGCTTATCGGTCATTGCCGACTCAATAAAGCCCGGAGCCACACAGTTTACAGTCACATTGCGCGATGCAATTTCCTGTGCCAGCGACTTGGAAAAGCCGATCAGACCGGCTTTAGCAGCGCAATAATTGGCCTGTCCCGGATTACCGGTAACGCCGACAATCGACGTAATATTGATAATACGGCCGAAACGGCGGCGCATCATCGGATGCGTCAGTTCACGGGTAAGGCCGAAAACGGAGGTCAGATTAACCTCCAGAACCGCATCCCAGTCTGCATCGCTCATGCGCACAAACAGGCCGTCACGGGTGATACCGGCATTATTGACGAGAATATCAACGCCTTCGAGCTGTTTTTCCACGGCCTGACCAAGCGCTTTAACTTCTTCACGATCAGACAAGTTGGCAGGGAAAATATGAACGCGGTCGCCAAGTTCCTTGGCCAGCGCTTCCAGCTTTTCAACGCGGGTGCCATGCAGAGCAACAATAGCGCCCTGTGCATGAAGCGCGCGCGCGACTTCTTCACCGATTCCGCCGGTTGCACCGGTTACGAGAGCCTTACGGCCAGTCAGATCAAACATGAAATCCTCTTGAATCTGATATGCGGACAATTTTGGCCCGCTTTTATAGCATTCTTTTCAGCGCATCAAAAATCTGCGCGACAAACCCAACAAACTCTGCATTGAAAACTGTGCAGGCAGAGCCTGCACGTTTCATTTACGCAAGCAAAGCCTGAAGGCACGCATCAATCTCTTCAGCTGTACCGACAGTTACACCGCTCACATCCTTGGAGATACGGCGTGCAAGACCGGTCAGCACCTTGCCGGAACCGATTTCATAAAGTGTTGTCACATCATGACCGGCAAACCATTCCACAGTTTCGCGCCAGCGCACCTGTCCCGTCACCTGCTCAACCAGCAGATCGGCAATCTCAACAGGGTCTTTAACCGGTGCCACACGCACATTGGCAATAACCGGTACAACCGGCACCTGTTTATTCACAGTTGCCAGCGCTTCACGCATGGCATTGGCGGCAGGCGCCATCAGGCTGGAATGAAACGGTGCAGAAACAGGCAGCATGATTGCACGCTTGGCGCCGCGTTCCGATGCCAGCTTGGCTGCCAGTTCAACAGCCGCTTTAGAGCCGGAAATCACCAGCTGGCCACCGCCATTATCATTGGCGATCTGGCAGGAACCTTCCGCAGAAGCCTGTTCGCAAATTGCAAAAACATCAGCATGTTCAAGGCCGATAATCGCAGCCATTGCGCCCTCGCCCACCGGCACGGCAGCCTGCATGGCATTGCCGCGGATACGCAGCAGCCGTGCGGTATCAGCAATGGTAAAGGTACCGGCTGCACACAGCGCCGAATATTCACCAAGCGAATGACCGGCTACATAGGCAACCTTATCCTGCAATTTGAAGCCTTGCGATTCCAATACCCGCATCACAGCCATGGAAACAGCCATCAGCGCCGGCTGGGCATTGGCGGTCAGCGTCAGTTGATCTTCCGGCCCCTCAAACATCAGGGCAGAGAGTTTTTCACCAAGCGCATCATCAACTTCTTCGAATACAGCGCGTGCCTGCGGATAGGTTTCGGCCAATGCCTTGCCCATACCGACAGCCTGACTGCCCTGTCCCGGAAATGTAAATGCTACAGTCATCAAAGCCTCTTTCTGAATGTCTGTTTGGTATTTCTGCTGAGCGCCTATATATAAGAATGCCACGGCAGTTACGATAGAAAATTATCTATAATTGCGTAAGCCTGTGCCTCTCAGTGCGTTTCAAGTCAAGTATCGCTCTGCAAAAGCACTGCCGCAGCGGCTAAAAAACACATTATAAATGCTGTTTTACCCTCAAGTGGTGCAGAGATTCTCTCTATTCTCCATACCAATGCCAGTTTGGGATGCGTAAAACCTGCCGGAAAACGGGCTTTTTCCTTTTGCCGGTTGCAAAATAAGAAAAAAGCCACTAAGAGGCGCAGTGTCATCGTCCGGTATCAGCTGGGGGCTGAACGGAGGCCGGATTTAAACATCCGGCGAAATAGTAGTATTTCTGCCTCCCGTGTCCCCGCTCTCGATCGTCTCGACCCGCGTCCTTTCTTCTCCGTTATACGGATAAAGAGAAGTCGTTGAGGCTTAGCCGTTGATCCGGATAATGGATTTTGGAAGAAAGGCAAAGACAATGGCTCTTTATGAACATGTGATCCTTGCCCGACAGGATATTTCGCAGCAGCAGGTTGACGCACTGGTAGAACAGTACAAGGGCGTTCTTGAAGCTAATGGTGGTAAAGTCGGGAAAATCGAAAGCTGGGGACTGCGTCCTCTGACTTATCGTATCAAGAAGAACCGTAAGGCTTATTACACACTGGTAAACATCGATGCTCCTGCTGCTGCAGTTGCTGAAATGGAACGCCAGATGCGTATTAACGAAGACATCCTTCGTTTCCTCACCATCCGCGTTGAAGAACACGAAGAAGGTCAGTCAGCTATGCTGAGCCGTCGTGATGACCGTCGTGAACGTGAAGACCGTTTCGGCCGTGATGACGATCGTCCACGCCGTCCGCGTCGCCCACGCGACAACGAAACTGCCGGTGAAGGAGAAGAATAATGGTTGATATCAATCAGATCCCGACCCGTCGTCCGTTCCATCGTCGTCGTAAGACCTGCCCATTCACAGGTCCTAACGCACCGAAGATCGATTACAAGGACATCAAACTCCTGCAGCGTTACATTTCTGAACGCGGCAAGATCGTACCTTCCCGCATTACAGCTGTAAGCCAGAAGAAGCAGCGCGAACTCGCCAAGGCGATCAAGCGTGCCCGTTTCCTCGGCCTGCTGCCATATGTTGTGAAATAAGAATTTTTGATTCGGGGTGTATGCACATACACCCCGTTTCATACCTGACGCGCTTCGCGGATAAATCAGAAAATGCCGCGTTAAGCGGATAAATCAGAAAATGCCGTGCTGAGCGGTTAAACCGGAAAATAAACAAACAAATATGACCGTAAGGTCAGGTTGGGAATTGAGCGCTCAAGCGATCATTCTCTAACTGCAACCGGGAAAATCCCGGGCAGGACAGCAGGATTAAGATGAATTACAATAGCAAACATATCGGTAGCGGAATATTGGCGGGGCTTGCAGCCGCGCTGCTCGCATCCGGCGTGCTGGCCCAAAGCGGCCTTGCTATATTGCTCTATATCCTGACACCGCTCCCGATTTTTATTGCTGCACTTGGCTGGGGCACTGTTGCCAGTCTTATTGCTGCCGTGACTGCCAGTCTTGCCGTTGCCATATTTGCAGCGCCGCTCAATGCTGTGCTGATCGCTCTCACCAGTTTCATTCCTGCTGCAACCGGTGCTTATCTTGCCGGTCTTGCGCGCCCTGCTCAGGAACTGGGCGGGCCTGAAGATGCTCTGGTCTGGTATCCGCTGCCGGATATTCTGTTCCGTCTTGCCCTTCTCCTTGCCGTAAGCTTTGTTATTGTCGGCGCGCTGATCGGTTACGGCGAAGATATGATCCGCGAATTCACCGCCATCCTGATTGCCAGCCTGCAGGCTTCCGATCCTGAATTTGTGGCAAGTGATGAATTGCGCGAAATATTGCAGCATGTTCTGCTGATTGGCCTTCCGGCTGCGCAAACTGCATCAAGCCTGATGTTGCTGACAGCCAATTTCTATCTTGCACTGCGCATTACCGAAAGCTCAGGTATTCTGCGCCGCCCGCGCGATAACTGGCCTGCAACTTTGCGCATGCCGCGCCCTGCTCTGCCGGTTTTTGCGCTTGTTTTTGCAGGCTCCATGTTCCTGACCGGTCCTGCCGGTATGATTGCCATGGCCTTTACCGGTGCGCTGGCGGCGGGCTTCATCATGGCGGGTCTTGCCATTATCCACTGGCGTACACGCGGTACCGTATGGCGTCCGTTTGCCCTGTGGCTTGCCTATTTTCTGCTTATCATTTTCGCATTGTCTGCGGTGATTTTTCTGGTAATCGGCCTGCTTGATACGTCACGCGGTGCGCCGCTCTCCAAAAAACCATCGCAGAACGCATAAAACATCAACCCATTCAGAACTTAAACACTCTAAGGAATAGTCCAATGAAAGTTATCCTGCTTGAACGCATCGCCCGCCTCGGCCAGATGGGCGACACTGTAACCGTTAAAGACGGTTTTGCCCGCAACTTCCTGCTCCCACAGGGCAAGGCACTGCGCGCCAATGATGCCAACATGGCTCGTTTCGAATCCCAGCGCGCTCAGCTCGAAGCACGCGATCTGGAACGCAAGACCGAAGCACAGGCTGTTGCTGACAAGCTGGACGGCAAGAGCTTCATCGTTGTTCGCTCGGCTGGTGAAACCGGTCAGCTCTACGGTTCGGTTTCCACACGCGACGTTGCTGATGTTGTGACCGCAGAAGGCTTCTCGGTAAACCGTAACCAGGTTGACCTGAACCACGCTATCAAGACCATCGGTATTCATCCGATCTCGATCGTTCTGCATCCGGAAGTTTCGGTTTCCATCTCCATCAATATTGCACGTACTGCTGAAGAAGCTCTGCGTCAGGAAAAAGGTGAAGATCTGTCGACCGCTGCTGCTATCTACGGCATCGAAGAAGAGCCTCTGTCGGAAGAAGTTTTCGATGAAGACTTCGAAGAAGAAGAAAACGCATAATCAGCGTTTTTCCAGACTGATGTCTGAAAGGCTGCACCGGAACTCCGGTGCAGCCTTTTTTATTGCCCGCACAGCGCTGAAAATATCACGCGAAAATGATTGTCCTGAAATAATAATTTCTGCTCAACTCTTTCCAGATCAGGAAAATGCACTATTCTGATCCGAGCGGCTCCCTTGTGAATATAAGTGCCGGAACCGCTCTGTTTCTTTGTTTGCGCAGTTTTATACGGATTAAAGCAGAAAGAGAAATGGGCAGGTATAATCTACCCGCAAGCACCTTCTGCTTATCCCGAAACTGTTCTGATTATGTCGTACCGTGGTTAAAGCGGATACAGGCACGCGTTGTTTCGCCTCTTCATCTGCTTTTCACCGGCCCCGACAAAGGAGGAGGAAGAGCAATGAATGGCATGTTGCATTCAGTTCTGAACAAGCTGATCAAGACCGGCGACCTCAGCGTGCATTATGCTGACGGGCAAATACGCGTCTACGGCAATCATACACCGCCGCATATCACCCTGACCATTCACAGCAAATCTGCTGAACGTGCCATTGTGCTTGATCCGGAACTGAAGCTTGGCGAATGTTTCATGGATGGTGAGATTGATTTCACCGAAGGCGATATTTACGGCTTTCTCCGGCTGGTTTTTGAAAATACCGGCTCGACTGCCGCCAAAGAACCGTGGATGCGGCTTCTGGGGCGTTTCCGCAAGCTGTTCCGCCCGTTCCAGCAGATGAATACCCTGTCACGCTCCTCCCGTAATGTGCAGCGTCATTATGATCTGAGCGGCGATCTTTACGACCTGTTTCTTGATCCGGACAAACAATATTCATGCGCCTATTTTGAAACACCGCAGACCAGCCTTGCCGAAGCCCAGCTTGCCAAAAAGCGCCATATCGCTGCCAAACTGCAAATCCGGCCGGAGGATTCAGTGCTGGATATCGGCTGCGGCTGGGGCGGGTTGGGTCTGTATTTTGCCGATCTTCTCGATGCGGATGTCACCGGCGTCACTCTGTCTCAGGAGCAATATCAGATTGCCAATCAGCGTGCCAAAGAACACGGACTGGAACAACAGGCACGGTTTTTGCTTCAGGATTATCGCAAACTTGACCGGCAATTTGACCGGATCAGCTCGGTCGGTATGTTTGAGCATGTGGGGGTTACCCATTATGGCGAGTTTTTTCAGCAAGTGGCACGGCTGCTAAAGCCGGATGGCTCCATGTTGCTGCATTCCATCGGCCGCAGTGACGAGCCTTCTGTCACCAATCCGTTCATCCGCAAATATATTTTCCCCGGCGGCTATATCCCCTCACTGTCCGAAGTGTTGCCGCATATTGAAAACTCCGGCCTGATCATCACAGACATTGAAATTTTGCGCCTGCATTATGCGGAAACGCTGAAAGCATGGCGAGATGCTTTTATGGCCAATCGTGACAAGGCCAAAGCCATTTATGACGAACGTTTCTGCCGGATGTGGGAATTTTATCTGGCAGGTTCCGAAGCCGCTTTCCGCTGGCAGAATATGATGGTGTTTCAAATTCAGCTCGCCCACCGGCAAGAGGCGGTGCCGTTAACACGCAACTATATTGAACAAGAGGAAAAGCGGCTGAAGCGACTGGAAACCCGCAAATTCAAGGTCTGTAATGATGAGAGTGTAGAAAGCAAACCAAGCAGGCATTTTGTACATTAGAGCATTTCAGCCAGCGGCAGAGCCTGCGCTTATATGGTAAGCGGATGAAGCCTTACGCATTCGCGTATTTTTTCTGTGCCCTATTCATCCGATATTGGAGCCTTCAGCTTCACGAAAATGAGACATATCTGTCACGCAGCCGAATATAAAGATATTATCAAGAGAATGTGAGTTTTTGCAGATTGTTATCCCCCCTGCTTTAGGGGACTTATCCTGTTAAGAGCGTATGCGCCCGATTTCAGGCAGCTGCGCATCACAACAATCAAAAAGATCAACGCATGTCGCTGCTTGTGGCAGCCACAGATCTTGCGTTGATCTATCGGGATAGCACAATGCCTCAATTACAGCCGCGCCGGAACAAAGCCACTTTTTACACCCTGCTCACAGGTTTAGCTATTCTCTGCATCTCCTATCCGCTGGCTCTGGTGCTGCCGTCATGGGTATCATGGGAAAATGGCCCCGTGGAAAATCTGCAGGCGCTGATCCTGTTCTTTGGCATGGTCCAGGCACTGGTCTATCAAAAATCAGGCACGACCGAATGGAAATGGCTGTGGCGCGGTGCAGCGCTGATCTGGTTCATCTGCGCTATGCGTGAACTAAGCTGGGGCGCTGTCTTTCTTGAGCCGATCGGCATGTCCGATGAAGGGCCGTTTTTCTCCTCACGTCAATTGTGGTACAAACCGGCCATCATGCCTGCTTTGATTGGCTCTATCCTGATTTTTGCGGCTCTGATGCTGAAAAACGGCTCCCACACATTGCTGTCCCCTTTGCAGCGCTCCGGCGGCCTGCCATGGACAGAGTTCCTGCTGGCCACGCTTTGCATGATGATTTCCACCGCAGCGGAAGAACATCTGGGACTGACCACAGGCCTGACCGGTGCAGCAGCGCAAAATCTGGAAGAGCTGAGTGAACTTGCAGCCTATATTTTCCTGCTCACCAGCCAGCTGCGCCTGCGCTATCACCAGCTTCATCATGTCTCCGGCATCCGCAAAGCATAATTTTTCCTCGGCCCTTCAGATTTATTTCCCGCCCAAAATCCTGTGCACAGGCCGTCTTGAATTCAGGCGGCCTGTGAATAGATGTGAATCATGCTATAGGCGCTTCAACTACACCGGCAGATTGAGTAGTGTTGTAGCAGCAGAGTCCGTCACCGGCCTGTTTAGCGGCTTTATACGGGCTCCGGCTGTTTTTGGGCTTATAGTGTGACACACGCATTAAGACAAAACGGGAATAAGACAGAGCGGGTTTCCGCATGGGAAACACCGCTCCTGACAATTCCGCTGCATTGCGGATAAGGATTTGGGATATTTATGGCAGACGCAGCTGTTCACAAACTGGACGATACACGGGATACGCAAAATTCGCTTTACCGCGAAGCCCCGAATAATATCGAAGCAGAACAGGCTTTGCTGGGGGCAATCCTGATCAATAATGATGCGTTTTACCGTGTTTCGGACTTTCTGAAACCGCCGCATTTTTATGATCCGTTGCACCGCCGTATTTATGAACTGGCCTCGGAACTGATCCGTGTCGGCAAAATGGCCAATCCGGTGACCATGAAAACCTTCCTGCCGGCTGATGATAAAGTCGGCGATATGACGGTGTTTCAATATGTGGTGCGCCTTGCCGCCGAAGCCGTTACCGTTATCAATGCGGAAGATTATGGCCGTGCGATTTATGATCTGGCCACACGCCGCTCGCTGATCGGTATCGGTGAGGAAATGGTCAATGTGGCCTATGATGCGCCGGTGGATATGGCGCCGCGCTCACAGATTGAAGATGCCGAGCGCCGCCTGTTTGAACTGGCGGAAACCGGCCGTTATGACGGCGGCTTTCAGCCTTTCAATGAAGCAGTTAAAACCGCAATTGATCTGGCCGGCGTGGCTTTCCAGCGTGAAGGTCACCTCTCCGGTGTCTCCACCGGCATTCACTCGCTGGATGGTAAAATGGGTGGCTTGCAGTCTTCCGACTTGATCATCCTTGCCGGTCGTCCGGGTATGGGTAAGACCTCCCTTGCCACCAATATCGCCTTTAATATTGCCGCCGCCTATCAGGGTGAGCAGCAGGCTGATGGCTCGATGAAAGCCGTAAATGGCGGTGTGGTCGGGTTCTTCTCGCTCGAAATGTCGGCCGAACAGCTGGCAACCCGTATTATTTCCGAGCAAACGGAAGTCTCCTCCTCGAAAATCCGCCGCGGTGATATTTCCGAAACCGATTTTGAAAAGCTGATCGCCTGCACGCAAACCATGCAGCGTATTCCGCTTTATATTGACCAGACCGGCGGTATCTCCATTGCGCAGCTTGCAGCGCGTGCCCGCCGCCTCAAGCGCCAGCGCGGCCTTGATTGTCTGGTGATCGACTATGTGCAGCTGATGACCGGTTCTTCCAAAGCCTCGGCACAAAACCGCGTGCAGGAAATTACCGAAATCACCACGGGTCTGAAAGCCCTTGGCAAAGAACTGAATGTGCCGATTATCGCATTGTCACAGCTCTCCCGTCAGGTTGAAAGCCGTGAAGACAAGCGTCCGCAGCTCTCCGATCTTCGTGAATCGGGTTCCATTGAGCAGGATGCGGACGTGGTGCTCTTCGTGTTCCGTGAGGAATATTACGTCAAAAACCTTGAACCGCGTGATGAATTCGATCCGAAATATGACGAATGGAAAATGCACTTTGAAAAGGTCAAAGGCACGGCGGACGTCATTATCGCCAAGCAGCGTCACGGTCCTACCGGCACCGTCAAGCTCGCCTTCCAGTCGGAATTCACGCGCTTTACCGATCTGGCCGAAGGCACTTATCTGCCTGAGCAATACGACGATCACTAGAATGTGCCGCGTTTAATCCCGCCCATGACGCGCGCTCTGGTTTCCTTTACGCTCTGGTTTCCTTTAATTGTCGCATGCACGCGGATGCTTAATGACCCTATTTTGCTGTGACATGCTTTAAGAGAGAATAGTTTGGCCAAGAACCGTATCCAGTTCATCTGCCAGAATTGCGGCGCAGTCCATGCACGCTGGGCAGGCAAATGCGACAGTTGCGGCGAGTGGAACACGCTGATCGAAGAAGGCACATCCGGCGGCATTGGTTCAGGCCCCGGCAAAATGGCGATGCGCAAAGGCCGTGCCGTTGCGCTCACCACACTCTCCGGCGAGATTGAAGATGCGCCGCGCATCCAGTCCGGCATCAGTGAGCTGGATCGGGTGACCGGCGGTGGTTTTGTGCGCGGTTCGGCTCTGCTGGTCGGCGGTGATCCGGGCATTGGCAAATCCACCTTGCTCACACAAGCCGCAGCCGCTTTGGCACGGCGCGGCAACCGCATCATCTATGTATCGGGTGAAGAAGCGGTAGCGCAGATCCGCTTGCGGGCACAGCGCCTGCACGCCGCAGACACATCTGTGGAGCTGGCAGCAGAAACCAATGTGGAAGATATTCTCGCCACCATTGATACCAAACCGCGCCCTGATCTGGTGATTATTGATTCTATCCAGACTTTATGGACAGACACCGCCGACAGTGCGCCGGGTTCGGTCACGCAGGTGCGTGCCGGTGCGCAGGCGATGATCCGCTATGCCAAACAAACCGGCGCTGCGGTTGTACTGGTCGGCCATGTCACCAAAGAAGGCCAGATTGCCGGCCCGCGTGTCGTTGAGCATATGGTGGATGGCGTTTTGTATTTTGAAGGCGAAGGCGGCCATCATTACCGTATCCTGCGCACGGTCAAAAACCGTTTCGGCCCGACCGATGAGATCGGCGTGTTTGAAATGTCGGACAAAGGCTTGCGGGAAGTGTCCAATCCCTCGGAGCTTTTCTTAGGTGAGCGCAATGAAAAAGCGCCCGGCGCTGCGGTTTTTGCCGGTATGGAAGGCACCCGCCCCGTTCTGGTGGAAATTCAGGCACTTGTGGCACCGTCCACACTCGGCACACCGCGCCGCGCCGTTGTCGGTTGGGACAATAGCCGCCTTTCCATGACCCTTGCGGTGCTGGAAGCCCATTGCGGCGTGCGCTTCGGCCAACATGATGTCTATCTCAATGTGGCCGGTGGCTACCGCATTTCCGAGCCTGCGGCCGATATGGCCGTGGCCGCCGCTCTGGTATCTTCCATTGCCGGTATTCCGCTGCCTGCGGACAGTGTTTATTTCGGCGAGGTCAGCCTGTCCGGTGCCGTGCGTGCTGTCGCTCATGCGGTGCAGCGCATTAAAGAGGCCGAGAAACTTGGCTTCAAACAGGCAGTGGTGCCAATGGGAGGCGGAGAGCTTTCCAAACCGCGCAATTTCACGCTGACAGAAACCGGCTCCCTGCCCGATCTGGTGGCGCGTATTGCGGCTTCCGGCCCCGGCAAGAATGCACAGAACCGTGACTGAATTGTTGCAGACGGGGCATTCATGCCGTCAAACCGGCAGAATCGCCTTGCATATTTCAGCTGAAAACACAGTGTGAATTGCCAATCTTCCGGTGATTAGCGATTTGTGAAACAAATTCTGGTTAATTTTCCACAGCAGAGTGGCCGTCTCTATCGCAGAAGTGCCGGACACAGTAGATATTTCAAAGACTGTCCTTCATAAACAACCAGTCTTTCATAAACAGCATGAAATAACTTGTCCGCTTGGACATACCCATACAGAGGAATAAGGCAGGATGCCGATTACATTGCTTGACGGAATTCTTATCGGGGTAACGCTTGTATCGGCAATTCTGGCCATGGTACGCGGTTTTTCACGCGAAGTGCTTTCGGTTGCATCCTGGGCAGCTGCCGCACTGGCCGCTTATTTCTTCTATAAGCCGGTTGTTCCTTATCTCCAGCCTTATATCAGCAATGAAACCATTCTCAGCATTGCCGCTGCCGGTTCGGTTTTTCTGGTGACGCTGATTGTTGTTTCAATCATCACCATGAAAATCGCTGATTTCATCATCGACAGCCGTATCGGTGCGCTTGACCGCACGCTCGGCTTTATCTTTGGTGCCGCGCGCGGTGTACTGCTGGTTGTGGTTGCTATGCTGTTTTTCAACTGGCTGGTAACAACGGATCAGCCAAACTGGATTACAAACGCAAAATCCAAGCCGATGCTGGATTCTCTGGGCCAGCAACTGGTAGAGATGCTGCCGGAAGATCCTGAAAGCGCAATTATCGACCGGATTAAAGCTCATAAAGCCGGACAGGATGTTCCGGAAAATGATGCGCCGGTACAGCCGGCCAATTAACAGCACTTAAAATCCGGACAAGACTTTTTAAAACCCGCCGCAGAGTGCCTGCGGCGGGTTTTATTTTACCGTGTTGTTTTACGAAGCTGCGGCCAGCGGGCGATTGTCAGCGCCCGCAACAGCCATTCAAGCGGACCGTAATAAAAATTCTGCATCCACCAGCGGCTGATAAAGAGCTGTGCAATAAAGATCACACAGGCAATCAGTGCATTGGTGAAATTTGTCGTGCGGTCGATCAGTCCGAAACCATAGCCATAATAAATAAAGCCGCAGATCAGCGATTGCAGAAGATAATTCGACAATGCCATGCGGCCTGCCGGTGCCAATGCATCACGCCAGAATGCCCCATATTTTGTGCCGAAAAGCTGTAACATCAAGGCAATGATTGCAAAAGTCAGCAATGGCGCAGTGAGGAGATTCAGTGCCAGAGCCAGCGCTTCCCAAAAGGTGCCGCCCGCCAGCAGGACCATCAGCGTTGTTGCCACAGAAAAAGGCAGACCGATTAATAATCCAGCGCGGATTGCCGGTTTCAGATAGGATTGATAGCGCTGCGGCTGCGCCAGAAATTCATGCCGCCCCGCTACAAAGCCCAGCAGAAACATGGCCAAAGCACAAGGTGCCTGTATGCAAAGCAGAACAATGACCATCAGCGGCATTTCGGCAATATGCTGCTGCACAACCGCAAGAAATGAACCGCTATAGGCACTATAGGCCAATTTCGCCTGTTCAAGTTCTGTAGCCAGATCCGGTTCCTGCGGGAAGAACCACAGCAAAATACTGCCCAGAACCCATAGGAATGAAACTGCTGCGGTGAGGATGATGGCACTTTTGATCAGGCTGCGGTCAGGCCTGTTGCGCCAGAGCAGCAAAAGCATGCCGAGCAGCGCATAGGTCGACAGAATATCACCGTGATAAAGCAGCGCGGCATGCAATAGGCCAATACAGAGCAGCCCCGCCTGACGGCGCAGAAAACGCGGGATGAAATGCTCTCCGGCTCGTTCTGCAGATCGCATCTGCAATGTTACGCTATAGCCGAACAGAAATGAAAACAGCAGATAGAATTTCATCGCAAACAGGCTTGAGATGATGACAAAAACCAGATCATCAAAACCAAAACCCTGCTCTATCCCCCGCACCGGCAGGCCATAAAAGACCGAGCCGAAGACCATAATATTGACCTGCAAAATTCCAAAAAGGGCAAAGCCCCGCAAGGCATCCACATCCGCAATACGCGGGTTTGCATCTGCCTTGATTGCCGCAACAGGTTTATTCATCATTCATTTCCTGCCCCAGCAAGCCTGACAGCATTGTTTGCAAAGCCGCCTTTCCGGCCTGCGGATTAAAATAAGGATCAATGGAAACACGACTGAAAATACCGTCAACCACCACCATCAGGCAGTTCACAACAGCTTGCGATGTGTGGGGACTGCGGATTTGCCCGCGCTCCATGCCAAGACTGATCAGATAGTCCAGTTCGTCCCGCATCACCCTGTCGCTCAGCCGGTAAAGTGCGGCGATCTCGGGATCGCGTCCCGCCTCAGCAGCAATTTCCAGTGCCAGCGAGGCCAATATACGGTCTGATGCCACGGCCAGCACCACATCGAGAAAACCATGCAAAGCGTCCAGCAGATTGTCCTGATTGCGCAATGTGGCCACCAGTTCCTGTGTCTGCTGACGATCTTCCTCCACAATCGCGGCGATAATCGCCTTTTTGCTGGAGAAATAATGGAACAAATTGCCGGTGCTGATGCCCGCTGCCTTGCAGATCTGTGCTGTACTGGTCTGATGAAAGCCCTGCTCCGCAAAGCAGGTTTTAGCCGCATCCATAATGGCCTGTTTCTTGGCCTGATGCTTATCGGGATCGAGAATACGCATATCACCCTCAAATAGACTGCATGCTGTGTTTTGATGCGGCACCTGCCGGATCACTCATTATTGCTGCGGACATGTTACCGGCATAGTGATGCGGGCATTCAGCCACAGCGCAGCTTGTGACAAGATTTCAGCCATATGGGATTGCCCCGTTGCATCCGTCATCGCGTGATCAAATGCCGGAAATTCCCAATAGGTCAGATTGCAGCGCCCGTTTTCCGCGAACAGATCGCTGACCATGCGGGCAGTCTTGACCGAAGTGGTGGCATCTCTTGCGCCCTGAATGAGCAGAAATTCGGTGGAGGCTGCCAACATATCGTCAGCAGGACGGCGATCGACACTATCCGCCCAATATTTCAAACTATGGCCTGCCCAGAGTTCTGTGCTTTGCGGATTGGAACGCGCTTTGGCAAAAGCCGCCTCCGCAGTCAGATTGCCGTCTTCCGGTATAGACTGGCTGACCTCTTCGCCGAAAGTGACGCCGCCGCCGGTCGAAACCAGAATACCAATATCCGCGCCGGCATCACCGGCAAGTGCGGCCATAGTCATGCCGCCCTCTGAACCGCCAAACAGGATAAGCTTGCCATTCCACCACGATGCTGAACGCAGACCGTCTATAATCCGGCGATAATCAGCAATACGTTGTGACACCGTGTTATATTCGCGGAAAGCTTGCGAACAATCGAGCTGGTCATCAGCCGGATTATCGTTCGGATCGACACCATATTTTTCCACTGTCAGCGTGGCGTGATTATGAAACGCCGCGCGTGCTGCCTGCATACTGGCGCTCGCCATGGCCGGAGCACAGCCGGAACCCTGCGCAATGACCACAAGTGCCGTCTTGCCGCCCTGCTCCGGCTGCTCAAGCGTCCAATGGATAAGACTGCCGTCACTGCGCTGACTTGTCTGCGCTTGCGGCTCTGCCACGGCAGCACCGGACCAGATGAGACCAGCCAACACTGCAAGGCGAAGAGAGTGAAAGTGTCGAAACATAAGTACTCACACATAAATAGAGTTAGAGCATTGTGCCATAAAACAAACTGAACGCTCGGTTTATTATTAAAACATCCTGCGACTGACAAGCAGAAAAATGCCCGATCACGACAGCGTGTCCGGAGCTGCTCATTTGCCGGAAAGCTTAAACCTGAGAACTAAGGTTCAATATTATGATATGCTGTTACACACATTCTATGTGGCCAGTCCCGAATGACGACAGAGAATTCGAATTTTTTGGACTATGCAGCAAAAGGCCTCTTATGATAGAGAGCATTTTTGTTGCTCTGCAATCGAAAGGCCCTGCGGCTATGATCAGTCATTCCGGTGGAAACGTCCCGTCTTCGTCCGATCATTCTCAAGTGACCCGCTCCAGCGAGCGTGTGCAGAACGGTGGCGCGGAACCGCTTCATAATTCCCCTCACTTCTCCATTGATGAAGATGCCTTGCATGAAGAATGCGGCGTTTTCGGCATTCTCGGCCATGAAGATGCCGCAACGCTGACCGCGCTCGGTCTGCATGCTTTGCAGCATCGCGGTCAGGAAGCCGCCGGTATCGTCTCTTTCCATGAGGGACGGTTTTATTCCGAGCGTCATATGGGGCTGGTCGGCGACCACTTCACCAATCCTGCCACGCTGAAGCAATTGCCGGGCAATCTTTCCATTGGTCATGTGCGCTATTCCACCACCGGTGAAACGGTGCTGCGCAATGTGCAGCCATTGTTTGCCGAGCTGGAAGTGGGCGGCATCGCCATTGCCCATAACGGCAATTTCACCAATGGTCTGAGCCTGCGCCGTCATCTGATTGCATCGGGTGCAATCTGCCAGTCCACTTCAGATTCCGAAGTGGTGCTGCATCTCATCGCCCGTTCGCGCCTTGCCTCGTCAAGCGACCGTTTCGTTGATGCCGTGCGCCAGCTTGAAGGCGGCTATGCCATTCTCGCCATGACCCGCACCAAGCTGATTGCAGCCCGTGATCCGGTCGGCATCCGCCCGCTGGTTATGGGTGAACTCGACGGCAAGCCGATTTTCTGCTCGGAAACCTGTGCGCTTGATATTATCGGTGCAAAATATATCCGCGATGTTGAAAATGGCGAAGTCATTGTCTGTGAAACGCAGGCCGACGGCTCCATCAGCACCACTTCAATCAAGGCTGCAAACCGCAAGCAGGAACGTCTCTGCCTGTTTGAATATGTCTATTTTGCCCGTCCGGACTCTGTGGTTGGCGGCCGCAATGTTTACAGCGCCCGTAAAAATATGGGTATCAATCTGGCCAAGGAAGCACCGGTTGAAGCCGATGTGGTTGTGCCGGTTCCTGATGGCGGCACACCGGCGGCAATCGGTTATGCACAGGCCAGCGGTATTCCGTTTGAGCTTGGCATTATCCGCAATCACTATGTCGGCCGTACCTTTATTGAGCCGACCCAGCAGATCCGCGCGCTCGGCGTGAAGCTGAAACATTCGGCAAACCGCGCTATTATTGAAGGCAAACGCGTTGTGCTGGTGGATGACTCCATTGTACGCGGCACCACATCGATGAAGATTGTGCGCATGATCCGCGATGCCGGCGCCAGCGAAGTGCATATCCGTGTTGCCTCGCCGATGATCCATCATCCGGATTTCTACGGTATTGATACGCCGGATGCCGATAAGCTTCTGGCCAATCAATATCCTGACCTGCAGGCCATGTGCGATTATATCGGCGCGGATTCGCTGGAGTTCCTCTCCATTGACGGGCTTTATCAGGCTGTCGGCGGCGAGAAGCGTAATCCGAAAGCACCGCAATTCACGGATCATTATTTCACCGGCGACTATCCGACGCGTCTGGTTGATCAGGAAGAATTGTCGAATATTCATAATTTCGCACTGCTCTCCAGCAATGGCTGACGGCCGCACATCGGGGCTTGTGCCTGATGTGAATGCGACAATATGAAAAAGATAAAAGCGGTTTAAACAGTTCAAAAGACTGGCAAACCACTCTAAACTTTATAACGGCGGCTGTGGCAACGCAGCCGCCGGATTATTTTCATCATCAAAGATTGAAACGGGTGGAATTCAATGAGCTTTGATCTGAGCGGACGGACAGCACTGGTTACCGGCGCATCCCGCGGTATCGGTTATTTTCTGGCGCTGGAACTGGCAAAACGCGGCGCACATGTGATTGCCGTTGCCCGTACTGTCGGTGGCCTTGAAGAACTGGACGATGAAATTCAGGCCATGGGCAACAAAGCCACCCTCGTACCGCTTGACCTGAAAGATATGCCGGCCCTTGATCTGCTTGGCTCATCCATCAATGACCGCTGGGGCAAGCTGGATATTCTGGTGGCCAATGCCGGTGTACTCGGCACGATTTCGCCGCTCGGCCATGTGGAAGCCAAAGTTTTTGAAAATGTTATCAGCACCAATCTGACCAGTATCTGGCGGCTGATCCGCTCGGTTGATCCGCTGCTGCGCCTTTCCGATGCAGGCCGCGCTATTCTCATGTCATCCGGTGTCGCCCATACGGCACGCGCATTCTGGGGGCCTTATGCGGCGTCCAAAGCAGCTGTGGAGGTTATGGCGCGCTCATGGGCGGAAGAAACCCGCCAGATGCCGCTGCGCATCAATTCCGTCAATCCGGGTGCCACGCGCACCGCTATGCGCGCCAAAGCCATGCCGGGCGAAGATCCGGAAACCCTGCCGCATCCGGCAGATGTGGCCGCCAAGATCGTCAAGCTGGCAGACCCTGCTTTGACCATTACCGGCCAGCTTTATGATGTGCGTCAGGATCGCTTCCTGAAATATCATCTGCCTGATTAAACTTTAAAACCATTTGGCCGGATTGCAATGCACCGGCCGGATGGCTATTTTACATTTCATTCCTCAAAGCATTTTCAACATTTATTTTATCCTGCGGCTCTTTTTATCAGCCTGCGTCAAAGCTTGGCTTCTGTTTTATCCCGCCGCCTTTTTCCCTGGCGCATCTCTGAAACGTTCAATGTCTGAAACAGAAGGATCTGTGATGGATCATTTTTACATTCTGACCGGCGGCCCCGGCTCCGGCAAAACCACACTTCTCAACGGGCTGAAAGCCTGCGGCTATCATCATAGTCAGGAGGCCGGACGGCATATTATTCAGGATCAGGTTAAGATCGGTGGTCAGGCTCTGCCCTGGCTCAATCCGTCATTCTTTGCGGAGATGATGCTGTCATGGGAAATGCGCTCGCATTTTCTGGCCGCAGAAGTGCCTGCAGACAAGCCTTATTTCTTTGATCGCGGCATGGCTGATATTGCCGGATATCTCACACTCTCAAATCTGCCGGTGCCAGACCATGTGCATCAGGCGGTCAGGCAATATGCCTATAATAAAACGGTCTTTATCGCCCCGCACTGGCCGGAAATTTATCAAAAGGATGATGAGCGCAAGCAATCGCCTGATGAAGCCGAACATACATTTGATGCCATGATGCAGACCTATCAGGCCTATGGCTTCCGGCTTTTGGAACTGCCAAAAGCGGATGTTGAAACCCGCATCAATTTTGTACTCACACAGACTGGCAAAAACAGAGCATAATAAAAAGCCACTCACAGAGGGGCTTTTCAAATTCAAAATGCAAGCAGCATCAGGCCTGTTTTTCTGTAGCCTTCAACTCTTCCGCAAGCAAACGGCGCTTCCACGCCATGGCGCTGAACGGCAGAAACACCAGATAGGCCAGCGCCGTCAGCGTTAATGTCTGCCATGTGAAGCTCATCAGAAAACCGGCATAGATCACCACGCCAAGGATCAGCGGCATCACAAAATCACGGCGGATGAAGCTGCCCGCGGTCTTACCATTATAAACCGGCAGACGGCTCACCAGCAAAAAGGCGATCAGAATTGTAAAGCCTGCGGTGCCATAAGCCAGCAATTTGCTCGGCAACACGCCGAGAAAACCGGAATAGACCGGCAGCAGCACCAGCATTGCGCCAGCTGGTGCCGGAACACCGACAAAGTAATTACCCTGCCATGCAGGCTGGTTCGGATCTTCCAGCATCACATTGAAGCGCGCCAAGCGCAGACAGCAGGCGATTGTATAAATCAGCGCCGCAATCCAGCCGAAAGAACCGGCCTGATCAAGCATGAACAGATAGAGCACCAGTGCCGGAGCCACGCCGAAATTGACGATATCGGCCAGAGAATCCATCTGCGCACCGAATTTGGACGAGCCTTTCAGCAGCCGCGCCACGCGCCCGTCAATCCCGTCGAGAAAGGCAGCCAGCAGTACCATAGCCACAGCCTGTTCAAAACGATGTTCAACGGCCAAACGGATACCGCTTAATCCCGCACAAATGGCAAGAACGGTGATCAGGTTGGGAATGATAATCCGCATCGGAATTTCAGAAAGGCGCGGACCGCGCCCTTCTGTGTTGCCATTGGGATCAAGCGGCGGAAACGGAGCCTCCAGCATCAGGAAATCCGCACTGTCGGCGCAGTGGCCGCATCATCATAAACCGCCAGAACAGTTTCACCGGCAACGGCGGTCTGCCCGACAGCCACACGGGCAACGGAGCCTTTCGGCAGATAAATATCAACGCGGGAGCCAAAACGGATCAGACCGAAGCGCTCGCCGGTTGAAAGATCATCACCGGCCTTTGACCAGCAAACAATACGGCGTGCCACCAGACCGGCGATCTGCACAACGGCCACGGTACCACGGGCACTGTCGATCAGCAGGCTGTTGCGCTCATTCTCACTGCTGGCCTTGTCCAGTTCAGCATTGAGGAATTTACCCGGACGATGCATCACAGCGGTGATTTTGCCCCGTACCGGTGCGCGGTTGATATGCACTGAGAACACATTCATAAATACGCAGATGCGCAGCATCGGATCTGTACCCAGATCAAGCTCTGCGGGAGGAATGCTCATGCCGACCGATGAAACTTTACCATCTGCCGAGCTGATAACCAGATTATCATCCAGCGGCGTAATACGCTGCGGATCGCGGTAGAAATAGATGCACCAGACGGTCAGCACCATCCCCACCCAGAACAGCGGCGCCCACAACCAGCCCAGCAGCAGTGAGACGACAAAAAACGCTGCAATAAACAGGTAGCCTTCTCTGTGGATGGGAACAAAAGTATTGCGAATGGTATCGGATAGGCTCATCGGTTTTCCTCAGATTTTCCGCTTCAATAACGCAAAATAACCGCGTTTAAAATGATTAAGCGCAATCGGCGCCATAAAATTCATAATATTCCTGTCTTTTACGGACAGAAAGCAGACAGAATATCAGCTATACCCCTTTGCTGAATTGATGGCATCAGCTGCCTCTGCTCCCCCGAGCCTTTTATACCCCGCATAAAAAACGGCTTTGCCAGTCTTTCACGCGAGGCATTATAGTCACATAGCATAGTGGATTGTAAGCGCACTGTCATGCCGTGAAACATGATGCGCCACATCCCGTATGAATGGCAGACAGACCTGACCGTCTTTATTCTCCCGCCGGTGTGCCGCGGATAACCACGCCCAGCTCGTCATTTTCACGCACCTGACGCAGCCGTTCTTCCGCCTCATCAGCCTCGCGCTGGCGATCCCACATTGACGCATAGAGCCCGCCTTCGAGCAGCAAGGCACGATGAGTGCCGCGCTCGGCAATCTGCCCGTCTTTCAGCACAATAATCTCATCGGCACTGATAACGGTGGACAGGCGATGCGCAATCACCAAAGTTGTGCGGTCACGGCTGACCAGATCCAGCGACTGCTGAATATCCTGTTCTGTTGCTGTGTCCAGCGCCGAAGTTGCCTCATCAAGAATAAGGATCGGCGGGGCTTTCAAAATCGTGCGGGCAATCGCCACACGCTGTTTCTCACCGCCTGACAGTTTCAGCCCGCGCTCTCCGACCATAGACTGATAGCCTTCCGGCAAGAGCTGGATGAAGCGGTCGATCTGCGCCAGTTTTGCCGCCTGTTCCACCTCTTCCTCGGTAGCACTCGGACGGCCGTAGCGGATATTATAGGCAATCGTATCGTTAAACAGCACAGTATCCTGCGGTACCATGCCGATGGCATGGCGCAAGCTGACCTGCGAAACGTCCCGGATATCCTGCCCGTCAATCGTTACCGAGCCTTGCTGCACATCATAAAAACGATAAAGCAGGCGCGAAATCGTCGATTTACCGGCACCGGACGGGCCAACAATGGCAATGGTCTTGCCCGACGGCACTTCAAAACTGATATTGCGCAGGATCGGGCGTGACGGATCATAGGCAAAGCTGACATTGTTAAAACGGATGGAGCCCTGTGTGACAGCCAGTGCCGGTGCTTCAGGCTTGTCTTTGACTTCCTCTTCCACTTCCAGAAGATCGAACATCTGTTCAATATCGGTCAGTCCCTGACGGATTTCACGATAGATAAAGCCGATCATATTCAGCGGCAGTGACAATTGCATCAGCAGCGCATTGATGAAAACGAAATCGCCCAGCGTATGGGTTCCGGCCTGTACTTCGCGGGCAGACATCACCATCAGGATCATCATACCGATGCCGAAAATAACCGCCTGACCGAAGTTCAGCCAGCCAAGCGATGTCCATGTCTGGGTTGCTGCTTTTTCATAGCGTGCCATAGAGCGGTCATAGCGCTCGGCTTCCATCGCTTCATTGCCGAAATATTTGACGGTTTCAAAATTAAGCAGCGAGTCAATCGCTTTGGTATTGGCATCCGTATCGGATTCATTCATCTCGCGGCGGATATTAATGCGCCAGTCACTCGCCTTAACCGTGAACCACATATAGAGCCAGACGGTTGCCGCCACCACAATCAGATAGCTGATCCCGTAGGCAAAACCGAAAATCGCAGCCGTCAGCGCAAATTCCAGCAAGGTCGGCACCGAGCTAAGAATAGTAAAGCGCACAATGGTTTCAATGCCTTTGACACCGCGCTCAATCACACGGGACAGGCCGCCGGTGCGCCGCTCCAGATGAAAGCGCAGCGACAATTTATGCATATGCACAAATGTGCGGTAGGCCAGCTGGCGCACGGCATATTGGCCGACACGGGCAAACAGCGCATCACGCAGCTGATTGAGTGCAGCCTGAAAAATACGCGCCAGATTATAGGCCACCACCAGCATCAGCGCGCCGACAAAAATCTGCGGCACCCAGCTTTCCGGCTTGAAAGAACCGTCGAGCGCATTGGTTGCCCATTTGAAAAAATAGGGCACCAGCATCAGCACGAATTTTGCGATCACCAGATAGAAGGTTGCCCAGACAACCCGCATTTTCAGATCATGGCGATCACTCGGCCACATATAGGGCCAGAGCTTCGCCAGTGTTTTCAGGGTCTGACCGGATTCTGCCGAGACTGTTTTTTGTTTTTTCATAATTCTGTTTAACGCCACGGGCGATCTTCTGTCGCCGTTTTCACTATTGACCGGACATTGTCAAAACCGTTGAAGCCTTGAAAATGCCCTGTTTTATCTGACCAGATTTCATGTGCCGGTAACGGCCGTTGAGTCGTCTTACCATGACCTCGCGCCCGATACGAATAAAACAGCCGCACAATGTTGTGAGGGTGACAAAAAGGCTCTCCGCACTAAAAAACGCGGATTTACAGATATTTCTTTCCTCAAATTCTTGAAAATAGCCACACGCCTGCTATCCGGCGCATGATCAGGGTTGTTTCGGCTCGCTTTCCTGATCATTCAGCGGTTGCTTTGGCATGACAAAAATCTGCCCCGGCCAGATCAGATCAGGATTTTTAATCTGATCCCTGTTGGCCAGATAGATTGTAGTATAGCGCAAACCGCTGCCATAAGTGCGTTTGGAAATCGTCCAGAGATTATCGCCCTTGCGGATGATCACCGATCCTTCTGCCTTTTCCAGCGCCTGTGCCGTTTCCCCTGCCTCACCATTGGCAGCCTGTTCGCTGCCCTGCTCCTGTGTGGCAGGATTTGCTGTGACTGCCGGTGCGACAGCGGCAATATTATCGCCCTCATCACGGCGGAACGGAACACGTGCCGTTGCCAGCACTTTGCCAGACGCGCTGAGCAGTTCCGCACGGATAATATAATCTCCCACGGCCAGCGGCTGCTGGCTCTGCACCAGATAGCGCCCTTCCGGCGTGATAATGGCCGCGCCCAATTGGGTGTCATTGGCATAGACATTCACAGACTGACCGCCGCGCGCATGACCGGCCACGAAGACTTTGCGGCCTTCAATTTCCACGGCTTCAACGGCAATGCTCACAGTACTGACCGCACTGGACGAAGACGAACCGCCCTGCACGGTTTCCGGCGGCAGAACAGCAGTCACAGCGCCATTATTATCGTTGGTTTCCGGTGTCTTATGCTCTTCCGGCACAGTACCGGCCACACCGGCCTGCGGCATGGTGATCATACGGCTGGCCTGCCCCGGCTCTTCCACCAGCGCCAGCACCTGACCATCCGGCTTTTCAGGAACCGACAGGATCGCGGTCTGCTGCGAAGTGGCAACGGAACTGCCTTCAGACGTGGCGCGCAGCACCAGCTGATAATCTCCGGCTTTCAAAGCCTGATCGAGAATAATAGCAAAATCACCGTTATCACCGGCTTTGGCAGAGCCCAGCACACGGGTTTTCGAAATCACATCAACGGCAGAGCCCGGAGAGGCCTTGCCGGCGATCACCAGCGAGCCGTCACCTTCAAGGCGCAGCACATCAAAAACCGGAACAGTCACGGTTGTCTGCTGCGCACTGTTCAAAGGTTCAACAGGCTGGCCTGCGCCTGTCTGTGCCGGTGCGGTTGCTGTTGCGGCTGGTGTGTCCGTTTTCTGTTCAGGGGTTGTGGCGGCAGATTTGTCCGGCGCAGCAGCCAGCTCTGTCTTCTGCACAGAAGGCTGTGCAGCCTGCTCCGTTTTCTGCCCTGTCTGGCTGCAATAGGCAACCAGTCCACCGGCAACAACAATGGCAGCAAAACCAGCAAATGCGTAACGACTATTCTGCATAACGGGTATGACCCTTTTTACCCTGAACTTTAAAAAGCTTTATAACATGTTATGTCAGCTTTAAAATTATCCGTATAAGCAGACACATACCAAGAACTATCTCTTTTTTATTACAACGGCAAGAAGAACGCACAAGGCTCTGCAACCTGCCCTGCAGAACACGTAGCGGGAAACCGGATTTTACACCGCACTGCGTGCTTATGTGAACTTGACGCCGGTTCCCTGACACGCCAAAAAACTGCCTATGAGCAAGATTCGATCCATATGTGTCTATTGCGGTTCTTCAACCGGCAATAATCCGGTTTACCGGGAAGCGGGACTGGCTCTTGGCCGTTCCATTGCAGAAAATAACCTTCGCCTTGTTTATGGCGGCGGTACCAAAGGGATTATGGGCGCGGTTGCCGAAGGCGTTTACAAGGCCGGCGGCAAAGTCACCGGTATTATCCCGACTTTCCTTCTCAATAAGGAAGCCGACGGCAAGCAAAATGACTTTCTTGATGAGCAGATCATCACCGACAATATGCACCAGCGCAAACAGTTGATGTTTGAGCGTTCGGATGCATTTGTTACCCTGCCCGGCGGTATCGGCTCGGTCGAGGAAATCGTGGAAATGATGACCTGGGCACAGCTTGGCCATCACAAAAAACCAATGGTTTTTGCCAATATCAACCAGTTCTGGCAGCCGATGATTGCTATGCTTGATCATATGCGTGCAGAAGGTTTTATCCATAGCGGCTACCGCGTACAGCCGAAGATGATTGACCGCGTGGAAGATATTCTGCCTTATATTTTCGAAGCTGCCGCCAATGGCGATGCAGCCGGTGATGAAGCCATCATCACCCGCATGTAATGATCTCAAAACCTTAAAAACAAAAAAGCCGCCGGAATATTCCGGCGGCTTTTTTTATTATTCCAACCAATGCGTTACATTGAAGAGGCTTCAGCCTTAACACTGACATTCTTCTCCGCCCGTCCTTCTTTGAGGATCGAGCCGGTATAGATGATCAGACCTGCCCAGATCAGACCGAATGCGTAGAGCTGTGTCATGTTAAATGGCTCTTTGAAGGCGAAGACTGCAATCAGGAACAACATGGTCGGGGTAATATATTGCATCAGCCCCAGCGTGGTATAGCGCAGCAATTTTGCCCCTGTCGCATACATAATCAGCGGCACCGCAGTCACCACACCGGCCAGCATCAACAGCACAACATCTGCCGATGTACCCGCCACAAAATGATCCTGCCCTTGTGAGTAAAGCCAGATTGCATAGGCACTTGCTGGCAGAAACAGAATAATCACTTCCAGCATGAAACCCTGTGACGGGCCGATTGGCAGTGATTTGCGGAAGAAACCGTAAAAGCCGAATGACAGCGGCAGAACAATAGAAACCCAAGGCAGGCCGCCCTGCTCCACAGTCAGCAGCACCACAGCAGCGGCAGCAAGGAAAACAGCAACCAATTGCGCTTTTGTCAGCCGTTCTTTGAGGAACATAGCGCCGAGCAGCACATTGACCAGCGGATTGATATAATAGCCAAGCGCTGCATCCAGTGCATGATCATTGAAAATCGCCCAGACATAAACGCCCCAGTTCACCGTAATCAGTGAAGCTGTGAGACAGGCCATCAGCAATGTACGCGGATTACGCAGGGCAGCGCTGATATCTCTGGTGCGCCCCATAAACAGCAAAATCAGTGCAGCAACCGGCAATGACCACAGCACGCGATGCGCCAGCACTTCCACCACCGGAATATGCGCCACCGCCTTCATATAAAACGGAAAAAGCCCCCAGAATAAATAGGCAAACAGCGCGAAAATGAAACCGCGCGTTGCTTCCGGCATCCCTGCTTGAGACCGGTCAGTCATAATTGCTCATCCTTAGATTACCGGTCTCAGGCTTTTTCACAGAGCAGGAGCCGTTATTTTATCCGTATTTTTTATAATGTCAGTAACAAGCGGTACTCCCGTTTCCCAAAAGCCGCAAACAGCAAATCTTATTCTGCTGCAATATGTCCCGCCAATTCACGATTTTTCATCAGCTTATAAACCACGGAATCCATCAGCGCCTGAAAGGATGCGTCGATAATATTGTCTGACACGCCGACCGTGCGCCAGCGCTGGCCGCTTGCATCATGCGACTCGATCAGAACACGGGTGATCGCTTCCGTACCGCCATTGAGGATACGCACTTTAAAATCCACCAGTTCCAGATCGGCCAGTTCCTGCTGATAGCGCCCCAGATCCTTGCGCAAGGCAAGGTCAAGCGCATTCACCGGACCATGACCTTCCGCTACCGACAAGTATTCCTCACCGTCGATGATGATTTTCACAATCGCTTCCGACACGGTTTTCAGGCAGCCATTGCTGTCATAGCGGCGCTCAACCATACAGCGGAAGGCTTCAACGCGAAAAAACTGCGGCACGGTTCCCAATTGTTGACGTGCCAATAGCTCAAAGCTCGCATCGGCGCTTTCATAGGCATAGCCCTGCGCCTCACGCTCCTTGACCAGCGCAATCAGCGTATCAAGATGACGGTCATCCTTGGCAACGTCTATGCCGCGCTTTTTAAGCTCTGCGATAAAGTTAGACTTCCCGCCCTGATCAGACACCATTACACGGCGATGGTTGCCCACCGTTTCCGGCGGCACATGTTCATAGGTTTTCGGCTCTTTCAACAGCGCGGAAGCGTGAATACCTGCTTTGGTGGCAAAAGCGGAACTGCCGGTAAAAGCCGCCTGATCATTGGGCGCACGGTTGAGAATATCGTCAAAAGTGCGCGATAATTTGGTGATCCCCGCCAGCGCATCCATGGAAATGCCAAGCTCAAAACGATCTGACCAATAGGGTTTGAGCATCAAAGTCGGGATCAGCGTGATAAGATTGGCATTGCCGCAGCGCTCGCCGATACCGTTCAGCGTGCCCTGCACCTGCCGCACACCGGCATCAATTGCCGCCAGCGATACGGCAACGGCCTGTTCCGTATCATTATGGGCATGAATGCCTAAACATTCGCCCGGCACCACGGCTTTGACCGCGCGGATAATATCGCCCACTTCACTCGGCTGCGTGCCGCCATTGGTATCGCACAGCACCACCCAGCGCGCACCGGCGCTATAGGCCGCTTTGGCGCAAGCCAGTGCAAAATCCGGATTGGCTTTGAAACCGTCGAAAAAATGCTCGCAATCAACAATACATTCCTTACCCGCCATACGGGCAGCGGTGACGGATGAGGTGATGGATTCAAGATTTTCTTCCAGCGTGCAACCCAGCGCCAGATGCACATGATAGTCCCAGCTTTTGGCAACAAAAGTCACCACATCGCTGGAGGCCTGCAACAGCACAGACATGCCCGGATCGTTGGAGGTGGAAACACCCGGACGCTTGGTCATACCAAAGGCTGTGAACTTTGCGCGTGACGTATGTTTCCGCTGAAAAAAAGCCGTATCTGTCGGATTGGCACCCGGATAACCACCTTCAACATAATCCATGCCGAAATCATCCAGCATTGCGGCAATGGCTTTCTTGTCAGCAACGGAAAAATCAATTCCGGGGGTCTGCTGACCGTCGCGCAAGGTGGTATCATAAATATAGATACGCTCTTTTTTCATTGTTGTTGTTCCTCCATATCCGTATTTATGCGTAAGACTTATTCATGGCTCTGAGGCCATGTTTCCGTATCGTGATCCGGATGCTGGAAAGACACCATTGTGCGCACAAATTCCGCACTTTCAGGATCACGATCCGTTGTATAGGCAGGCAGATCACGCAACTGATCAAGATAAGGCAAGCGGCCTTCCATGCCCCATTGCACCACAGGCACAATCTCTTGCGGCTGATCAAAGGCCGCGATTGAAAGCGCCAGCCCGTCCGGCGCTTCATAGGTCAGCGGTGTGCCGCAACCGGCACAAAAGCCACGCTCGACATGATTGGACGAGCGGAACAATTTGCGTGTCCCGCGCGTCCATTCCAGCGTACCTTCGCGCACGGAAACCAGCGGTGCAAAATAATTGCCAAAGGCCTTCTGGCACATGCGGCAATGGCAGATGGATGCACTGCCCAACTGCCCTTTAACCCGAAAGCGAACGGCGCCGCATTGGCAGCCGCCGCTCATAACGGGGTCTTCACTCAGCATTTCACGTCCCATGTTGTCACCCGCTCATCTGTCACCGGATCTTTGCCATCCTTGAGCTGGATATTCTGCGCCAGCAACATGTCACGAATACGGTCAGCCTCTGCCCAGTTTTTCGCATTGATAAAGGCAAGCCGCTCGGCAATCTGTTTTTCAACCTCTGCCGCGTCGACATCCGCCGGTGCGCTGAACAGGTAATCTGCCGCTTCTTTTATCAGTTGCACATCATAAAGCCCCAGCAAATCAAGACCGGAAACCAGCGCTGCAACATCACCCTGCTTATAGGCTTTGCGCAATTCGGTAATCGCTGCCCAGCTATTGAGATCATCGCCGATGGCTTGTGCAAAAACCGACGCCTTTGCAGCATCCGGTGCTGCCGGTTGTTCAGACACCAGCTGATACCATTTTGCCAGTTCCTCACCGGATTCCGTCAGACGCTGCTGTGTCCAGTTTACCGGTTCGCGGTAATGGGTTTGCAACATGGAAAGACGGGCAGCCATGCCGGTCCAGCGGCGGCGGAAAGGCTCCGGTGCCTCTGTGCCAGACAATTGCGGCAGCTCCGATTGCAGCACATCGTCAATGGTGATGAAATTGCCCAGCGATTTGGACATTTTCTGACCTTCGACCTGCAGAAAACCGTTATGCATCCAGATATTGGCCATGCGCTCGGTCCCAAAGGCGCAGCATGACTGGGCGATCTCGTTTTCATGATGCGGAAACACCAGATCAATGCCGCCGCCGTGAATATCGAACATATTCTTCAAAGGGTCTTCGCATTTCAGACCGCCGCCAAACGGCTCCAGCAATTTGGCCATCGACATGGCCGAGCATTCAATATGCCAGCCCGGACGACCGTGAACCGCAATGCCTGCCGGAGACGGCCAGCCCGGTTCGCCCTCTTTGGACGGTTTCCACAGCACGAAATCCATTTCATCGCGCTTGTAAGACGCCACATCCACACGGGCACCGGCAATCATCTCATCCAGGGATCGGCGGGCAAGCGCACCATAGCGCGGCCCGTGCTCGCCGCTCATGGTTTTCACCGCAAATAACACATGATCATCAGCCACATAGGCATGGCCGCGCTCAATCAGCCGCTCGATCAGCTGGCGCATTTCTTCCAGATGTTCGGTTGCGCGTGGCTGGGTGGACGGCTGTAAATTACCAAGCGCCGTCACATCGCTCTGGAACTGCGCATTGGTGCTTTCTGTGACTTTGCGGATTGCCTCATTGAGCGGCAGATCAGGGTAATCGCGCACAGCACGCGCATTGATCTTATCATCCACATCGGTGAGGTTACGCGCATAGGTCACATGCGCCTCGCCATAGACATGGCGCAGCAGGCGGAACAGCACGTCAAACACGATGACAGGACGGGCATTGCCGATATGGGCAAAATCATAAACCGTGGGGCCGCAGACATACATGCGCACATGGTCAGGATCAATCGGAACAAAGTCCTCTTTCCTGCGGGTCAGCGTATTATACAAACGCAATGGCGTGGCAGACATCTGGTTTCCCTCATACATACAGATTTAGAACACAAACAAGATTTGCGCAGCCTGCTGGCCGGTGCATCTGTCTGCTTCAAAAGTAAAGGGAAGACGAAAACATCCGAGCCAGCAATCTGCTAGCGAATAATAACCGCAATAATACAAATGGTGGTTGCGAATGGTGTTTTCATGCGCACACTTATCTCTCTGATCCCACGTCACGTCAAGAGAGCCGCCACAGATTTTTATAAGCACCGCTTATGGCAGGTGGCGGATATATGCCGCGACAATTCCCCGATTTGCGCATTGTGCAGCCATGCTTCAGTCCCAATTCATCGGGAAAATAAAAGCTCAAAACGGGAAGGAAACATCATGGTACCGACAAATAGCCCTTACAAAAAAGACCAGTTGGCCGAGCAATATGGGGCAATCGGCCCGGCTTCGCTCGTCGCCGCTCTCATGGCTGCACGCAACCGCAGCAATCGCCAGCAGCTGCATGTCTCTTACCTGCCCTCGGAACAGGCCTTACGGCCACAGCAAACGGCTGAGCAGGCTCAGCGCAATCATCCACATGATAATGCCGATCAGGCAATCGAGAATGCGCCAGGCAAAGGGCTTGGCAAAAACCGGTTGCAATAATCTGGCACCATAGCCAAGCGTAAAGAACCACAGGAAAGAGGCTGTTATCGCACCGGCGCCATAAGCAAGACGTGCCTGCCCGTCAAAGCGGGCAGACAGGCTGCCGACCAGCACAACCGTATCGAGATAGACATGCGGGTTGAGAAATGTCAGTGCCAGACAGGTTCCGGCAGCCGCTTTCAGGCTCACTGCACCGCTATTGGCAGCCCGCAGACCATCGGGATGCATAGCGCGGCGGAAGGCAGACAGGCCATACCAAAGCAGAAAAGCCGCACCGCCGATGGTGACCACCGTAATCAAAGACGGCGACTGCGCAATCAATGTGCCAAGTCCCGCAACGCCTGCGGCAATCAGCACGGCGTCTGACAAAGCGCAAATCAGGCAGAGGATAAACACATGCTGCCGCAGCAGCCCTTGTCTTAAAATATATGCATTTTGTGCGCCAATGGCGACAATGAGTGACAATCCGAGCAAAAAGCCCGAAACGGCTGCTGTTCCCACGATAGACCTATGCTTATTATAATTTTCAAATAGTTATTCAAAACATACTGAACTGGTCATCATTGTCATCTGTTTTCTTTTTTACAGCAGGCTTTTTAACCGGCGCGGGCTTTTTAGGCTGTACCGGCAGTTCCTCCACCCGCTCATGCACATCCGTGCCGAAATAACGGGCATTGTTGATTTTATCCGATACAGGGATTGCCTCGAAAAAATCATCCTGCACGGGTTTCAGCAAATGCCGCACATCTTTGGCGCGGTTGCGCTTGCAATCCAGCCATTCCTGATAATCTTCCGGCCGGATCACCAGCGGCAGGCGCTCATGAATATGCGATAATGCGGAATTGGATGCCGTTGTCAGAATAGCTGCCGTATCCATTTGTGAACCGTCGCCGCTCACCCATGTTTCCATCAGCGTACCGAAAGCAATCATGCCGCCTTGACGGGGCTTGATCCAATAGGCCTGCTTGCGGCCATCGCCCAGCTTGCGCCATTCATAAAAGCCGGAGACCGGCAACAGGCTGCGCCGGTGTTCCATAGCTGTGCGGAAAGACGGTTTTTCATGCGCTGTTTCAGAGCGGGCATTGATCATCAGCGGAAAATTCAGCGGATCTTTTGTCCATGACGGCACGAAACCCCAGCGCACCAGCATGGCAATACGATCAGGCCGGTTGCTGCCCGGTGCCGGTGTCTCCCCCGCCATGATGATCATAACCGGCTGGGTGGGCGAAATATTATAGCGCGGCGGAAAATCCGCATCGACAATCACGCCGAAATGCGCCTCCACCTCATCAATTGTCGCCAGTAAAGCATAACGTCCGCACATTTGTTTCGTGTCGCGGGTTTTACCGCAAAGGTCAAGGCGCTTTACAAACAAAGCTTGCAAATCAGCCGTCAGCTTTTTACCACTCAACCTATGACACAGCCAATCGCCCCCCGCCCCGTTATTGCCCACGGCGTTTCCATGATCTGCCGCAAAGACAACCGTTTTCTGCTCGTTAAACGCGGCAAGGAACCGCTCAAAGGCTCGCTCGCTTTTCCTGGCGGCGGTGTTGAGCGCGGCGAAGCGGCAGAAGATGCGGCACGGCGCGAGCTGCTGGAAGAGACCGGTCTGCATTGCGCCACCCTGCGGCTGGTGGACACAATCGACCTCTCCAAAGAAGGGCTTTATGGCAAAGTCTATAATCTCAGTATTTTCCGCGCTTTTGGCTTAAGCGGTCATGAACAGGCCGGTGATGATGCTGTATCCCTGCACTGGCTCACTGTTGAGGAGATGCTGAAACATCCCGTCACGGTCAGCACGCTGGCTTTTTCACGCCGTATTTTGCAGGAAGAATCTTGAAACTGCCGGATGACTGCACATTTATAGATCAATGCGGAGTGCAATGATGACCAAATTTTTTGCAGGCCTGCTGGTTGCGGGGCTTTTTGCCGGAGCCAATAGCGCACAGGCGCAGGATATCAGTGGCCCGCCTTATGAAAGCAAGATGATCCGGCTGGCAGAAACGCTGGGTTCACTGCATTATCTGAGCAATCTCTGCGGCGATAAAACTGAATTGTGGCGCGATCAGATGGATATGCTGCTCACAGCGGAAAAAGCCGATGCCAACCGGCGCAAAAACCTGATTTCCGGTTTTAATAACAGCTACCGCGCCTATGCGGATAATTACAGCCAATGCACATCTCAGGCGCTGAAAGCCATCGAACGCTTTAAAATTCAGGGCGAAAAACTCACGGATGAACTGATTGCCCATTACGGCAATTAACCAAAACTTCATTCATTACGATAAAGCCGCAATCAGGCATTCACAAACACTCGCAATCTGTTAACAAGAGATTAAATTATTGATGGTGATGCTTCGGCTGATAGTGTAAGAAGCGGTCTTAAAAATGACCGTTTCTGCCATGAAAGCTTCCGGAACAGCCCGCTTCTCAATGCCCTGTCCGTCTTCTGCGATGCAGTGTCCAACGGCCTATAGCCAAGGTGATATTTTATGAATCATGCTCCGACAGACCTTGATGAACTCATTGCCCATGAGAAAAAACAGGCTGCAATTGAGTATCAGCACGAGGCCTGGGCAGACGGAATTTCGGAAGGTATTGAACCGGAAATTCTGGCCGAAGCCGCTTTTACCAATGCGCTGACAGAATTGCTGCGCAGCACCGGTGAAGATGCAGCGCTGAGCCTGCTCGACAAGCTGCGCGACCAGATTATTGCCGGTGAGTTTCTGCCAAACCGCATTTTGCAGTAAAAGCAACGCATAAGGCCAAGTGCGCCATAATTTACGCCCATATTTTATGGCAGAGTGCTATAACTGATTTTGCATATTTATATTTCTGGTTCCGGAGTTTCCGATGTTGCTTTCATTCCGCCGCAAGCAAAGCAAGCTGAGTTCAGACACATTTCTGAGCGCATCTTTGCTCACGGGGCTGGCACTTGCCGTGATTGCAACCTCTGTGACTGTTCCGGCACAGGCGGGCGCATTGCGTGATGCGCCGCAAATCCTTGCTTTAAGCGAAGTCCCTGCCAGCGAGGATGGTGACAATCCGGCACTGGTGCCACTGCCCGGCCCGATCCGTCAGGTACCGACAGAAAGTTTCAAACCGGCACCGGAAGCGGAAGCAACACCGGAAAACGGCGATGTGCAGCGCGATATCACCCGCCCGCATGTCTCCACCGAAGGCAAAATTCCGGATGTTTCCTATGATTATTCAAAACTTCCGCAGCCTGTACAGGATACACGCAAAAAGATTCTCGACATTGCCAAATCCGGCAAGATTGATGCGCTGAAACCGCTGCTCGGTGACGGTGGTGAAACCAGCCCGCTGCTTTCGCTTGGCGAATATGACGGCACACCGCTGGACTATCTCAAGAGCCTGTCCGGTGACAGCAATGGGCAGGAATTGCTGGCAATTCTCGTTGACCTTCTGGAATCCGGCTATGTGCATCTTGATGCAGGCACGCCGAACGAGATTTATGTCTGGCCGTATTTCTTCGCCTATCCGCTGGACAAGCTGGATGACCGGCAGATGGTTGAACTCTATCAGATCATCACGGCCGGTGATTTTGAAGAAATGAAGGGCGTCGGTGCCTATATTTTCTACCGCCTCGGCATTACGCCGGATGGTTCATGGAAATTCTTTGTGGCCGGAGATTGATCTCCGGTCTTTTCTGCCGTTCAAAATATTGCTGAAGATGTTCAGCTATCCGCAAACTAATTATGAACAGAGCTAATCCACCGACCAAATCCATTAGAAAATGTGCACCATGCGCCAATGTTGCGGGAAACACGAGTAAATTCACAGCCAGAAAGACGGGAAATACCCATTTCAATGAACGTGAAAACCAAATCCCGACCAGCGCCAGAACTGTGTGGAACGATGGAAAAGCAATAAGCCCAATCATCTGAGTCGGACGAATTTGTTCTTCACCATGAGCCAGTAAATCGAGCATTTTTTGCCCGTAAGCTGCATCAAGAACCTGCTGTGACTGCCGCATAGTTTCTGCATCCAGCATGAGATAGGCGCTCGGCCCCGCTGTTGGAAAAACAATCCAGAAAATCACGGCACATGAAGCACTTAACATAAGCGTCATGAGCATCACATACAAATTCCGGATTTGTGTTCCTAATCCCAGCAGTACAATTAAAACAGCTATTTGCGGCAAGCTCGACAAGTAAGCATAACGCATAAGCTCATTTAAAAACGGATTCTCAACACTCCAGCGAACCATATCGACCCAGCTATAACCTAGCGCTGCATCAATTTGCAGAAGTCGCTGATCCAATCCAACACGTGCATTCGGCAGAAATATATAATTTAAAAGCGCCAAGGCAGAAGTGAAAGCAACCATTAAACTCGTGCATATCGTTGCTGCTGCAATTGGTTCGCTGCGTTTTAAAGCACGGTAAAACAACCCAATACCCAGCAAAAGCAGACTGGCAACACATGTAACGATGTATTCGTCATAAGCAACATTCAAGCGCCAAGTCACAACCAAAATCAAATCTGCCAAAGAGATTAAAAGCACCAGAATGAGCAGAGCAAGCTCAACAGGACGCAGATAATGATGCAGGGCAGACGATATTTTTTTCATGCCACATCAGTAAACACAAACTCGTTGAACAGTTGTAAATGTTTAACAGCACAACCTAAAATGCGAGAACACATCCAAACAAAAAGCCGCCCTTTCAGGCGGCTTTTGTGTATTCAGTTCAACAGGTTTTACCCTCTCGGCAAAGCCGCTTTGTTAATTTTCTCGGCAAAGCCACTTTGTTAGTTTTCTCGGCAAAGCCACTTCGTTAGTTTTCTCGGCAAAGCCTCGGGTTATTAGTTTCTCGGCAAAGCCAGCTTTTTTTACCCTCTCGGCAAAGCCTCGGGTTATTAGTTTCTCGGCAGCGCTTCGATAAATTCAACCGGCTCGCCAAGTGCAGGATTAACGATCTCGCCTTCCCACATCACTTTATGGCCGCGTACGATTGTGCCGACCGGCCAGCCGGTCACTGTTTTACCGTGATAGGGTGTCCAGCCCGCTTTTGATCCTGCCTGTTCATGGGTAATGGTGACGCTGCGTTTCATATCCACAATCGTCAGATCCGCATCATAACCAACCGCAATACGGCCCTTGCGGGACATGCCGAAAATACGGTTCGGGCCATGCGACGACAGATCAACAAAGCGTTCCAGCGACAGGCGACCGGCATTGACATGATCAAGCATAATCGGCACCAGCGTCTGCACGCCGGTCATGCCGGAGGGTGATGCCGGATAAGGTTTCTGCTTTTCTTCCAGCGTATGTGGCGCATGGTCGGAGCCGAGAACATCAACAACACCCTGCCCGATACCATGCCAGATACCATCGCGGTGACGTGCATCACGCACCGGCGGGTTCATCTGAATGAGATTGCCGAGTGTCTTATAATCTTCCGAAGACAGTGTCAGATGATGCGGTGTCGCCTCACAGGTCGCCACTTCCTTGTAATCTTTCAGAAATTCAATTTCTTCTGCGGTCGAAATATGCAGCACATGGATGCGCGCACCGGTTTCGCGGGCAATACGCACCAGACGCTGCGTGCAGGTCAGTGCTGCAATCTCATCGCGCCAGACCGGATGGCTGGACGGATCACTTTCAACACGCAGACCTTCGCGTTCACGCAAGCGGAATTCATCTTCCGAGTGGAAGGCTGCACGGCGGCGTGTATTGCGCAGAATGGAGGCAACGCCTTCATCATCTTCCACCAGCAAATCACCGGTTGAAGAACCCATAAACACTTTGATACCCGCAGCACCCGGCAGGCGCTCCAGTTCAACCACATCTTTGGCATTATCGCGTGTGCCGCCAACCCAGAAAGCAAAATCGCAATGCATGCGATGGGTGCCGCGCTTCACCTTGTCGGCCAGAGCTTCCGGTGATGTCGTCAAAGGCTTGGTATTCGGCATTTCAAAAACCGAGGTTACACCGCCGAGCACAGCGGCGAGTGATCCGGTCTGCAAGTCTTCTTTATGTTCCAGACCCGGCTCGCGGAAATGCACCTGACTGTCAACAACGCCGGGCAGAATATGCAGGCCGGTGCAATTGATAACCTCGCCAGCGGCGTTTTCTGACAGGGAACCGATAGCGGTAATGCGACCGTTTTTAACACCGATATCGCGAACGGCACTGCCGTCATGGTTGACTACCGTTGCGCCTTTGAAAATCGTATCGAATGTTGTGGTCATTCGCGGCTCTCCTGTCTTGCGATTACTCGCGGTTCCTGACTTGCGATTACTCGCTTTCTTGACTTGCGATTACTCGCGGTGCGGCTTACGTAACAAAATGATAAATATCAAGACAATTGCACCTGCACTTCTTTATAAACCGGAAAGTTGATATGACAACGGCAGAACCTTTACCTCTGTTTACCGGATTAACCGGAAATTTTGACGACCGCACGCAAATCCTTGTGCGTGGGCCGGATGCAGAACATTTTCTGCAATCCATTCTCACAGCTGATCTGATCGCCCTCGAAAGCGGTATTTTGCGTGCTTCAGCTCTGCTGAGCCCGCAGGGCAAAATCCAGTTTGATTTTCTGATCTCCCGCGTGGAAGACGGCTTCCGTATTGATATTGCCAAAGACGCGGCAGAGGTTTTTGCCAAGCGCCTCACGCTTTATCGCCTGCGTGCCAAAGCGGAAATTATCGTTTTAAATGAATCAATTATCAGAATTGGCTGGAAAACTGATTCAAGCCGTTCAGAAAGTGATTCAATGACAGGCGAAGATTATCAGGCGGTGCGCGATGAGCGTTTCCCTGAAGATGTACAAGTCCTGCGCTTTTATGCTGAAACGGGCAGCGCCGCCCCTGCCACGCAACTTGATCGCGATGCATGGGCAGCTTTGCGTATTCACTATGGCATTGCCGAAGGCGGCGCGGATTTCATCATGAATGATGTCTTCCCGCATGACATCAATTTTGAACAATTCAGCGGCGTGTCGTTCAAGAAGGGTTGTTTTGTAGGGCAAGAAGTTGTGTCCCGCATGCAGCATCGCGGCACCGCACGGCGGCGGATTTTGCAGGTAACGGCGCAGTCTGATCTGCCCGCTGCCGATACCCCGATTACCGCTGGCGGCAAAGAGGTTGGAACTTTGCGCAGTGTCAACGGCAGCAACGCGCTGGCACTGGTGCGTATTGACCGTGTGAAAGACGCAATGGATAAAAACATTCCGCTGCTCGCCGGTGAAACGGAAGTGAGCCTGAGCATTCCTGCTTATGCTAAATTCACCTTCCCAGAAGGAGCAGCAGACTAATGGCAGTATCCGGCGGTTCCAAAACAAAACCGGTTCGGGCATGGCAGCGTATGCTGTCTGGCCGCAGGCTGGATTTGCTTGATCCTTCGCCGCTGGATATTGAAATCAGTGATATTGCCCACGGGCTGGCGCGCGTTGCCCGCTGGAACGGCCAGACCCGTGGCTCGCATGCTTATTCCGTGGCGCAACACTCTTTGCTGGTAGAGCAGATTTTCCACGAGCAAAATCCCGGGGCTTCCCTCCAGCATCAATTGCTGGCTTTGCTGCATGATGCACCGGAATATGTGATCGGTGATATGATCTCGCCTTTTAAAGCAGTGATGGGCGGTGCCTATAAGCAGATTGAAGCACGGCTGGAAGCGGCCATTCATCTGCGTTTTTCCCTGCCCGCAACCGTGCCTGTGGCCGTAAAAAAGGCCATTAAGAAAGCAGACATTGTTTCCGCTTATTTTGAGGCAACAGAACTGGCCGGTTTCAGCGCTGCGGAAGCCGCAGAATTTTTCGGTCGTCCGCGTGGTTTTCATGCCGGTCATTTTGATATGTCACCACGCCCGACCACAGAGATTGAACAGGCTTTTATCAACCGTTTCAACACATTGGAGACGCAAATTCATGGCTGATGTTTCCGCTGTTGTTGAGGTGGGTTTGAGTGCTGCAATTGTAACCATCAGTAATAATCATCCGGTCATACTCTGCTCTGATGACCATGAAATGCCCGCAGCCCATGAGGTTTCCGGTGCGCTGTCCCTCCCTTACGGGCGGTTTGATCCGCTGAAACACCGCACACTAGAAATGGGTTTGCGGTTATGGGTTGAAGCGCAGACAGCTTTGCGCCTCGGCTATGTGGAGCAGCTTTATACTTTCGGCGACCGGGGTCGTGCCAAGTCTTCAACGCCCACCGATGATACCCATGTGATCTCTGTCGGCTATCTGGCGCTGACCCGCCAGAGCGGTGAGCAGCCGGAAAATGACTGGCAATATTGGTATGATTTCCTGCCTTGGGAAGACTGGCGCAACGGCAAACCACCGCTCATAGACCAGCTTATTATTCCCGCCTTGCGCGACTGGGCGCAGAGCGACAAGCGCAGCCATCCGGCCTATGACATGCATCAATTGCCGCGCCTGACACGTCTGCGCCTTGCCTTTGGCACCGACGGTATTCAATGGGATGAGGAGCGCGTGCTGGAACGCTATGAACTGCTTTATGAAGCCGGTCTGGTACGGGAAGCAACCCTTGACGGCGCGGTCAGCGCAACCACACAACTGGATGAATTGCAGCGCCATACCGGCAAAGCCATGGTGTTTGACCATCGCCGCATTCTTGCAACTGCAATTGCCCGTTTGCGTGCCAAGCTGAAATACCGGCCGGTGATTTTCGAGCTGATGCCCGATTGTTTCACCCTCACCGCCTTGCAGGAAACTGTTGAGGCGATCTCCGGCCGCCATTTGCACAAGCAGAATTTCCGTCGTCTGGTGGAAAATGCCGAATTGGTGGAACCGACCGGCGCAAGCCTCAGCCAGCAGCGCGGACGTCCGGCTGCGCTCTACCGTTTCCGCCGTGCGGTTCTGGAAGAGCGCCCTGCGCCGGGTTTAAAGGTAACGCTGTCACAGCGGTAACTGATTTAGCCGTAGATATGCCGTTCGTCAGGAAAACTGCGGCTTTTCACATCTTCCGCGTAAGTCTTCACTGCCTCATCAATGGCTGCGCCTATTGCCCCATATTGGCGGACAAATTTTGCAGGCTTGTCATTCAGGCCGAGCATATCTTCCAGCACCAGAATTTGCCCGTCACAGTCCGCAGATGCGCCGATACCAATCGTCGGCACAGCAACCTGTGCCGTAATCTCACGCGCCAGCGGCTCGACAATGCCTTCCAGCACAATGCCGAAAGCACCGGCATTGGCAACGGCCTGCGCATCCTGTTTAAGTAAGTCCCACAGTGCCTGATCACGCCCCTGCACTTTATAACCGCCCATCACATGCACAGCCTGCGGGGTAAGACCGATATGTGCCAGCACCGGAATGCCGCGTTTGGTCAAAAAGCTGATCGTCTCGGCCATTTGCGCACCGCCCTCAAGCTTCACCGCACCGCAGCCGGTTTCCGCCATAATCCGCGCCGCATTGCGAAAAGCGACCTGCGGGCTTTCCTCATAGGAGCCGAAAGGCATATCCACCACAACCAGCGCACGGGATGAACCACGCATCACCGCCTGCCCGTGCATGATCATCATCTCCAGAGACACGCCAATGGTCGATTCCATGCCATGCATCACCATGCCGACACTGTCACCCACCAGCATAAAATCGGCATAGCGATCAACAATTGCAGCTGTATGGGCATGATAAGCCGTGAGGGATACCAGTGGCACACCGCCTTTGCGGGCACGGATTTCCGGCACCGTGATACGGCGGATTTGTTTCTGAACACTCATGGCTCTCTCCCTGCTATTCCTGCCCCTGTGCGCTGCTTGTCAGAACAGCATCATCAATCTCGACATGATAAATATCTCTGGCAGCACGCATCTTTTCATCGCAGATTACCGGACGAATATCCGTCAATTCCCATGCCAGCCAGCCTTCCTCATAATAAGAAGCGCAGGCCGCAGCGATATCTTTTCGTTCAAATATCCGCACCAACTTCACCCGCACCACGGCAACGGCACGACCTTCTGGATCTTCTTCACCGTCCTGATGCAAATAGCGCCGGTTTTCGATGATCAACATGTCCTCATCCGGCGCGATATCCGGATGCCAACGGCGGACTTCCAGCACTTTCTGCCCACTGGCAATAAGACTGCCGGAAGGTGCAACCACGGACAGAGCTTTGATTTTCACGGCACTCTCGCTATAAGTTAAAAACGCAGCACATGCTGGTCGATCAGACGGGTTTTGCCAAAACGCACCGTCAGCAACAGCACCGCCGGTGCGTTTAAATGATCCGGGGTTTCGGCCAGTGTTTCGGCATCGCGGATGTCTACCGCTTCGATTTCACCGCGCGGTTCCTGCTGCAATTTATCAAACACAGCCTGGCGCAATGCTGAAACCGAGCGCTCGCCCTGATCCACAAGTGTTTGTGCCAATTGCA
This sequence comes from Pseudochrobactrum asaccharolyticum, assembly GCA_040392545.1. Classification (GTDB taxonomy): domain Bacteria; phylum Pseudomonadota; class Alphaproteobacteria; order Rhizobiales; family Rhizobiaceae; genus Pseudochrobactrum; species Pseudochrobactrum asaccharolyticum_A. The sequence goes on along the minus strand of JBEBVV010000006.1, from coordinate 32,121 downwards.
TTGCTTGGCGCAGGATAACAGCAGCGGCGCGGTCTTGCGCACTCAAAAGACTGTTGCGCGATGAACAGGCAAGACCGTCCGGTTCGCGTACAGTTGGCACACCGATCACCTCCACCGGCTGATTGAGATCGGCCACCATGCGCTTGATAACCGCCAGTTGCTGATAATCTTTCTCGCCGAAAAAAGCCTTATCCGGCTGCACAATATTGAACAGCTTGCTCACCACCGTTGCCACGCCGCGGAAATGATGCGGGCGCAATGCCCCCATCAGGATGGAAGAAAGCTCCCCCGCATCAACATAGGTTGATGTTTTGCCGCTGCCATCCGGATAGATCTCATCCACATCGGGCGCGAACACATAATCGCAGCCCTGCTCTTCCAGCAATTTCAGATCACGGGGCAAATCACGCGGATATTGCGCCAGATCTTCAGTGGGGGCGAATTGCGTGGGATTGACGAAAATCGACACCACAGACACATCGCAATGCTGCTGACTGTTTTTAACCAGAGTGAGATGGCCGATATGTAAATAGCCCATTGTCGGCACGAAGCCGATGCTCTTGCCACGGCTGCGCTCTGACCGAAGCGCCATCCGTAAATCTGAAATTGTGCGTATCAGTTGCATCAGCTCATTTCCTGATGAGTGCGGCAGTTCTGCCCGTCATTTAACGACAATATCCAGACCAACATCCAGAGTTGGTGCAGACATTGTGATTTTGGAGGTTGAAATATAATCAACGCCGCTCTCGGCCACGGCTTTTACCGTGTCAAAATTAATATTACCCGATGCCTCAAGCTTTGCGCGTCCGGCATTAATTTCCACTGCCTTAACAAGGGTTTCCGGCGGCATATTATCAAGTAGAATCACATCGGCCTGCACAGACAGTGCCTCTTTCATCTGTTCCAGCGTATCGACCTCAACTTCAATCTTCACCAGATGACCGACAAAGCTGCGTGCGGCCTCAATAGCCTGTTTAACCCCGCCTGCAACGGCAATATGGTTGTCTTTAATCAGCACTGCATCATCCAGCCCGAAGCGGTGATTGGCACCGCCGCCGCAGCGCACGGCATATTTGGCAAAAGAACGCATGCCGGGCATGGTCTTGCGCGTATCGCAAATCTTGGCCTGTGTATGGGCAATCTTATCCGCGAAACGCGCCGTGTAAGTTGCAATACCGGACAAAACCATCAGATAGTTGAGCGCCACACGTTCAGCCGACAGGATGGAGCGGGCATTGCCGCTGATACGGGCGATCTCTTGTCCGGCGATGATGCGGGTGGCATCTGAGACAGCGATTGAAACATCTAAGGATGGATCAATCTGTGCAAAGGCAGCCCGCACAAAATCCAGACCGGCAATCATCCCGTCCTCGCGACTGGTCAGTATCGCCGTTGCCTGCTTTTCAGGGGCAATCGTAGCATGGCTGGTAATATCTCCGGCACGTCCCATATCTTCGAGCAGTGCATGGCGCACGGCCTCTTCAACCAGCGGGCGCGGCAAAACAGAAGGATAAGCAGTTTTCATCAGGCAGTTTCCGCTAAAGAATTATATGTGTTCTGGGCATCTTCCAAAGTCATCATCGAGCGATGCTGCCAGATGACCGAGTTTTCGGGATAGTCGCTGCGATAATGGCCGCCGCGGCTTTCCTTGCGCGCCAAAGCCGACACGGCAAGCACCTCGGCTGTCGCCAGACAATTGGCAAAGACCGGATCACCATTATCATGTGCCAGTTGCCGGATTTGTTGCAGCCCCTGCAGCATCTGATCCTGCCTGCGGATAACACCGAAACTGCGGCTCATAATATCCCGCAATTGCTGCATGGATTCCGTTGAATCCTGCCTGTCTCCCGCCGGCAAAGTCTTGGCACCGGACGGAGCAGCCCGTTCTTCCGGCGGTAATTGCTTGATCGCCTCGGCAACCCGTGCGCCAAACACCACTGCTTCGAGCAGGGAATTGGACGCCAAACGATTGGCACCATGCGCACCGGTGGATGCAGCCTCGCCGCAAGCCCACAGACCTTTAATCGTCGTGCGACCAACCATATCGGTAAAAATGCCGCCCATAAAATAATGCGCCGCAGGTACAACGGGGATGAGGTCACGCGCCGGATTGATACCAACCGCCTGACAATAGGCATAGACGGTCGGGAATTCCTGCGCAAAATCCTCACCGATTGCCTGAGTGCAATCGAGATAGGCCCCGCGCCCGCTCATCACCTCTTCATAAATACCGCGTGCCACCACATCGCGCGGTGCCATTTCGGCGGCGGGATCATGACGCAGCATAAAGCGTTCACCGGCTTTATTGACCAGATGCGCACCATGACCGCGCAGCGCCTCGGTTGCCAAAGGTGCCGGATCGGCCTTCACATCCAGCGCTGTCGGATGGAATTGCACAAATTCCATATCCGCCAGAAGCGCACCGGCCTGCGCTGCCATGCCGATACCGGAACCGCTGGCCTCTGCCGGATTGGTGGTCACCTGATAGAGATGGCCGATGCCGCCGCTGGCAATCACCACCTGACGGGCAGGTAAAACCTCATCCGAGCCGTCAGCGTGACGAATGATAAGCCCGCTAATGCCCTTGTCATCCGCTATCAGCTGATAGGCACAAGCATTTTCAATCAGCGTGATGGAAGGCGTTTCCCGCACTTTGGCAACCAGCGCCTGCATGATGGCACGGCCTGCCATATCGCCACGCACGCGGACAATACGGTTATGGCTGTGCGCTGCCTCGCGCGAGACCTGCAAATGACCGGCCAGATCGCGGTCAAACGGCACGCCGAGTTCGAGAAGATCATGCACACGGTCTGATGCGGAAGATGCCATCATGCGGATGACATCCTCATCCACAATACCATCCCCTGCGGCAAGCGTATCCGCTACATGGCTCTCCACCGTATCATCGGAGGATACAGCGGCGGCAATACCGGCCTGTGCCCATGCGGAGGAAGCGCCCTGCCCGATGGGAGCGGCCGCAATCACCGTGACCGGCAGAGGCTTGAGTTGCAGGGCGCAAAACAGCCCTGCCAGCCCGCCGCCGACAATAATTATTTCATTCAGGTTTTTACGCATGTCCCTGCCGTCAATTCTTCAGATTGATCATGCGTTCAACGGCTTGCCTTGCTTTGACAGCCATTGTTGCATCAACAAAAATCTCACCGCTCATATTGACCAGCGTGTCGAGAATTTTCGGCAAAGTAATGCGCTTCATATGCGGGCAGAGATTGCACGGTTTGACAAATTCCACCTCCGGCACTTCTGCGGCAATATTGGAAGCCATCGAGCATTCAGTGACCAGCATCACTTTTGCCGGACGATTATCGCGCACATAGTCAATCATGCCTTTGGTGGAACCGGCAAAATCAGCCACGGCCACCACTTCAGGCGGGCATTCCGGATGGGCAACAATCTGCACCGACGGATCGGCGGCACGGTATGCCAGCAATTCTTCCGCCGTAAAGCGCTCATGCACCTCGCAGCGGCCTTTCCATGTCAGCACTTTCACAGAAGTCTGCGCCGCCACATTCTGCGCCAGAAATTCATCGGGAATGCAGAGCACACGATCCACACCAAAGCTCTCCACCACCTGCACGGCATTGGCAGAGGTGCAGCAAATATCGCTCTCAGCCTTCACATCAGCAGAGGTGTTGACATAAGTAACAATCGGCACGCCCGGATAGGTTTCGCGCAGCAACCGGACATCAGCACCGGTGATGGATTCTGCCAGCGAACAGCCTGCCTTCATATCCGGCATCAGCACCGTTTTTTCGGGGCTGAGCAGCTTTGAGGTTTCCGCCATAAAATGCACACCGCATTGCACGATAATATCGGCATCCACACGGGCAGCCTCACGCGCCAGTTGCAGGCTGTCGCCGACAATATCCGCCACGCAATGGAAGATTTCCGGTGTCTGATAATTATGGGCGAGGATAACGGCATTGCGCTGTTTTTTGATGCGGTTGATCGCCGCCACATAAGGCGCATAAGCAGGCCATTCAATACGCGGAATATGATGCGCCACACGCTGGTAAAGATGTTCGGTTTCTGCGGCGATTTCCGGCGTATAGTCCAGAGACGGCATTTCCAGAACGCCGAAACGCTCTGCCGCGCTGCGGATTTCACCCGTGTTCAGATTTTCTTTTGTGATGGCTGTTGTCATTATGCGCCTCATCAAGCAGCGTTAAAGCCGCCCTCTCCATTTCCCCATAACCGTCATTTCAATATTTATACTCAAATCGAGCATAATAAACACAAAGAAAAAGACGGTCCTTTCTTTGACGCAGTTTCGGACGGAAAACCGTAAACACTTTTCCTGAACCTGCTCGATACCGTGGCGCGAATCTTTAATCTCATTACAGTTTCATGACAAGAAATTATTTTGCTCAAAACGAGCAAAATTAATCATCCGGTCAAAAATGCTTTTAAAAACAAAAACACTCCGTTTCAGATAGCGTTTAAAAATCAATCACTAAGCTTTGCAGCCATCGCATCTGCGCTCAAGCCTCTTTCAAGCGCAAAAAAATTATTGTAATCGCTGTTACACAATATTTTTACAGGCATCTCCGCTGAAAGAACGCACCGTATGTCCTCACCGCAACAGACGTATCAAAGCCCTTCCATGCCCTGGCTGATTATTATCACCGGCTGTCTGATCACGTTTCTCACCTTTGGTCCACGCTCGGCAATGGGCTTTTTTCAATTGCCGATCATTGGCGATAAAGGCTGGGATCGCAGCACTTTCGCTCTGGCAATGGCTTTGCAAAACCTGTTCTGGGGTGCGGGGCAGCCGTTTTTCGGGATGATTGCCGATAAATATGGCTCATGGCGCGTGCTGTTCATGTCCGGCCTGCTTTATACCGCCGGTCTGCTGCTCATGGCCCATGCCAATGCGCCGATTGCCCTGCATATTGGTGGCGGTGTGCTGGTTGGCTTAGGCGTTGCCGCCGGTTCTTACGGTATTATTCTCTCGGCCTTTGCCCGCCATGTCAGTGCACAGCAGCGCAGTCTGGTTTTCGGTCTTGGCACGGCGGCCGGTTCTGCCGGTATGTTTGCCTTTGCGCCGATTTCGCTCGGGCTGATTGAACGCTTCGGCTGGTCGGATGCTCTGGTCTGGCTTGGATTTGCCATGCTTCTGGTGCCGCTGCTCGCCATTCCGCTGCGCGGTAATGCGGCCAGCGCCCGCATGCCGGAGAGCAATGCCAAACAAACTGTTTCCGAGGCGCTGAAAGAAGCATTGAGCCATAAGAGCTATCTGTTTCTGACGGCCGGTTTCTTCGTCTGCGGATTTCAGGTTGCCTTCATCACCACGCATTTTCCTGCCTATATTTCGGATATCGGCGTGGATAAGCATTATGCAGTATGGGGGCTGGCGCTGATCGGTTTTTTCAACATTATCGGCTCGCTTGGTGCCGGTATTCTCGGCCAGACCCATTCCAAACCGAAAATGCTGGCGCTGATCTATCTGCTGCGCTCCATATTGGTGGCAGGTTTTATCCTGCTGCCGCAATCGGGCACCAGCGTGCTGATTTTCTCTGCGCTGATGGGTCTGCTCTGGCTTTCAACTGTTCCGCCAACCAATGGTCTGGTCGCCACAATGTTCGGCACACGTCATCTGGGATTACTCGGCGGCATGGTATTTTTCTCGCACCAGATCGGCTCCTTTATCGGTATCTGGCTCGGCGGCGTGCTCTATCAGCTATATAACAGCTATGATGCTGTGTGGTGGCTGAGCGTTATTCTCGGCCTGTTTGCAGCCCTTATCCATCTGCCGATCCGCGAAGTCGCGGTACAGCGCCCTGCATTGGCAGCAGCCTGAGTAGAGCGCCTGTATTGTGCGAAAAAGCTGTGTGAATTTTAAGAAACAGCGCGGGTCAAAGCCGCAATAAAGCCGGAGCGCGCCTCCGGCTGACCCAGCCCGCGCGGTTCCCAGACATGGCGGGTAAAGAAAAAGCCCGTCAGCCGGAAGGCTGTGTAAATATCATCCAGATTTTCCGCCCGCACCCGCGAATTGCGCACAAATTCCGGCATTGGCAGCAATTTATCCGCCCATGGCGCACCGGCATCGCGGCAAACGGCACGGCCGCTTTTCGGTGAAACATAGATCAGATCATCTGTGCCGCCGGTTGCCGCACAGCTTTTCAGATCAAGGCCGAAGCCCAGCTCTTCCAGCAGCATCAGTTCAAGACGCAGCACCAGCTCGCCCGCAGAAAACGGCGCATCGCAATGTTCCAGCAATAGCTGCAATGTTTCATAAAGGCTGGCATGGGGATCGCGCTCCGGCAAAAGCCGCAAATGGGCAGCCGCAAGCTGGATGCCAAACAATGCCACCGGCAGGTCAATCAGCCGTGCAGCGGCAAAGCTCAATGGCTCAACCTGATAAGAGCCCAGATGCTCATCAAGCCGCGCCCACCAATGCAAAGACACATGATTGCCGACCTGAAGCATCGGCTGCATACGTTTGGAGCGGCCGCCGCGCACCACGCCCATATGACGGCCATGGGCACGGGTCATCACCTCCACAATAGCACTGGTTTCCCCGTGCCGCCTTGTGCCGAGAATGATGCCCTCGTCGCGCCACTCCATAATCAGCTACCTTCAGGAATGAGGGAATTCCAGACCCATTTCGCGGTAACGCTCAGGATCATTGCCCCAATTATCGCGCACTTTGACAAACAGGAACAGGTGAACCGGCTGTTCCAGAATTTCTGCAATTTCCTTGCGCGAAGCCTGACCAATCGCCTTGATTGTCTCGCCCTTATGGCCAAGCACAATCTTCTTCTGGCTGTCACGCTCGACATAAACTACCTGCTCGATGCGCACCGAGCCGTCCTTGCGCTCTTCCCATTTTTCGGTTTCCACCGTTGAGGAATAAGGCAATTCTTCATGCAGGCGCAGATAGAGCTTTTCGCGGGTTACTTCCGCTGCAAGCTGGCGCATCGGCATATCGGAAATCTGATCTTCCGGATAATACCAAGGGCCGTAAGGCATTTTAGCCGTCAGATATTTCAGCAAATCCTTGCAACCGGAGCCAGTCAGCGCCGAGATCATGAATGTGCTTTCAAACTTCACTTTCTCATTGGCCTTCTGCGCCAGATCAAGCAATTTCGGCGGATCAACGCGGTCAACCTTGTTGAGGATCAGCACTTTTGGCTGACGCACATTTTCAAGATTGGCCAGCAAAGTCTCAGCCTGTTCATTCATGCCGCCCTGCGCATCCAGCAGGATCAGCAGCACATCCGCATCACGCGCACCGCCCCATGCGGTTGTTACCATAGCGCGGTCGAGACGGCGCTTCGGCTTGAAAATACCCGGCGTATCCACCAGCACGATCTGCGTCTGATCCTCGGTGACAATGCCGCGCACCAAGGCGCGTGTGGTCTGCACCTTATGCGTCACAATCGAAACTTTGGTACCGACAAGGCGGTTCACCAGAGTGGATTTACCTGCATTCGGCGCGCCGATCAGCGCCACAAAGCCTGAGCGGGTTTGCGCATCGGCGGCTGTGGCATTGTCATCCTGCGGATGGTTTATCTCAGTCATATTTATCTCTTTAAAGCCAAGTGCTGTATCGCAAGCCTGTACGGATCAGGCGGGGGTAGCGCAGACCATTTCCGGTTTTATGTGATGTTGCGGAAAGTGTCTGCCTTTTATGGTTCCCGCCTTTCGCAGATAGCGGCAGTTTAGCGCAAATACAGCAGAATGTCGGTTTATTTTCTCAGATCAGACTTCTCTGTCTGGTGGAATTTTATTTTTGCCACACGCCTTCACGGCAAAGCATGATTTCCGCCGCATTCTGCTCGGCGATCCGTTTGGAGCGTCCGGTGCCGGTGGCCGGCTGGAAACCGGAAACGCTGACTTCAATCACAAAAACCGGCTCATGATCGGGGCCGGTACGGCTGACAATGCGGTAAACAGGCTGCAATTTGCCCTGTTTGCCCTGCTGATGCGCCCATTCCTGCAATTCGGTTTTGGCATCGCGGCGCGCCGCATCGCTGACTTTTGAGCGCGGCTCCCAATATTTGAGCACAAAGCCCCGTGCAGCTTCCAGACCACCATCCAGATAAATCGTGGCAATCAGCGCCTCGATCACATCGGCGCGCACATTGAGCAACCGCTTGTCATTAAGGCTCTTTATATCCGAACCGGTTTCAATCAGATCACCCAGCCCGATTTCATCCGCAACAGAGGCACAGCCTTCCGCACTGACCAGCGCATTGAGCCGTACCGACAATTCGCCCTCAGGTGCATCAGGAAAGGCTGCAAACAGCATTTCCGCAATGATCAGCCCCAGAACCCTGTCGCCAAGAAATTCCAGCCGCTCATAATTCGCCCCCGATTGCGGGCGTGCGCTCGAATGTGTCAAAGCCCGTTCGAGACGCGCATGATCAATAAAAATATGGCCGGTTTTTTCTTGCAGTATTTTTATACGTTGCTGATCAGAAACCATTTGCAGGCTCCCGATCAACACCATTTACAGGGTTCAGGTCAGTCAAAACACACATCAGTTATTTGTTGCTACAGCAGATTTAGGATTTTCGGTGGCACCGACCCAGTCAAACAGGCGGTCGAAGCGCAGATTGGTCGGCCAGCGCCAGATTTCCAGCGGGCTGTATTTTCCGGAAATTGAGAAGAAGATCACATTGGCACGGCCAACCAGATTTTCATAAGGCACGTAACCGACCGAGAAACGGCTATCGAGCGAATTATCGCGGTTATCGCCCATCATGAAGAAATGACCGGCAGGCACTTCAAAGACGCGGGTATTATCGCCCACACCATTCGGCACCAGATCAAGCGTGTCATAGGAAATGCCATTTGGCAGGGTTTCGCGATAGACCTCAACCGGGCGGTTCTGTTCCGTCACATCCGGATTATTGATCTCGCCAACCTTTTCGCGCTTCACCGGCACATCATTAATATAGAGCACGCCTTCACGCATCTGGATACGGTCACCCGGCAGGCCGATAACGCGCTTGATATAATCAATATTGGTGTCGCTTGGCAGTTTGAACACCACAACATCACCGCGTTTCGGCTCGGCACCCCAGATGCGGCCTTCAAACAAATCCGGAGAGAGCGGCAGCGAATATTTTGAATAGCCATAGGCATATTTGGAAACAAACAGATAATCACCCTCAAGAAGGGTCGGACGCATGGAACCGGACGGAATGCTGAAAGGTTGGAACAGCAATGTACGGATAACCAGTGCCAGCAATAATGCCTGCACAATGATACTGACGAGTTCGCCAACGCCGCCTGATTTCTTTACTTCATTCTTGCTGGACAAGCTGATTTCTCTCCGCTTTTGTGCGCGTTTTATCGTGCAACTCTTAACCTCTACAAAGCCATGAAGCAATCAGGAACTCACAGTTCAAGGTGCAGCAATCCGCCTGCGTTGCAGAAAACCCGCAACTAAGCCGGTTTTCAAACAGAAACCAGCATACCGGCTCTTGCTTTTGCAGCCCACATCTCATGACTTAAAAGACGAGCCGTTTTGATCCTCAAACTTGTTCAAATTATTGCATCTAAAAGCAAATTACGGCCTGTTGACGGGCAATCCGGCTTTGAGACGACAAGATATTACAAAAAACACGGGAACGCATAAAGCATGACACAATCCGCAGAAATCCGTTTATTCACGCCGCAGGATAAAGCCGTATGGCTGCCTTTATGGAAAGCCTATCAGGCGTTTTACAAGACCGAGATTGCCGATCCTGTCAGTGATATGACCTTTGCACGGATATTGGATGAGAATGAGCCGGTGAACGGCGCTTTCGTCCTGATCGACGGTGAGGCTGTCGGCTTTGTGCATTATATTTACCACCGCGCCACATGGACGATCGGGCACTATTGCTATTTGCAGGATCTTTATGTCAATCCGGCCATGCGTGGCAAAGGCCTTGGCCGCACATTGATCGAGCATGTTTACAAGGCCGCCGAAGCACAGGAATGTTCACGCGTTTATTGGCTGACACATGAAACCAATCATGATGCCATGCAGCTCTATGACCGCATCGCCGATAAATCCGGCTTTGTTCAATATCGCAAATTGCTCTGAGGCAGTCTTGCCATTTTAATCCGCTATCAGGCGGGCACGGCCTCAATAATGACAAAGGCCTGCGCCAGCGGATATTCGTCGGTAATGCTCAGATGAATGGCTGCCTGCATCCCCGCAGGCAGCATGGACTGCACGCGTTCGGCAGCGCCATTGGTCAGGCGCATGGTCGGCTTGCCGGATGGCAGATTGACCACTTCCATATCCCGCCAGAACACACCGTGCGACAGGCCGGTGCCAAGCGCCTTTGAACAGGCTTCCTTGGCAGCAAACCGTTTGGCATAGGTTGCCGCTTTCAGCTTGCGGCTTTCCGCCTTGGCACGTTCTTTTTCGGTAAAAACCCGTTCGGTAAAGCGGCTGCCATGGCGGGCAAGCGTTTTCTCAATACGGCGGATATCAATCAGGTCACTGCCGATGCCGATAATCATAGTCACGCATCCTGTTATTTGACTTGCGCCTTTTTCAGGCTGATACGCTGCAATCGCTTATAACGATAATTAATCGTTGCCCAGCGCGTCACCACATAGACCGCCAGCGCACAGCCAAGTCCCAAAACCAGCGAGCCGAACAGCATTGGCTTTAAAATCGGCTGCCACAGTTCGGCAAAGCTCATTTGCTTGAAAAGTTCGCTCTCCAGAAGACCGCTGAGCGGCACGGATTTTACCTGTCCGTGCTGTTCCTCAACAATCATACGGCCCAGCTCATATGTACCGCCCCAGATGAAAGGAATGGTGAGCGGATTGGCAAGCGCGGTGCCGATTGCAGCCGCAGCAATATTACCGGCAATAAGATAAGCCAGCACCACTGCAAGAATAAGATGAAAACCGAAAAATGGTGTGAAAGCCGCAAAAACGCCGACAGCCAGCCCAGCCGCCACCGCATGGGGGCTTGCTGTAATGCGGGTGATCCGTTTGCCCATATAGCGCAGCGAGCGCGAAAAAGAACGGCGCGGCCAGATCATTGTACGAAGGCGCTCCCTGAAGCTCAAGGGTTCTCTGCGTCTGAACAACATTACTCTACTGTCACCATCCTGATATTATCAGTCACTGTTATCCGTTTTCAAACGGCTGTTGCATGTTTTTGCTGCCCGCCACCTGGCGGCAGACATCACAAAGCGGCTTCATAAGCACAAATTGCTCGTGAAGCTATCACCATAATACAGCATTAAGGCTTTTTTAACAGTTTGAACAGTCGCAAGCCGCCTCTCCCGCTCAGGATGTGTTGCCGCAGGAGAAACAGGTACTAAAAAGCACCGCACTGATCTCCCCGCCCCCGTGAAGATCAGGCGATGCTCTTTCGGGCAAATGCTGTGTTGAAGCTTACCCCTTCAACTCCCGCTCTGCCCCCTTCGCACCGAGACTGCGCCCAAACACAGCTCTGCGAAGCTTTTACCGCCGCAGCCGGCGGCAAAACTCAGATGGCCATACTGAAACTATGCGCAGATTCCCTGCGAAATTCGTCGAAGACTGCAGCCACCAGACGTACCAGCGTTTTATGTTCCGGCACCATGGAGATCACGCCATCCTGCACGGTTACAATGCCGTCAGCAGTTAACGGACGCAGCAATGCCATCTCGTCCGAAAATTCTGCCGTTGGGGCAAATATATTCAGATCAACGCTGAAATCGCACATCAGCTTTTCAATAATCCGCGCCCGCAACCGGTCAGAATCATTGAAGGCATAGCCACGGATAACCGGTGCGCGCCCATCGGCAATATGGGTTTTATATTGGCGGATATCGGCAATATTCTGCGTATAACCTTCGCGGAACTGCGAAATCGAAGATGCACCGAAGCCCAGCAAAGTCGGGCAATCATCATCCGTATAGCCCTGAAAATTGCGCCGCAACTGACCGTTCCGTGCAGCCACAGCCAAAGCATCATCCGGCAGAGCATAATGGTCAATCCCGACAGGCTCATAGCCCATTTCCAGAAAAGCCTCGCCGACAATATGCGACTGTTCAAAACGGGCATCGGCATCCGGCAATGTCGCTGTATCAATCAGTTTCTGATTGGCGCGCCGTGCGGGCAAATGCGCATAGCCGTAGCAGGCAATGCGGCTCGGCCGGAACATGCCCACCCGTTTGCAGGTTTCACGCAAGGTTTCCACCGTCTGCAAAGGCAGACCATAGATCAGGTCGAAATTCAGGCTGGTAATTCCCGCCTGCCACAGCGCGTTGACGGATGCTTCCACCTGTTCAACCGGCTGAATTCGCCCGATTGCCGCCTGCACCTCAGGATTAAAGTCCTGCACGCCAAGGCTGGCGCGGTTGACGCCGATGCGCGCCAGATCACGAGCCAGTTTCTTGTCCACCTTGCGCGGATCAAGCTCGATGGCATGTTCCATCGTATTGGAAAAATCGAAATATTCACACAAGACCTGTGTGACACGGGCAAGCCCTTCGCCGCCCAGAATGCTCGGAGTGCCGCCACCCCAGTGCAGATGCACTGCCTTTGGCCGCTCCGTGAGATATTGACCGGCCTGACGAATTTCACGGATCAGCGTATCCGCATAATCCTCGATCACCGTATCACGCCGCGCAATCTTGGCGTGACAGCCGCAATAATAGCAAAGGTCACGGCAATAAGGCACATGAAGATAGAGTGAAACCGCTTCCCCCTGCCTTAACCGCCGCAACCACGCTTCATACTGATCCTGACCGACTGACGCGGTAAAATCCGCGGCAGTCGGGTAAGATGTGTAGCGGGGTACGGCAAGCGATGCATAATGTCTTGCCGCAACCTCTGTCATACCTGTTGTCCTTTACCGGAAACCTGCTGATTCACATCTTTTTTTGCTTTAGCTTCAGGCGCCTGGGCGCGCACCAGCATGTCGTTGCGCAATTCAAACCACATGGCATTGAAAATTGCGAAGGAACAGGCCAGTCCCAATCCAAGGATCCAGGAAAAGTACCACATATTAACGTCCCTTTTTCTCTGATTTTCAAATAGTTAGTAAGCATTAGGCGTTTTATCGACAGTGTCTTTGGTGATCGGACCGCGCATCACGCTATAGACCCAGCTCGTATAAGCGAGGATCAGAGGCAGGAAGATCACAGTTGCGATCAGCATGATGAACAGGGTCAGATGACTGGACGATGCATCCCATACTGTCAGGCTGGCATTTGGCATGATCGAGCTTGGCAGCAGGAACGGGAACAGGGAAACACCGGCAGTGCTGATGATACCGAAGATACCCAGACTGCTGCACAGGAAAGCCAGCGTGCCCTTGCGGCATTGCAGAGCGAGGAAGCTCAAAGCCATACCGGCAAAGCCCAGCACAGGTGCCAGAAGCATCCAGCTGTGTTTGCTGTAGTTTTCCAGCCAAACGCCGGATGCGGTGGTGACAGTTTTCAGCATCGGATTGGACGGACCAGCCGTATCCTGAACCGATGTTACAACATATCCGTCGACGCCATAGGCAAGCCAAAGACCTGCAACTGCAAACAGCACCACACTGATGAGAGCAGAGATCTTGCCATAGCTGCGCGCACGCTCACCAACCGCACCCGGAACACGGGCAACGATCACCGTTGCCCCATGTGCAACCAGCATGAACAGGCTGACCAGACCGCACAGCAGTGCGAAAGGTGTCAGCAGGCCAAAGAAGTTACCGTCATAATAAATGCGCATCGCATCATCAAAACGGAACGGTACACCAAGCAGCACATTACCAACCGCAACACCGAAGATCAGCGCAGGTACGAAACCGCCGATAAACAGAGCCCAGTCCCATGTGGAACGCCATTTGGTATTTTCCACTTTACTGCGGAATTTAAAGCCGACAGGACGCAGGATCAGCGCCAGCAGAATGGCAATCATTGCCAGATAAAAGCCGGAGAAAGAAACTGCGTAAAGTGCAGGCCATGCGGCAAAAATCGCACCGCCGCCGAGGATCAGCCAGACCTGATTGCCTTCCCATGTCGGGCCGATCAGATTAACAAGCATCCGTCGTTCTTCGTCCGTGCGGGCTGCAAATGGCAGCAGCGCACCGACACCAAGGTCGAAGCCGTCCATGATAGCAAAACCAATCAGCAGAACGCCGAGCAGCAGCCACCAGATCAGGCGCATTGTTTCATAGTCCAAAGGAATATTTGTCATTATTCCGTTCCTTTCGCCTGATTAACCGTTGTCTTTAGCCTGAGCGAGTGCGGCAGCAGGTGCCACATCGAGATCCGGACGCACCGGTTCTTTCGGACCGGCTTTGACGGTACGCACCATCAGCCAGACCATGATCGCCAGCAGAACGGTATAGACAGTGAGGAAGAAGCCGAGACTGATTGACAGATCAACCATGCTCAGATTGGAAGCCGCATAGAATGTCGGCAGCACACCTTCAATCGCCCATGGCTGACGGCCATATTCCGCAACGATCCAGCCGGCCTCAATGGCAATCCACGGCAGAGGAAGCGAATAGACAGCGATTTTCAGCAATGCACGATTGGTCTTTTCATTGACGCGATGCATGCTCGACAGAACAAAGGCAACAGCGAAGAAGGCAATGAAGTAGAAGCCCAGCGCTACCATGATACGGAATGACCAGAACAGGGTGCCGACGCTTGGAATTGTATCTTCAGCGGCCTTGCGGATTTCTTCCGGTGTCGCATTCTGGATGTCTTCGCGGTAGCGCTTCAGCAGAAGGCCGTAACCGAGATCTTCCCAGTTATTCTTAAAGGCTTCACGGGCTTCCGCATCCTGAGGATTGGCACGGATACGATCCAGTTCAACCGCAGCTTTGACACCGTTTTCAATACGCTTTTCGGCCATGCCAACCAGCTCATGAATACCTGGCAGTTCAGTATTGAGGCTGCGTGTGGTGATCAGACCGAGGACATACGGGATCTGAACTTCATAGCTGTTTTTGCCATCGCCAGGAATTGCAAACAGGTTGAAACCGGCAGGTGCAGGTTCTGTTTCCCACATAGCTTCCATAGCAGCGATTTTCATCTTCTGCTGTTCGGTTGCCACGTAACCGCTTTCGTCACCCAGCACCACAACAGACAATGCAGCAGCCAGACCGAAAGAAGCAGCAACAGCGATGGAACGGCGGGCCATTTCCACATATTTGCCGCGCAGCAGATAGATACTGCTGATCGCAATGATAAACATCGCACCTGTTACATAACCGGCGCTGACAGTGTGAACGAATTTTGCCTGCGCAACCGGATTGAACAATACAGCCATGAAGTCTGTGACTTCCATACGCATTGTATCAGGATTGAATGTTGCGCCGACCGGATTCTGCATCCAGCCATTAGCGATCAGAATCCACAGCGCAGAGAAGTTCGCGCCAAGACCTGTCAGCCAGGTAACGATCAGATGCGCTACCTTGGACATACGTCCCCAGCCGAAGAAGAACAGGCCGATAAATGTAGCTTCGAGGAAGAACGCCATCAGGCCTTCAATGGCCAGCGGGGCACCAAAAATATCACCCACATAATGGCTGTAATAGCTCCAGTTCATACCGAACTGAAATTCCATCACAATACCGGTGGCGACACCCATGGCAAAGTTAATGCCAAAAAGCACACCCCAGAACATGGTCATGCGGCGCCAGATGTCACGTCCTGTCATGACATATACGGTTTCCATAATCGCCATAAGCAATGACAGACCGAGAGTCAGGGGGACAAAGATAAAATGGTACATAGCTGTTGCAGCGAACTGCAATCTTGATAAGTCTACGACAGTAAAGTCAATCATATTTCCAGCCTTTTATCATAAGGAAGACCGCCGGTTTACATGTATATCTATCGCAATATTTCCGCGATAAAGCTTATCATGCACTTTTTTCTAAAAAAGGCGATGCTAATTTTAACAAGTAATCCTTTTGTCCTGCCGAAACCGCCTCCTCAAACGATTTCGCCTCCCCTTGATAGTTTATTTAGCAGGCATGGAATCAACCGCATTGATTTTGATCAACGCGGTGGAAAACAAAAAAGCAGGCAGAAAACCCTGCCTGCCCTGCATTTTTACAGCAAGAACATGATAGTAAATTGAAAGCTCAGTCCGCAGGCTTCAGCGACAGCCACTGCGTCGATGTGTTGCTGGTAACATTGTCTTTCCAGCCCGCCACGCGGTCAGATACCAGCGCATGGGAAGCATAGGTCAAAAGCGGGATAACCACTTGTTCGCGCAGCAATATTTTCTCCGCCTCCGCTAAAAGCTCAGCGCGGGCAGAAATATTGGCGGTTAATGATGCTTTATCCAGAAGCGCATCATAGGTTTTGTCCGACCATTTAGCATAATTGAATTTGCTGTCGCTTTTATAAAGAAACAAGAAGCTCTGCGGGTCACTGTAATCTGCAAGCCAGCCATCACGGGCAAGATCAAATTTACCGCCTTCACGCAAATAATTAAAATAAGTCGCGCCTTCCATTTCATTGAGTCTTGCAGTGACGCCAATATTTTTAAGCATATCGGACACGGCAGCTAAAACATTCTTATGGTTTTCTGATGTATTATAATAGAGATCAACGGTCAGACTGCCCTCTGCCACACCTGCATCCTGCAAAAGTGCCTTTGCCTCATCCTCCCGCTCAAGAAGATCATCGCCGGCATAATCCTGAACAACGCCGCCGCTGACATAATTATCAATACCGGGCGGCACCAGCGAATAAGACGGCAGCATCGTACCCCGCCAGATTTCGCGGGCAATGAAATCACGGTCAATCACCAGAGACAGAGCACGGCGCACACGCGGGTCTTTCAACGGGCTGTTCGCCTCCCCTTTTATATCCAGAAAATAACTGCCGAGTTGCGGCGCAATATGCAGCTGACTGCCAAATGTCCGGCGCACATAATCCATCTGGTCGGCGGGCACATCGGCACAGATCAGCACTTCATGCGCCTCAAACCGCCGCATACAGCTGGCGCGATCTTCAAAGGGCAGCCAGTTCACCACATCAATCTGCACCTTATCCGCATTATAATAATACGGATTTTTCTTCATGGTGATTTTGTCATTGGGGGTGAAACTCACCAGTTGATAGGCACCATTGCTCACCAGATTGCCGGGGGCGGTAAATTTCTCGCCATATTTTTCCAGTGACGGGCGATGCAATGGAAAGCTTGTGTAATGGGTCAGCAATTGCAGAAAATAAGGTGTCGGTGCTTTTAAGGTAAATTTGACGGTATAATCATCGGGTGCCTCAACGCCCAACTGATCAACCGGCAATTTGCCATTGGCAATGGCCTCGGCATTTTTAATCGGAAACAGCACATTGGCATAAGGAGCAGCAGTTTGCGGATCGACCATACGGCGCAAGGCAAACAGAAAATCCTGTGCCGTGACCGGATCACCGTTTGACCAGCGGGCATTATCACGCAGCTTGAAAATATAGATCTGCTGATCGGGCGAAATCTCCCACGAGGTGGCAACAGCCGGAACAATTGCCCCTTCCGCATCATGCGTCACCAGCCCCTGAAACAAATCCGCAATCAGATCGCCCTCAATGACTGTGGTAATCAATTGCGGATTAAGGGAGGACGGATCACCGCTATTACCACGATTAAGAATAGTTTCCGCGCCGGACAGATGCGGCGACAGCATCAATAAAAAACATGAAAAACAAAGCAGGCGAAACATCATTGCCTCCGGTAAATATAAATAAAAAACCTTTCTGCTGCTCAATTTACGCCGCAGCTAAAATAAAAAAATCCCAATAAAAAACAGAAAAAGCGGGCTGAAAAACCCGCCTTACAAGCATGTGAAAAAGGATTAAGCGCGGAAATCCGTACCGGCAACCGCCGCAAGTGAACGATGCGAAAGGATGGTCACCGTATTGGCATCCGGCAACTGGATCAGCCCCTGCACGCGCAATTTGGTGAAGCAGCGGCTGACAGTTTCAATCGTCAGGCCGAGATAATCGGCAATATCCGTACGGTTCATCGGCAGATGTACCGGATTATCAGGTTCACCGATACGCACCGCATGGGCAGACAGAACCAGCAGGAAAGATGCCAGCTTTTCAACCGGCGCAAGACGTCCCAGCACCAGTTGATTATCCCGCGACTGGCGCAAAGCATCACGGGTCATCACATAGAGCCGGTCCTTGAGCGCCGGATAGCTGTTCATCAGCTCATCCATTTCACTCACCGAGAAACAGCATAATGTGGAAGGCACCACAGCTTCCGCTGTTTGCGAATAGGTTTCATCATCGGCAAGGCCGAGATAATCGCCCGGATAAAGAAATCCGGAAATCTGACGACGGCCATCAGGCAGCAAGGTGAAGAGACGCAGCAAACCGGAAGTGAGGCTGAAAACCCGAACCTTCGGCGCCCCCTCTTCAACCAGCATTTCATTGGGCTCAAGCTTGCGCGAAGACATAATCGTCTCCAACGCCGCCAGCTCTTCATCCTGCAAGGCAGCACAAATAGCCATTTTGCGTACTTCACAGCCAGTACAGGCTCCGCATGCTTCGCGATGACGCTGGCTCTGCAATGTCTGAGCAGTTAAAACTGAAACCACAATAATGCCCTGTTGTCGCCCCGTCGGGGTCTATGCGTGACTATTCTGCAAACGCATCAGCAAAACATTAGTTCCCCAAAATACTAATATTGTACCAACTGATATACAAAATATTTACGTTGACGTCATGCCATGAATGGCCTGCGATTTCCATATCCCAGGCCAACCTGCGTCAAATAACACCAGATTTTTAATCCGACAGTCAAATATTACGGCTGCCCGGTTTAATGGCAGGAATTGCTGCCAGTTCCGGCGGCAGATCGTCCTTATCATAGGACGGCACTTCATATTCCGCCAGTGCAATCAGCTTGGTGCCGACATCAGCTTTACCGGCAGAACGGTCAACGATACAGGCCGCGGCCACAACTTCAGCCTTCAGATCACGCAGCGTCTCAATTGTTTCGCGGATCGACAGGCCGGTGGTCACAATATCTTCCACGATGACAACGCGCGACCCTTCCGGCAGTTCAAAGCGGCGCAGTTTGAACACACCATTTTCACGCTCCACCCAGATGGATGGCACGCCGAGATGACGCGATGTTTCATAAGACGGGATCAGACCGCCGATTGCAGGGCCAACCACATAATCAATCGGACCGAGATTGGCAGCTTTGATCTTTTCAGCCAGCGCCTTGCAGAGTTTCTCGGTTTTGTCAGCATGCATGAACACCCGCGCTTTTTGCAAAAACACAGGGCTGCGGCGGCCGGAAGTGAGAATAAAATGCCCTTCGAGAATGGCTCCCGCCTCACGGAACACGCCCAGCACATCTTCAGTATTCATAAAAACCTCTATCCGTTAACGCGCTGCGCATCGCTGACACAGGCGCTTTCTTTCAATTGCGTGATAATGCGGTTGAGATGTTTGAGATCCCATACCTCAAGATCAACGATCATTTCAGTAAAGTCAGGCGCGGTGCGCACCATCGACAAATTGTGAATATTCGTATCATTGACAGAAATAACCTGCGCAATTTCTGCCAGTGAGCCCGGTGAATTGATGGCGGAAACCGCAACGCGGGCCGGAAAACGCTCATGCATTTCACCGTCAATATCCCAGCGCACATCAATCCAGCGTTCCGGCTGGTCATCATAGGCGGTCAGTGCCGAAGACTGAATCGGATAGATGGTAATACCGACACCCGGCTGCAAAATACCGACAATACGGTCGCCCGGCACCGCACCTTCCGGCGCAAAACGCACCGGCAGATCGGAATTGGCACCGCGGATCGGCACGGCATGGCTGCTGACTGCTGCCTTTTCTGTCTGCGCCTCACCTTCCGCACCGCTGCTGCCTTCCGGTACTTTGAAAATCATGCCGGCAGCATTCTGAATATTGAACCAGCCTTTTTCACCGGTTTTAGCCGGACTGCTCTGGGTGATACGCGTATCCTGATAATCAGGATAAACCGCTTTCAGCACATCGCCCGATGACAGTTCACCACGGCCCACCGCAGCAAACACATCCTCAATATCCTTGCGCGCCAGTCGTCCCAGCACGGGTTTGAGCAAATCCTTGCTGAAGGCTTTGCCGCCGCGCTCAAAGGCACGTTCCAAGATACGCATACCGAGGCCGGAATATTGTTTACGCACCGCTGCGCGGGTTGCACGGCGGATGGCGGAGCGCGCCTTACCGGTAATCACCAGCGATTCCCATGCCGCAGGCGGCACCTGCGATTTGGAGCGGATAATATCCACCTCATCACCGTTTTTAAGCTCGGTCATCAGCGGCATCATACGGCCGTTGATTTTAACGCCCACCGTCGAATCCCCGATATCCGTATGCACGGCATAGGCAAAATCAATCGGTGTTGCACCGCGCGGCAGCGCAATCAGGCGGCCTTTTGGTGTAAAGCAGAAGACCTGATCCTGAAACAGTTCCAGCTTGGTATGTTCCAGAAACTCCTCCGGATTATCCCCTTCAGACAGCGCTTCAATGGTACGGCGCAGCCATGCATAGGCATTGGATTCCGTGGAAATAGCCGTCGGCGCACTGTTGCTGCGGCCGTCTTTATAAATCGAATGGGCGGCCACACCATATTCCGCCACATCATCCATGGCACTGGTGCGGATTTGCAGCTCTACGCGCTGGCGCGAGGGGCCGATGATTGTTGTATGGATAGAGCGGTAATCATTTTGTTTCGGCGTAGAGATATAATCCTTGAAGCGCCCCGGCACCATTGACCATGTGCGGTGAATAATACCCAAAGCCTTATAGCAATCATCCACATTATCCACGATGACGCGGAAGCCGAAAATATCCGACAATTGTTCAAAGGACAGGCCTTTGGTTTCCATTTTACGGAAGACTGACCATGGTTTTTTCTGACGGCTGGAGACGCTGGCCTGCAAGCCCTTTTCTTCAAAAAGCGCAGCCAGATCCGATTCAATCTTGCCCAGAAGACCGCGGTTCTTCTCCATCAGCTCGGCAAGACGGTCTGTAACCGCGCGCCATGCTTCCGGATTAATATGACGGAAAGCCAGTTCTTCCAGCTCTTCACGCATATCCTGCATACCCATGCGTCCGGCAAGCGGGGCATAAATATCCATGGTTTCTTCGGCAATACGGCGGCGCTTGTCTTCGCGCATCACGCCAAGGGTGCGCATATTGTGCAAACGGTCAGCAAGTTTGACCAGCAACACGCGCACATCATCGGAAATTGCCAGCAACAGCTTGCGCAGATTTTCCGCCTGCATCGCTTTTTTGGAAACAAGGTCGAGCTTTTTGAGCTTGGTCAGCCCCTCAACCAGCTTGCCGATTTCCGGCCCGAAAAGCTGGTCGATCTCGGCACGCGTGGCATCTGTGTCTTCAATTGTATCATGCAAGAGCGCAATGGCAATTGTCGCCTCGTCAAGGCGCATATCGGTGAGGATTGCCGCGACTTCCAGAGGATGGGAGAAATAAGGATCGCCGGAGGCACGCTTCTGACTGCCATGTTTCTGCATCGCATAAACATAAGCCTTATTCAGCAGCGCCTCATTCACATCAGGCTTATAGTGCTGCACCCGCTCAACCAGCTCATATTGGCGCATCATCAGCCTGTACTCCCCTTACCCGCATTCATCTCTGCCAACCCGCAATCAATCTGCATCCGGCGGATATTGCGCCGGTCTTATAGAAATTTACTGCATAAATTATCCGGCAGAAACAGGCATTGCCCTGAAACCGTGCAATATTTCAACATCTTCCGGCTTTTTTTATGCGGCATTTTAACAAAGTCCGCAGCAGAGTTGCCAAATGCACACAAAGCAAAGCGCCACAGGAAGAACCCGCAGCGCCTCACCAATCAGATAAAACCGAAAATATCAGGCTGCAACGGGCACAAACAATGCCGCCGCAATCTCAGCCATTATCAGTAATCGTCGCTCTTTTCCGGTGCGACCAAACCTTCGATACCGGCGAGCAAATCTTCTTCGCTCATGCTGTCGAAAGTAACAATATCTTCTGCACCGATAACGGCTTCGCCTGTCAGTTCGTCCAGGGCGCCGCTGATCTGCAATGGTGCCGGTGCTTCCGGCTCATCGATTTCAACATGCTTCTGCAGCGAATGGATCAGGTCTTCTTTCAGATCGCCGGGCGACAGGGTTTCATCAGCGATTTCACGCAGTGCAACAACCGGGTTTTTATCGTTGTCGCGATCAACGGTAATCTGACCGCCCTGTGAGATCTGACGTGCCCGATGGCTGGCAAGCAGAACCAGCTCAAAGCGGTTATCTACCTTGTCAACGCAATCCTCAACGGTAACGCGGGCCATAGAGCGCCCCTT
Organism: Pseudochrobactrum asaccharolyticum; assembly: GCA_040392545.1. GTDB lineage: Bacteria > Pseudomonadota > Alphaproteobacteria > Rhizobiales > Rhizobiaceae > Pseudochrobactrum > Pseudochrobactrum asaccharolyticum_A. The sequence continues at coordinate 9,831 of JBEBVV010000006.1, read as the reverse complement.
TCATATCTCAAAAATCAATTCAGGAATTCACGGCTTCAATAACGCCACTTGACACAAAAAACAAGCAAAAGCGCACATAGGGAGCAGAAACTGCCGGAATATCCCATATAAACCGCAAAGACCCGCCATAGACAAAGAAATAAAGGTCAGTTCAGAGCATTATCGCCGCTATAGTGGCCCATGCATCCCCCTATATTACGGGGGATGCATAAAAAGGCAGCAAGTCTGGCATGCAGCTTTGCGTGAGCGAGGCCTTTGATAAAGATATTTTCAAACTATACTTTAGTAATCATGCATTCTCAAATAAAAGCCCCAAGCAGGAAAAACCGGCTTCAAGGCCACATCTTTTTTCATGCAAGCCCATTTTTTCACAACCTTACCGATCATATCCCACATATTGAAAGGACAGGAAAAAACCAGAATCAGCCCAAGCGAAGGGGGCTGACCACCGCAGAAACCGAGTAGTAAACCGCTAAAGTTAAGTCCTTTAAATCGTTTATACTTATGCACTACCGTAAGGCGTATTCCATTTATTTGATATTTGTGTTATCTTAATCACACATTTTATTCAGCATTTACAAAATGAACAATAAAAACAACCTGTGATTGCTTGCCTTTCTGTGAGCGAGCCTTAGAACGCAAATGAGGAGAGGCTTTTTTCAAACTTAAAAAATGAAAAGCACAGACAATTAATCAGCGAAACTCTTTCTTGCTGAAGAATGGATAATTATCAAAATGTTTGATTCACGCGAAAAAATCGCGCTCTTTATAGATGGCGCAAATCTTTACGCTGCATCTAAGACGCTAGGCTTTGATATTGACTATCGCAAATTGTTGAAAGCTTTTCAAAAACGCGGTTACTTGTTGCGCGCTTATTACTACACAGCACTGGTGGAAGATCAGGAATATTCCTCCATCCGCCCGCTGATCGACTGGCTGGACTATAACGGCTATAAAGTGATCACCAAGGCTGCCAAGGAATTCACCGATGCCACCGGCCGCCGTAAGGTCAAAGGCAATATGGATATTGAGCTGGCGGTTGATGCTATGCAGCTCACCGAAACCGTGGATCATTTTGTGATCTTCTCCGGTGACGGCGATTTCCGTTGCCTCGTGGAAGCCCTGCAGCGCCGTGGCCGCAAAGTGAGTGTTGTTTCAACCCTGACAACCCAGCCGCCGATGATTTCCGATGAATTGCGCCGTCAGGCCGATCACTTCCTCGATCTGGTTTCTCTCAAGACAGAAATCAGCCGCGATGCCAGTGAGCGTCCTGCCCGCCGTTTTGATGAGGAAGAAGAGCTGTACTAAGCTCTTCTGCCCGACGAAATGAAACCGGAACCATCACCAGACTGCGCCATCTGCCCCCGCCTGCATGATTTCATCCATGACTGGCGCGGGCGCGAACCTTCATGGTTCAATGCGCCGGTTCCGGTATTCCTGCCCACAGACCCGCAGGACAATCCTTTATTATCCGTTCAAACAACCAGCCTGCCTGCTTTTGCTGAGCGGGCACGATTGCTGATTATCGGCCTTGCACCGGGCTTGCGCGGCGCCAACCGTACCGGACGTCCTTTCACCGGCGATTATGCCGGCGAGCTGCTTTATTCCACATTGAAAGATTACGGCTTTGCTTCCGGCCTGTTTGAGGCACGCCCGGATGATACGCTGACGCTCAATGATTGCGCCATTGTCAATGCCGTGCGCTGTGTGCCACCGGAAAACAAACCGACCGGCGCCGAGATCAATAATTGCCGGCAGTTTTTAACACCGGTCATCAGCGGCCTGCCGAATTTACAGGCCATTGTCACACTCGGCACGATTGCCCACCAATCCACCATCCGCGCACTCGGCGAACCGGTCTCACGCCACAAATTCGGCCATGGCGCGCAGACACAGATCGGGCATTTACGGATTTTCTCCAGCTATCATTGCTCGCGCTACAACACCAATACCGGCGTATTGACGGAAGCCATGTTCCGCGATGTGTTTAAAAATGTGCGCGATTATCTGAGCGCCCTTTAAGCTTACCCTCCCCTACAAAAAACTCCGGTTGCATAACAACCGGAGCTCTGAAATTTTGAAAGCTGTAAGCCGGATGGCCAGCGCTGAGGATTAACCGCGGCGCCCGCTGACCAGATCCTGCTGAATATTGGCCTTACCATAGAGACGCGATTTATAAACCGCATAATTCTCCATCACACGCTGCACATAATTACGGGTTTCCGTGTAAGGAATGCGTTCGATCCAGTCCACAACCTCATCAATATTACGGCCGCGCGGATCGCCATATCTGGCTACCCATTCGCTTGCCCGCCGCGGACCGGCATTATATCCGGCAAAGGTGAGAATATAGGAGCCGTTAAAACGCTCGATCTGCTCGCCCAGATAATGCGCGCCGAGCGTTGCATTATAGGCGGCATCCGTGGTCAGGCGCTTATCGGAATAAGCCAGCCCTGCCCGCTGTGCCACACCTTTTGCCGTTCCCGGCAGCAATTGCAGCAGACCGCGCGCACCGGCACTGGAAACCGCTGAAATATTAAACTCACTCTCCTGACGGGCAATTGCATAAGCAAGTGCCGCACCCGAGCCTTTAATATTGGCATTGGCCGGAATGGCCCCGATCGGATGGGAAAGCGCACCGACATCAAGCCCGCGCCCCGCAGCCACTTTGCCGACACGCAGTGCCAGATAATGATTGCTGTTACGCTCGGCCATCACGGCCAGCAGTGCCAATTCGCCAACACTGCTCATCTCCTGCGCAAGATTGATATAGAGGCTCTGCGCACGATTACCGTAACCGATTGATTCAAGACGACGGATGGCACGCACCGGCTCACGGGAATCGAAACGCGCGCGGTCTTCAGCTGTCGGCTTCGGATATGGCAATTGCAGGGTCATATTGCCCAGACGTGCTGCGGCCAACTGTCCGTAAAATGAGGTGCCGTAATAGGAAGCCCGCATGAAGAACTGGCGTGCATTGCCACCGCCACCGGCTTCCGCAGCGCGTCCCATCCAGTAATAGGCACGCGAGGCCGACATCGGCCGCGATGAAATTTCAGCAATACGGTTGAAATGCTTCTGCGCTGTTGCAGCATCATTCAGTGCCCGCAATGCATACCAGCCCGCATGGAACTCGGCATCCGCCGCCATTGTCGGGGTTTCCGCACTATGAGCCGCAGCAAGGCGATAGGCGATCTGCGGCTTGCCGATATCCAGCAATTCACGCGACAGCACACGGCGTTCCGACCACCATGCATCCGGATCAACCAGAGATGCGGCATCACGCGGCGCCTTCAGCATCAGATTGGCGGCCTCGGTATATTTTTCAGACCGGCGCAAATGCTGGATCTTCAAAAACAGATAGGCCGGATTGGACTGCCATGTCCTGTGCACGGCATTCAGCTTCTGGGCTGCATCCGGCGCACGTTTATTCACCGCCGCATAGGCTGCATATAAGGATTCAGTACCGGCCTGCGGCGCAATACGTGCAGCCGACTGCTGACGGTTATCATAAAGCATGCGCACAAAACGCGCCTGATGATCCTCACGCGTCAGAACATTGGAAAACTCGCGCAAGATCAGCGCTTCATCTTTAGCTTCCAGCTTTGCATTGGCCCACCATGGTGCCAGCAACTGACGCGCCATATTGCGATTACCACTGGCGAGATAGGCACGGCCGAGCAGCACCATGCCTTCCGTGGTTTGCGGCTTGCGTTTGCCAAGCAGCGAAATAACAGCACTTGCCGGTGCATTTTCACGATAAAGCGCCCGCTCAACATTGCGCTGAACAGCGGTCATGCCCGGCCAGCCACGCAATTCACTGGCGGCTGTTGCAATTTCCGAGCTTGGCAGGCCATCAGCGCCGGACAATGCCAGCGCCCATGTGAGAATATGCCGGTCGAGATCATTGGCAGGCATGGAATTGCGGATAGCCAATGCGCGGCGTGCATCCTTGGCGGACAGTGCATCAAGAGCCGTTTTCAGGCTGCTATTGACGGCGTCAGGCGCCTGCGCACGCGGTATTGTGGCGGTTGTGGTCGGGTCCGGACGCATCATCGGCGGCGGCGTGCGCATGGCTGTCGGCGCAAAGGGGCGCAACAACGGCGTGGGCACATTATCAACCTGCTGGGTATGCGCTGTCAGCGTTCCGGCAGCCAAAATCATACCGGCCAGCGGCAATAGAGCATGTTTCTTAACCGGTTTTTGACTGAAAAGTACAAATTTACGCATTACAAACCCGTTAAAGCCATGATGAAGCAAATTTAAGGCAGTTCCGCCAATCGACAAAGTGCGTAATGACCGCCTGTATAATGAGTTCCCGATCTTATTTCAGATCAATGAAGGCAATGTTAATGAAGCCTTACCTTAAACTTTTATGAACAGGATTTTGCCAGCCTGCATATATCAAATGCGCATCTCATCACTGCGGGAAAGGCTGCGATCGCCAATCTTGACGAGACCCATAAATATATCAAGACGGCCAATTTTAATCGGGCACAGAAGACCTTGCGAACAAAATTTCGTCGCTATTCGTTGATGATTATAATCATGCAGGCAAATCACTTTTGCTCTGACAACACATTTATGCATATCGCCCGTTAGATAGCTGCTATTCGCCGAAAATCACTTGCATTTTCGGCGTTGCGATGATTATCCGGCAAATATGTATAAAACCGCTTGCCCGCATAAATAACCAAGACTATGGTGCGGCGGTTTTCACGCGATGGTGATCACTCACACATCCGTGCAAATTATTAAGGGGATACTGATATAAAAAACAGGTCTCAGCAATAATGAAAGCGCGTTTTGTACACCATATCCGGTACACGACGCTCTAGGATAATTTTATTTCACATTGCCGCATCAGGGCCGCATCCGGCCTGTCAGACCGGCAGTGCATCTCTGCATACCGCTTCATTCACCGTTTTTGACGGTTGTTTAAGGGGAAATATAAACTGAACCAGTTATGTGCCGGTGGCCTCACCGGTCTGCATACTATTTTACATTATTCCGGCAAACTTTTGGGAGTACCCGATGCTTAAGGGCTCAATCACGGCTATCGTCACACCTTTCACCGAACAGGGTGCATTTGACGAAAAAGCGTTCCGTGGCCTTGTGAACTGGCAGATAGAAGAAGGAACACATGGTTTTGTGCCTGTCGGCACAACCGGTGAAACACCGACTCTGTCGCATGATGAGCATAAACGGGTGATTGAAGTTTGCGTCGAAGAAACGAAAAAACGGGTGCCGGTGATCGCCGGCGCAGGGTCCAATAATACTGTGGAAGCCATTGAACTGGCACAGCACGCAGAAAGTGCCGGTGCCGATGCCGTTCTGGTGGTAACACCTTATTATAACAAGCCAAATCAGCGCGGGCTTTATGCGCATTTTTCCGCCATTGCCAAAGCCGTTTCCATTCCGGTAGTGATCTACAATATTCCGGGACGTTCCGTCATTGATATGACACCGGAAACGATGGGCAGGCTGGCGCATGACCATAAAAACATCATCGGCGTGAAAGATGCGACCGGCAAAATTGAACGTGTTTCCGAACAGCGTGCAACATGCGGCGCGGATTTCATTCAGCTTTCCGGCGAAGATGCCACTGCGCTCGGCTTCAACGCCCATGGCGGTCGCGGCTGCATTTCCGTAACCTCCAATATTGCGCCGCGTCTTTGCGCAAACTTTCAGGAAGCCTGCCTCAAAGGTGATTATGCAACAGCGCTGAGCATTCAGGATCGTCTGTTACCGCTGCATAAAGCACTGTTTCTGGAGCCAAATCCGTCAGGCCCGAAATACGCATTGTCCCGTCTGGGTCTGATCAAAAATCATCAGCGCCTGCCGCTGGTGCCGGTTGAAGCAGAAACAGCAGAGAAAATCGATCAGGCTATGCGCCACGCAGGCCTGCTGAAATAATTTACAAGTCAGAAACTTAACCGGAGCAGCCTGCTCCGGTTAAGAAAAAAGCGCGCCGGATTATCCGCCGCGCTTTTTGTTTTCGTATTGTAAATAGCGATGCTCAATACAAATATTTCGGCGCTGCAACTCTGGAAAAAGCAGCGGGCTTTTTGTATGATCGCGGCAAAATACCAGTGACTGCCCAGTACCTGCCAAGTGCTTGTAAGAAATTACGTGAACCTGCAGAAACTTTACAAACTGCGCTGGTAAAGCTGCGGATCAGATATATATTGCTGTCATGAATACGAAAAAGAACGCGCCTGCGCGCAAAGTCATCGCTGATAACCGCAAAGCGCGTTATAATTTTGAGATCCTTGAGGTGATTGAGGCCGGTCTTGTGTTGTCCGGTACCGAGGTCAAATCACTGCGTTCCAATCAGGCCAATATTGCGGAAAGCTATGCCAGCTACGAGAATGATGCATTCTGGCTGATCAATTCCTATATTCCGGAATATACGCAGGGCAATCGCTTCAATCATGATCCGCGCCGCCTGCGCAAATTACTGCTCAGCCAGCGTGAAATTGTGCGCCTTGCCAATTCGATTGCGCGTGATGGTATGACGGTTGTGCCATTGAAGCTTTATTTTAACGAGCGTGGCATGGCAAAACTGGAAATAGCCCTCGCCCGCGGTAAAAAATTGCATGACAAGCGCGAAACTGAAAAGAACCGCGACTGGAACCGCGAAAAATCACGTTTGCTGCGTGATCGTGGTTAAATCTGCCCGCATTAAGGAATGTGAAAGGCAACCGTTGCAGGTGCGTGTTTTGCCTTTTTAGCAAACATGCTCAGATTTATCAGAGATATGACAAAAGGCCGGAATACGCGACGCCTATAATACGTCCGTCATTTCGGCCTTTTTCAAATCTCTTTTGTAGAAGGCTTAAACGAGCCTGACCGGGAGATTTTTCTACCGGAAAGTTGCAGAGCAGCTCCCCTGCCCTGCGGTTCATTACAGAATCAATTTTTCTGCGGAATGAAGGCACAAAGTGCAGTCAGCAACCAGCCGCCGACCATCGCACTGCCGCCCAACGGGGCTGCCATCGGGAACAGCTTGTCGCCGGTGAAATCGCGCAGGATCAGATCGCCGCAAAACAGAATCAGGCCAATCAGCACCAAAATTGCAGACCAATAAATTGCGCGGCTGCGGGTACTCAAAAAGGCAAAACCCAAAAATGCCGCTGCATGCCCCAGCAAAATCGGTGCAACCGTACCCAGATAGGCATGATCGCCATGAGCGGCCGCCGCATAGCTGGCCATTGCACCGGCACCGGACAGACCGGCAAAAAATACAAAAAGACGTTCAATGCTTGCAGTCATGGCGTGTCCCTGTAATCCCCGTGAACTCTGCATTCAGAGCATTTTGCGCTTCATTCATCACGCTTGCTCTGCCTGTTCATTTTTACGCATGTCTCTACCCCCCGCACAAGCGCTGCCTGTTCAGGAGATATATTCTAAATGCAAGTAATTACAGGTTTAATCAATGCCATAATGCATGCGCTGTGCATTATGGCCGGACAGAATAATCATACAAATTTTCATCGCACAGAAGCCAGAAAGCAACCGGAATTCATCGGATCCCGCACATAAAGCAGCCGAAATCAGCGAATCTCCAGCACTTTCACGCAGCTATCCAGATCATTGGTTGCAAGATGCGCATAACGCATTGTCATCTGCAGTGTCTGATGCCCAAGCCACATTTGCACACGCCTGATATCAATCCCCCCGCGTACAAGACGCGATGCACATGTATGGCGCAGAATATGCGGCACGACTTGCGTATCCGTGCCAAGGCCGACTTCCAGCTTTGCATCATTCCAGATGGCGCGGAATGCCACCTGTGTGAGCATCGAAAACGGCCCCTTGTTACGCTCAACGGGAATACGGCAGCTTTTTTGCGCACGCTTGGTCATCGGAACGGTACGGCTGCGGTTAGATTTGGTCAGCCAGAACGTAACACGCTGATCTTGCAAATCATTCCAGGTCAGGCCAATCGCCTCACCAAGACGGCAACCGGTATCGACAAGGAAGACAGCCAAGCGATAGCTATGTTCGCAACGCGCTTTAATCGCGGCGAATAACCGTGCTTCTTCATCAAGTTCCAGAAAACGAATCCGCCCTGCCCGCTCTTTCTGACGAATGAACTCCGGCAGGCTGAAGATGTCCCCCATCTTATACGCCTTTCGCAGTAACTTGCTTAGCGCCGCCATTTTTCTATTAATGGTTGCGTTGCTGTTATTGCGCTCGCGCAGGGAACCGATAATTCTGTCAAGCATTTCCTGGCTAAAGCCGCTGAAACGTTCGCCTTTAAGAATCTCGTTTATTTCACCCAAAAACAATCTCACATTGTATTTATGAGATCCCTCGTCCCATAAAATATTGAGATAGCGTTCGGACAATTCAGTAACGGAATACTGTTGTACAATGCGGTGCGTTTTTACATTAGAAGTTGTAAAACTTAAATTATAGCCCATTACAGGCGTAAAATTCTCAGAATTTTCGGCAGAAATGTCCCGTTTCAGCTCCATCATAAGGCCCCCCAGCCGTTTGAATGGCTATGAGAATTAGAGCTTACCGAAAAATAAAACAAGGGCAGAATGTGAAACAGATAAATCAACATAGGGGAAAACTACTCTGCTAAGTACTTTCAAGTCCCCCTCAAAACGCAATCTGCCTTTTCCCGTCACTAAATTTTAGGTTTGTCAGTCATAAGCGCATCTTAATAAAAAGATGGTCCCCGCTTGAGCGCCTCACCCGAGACGAAAATACCAGCGAGACAAGCTCGCTGGCACTTTTCTTAAACTAAACCAATGGCTTAGAAAGAACGCTGGAAGCGGATTGTACCACCGAAAGCGTCTTTGTTAGATACCGCACCGAGTTCACGCAGTGGGTGGCTGTTCTTCCAAGAAGTGTAGTTTACTTCTGGAGTAATGGTGAAGCCTGGAACCAGCTGGTAAGCTACGTTAGCAGCAACAGCGGTTTTACCCCAATCTTCGTAAGCAACCTGTACGTTGAAGGTAGCTTTGTCGGTTGCCTTGAACTTGGCGCCGCCCCAGACAGCCCAATCACCGCCCCAAGAACCGTACATGCCTACGTTTTCTTCGTAAGAAGCGTAGCCGCCCTGTACCCATACGGAGAACTGGTCAGTTACGTTTACATCGAGACGAACCTTACCGGCCCATTCTTCGAGGTTGGAGTCGTAACCAGCAGCAGCTGCGATCGAACCCCAAGCCTGTTCAAATTTCACACCAGCAACAACATGTGGCATGTAGCTGTCGATACGGTTGTTGTAATCGAAGATGTAGCCTGTACCAGCTACTGGATCAGTAATAACAGCAACTTTTTCAGTGCCGCCACCCTGTTCAGCGGAGATAATTGCCGAGAAGCCATTACCGCCAGTGAAGGTGTAGCTGATGAGGTTGGTGCGGTACTTACCAGCATCAACAACGTCATCGTTAATTACATCGCCGAGGTAACCGGTGAAGGTATGGAATGCAGATTCATCCAGACCCATGCGCAGACCACCGAGCTGGAGGTAAGCATAGTTCAGAGTGTGCGAACCCTGGGAACCGTTCGAGAAGTTGAAACGGTTTTCTGTATATGTTTTCAGAGTACCGAGTTCAGTTTCTGTTGCAGTGTGGGTACGCAATGTGAAGCGTGCCAGCTTATCCCAAGTATCTTTGTGCTCGGTTGTATATTTATCAGCAGCGTCATCATAACCGTTCACACGATCATAACCGTATTTTTCACCGGTATAAGCGTCACGACCGGCAGCAGCCTGGTAACGAACATAACCGGAGATGCGCAGGCAGGTTTCTGTACCTGGAATGTAGAAGTAGCCAGCGCCGTAAGCGTCGCAAACGCGTACATATTCAA